>NZ_BSOW01000016.1 GCF_030160715.1 Bradyrhizobium iriomotense
CGATCTCTCCAATACCGGCGGCCGCTATCCGCAAGCGGCCGCGCCGGCCGCGCAGCCCGGCTATCCTGCGGCGCAGCCCGGTTATCCGGCGCCGGGCGGCGGTCCGGCGACCCAGCCGCCCTCGCAATCGCCGCGCGACGAGTTCGACCTCGGCATCGGCTACATGCAGCGCAAGGACTATGCGCTGGCCGAGCAGACCATGAAGAGTTTCACGCAGAAATATCCGAGCGATCCCTTGCTCGGCGACGCCCAGTACTGGCTCGGCGAGAGCTACTTCCAGCGTCAGCAATATCGTGATGCGGCAGAGGCCTTCCTCGCCGTCACCACGAAGTATGACAAGTCCGCAAAGGCGCCGGACTCCCTGCTGCGGCTCGGCCAGTCGCTGGCTGCGCTGAAGGAGAAGGAAGCCGCCTGCGCCGCATTCGGCGAGGTGGGCCGCAAATATCCGCGTGCTTCCGCCGGCGTCAAAGCCGCCGTCGATCGCGAGCAGAAGCGGGTGAAGTGCTAGCCGCTCCACCTCTTTGAACGCTGACAATGCCGATGGCGCTGCGCTAAATAGGCGCGCCATCCTGCGGGCAGCGTCATGTCAGACGACGACAATTCTCCGATCTCGGCGCGTGAGGCGAAGCTGCTCTTCGCCGATCTGAGACGCGCGCCGGCGCTCGTGCTGGCTGTTTCGGGCGGGCCGGATTCCGTCGCGCTGATGTGGCTTGCCGCGCGCTGGCGCAGGAGCCTCACGCACGGCCCGCAGCTCATCGCTGTCACCGTCGATCATGGCCTGCGACCGGAAGCGGCGCGCGAGGCGCGCGACGTCAAGCACCTGGCGCGTTCGCTCGATTTGCCGCATCGGACGATGCGCTGGACCGGCGCCAAGCCGAAGACCGGTCTTCCCGCCGCAGCGCGCGCCGCGCGCTACCGCCTGCTGACGCAGGCCGCGCGCGCGAGCGGAGCGACCCATGTCCTCACCGCGCACACCCGTGACGACCAGGCCGAGACTTTGCTGATGCGGTTGTTGCGCGGCAGCGGCATCGCCGGTCTGACCGCGATGGCACCCGTCACGGAGCGGGACGGGATCGCGCTGGCGCGTCCGCTGCTCGACGTGCCAAAGGCGCAGCTGATCGCGACCTTGAAACGCGCCAATATCGCTTTCGCTGACGATCCGACCAACCGCGACACCGTCTTCACGCGCCCGCGGCTGCGGGCGCTTTTGCCGCAGCTTGCTGCCGAAGGCGGCAGCGCGCGCAACCTGGCGCGGCTCGCGGCGCGGCTCGCCCGCGCCAATGCCGCCATCGACGTGCTGGCCAATGGCGCCGAGCGCTTCCTCGCGCTGAGGGATCGCGATCGCCTGCCGCCCGATGCGCCTGCGCGAAGCTTCGAAGCCTCGGCCTTCGCCACACTGCCGGAGGAGGTGCGCTTGCGGCTCCTGATGCGGGCGATCGACGCCGTCGGGCACGAGGGGCCGGCGGAACTTGGCAAGGTCGAGGCCCTCTTGGCGGTCCTCGACCGCGGCATCGCGGGCGCGGGCCGGCGCGCCGCCGGAACCGGTCGGCCTCAGGTCAAGCAGACGCTGGCGGGAGCCCTCATCAGCCTGTCCCGGGGGCGTATCCTGATCGAGCCGGCGCCGCCCCGGCGCATCAGGGGCGGATCATGACACCGGCCGCGCGGCCCTTGTCCCCTCAGGACACCTTAACCAGGCCGGAAAAACCCAGACTGCCCCGCCATTATTTGCGCGGGAATCGGGCTAAGATGGGATAAATAGTCCCATCTCGTTCCCTTGGCAGCGACCGGGGCGGCACCTAAATTGTATGCGTCCAACCGAGAGGATTCCTTGGGGATTTTCTCTAGCTTGCCCAAGGATTAGGGCCGCGATCCGCGCGACCACGAAGGAAGATCGATGAACGCCAATCTGCGCAATTTCGCCCTCTGGGTCATCATTGTCTTGCTGCTATTGGCGTTGTTCACGCTCTTCCAGAATCCCGGCCAGCGCGCTTCCTCCCAGGACATCGCCTTCTCGCAGCTCCTGAGTGAGGTCGACCGGGGCAATGTGCGCGACGTCGTGATCCAGGGACCGGAGATTCACGGGACCTTCACCAACGGCTCCAGCTTCCAGACCTATGCGCCCAACGACCCGACGCTGGTGAAGCGCCTCTATGACAGCAAGGTCCAGATCACGGCGAAGCCGCCGGGCGACAACGTGCCGTGGTTCGTCTCGCTGCTGGTCTCCTGGCTGCCTTTCATCGCGCTGATCGGCGTGTGGATCTTCCTGTCGCGCCAGATGCAGGGCGGCGCCGGCAAGGCGATGGGCTTTGGCAAGTCGCGCGCCAAGATGCTGACCGAGGCGCATGGCCGCGTCACCTTCGAGGACGTCGCCGGCGTCGACGAGGCCAAGCAGGACCTCCAGGAGATCGTCGAATTCCTGCGCGATCCCGGCAAATTCCAGCGGCTCGGCGGCCGTATTCCGCGTGGCGTGCTCCTGGTCGGCCCGCCCGGCACCGGCAAGACGCTGATCGCGCGCGCGGTCGCGGGCGAAGCCAACGTGCCGTTCTTCACCATTTCCGGCTCCGACTTCGTCGAGATGTTCGTCGGCGTCGGCGCCTCCCGCGTCCGCGACATGTTCGAGCAGGCCAAGAAGAATGCGCCCTGCATCATCTTCATCGACGAAATCGACGCCGTCGGCCGTCACCGCGGCGCCGGCCTCGGCGGCGGCAATGACGAGCGCGAGCAGACGTTGAACCAGTTGCTGGTCGAGATGGACGGCTTCGAGGCGAACGAGGGCGTGATCCTGATCGCCGCGACCAACCGTCCCGACGTGCTCGATCCCGCGCTGCTGCGTCCCGGCCGCTTCGACCGCCAGGTCGTGGTGCCCAACCCGGACGTCGTCGGCCGCGAGCAGATTTTGAAGGTTCACGTCCGCAAGGTGCCGCTGGCCCCCGATATCAACCTCAAGACCATCGCGCGCGGCACGCCCGGCTTCTCCGGCGCCGACCTGATGAACCTCGTCAACGAGGCGGCGCTGACGGCCGCCCGCCGCAACAAGCGGATGGTGACCCAGGCCGAGTTCGAGGAAGCCAAGGACAAGGTGATGATGGGCGCCGAGCGCAAGTCGCTCGTCATGACCGAGGAAGAGAAGCTGCTGACGGCCTATCACGAGGGCGGCCACGCCATCGTCGGCCTGAACGTGCCGGCGACCGATCCGATCCACAAGGCGACCATCATTCCGCGCGGCCGCGCGCTCGGCATGGTCATGCAGCTCCCCGAACGCGACAAGCTGTCGATGTCGCTGGAGCAGATGACTTCGCGCCTTGCCATCATGATGGGCGGCCGCGTTGCCGAAGAGCTGATCTTCGGCCGCGAGAAGGTGACCTCGGGTGCCGCCTCCGACATCGAGCAGGCCACGCGCCTCGCCCGCATGATGGTGACGCGCTGGGGCCTGTCGGAGGAGCTCGGCACGGTCTCCTACGGCGAGAACCAGGACGAGGTCTTCCTGGGCATGTCGGTGTCGCGGACGCAGAACGCGTCCGAAGCAACGGTCCAGAAGATCGACTCCGAGATCAAGCGTCTGGTCGAGGAAGGCTACAAGGAGGCGACCCGCATTCTCACCGAGAAGCATGCCGACCTCGAGACGCTGGCCAAGGGCCTGCTTGAGTTCGAAACGCTGACGGGAGATGAGATCGTCGATCTCCTCAAGGGCAAGAAGCCGAACCGCGAGTCCGTGCTCGAGCCGAGCACGCCGCGCGCTTCCGCGGTGCCGCCGGCCGGCAAGTCGCGCCCGCGGCCCGATCCGGATCCCGGCCTGGAGCCGCAGCCGCAGGCGTAAGCCTACGTGCCACGGCCGGCTATTCCGGCAAACCGCTCTCGCAAAAGCCCGGCATCAATCCGGGCTTTCGCATTTTTGTGGACGGCTTGTCGGTCGCCTATGGCGATCTCGTCGGAGAATTACCCGCCGACGTGCGGCTCATGAAGGCCGCCAAGGCTCCGCTCGACCTCGTACATCTGTTCGCGCGTGAGGCAGCGGAAATAGCGTTCTCTCTGAATCGGGAGATCATTTCGATATCGCGGATGAGGGTGCGTCAGCCACTTGCCCATTGTCGCGCACATGGATCACCGCGATGTCGTCGGCATAGATCCGCTTCCAGCCCTTGAGGTGATCGAGGATCTGCGGGCCCGGCGCATCGGCGACCAAGAGCGTCGCGTCGATCTTATATTCGTCGAGCAGGCGCGGCAGAATCTCGGGCTGCTTCCCCTCGGTCGCCTTGAAGAAGTCCATGACGAATTTCTCGCCATAGAGCTCGGCGCGGCCATCGACGAAGACCGGGACGTCGCGCGAGATCAGATAGCCGCCGAACTGGTAGGCGTTGAAGATGCGCTGCGCCTTGCGCTGCTCGAGCACATCGACCGCCGCGACCGGCGTCTGCAGCATCGTGAACGTGAAGCGGTGATGTCCCATATAGATCGAAGTCGAGGTCCAGCTTGCTGCCACGATCATCAGCGCGCCCAGTGCGGTGACGTAGCGGGCCGGCCAGCCGTTGGCGCCTGCTGCGTCCGGCTCAGTGCGTGGTGACAATCCGCCGAGCGGCTTTGCCAGCACCAGCGGCACCAGGAACGCAAATGCCTCGATGCTCCTGACATGCGTGAGCGCGCTCCAGGTCAGGAACAGGATCAGGAAAATCCGCGGCGCCGAGAGCACGAGGCCGCGATAGAAGCCGATGGCGATGAGGCCGAGCAGCGCGCCTTCGAACGCTGAGAACGAGGCGAAATTCGCCGGCATCCACTCGAAGATCACCGTCAGCAGTTCGCCGAGGTTGAGGATGTTGGTCGCGCCCCACAGCGTCCTCCAGCCGTAGGGTGTGGCGCAGCTTGCGATCAGCGCCGCGATGCCGAACAGCACCCAGCGCAGGAATAATTGAATCCGTCGTCCTTTCTCGGCATGCTCGACCGCCTCGAGCGCGATCGGACCAATCAACGCCAGACCCAGAACGAAGCCGCCATGCAGGTTCGCCCACAACGCCATCAACGGCAGCCAGAGCCATGACGGCGCGCTCCTGCGATCGGCGGCCGCCATCAACACGCCGGCCCACAGCACCATGACGGGCAGCGCCAGGATGTGCGGACGCGCCAGCAGATGATGCAGCGACAACAGCAGCGCCAGCATCGCAAACAGCACCGAGCGCGGAAGCTCGAGATGCGCATCGAGCAGATAGACGAAGATCGCGACAGTGAGCGCGATCGCAATCGTCGTGAGGATCACCGGTCCCGCCCAGCCCCATTGCGCATAGGAGCTCGCGAACAGCACTTGCGACAGCCACGAGGTGGATATCCAGGGCTGGCCCGATCGCGTGAATGAATAGATGTCCGTATAGGGCAGCGCGCGATGATCGAGGATCCATTGCCCGATCTTGATCTGCCAGAACGAGTCGGAATCCTGGAGCAGCGTGTCGCCGATGAAGAGGAAGCAGAGATAGGCGCCCGCGCCGACGCAGAGCGGCACCAGGACTCGCGCGCGGCTCTGCATCGCCATGCTGTAAGTAGAGGAGATGGACATTCCGCCTCGTCGTTCTGCCGGACGTTGATCCTGCCGGCCGTTGCGGGCGGCATTGGATCATGACGGTCATAACTTCGAGTAAACCGGCACAGATGCGGCGAGCATGTTTCCGGGCAATTTAACCGATTGTTTTCAATTTCGGTTTACCATCGCGGAATACACGCAAACCGCTGCAGGTTTCCGCGAGCGAATTAACTGCGGTGCAAGTCTTTGTCGCTACGGTCCGTTCCATGGTCGCACGGGCGCTGGGAAGCCGGTCAGACCAGACTAGTTGTAGCCTTGTGTACACTTTGGAGCACACTATGAAGAACCTCGTTGCGCGCTTTGTGAAGGATGAATCCGGCGCCACCGCTATTGAATACGGTCTGATCGCCGCCGGCATCGCGCTGGCCATCATCACCGTCGTCAATAACCTCGGCACCTCGCTGAACTCCAAGTTCGGCTCGATCTCGTCCAGCCTGAAGTAAGTTCGGACGATCGACGTGAATTCAGAGAGCCCCGGGATTCCGGGGCTCTTTCATTTGAGCCACTGCGCGCGATGTCGCCTGGCGCTTAAAGCGCGATGAGATTGGGATGAATCATCATCGCGCTTTAGGTTATTGTTTGAGCATGATCTTTTCGGAAAACCGATTCACACTTTTCCGGATCATGCTCTAGGCGCTGGATACGATGACGGCTTCCGTGCTTACGAGCCTTGTGCGCTCGGCTTCGTCCTCGCACTGCTTGCGAGCTTCCCGTTTCTGAAAATCCCCGTCGGGCTTGCGGCGACGCTGATCGTTGCCGCGCTCATCGTCGCCCGTGCGGTCGCTCATCGGCGTGAGCTGCCGGCGTCCCGGCCGGGCCTTACCTTGTCCCTTGCCTCGTCCTGAGCCGGCAGATCAGCCTCGCACATTTGAGGTCTTGTCATCTGCTCTGAATAGTTGTTCAGTTCTTGCGGGGCGATTTGCAGCGAAAACAGTGAAGAAGCGTTCGGCCGAAACGCGCGGCCAGGCGCGTGGGACAGGAAGCGCGCCATGGTTTACCGGCGGACCCATCAAGTGGTGAAACGCCTAGCCGCCCGGCGCAGCGCCATTCTGGCGGCGGCGCGGGAGGCGGCAGCGGAAGGCGGCATGGTGGCGGTGCAGATCGCCCCGGTCGCGGTCAGGGCCAACGTCGCGGCGGGAACGGTCTACCGCTATTTCCCTTCAAAAGCCGACCTGATCTCCGAGCTGATCGCCGAAGTGTCGCGCGACGAGCTCGCCGCGATCCGCCGGGCCGCCGACGCCGCTCCGGGGCCGTCCTCGGCGCTGGCGGCCGCCGTCACCACGGTTGCGGTGCACACGCTGTCCCAGCGCAAGCTCGCCTGGGGCATCCTGGCCGAGCCCGTCGACGTCGATGTCAGCGCTTCGCGGCTTGCGAGCCGTCGCGAGATCGCGGGTGAGATCGCTTCCCGGATCGACGCCGCCGTGCGGGCCGGCCATTTGCCGGCGCAGGACACTGCGCTTGCTGCAACGGCGCTGCTCGGCGCGCTGCACGAGGCGCTGGTCGGGCCGCTCGCGCCCGACAATCTCGAGGATCCGGTCAAGCTGCGCGACGCCGTTCAGACGGTCACGCTGCTGGCGCTGCGTGCCGTCGGCGTCATGGATGCCCGCGCCCGTGGTCTCGTGGTGCAGCAGACGGTGTTGCCGGCGAAGGCGTTGGAGGGAGCTTAACGCCCCTCACATATTGGCGTCGCCCTCGGGGCCGACGGACGCGATCCGCACCATGTTGGTCGTGCCGGGGATGCCGAGCGGAACGCCGGCGACGATGATGACGCGCTGGCCGGCGCGGACAAAGCCATCGCGGAACGCGATCTGGCCGGCGCGGCTGACCATGTCGTCCTGGTCGCGTGCGTCTTCCGCCACCACGCAATGCACGCCCCAGACCACCGCGAGCTTGCGCCCCGTCGTCATGTTCGGCGTGATCGCCACGATCGGCGCCTTCGGACGTTCGCGCGCCACGCGGATCGCGGTCGAGCCGGAGCTGGTCCAGCAGATCAGCGCCGGCAGGTCGAGCGTCTCGGCCATCACGCGCGCGGCGTCCGCGATCGCATCGCCGACTGTCGACTCCGGGTCCGGCCGCTGCGCCATGATCACGGAGCGATAGGTCGGGTCGCGCTCGACCTCCTCGCCGATCCGATTCATGGTCGAGACTGCCTCGACCGGGAACTTGCCGGCAGCCGATTCAGCCGACAGCATGATGGCGTCGGCGCCCTCATAGACGGCGGTCGCGACGTCGGAGACTTCCGCGCGCGTCGGCACCGGCGACTGGATCATCGATTCCAGCATCTGGGTGGCGATCACCACCGGCTTGCCGGCGCGGCGCGCCATCCGCGTCATCTGCTTCTGAAGGCTCGGCACGCGCTCCAGCGGCAGCTCGACGCCGAGATCGCCGCGCGCCACCATCAGCGCGTCGGAGGCCTCGATGATGTCGGCGAGGCGATCGATCGCCTGCGGCTTCTCGATCTTGGCCATCACGGCGGCACGGCCGCGGATCATCTTCTTGGCTTCGAGCACGTCATCGGCGCGCTGCACGAAGGACAGCGCGATCCAGTCGATGCCCGTGGTCGCGGCGGCCTCGAGGTCGGCGCGGTCCTTCTGGGTCATCGCCGAGACCGGCAGGTCGGTATCGGGCAGGCTGACGCCCTTGCGGTCGGACATCTTGCCGCCGACCACGACACGCGTCACCGCATGCTCTTTCGAGGTCTGCTCCGCGATCAGCCGCACCTTGCCGTCATCGAGCAACAGCGCATGGCCGGGCCGGAGCGCGGCGAGGATCTCCGGATGCGGAAGGTAGACGCGGGTCGTGTCGCCCGGCGCCTTGTCGGAGTCCAGCGTGAAGGTCTGGCCGTTCTGGAGCTGCACGGCCCCTTCGGCGAACGAGCCGAGCCGGAGCTTCGGCCCCTGGAGATCGACCAGGATGCCGATCGGCCGCCCGTAGCTGGACTCGACGTTGCGGATCGTCGCCACCAGCTCCCGCATCTTGTCATGCGGGGTGTGGCTCATATTGATGCGGAAGATGTCGGCACCGGCCTCGAACAGGCGGCGGATTGTCGCGAGGTCCGAGGAGGCAGGTCCAAGGGTCGCGAGAATCTTGATACGGCGAAGTCGCCTCATGGCTTATTTCCAGGCGGGGGCGGGGGGGCTGGCGCAAGGCCAGGCGAGCCCGGGGGCGTAGCACCCGGCGGGCTATTGGGCAAACCCGGAACGCCGCCACCCGGGCCAACCGGGCCCGGCAGTCCAGGCACCCGCTGTTGCGAGGGCTGTTCGTTGGCGTCGGTGAGCTGCACCGTCCAGGCGCGCTGCTCGCCGGTATCGACCTCGAAATAGCCGGTCCGGTCGTAGCCGCGGGCGAGGCAGTCCTCGGTGCCGCGGATGGTGAATTCCTTGTCCCGCGAGCACATGAAGGCCTGGCCCGACCATTCGCCGCCGCGGTCATAGTCGATCGCGTAGATGTAATAATAGCGGGCGACCAGCGTGCCCCGCAGCAGCGTCTCGCAGGAGCGCGACGAGATATTCCACCAGCCCTCCGTGGTCCACCCTTCGGCATCCTTGTAGCCGAGCGCGATCCCGACCCGGCTCGAGGTGTTGTTGCAGAGGCGGAAGTCGGCCGAGGCGGGGCTCGTCGACAGGCATAGCAAGGCGATCGCCAGCGCCGGGGCGAGGCGGACGAGCCATGAGGAGAGGCGCTGGAAGGCGGGAGATTCGGCGATCATCGTCGCGGGAAGCTATATCAGATCATTGACGATTTGGCGTAGAGGGCGCGGGAACTGCCTGAGGACCGCCCAAGGGTCCCGTTTGCACCGGGATATGGCAAAATCTGTGACAAAGGCCTACCTAGTCCCGTAAACGGCAGTCCGGACAGTGAGGTCATCGTCTTGGCAATCGACGACAAAACCAGAACAGAGCTCGAGGCGGCAGCCTTTCGTCGCCTGGTCGAGCATCTCAAGACCCGGATCGACGTCCAGAACATCGATCTGATGAATCTCGCCGGCTTCTGCCGCAATTGCCTGTCGAACTGGCTGAAGGACGCCGCCGACGCGCAAGGGGTGCCGCTCAGCAAGGACGAGAGCCGCGAGGCGGTCTACGGCATGCCCTATGAGACCTGGAAGTCGAAGTACCAGGGCAAGGCCACGCCTGAGCAGCTCGAAGCCATGAAGAAGGTCCATCCCGGACATTGAGCCCCGCCTTGAGGGGCTAACGTCGTTCGCAGCACAACCGGTTTTTGGCCCCCGCGACACGAAGATGTGGGTGCGCTGTGGACGAGCGCGATGCTGCCTTGACGGAACGGCCGCCAAACCTGAAGGGTCAAGCCAGCACGCGCGGTGCGAGGGCGCCGGCGTTACCTCACCTTGCCAGTTCCATCAGGAGTACGAGATGGCCATTGCCACCGCCGTCAACGAAGAAGCGCCCGCCACGAAATTCGCCAAGGATCAACTGCGCTCCATCATCGAGCGCATCGAGCGGCTGGAGGAAGAGAAGAAGGCGATCTCCGACGACATCCGCGACGTCTATGCCGAGAGCAAGGGCAATGGCTTTGACGTGAAGGCGCTGCGCACCATCGTGCGCCTGCGCAAGCAGGACCCCAACGAGCGCGCCGAGGCCGAAACGATCCTCGAGACCTACATGCAGGCGCTGGGGATGCTCTGAGGCGAGGAGGCCCAGGCTGCGCCGGTAGGAGTACCCTGGCGCGCATACCCGTAATTGCAGCCCCCCAAACTTGGGCAAAATCCGCTCGTCTGCTAGACTGCTCGGTAAAGGGACCGAGCAATGGATGTGCCTGGACCAGAGCGTAGGCTCGCTGCGGTCCTCGCGGCTGATATGGTCGGCTTTAGTCGGCTCATGGAGGTCGACGAGGCTGGCACGCTCGCGCGCCTCAAGGCCCACCGGATCGAGCTCATCGATCCGGCCATCGCGAAGAATCGCGGCCGCATCATCAAGACAACCGGCGACGGCTTGCTCGTCGAATTCCATAGCGTCGTCGACGCCGTGCTCTGCGCTGCCGAGGTTCAGAGCCGGATGGGGCGACGCAATGCCGACGTCTCGCCGCCGCGATGGATCCAATTTCGCATCGGCATCAATCTGGGCGATGTGATCGTCGACCAGAACGATATTTTCGGCGACGGAGTGAACGTCGCGGCACGGTTGGAGGCGCTGGCCGAGCCCGGAGGCATTTGCATCTCGAGCGCGGTGCGCGACCAGCTCGGTGAGCGGCTCGATGGCGTTTTCTTCGAGGATATCGGCGAGCAGAACGTCAAGAACATCGCCCGTGCGATCCGCGTCTACCGGATCAGGCTGGAGGAGAGTTCAGCAACCGCGCCAGACGGCACCAAGGATACGGCAAGGGCGGCCGGCAAGTCGAAGAAGCCGTCGATCGCGGTGCTGCCCTTCGCCAACATGAGCGGTGATCCGGAGCAGGAGTTCTTTGCGGACGGCCTGACCGAGGACATCATTACGGAGCTCTCACGCTTCCACGACCTGCTGGTGATCTCCCGCAACTCGACCTTCGTGTACAAGGGCAAGGCGGTAAAGGTGCAGGATATCGGCCGCGAATTCGCTGTCGATTATGTCATCGAGGGAAGCGTGCGAAAGGCGGGAGATCGCGTCCGCGTCACCGTGCAATTGATCGATGCGGAGACCGACCGGCATATCTGGGCCGAACGCTACGACGGCGAGCTCAAGGACATCTTCGCCATCCAGGACGAGATGACCCGCGCGATCGCCGCGACATTGCCCGGCCGCGTGGAGGCCGCCACGCACGATCGGGCGAACCGGAAGCCGACGGACAACATGGCGGCCTATGAATGCGTGCTCGCCGCGAAGGTCTTGCATCACCGCTCCAATCGCGACGACAATGCGCGGGCGCAGGTTCTGCTCGACCGCGCGCTCGAACTCGATGCGAGTTATGCGCATGCGCACGCCTGGAAGGCCTGCGTCCTCGGCCAGACCTGGGTCTATAGCTGGTGCGCCGATCGCGACGCGACCTTTCAAAAGGTGTCATCGGAGCTGGAGACCGCGCTGGCGCTCGACGACAATGACAGTGACGTCCACCGCATCCTCGCCGCGCTCAATCTGAACCGCGACGATCATGACAAGGCGACCTACCATCAGGAGCGGGCGCTTACGCTCAACCCGAACTACGATCTCGTGGTGGTGCAGCAGGGCGAGCTCTTGACCTGGCTAGGCCGGCCGGAGGAAGGCATCGACTGGATCAAGAAGGCGATGCGGCTCAACCCCTATCACCCCGAACGTTTCTGGAGCCATCTCGGGCGTGCCTATTATTGTGCCGAGAAATACGCCGAAGCCGCCGAAGCCTTTTCGCGGATCACGCGGCCCGATCATACTCATCACGCGTTCCTCGCCGCGATCTTCGCGCAGATGGGCAACGCGGTTGCGGCCGGCGCTCACGCAGCCGAGGTTCTCAAGCGCGAGCCGGCATTTTCGGTAGCCAATCATCTCTCCACCCAGCACTATAAGCGCGAGGTTGATCGTCAGCGCTACGAGGCGGGCCTTCGCGGCGCCGGCCTGCCGGCCTGATCGTCGATCCTTCCAGGAGGACTCCGTGAGTGAGTCGCCGTTGCCGCGCGAGGTGCGCCGGGCCTTCGAGGCGTTTCCGCCGCCGGTCCGCCGGCGCCTCCTCGACGTCCGCAAGCTGATCTTCGCAACGGCCAGGGCGGATGATGACGTCGGTCCGCTGACCGAGACGTTGAAATGGGGCGAGCCGTCCTATCTGACGGAGCGAAGCGGAAGCGGCAGCACGATCCGGCTCGGGCGTGTGAAGGACTCCGAGACGCATGCGGCCGTGCTGTTCAACTGCAAGACGACGCTGGTCGAAACGTTTCGCGAGCGTTTTCCGGACCAGTTCGAATATCGGCAGAACCGTGCGCTGCTGTTGCCGGTGGCGGGCACGTTGGCGAAGCAGCCGCTCGCGGTCTGCCTGTCGCTGGCGCTCACATATCATCTCGACCGCCGCGGCCGGAGATGACCCCGCACGTCGTCCTGGCGGAGCCCATTACCCCAGGGGGCAGTTGTAACGAAGGCTGGCAGTCATCGTCGTTTGGGATTGGCACCGCGCGTCATCGATAGATTGCGCGGTATGCGTCCTGGCCTTCGCCAGGACGACGCTGGAGGTTGCGGAGTCTTGGGAGCGACTAAGCCGGCGCGATCAGCGCAGCGCCGCGGTGCGGACCACGAAGGACGTGGTCTCGAGCTTCGTGGTCGCCGAGCCCGAGAAGCTGTCGCAGGACATGCCCTGCATCGGATCGTCGGTGAAGCCCATCGCGATCACCGCTTGCGGCTTGACGAAATAGGCGCGCATCGCGGTCATGTCGATATCGCCCATCAGCGTCACCGACATCGAGCGGCTGGCGCTCGGCGCCAGCATCACGATCTTGAGCCACATGCTCTCGCCCTTGGCGGCGGAGAGCCGCGTCGAGGTCGCGATCATGCCCTGCGCGCCTTTGGCGACGACGGTGTTGATCTCGGTGGCCTGCGCAAGGCTACGGGTCGCGGCACCGGGACGGGCCGTGCGCGGGATCGGCGCGGAGGCGGCGACGACGTTGGCGCGGTCGACCGGCGAGGCGGCGGCCGGCGCAAAGGCCAGCGCCTGGTAGGCCGAGGAGGAGACGCTAGCGGTTGCCTGTGGATCGGTCGCCGAGGCCAGTGCCTGGCGTGCCCTGAGCGCCGCGACCTGGGCCGGCGTCGCCTGCTGCGGAGCCGTCGGCGTATCATCCCAGAAGCCGCGGGCGTTGATGATGTCGGCGGGCGTCTGCGGTTTGGCCTCAGCCGATTTGTCGGCGGCGGGAGCGGGCTTCGGCTTGGGCGGCTGCACGACCTGCATGTCGGCCGCGGCGAGCTGGATCGCGGCTGCCACTTGCGGCTTGGCGCGCGGCGTCGGCACCGGATCGGCGGACTTTTCAGCGGTCTTGTCAGAGTTCTTGGCAGGCGCGGCTGCCGCAACCACGGTCGGCGCCGCCGGCTTCGCACTAACGGCCGGTGCGCCCTCGTCATCCTCGTCGCTGCTGGGGGCCGACTTGCCCTTGAACAGCGCCGCCAGGAAGCCCGGCTTGCCGATCGTCGCGGCGTCATCGCCATTACCGCGCCGCTCGATGTCGGCCTTGGCGAGCTCATAGCCCTTCAGCGGCGTGCCATCGGTCGGCAGGTGCACGGTGCGGCCGTCCGGGAAGACACGGGCGAGCTGGTCATGCGTCATGCGCGGCCAGTGCCGGATGCTGCCGGTGTCCAGATGCACGAAAGGCGAGCCGGAGGTCGGGTAGAAGCCGACACCGCCGCGTTGCAGGCGAAGCCCTGCGAAACGGATCTGCTCCAGTGGCACGCCCGGAATGTAGAAGTCCATCGCATGGCCCAGCATGTGCTGGCTGAAGCGGGCCACCCCTGAGGAGCGGCGGCGGAGCATGGCGTTGGTGGCGGGGGAGCGGTAGGAGGAGATGATCTGGATCGGCTGCTTGCCGTCGACGTCGCGATAGACTTCCCAGAGGATATCGAAGAGGTGACGGTCCATGACCGTCTCGTCCTGGGAGCGCCAGTCGCGCAGATAATGATTGAGCTGCTTGAGCGCCGCCTCGTCATAGCGCCCGTCGCGCTTGAAGGTGACGGTGAGGTCTTCGCCGGAATGAGTGTGGTGGAAGGAGAGGGTGCGGGTCTCGTTCAGCGCGGTCGCGTCATGAACGGAGCCGGCGCCGGCAAGCAACAGCAGCGAGGTCAGGCCGATCCGCGATCCGGCCTTCACTCCCGCATGGGACAACGACAGCACTTTGAATTGGCGTGCGAAACCAGCCAGCACGAATGAGCCCACCCAGTCGACGAGCGTTCAAATGGACTCTCCCGCCAACCCCGCTAGCGCGCGAAAGAGGATGAACGCTTTCTTAAAGCGAGAAGGTTAATTTGAGGTTTACCTTCCCGCCCCCAAGAGAAATCCCAAGTAGAGCTGCAGACCTAACCGGTCGAGTGTGGCGAAAAAAGGCCCTCCGCCGCGGCTCTGGTGGACAATGGTTAACGTTAAGCGATCCCGTCGGGGGACGGGATCGCTGATTTCATTGAATAATCTGGGCTCGCAGGGGCGCGGCTGAAAGGGATCAGCGGGTGAAGACGCGCTGCTGGCGCCGGCCGATCGGAGCCGGCGGCGGGGTCGGCGGTCCGAACAGCCGCTCGAAGAACGACGGGCCGGACGAGAAGCCGCCGCCATTGTTGGCCACCGCAACGCCGGAGGGCAGGGTGGTGGCCGGCCGCGAGTAGCTCGGCTGGGAGTGGGCGACGACGTTCTCGAGGTCCTTGCCGCGGCTGTTCTTCAGGATGTTGATCATGGTCGCGTCGCGGCCATAGACATCCTTGCGGAATTGCAGCTTGCCGCCGTCATCCACGAACGCGGTCTGGTAGGTGATGTTGACCGGGATCGGGGTGGGGAATTTCAGGTCGACCTCGCTCGAGCCGTACATGCTGCGGACGCGCTCCGGCGTGTAGTGTTCGTTCGGCATCGCGATGTTGAGCAGCACCGAGGCGTACTGATCCGGATTCTGCACCCGCATGCAGCCATGGCTGAAGGCACGGTCTTCCCTGGCGAACAGATGCTTGTCCGGCGTGTCGTGCTGATAGACCAGGAACTTGTTCGGGAAGTTGAAGCGGATGCGGCCGAGCGCGTTGGCCTCACCCGGCGGCTGCGAGATGTGCACGGAGCCGTCGCGGTTCTGCTCGAGGCGCAACCCCATGCGCTGGAGCACGGTCGGGTCCTGCTGCAGCGCCGGCAGATATTCGTTGTAGACGATCGACGGCGGCACGTTCCAGGTCGGGTTGACCGTGATGTACTTCATCGTCTCGCTGAGCAGCGGGGTGGCGTGCGTGCCCGGCTTGCCCGTGACCACGCGCGTGGTCCAGACCTGCTGGCCGCGCTGCATCACCTTCAGCGTGTAGTCGGGAATGTTGAGGATGACATAGGCATCGCCGAGCGAGGGCACGCCGAGATCGCGCGGCAGCCAGCGCCAACGCTCCATGTTCACGAGCACGGTGTCGATCTGCTTGTCGCGCTTCGGGCTGTTCAGCGCCTTCACGGTCGGCGCGTCGAGCACGCCGGTCACCTTCATCTCGGCGCCGTCCTGGAATTTCCGCACGGCTTCCGCCACCGTGGCGTCATAGTGGTCGTCGCTGGCGTTCTCGGCGATGCCGAGCTTGGCGCGGAGCTGCGGCACGCGCGGATCCTGCACCACGACTTCCGCCTGCTTCTTGCCTTTGGCGGGCGTGTACTTCAGCGCCGGGCCGTCGGTGATCTCGATCACCGGGCCTTCGCCCTGGCCGCGGAGCTGAGCGAGCTTCGCCTTCAGCTCCTTGTAGAGCTTTTGCGGTGGGTTGTAGCTGTCGAGCGCCGCCGACGCATCGGCCGCGGTCGTGATCTTGGCGAGCACCTCGCTCGGGTCGATCGGATGCTCGGGATAAAGGATATCGGCGCTGACCTGCGACCAGTGCATGCGGCCGCTCTGCGCCTGACGCGCATAGTCCAGCATGCTGGCGGTGAGCTTGAGCTCGGCTTCGGCGAGCGCATCGGGCGTCGTGGCCGCGGCGAAATCCGGCACCGGATAGTCGGCGGCGTTGAGACCGTCGGATGCGGCATCCTTCAGCCGTGCGATCACGCCCTTGGCCGAAGCGGAAAGGCTGCCGCCTTGCGTCCAGACCGGCGCGAAGTCGCGTGCGCCGTAAAACTTCTCGACGGCGGCGCGCTCGTTCTTGCGATCGAAATAGCGCGAGGTTTTGGCGCCGAGCGCGTCCTTGATCTTGTCGGCAACCGGCTGGTCGGCGGCGGGAACGTTGCTCGCGGCCTTCACCGGCTCGGTGGCCGGCTGCTTCGCGACATCCTTCGGCGGCTCAGCGGGAGCTGCAGCGGCCGGCGCGGTTGCAGCCTCGGTCTTTGCGGGCTCAGTCTTGGCGGGTTCGATCTTTGCAGGTTCGGTCTTGGCCGTCTCGCTCTTCGGTGCCTCGGTGGCGGGCGTCGTGGCGACGTCGGAAGGCTTGGTCTCGACCTTCTCGGGGGCGGGTGAGGCTTCCGCCTTCACGGGCTCCTTGCTGGTCGCATCCTTGGCCGGCTCCTGCACCGTGGCGGTGGTGTCGAGCTTGATGTCGGCGGCGGTCGGCGGCGGGACGTTGGCCGGTTCGGGGCGCGGGATCGCGGCTTCGATCGCGAGCTCCGCGGCGCTGCTGCGCGCCTGGTCCTGGGCCAGCGCCGATGTGGCCGACACCGTGAGGAAGGTCGCCGCGACCGTCATCAGCACGCGGTCAAAGCCTGCACGGTTGTTCAAACAGTCTCGCATCGTGTCACACCCCTCGGGTGAACCGTCCCCCACGGAACAGATTCGTTATCGTCTAACAGCTTCGGCCAATCGCGCCGGCTTCTCGAAAGTTGCACGCCTGCACGCAACGATTCTTACGCAGACGATATACAGGCCCCGTTTTTGCAGCCAGCGCCACCCGGGACAACTCACGACAAACTGACTTCAAGGAAGCCTCTTGGCAACGGATTGTGCGCCTCTGCCACGCGCTTTTCCCTTTGTCTGTCACTTCCCGGTCACGGTTCAAATCGTCCGCAATGCGAAGGACTTGCGCCCCGTTTAGGCCATAAAGGGAATGTCGTTCCGCAGTCCCGGCTCAGTGCGTCTCCTCACCGCTTTTGCCGCCATCTCCGTGGACGCCGGCTTCGTCGAGTTTGCGGTAGAGCGTGGAGCGGCCAATTTTGAGGCGGCGCGCGACCTCCGACATCTGCCCGCGGTAATGCGAGATCGCGAAGCGGATGATTTCGTTCTCCATCTCCTCCAGAGGCCGTACTTCTCCGGTGCTGGTCAGCATCGCGAGCGAGCCGGCGGCAGGCAACGGGGCGATCGGTATCTCGTTACCTGAGATCATGGCGGGGACCGTGGGCGCGACCGGCTCCAGGATCAGCGGCGCGGTCGGAACGTCGCTCACCTGATGCGCCTGCCCGGCGAGCAGCGGGAAATCGTCGAGACCAAGCTGGTCGCCCTCGCTCATGACCACCGCGCGATAGACCGCATTCTCGAGCTGGCGGATGTTGCCGGGCCAGTCCAGCGTGGCGAGATGCGCCATCGCCTCGCCGCTGATGCCGGTGATCGGGCGGTTCTCCTCGGCGGCGAACCGCGCCAGGAAATGCCGCAAGAGATGAGGAATGTCCTCACGCCGCGCGCGCAGCGCCGGGACCGTCAGCGGCAGCACGTGAAGGCGGTAGAACAGGTCCTCGCGGAAGTGGCCCTGCTTCACCCGATCCAGCAGCTTGCGGTTGGTCGCGGAGATGATGCGGACGTCGACCTTCACCGGCTTGCGGCCGCCGACGGCCTCGACCGCGCCCTCCTGGAGCGCGCGCAGCAGCTTCACTTGCGCGGTCAGCGGCAACTCGCTGACCTCGTCCAGAAACAGCGTGCCGCCATGGGCCTCGACGAACTTGCCGGCGTGCCGCTCGGTCGCGCCGGTGAAGGCGCCCTTCTCATGGCCGAACAGGATCGACTCGACGAGATTGTCGGGGATCGCGCCGCAATTGACCGCGACGAACGGCTTTGCCTTGCGCTCGCCGCTGCCATGTATGGCGCGCGCGAACATCTCCTTGCCGACGCCGGAGTCGCCTTCGATCAGGACGGGAATCGAGGAATTCGCCGCTTTCTGAGCGGCGCGCATCACATGCGCCATCGCGTCGCTGCGCGTGATGATGTCCGAGAACGTCAGCCGGCCCTCGCGGCTGTGCCGGATGCGCTGCAATTCGCCCTTGAGCGCGGACGCGTTGAGCGCATTGCGCAAGGAGACCTGGAGCCGCTCCATGCCGACCGGCTTGACCACGAAGTCGGCGGCACCAGCGCGCATGGCCGAGATCACGTTGTCGATGCCGCCATGCGCGGTCTGTACGATGACGGGGACGCTGAGGCCGGCCTCGCGAATCTTTGCCAGGACGCCCATGCCGTCGAGGCCGGGCATCACGAGGTCGAGGATGACGGCGTCGACCGCGGGAGCGTCAGGCGCGGTGAGGGCGGCGAGCGCGGCATCGCCGGAATCGACGATGATCGTTTCATAGCCGCATTTCTGCACCATGTTCTCGACCAGGCGGCGCGCGACGGCGTCGTCATCGGCAATCAAAATACTGGCAGCCATGGTGTTCCCCGCACGCTACAACTATCTGTCTCGAATCGGGGCACTCTGGCCGAAGCCGATTAACGCACTCTTAAACCTTGCTGCCCCCATCCATTGCGAACGTTGAACACAGGTTTCCAGCACAATGACTTCGCGCTCCAAGTCTGCTCTCAGCACGTCTGTTCTCCGCAAGCCGAACACCAAGAAAGCCGCCGCCAAAGCAAAACCCTCCGGCAAAGCCGCAAGCAAAGCCGGCAAGCTTCCGGAGTGGAACCTCGCCGATCTCTATTCCGGGATCACCGCGCCGGAAGTGGCGCGCGATCTCGAGAAGATGGATGCCGATTGCGTCGCGTTCGAGACCGACTACAAGGGCAAGCTCGCGACAGGGACAGCAAAGGAAGATGGCGGAAAATGGCTCGCGGAGGCCGTGCGGCGTTACGAGGCGATCGACGATCTCGCCGGCCGGCTCGGCTCCTATGCCGGGCTCGTCCACGCCGGCGACAGCGTTGATCCCAAGATTTCAAAGTTTTACGGAGATGTGTCAGAACGGCTGACGGCTGCCTCCACCCATCTTCTGTTCTTCGCGCTCGAGCTCAACCGGATCGATGACGATATTTTGACCCGCGCGATGCAGGCTGCCGAGCTCGCGCATTATCGCCCCTGGATCGAGGATCTGCGCAAGGAGAAGCCGTATCAGCTCGACGACAAGCTCGAGCAGCTCTTCCTGGAAAAGGCGCAGACCGGCTATTCGGCCTGGAACAGGCTGTTCGACCAGACCATCTCCGGCCTGCGCTTCAAGGTCGGCGCCAAGGAGCTCGCGATCGAGCCGACGCTGAATTTCTTGCAGGACCGCGACGGCGCGAAGCGCAAGACCGCGGCGGAAGCCTTGGCAAAAACCTTCAAGGCCAATGAGCGCACCTTCGCGCTGATCACCAACACGCTCGCCAAGGACAAGGACATCTCCGACCGTTGGCGCGGCTTCAAGGACGTCGCGGATTCCCGCCATCTGAACAACCGCGTCGAGCGCGAGGTGGTGGATGCGCTGGTCGCCTCGGTGCGCGCGGCCTATCCAAGACTGTCGCATCGCTATTACGCGCTGAAGGCGCGCTGGTTCAAGAAGAAGCGGCTCGCTTATTGGGATCGCAACGCGCCGCTGCCCTTTGCCGCGACCGACACCATCGCGTGGCCCGAGGCGAGGAATATGGTGCTGACGGCCTATCGCGGCTTCTCGCCTGACATGGCCGACATCGCCGAGCGCTTCTTCACTGATCGCTGGATCGATGCGCCGGTCCGTCCCGGCAAGGCGCCGGGCGCCTTCTCGCATCCGACCACGCCGTCGGCGCATCCTTACGTGCTGATGAACTATCAGGGCAAGCCGCGCGACGTGATGACGCTTGCGCACGAGCTCGGCCACGGCGTGCACCAGGTGCTGGCGGCCAGGAACGGCGCGCTGATGGCGCCGACGCCGCTGACGCTCGCCGAGACCGCGAGCGTGTTCGGCGAGATGCTGACGTTCAAGCGTCTGCTCGCGCAGACCAAGAATGCAAAACAGCGCCAGGCCCTGCTCGCCGGCAAGGTCGAGGACATGATCAACACCGTGGTGCGGCAGATCGCGTTCTATTCCTTCGAGCGCGCCGTCCATACCGAGCGCAAGAACGGCGAGCTCACCGCGACGCGGCTCGGCGAGATCTGGCTCTCGGTGCAAAGCGAAAGCCTGGGGCCCGCGATCGAGATCAAGGCGGGCTACGAGAACTACTGGATGTACATCCCGCACTTCATCCATTCGCCGTTCTATGTCTACGCCTATGCCTTCGGCGACTGCCTCGTGAACTCGCTCTACGCGGTCTACGAGAATGCCACTGAGGGCTTCGCCGAGCGCTATCTCGACATGCTCGCTGCCGGCGGCACCAAGCACTATTCGGAGCTGCTGCGCCCCTTCGGGCTCGATGCCAAGGACCCCAAATTCTGGGACGGCGGCCTTTCCGTCATTGCCGGCATGATCGACGAGCTGGAGGCGATGGGCTGAAGCGGCGTCGGTCTGGCTTGCCTGCGCCGCGGCCGAGACCTGTTCGGCCCGGCACCGCGGCGTCGACGAAGCCGAACATCGCGCCAAAGCGGTCGGCTGCGGCTGCGACACTTTTTCGCGAGATCGTCACCGGCTCGGCGCTGGGACGAGACCGCGGGCGACGCCAAGGGGCCGTCCTCGGCGAATCCGGTCCCGAACGAGGTCATTGTCGCCAATTTGAAGCACCTCGCGGCCGCGGCGCCTTGCTTCGCGCCGGCGCATGTCCAGGCCACCTTCGAGACGGGTCTGGAGGTCCTGCTACGTGCGATTGAACGTTCGCCGAAACCGGCAAGACTAATCTTGTGCGGCACCCGCCCCTCATATTGCAACTATTGATTGATCTAGGCTGGGCGCCCGGGGAATGCAGCCATGGCCGAGCATGTGCATGCGTCTGGCGAGGATCACGCGCCGAGCACGGGGGCGATCGACTTCCGGCCTTGGGGCGAGAAACACAACGCCCTCGTCAAGAGCGAGATCGAGGCCATCAATACGCGTCGGGAGGCCGGCCGCCAGATCGAGACGGCGCAGCTCAAGCCCGGGCAGACCATCGAGGTCGTCGGGCTGGCGCTTTCCGGCGGCGGCATCCGTTCCTCTGCGGTCTGTCTCGGCGTGCTTCAGGCGCTGAACCATCACGACGTGATCAAGCGGATCGACTATCTCTCCACGGTTTCGGGGGGAGGTTATATCGGCAGCTCGTTGACGGCGACAATGACGGTCGCAAAGCGCTTCGTGTTCGGCCAGCCACCCAATCCCGGCGCGAAGAGCTTCAAGGCGGGCGAAGTCAGCGACACGCCTGAGGTCGGCCATATCCGCAACTATTCGAACTATCTCGTTCCGGCCGGCGTGCGCGATCTTTTGACCGGACTGGCGATCGTGGTCCGTGGGCTCGTGGCCAATGTCGGTCTTACCCTGCCGATCGTTCTGCTGCTGGCGGTCATCACCATCGTCTCGAACCCCGCCCGGTCGGCGCTCTATGCCGCGAATTTCTTTGGCGTTTCCGTCAGCAACGACTGCGACCGCCTGCATTGGTTTTCCGACACGATCGGCTTCTTCTTCTCGGTTGGCCTGCTTCTCGCCTTGGCGATCCTTGCCGTCAGCCGGTACCGCTACGGGGCGCCCTCGCGGCAATATGGCGACGGGTTTGACGATATCAGACGGGATCGCCGTGAGTTTCTGGCCTATGCCGCAGGAGTCGTGCTCACGCTGGGGCTGATCTGCGATCTGGCGCGGTTCGTGCCGGTCGATCATTTCGGCCTCACGCTGACGGCGAGCATCACCGGGCTTGTCATGTTCTTCTGGTGGGCGATCCGGCGATCGTACCTGCCGGCGAACAGGTTGCAGGAATTCCGCGGCCTGAGAACGCAGCAGGACACCGGCACAGCCGCGGTGCTGTTCAGTCGTTTGCCGACGATCGCCGCGACCTATCTCGTGCTGCTCTTCCTGATCGCCTTCTTCGAGTTTCAGCCGTTCATGATCGCTGAAATGTTCGACAATGCGGACGCAGCCTCGGATACCGGGCTCGGCGACGTCGCAGGCGTCGCCGTGACATGGCTGAAGTCGCTGGCCGCGATTACCGCGCCGATCGCCGCCGCCGTCACCCTGTTCAGGCAGCAATTCGCGGACTTGCTGAAGGGGAAGGGGACCTCCGACATGCTGGCGATCGCGCTGGCCCGCTCCGCCAACCTGGCGATCTGGATCGCCGGCGCGGCGTTGCCGCTGCTGATCTGGATCGCCTATCTCTATCTGACCTTCTGGGGCATCACCAACGACAAGCTCTTGCCGCAGCGCCTCTGTCCGAACGCGGTGACCGAATGGCCCTCGCTCGACCAGATCGACACGGTCAGGAGATCGAAGACTCGCCTGACCGGAACGCTTCAATTCGATTCCGACGCCGGAACTCTGAGCGCCGAGATAAAAGACCGGACGACGAAGCGTACACACACCGGAAAAAACCGCGAAGGGCGGCAGATCGAGCAGCGGCAGATCAAGCATGCGCCGGGCTGGGTGAATTCGGCCGCCGGCACCCTATCCCAGGCGCTTCGCTGGCTCGGCCTCGGCAGCACCATCGATACCGTCAAGCTTTGGCTCGGCGCGAACGTGCGCTGGTCGGTGATCGCGCTGTATCTCATTTTCGCGATCCTGCTGTTCCGCGGCTCGTGGTGCCTCGCGCCGAACGCCAATTCGCTGCATCGTCTCTATCGGGATCGCCTGAGCAAGGCATTCCTGTTCAAGCCGCTGCCGCGAAGCGAGCACGCGCCGGAAACGGACGTCCACCACAAACCGGCCCGGAACGTCGCGAGCATCGACCAGGGGCGTGACCTCGAACCTCTGGACGAGCTCAAGCTCAGCTCGCTCTGCGCCCATGGAAAGCTCCATGCTCCCTATCACCTGATCAACACGGCATTGAACATCCAGGGCTCCGACTTCGCCAACCGCAGGGGCCGCAACGCCGATTTCTTCGTGTTCGCGCCATTGTGGGTGGGAAGCGAGGCGACCGGCTACGCGCCGACGCTGAAATTCGAGAGCGGCGATCGCGGCCTCGATCTGGCGACGGCACTGGCGATCTCCGGCGCGGCCGCTTCGTCCAACATGGGATCGGATTCCATCAAGGCGCTGACGCCGACGCTCGCCTTGCTGAACGTGCGTCTCGGCTTCTGGCTCAAGAATCCGCGCTACGCGGAGAACAACGGCGAGGTGCAGCGACGGCCGTCGCCGTTCTATCTCTGGTCGGAAATATCGGGCCGGCTCTACGAGAACAGCGACGCCGTCTATCTGACGGACGGAGGGCACATCGAGAATCTCGGCGTCTACGAGCTGTTGCGGCGTCGTTGCAGGATCATCATTGCCGTCGACGCCGAGGCCGATGCGCCGATGAACCTCTCCTCGCTCGTCACGCTGCAGAGATACGCGCGCATCGATCTTGGCATCATCATCGACCTGCCATGGTCGCCGATTCGGACCTCTACGCTGGGCTGGATGGCCTGCAACGCCGGAAAGCCGCCGACGCCGCCGCCCGAATCGTCAGTCGGCCCCCACGTCGCGATCGGCACGATCGACTATGGCGGGGGAGACATGGGTTATCTCGTCTATATCAAGTCCTCGCTCACCGGCGACGAGAACGACTACGTCCGCGACTATGCACGCCGCTACGAGCGCTTTCCACACGAGTCCACGGGCGACCAGTTCTTCTCGGAGGAGCAGTTCGAGGTCTATCGCGCGCTTGGTTTCCACATCGCGCACCGATTCCTCGCCGGCCTCGACGACGTGTCCGTGAAGGACAAGCACGGCAAGTGCGTGCGGAAGCGCATCAGTGCCGACGACATCGAGCCGATCGGAACGATTCGTACCGCGCTGGGGCTTGCCGTTTCATCGTAGCCGGCGACGCGCCGATTCCGGTCATCGCTTGGGTGGGCGGGCCGCCCGCGCACCGTGTGCCCCGCCAATCGAGATTCCAAATCAGCCGATTTGCGGGAAAACTGCGCAGCTGTGCCGTTGCCCTGCCGGGCGGATTGCGGTAATGCCAGCCGGGAATTCGACTTTCGACTGGGGACATCCATGGCTGACCATAGCGAAGTGGCGTACACCACCGCCGACGGCAACGACTATGTTGCCCACGAGCAGACCTATGAGGGCTTCATCAAGCTGGTGAAGTACGGCACGGCCGCGGTCGCGCTCATCGTCATCCTGATGGCGATCTTCCTGACCTGATCCACCGTCGGCGGCACCGCCAACGACGGCGGCTGCTTAGAAAATTTGCATACAAGCCGGTTCCAAAACCGGTATCCAACGTTGCGGGAGTAACGCTAAATTCGCATGCGCGCTGTCCCGCGCCGCCGGAGGCCTCATGAAGATTGCCGTTGCCAAGGAAATCGATCCGTCCGAGCCGCGGGTCGCCGCTTCGCCGGATACGGTGAAGAAGTTCAAGGCTCTGGGCGCCGAGATCGCCGTCGAGCCCGGTGCCGGCGTGAAGTCGGGTCTGCTCGATTCCGACTATACCGCCGCCGGCGCGACCGTCAGCGCCGATGCGCTCGCTGACGCCGACATCATCATCAAGGTGAAGCGCCCCGAGGCGTCCGAGCTTGGCCAGTACAAGCGGGGCGCGCTGGTCGTCGCCATCATGGACCCCTACGGCAATGATGCCGCGCTGAAGACGATGGCCGATGCCGGTATCGCCGCCTTCGCCATGGAACTGATGCCGCGCATCACGCGCGCGCAGGTGATGGACGTGCTGTCGTCGCAGGCGAACCTGGCCGGCTACCGTGCCGTGATCGAGGGCGCCGAAGCCTTCGGCCGCGCTTTCCCGATGATGATGACCGCGGCCGGCACCGTGCCCGCCGCAAAAGTGTTCGTGATGGGCGTCGGCGTCGCCGGCCTCCAGGCGATCGCGACCGCGCGCCGTCTCGGCGCCATCGTCACCGCGACCGACGTGCGCCCCGCCACCAAGGAGCAGGTCGAATCGCTCGGCGCCAAATTCCTCGCCGTCGAGGACGAGGAGTTCAAGAACGCGCAGACCGCCGGCGGCTACGCCAAGGAAATGTCCAAGGAATACCAAGCCAAGCAGGCCGCTCTCACCGCCGAGCACATCAAGAAGCAGGACATCGTGATCACGACAGCGCTGATCCCAGGCCGGCCTGCGCCGAAGCTCGTCAGCGCCGAGATGGTCAAGTCGATGAAGCCGGGTTCGGTGCTGGTCGACCTCGCCGTCGAGCGCGGCGGCAATGTCGAGGGCGCCGAGCCGGGCGAGGTCGTCGATCTCGATGGCATCAAGATCGTCGGCTACACCAACGTTGCCGGCCGCGTCGCCGCGTCGGCCTCCGGCCTCTATGCGCGCAACCTGTTCTCCTTCATCGAGACCATGATCGACAAGAAAGAGAAGAAGCTTGCCGTGAACTGGGACGACGAACTCGTGAAGGCAACCGCCCTCACCAAGGACGGCGCCGTCATTCACCCGAACTTCCAGCCCAAGTCGGCTTAATTGGGCCTAGAGGAGAGAAGCCATGGAGCATGTTGCACAGGTCGTCGATCCCTTCATCTTCCGGCTGTCGATTTTCGTGCTGGCGGTGTTCGTCGGCTATTTCGTGGTGTGGTCGGTGACGCCGGCGCTGCATACGCCGCTGATGTCGGTCACCAACGCGATCTCCTCGGTGATCGTGGTCGGCGCGCTGCTCGCGGGCGGCGTCGCGAACGTGTCGAGCGGCTCGGGCTGGGCCCGGGGCTTCGGCTTCATCGCGCTGATCTTTGCCTGCATCAATATCTTCGGGGGCTTCCTTGTCACCCAGCGCATGCTGGCGATGTACAAGAAGAAGGCGAAGTAAGCGGCACCTCGGGGTGAAGAGGCGAATGGGGACCTGAGATGAACGCTAATCTGTCTGCATTGTTGTATCTCGTGGCGGGTGTGCTGTTCATCCTGTCGCTGCGCGGCCTTTCCAGCCCGGCGTCTTCGCGCCAGGGCAACCTGTTCGGCATGATCGGCATGGCGATCGCGGTCGCCACCACGCTTGCCAACCATCCGCCGGCCGATGGCCTTGCCTGGCTGCTCGTCATCGTCGGCATCGCCATCGGTGCCGCGATCGGCGCCGTCATCGCGCGCCGCGTGCCGATGACCTCGATGCCGGAGCTGGTCGCCGCCTTCCACTCGCTGGTCGGCATGGCCGCGGTGCTGGTCGCCGCTGGCGCGTTCTATGCGCCGGAAGCCTTCGACATCGGCACCCCCGGCAACATCCATACCCAGAGCCTGGTCGAAATGTCGCTCGGCGTCGCCATCGGCGCGCTGACCTTCACCGGCTCGGTGATCGCGTTCCTGAAGCTGTCGGCCCGCATGAGCGGTGCGCCGATCATCCTGCCGGCACGGCACCTCATCAACATCTCGCTCGCAGTCGCACTGGTCGCCTGCATCGTCGGGCTCGTCGTCACCGGCAGCCCGGTGTTCTTCTGGCTCAACGTCATCCTGGCGCTGCTGCTCGGCGTGCTCATGATCATCCCGATCGGCGGCGCCGATATGCCGGTCGTGATCTCGATGCTGAACTCCTATTCGGGATGGGCGGCGGCCGGCATCGGCTTCACGCTCGGCAACTCCGCGCTGATCATCACCGGCGCGCTGGTCGGCTCGTCCGGTGCGATCCTGTCCTACATCATGTGCCACGCGATGAACCGGTCCTTCATCTCGGTCATTCTCGGCGGGTTCGGCGGCGAGACCGCGGCGGCGGGCGGGGCGACCGGCGAGCAGAAGCCGGCGAAGCTCGGCTCGGCCGACGATGCCGCCTTCATCATGAAGAACGCCTCCAAGGTCATCATCGTGCCCGGCTACGGCATGGCGGTGGCACAGGCGCAGCACGCGCTGCGCGAAATGGCCGACATGCTGAAGAAGGAAGGCGTCGAGGTGAAGTACGCCATCCACCCGGTCGCGGGCCGCATGCCCGGCCACATGAACGTGCTGCTGGCCGAGGCCAACGTGCCCTATGACGAGGTGTTCGAGCTTGAGGACATCAACTCCGAATTCGCGCAGGCCGACATCGCCTTCGTGATCGGCGCCAACGACGTCACCAACCCCGCCGCCGAAGAGGACAAGACCTCGCCGATCTACGGCATGCCGGTGCTCCAGGTTTGGAAGGCCGGCACCGTGATGTTCATCAAGCGCTCGCTCGCTTCGGGTTACGCCGGCATCGACAATCCGCTGTTCTATCGCGACAACACCATGATGCTGCTCGGCGACGCCAAGAAGGTCACCGAGAACATCGTCAAGGCGATGTAACAACGCGGTAAGGAGCGGATCGTGGCCATCAACAAGGAATGGCACCGGTCCAATCGCATGTCGCCCAAAGCGACACGGGCGCAGCGGATTACATGGCACGCGGCCCACAGGGCTGCGTGCGCTTGCCGCGAGATTCCGGCAAGCATCCGCTCCGACGTCCTGAAATTGCTGCGAAGCCGTCGCAAGGCTTGAGCCGCGGACCGGCTGTGCAGCCCATGACATTCCTGAAGTGGATCGCCATCGTCGTCGCCGCCGGCTATCTCGCCGGTCTCGTCGTGCTGTATGTGAGGCAGCGCGACATGCTGTTCCCGATCCCGCCGGTTGGTCGAACGCTGCCGGATGCTGCAGGCCTTTCCGAGGCGGAAGAGCACGTGCTCACCACGTCGGACGGCGAGAAGGTCATCATCTGGCACGTGCCGGCAAAGCCCGGACGTCCCGTGATCCTCTATTTTCCCGGCAATGGCGATTTTCTCGCCGGCCTTGCCGGACGCTTCAAGGCCGTGACGGCCGGTGGCACCGGCCTCGTCGCGCTGTCCTATCGCGGTTATGCCGGCTCGAGCGGGGCGCCGAGCGAGGAGGGGATTCTGCGGGATGCCGCAGCCGCCTATGCCTTCACGACCGCGCGTTATGCGGCGCAACGGATTGTCGTCTGGGGCTTTTCGCTCGGGACCGGCGTGGCGGTCGCCGTCGCATCCGAGCAACCGGTTGGCAAGCTGATCCTGGAAGCGCCGTACACGTCGACGGTCGACGTCGCCGCCTCGGCCTTTCCCTTCGTTCCGGTGCGCCTCTTGATGCGCGACCAGTTTCGCTCGGACGAGCGGATCGCGCGCGTCACGGCGCCGCTGCTCCTCATGCATGGCACGGAGGATCCGGTGATCCCGATCGCGTTCGGCGAGCGGCTCTTTGCGCTCGCGCATCAGCCGAAGCAGCTCGTTCGCGTTCCCGGAGGAGGGCACGACAATCTCGACAGCTTTGGAGCCCATGAGATTGCGCGGCATTTCATCGATGGCAGCTAAGGGCTGACGGGCGCAATCTTCTCGCGCATAATCGGTGGGGCTTGCTTGAAGGGATCGCCTGCATGAGCGCACACGGACCGATGCCGCGGTCGTCATGGCTATTTCCGGCCCTGGCGGTGCTGCTGTTCTTGATCGTCGCCGCGACGGGGTACGGCTTCACCCTGTCCGTCGGCGGCTACGTGTTTGCGATCGTCCTGCTGGTGATCCTGTTCGGAACTGTGTTCGCTGCCGTTCACCATTCCGAGGTGATTGCGGAGCGGATCGGCGAGCCGTTCGGCACCTTGCTGCTCACGCTCGCGGTGACCATCATCGAGGTCGCGCTGATCACCACCATCATGCTCGGCGACAAGCCGGCGCCGGAGCTTGCGCGCGATACCGTGTTTGCGGTGGTGATGATCGTCTGCAACGGGCTCGTCGGCCTGTGCGTCTTCATCGGCGGCCTGCGCTACCGCGAGCAGGGTTTCCAGGTCTCGGGCGCCAACGTCTATCTCAGCATGCTGATCGCGCTGGCGACCATCACGCTGATCATGCCCAACTATACGCTGACGACGCCGGGCCCGATCTATTCGACGCTCCAGCTCGGCTTCGTCGATCTCGTGACGATCGTGCTCTATGGCGTGTTTCTCTACACGCAGACCGTGCTGCACCGCGATTATTTCATCAATCAGGCTGATGACGGGAAGGGCGGCGAAAGCCATCTGTCAGGCACGATGCTGGTTCTCAGCGTCGTCCTGCTGCTGGTCTCGCTCCTTGCCGTCGTTCTGCTCGCCAAGAAATTCTCGCTGGTGGTCGACGCGGTTGCGGCCATGATTGGTGCTCCACCGGCATTTGCCGGCCTCCTAGTTGCGCTCCTGATCCTGATGCCGGAGGGGGTCTCGGCGATCGCCGCGGCGCGCAAGAACGATCTCCAGAAAAGCATTAACCTGGCCCTCGGCTCCTCGCTCGCCACCATCGGGCTGACGATTCCGGCCGTCGGGCTCGCCACCTATGCGCTCGATCAGCCGCTCGTGCTGGGCCTCAATCCCCCGAACACCGCGCTGATGTTCCTGACATTCTTGCTGAGTATGCTGACCTTCGGCACCGGCAGGACCAACGTTCTGTTCGGGCTGGTCCATATGGTGGTATTTGCCGTCTACGTGTTCATGGTGTTCGTGCCGTAGCGGGGGGGAATGGGAATGCTGGCCGCCAAATCCGAGGTTCAGGTCGACAACGACGAGGTCCGGGTCACCGAGTGGCGGCTGCCGCCGGGCGGCGCGACCGGCCATCACATTCACGGGATGGACTATGTGATCGTTCCCGTCACGGCCGGCGAGATGACCATCGTGGCGCCCGGCGGGGAACGCTCCAAGGCGCAGCTTGCGGCGGGCAAGTCCTACTTCCGCAAGGCCGGTGTCGCGCACGACGTGCTTAACGAAACCGCAACGGAGATCGTGTTCCTTGAGATTGAACTGAAACCGTAAAGGCGGCTGTGCCAATTGCCACCGATCCGTCGCAGTTGAACCCCTTACTATTGCCTCAAAGTTCCCGCATCAGATCGTGTGGGGAGTGGCCGGAATGCTGAAATACCTGACTAAAATCTCCATGGATATCTTCCCCTCGGTGCTCGCGACGATCATCGGGGCGTACATCGTTAATCACTACATCAACGCTCGGCCGGCCCCCGACACTCCCGCCGCCGCGGTCGCCCCTGCCCAGACCAAGAAGGATGCCAAGCCTGCCGAGGTCGCGAATCTCCCCGCGCCCGGAGTGAAGGCCAAGGGTGTCTCCGAAAAGAGCGTCTCCGAGAAGGGCATTTCCGAGAAGACCGTGACGGACAAGCCGGCGGCCGAGAAGCCTGCGGACAAGGCTGCTGACCAGCCGGCCGAGGCCAAGCCGGCCGAGACTGCGCCCGCCGAGACCGCCGCCGCTCCCGCCACGTCGCGCGGCCGGCCGACGCCTTCCCGCGACAGCAAGGCGATGGCCAAGGCAACGCCTGCCCCGGCCGGCAGTGCCCCGGTCGTCACCGCGCCGGCCTCTGAGACCACTCAGGCTCCGGCGTCGAATGCCGCCACCCCTGACGCCAACGATCTCGCCCGTGCCGCGATCGAGCGGCTGCGCAAGTCGCCCGAGGCCGGCTCGCAGGAGGCGGCCCGTGCGCCCGAGGCTCCGCGCGTTCACGAAGCTCCGCGCCTGGTGACTGCGGCTCCGCCGGCCATACAGCCGCTGCCGCCGCCGATCACGGTGTCGACGCCAGGCCCCGAGGCCTACGGCTCCCCGACGACGTCGAATCCGCCCTACACCGCGTCAGTCGGCTCGGATGATGCGAATCGGCTGACGCCACCGGCCGACATCCCGGTCCCGGTGGTGGTCGCGCCGCCGCTCGACCTGCGGGCCGATGCGGCCGGCCCCATGCCGAAGGCAAAGACCAATGTCGCCGACGAGATGCTGTCAGGCATGAAGTCGATGTTCCACGCGGTCCTGCCGAAGGGCGTCACCCCGGACTGACCTGGAGCATGATCCGGAAAAGTGTGGAGCGGTTTTCCCTCGCGACAAACGCGGGACGCGTTTGCGCGGAGATCATGCTCAAACAATAACCTAAAGCGCGATGACGATTCATCCCAATCTCATCGCGCTTTAGCGCGGCTCGCGCCTGCGATCCCGTTCTTAGCCACCGACGCGGGCAAGCCCGCTGCGGGCGGCATCGTCGCGTGGACGTAGCGCGACCGCCTTTGTGTAGGACGCCGCCGCCTTGGCCCTGTCGCCGAGGCGCTCATAGGCGATCCCGCGCGTGGTCCAGACCTGCGCATTGTGCGGATCGGCCTCGGCGGCCTCGTCGAGGTCGGCTGCGGCTTCCTTGACCTTGCCGACCGCGAGATAGCTGATGGCGCGGCCGAGCAGCGGCTCCGGCTTCTGCGGATTGAGCCCGCTCGCCGCGCTGAAATCCGCGATCGCGAACTCGTGCTCGTTGTTGCCTTGATAGATCAGGGCGCGTCCATAGAGCGCCTGTGCATTGTAGGGATCGAGCGCGACCGCGCGGTTGAACTCTTCGAGCGCCGCCGCCGTCTCTCCCGATTTCGCAAGCGCCTGGCCCTTTGCCGTATGGCTCTGGGCCTCGGCGACGTTGCCGGCGCTGACCGCGCTCTCGACGGGCGCAGGAGCGGCCTTGGGCGCGTCCTGCGGCTTCTCCTTCTCCGGCATCAGCGATCCCAGGTCGAACGAGCAGCCGGACAGTGCGATCGCGATCAGTGAGAGTGTGATTGAGCGCCGCCAGGGTCGGCACGACCGTGCCGGGCTGTGCTCGGGGAAAGGGGAAGCCATCTACGGGTTCGCTCGCGCTGGTGCCGCATCGGTAGTGCCCCGTCCCAGAAAAGGCACCGCTCACAAAACAATAACGCGGGCCCGGGGCCCGCGTCATCGAAAACTCAGTCTTGCAAGTCTGGTAAAATCAAGCGCGGCAAGATCAGCGCGGTCCGCGCGGACCAGCACCCGGGCCGCCACGGCCGCCAGCGCCACGCTCGCCACCGGGGCCAGCGCCGAACACCGGCTTCGGCTTCATCGGCAGCAGGCCTTCGCGCTGCAGCTTCTTGCGGGCCAGCTTGCGCGCGCGGCGCACGGCCTCGGCCTTTTCGCGAGCCTTCTTCTCGGAGGGCTTTTCGTAGTGACCGCGGAGCTTCATCTCGCGGAAAATACCCTCGCGCTGCATCTTCTTCTTCAGCGCCTTGAGGGCTTGATCGACATTGTTATCGCGAACGAGAACCTGCACGCGGCATCCTCTTCAGTGGATCGGATTTGAATTCTGGTAAGTCAAAGGGGATGGCAGAAAGCGCAAGCCCTTAACCTTGAGCGCGCGGATGTATCAGACAAAACCTGAGATGTCCACCGGGCAAGCGGTCTTTCGGGCCAAGATAAGCCATTAAATGGGGCAAAAATGCCCTCGTACGGCCTCGATTTGGGTGATTCGGCGCCAATGGCGGGGCCGTTCCCGGAGCTTTGATCCGGAGAACTTGGAAATCAGGGGAGACGCCCATGGATATGAAAAAATACGCCGCCGAGGCAATCGGCACCTTTTGGCTCACATTCGCAGGTTGCGGCAGCGCGGTGATCGCAGCCGGATTTCCGCAGGTCGGGATCGGCCTGCTCGGCGTGTCCCTGGCATTCGGCCTCAGCGTGGTGACCATGGCCTACGCCATCGGCCACATCTCGGGTTGCCATCTCAACCCGGCCGTCACGGTCGGTCTTGCCGCGGGCGGCCGGTTCCCGACCGGACAGATCCTGCCCTATATCGTGGCGCAGGTCGTCGGCGCGATCGTCGCGGCCGCGCTGCTCTATGTGATCGCCAGCGGCGCCCCGGGCTTCGACGTCACCAAGGGCTTTGCGTCGAACGGCTATGGTGCGCATTCGCCCGGCCAGTACGGCATGGTGGTGTGCTTCATCACCGAGGTGGTGATGACCATGATGTTCCTGTTCATCATCATGGGCGCCACGCACGGAAGGGCGCCTGCGGGTTTCGCGCCGCTCGCGATCGGGCTCGCGCTGGTGATGATCCATCTCGTCAGCATTCCCGTCACCAACACGTCGGTGAACCCGGCGCGCAGCACCGGGCCTGCCTTGTTCGTCGGCGGCTGGGCGCTCGCGCAACTGTGGCTGTTCTGGCTTGCGCCGCTGATCGGCGGCGCGCTCGGCGGCGCGATCTATCGTTGGCTCAGCGAAGAGCCGGCCGGCGTCGTCGCCGGTGTGAAGACCGCGTGATCCATGTGGGGGATCGCGAAGCGCCGCGGTCCCCTCACTTGTCGCGGGCCGGAAGCACTTCGGTGATGTGGCCCATCTTGCGGCCCGGCCGCGGCGTGCCCTTGCCGTAGATGTGGATGGTTGCACCCGGAACGGTCAGCCATTCCTGGTAGCGGTTGATCTCTTCACCGATGAGATTGGTCATGGTGACGACCTCGCCGTGCCGCACCGGCTTGCCGAGCGGCCAGCCGGCGATGGCGCGGATGTGCTGCTCGAACTGAGACACGGACGCGCCGTCGAGCGTCCAGTGCCCGGAGTTATGCACGCGCGGCGCAATCTCGTTCACCAGCACCTTCGGCCCCGTGCCGTTGGCGAGCACGAACATCTCGACCGCCAGCACGCCGACATAATCGAGCGCGTCGGCGATCTTGCCGGCGACGTTGCGCGCCTCTTCGGCAAGCGCGTCCGGAATCGCTGCCGGTGCGCGCGAGACCTTGAGGATGTGATCGCGGTGCTCGTTCTCGGTGACGTCGAAGCATTCGACCTGGCCTTCGGCCGAGCGCGCGGCGATCACGGAGATCTCGCGCTCGAACGGCACAAAGGCTTCGAGGATCGCGGCTTTCGTTTCGAGGCTGGTCCACACTTTCGCGATGTCGTCGCCCTCGCGAATGATCGCCTGGCCCTTGCCGTCATAGCCGAAGCGGCGCGTCTTCAGCACGGCAGGCAGGCCGATCCTGACGATTGCCTCCCGCAACGAGGCGACCGAGGTGACGTCGGCATAGGCGGCGGTGCCGATCCCGAGCCGGGTCACAAAATCCTTCTCGGCGAGCCGGTCCTGGGTGGTCTCGAGGATCTTGCGGTTGGGCAGCACGGGGCGGCGTGCGTCCAGCACCAGCGCGGCTGCGGCCGGCACGTTCTCAAACTCGTAGGTGATGACGTCGACGTCGTTCGCGAACAGCTCGAGCGCCTCGACGTCGGCATATTCCGCGCAGGTCGCGTTCAGCACGACATCGAAGGCGGGTGAGTCCGGGTCGGGCGAGAACACCTGGCAGCGCAGGCCGAGCCGCGCCGCTGCCATCGCGAGCATCCGCCCCAATTGTCCACCGCCGAGGATTCCGATGGTGTCGCCGGGCTTCAGCTTCACCCGTTTGGTGCCAGTCACGCCTTGTCCTCCGGGCGCTCGGCCACGGCGTCGGTCTGCGCCTTGCGCCAGGCCACGAGGCGATCGGACAGCGCCGGATCGGACAGGGCCAGCACGGCCGCGGCCAGGAGCGCCGCGTTGATCGCGCCCGCCTTGCCGATGGCGAGCGTGCCGACCGGGATGCCGGCGGGCATCTGGACGATCGAGTGGAGCGAATCGACGCCCCTGAGCGCCTTGGATTCGACGGGCACGCCGAACACCGGCAGTTCCGTCAGCGCCGCCGTCATGCCGGGCAGATGCGCGGCACCGCCGGCGCCGGCGATGATGACCTTGAAGCCTTCGGCCTTGGCGCCCTTGGCAAAGGCAAACAGCCGTTCCGGAGTGCGGTGGGCCGAGACGATGCGGCTTTCGCAGGCGACGCCGAGCGCTGTGAGCGTATCGGCGGCATGCCGCATGGTGTCCCAATCCGACTGGCTTCCCATGATGATGGCGATCGGCGCGGTCATGACGTCAATTGTGCTCGGGAATACAGAAACATAGGCCAGATTAACGGTTCCGGCCGGCGGCTCGCAAGGCGGTGGCAAGGAGAAGGGAATGCACTATCCTGTCTTGGTGAATCCCCGCAAGCCTTCATTGAGCAGGATGCCCATGAAGAAACCAAAAAGGGCGATCGCTGCGAAGGCAAAAAAGGGCCGGAAAAGCAGCGGGAGCCGATCCAAACCCGCGGCCAGCCGCGCGAGGCGGCCGGCCAAGCAGCCCGCCGCGACCGCTGACGGGGCCAAGAACAATGCCAAGAACGAGGCAAAGGCGACCATCCGCAGCCTGCGCACCAAGCTTGCCCAGGCCCAGCGGCGCATCGACGAACTCGAGGCTGCCGCCGATACCGACTTCCTGCTCGGCATCCCGAACCGGCGCGGCTTCGAGCGCGAGCTGCACCGCGCGATCGCCTACATGACGCGCTACGCCGCCCGCGGCGCGCTGATCGTGCTCGACGTCGATCGCCTGAAGCCCATCAACGACAGCTTTGGTCACGCCGCCGGTGACGAGGTGCTCAAGGCGATTGCCGCCACGCTGACGCGACAGGTACGTGCCTCTGACGTAGTCGGCCGTCTCGGTGGCGACGAGTTTGCGCTCTTGTTGTGGAATCTCAGCGAGACCGATGCCAAGGCCAAGGCCGCGGCTTTCGAGCAGGCGATCGACGATCTGTCCTTTGTCTTTCGTGGCCAACGCGTGAATGCGGGTGCCTCCGCCGGCGTCGCTCTGCTCGGCTCTCACGCCGAGGCAGGCCGCGCGCTGGAGGAAGCCGACGCAGCCATGTACGTGCGCAAGGCGCAGCGGCGGCACGAGCCGCGGATCAGGCTGATCAGCAGTTAGGCTTCAGCAGCTAACCCTACAGCGCGCTGAGGTCCTCCGGCACGTTGCCGAACTTGCGTAGCAGCTTGGCGTCGCCGAACTCGCCGGTCATGGGATCGCCGCTGCGGCTGAACGCGATCGCGCCGATATGGCCGGCGCCGTGCGCCAGGATCTCGGCGCGCCGCAGCGCTGCCGCCGAGGTCTGGCATTCCTCCGCTGCGCCCGCGACCGGCGATCCGTCTTCGTCGGTGAGGAAAGGCAGTGCAACGTAATAGGTGACATCGGACATGATCGGCTCCGAGTGCTCGTTGGCTCACGCGGCGCTGGAGGTGCTCCGCATCTTGTTGCGCGACGTCTCGGGAATGCAGCCGGCCGAAATTGCCGCCTGCAACTCCTCGAGCTCCGCTTCCAGATATTCGTTGGCCATGATCAGCGCCTTGATGGTGCTGCGCAGATTGCCGTCACACATCGCGATCGCCTGATCGCAGGCTTGCTCATAATGGCTGTTGTCGAAGGCGGCTGCGGACATGGCATTTCCCCGGAAGCGGTTGATGGCCGAATGTTCTCTCTTTGTTCTTTTTGAGTCAAGAGGAATCCGGGGCGCGGAAAACGCATTGGGCATGCCGGCGGCGCTCAGGCGATGATGTCGGGCGTGATCTGGTCTTCGATGAAGGCGATACGGTCGCGCAACAACAGCTTGCGTTTCTTCAGGCGCTGTAACCGCAACAGGTCGGGGGCGGGCGATTGATGCAATGCATCGATCGCCGCATCGAGATCTCGGTGTTCCTGCTGCAACCGGGCGAGCTCGGATTCGAGTTCGCGCTCGTCTTCATTGGTCATGATGTGCGGTAGCCGGAAAACCCGATGAGGTTGCGAAAGCCTGTGGAAGGCCTGTGGAAAGTATCGTCCTTGCGCGACGTGATCGCAAGCGATCTGGGTCCTCTATCAACGTTCTCTCGCAAGATATTTGAGTGGATCGCGGCGCCGTCGCGGAAGCGGCATTGAAATCATGGACAATTCCAGTCGCAGTTCCGTACTCACGGTTCATTACATATGAATTTTCAAAAATGACAGTACGACCACGGATACCCATCGACAGAACGAATCGGTGATGTAGACTTGTTTGTCCGGATCGAATTCTGAGGTTCAACCCTACCGAGGAGGTTTCGAATGACAATTCAGGCACATCTTGTTGAATTGGAGCGGAAACACAAACTTCTCGAAAACGAATTGCACGAAGCTCTTGTGCACCTTTCAACAGACGACCTGCAAATTGTTGAGTTGAAGCGACGGAAGTTGATGGTCAAGGACCAGATCGAGCGGTTGAAGCACGGCGCTGACGACACGCTCCACTAATAACCCCCGTACAAGCGTTGGCCTGATCTCGCACCCTTCGCGCAGGGATGAGAGCTGTTGCGCTCATCCCGCGTCGAGGTGCGAAGCGTTGTGCGATTAACTTCGCGCGACGACGTCTAGATGTTTGCGAGCTCGGCGACATGGTCGGCGATCGCAAGCGATGATGTCAGGCCGGGCGATTCGATACCGAAGAGATTGATCAGGCCGTCCACGCCGTGGTCGCGCTCGCCCTGCATCAGGAAATCCTGCGTGGCTACCGCCGGCGGGACGATCTTCGGCCGTATGCCCGCATAGCTCGGCATCAACGCACCATCAGGCAGGTCCGGCCAGTATCTGCGGATCGCCGGGTAGAATCGCTCTGCGCGCGCGGGATCGACGGCATAGTCGATCGTTTCGATCCACTCCACGTCGGGGCCGAAGCGCGCCTGGCCCGCCATGTCCAGCGTCAGGTGTACGCCGAGCCCGCCGGGCTCGGGCACGGGATAGATCAGCCGCGAGAACGGCGCCTTGGCGCTACAGCTGAAATAGTTGCCCTTGGCGAGATAGGCCGGCGGAATCCGGTCGAGCGGCATGCCGTCGATGTTGCGCGCCACCGTCGTCGCCGAAAGACCTGCCGCGTTGACCAGCAGGCTGCATTGCAGCGTCATCGGCGCCTCGCCGCCGGCATCGATTTCGATGATGCCGCCTGACGCCTTGGCGCGGATCAGCGGCGTGTGAAACGCGAACGCAACTCCAGCCGCTTCGGCCTCGCCGCGCAGCGAGAGCATGTAGGCGTGGCTGTCGATGATGCCGGTCGACGGCGAGAGCAACGCGGCATCGCAAGCCAGCGCCGGCTCCAGCGCGCGCGCGGCATCGCCCGCGAGCATCTGCATGTCGAGCACGCCATTGGCCTCGGCATGCGCCTTGATCGATTGCAGCTTCTCGGTCTCTTTCGGATTGGTCGCGACGATCAGCTTGCCGCAATTTTTGTGCGGGATGTCGCGCTCGGCGCAGTAGCGGTAGAGCGCATGCTTGCCGCTGACGCACAGCCGCGCCATCCAGCTCCCGGCCCGGTAGTAGATCCCGGCATGGATCACCTCGCTGTTGCGCGAGGAGGTGACGGTGCCGATGGCCTCCGCCGCTTCCAGCACGATCACCTCGCGCCCGGCCTGGGCGAGCCGCCGTGCGACCGCGAGCCCGACCACGCCCGCTCCGATGACGACGCAGTCAACTCTATCCATGGTGGCGCGACAGGTCCGTGAGCGGCAGGGCCGAGAGACCCGGGAAACCGCACCCAAGGCGGTTGTCCGTTAAGGAAGAATTTATCATGTCAGGCCAATTGCCGTATCTGGCATCACATTTTTCTGTCGTGCTGACAGGCGTTTACCCGATCCCAACCCGTGAGGCCAGACAATCCGGAGTTGAAATCGCGGGTGGCTGATGGCTGACAAGAACTGGCACGCGAGCGGCACGACATCTGTGCAGGCCTTGGTGTGCCTGGCCTGCACGGCTGCGCCCGCGCGCGCCTTTGCGTTGTCCGACCATTTCGCCCCGCAGGGCTATCTCGGCAGGCTCGATCCCAATCTGGTCTGGGAGGCGCTGCTCGGCGGCATCGCCGTGTGCTCGTTCCTGGCGGCCATCGTGCTGTGGATCCACTCGGCATTGCGACGGGCCAGGCGCACGCAGCTGAGGCGCAATGCCTTCGTCTCGTCGGCGCTGAACAATCTGAACCAGGGCGTGGTGATGACCGATGCGCAAGCGCGGATCATCTTCTGCAACGACCGCTATCTCGAGATCTACGGGCTGGCGCGGTCGGATCTCTGGACCGACATGGGCGGAGCGGATCTCCTCAGGATTCGTCGCGACCGCGGCGTGCTCGGGGTGAGCGACAACGAGTTCTACGAGAAGGCCGCAAGCTCGAACGGCCTGATCACCGAGCTGCCCGACGGGCGGGCCATCCTGGTGAAATATTTCGTGCTGCCGAACGGCGGCTCGGTGGCGACGCATCTCGACGTCAGCGAGCAGCGCACCCTGTCGCGGCAGCTTGCCTCCACCAAGCAGTTCCTGGAATCGGTGCTCGACAACGTCCCGGTCTGCGTGGCCGCGAAGAACATCGAGGACGGCCGCTACATCTTCGCCAACCGCGCCTTCGAGCGCTTTTCGCGCTACTCGCGCGACCGCATCGTCGGCAAGCGCGCCGACGAGATCTTCCGCCCTGCCACCGCGGCTAGCATCGCGGCGGCGGATCGCGCGGCGCTGGCGTCGACCGAGGGGCAGTACCGCAGCGAGATCAAGGTCGAGCGGGGCGCGGAGAGCCGCATACTGTCCTCGGTCCGCGTGATCGCCCGCGACGAGAACAACCAGCCCGAATTCCTCATCGCCCTGTTCGATGACGTCACCGATCGCCGCTCGCTCTCGGAGGAATTGGAGAGCACCAAGAAATTCCTCGAGCTCGTGGTCGACAACATTCCGGTCGCGCTGATCGTGGAGCAGGTCAAAGACGGCCGCTATCTGCTTGCCAATCGCAGCGCGGAGGCGATCCTCAACCGCAAGCGCGAGGATGCCACGGGCCTCACCGCCTCCGATATCTTCAACGCCAAAGAGGCCAAGCTGATCATCGCGCGCGACGAGGCCGCGATCAAGAAGCGGGGGATGATCACCGAGGAGCATCCGATCTCGACCAAGGATGGCCTGCGGCTGTTCCTCACCCGGCGCGCCACCGTGCTCAGCGATGCCGGCGAGCCGGAATATCTCATCAAGACCCACGAGGACGTCACCGACCGCCGCCAGACCGAGTCGCGCATGGCGCACATGGCCTATCACGACGGCCTGACCGACCTACCCAATCGTGCCGCCTTCCTCCAGGCGCTGACGCAGATGATCGAGGCCTGCGAGGGCACTGACGAGGAGTTCGCCGTGCTCTGCATCGATCTCGACGGGCTGAAGGAGGTCAACGACGTCTTCGGCCATGCGCTCGGCGACAAGCTCCTGGTCGAAGTCGCCCAGCGGCTCCAGAACGCTGCCCGCGGCGGCGTGGTCGCGCGGCTGTCCGGCGACGAGTTCGGCCTGATCATCGACGGCAAGCAGCCGGACGCAGGCCTGGCGCTGGCGCACCAGCTTGGTGAAGCCATTGCCCAGGAATTCCAGATCGACGGCCGCGCGGTGCGCGCCGGCGTCACCACCGGCATGTCGGTCTTCCCGCACAACGGCGCGGAAGGTGCCTCGCTGCTCGCCAATGCCGGGGCGGCGCTGTTCCGTGCCAAGCAGAAGTCGCGCGGCACGATCAGCCTCTACCAGCCCGAGATGGACCAGCAGATCCGCGACCGCCGCGTGCTGCACCAGGATCTGTCGAAGGCGATCAAGAACGGCGAGCTCTCGCTCGCGTTCCAGCCGCAGGGCGTCGCCGGCCACACCGTCGCCGAGAGCGAGATCATCGGCTTCGAGGCGCTGGCGCGCTGGCAGCATCCGGTCCGCGGCCAGGTCTCGCCGGCCGAGTTCATTCCGATCGCGGAGGAGAGCGGCCTGATCGTCGAGATGGGCGAGTGGATCCTGCGCCAGGCCTGCGGCGAGGCAGCCTCCTGGGCCAAGCCGCTCCAGGTTGCGGTCAACCTGTCGCCGGCGCAGTTTGCCCATGGCGACGTGGTCGGCCTCGTCCACTCGATCCTGCTGGAGACCGGGCTTTCCCCCGGCCGGCTCGAGCTCGAAATCACCGAGGGCGTGCTGATCGAGGATTTTGATCGCGGCCTCGCGCTGCTGCGCCGCCTGAAGGCGCTGGGCGTGCGCATCTCGATGGACGATTTCGGCAGCGGCTATTCCTCGCTGAGCTATCTCCAGGCGTTCCCGTTCGACAAGATCAAGATCGACCGCGCCTTCGTGATCAATCTCGGCCGTAATCCGCAATCGGCCGCGATCGTGCGCGCCGTGATCGATCTCGGTCATGGCCTCGAAATGTCGATCATCGCCGAAGGCGTCGAGACGATCGAGCAGCTCGCCTTCCTCGCCAAGGAGGGCTGCGACGGCGTGCAGGGCTATCTGCTCGGCAAGCCCTTGCCGATCGGGCAATATGCCCGCCTCATCGGCCGCGCCGAGACGATCGAGCTTGCGCTCAAGACCGGCTAAAGCGCTGATCGCGCTTCAGTCGGCTGTTTGCGCATAGTCTCGTCGGAAAATCGCTACACACTTTTCCGGATCATGCGCTAGTGATGGCGAAGTCCCTGCTTCGTTCGCTCACGACGGCTTCATGGCGGATTACGACCTCGCGATCATCGGCGGTGGCCTGAACGGCGTCAGCATCGCGCGCGACGCCGCCGGACGCGGCCTTCGCGTCATTCTGTTCGAGCAGGGCGATCTCGGTGGTGGGGCCTCCTCGGCAACGCCGCACCTGATCCATGGCGATCTCTCGGTGCTGGAGCGTCGCGGCTTCCGTCGCGTGCGCCGGGCGCTGGCCGAGCGGAAGGTGTGGCTCGCGATTGCCCCGCATCTGGTCCGCCCGATGCGCTTCGTGATCCCCGCGCATTCCGACGAACGTCCGCCCTGGCTGCTGCGCGCCGGCCTGCTGCTCTACGACCGCCTCGCAGGGCGCGGCGGCCTGCCGCCCTCCGCGACCATCGACATCACGCATCATCCGGTCGGCAATGCCCTGAAACGGCCGTTCGGCACCGCCTTTGAGTATTCGGACTGCGTCGTCGATGATTCCAGGCTCACAGTCGTCACCGCGCTGGATGCGGCGGAGCGTGGCGCGGTGATCTGTACCGGCGCGCGCTGCGTGCGGGCCGATCGCACCAATACCTGGCGGCTCGCCGTCGTCGATCGCGGCCACCGCAGGGTCGTCACGACCCGCGCGCTGGCGAACACCAGCGGCGGATGGAGCGTGAGCGTTGCCGAGACCGTGCTCCGACAGCCGCCACCGCGCGCGGGCGCTGCCGTGCAGATCAGTCAGATCGTCGTGCCGCGGCTGTTCGAGTCCGACAATGTCTACGTCTTCCAGAACAGCGATGGCCGGCTGATCTTCGCAAGCCCCTTCGAGCGTGATTTCACCCTGATCGGCACCGTCACGCATGCCTTCAAGGGCGATCCCGCGATCGTTGCCATGCCGGCGGCCGACGTGGCCTATCTCTGCGAGGCCGCCGGTCGCTATTTCCGCGAGCCTGTCGCGCCGGTCGATGTGGTGCGGACGCTATCGGGCGTCAATCTGGCGCCCGAGGCGGGGCGTCGGCGGGAGCTCGCGTTCGATGCGCGGCGGCGCAAGGCGCCGCTGCTCACGATGTTCGGTGGCGACGTCACGACCGCGCGGTGGCGCGCGGAGCGCGCGGTGACCAGGCTGACGCCGTTCTATCCGATGTCGCGGCCCTGGACGGCGGCGGCGGTGCTTCCGGGCGGGGACTTTCCCTGGCAGGGCTTCGAGGCGGAAGTCGATGCCGCGCGCGACCGCTGGCGCTTTCTCTCCGAGGCGCAGGCGCAGCGCCTGGTCGGTGCCTACGGCTCGCGGCTGCCGGCCGTGCTGGGCGAGGCGACGAGCCGTGCCGAGCTGGGGCCGGCTTTCGGTCCCGAATTGACGGGAGCCGAGGTGCGCTACCTCATGCAGACCGAATGGGCCCGTTTCCCCGACGACATCCTGTGGCGCCGCTCCAAGCTCGGCCTGACCATGCCGCCCGGCGATCGCGACGCACTGGCCGCGTTCATGGCGAATGCGGTGTGAATGATGGGCATCGAACCGGTTGAGCCGGCGGCGTTCCGCCGCTAAAGCATGATCCGGAAAAGTGTGAAGCGGTTTTCCGGAAAGATCATGCGCAAACAACAACCTAAAGCGCGATGACAATTCATCCTAATCTCATCGCGCTTTAGCGTGCGGCGGCATTGGGGCCGGCAGGGAACATGGCTGACGAACGCGAGGGGATCAAGGTGGCCGCTGCGGCCAAGCCTCATTTGGCTGCGGACCAGCCGCTGCTGCGCATTGACGGCGCGGTGAAGGATTTCGGCGCGTTCCGCGCCGTTGACGGCGTGTCGCTCGACATCGGGGCCGGTGAGTTCTTTGCGCTGCTCGGTCCCTCCGGCTGCGGCAAGACCACGCTGCTCCGGATGCTGGCCGGTTTCGAGGCGCCCGACCAGGGGCGCATCCTGCTTGGCGGCAACGACATCGCGCAGGCATTGCCGCATGAGCGGCCCATCAACATGATGTTCCAGAGCTACGCGCTGTTTCCGCATCTGTCGGTGCGGGACAACATCGCTTTCGGCCTGAGGCGCGCCGGCATGGCGCGTGGCGATATCGCCGCGCGCGTGGCCGAGATGGTCGCGCTGGTGAAGCTGGAGGGGATGGAGAAGCGCAAGCCGGACCAGCTCTCCGGCGGTCAGCGGCAGCGCGTCGCGCTGGCGCGTGCACTGGCGCGCCGCCCGCAGCTGCTCCTGCTCGACGAGCCGCTGGCGGCGCTCGACAAGAAGCTGCGCGAGAGCACGCAAGCAGAGCTGATGGAGCTGCAGCGGCGGCTCGGCATGACCTTCATCATCGTCACCCACGACCAGGAGGAGGCGATGACGATGGCAACCAGGATCGGCGTGATGGACGCCGGCAAGCTCGTCCAGGTCGCGACCCCGCGCCAGCTCTACGAGGCGCCGCGCTCGCGCTGGATCGCGCAGTTCGTCGGCGACATCAATCTGTTCGAAGGCGAGCTGCAATCGTATGATGGTCATCGCCTGACCATTGTGACCCGCGACGCCGGTCCGCTCGTGGTCGTCGAGCCTCGCGTGCCGGTCGGCAAGGCCAAATTGTCGGTCGCAATCCGTCCCGAGAAGGTCAAACTTTCGCGCCGTGAGTCCGGTGGTCATGCGGACCAGGGGCCTGCGATCAACCGGCTGGAAGGCACGGTCAGCGACGTCTGCTATCTCGGCGGCAGCACCACCTACACGGTGAAGCTCGATGCGGGTGGCACGGTGCAGTCCGCGATCGCGAATACCGTGCGCCGCGACGCCGATGCCTACGGCGTGAACCAGCGCGTGGTGGCCTGGTTCACGTCCAATGATTGTGTGGTGCTCGAGCAATGAGCGCGCGCCGCATCTTCGCAAGGCCCGCGCGCTTCGCCGCGATCGCGCCTTACCTCTGGATGGCGCTGTTCTTCCTGGTGCCGTTCGGCTTCGTGCTGAAGATCAGCCTGTCGCAGACCGCGATCGCGCAGCCGCCCTACGAGCCGGTGTTCGACCTGACGGCGGGATGGGCGGCGATCAAGGCCGCCTTCGGCGCACTGTCGATCGACAATTTCAAGCTGCTGGTCTCCGACGACCTCTACGTGTTCGCCTACGTAAGAAGCCTCACCGTCGCGATCACGGCGACCGCGATCCTGCTCGTGATCGGCTACCCCATCGCCTATGGCATGGCGCGGCTGCCGACGCGCTGGCAGGCGGTGGCGATGGTGCTGGTGATCGTGCCGTTCTGGACCTCGTTCCTGATCCGCATCTACGCCTGGATCAACATCTTGCAGCATGACGGGCTCTTGAACAAAATCCTGCTCGCTTTGCATCTGGTCAGCCAGCCGGTGGTGTGGCTCTCCACCGACAGCGCGATGTATCTCGGCATCGTCTATTCCTACCTGCCGTTCATGATCCTGCCGCTCTATGCGACGCTGGCCAAGATGGAGCCGGCGCTGGAGGAGGCGGCCGCCGATCTCGGCGCGCCGCCGGGGGCGGTGTTCTGGCTGGTCACCTTTCCGCTGTCGCTGCCCGGCGTCGGCGCCGGTGTGCTGCTCTGCTTCATTCCGATCGTCGGCGAGTTCGTGATCCCGGACCTCTTGGCCGGCTCCAACTCGCTGATGATCGGCCAGACGCTGTGGCTCGAGTTCTTCACCAACAAGGACTGGCCGGTCGCGTCCGCGGCCGCCATCATCCTGCTGGTCGTGCTGCTCGCACCGCTGCTGCTCTACGAGCGGGTCCAGCGCCGGCAATTGGAGGAGCGGTGAGATGCGCAAGCTCGCTCGCCTCTCCCGCTTCAACGTCGCCTCGCTGGCGCTGGGGCTCGCGTTCCTTTACTTGCCGATCCTCATTCTCGTCATCTATTCCTTCAATGCCTCGCGGCTGGTGACGGTGTGGGGCGGCTGGTCGCTGCGCTGGTATCGCGAGTTCTTCAATGACGGCGCCATGATCGAGGCCGCCTGGATGAGCCTGCGCGTCGCTGTCGCTTCCGCCAGCATCGCGACCGTGCTTGGAACGCTGGCCGCGGTGGCGCTGTCGCGCGGCGAAGGATTTCGCGGCCGCACGCTGTTCTCGGGCATGCTCTATGCGCCGCTGGTGATGCCCGAGGTGATCACGGGCCTGTCGCTGCTGCTGCTGTTCGTGGCGCTGAACGCGGAGCGCGGCTTCTGGACGGTGACGATCGCGCACACCACGCTCACCATGTGCTTCGTCGCGGTCGTGGTGCAGTCGCGCCTCGGCTCGCTCGATCGCTCGCTCGAGGAGGCCGCGATGGACCTCGGCTGCAATCCCGTCCGCGCCTTCCTTTTGGTTACGCTGCCGCTGATCGCGCCCGCGATCGTGGCCGGCTGGATGCTGGCGTTCACGCTGTCGCTGGACGATCTCGTGATCGCGAGCTTCACCACCGGCCCCGGGTCGGCGACGCTGCCGATCCGGATCTATTCCGAGGTGCGGCTCGGGGTGAAGCCCGAGATCAACGCCATCTGCACGCTGGTGATCGGCCTGATCGCCATTGTCATCGTCATTGCCTCGCTCGCCTCGAAACTGTCGAGCTCGCAAGGCGAGAGCGCGGCGCCGCTGTGAGCAGGAAGCAATCATGACCTTTGCCTATCAGATCGTGATCCACACCCCGGTCTGGGTGTTCGCGCTGCTCGCCTTTCTGGTGTGGCAGGGCATCAAGGCCATGCAGCCGCGCACGACGCCGATCTGGCGCGCCTTGATCGTGCCGGTGGTGTTCATCGTCTGGGGTATCTCGCGGATCGGCTTCGGGCATCAGGACAGCGCGTGGCCCTTGGTTGCCTGGATCGCGGCGGCGCTGGCGCTGCTGCCGCCCGGCATCCTGACGCCGCGTCCGTTCGAGGTGGACCACAAGAGCGGCGAGATCATCCGGGCGGGCAGCGTGTTCCCGCTGGTCCGCAATCTCATCGTGTTCGGTTTGCAATATGCGGTCGGCGTGATCTCGGCGATCGATGCGAGCGACCGCGCGCTCGCGATCATCGTCGGCCGCGCCGTTTCGGGCGCGACCGCAGGCTATTTCATCGGCTCGACGATCGCGCTCCTGGTCGCCTATCGCAGGAAGCGCGCGGCGGATAGTTAAGACTTCACCGCACCTGCGGTGAGCCCGCCCACCATGTAGCGGCGGAAGGCGTAGTAGATCGCGGCCGGCGGCAGCGCGTAGATGAAGCCGGTCGTCATCAACAGCTCCCACGGCGAGTCGTCGGCGGCGAGGAAGTTGCCGAGCGCGACGGGAAGCGTGATCTCTTTGTCATTCGACAGCAGCAGGAACGCGTAGAGATATTCGTTCCATGCCAGCAGCACCGCATAGGTGCCGATCGCGACCAGCGAGGGCATCATCAGGGGAAGATAGACCAGTCGGAAAATCTGCAGCGTGGTGGCGCCGTCCATCACCGCGGCTTCATCGAGCTCGACCGGCAGCTTGTCGGAGGCCTGCTTCAACACCCAGATCGCGTAAGGGCTGGCGATCGTCACCATCGCCAGGATCAGCGACCAGTGATTGTTGAGCAGGCCGTAATTGCCCATGGTCCGGTACATCGGCACAGCGAGGAAGGCCGCCGGGATGAAGTAGGTGAAGAGCGCCAGATTCATCACCACGCGCCCGCCGGGCACCTTGAGCCGCGAGATCGAGAACGCCGCCGCGGTCGCGATGAACAGCGTCAGCGCGCCGACGGACGCCGCGATCACCACCGAATTCCAGAACTGGATGTAGAAGTCGCGCAGGAAATAGTGCTGCTGGTTGAACACGATCGAGAAGTTGTGCAGCGTCGGGTGGTCCGGCCACAGCTTTCCGGAGAACGCGTCCTCCTTCGGGGAGATCGCGAACAGGAACATGTGATAGATCGGCACCATCGTCCAGATGAACACCGGAATGCCGATCAGCAGCAACTTTGCTTCGGTCGCGACTTCGCGCAGGGTAGGGAGCTTCATCGCGACAACCGTTTCATCATGAAGTACACGAGCGGCAGGACGAACGGCATGGCGCAGACGATGGAAGCCATCGCGAGCGAGAGCTGGTCGAGCCGGAGATAGCGGATGCCGAGCGTCGACAGCACATGCGTGAGGTCGGCCGGGCCGCCGCCGGTCAGCAGGTAAACGCTATTGAAGTCCCCTAACGTCCAGATCATCGAGAGCAGCGTGCAGGTGACGTAGAGCGTCTGCATCGACGGCCAGGTGATGTAGCGGAATTTCTGCCACCAGCTCGCGCCGTCGACCTCGGCCGCCTCGAACAGATCGTGCGAGATCGCGAGGCGTCCGGTGATCAGGATCAGCGTCCAGAACGGCAGCGATTTCCAGATGTGCACGCCGATCGCCATGGTCAGCGCGACGGTCGGATCGTTCAGCCAGTTCGGGCCGTCATCGCCGGTGAGCGAGAAGATGAAATGATTGACCATGCCCCATTCGGGATTGAGCATGAACCGCACCGACAGGATGGTCGGGATCGACGGCACCGCCCAGGGCAGGATGAAGATCACCGAGAGCCATTTGATCCAGGTGCGCTGCTGCGCGAAGAAGCCGGACAGGAACAGCGCGATCAGCATCTTGATGTTGATGCCGATGACCAGGAAGATCAGGGTGTTGACCGCGGCGCGCGCGAAGATCGGGTCGTTGTAGAGCGCGACATAGCTTGCCGGGTGGCGCGCCAGCCACAGGCCGTAGCAGACGGGATAGACGACGAAGGCCAGGAAGACCAGGAAATAGGGCGCGAGCAGCACGATGCCCCAGACCTGCGCCGGGGTCAGCCGCGACGACAAAGGCGGCGAAGCTATCGATTGATCGCCAGAGAGCGTGATCGCCATTCTTCTCGAACTCTTCTCTTTTCGAACTCTTGAAAGAGATGCCGGCCGCGAAACGCGGCCGGTGCTGTTCTTGCACCTCTCCCCGCGAAGCGGGGAGAGGTGAGGATCACTTAACCCACGACCTGCTTGATACGGGCGATGAGCTCGTCGACGGCCTTGTCGACCGGGACCTTCTCGCTGACCACCCGGTTCATCGCCTTGGCCCAGACGTTCTCGTTGTTCAGGATCGTGAACTTCCAGTTCTTCGTGAAGTCGAACGGCGCGGTGCCGCCCATGAACTGATTGTAGACCGCCTTGCGGTGCCGGTCAGCCTGCCAGAACGGGCTCGCCTGGCTTTCCTTCGTCACCGGGAACCAGCGCCCGAGCGCGCCCTCGATGTAGGGGCGGACGTTCTCTTCCTGGAGCAGGAAGCTGATGAACTGCTTGGCCTCCGCCTTGTTCTTGGCCGCGGTGAAGATCAAGCCGGTCTTGACGTCGGAGCGGTAGCGGATGGTCGATCCATCCGGCGCCTTCGGGAAGGACGCGGTGATGATGTCCTCCTCATAGGCCTTCTTGCCGGCCGCGCGCTGTTCCGGCGTCAGGTTCTGGTTGGTGGAGTCCTCGAACCATTTCGCCGCGATCGAGATCGTGAAGTTGTGGGTCATCACGATCGTCTTGTTGTGGAACGCGACGTTGTTGTCCGGATCCTTCCAGGTCGTGGAGGAGGGCGGCGTGCAGCCCTTGATGTAGGTGTCGGTGTAGTCCTTCATCGCCTTGATGAGGTTCTCGCGCACCTTGGGATCGTCGACCAGCAGCTTGCCGTCGTCGTCGACCAGCTTGACGTGGTAGGCGTCCATGAAGGTGTAGAACGACTGGAAGGCGTCGGTGGATTCCACGCCCATCGGCTGGCCCACGGCATAGATGCGCTGGCCGGTGGCTTTGCGGATCGCCGGCTGCACCTTGTCGCACCAGAACGACCAATAGCCTTCCCAGTCGGTCGGGATGTCGCTCTGCTTGAAGCCGGCCTTGTCCAGCATGTCGCCCCAGATCTGGACGTGCATGCTCTGCTGCTTCAGCGGAAAGCCGTAATAGGCCTTCTTCTTGGCGACGTCGTTGTAGAGGATCGAGGCTTCCAGCGTGTTCGGTGCGAACCTGTCCTTGATCGGCTCCATGACGTCGGACAGATCTTCGAGCTTGCCCTCATAGGCCCACTTGCCCTGCGCCTGCACGTCGTAGGAATCGGAATAGGCGACATCCGGCACGGTGCCGGCATCGAGCGCGGCCACCGTCTTCGGAATCATGTCCTGGATCGCATACTGCGACAATTCGACCTTGATGCCGGTCTTGGCTTCAAACTTCTTGATCGTATCGATGAGCGCGTCGTCTTCGGAGCGATAGAAGCCCTTGCCCCACCAGACCGTGATGGTCTTCTGCTGGGCAAACGCGGGTGCAGTGGCTGCAAACAGCCCAACCGCAGCGACCGCGAGTGATAGTGCGCCAATAACCCTTGATTTCACGTTTTTCTCCCTCAAAGCGCCGGTGTTTTAACCGGTTGGCTAAAACACTAGCGCATGGGCGTGGCCCGATCTAGCGGCATCTTGTCAGACCTAGGTCGAGGGGGATTTCGTCGCGAACAGTCTTAACGCCGCGCATCGATCCAATCGACGCATCAATTCACGGCCATCAATTCGCGCCCTGTGTCTCTGACGTCTGATTCACGCAACGTCATTCCGGGGCGCGACGAAGTCGCGAGCTACGATGCGCGATTGCGCATCTGAGAATCCATTCACCCACGTACCCTGGGGTCCGACGGATTCCGGGCTCCCTCGCTCTGCTCGGGCCCCGGAATGAAGGAATGGGCTGTCGGAGTCACAACGCTAATTGGATTTCGCGCCGTCCTTGGCGCCGTCCTTGGCGCCTTCCTTCGCGTTCTCCGCCGTCGGCGCGGCATCGGGTGCGGCGGGCTTGGCGCCGGTGAAGCGCTCGAGCACCGAGCGCACGGCGTCGCGCGTCTTGGGATTGCGCACGGATTCGAGCAGCGGAGCTGACGCCGGCGAGCGGCGGATCAGGCTTTCCGGATCGGGGAAGATCAGCGGATCGTCCCAGGGCCCCTGCACCACGAAGGGCAGCTCGAAGCCGCTCGTGCCGTTCAGGCTCGCCACGCCCTTCATGTCGTATTCGCGCGTCGGCACCGAGGCGGTGCCGGTCAGCGTGATCTTCGCCGTCGGTCCCTCGATGTGGATGTCGTCAGCGGTCGCGATTCCCTCGGCGAATTTCACCGCCACCGTGAGATTGTTGTAGGGCGTCGAGCCGTTGCGGAAATTGCCGCCGCCCGACAGCGGCCGCCGCTCCAGCCGCTTCAACAGTTGCTCGGCGTTGAAGCCGGAGATCGCGCCGTCGTGCCCGATCACCGAGGCAGTGCCGTCGAGCGATTGCACGAGGCCGAACGGGCTCGAGCCGGAGGCGATCAGCGACACGTTGATGTTGCCGCGGCCGGACAGCTTGTTGATGCCGAACAGCTCGGACGTGCAGGCCTGCAAATCGACGTCGGTGAACTGGAATTGCGCCTTGACGTCGGCGACCGTGTCGGAGCGCGCGATGCCGAACGAGCCCCTCGCAATGCCGCCATAGACCTGCGCCTCGCCGACCGAGAGCGCCAGCGTGCCGTTGCGCAAATTCGCGCCGATCGCGGTGCGGCCGAGCTTCGACGGCCCGACCGTCAACCGCGCCGCCGACAAGCGCATGTCCAGATCGGTGGTCGACAGACCGTTGAGGTCGAACAGCTGCCTGTTCCAGTCGCGCGCGCCGCTCGCCAGCAGGCGGAAGGTCGAGATGTAGGGCGTGAAGTCGAGCGCGTCGGCGGCGAGCGTTGCCTGGAGCGTCTGCCGGCCGTTGTTGGCGTAGGTCATCACGCCTTCGGCGACGTTGCCGTCGAGCTCGACATTGACGTTGGTGAGCGCGATCGACGCGCCCACCACGTTGGCGCGTGCCTTGAGCGCGAAGCGGCCGAAGCCGCCGCTGGCCGGCTGCGGCTGGCCGGCCCAGCGCAGCGCGTTGCGTAAAGAGGGGCTGTCGATCGTGAGCGTGCCTTCCATCATCGGGCTGGTGCGGTTGGCGACGCTGCCGTCGAAGGCGAGCTTGAGCGGCGGGCTGGTGATCCGCGCCTTCAGGCCCGAGCGGTCGCCGGACAGCGCTGCGACGAAATCAGAGAAGCTGATCGAGCCGTCGACGCGCTCGCCGCGCCAGTCGAACTGCCCGGTGGCGGCAAAGGAGCGCGAGATCGAGGGCCAGGCCAGTGAGAGGTCGATGTCCTCGAACTTTTCGCTGCCGTGGCTGGCGAGGTCCTCAAAGTCGAGCACGCCGTCCTGGACCCTGATCTCGGAAAACGACACCTGGTTGTCGGCGCCCGGCTTCATGGTGCGCGCGATGGTCTGGATGAAGGGGGTCCAGTTGCTGTCGCCATTGGCCTCGAGGCTGACGTGGATATGCGGCCGCAGCAGCATCAGATCGGCGATCTCGAAGCGCTGGAGCAGGAGCGGCAGCAGCCGCAAATTCGCGGTGAGCACCTCGACATGCAGAGCCGGATCGCTGTGCCCGCCGGGGCCCTTCAGGCTGACGTCATGGAAGGAGACATAGCTCGCCGGCAGCACCGAGATGTCGATGGCCCCTGCGACATTGAGCTCAAGCCCGGTGACGGCGCGGATCTGGCCCTCGACCGCCTTGCGCAGCGCGTCGCGGTTGATCAGCCAGGAGGTCGCGACCAGGGCGATCAGCACGATGCCGAGCAGCGCCGCAATCGGCGTCCCCAGGCGCTTCATTCCTTGGGCCATCGTCAATGGCATGTCCTGATCGGGTTGTTGTCGGGTGCTCAACCGGGAGCCAAACGCGCCCCACGCACAAGTTCCGCAACTTGATGGGTTTTCTTGTCGCTTTCAAGGCCGGGGAGGCGGTTATGCCCACCGCGTGGGCAGCTCTATCATCGGGCCCAGGCGGGCGAAACCCCGTATCATTGACGGCTCAAGACCATTTCGCCTAATAATCCCGGCCAACAACGGGCGTAACGCCTCACACCCAAGGTTTCCCGCATGAACAAGGTCTATCCCGACGCCAAGTCGGCTCTCGATGGCATTCTCAAGGACGGCATGATGATCATGTCGGGCGGTTTCGGCCTCTGTGGCATCGCCGAGGCGCTGTCCGACGCGATCCGCGACTCCGGCGTCAAGGGCCTGACGGTGGTCTCCAACAATGCCGGCGTCGACGGCATCGGGCTCAGCCGCCTGCTGGAAACCCGCCAGATCAAGAAGATGATCTCCTCCTATGTCGGCGAGAACAAGCTGTTCGCCCAGCAGTACCTCGCGGGCGAGCTGGAACTCGAATTCAACCCGCAAGGCACGCTCGCCGAGCGCATCCGCGCCGGCGGCGCGGGCATCCCGGCCTTCTACACCAAGACCGGCGTCGGCACGCTGATCGCCGAAGGCAAGGAAGTGAAGGAATTCGACGGCCAGAAGTACCTGATGGAGCGCGGCCTGTTCGCCGACCTCGCCATCGTCCACGCCTGGAAGGGCGATACCGCCGGTAACCTCATCTACCGCAAGACCGCGCGCAACTTTAACCCGATGATGGCGACCGCCGCGAAGATCACCGTGGCCGAGGTCGAGCATCTGGTGCCGGCCGGCGAGCTCAACCCCGACCACATCCACACGCCCGGTCTTTTCGTGAAGCGCATCGTCGAGGTCGGCACGGCCAAGAAGCGCATCGAATTCCGCAACACGCGCCCGCGCCCGAGCGCATGATCCGGAAAAGTGGACACCGGTTTTCCGATCAGATCATGCGCCACTAAAGAATCGACAGGAGCACAACGATGGCCTGGACCCGTGAACAGATGGCCGCGCGCGCCGCGAAGGAATTGCGTGACGGCTACTACGTCAACCTCGGCATCGGCATTCCGACGCTGGTCTCGAACTACATCCCCGACGGCATGGACGTCAGCCTCCAGAGCGAGAACGGCATGCTCGGCATGGGACCGTTCCCCTATGAGGGCGAGGAAGACGCCGACCTCATCAACGCCGGCAAGCAGACCGTGAGCGAGCTGCCCTCGACCAGCTATTTCTCGAGCGCGGATTCCTTCGGCATGATCCGCGGCGGCCACATGGACCTGTCGATCCTCGGCGCCATGCAGGTGGCCCAGAACGGCGACCTCGCCAACTGGATGATCCCCGGCAAGATGGTCAAGGGCATGGGCGGCGCGATGGATCTCGTCGCCGGTGTCAAGCGCGTCGTGGTGGTGATGGAGCATTCCGCCAAGGATGGCGCCAAGCTCCTGAAGACGTGCAGCCTGCCGCTGACCGGCGAGCGCGTCGTCGACATGGTCGTCACCGATCTCGCCGTCTTCACCATCGATAAGCACGGCGACGGCGGCATGGCCCTGATCGAGCTCGCCGACGGCGTCACGCTCGACGAGGTCAAGTCCAAGACCGAAGCCGAGTTTCGTGTTGCGCTGAAGAATACGTAAGCGGGCGCTTCAAGAAATAGCTAAACGGCCGGGCATGTTCCGGCCGCTTTTGTTTGTGTCGTCGCTGACTCGGCTTGCATGGTCCAGGGCCGCGCGGTTTTCATGCCTGAGACTGTCATGCCCCGGCTTGACCGGGGCATCCAGTGCGCCGCGGCTTATCCGTATCCTATCGCCGCCTTTGGAATACTGGATCGCCCGCTTTCGCGGGCGATGACACCGAGGGTATGGTGCGAGCGTGCCCCAATCTCGCTCCATCCGGGCTACACGGCGATGATCGCGGCTACGACCTCGCCGCTAACCCCTTGCCCAACCGCTGCGACACGCTCGCCACCCACGACGTCTGCTCGCGCACCAGGCGAAAGCCGAGATTGGCGGGCGGGACGCCTTGCGCACAGCCGCCGGCGCGGGCGTCGCGGATGAAGTCGGTGACGTAGGCACGGTGAGCGCCCTCGGCGATGCGCACGCCGCAATTGGTGGTCTGTCGGCCCGGCTTGCCGTTCTCGTCGACCCGCTCGCGCACGAAGCAGGTCGAGGTCCATTCCCAGACATTGCCGGCGAAATCGGACACGCCGTGCTCGTTGAGGCCGAACTTGCCGAACGGATAAGTCGCGGTGTCCGAGAGGTCGCGCTCGGATTCGCGATCGTAGCGGCTGATCCAGCGCCTTGAGGGATCGGCGGCATCGACCGGCGATCCGTCATCCCTGAACTTGCTGCCGGCGGCAAAGGCCCATTCCTCATCGCTCGGCAGACGCCAGGTCCTGCCCGTCTTGCGCGACAGCCATCCGGCATAGGCTTGCGTATCGTGCCAGCTCACCTGCACCGCGGGGCGATCGGGTGCGACCACGACGTCGCGGTCGAGCGCCCGGCACGCGCCGTCCTGCACGCAGAGCTGATAGTCGGCGGAGGACACCTGCTGCTGCATGATCGCAAGCGGCCTTGCCAAGCGGATGTTGCGCAACGGCGCCTCCGCCTGGTGCCCCGCGCGGGTGAAATCGCCGGCGGCGCGGTAGGTGAAACTGCCGGCGGCGATCTCGACGATCGCCGGTTCGCCCGGCGCGCCGCGCGTCGTGACATCGCCGACCAGAGGCGCAACGGCCAGCGGCGTTGCGAATCCGGCGACGCAGGCGAGCGCCAGCTTGAGTTTGAATGCAATCAGCATGGTAACCCCCGAAAGAAGAAGGGGCCGGTGATCGCCGGCCCCTTGCCGCGATCAGTTGGTCGGGGCCGGGATTTCCGCAGGCGCCTTCACCTGGGTCATCAGGTCGTCGTTCCATTTGCCTTCGACCTTGAAGTGGGCGGTGGCGCCGAGGTCGGCGGCCTCGATCAAATTATGCGTGACGTAGGCGTAGATGCCGGGCTGCAGGAACTTGTACATCGCCGCTCCCGCCGAGCCGCCGCGGATGAACCAGGTCTCGAGCCCGGTCTCCGGAGCATTGGAGAACTTGCCGGTCTCCCAGACGTAGTCGCCATGGCCGCCGATCAGATGCGGCCGGCTATCGCGATTGGCCTGCGAGTGCACGATCAGCACGTTCTCACCGACTTTGGCAGTCAGCGCGTTCTTGCCGGTGAGCGCGCCGACCTTGCCGTTGAACACGACGTGGGAGGGAATCAGCTTCTTCTTCACCTCCTCGGTGTCGGTGTAGGCTTCGCCCGGCGAGTCATAGGACTTGAAGTTGCCCTTCTCGTCGCGCGGCACATACATGTCCTGCTCGCCGATGTAGTAGACCTTGTCGTATCTCAGCGCGTGGCCCTTGCCGTCGTTCAGCCCGTCGCGCGGCAGCACCATCACGGCGCCGTTCATGCCGGAGACGACGTGCCAGGGAATCATCGGGCCGCCGGGCGCGCAGTGATAGACGAACACGCCGGTACGGGTCGCCTTCCAGCGCAGCACGACCTGCTCGCCCGGGTTGACCAGCGTGAGTTCGCCGCCGCCGAGCGCGCCGGTCGCGGAATGGAAGTCGATGTTGTGCGGCATGGTGTTGGTCGCGGGGTTGACCAGCGTCAGCTCGACATAGTCGCCTTCATGCACGACCATCAGCGGCCCGGGCATCGAGCCGTTGAAGGTCATGGCCTGGAAGGTGGTGCCCTTGTCGTCGATGACGACCTTCTTCTCCTGGATCGTCATCGTGAACTCGACGATCTTCGGGCCCTGCGTCGTGGCCTGCTCGTGAGCGTGCACGAAGGGCGGCGCGACCAGCTCGACCTTCTGCCGCGGCAGCTTGAGATCATTGGCGGCAAAGGCGGGTGTCGCCAGCATGAGGGCGGTCGCGGCGGCGCTGATCAATGCGGCTCTGCGGGTTAACATCGGAAGCATCCTTCATCTGAAAAGGTCTTGATGACGGGACCCACTCTGCGCTTCCTGGTGCAAGGGAGTTTGTGCTGCGACAACCTTCCGCCTGATTTGCCTCCGGAGCAGTCCTTAGGTTGGTTACCGCAGCAGGATCGGTGATTGCCGCTGTACTTTGAGCGAGCGCAAGGTGGACCGGCCAAATCCGGGCTAGCCAAGGACTTGCGGGGCGCGCGTCCCGTCCAAAACCAGGATTGAATCAGGACATGAGAGCGGATCTCGCGGCGAGCTATGGCGACGAACGTCTGCCGCGCTATACGAGCTACCCGACTGCTCCGCACTTCTCGCCCGCGGTCGGCGCCGAGGCTTACGGCCAATGGCTCGCCGGGCTTCCCACCAATGTCAGCACCTCGCTCTATCTGCACGTGCCGTTCTGCCGAAAGATGTGCTGGTATTGCGGCTGTCATACCCAGATCGCCCGTCGCGACGATCTGATCGCCGCCTATCAGCGGACGCTGTGCCGCGAGGTCGAGCTGGTGGCCGACACCATCGGCCGCCGCATCAAGGTCGCGCACATCCATTTCGGTGGCGGCACGCCGACGATCATGGCGCCGGAGGCCTTCACCGAATTGATGGCGGCGATCCGGCAGGCGTTCTTCGTGCTGCCGTCGGCTGAGATCGCGATCGAGATCGATCCGCGGACACTGACGCCGGAGATGACCGACGCGCTGGCGCTCGCCGGCGTCAACCGCGCGAGCCTCGGCGTGCAAAGCTTTGATCCGCGCGTTCAGCTTGCGATCAACCGCGTGCAGAGTTTCGAGCAGACCGCAGCCGTTACCCGGAACTTGCGGCGCGCCGGCATCAAGGGCGTCAATTTCGATCTGATCTACGGGCTGCCGCACCAGACCATCGCCTCGTGTCTGGACACCGTGCGGCGCAGCCTGGAGCTCGAGCCGGATCGCTTCTCGGTGTTCGGCTATGCCCATGTGCCGAACTTCAAGAAGCACCAGCGCAAGATCGACGAGGCCGTTCTGCCCACAGGCCCGGCGCGTCACGACCAGGCCTGCGCGATCGCCAATGCGCTCAAGGAGGCCGGCTATGTGCAGATCGGGCTCGACCATTTCGCGCGGCCGGACGATGCCATGGCGCTGGCCTTCGCGAGCCGGACGCTGCGCCGCAACTTCCAGGGCTACACGACCGATGTGAGCGACGTGCTGCTCGGCTTTGGTGCCAGCGCCATCGGCCATGTGCCGCAGGGCTATGTCCAGAACGAGGTCTCGATCGTCTCGTATGCGAAGGCCATCGAGGCCGGCCGCCTCGCAACCGTCAAGGGCTACGCGCTGACCGGCGACGACCGGCTGCGCGCCGACATCATCGAGCGCATCATGTGCGACTACGGCGCTGATCTCGGCGCGATCTGCGCCCGGCATGGCGCGAGAGCCGATGCGATGCTGCAATCCGCGCCGCGGCTGAAGACGCTGATCTCCGATGGCGTGGTCAGGCTCGACGGCAACCGGCTCGCGGTCACCGGGGATTCCCGCTTCCTCGTCCGCAGCGTCGCTGCCGCCTTCGACGCGCATCTGGACGCCGCCAAGCAGCTGCATAGCCGGGCGGTGTGACTCACCTCTCGTCATTCCGGGGCGCGCCACTTGGCGCGAGCCCGGAATCCATTGCTCCGTTTAGCTCGCTGCACGATCGATTGCGAGCTCGCGCTGACGCGCCCCCTGGAATGAGGGCGGAGGAACCGGCGCGAGCTTGCGCCTCGACAAAGAGCATCTCGACAAAGCCGCTACCTTCTCATCGGAACGGAGTCCCTCATGCCCTTCCGATCTGACGATCTCGTCGACGACATCATGCGCTCGGCGCCACATACGATCCGCGTGTTCCTTGAGTTCAGGATGGCGTGCGTCGGCTGTCCGATCGCCTGCTTCCACACCGTCGACGATGCCTGCCGCGAGCATGGCATCGATCGCGCAAAATTCCTCGCCGCGCTGTGCGAAAGCGTTCCGGCGTGATCAGCGTGCCGAGCCGCTATCCGCGCTCTGCTCGGCCAGCACAAAGATCTTGTGCGGCTCGCGCAGGATGATGCGCTGGCGGCCGCTTTCGACGAGGCCCTGGCTCTCCCAGCCGCTCAGGATGCGGCTCACGGTGTGCAGCGTGGTGCCGGTCATCTGCGCGATGTCCTGGCGGCTGATCGGAAAATCGATCTCGATGCCGTGGTCGAGCTTCTTGCCGGATTGCTTGGCAAGCCGCAGCAGCGCATGGGCGACGCGCTGCTCGACCTGTTGGGTCGACATTTCCAGCATGCGGGTGTGGCTCTCCTGCAAGCGCGTGCCGACCGTTTGCAGCGTGTTGGTCGCGAGGGCCGGAAACTTTTGTACCAACCGCGGCCAGGCACCGGTTGGCCAGGCCAGCACGACGCTGTCGTCCACCGCGGTGGCGGTCGCCGGATATTGCGTGAGCCCGATCGCCATCGCGAGGCCAAAGGTCTCGCCGGGCGCCACATAGCGCACCACGATCTGCTCGCCGGTCGGCGTGGTCTTGGCGGCGCGGACATGGCCGTGCAGCAGCAGGAAGAAGGAATGGGCGTCCTCGCCTTGCACGAAGACCGCACTGTTCTTCGGATGACGCGACGAGCGCGCCTCGCGCAGGATCTCCTCGAGCTCCTCGTTCGTGAAGCCGGCAAACAGCGGCAAATGCGCAACCAGCGACGGGTCGACCTTGGCCATTCTGCCTCCATGGCGCGAACTTTTCAGGATTTTGTGATTGCACGCCATTCGGCCGGCAATTTGCGTTAGCGCAAAACTCGGCCGCCCCGTGCCGGTATTTTTGTGTGCAAAGCCTGATCGAACCGGAGTTTTTGTCACATGGCTGGCGCCCGTTCCCGTACCCACCAAGGCTGGCCGCTGCTGGCGCACAGCTTTCGCCCGTTCTTCCTGCTGGCCGCGATCCAGGCCGCAATCTCGATCCTGGTCTGGCTGCCGCTCTTCTACGGCGAGCTGTCGCTGAGTTCCGCATTTGCGCCGCGCGACTGGCATGTGCATGAGATGCTCTACGGCTTCCTGCCGGCGGTCATCACCGGATTTCTGTTCACGGCGATCCCGAACTGGACTGGGCGGCTGCCGATCCAGGGCACGCCGCTCGCGGCACTGGCGATCGTGTGGCTCGCGGGCCGTATCGCGGTGACGTGCTCGGCCGGGCTCGGTTGGGGCTTTGCGCTTGCGATTGATGCCGCGTTCCTGGCGCTGGTCGTCGCCGCCGCCTTGCGCGAGATCGCCGCGGGCAAGAACTGGCGCAATTTGCCGGTAGTGATGCTGGTGGCGCTGCTGCTCGCTGGCAACGCCGCGTTCCATCTGGAGGCGCATCTTGAGGGCGCCGCGGACTACAGCATCCGCATCGGCATCAGCGTAGTCGTGCTGCTCCTCTCGCTGATCGGTGGCCGCATCATTCCGAGCTTCACGCGCAACTGGCTGGTGAAGATGAATCCCGGCCGCCTGCCGGTGCCGTTCGGCCGCTTCGACGGCGGCGTGATCGCCTTGAGCGCGCTGGCGCTGCTGTGCTGGATCGCGAGCCCGCTGAGCGCGATCACCGGTATCGCTATGGCGCTCGCCGGCGTGCTGCATATCGTGCGCCTCGTTCGCTGGGCGGGCGACCGCACCACGCGCGAGCGGCTGCTGCTGATCCTGCACATCGGTTACGCCTTCGTGCCGCTCGGCTTCCTCTTACATGCGGCAGCCAGCTTCGGCGCGCTGCCGGCAAGCGCGGGCATTCACGCCTGGATGGCGGGGGCGGCCGGTGTGATGACGCTCGCGGTGATGACGCGCGCAAGCCTCGGCCATACCGGACAGGCGCTGACGGCCTCCGTCGCGACGCAAGCGATCTACGCCGCGATCATCGTGGCGGCGCTGGCGCGGGTCTGTGCGGCGGTCTCGCCTGCGCATGGCGAGGTGCTGCTGCATGTTGCGGCATTCGGCTGGATCGCGGCGTTCGCGGGGTTTGCGATAGCCTTCGGCCCGCTGCTCGTCGGCAGCCGCTGGCGCGCGCTGGCAATCCCGCGCGCGGCGGTGCCGGCGCGGTAAAGCAGGATGAGTCCGGCTGTTGCTACGAAGGAGATGCGCTCCCTCCCCCGCTTGCGGGGGAGGGTTGGGGAGAGGGTGTTTCCGCATCGGGAGTCTTCAAGTGGAGAGAGCCCCCCGCGCCTACGGCGCGACCTCCCCCGCAAGCGGGAGAGGTTGAACGAGCCCGCGGCCCGATCGATGCAACTCAAGCTATTGGCGTTAAGCCCTTGCCAGCGACGGGGCGAACACGACCTCGATCAGCGTGCCGGTGTTCGCCGCGCTCTTGATGTTGAACCTGGCGCGGTTGGCTTCGACCAGCGCCCGCGTCAGGGACAGGCTGAGGCCGGCGCTTTCCGAGGCGTCCGAGGGCGGCGGGGTGCGGAACGGCTCCATGGCGGCGGCGACTTCCCTCTCGGAAAGGCCATGGCCGGTGTCGCGGATGCGAAGTGCGACCTCGCCGCGGTCGGTGAGCGCGGTCGAGACGATGACCTGGCCGCCGGCGCTCGCGAGCCGGATCGAATTGCCGATCAGGTTCATGGTGATCTGCCGCAGCGCGCGGGCATCGGCCGAGACCTGCGGCAGCGCATGCGCGAGCGAGGTGCGGATGATGATGCGCTCGCGGTTGGCCTGCGGCTGCATCACCGTCACACACGCCTCGACGAGATCGTTGAGATTGACATTGCCGAAGGTGAGATCGAGCTTGCCGGTCTCGATCCGCGAAAGCTCCGAGAGATCGGCGATGATCGCGATCACGCGCTCGCCGGAGGCGCGGATGTCCTTCATGTAGTCGCCGTAGCGCTCGTTGCCGAGCGAGCCGAAGCGCTCGGAGATCATCACCTCGGCAAAGCCGATGATGGCGTTGAGCGGGGTGCGGATCTCGTGGCTGATGCGCGCCAGCATGTCGGCCTTGGCGCTCGCCGCGCCGTCGGCGAGGCGCCGTGCCTGCTTCAATTCGCTCTCGCCCTTCTTGCTCTGGGAGAGATCGCGGAACACGGCGAAGAAGTTCGGGCCGTCGGGCTGGGTGCGGCCCATGATCATGGCGAGCGGAATGACGCCGCCCTTGCTTTCGCGGCCCAGCACTTCGCGGCCGTGGTCGAGCAGGCTCGCGATGTTGCCGCCCCTGATGCTGTCGAGATAGTCGATGACCACGCGCTGGCTTTCCGGCGCGAACAGCGTAGTGAGGTTCTGCTGCAGCAGCGCCTCGCCGTCATAGCCGAACAGCGCCTCGGCGCTGCGGTTGCAGGCGTGGATGTTGCCTTCGGCATCGAACATGATGATGCCCTCGGCGGTGGTGTCGAGGATCGCGGCGAGATCTTCCGCATTGGCCTGGCCGGCCTCATACTCCGGCTCTTCCTCGAACGCGGGCTCGGGCTCTTCCGTAGCGACGACGGATTCGGTGACGACGGGCGCTGCCTGCGGCAGCTCGCAGATCAGCGCATGCGCGCTGTCGCCGTCCCATGTGATGGTGTGCAGGCGGGCGTCGGTCGCATCGGAGTCTTCGGTCGTGCTGATCGTCACCGGCGTGCCGGCCTCGGACGTGCTGCTTTCGGAGGAGACGCCCGGCGCGACGTAGAGCGCGTCCAGCCCGCCGGCTTCCTCCAGCGCATTCAGGCTGGCATGGCCGACGCGCGCGAGGAAGGCGGGGTTGGCGTAGAGCAGGCGGTCGAGCCGGTAGATCAGGATACCCGTCGGCACGAGATCGAGCAGCGCGCGGTCGCGCAAGGGTTCGCCGCGCGGCGGCGGCTCGGGCTCGGTCAGCCACTCGGCCTGCGCGCGCGGCGCTTCCTCTGCGGGCGGGGCAGGCGGCTCCTCGATGGTCGCCTTCGTTGTCTCTTGCGGCTCGACGGAGGCTGCGGCCGCGTCCCGCTCGCGCTCGAGCCGTTCGGACAATTGCCGCGCGAGCTCGTTGAAGGCGGAGTTCTCGACCGGCGTCAGCACCGGCGATTTCGTGTCGCCGAGCGGGCGGAACGGCACGACGTTGGGGGGCGTTTCCACTTGCTTATCCAAATCGGCTTGTTGTGAATTCGCGTCGGTGAAAGGTTCGGGCTGTTCGGCAATGGGCTCTGGAATGTCGGATGCGGCCGGCGGCGGCTCGGGCTCCGGCTCCGTGACGGGCTCGATCGTGTCGGCCGAGAGGCTTTGCGGCGTGGGCGGATCGGTGAACAGCTCGAAGCGCCGCAAGGCAGCGAGCCGGTTGAGGCCGTCGAGATCGCGGCAGACGCCAAAGCCCTTGAAGCCCGCGAAATTGCGCAGCCGGTCGTAGATCGGAATGCCGGCGAGCTCGACCGGCAGGCGTTCGCCGCCATCGACCGGCCAGTTCACGATGATGCCGGCCCAGGTGTCGCGCGTGGCGAGGGCCTTGGCGACGCGCCCCTCCGGATCGAGCGCATATTCTTGCGCGATCTCCGACCACAGGCGGCCGAAGCCGGCGGCAGTGTGCGCGCCCATCAGGCGGGTGAAATCGTCCGAGCCGAGCACGAAGCGGCCGACCGTATCCATCTGCCACAGGAAGCGCATCGGCTGATTGCGCGGCGTGGCGGGCGCGTCCGCAAGTTGGGGCGGCTGGTCCATCGCCGCGCTGATCGGCTCGGCTTTTGGCGAGACAATGTCTTCGGCCGGGTTATCAACCGCTTCTTTGCTCGCAGAAGTTTCGGCTGCGGGCGTCTCCGGCGCCTCCTCAGTGGGCGCCTCGGCTTCGGGCGGCTCGGCAAAAGCGTCGAACAGCGCGAATTCGGCCGGTGCCTCGTTGACCAGCGCCGGCTGCTCGTAGTCGGGCAGCGGCGGCGTTGCGGGCGGCTCGACGGCAGGCGGCTCGGACGTCGTCTCCGGTACGATATCTCGCGGCTCCTGCGCGCCTTGCGCTGCGCCGGGCTCGTACAGCGCGACGAGGCCGGTATCGGCCCCGAGGCCAACCCGTTGCAGCACCATGTGGCCGATGCCGAGCGGCGTCTCGGCCCGCCCTTGCGCGAGCGCAGCGCGACGCAGCTGATCGAGGCCTGCCGCGGTGAGATCGGGAAAGCCGAGCAGGACGCGCGCGGTCTCGCTCGCGCCGATGAACAGGCCGTCCGGTGCGAAGGCCGCCATCGGCACATCAGCGCCTTCGACGAGGCGCCGGAGCCGCTCGACCAGCGGCATGACGCGGCCGCTCGTCGACATCGCAGCGACCAGCACGCCCTGGCTGCCGTCGGGAAATTCGAGCCGCGCGCAGGCGCAGGTCATCAGCGTGCCGAGCGCGCTGCCAAAGCCGCGCAGCCGCTCCAGCCGCACCGCGCCGCCGGGCACCAGGCGGCGGCCGAGCTGCGCGACCTGGCGGCGGTGCGGATCGGCCGGCCCGAAGGTCTTTTTGGCGAGCTCGACGGCATTGGCCGCGCCGAACAGTTTTGCGCCGACCGGATTGGCCCAGACCACGCGCGCGCCGTCGATCGACCACAGCCACGCCGGCAAGACGGAGGTCGCATGCACGGCCAGCCGCGGATCGCCCACGCCTCGCAACTGGAAATCCGAACTATTCATCCAACCGGCTTGTTCTCGTGGTCACGCAACTCTTGATCGTCGTCCTTGCCGCGGGAACGGCAGCGTTAAGAAAAGGTTAGTATCGCCTGCGCGCGCCGGCAGGTCCACTTCCGCCGGCCACGCAGAGCGACCATAAGCCGCGATAACCTTAATCTTGCTGAACCCGCAAGCCCGCCCGTGCGTTGCATGTGGGCAATCGGCTGTGGGGCGTTACGGAAGCGGGCCATCGCGCCGTGTCCGTGTCATAGCGACCAGGCCATCCGCCGCGACGCTGGCGGCGCTTCCAAAAAAACGGCGGCCCAATGAAGGGCGGCCAAGGCTTAAGAAAGACCAAAGCAACAGGAGTGGCAGCATGAGCGAACCAGCCCATGAACGTTTTGAGATTCCGCAGGAGATGCGATCCATGGCGGAGACGAGCTTCAAGCAGGCGCGTGATGCGTTCGAGAAATTCCTTGGCGGCGCCCAGGCTGCGGCCGGCTCGATCGAGGAGCGGGGCGAAAGCATGCGCGCCGGCGCCAAGGACATCTCTACCAAGGCGCTCTCGTTCGCCGAGACCAACGTGCAGGCCTCGCTCGACTACGCCCAGTCGCTGATCCACGCCAAGGATCTGTCCGAGATCATGCGGCTGCACGGCGAATACGTGCAGGCGCAGATGAAGGCGCTCGCCGAGCAGGCCAGCGAAATGGGCCAGACCGTCAGCCGCGCCGCGATGGAGGCGACCAGGCCGAAGCATTGAAACCCTTCGAGGATGTCATTGCGGGGGCCGCGGGCTCGCTCGACCTCTCCCGCTTGCGGGGGAGGTCGCGCCGAAGGCGCGGGTGGGGGCTCTCTCCGCTCAAAGACTCCCGATGCGGAGGCACCCTCTCCTCATCCCTCTCCCGCACGCGGGAGAGGGGGCGGACCGTCGTCGTGGTTCGCGGTCGGGCTCGCAACCCCAGGGTTCCCCGGCCAGGAACTACGTCCTCGCCGAGATTAAATTGCGGCGACGCAGCTCAGATTGCTTTGCGCTGCACAATCTTGACATGATATCCGTAGAATATCGGAGGCGCTGGGCGAGCCATCTCGTTTTTAGCGTTTCGACCTCTATCGTACCCGCCACCTTGGCTGGCGGGCGCGCCAGACGGCTCACTCATTCTTCGACCATTGTGAGGGATAACCATGACAGGTGCGACTGATCCATTCTCCGCCTCGATCATTCCGTTCGAGGTCCCGGAGCAGGTGCGTGCGTTTGCTGAAAAGGGCGTGTCACAGGCCCGCGAAAGCTACGCCAAGTTCAAGGATGCCGCCGAGAGCCAGAACGGCACCATCGAGGCGGTGTTCACCTCTGCCAACAAGGGCATCGGCGAGTACACCGCCAAGCTCATGGAATTCATGAAGGCCAACACCAGCGCGCACCTGGACTTCGCCCAGGAGCTGCTCGGCTCGAAGTCGCCGACGGAGGCGATGGAGCTGTGGACCACCCACAGCCGCAAGCAGCTCGAGACCTTCCAGGCCCAGGCCAAGGAGCTCGCCGAGCTCGGCCAGCGCGTCGCGAACGAGACCGTCGAGCCGATCAAGGCCGGCGCCGCCAAGTTCTACAAGCCTGCCGCCTGAGCCGATCGGCCCGAGGCATGATCCGGAGAAGTGTGCAGCGGTTTTCCGATAAGATCATGCCCAAAGAATAAGAAACCCGGGCCTGAGGGCCCGGGTTTTGTTTTGGAGTAAGGTGATTTACGCCGGATTTTAGCTTCGCTGCGGCCTTGCCAAACAGGGCCGTTGCACCTAGTTTCCGGCCCGTTCAGCCCCCTCGGCGCTTCAAGCCTCTCAGGCAGGCCCAAAGGCGGCATGCGCGAAAATGCAGTTGTAGCTCAGTTGGTTAGAGCGCCTGTCTGTGGAACAGGAGGTCGGTGGTTCGAGCCCACCCAACTGTACCAGCGAAATCCGAAATCAATGATCTGGGTTCGCTTGCGCGGCGGCTTGCGCCCTTAAAAGCAACGTGCGCGGCAGCAAACGAGCCATCGCGCGGCGTTTGATAAAAACTTAGAAAAACGATTGCGCAAACGTTTTCGCATGCCATAATCCCGCAAAACTTGGATCACTGAACAAAATCCAGGCACGGGAGGGGACGTGGCGACCATCGCCGATGTGGCCCGCAAGGCGGGCGTTTCGGTCTCGACCGTTTCGCATGTCGTGAACGGCACGCGGCGGGTTGCGCCGGACACGGCGCGCGCCGTGGAGGCGGCGATCGCCTCCTTGAGCTACCGCCCCAACATCATGGCGCGGAGCCTGAAGGCCGCTTCGACCCGCTCGGTCGGCATCGCCATCTCCTCGATCTCCAATCCCTATTTCAGCGACATCATCTGTGCGATCGAGACCGAGTGCGCGCGCCTCGGCATGATGGTGTTTCTGTCCGACACCGAGGACGACCCGGGCCGGGAGCTCGACGTCGTCATGGCGCTGCATCAGCGGCGCGTCGACGGCATCATCCTCGCGCCGAGCCCCGACCCCGGGCGTCGCGCGCTCGCCTATCTGCGCGAGGTCGGGCTGCCCTGTGTGCTGGTGGATCGCATGCCCGACCCGGCCTTCGATCAGGTCGGCATCAACAACCGCGAGGCGATGCGCAATCTCGTCGCGCGGGTCGCAGCGCACGGTCATCACCGCATCGGCTATGTCGGCGGCAATCCCGGATTTGCGACCACGCTCGAGCGCATTGCCGGCTATCGCGAGGGCCTGGCCACCGCCGGCGGCGTGGTCGACGAACGTCTTCTCGTCACCGGCAGTGCGACGACGAACAGCGCGATGCAGGCGGCAGAAAGGCTCCTCGATCTCGATCAGCCGCCAACCGCAATGGTCGGCGGCAACAATCTCGCAACGATCGGCATCATGAAAGCGATCCACAGGCGCGGATTGCGGGTGCCGAAGGATATCTCGATCGTCGGCTTCGACGATTTCGAATGGGCCGATTGCTTCGAGCCGCGCCTGACGCTGGTGGCGCAGCCCTGCGCGGAGATCGGCCGGCGCGCCGCTTTCCTGCTCATGGAGCGGATCGCCGCGCCGGAGGGGGCACGGCGCACCATTCAACTTGATGCTGCGATCATCGAGCGCGAATCCTGCGGGAGGCCGAAATGAACACGGGCTCCCAGACCCCGCTGCTCGCCATGCGCGGCATCGTCAAGAGCTTTGGCGGCGCACAGGCGCTGCGCGGCGTCGATTTCGATCTCGAGAGCGGGGAGATCCACGCGCTGCTTGGCGAGAACGGCGCGGGCAAGTCGACCCTGATGAATGTTCTCTCCGGCGTGATCGCGCCGGATCAGGGCGAGATCCGCATTGACGGCGCCGCCGTCCGCTTCACCGATCCACGCGCCGCGCAGGCCGCGGGCGTCGCGACGATCTTTCAGGAGCTCGATCTCGTCCCGAGCCTCGATGTGACCGCCAACCTGTTCCTCGGCCGGGAATTGACGCGGGCAGGCGTGCTCGATGGCGGCGCGATGCGCCGCGCGGCGCGGGCTCGGCTTGATGAGATCGGCTTCGATGTGGATGTCGATCAGCCGGTCGGTGAATTGTCGGTCGGTCGGCGGCAGATCGTCGCGATCGCCAAGGCGCTCACTTACGCCTCGCGCATTCTCGTGATGGACGAGCCGACGGCCGCACTGACTGCCGCGGAAGTACAGCGGCTGTTTCATGTGATGCGCGAGATCGCAAGGCGCGGTGTCGGCATCGTCTATATCTCGCATCGGCTCGAAGAGGTGCCGCGCGTCGCCGACCGCGTGACGGTCCTGCGCGATGGCAGGATCGCAGGGACGGCGCCGCCGACCGCGCCGCAATCCGATCTCGTGGCGTTGCTCGTCGGACGGCCGCTGACAGAGCTCTATCCGCGCCGTAGCGGCGCATTCGGCCGCCGCGTGCTGAATCTGGAGCGGGCCGCCTGGCGTCCGCGCCGGCCGCGCGCCGGCTGGCGTGCGCCGCGCGAGGTCTCGCTCGACGTGCGCGCCGGCGAGGTCGTGGGTCTCGCCGGCCTCATGGGCGCGGGACGGACCGAGCTGCTCTCGGTGCTCTATGGCGCGGGCGGTCCCGGCGCCTGGTCGGGCCGCGTCGAGGTCGAGGAACGGCCGGCGAGGCTGACCTCGATCCCGGAGGCGCGCCGCGCCGGCGTCGCCTTCGTCAGCGACGATCGCCGGGGCGCCGGCTTGATGCTGCGCGACAGCGTCGAACGCAATCTCGTCGCCTCGGTGCTGCGGCGCGTGTCGCCGTTCTTTCTGATGTCGCAGGTGCGCCAGGCAAGGCTCGCCCGTCAGGCGATCAAGGCCTTCGACGTGCGGCCCCCGCGGCCGGAGCTTGCGGTCGGCGCGCTCTCCGGCGGCAACCAGCAGAAGGTCGCGCTCGCCAAGGAGGTGCTTGGCGAGCCGCGCCTGCTGCTGCTCGACGAGCCGACGCGCGGCGTCGATGTCGGCGCGAAGGGCGAAATCTACGCCCGGATTCGCGAGCTCGCCGCGCAAGGCGTCGGCATTCTCGTCGCCTCTAGCGAAATGCCCGAGCTGATCGGCCTGTGCGATCGCATCATCGTGCTGAGGGGCGGGCGCACGGTAGCCGAGTTTCCCGCCGGCGCCGCGGAGGACGACATCCTCGCGGTAGCCGAATCCAGTCAGGACGACAGCGATGAATGACGCCGCAACGCTCGTGAAATCCACACCCGTGCAGTCCACGCCGAGGCGCCGTCTCGATTTCTTCGCCATCGCAGTCCGCTTTCAGAGCGTCATCGGCCTCATCCTCGTCGCGATCGGCGGCGTCATCTTCTCGCCGCGGCGGCACGGCTCCATCCTGTTCCTGGCGCCGGACAACATCGCGAACATCGTGCGGGCGATCTCCGAGACCGGCATCATCGCCGTCGGCATGACCTTCGTCATCATCACCGCGGGCATCGATCTGTCGGTCGGCGCGCTGCTCAGCCTGTGCAGCGTGCTCACCGCCACCATCATGACGACCTGGGGCTGGGGACTTGTTCCGACCCTGCTGTTCGTCATGACCTGCGGCGCCCTTTTCGGCTGCACGCAGGGCGCGATCTCGACCCGCTTCCGCCTCGAGGCTTTCATCGTGACGCTGGCGGGCCTGCAGGTCGCGCGCGGCCTGGCGCTGGTGATCTCCAACAACCAGTACATCAACATCTCCTACGGCAATGGTCCGGGTCTTGCGCCGCCGATCTTCTCGGTGCTGGGCGATCGGCTCTTCAACAACACGGTTCCGGTCGCGACGCTGGTGTTTCTCGTCGTCGCGATCGTGGCCATCTTCGTGCTGAACTTCACGCGCTTTGGCCGCTATGTCTTCGCGGTCGGCGGCAATGAGCGGGCGGCGCGGCTTTCCGGCGTGCCGGTCACGCTGGTCAAGATCTCGGTCTACGCGATCACGGGTCTGGTGTCGGCCATCGCCGGCATCGTGCACGCCGGCCAGTTCAATTTCGGCAGCGCCAATGACGGCACGGGTTATGAACTGACTGCGATCGCGGCGGTGGTGATCGGCGGCACCAGCCTGTTCGGCGGCGCCGGCTCGATGATCGGCACGATCGCAGGTGCGATCATGCTCGGCGCACTGGCCAACATCCTTCAGCTCAACAACATCAATGCCGCGCTGCAACTGCTCGCGACCGGCGCGATCATCGTCGTGGCCGCGGTTCTTCAATCTCTCGTTCGTCGCCGCGAGGGATTGGGTCGTTGACCCCCAAGGGCAACGTGAAGAGGGCGGCGTGAAGACCTGGCGGTGACCAGCGACTGCCGGGAAGGGACCGCTCATCAGCAGCGGAATGTTCAAGGCAAGTAGGCAAACAGGGGAGTGAAATCATGCGACGCGTATCTACAAGAGCAAGGTTCTGGTCCAATCTGGTGCTGGGCGCCGGCACGGCGACGCTCGTTGCCGGTGCAGCGCAGGCGGCACCGCTGGTCAAGGAGTGCAGCAAGACCGGGGAGTTCGTCATCGGCTTCTCGCAGGCCAACAATGCCGAGCCCTACCGCCAGCACGTCAACGACCAGCTCACCGCTGCGGCGAAGAAGGTGCCGCAATTCAAGCTGCAGATCGCCGACGGCGCCGGCAACGTCAACACGCAGACCTCGCAGATGGACAATTTCATCACCCAGAAGGTGGACCTGATCCTGATCTCGCCGTTCGAGGCCGCGCCCCTGACGCCGGTCGTCGCGCGCGCCATGAAGGCCGGCATTCCCGTCATCGAGCTCGACCGCAAGACGGTCGGCGAGGCCGGCAAGGAATATACGGCGTTCATCGGCGGCGATAATTTCAAGATCGCCGAGGAGGCCGGCAAATACGTCGCCGACAAGCTGCTGCCGCAAGGCGGCGAAGTGGCGGTGCTGCAGGGCCTGCCGAGCTCGACGCCCGCCGTCGAACGGCTCAACGGCTTCAAGTCCGGCGTGAAGGACAATCCAAAGGTCCAGGTCGTCGCCGAGCAGGCCGCCGACTGGCTGCCGGACAAGGCGCAGACGGCGTTCGCCGCGATGCTCCAGGCTCATCCGAACATCAAGGCCGTCTATGCCAGCAACGACATGATGGCCGCCGGTGCGCGCCTCGCGGCCAAGGGCGCCGGCAAGCTCGATCAGGTGAAGATCCTTGGCACGGATGGCCTGCCCGGGCCGGCCGGCGGCATCCGCGCGGTTGCCGAAGGCGAGTGGGCGGCAACCTTCACCTATCCGACCGGAGGCCCGGAGGCGATCGAGATGGCGAAGTCGATCCTGCTCGATTGCGCCGACAAGGTGGCGACCGTGGTGACCGTGCCGACCACCGCGATCACGCCCGACAACGCGAAGCAGCTGATGCAGAACTGAATGCATCGCTCGGTGTGGCGGGCGCGGCCTGACATCGGCCGTGCTCGCTGCGGGCTGCTAGAGCATGATCCGGAAAAGTGCGAAGCGGTTTTCCGAAAAGATCATGCTCAAACAACAACCTAAAGCGCGATGACGATTGATCTCAATCTCATCGCGCTTTGGTTTAGCTCACTCGCGAATGTCCCATGAAGTTGGGGGTAGATCAGAAGTAATTGGCTTACAGAAAAACGAGGCGAATGACCCGAAGCGGGCATTCCGCATGGCTCGAAACGTTCGAGCCATGCTATCCTATGTCACCGATACAGCCAGCGGGCGGCGTGGACTAGCGGCGGCCCGATTGCTCGGCGAATTGCTTTTCGCCGGGCAACTTGCCCCCGGCCAGCAGGCTGGTGCAAATCCACCGAGATTCTCTGGGTTGCGCCCCAAGGAAAGCCTTGGTCTCTACGCACTGCGCGTAAGTGTTGTAGCTGAGCGTGTCTGTGCACGTTGGCGAGAACATGCTCCCATCAACCCCTCCCTGGCCGGCAAGGCTACATCCAACCCAGGGAGCGTTGCCGACCCTGAAACTTGTTTCGCAACCACCGTTGCAGCTGCGGGCTTCTCTCTCCAGCTTGGCAAGCCTCCCCAAGACTGTATTCGGCGCGAACGACGGCGTTTGAGCGGTTGATGAGCCTGATGTCCGGTGGTGGGATGTCGCGGTCGTCGGCCCCTGCCGCGGCACAGCAGTTGGTCTTGCCTTCGGCGCTTCCACCGAGACGGCGGGCAGCGTGGAGCTTGGTGTGGGTTGCGACATTGCGGTGCCGCTTGTGCTGCACAGCAAGACAGTTGCCAAGGTGGTGACGACTGACGGCACGGCGAAGCCTAACGAGAATCTCATAAGGTGCCTCCCAAATGGACGTAAATGCAATCCCGACAGCTCAGAGTTGTATCACAGCATTCCGATACCGGCAATTCGGATGGCGCAGGACCATCTGACGATTTGGAGTTATCGACATAGCGGCCAACAGAACGTAGCCCGCTCGCGCCGTCGCGATGCCGGCTTATGGTCCTTCTGCGACCTCGGGCAAGGTCCGCTCTTCCACCACTGTTGGGGGTTGAGCGGATATAAGTCGGCCAGTCGCTTAATGACTACACGCCGTAGGTGGCGGCAGTACCCACCAACTGTGCCAGCGCGAGCAATGATTTAAGAAGTCATCACGAAGCGATCCCCGAAAGGTGAAGCGCGCGCTTCTGTCGGCACGCGCCGAGTTTCCTCAGCCGCCCGCCACCACCGGCTCGACGCGGCGGCGGACGGCGTTGAACACTTCAGCGGGGACATGCAGGCGGATGTCTTTTTCGTAGGCGTGGCGGAGCTCGGTGAAACCGGCGTCCGGGTCTGCGGTCAGCTCGGCGAGGTGGTCGAACAGGGTGAAGAGCGCCGGGGTGATCTCGTCGTCGGGCTTGGGCATGGCGCCCCAGACGTCCCAGGGCAGCATCTCCATGTTGTTGAGGGCCGCGACGTCGCGGATGAGGTTTTGGGCGATGAACCAGAAGCCGCCCTCGCCGAAGATGCCGAAGGCGTTGGCATCGCGCTCGCCGCGGCGGCAGGCCCGCCAGGCTTCGCCGGCGCGCAGGAATTTTCCGCGCGGCTGGTCCAGCACGTCGAAATCGGGATGGAGCGCCGCGGCCTGCACGGCGTCGATCTGAAAATCGGCGGCGACCCAGCGGCGGCCGTCCCAGTACTCGGCGATCCAATGGTCGACGCCCTTGCCGGGCTCGAAGTACGTGCCGAAGCCGCAGCGGGCGCGAGCCGGGATGCCCGCGGCGCGGAGGGCAGCGCAGGCGAGCACGGTAAAATGCTGGCAGACCCCGACGACGCGGCGTTCGGGCGGACGCGCGACGGTCAGCGGCGAAGGATCGAGTGCCCGGATCGCCCCGCACAGGTCACGAACGCGGCGGAGATGGGCCGTCTCGATGCGCTCCGGCGTCAACTGCTGTCCATAGGCGCGCGCCCAATGCTGGTGCAGCAGGACGCCGTGGACGAGCCCGCACAGGGCCGGGATGTCGGCCGGCTGCCTCGCAAAGGCGGCCGCCGGACCGGGATCGGTCATGACGGCAGGGCGCGTGTAGAAGGCGAGGGGATCGTCGGGCATCGCGGACTCGGGGGACATGAAACGGCGCGTAGTGAACCACAGGCCGGGTCGATTTCAACCGGGTGCGGTCATCGTAGCATCGCGCGGCCGAGCAGGCGATGGCATCGCCAGCGCACATCACGACGATGCCGAGCTTCTCGCCCTTGATCTCGAAGCGGAACGGATTCATTCCGAGCGCCGACGGCGATCCCGCCTGGGCGAGCAGTTCGATCGTCCGGTCGACGACGGGGCGCACGCCGAGGCCGATGAAAGGCGACCATAGGTGTTACCGAGCTTCGACGTATCTGAGGATGCCTTGCTTTCGAACGCTTTCAACCAACTCATTGGCACGAGACAAAAATTGCTTAAGCAGGGGAGAGGGCCGCGATACTCGCCACTGCGAACAAGGTGATCGAGTGATGCGATCACGTCCGGTGCTGGCCCACCGCGACTCTGTCCTTGTCTGGATGCAAACCGGCAAACGTGCTTGAATGCCGCGGTGGCCGTCGCTACCAGGAAAGAGCTTGTGATGAGCCAGTGTTGGCCCGTGGCCGCAAGTCCACTGAATGACAACCATCGACTGCGACGAGGTGAGGGCAGCTGACGAGCGCTCCGGTCAACAAAGGAGAGATGCGACGCGATCGTTCATGCAATGATTGTTGAGATTGATGATTATCAACGGGGAACGAAAATGTGCGAAAGCCCTACTATCAAAGGTCGCACTGGTTGGCGCGGCTGGTTGGAGCTTCCATCAAGGACAACTCAAAAAACTGATGAAAAATGGGTCGATCTCACCCACCCATTTTCAACGTCAGTACCACGTTCCGCAATGTTTCCTCCGCCGAAATTTTCGTATTTTGCGCAGATGCCGGAACGGCCCCTGAATGTCACCTACATGGAAACAATCGTACACATGGGCACGCACGTTGATGCCCCGAGGCACTTCTATATTGATGGTCCAGGAATGGACGAAATACCACTCGAGCGCATGATAGGCGAAGGGGTCGTCATTCGCCTCGAAAAAGCAGTCAACGAAGAGATCGGCGTCGACGATCTTGCTGCTGCGAAGCCGAGAATAGAACCGGGCGATATCGTCGCCATAGACACGGGCTGGAGTGGACGCTGGGGAACGCCCGAGTGGAATCGGCATCCATATCTTTCACTTGAAGCCGCCCAATGGCTGGTTGATCAGAAGGTCAAGTTGGTCGCGGTGGACACCGCAACGCCGGATCTTCCTCATGACCTGCGTCCTAAGGATTTTCAATTTCCGGTACACTGTGTGCTCCTCAAGGATGGCGTCCTAATCTCGGAGCAAATAGCTAACCTTCACAAATTCGGGGGGCGACGAGTGGAGTTTCTATTCTGCCCATTGTCGATTGAAGGTTGCGATGGAGCGCCTGCCCGCGTCTTGGCTCGCACGCTCTCGTAGCTTATGAGGTGAGTCGGAGTGCAGCAATTGTGAAGTCCGCTTTTGGTCTTGGCTGTGTGAAAAGGCCAAGACGCCTGAGCGCGATAGTTCGCGATCAACCTGAAGACGGCCGAAGCACTCGGCATCGGTGTTCCAGCCGCGATACTTGCCACTGCGAACAAGGTGATCGAGTGATGCGATCACGGCCGGTGTTGGTCCATCTCCTGATATCGGCCGTGCTCGCTACGCGGTAGCGCCCCCTCGCAATCGGCCTTTCCCGGCCGCACCCAAAGGCGGCTCGCGCGGAATTCAACTTGAAACTCAGATGATTAGAGCGCCTGCCTGGTGGAACAGGGGGTCAGTGGTTCAAGCCCACCCAACTCTACCACTCATATTTCCCCCGAAACCAACGTCGTGACGCCCTGCGTCATTCGCCGCGCGCTGGCGGCACCAAGTGGGCAGCGGACGCAACAGCGTTGATTTGCATCAAGGGCGTGACAGAAACAGCGTTGATGCTGGCAACGAGCCGCGAACGGTGCGTTGGCGCATTCCCTCCCTCAATCAGCGGGGATCATCATGCCATACTCCCGGCCTAACGATCCAAGTCGTCGCCTTGTTCTCAGCGCACTTGCGGCGCTGCCGGCATTCTCCGTGCCGCTGGTTGCCAATGCGCAGGCGCAAACACCAACCGCGCAAGCATCCGTTCCCGCCGGGGGCGGCTTTTCATTCGCGGCGGTCGGCGATACCCGACCGATGATGTACCTACCGTTGAAAGAGGGACAACCGGACCTCAGCAAGTTCTTCGTCGAGATGTTTGGGTTGGTCATGCCGGAAAAGGTTGCCGAGGCCGTCGTAGCGAAGGACGTGAAGATGATCTTCGATCCGGTCACAAAGGACCTGATCAAGGTCGTCATGCCGTTCGCATCCAAGACGGAAGTGATGACCCTGACGGTCGATAAAGGTTGGGTCACTGAGGCATCCGTTGAGGACTTGAAACTGCTTCCTGGCGTGCATCGGACGATGTTCCGGCTTCAGGGGGGCGAATGGGTGACCCGTGAAATCGTGAAGGACGTTCAATCCGGTCGCGCCAAATTCGTGGTCAATAGCGGTGACGCCGTCTGGTGGGGCAATCAGGGCTTGACTGTCAGTGACAGCCCATACTGGAAGCGCGTGAATGATACGATGTTGAGGAAGCTACCCGCGCCGGATGACGAGATGCGCGCAGCCGGCTTGGATGGGCGCTTTTTCATGAGTGTGGGCAATCATGAGGTGTGGGCCGACCCAAAGATTGAGGGCGTTCTTTCGGCTGTGCCGTATCTGAAGAAATTCGGCGTCACGCCGGAAAACCTCATCTACAAATTCGACTTCAAGGGCACCCGCTTCATCTATCTCTGGAGTGGCAAGTACGATTACCGTTCGCCGTCGCTGTGGGACGCTGATCGGCCAAAATATGCCGAGCAGATGACCCAGCTTCAGAAGTGGATGGACGAGGCGAAGGCCAATGGCATTCGGAAGGCGTTTATCGTCTTCCATTATCCCGTGTTTGCGCGGTCAGGCTTAGGCCCGATCCCGGCTCCCGATAACCCGCACAAGGTGATTGCGTCGTATGCCAAGGACATGGAGGTGGTCGTATTGAACGGGCACGTCCACACCACGGAAATCTACGACGTAGATGGGGTAAGGTATCTGATGTTGGGCGGTGGGGGCGCAGAACAAGACCCAATTCTGCCGGGGCGAACCAGCATCAAGGTGCCCGCTGACTATCCGCAGGACCTCTACTGGAAGGGCCAGCCTCCGCAAGAGGAGTACAACTACGTGCTGGTGGACGTTGAACCCGGCCAGAAGACGAAATTCACCCTCAATCGCTTCCGGCCGTGGTCGGCAGAGCCATTCGGGACTGAGGAACTCTTCAGGTGAGCAGGATGCCGCTGTTTACAGGAGTGAGGTTCTGGCGACAGGTATTCTAATCATTCACGGCTTGGTCGCGGTCGCGCTGCTTGGCGCGATAACGCACCAGACTTTAGCGGCATGGGGACCGGCGGACGCGCGACCCGGCTCGTTCTTTGGCCGCTTTCGTTCCATACGGCCGGCCTCGTTCGCCAACGCCGTGGTGGTCCTGTATGCCGTTTCCACGCTGCTGGGCGGGATCATTTACCTTACTTTCCGTGTGGATGTCAGGCCCGAATTGGAGCGTGCGAGTCACTGGCATGTCCTTGGCTTCTTCGACCTCAAGGAGCATTTCGTAGCAATCGGGTTGGCGTTGCTGCCCGCCTACTGGGTTTGCTGGCGACCGCCGCTTGCCAACGAACCTCCTCAGACGCGCACGGCGCTCACCTCGATACTTGCCTTCATCATTTGGTGGGGCTTTCTGTGCGGTCACGTCGCCAACAACATCATGGGTTTCGGCTCATGACATCATCGGCTCCGTTCCGCCGCTTTGCATTCGCATTCGGGACCACGTTCGCGGTCCTCTACGTGGTCGCACTCGCAAAGGACCTTGCTCTTTTCACCGTTTTCCCGTCGCTCGGCATCGTGCTCGCGGGCACGCATCATTCGCGAGACATTGCTGACCCTGCGATGGGATTTCTCGCTCCAGCGATGTACTGGTACGGGTGGGCCGCGACGGCCGCGCTTGGGGCACTGATCGTCGCCCTCGTTGCTGCATCGTTCGCCGAACGCCTGGCGCGATACGTTTGGCCGGGATGGATTTGGGTCATTCCCGTCCTCTCGATGATCGCTTGCGTCTATCTCACTCTGCCTTGGTTTCGACTTTAGCTTGCTTCTCAAAATCGCGTAGTCGGGTTGTCGCGACTTCAAATAGAAAAGCCTGCTACAAAAGAAAGGTGTTCAGGCGCAAATAACCTGGGATTGTCGAGGAGAAGACTGGGCAGCGGCGGTGCCACCCAACTGTAGCAGCGGCGGCAATGATCCAAGCAGACATCACGGAGTGTTCCCCGAAAGGTGAAGCGCCCGCTGCTGTTGACCTGCGTCCGAAATCCCCACGTCAAGTTCGAGCGACGACCGGTGGATGGGCCGACAGCTCGGTGAATGTGCATGGAGATCCTGTTCGACCTCATCCTCGATGATCTGGCCGGCCCCATCTTCGAACTCCTCCTTGAACTCGTCGTCCGGCTGGCCGAAGCCCTCTTTCATCTGATCGGCTGGCTGCTGGAGCGCTTTCGGCGCTGGCTGGATTTGCAGCCCAATATCGATCCCGCGCAGCTTTCGCTGCTGCACAGGTTCGGCCGGTTATCGGTCGGCGTGGGCTTGAGCCTCTGCATCCTCGCGCCGCTGCTTTGGCTGATCTGGCGTTGACCTGCCCGATGCTCGGCGTGCAGCGCTCGTCCGAGGACATGCGCTACGGCGCTATCCTCATCGCGGCTGCTGGTTGGCCTGTCGTCGCCGCGATTGTCGCGGGAAGCACCATCGGCGAAGCGGTGCATGACATGAGGCAAGGCAGCGCAGGATGAGTGGGCCCGGCCTCAACCAAGTGAGACGGTTGCGGCCGTTGAACCCCGGCGAAGCCAGGTGCGACCAACCGCTATGCTTGACACCTTGCTCAGCGCGATCTTCGAAATGGTCCTGAGTGCCGTAGGGACCGCCATCGTCAAATTGTTCGGTGTGGAGAACGCCGCCGAGGTCGCGACGGCGATCATCGGCCTTGGCTTCATCGCGATCGGCTTGACGGCCGCCTTGCTGGGGCACTGAAGAGGGAACGTCGTGAAGGCCATAGCCGGGCCGACAAGCTCGTTGCCTGCAATCAAGCCGCAATCCGTTGTTCGACGGGAACGGTCAGGTGCTTGAGCACTTCTGCGTGCTCCAGGTCCGGAACCGCGATGGCCGTGTGACTGTAGATCGCATGCGTGCGTGATTTGGCGATTTTATCCAGGATCTCTTTGCCCTTGATGACGTGCAGGCCCATATCCTCGCCGGACGGGAAGATCGCCAGCACCACGTCATAGGCCGCGATGACGGCTCTGAGCGCCTCAGCCTTGTCTTCGGCGACATCAACGAAAACACGAACGTCCGCTGCGAGCTCGCGCAGCTCGTCAAAATCCAGCACTGTCGGGGTACTCCAACGCAACGATACTTGATGAGAAGAGTGGCGGCGTTGGGTTACTGAAGTCTGAACAACATGTGTCGAGTCACAAGTTTCACGATGAGGTGACTCATTGGGCGGGAGAGCTACTTCAACCCCGCCACCAGCAGCACCACCACCGGCAACGTCGCCGCGGCCAGCAGCGTGCCCAGTGCCACCGCTCCCGACACCGGGTTCACCAGCCGCTGATACTGAACCGCAAAAATATACGCGTTCGCGCCGGTCGGCATCGCCGCGAACAGCACGACCACGCCGGCCGCGGCAGGTTCAACAGCTTGGCCAGCAGGAAGGCGATCGCGGGCATCGTGGCCATGCGGCCCTCACCTCGCGGGGATATCCACCGACCACCCCACGCGCTTTTCGACGATAGCGTTATGCCCCTGATTTGCCCGACGTGTCAAATTAATTTCGTAAAATCCGTAAAATCTCCGCGCCGGTCTTGTCGACTCCTTTGCATGGGGTTGTTTTCGAAATTTTTGTTTGGCCGTCGCGACAGCCTCGAGCCGGCCCCGGGAGATCAGGTCTGCGTGCTGACCCCGAAGAAAGGTGCGCTCCCTCCCCCGCCTGCGGGGGAGGGGTGGGGAGAGGGTGTCTCCACGATGGGACACTCCCAATGCGAGAGCCCCCACCCGGCGCTGCGCCCTGGTGCGGGGCTGACCCTTCTGTTGCCCGGAGCGCACAGCCAGCGGTTTTCGCCTCGCGGCTCGGTTGCCAACGCTTGAGCCTTCACCCACTATTCCCGCCGACTCGGAAAGATTGGGGGGATCGATGCCGCCGTTTCGCTTTCGGAAGTTCTTGGCTGGCGCAGCGTCCGCGATCGCTCTGGCCGTTATCGTCCAGCCCGCCACCAGCCACGCCTACACGCCGGAGCAGCAGCAGGCCTGCACGCCCGACGCGATGCGGCTGTGCGGCGAGTTCGTTCCGAACGTCGATGCCATCACCGCCTGCATGATCCAGAAGAAGTCGCAGCTCTCGCCGCAGTGCGCAGCGTTCTTCCGCCAGGGGCCGGAACCCGGCGAGGCGGCAGCCGGCCAGCCCGTCAACATCAAGTCGGTGGCGAAGAAGAAGACCTCGAGCAAGCCGCCTGCGAAGAAGACCACGGCGAGCAGCAAGTCGGCCAAGAAGAAGCCGAAGGCTGACGATACTTAGCTGTTCGGTGTCATTCCCGGCCTAGTTCTTCGCCAAACACAGTCCTGGGGGTATGGGTCCCGGCTCGCGCTTAGCGCGCCCCGGGGACGACGATGTTCCTCAGGACTCCTTTTGTTCACCCCTCACCGCGATACGCTGCAAGATTTTCAGCCCTGCTGCCCGGAAAAGAGCCCGGAATCGATTTGCTCGGGCAGGTTGCGTTTCACATTTTCCCGAACGATTGCTCAGAAAACGCACGATTGACCGTCGCGAACGGCTATTCATGCGGTTCGTGTCCGTGACGCGGCATGCACTGTGACTCAAAAGCCAACACGAACTGTTATTTCGTGGCGGCGGCGCAACTCCCGGTAAATTTTTCTTTCACGAATCAGCGCGCTGATTCATTTTCGGTACTTGGGGTCAATCTGGAGGCCAAGGGTATGAACGTTATTGTTTTTGCATCGCGTAAAGGCGGCTCGGGCAAGAGTACCCTTGCTGCTCATCTCGCCGCGCAGATCAAGGCGACCAAGCCTGTTCTGCTCGTCGATGCGGATCCGCAGGGCTCGCTCACGCTGTGGCACAAGCTGCGTGGCACCAACGAGCCGCAGATCAAGGCGGCCGTCAACTCGGTGAGCGGCATCGTCGCCGCTGCCAAGCGCGACGGCTATGAATGGGTGTTGATCGACACGCCGCCGAACCTGTCGGCCGTGGTCGACGACGCGATCAAGAACGCAACCATGGTGGTCATTCCGGCGCGGCCTGGCGTGTTCGACGTCAACGCGGTGCAGGAAACCATCCAGATGTGCCGCGCGGCGCGCAAGCCCTACGCGGTCGTGCTCAACGGCGCACCCGCGCGCCGCGACGAAGCCGAAAGCCCGATCGTCACCATCGCCCGCGAGGCGCTCGCCAAATTCCGCGCACCGGTCTGGGGCGGCCAGATCACCAACCGCTCGGATCTGTTGATGGCGCTGAGCCACGGCGAGGGCGCGCGGGAATATCAGGCGGAGAGCCGCGCCGCGCAGGAGATCGCGAGGCTGTGGGCTGCGATCGAGCGTTCGGTCAAGGCGATCCGTGGCACGGCGTCGGCATCCGGCGCAATGCACAAGCAGGCTGCGTAATTTTTATTGTTCATTTCCTGGTACGAAAAGCGCGCGGCTGTTCCCGCGCGTTTTGCGTTTCTGGAATGAAGCAGCGCTACGCCACCATCAGCATGTAGAACACGATCACCGGTGACATCGTGAGGATCACCGACCAGATGCCGGCGGCCCAGAGGATGTCCTCGGTGGTAAAGCCCTGCTGCTCGGCGGCCTGATAATCAGGCGCCATTTCATTCTGAGTATTCACAAAACGCCCCCGCGAGTTCTTCGCTTATGGCGTCAAGTGATACTAGAAACGTTTTAACATCCGCCTCGCGGGTTCCCGCACAATTCGAACACGGACGCTACCGCGGATTAACCATCTTCGCGTCAGCCCGCGAGCCAGACGCGAAACAGCAGCACCGGCATCAGCCCGAGCATCACGGCCCAGAAGCCGAACGACGAGATCACCAAGAGTCCTTGCATGAGATCGGCGGGCGCGAAGTCTTTCGCGGCCGTCGGCCGGGTACGATGTCCCATGGTTTCCCCCAATGGATTGGTCCTTGCGGGAAACGATAGGGCGCGATGCGTAAACGAGCCGTGGATGCGCCATGCGGCGCCTGCGAAGGCGATTGAGGCGCGGTTAACCACGAACACGCTCTCTCGCTCCCTCTCCCCGCTCTTCGCGGGGAGAGGCGAAGAGCTACGCAGCGACCTTCATCCGTCGCGCGATCTCGCGATCGAGGCTAGTGGCGAGCTCGCTTCCGATCTCGACCATCGGCAGGCGCACCTCGGGACTGTCGATGAGGCCGCATCGCCACAGCCAGTACTTCGCCGGCGCCGGGCTCGGCTCGGCGAACAGCAGCCGCGTCAACTCCGCGACGTCCTGCCAGCGCGCCGACGCGGCGTCGGCGTTGCCGCGCTTCAGCTCGGTTTGAATCGCGGCAAAGGTTGCGGTCTCGATGTGGGCGGAGAGCAGGATCGCGCCATCGGCGCCATCGCTCAGCGCCTCATGGGTGTGCGCGTCCTCGCCGGTCAGCACACGAAAGTGATCAGGCTTGTCGCGGAGCAGCGCGACCGATTGCTCGCGGCTCGCGCTGCAATCCTTCAGCCCGACGATGTTGGGATGCTCGGCGAGCCGGAGCAGCGTCTGGTTGGTGAGATTGACGCCAGTGCGATAGGGAATGTTGTAGAGCACGATCGGCCAGGCGGCGTGATCGGCGAGCGCCTCGAAATGCGCCAAGAGGCCGCGCTGCGATGGCCGCAAATAGTAGGGGCTCGCGATCAGATAGCCGTCGATCGGCCAGTCCGCGGTCTCGTCCAGGCTCTCCTTCAGTCGCGCGGTGTCCGCACCGGAGAGGCCGAGAACGATCGGAATGCTGCGACGGTGCGCGGCGAGCTCCTCGCGCACGATTGCGACGAGGCGCTCGAGCTCTGCCGGCTTCAGCGTCATGCCTTCGCCGGAGGTTGCGCCCAGAATGAAGCCGTCCACGCTGCGTGCCTCCTCGGTCGCGTAGTGCCGCGTGAGCTGTCGCAGCGAGCGCTCGTCGAGACGGCCGTCGCGAAACGGCGTCACCAGAGGCAGCCAGAGGCCCTGCAATTGTTGTCTCAGGTCTGTCATGTTCCATCTCCTTGTCGGTTGACGCCTGAGACGGAGGGCACATGAAAAAACCCCGTCCAGACGGCGGGGTTTTTCGAGGATTGCAACGATAACGAAGTCGTTAGCGCGCACAAAGCTCCGAGGGCCCCGGATGGGGGCCTTTTTTCGAGGCGATCGCCTTCGAGAAGATTGCGCACGAATTCGTGATCATGGTGTGCAAATGATGCGGGGGATATGTGGAACTGTCAATACACGCGGAAAGCGAAGGCCAAATTGGCAAGAAAAAAAGCCGGGCCCGAAAGAGCCCGGCTTAGGTATTGGCCACGTGAGGCCGACACAATCACCTTCCAAGAGGGATTACTGAACTCCCGCGCCACTGGAGGAGGGGGACAAATGCGCAACGCGAAGGCTCAGCGTGCAAACATTATGAGCTTGGCGAGGTGCATGCAGCAACAGCTGAGGTCGCATGTCAGTCATGCGGAAATCAGGACGGCCAACGCTGCGCCTTGCTCACCACGAAGTCGCGGAACACCTGCACGCGCGCGACCGTCTTCAACTCCTCGGGATAGACGAAATACGTATCGAGCTGGATCGAGTCCGATTCGCCGAACAGCTGCACGAGGCGACTGTTCTCTTCGACGAGGTAATCCGGCAGCGCCGCGATCCCGAGGCCCTGCTGACAGGCGCGTACGAGGCCAAGGATGTTGTTGACCTTGAAGTAGGCCTCGCGCGCGCCGGAGCCGTTGCGCCCGGCCTCGATCAACCAGCTGCGGTTTTGCAGATGCGTAGGCACCTGCGCGTCGCTCAGCATGATGATGCGGTGCGCGTCGAGCTCGTCGAGCGTGCGCGGCGTGCCGAACCTCTTGATGTATTCCGGCGAGCAATAGGCGTGGAAGCCGATCGAGAACAGCTTGCGCTGGATGAGATCCGGCTGGGTCGGCTTGCGCGTGCGGATCGCGACGTCGGCCTCGCGCATCGACAGGTCGAGCTCCTCGTCGGTGACGATCAGGGAGATGCGGATCTCTGGATACAGCGAGGTGAACTCGTTGAGCCGCGGCACCAGCCAGTTGATGCCGAGCGCCGGCGGCGTCGTGATCTTGAGGTCGCCGCTCGGCCGCTCGCGGCTGTCGGTCAATTTGGCGCGCGCCGCCTGGAGCTGCATGAACACGTCATGCGCGGTGCGGAACAAGAGGTCGCCCTGCTCGGTGAGGATCAGGCCGCGGGCATGCCGGTGAAAGAGCGAGACCGAGAGCTCCTGCTCCAGCGCCGAGACCTGGCGTGACACGGCCGACTGCGACAGGCCGAGCTGCTCGCCCGCATGCGTGAAGCTGCCCGCTTCCGCCGCCGCGTGAAACACCTTCAGCTTGTCCCAGTCCATATCGGTAAATCCGTCGCGTGTTCGAGGCATGATCGTTATTCCGCTGCCGCGCGCTCGCTGGCGCGCAGGGCCAAGAAACGTTCGGCTTCGAGTGCTGCCATGCAGCCGAGGCCTGCGGCCGTGACGGCCTGGCGATAGGTTTCGTCGGCGACGTCGCCGGCCGCGAACAGGCCGGGCACCGAGGTCGCGGTCGAGTTCGGGGCGACCTCGACATAGCCCGACGGTTTGAGTTTCACCTGGCCCTTCACGAGCTCGGTCGCCGGCGCGTGCCCGATGGCGATGAAGACGCCGTCGGCCTTCACGTTGGTGAGGGCGCCGGTCTTGACGTTCTTCAGGCGAACATGCGTGACCTTGCCGGGGTTCGCCTCGCCGCAGACTTCGTCGATGGCGCTGTCCCAGATCACCTTGATCTTGGGGTTCTTGAACAGGCGGTCCTGGAGGATGCGCTCGGCGCGGAAATGATCGCGGCGGTGCACGATCGTGACCTGGCTCGCGAAATTGGTCAGGAACAGCGCTTCCTCGACCGCGGTGTTGCCGCCGCCGACCACGATGACCTCCTTGCCGCGGTAGAAGAAGCCGTCACAGGTCGCACAGGCCGAGACGCCAAAGCCCTTGAAGGTTTCTTCCGAGGGGATGCCGAGCCAGCGCGCCTGCGCACCGGTCGCGAGGATCACGGTGTCGGCGAGGTAGACGTCGCCGCTGTCGCAGGTGAGGCGGAACGGCCGCTGCGCGGTTTCGAGCTTGGTGACCAGATCGGTCTTGATCTGGGTGCCCATGTGCACCGCCTGCTTCTCCATCTGCTCCATCAGCCAGGGGCCCTGGATCACGTCGGCAAAGCCCGGATAGTTCTCGACGTCGGTGGTGATGGTGAGCTGGCCGCCCGGCTGGATGCCCTGGATCAGGATCGGCTCGAGCATCGCACGCGCGGCATAGATCGCCGCGGTGTAGCCGGCGGGGCCGGAGCCGATGATGACGACCTTGGCATGGATGGGCGCGCGCATGTGGACCGGTGCCTCTCTCTTGGGGGAGTTGCAGCGCGGGCGCGGATAGTGCCTGGGAAGGCGCCGCGGAGGCGCTGAAATGTCAGTGCTAATCTAAGCCTTCTTGCGAGCTATGCAAGAATTGCAGCCCATGTCGGCGGATTTTTCCCCCCGGGAACAAAAGACCGTTGCGCTGCACGCGCAATAAAATTGCGCATCTTGGCGGGACTGGTTATGAGGATTGCGACCAAGCCACCCAATACCGCCGATAAGGCCAGGAGTTCCAATCACGTGTCGCGGAACCTAGACGAGATCGATCTCAAAATTCTCGCCGAAATCCAGGCCGACGGGCGAATCACCAATGTCGAGCTGGCCAAGCGCGTCGGCATTTCACCGCCGCCCTGCCTGCGCCGCGTCCGGGCGCTGGAGGAGGAAGGCTACATCCACGGCTATCGCGGGCTGCTCGATTCGCGAAAGCTCGGCTTCGACGTCACCGTGTTCGCCGCCGTTCATTTGTCGAGCCAGGCGGAGGCGGACTTACGCGCCTTCGAGGACTTCGTGCGTGCCGAGCCCCTGGTGCGCGAATGCTGGATGCTGTCGGGCGAGGTCGACTTCATCCTGAAATGCGTTGCACCCGACATGGCGACGTTCCAGGATTTCGTCACCCACCTGACCGCAGCCCCGCATGTGCGCAACGTCCGGACGTCGTTGGTGCTGCACAATTCGAAATTCGAGGCTGCCGTGCCGCTCGAGGTGAAGGGACGGCGGTAGTTCTCCCTCTCCCCGCTTACCGGTCTTGCCGTCTTCTCCGTCATTGCGCGCAATGACGGTGGTGTTACTCAAGCCCGCCGCATCGCGTCCACGCTGACCGGGCCGCCGCCGGCGGCCGCAAGATAAAGGCAGGCAAAGCAGAACAGGATCGCCAGCGTCCCCTCATTGACGAGCGGGAAGAAGCTGTGCGGCAGATGCTCGATGAAATAGGCGAAAGCCATCTCGCCCGACAGGACGAACGCGACGAGGCGCGTGAACAGGCCCAGCATCAACAGGCCGCCGAACACCAGCTCGATCATGCCGGCGATGCCCCAGAGCGACAGCGGCGTGACGTCGGCGAACATCTCGACGGGCGGAAACTTGAACAGTTTTGCCACGCCGAACTGGAACAGCAGAAGTCCGGTGATGAAGCGGAACAGGCTGAGCAGATAGGGCTGGCTCTGCGCGGCGATACGATCGACGTCCATCGTGTCCTCCCTTGATGCAGCCCGGAGACCATGGCGGAGGACGTCGTCGTTCACAATCGCAGCCGTTCACAATCGCGCAATGATAAGGAAACAAAAAAGCCGCGCTTGCCGCGCGGCTTTTTCATTCGCTATTGCGTCATTCGCTATTGCGGCACGGATTACCGCCACTCGACCTTGGTGATCTCGTAGGCCTTGGCGCCGCCGGGCGTGTTGACCTCGACGGAGGCGCCCTTCTTCTTGCCGATCAGCGCGCGGGCCAGCGGCGAGGTGATGGAGATGCGGCCTTTCTTGGCGTCGGCCTCGACCTCGCCGACGATCTGCCACACCGTCTTCTTCTCGGTGTCCTCGTCGACCAGCGTCACGGTGGCGCCGAACTTGATGGTATCGCCGGACAGTTTCGAGATGTCGATGATATCGGCGCGCGCGAGCTTGTCCTCAAGCTCGGCGATCCGGCCCTCATTGTGGGACTGCTCTTCCTTCGCGGCGTGATATTCCGCGTTCTCCGACAGGTCTCCGTGCGAGCGCGCCTCGGCGATATGCTCGATGATCCGCGGACGGTCCACGGACTGGCGATGCTTCAATTCTTCCCCGAGCGCGGCAAATCCGGCCGAAGTCATCGGAACCTTTTCCATCTCTTCTCTCGTTCTCGGGTCGCGCGCCCTCGGAAACAAAGGGCGATGCAACCTTGATTCGTCGGTAATCCCGGGGCTGAACACGCAGCCACCGGAACGTTATGTGGGGCTGGCGCCGGAACAGAACAACCACATGGCCGGACAGTTCCTCCGGCCATTGTGGCTTCATTGCCAATCACTTAGCGGAGGCTTCGCCCGCCGCTAACGATCAGGTTTCCGAAAAGTAGCTCTGCAGGGTACGAACCTCAAGGTCCCCGCCCAGATAAGCGCGGATGCCCTGCGCGGCCGCCACGGCCCCGGAAAGAGTGGTGTAATACGGCACTTTATGCAAGAGGGCCGCGCGCCGCAGTGAACGGCTGTCGGCGAGCGCCTGCGGGCCTTCAGTGGTGTTGAAGACCAGCTGGATGTCGCCATTGGTGATGGCGTCGACGATGTGCGGCCGGCCCTCCAGCACCTTGTTCACCTTCTCGGTCGGAATGCCCTGGTCGGTCAGGAAGCGCTGGGTACCCGACGTCGCCAGCACCTTGAAGCCGACGGATTGCAACAGCCGCACCGCCTCCGCGATGCGGTTCTTGTCGCTGTCGCGCACCGAGACGAACACCGTGCCCTTGCGCGGCACCCGCGTGCCGCCGCCGAGTTGGCTCTTGGCGAACGCGACCTCGAAGGAGCGGTCGATGCCCATGACCTCGCCGGTCGAGCGCATCTCCGGACCGAGCACCGTGTCGACGCCGGGGAAGCGGGCGAACGGGAATACCGATTCCTTCACGCCGACATGCTTGAGCTGGGCCTTCTTCAGCTTGAAGTCGGCGAGCTTCTCGCCGGCCATGATGCGGGCGGCAATCTTTGCGACCGGCGTGCCGATCACCTTAGCGACGAATGGCACCGTGCGCGAGGCGCGCGGATTGACCTCGAGCACGTAGATCTCGCCGTCCTTGATGGCGTACTGCACATTCATCAGGCCGACGACGTCGAGGCCGAGCGCGAGCTCGCGGGTCTGCCGCTCCAACTCCTCGATCGTCTTGGCATCGAGCGAGTAGGGCGGCAGCGAGCAGGCGGAGTCGCCGGAGTGGATGCCGGCTTCCTCGATGTGCTCCATGATGCCGACGATGAAGACGTCCTTGCCGTCGCAGAGGCAGTCGACGTCGACTTCGGTGGCGTCAGAGAGATAGCGGTCGAACAGCAGCGGGTTCTTGCCGAGCACGGTGTTGATCTGCCCGGTCTTGTCGTTGGGGTAGCGCGCCTTGACGTCGGCGGGCACGAGCTCCGGCAGCGTGCCGAGCAGATAATCGTTGAGCTGGTTCTCCTCGCGGATGATCTGCATCGCGCGGCCGCCGAGCACGTAGGACGGACGCACCACCAGCGGCAGCCCGAGATCGGCGGAGACGAGCCGCGCCTGCTCGACCGAATAGGCAATGCCGTTCTTCGGCTGCTTGAGACGAAGCTTGTCGAGCACGCGCTTGAAGCGGTCGCGGTCTTCGGCGAGATCGATCGCGTCGGGCGAGGTGCCGAGGATCGGCACTTCGGCGGCCTCCAGCGCACGCGCGAGCTTCAGCGGGGTCTGGCCACCGAACTGCACGATCACGCCATGCAGCGTGCCCTTGCTGCGTTCGGTCGCGATGATCTCCAGCACGTCCTCGGCCGTCAGCGGCTCGAAATAGAGCCGGTCGGCGGTGTCGTAGTCGGTCGACACCGTCTCCGGGTTGCAGTTGACCATGATGGATTCGTAGCCGGCGTCATGCAGCGCGAAGCAGGCGTGACAGCAGCAATAGTCGAACTCGATGCCCTGGCCGATGCGGTTCGGACCGCCGCCGAGGATGATGACCTTCTTGCGATCCGACGGCTCGCTTTCGTCCGCAACTGCGCCCGCGAACGGTGCCTCATAGGTCGAATACATATAGGCGGTGGGCGAGGCGAACTCGGCGGCGCAGGTGTCGATGCGCTTGAACACCGGGCGGACGCCGAGCGCGTGGCGCTTCGCCGTCACATCGGCTTCCGTGCTCTCCGAAAGCACCGCGAGCCGCGCGTCCGAAAAGCCCATGGCCTTCAGCGTGCGCATGCCGAAGGCGTTTTGCGGCAGTCCGCTCTTGCGGACCTTGTCCTCCATGTCGACGATGCAGCGCATCTCGGCGAGGAACCAGGGGTCGATCTTGCAGGAGTTGAAGATCTCCTCGTTGGACCAGCCGAGCCGCATCGCCTGCGCGACCTGGAGCAGACGGTTCGGCGTCGGGGTGCCGAGCGCGGCGCGGATCGCATTCTTGTCGTCGCCCTGGCCAAGCCCCTCGATCTCGATCTCGTCGAGGCCGGTCAGCCCGGTCTCGAGCCCGCGCAACGCCTTTTGCAGGCTTTCCTGGAAGGTGCGGCCGATTGCCATGACCTCGCCGACCGACTTCATCGAGGTCGTCAGCGTGTGGGAGGCGCCGGGGAATTTCTCGAAGGCGAAACGCGGGATCTTGGTCACCACGTAGTCGATGGTCGGCTCGAACGAGGCCGGCGTCGCGCCGCCGGTGATGTCGTTGGCGATCTCGTCCAGCGTGTAGCCGATCGCAAGCTTGGCGGCGACCTTGGCGATCGGGAAGCCCGTCGCTTTCGACGCTAATGCCGACGAACGAGAAACACGTGGATTCATCTCGATCACGACCATGCGGCCGTCAGCCGGGTTGATGCCGAACTGCACGTTCGAGCCGCCGGTCTCGACTCCGATCTCGCGCAGCACCGCCAGCGAGGCGTCGCGCATGATCTGGTATTCCTTGTCGGTCAGCGTCAGCGCCGGCGCCACGGTGATGGAGTCGCCGGTATGCACGCCCATCGGATCGAAATTCTCGATCGAGCAGACGATGATGCAATTGTCCTTCTTGTCGCGCACCACCTCCATCTCGAACTCTTTCCAGCCGAGAACGGATTCCTCGATCAGGACTTCGTTGGTGGGCGAGGCATCGAGGCCGCGCTCGATGATGTCGAGGAACTCTTCCTTGTTGTAGGCAATGCCGCCGCCGGTGCCTCCAAGCGTGAACGAGGGCCGGATGATCGCGGGCAGTCCGATCTCGGACAGCGCCATCATCGCCTGGCCCAGCGCATATTCCTGGTAGCGCTTGCGACGCTCGTTCTCGCCGAGCGCCCATTGCCGGTCGAGATCTTCCTGCGCCGCGCCGGACAGCTTCTCGCGTTCGGCGAGGTATTTGTCACGGAAGGACTTCTTCAACTGGGATGCGTTGGCGAGCCGCGACTTCGGCGTCTGCAGCCCGATCTTCTCCATCGCGTTGCGGAACAGCTGGCGGTCCTCGGCCTTGTCGATCGCATCGGCAGTCGCGCCGATCATCTCGACGTCGAATTTTTCCAGCGTGCCCTGGCGGCGCAGCGACAGCGCGCAGTTCAGCGCAGTCTGGCCGCCCATGGTCGGCAGCAGTGCGAAGCCGCCGGGGATGACGTGCCGTTCCTTCTCGATGATCTTGGCGACGATCTCCGGCGTGATCGGCTCGATATAGGTCGCATCGGCCAATTCCGGGTCGGTCATGATGGTGGCCGGGTTGGAATTGACGAGGACGATGCGATAGCCCTCTTCCTTCAGCGTCTTGCAGGCCTGCGTGCCGGAATAGTCGAACTCGCAGGCCTGGCCGATCACGATGGGACCGGCGCCGATGATCAGGATGGTCGAGATGTCGGTTCGTTTAGGCATCACCGCTCGCGGGCTGGATTTTGGGCACAAAAAAAGGGCGCGCTTGCCGCGCGTCCCCTTAAGCAGGAGCGCGATCAGCAAAAGTGGCGCCCGGTTTTGCGTCCGATCGCGCTCCCACTTTAAGCGGGCGCGTGATCTTCGCGCCAAACCGCCTACACTTTGGCGGATCACGCGCGTGCGCGGGTTTCCCTCGCGCGCGGGTGGGTCTTAGACCAGTTTTCGGGGCGGCGAAACCCCGAAAAATGCCCGTCAACCGGCAATTTTCACGGGTTTTGGCCGCCCCTGCCAGCCGCGGACGAGGTGCACCAGAAGTGCCGCCGATACGCCGGCGCCACCGACCCAACCGAGGTCGGTCGGGCTCAGCGCCGTCAGCACCGCCCCGCCCAGGGCGCCACCCAAGGCGAAGCCGAGATACATGGCCGAGGCATTGAGCGAGAGCGCGATCATCGAGGCCTGCGGCTCGATCCGGATGATGCTCGCGACCTGGGCCGGATAGAACGCCCAACCCGAGATACCCCAGAGGAAGATCGCGCCGAGCACGGCATAGCGGGCATGGTCCGGCATGATCTTCAACACCAGGGAATGGAGAATCAGCGCCGAGGCCATGCCGGCCAGGCCCAGCGCCGCGGTGGCGATGGTGCCGAGCCGGTCGGCGAGCAGGCCGCCCGTCATGTTCCCGATGGCCGCCGCGACGCCGAAGGTCAGGAGCGCCAGGCTGACGTCGTTGGCATTGAAGCCGAGGCCGTGCAGGGGCACGGCGAAATAGGTGAAAACCGTAAAGCCGCCGAGCGCCCACAAGATCGTGATGAGCAGCGCGACGAGGACGTTACGATGCCGCGCCACAGCCAGCCGCTCACCAAGCGAGGCCGTGTTCTTCGGCAGGCCGCGCGGCAGGCCGAGCCGGAGGCCGGCAAGTGCGACGGCGCCGAGCAGGGCGACCATGGCAAAGGTCGCACGCCAGTTCAGGACGCTGCCGATGAGATTGCCGAGGGGAACGCCGATCACGGTCGCGACCGTAAGGCCCGAAGTCACCAGCGCCACGGCGCGTCCGCGACGCTCGGGTGAAGCAACCGCAACGGAGACCCCGAGTGCCGTGGGCATGCAGAGGCCGGCGCCGAGTGCCATCAGCATCCGCGACGCGAGCAGCAGGGGAAAGCCGGAGGCTATGACCGCGACCAGATTGCCGGCGATGAAGGTCGACAAAGCCAGCGACAGCACGGTGCGGCGGTCGATGTTGTTCAGTGTCACGGCCAGGATCGGAGATCCGACGGCATAGGTGAGGGCATAGGCCGTCACCAGTTGGCCAGCGGCGGAGACCGAAATCCCGAGGTCCGCTGCGATTGCCGGCAAAAGCCCTGCAATGACAAAGGTCTCGGTCCCGATAGCGAAGGCCGCAAGGGCCAGCCAGAGGATACTCATCGCCAAAATCCGATGTTCAATGTTTATTGAACTATTGATCGGCGTAAGGGCCCATGTCAATTGGTTCAAGAACTATTGAACATTAGGCCCGTCTCGCTATAATCCGGATCATGAGCCGCATCCCGTTGCACCCTACCCGCGAGCAGATCGAGCTGCCGATGGTTCTGGATTGCCTGAGCGATCCGATCCGGCTCGCGATCGTCTATCAACTCGCCCAGCAGGAACGTGTCAGCAGCGAACTGCGCTGCGGCGACTTCAGCGGCCTCGGGGCCAAGTCGAATCTAGCCTATCACTTCGCCAAGCTGCGCGAATGCGGGCTGACGCAGACGCGCATTGTCGGCACTAGCCGGATGACGAGGCTCCGCCGCGAAGATCTCGAGGCGCGCTTCCCGGGCCTGCTCGATGCCGTGATCAAATCCGCAGCCAAGGATGCCGATCGGCTTCAGCTCCTGCCTGAATGTGAAGTGGTTGACGTCGGTTGAAGATGAGATGATTGCGTGTGGGAGATCCGGTCCGTCTACGCTTTCGCTTTGCTCAAGCTACGCCGGACACGCTTTGCCCCGCTGGTCTAGCGTGGCTGCGCCACGCGTAGCCCCATCGGGGCGAAGCGTGGAGACCCGGCCTGGATTTGAACCAGGATAAAGAGCGATGCACCGCTCTCGCGTTGACGCTTCCGCCACCGGGCCGACCGGATCATTACCGATCGCAGTCGACCAGGCCACCTCCACTCCCCGTTAACCCTAACCGCGCGCAAAGGGCGGGCGCGCGATGAAGGTCATGCGCCAGCGGTTGTGGCCGATATTGGTGTGCGCGCGCTGCACCGAAAATCCGGCCACCGCGAGCTTGGCGGTGATCTCGTCCTCGCTGTAGCGCTGGAGCCCGATGCGCGAGCGCAGGTGCCGGTAGTCGGACAGCGCGGTCGAGACCAGTCCGACCAGCGCATCCCTCAGGAAGCCATGACGCGCGCCGAAGCTGAGCAGCGCCATCACGTCCCTGAACATGCCGACCTCCGGCCGCAGGATGTCGCCGAGCACGAGCTTGCCCTTGGGTTTCAGGATCCGGCGGATCACGATCAGCGCGGAGTCCAGCTCCGCCGGCGTCATGTATTGGACGACCGAGTTCATCACTACGAGGTCGATGGACTGCTCGGCCATTTTGCGCACGTCTTCGAGCGAGCGGACGCGGATCTTGGTGTTCGGCGCAAAGCGTGCGATCAGCCGGCCGCGCACGCCCGGCGCGGGCTCCGCCAGGATCAGCTTGCCGCAGGCATTCGCCACCTCGCTCGCCGACAGCGCCTCGCCGCAGGCATAGTCCAGCACCGTCGCGTCGGGCGAGGAGATGTAGCCGATGATGTCCCGCGCGATGATCTGGAAGTGCAAATCGCGATGCAGCTTGCTGACATAGATCGTGTGCGTGGAGTCGTAATAGTCGATCCAATCGTCCATGGTCTTTAGAGGTCCCGGCAAAGCGGTTCCGGGGTAGGAACCGGCGCTGCGCGCCTGCGTTAGGGGTGCGACGGCACGCCGTCAATGTCCGCGTCCTAACAGGAAGGTCTCCCGTGAGCAAAAAGCCCGATAACCACAAGATCTCATCCGATCTCGACACCCCGACCGATCTGGCGCCCGGCTCGGTCGACAAGGTTTCGGAAGCGCTCAACGTGCTGCTTGCCGATGCCTTTGCGCTGTACATGAAGACCAAGAATTTCCACTGGCACATCAGCGGCCGCCACTTCCGCGACTATCACCTGCTGCTGGACGAGCAGTCGGATGCGATCTTCGCCACCACCGACCAACTCGCCGAGCGCGTCCGCAAGATCGGCGGCGCCACGCTGAAGTCGATCGGCCAGGTCGCAAAGCTCAAGACCATCAAGGACAATGACGAGGACTATGTCCCGCCGCGCGAGATGCTGCGCGAACTGATGCAGGACAACAAGCACGTCGCCACCGCCATGCGCAAAGCCCACGAGGTCTGCGACGAAGCCGGCGATGTCGCCAGCGCAAGCCTGCTCGAAGTTTTCATCGACGAGACCGAGCGGCGGACCTGGTTCCTGTTCGAGGCCTCGCGTCAGGAAGGCAGCAACGCGGCCTGACGCACTCCGCGGAGGGCATTGGGAACTCCGCTACTCGTAGGATGGTGTCGCTAGCGTCGGTTGCCGCTCCGCGAGCGCGCGGGCGGCGGCCATGCCGATCATCATCGCGATCACGAACAGGACCGAAGCCAAGGTGCCGTAGCCGAGCGCCACAAAGGCCGGGCCCGGACAGAAGCCGGCAAGACCCCAGCCGACGCCGAAAATCGCCGGACCGATAATGATGCGCGGATCGATATCGTTGCTGGCCGGCAGATGGAACGTGTCGCCGAGCAGCGGCCGTTGCCGCTTCAGCACCATGCGGAAGCCGATGAAAGCGGTGGCGACGGCACCAAGCATCACGAACATCAGGCTCGGGTCCCAGGATCCTGCGCGAATGGCGGCGAGATCGAGGAAATTGAGGACCTTCGCGGGATTCGACATGCCGGAGATCAAGAGTCCGGCTCCGAATATCAGGCCGATGGCAAATTGAATCAGGACGGACATGGCTGGCCTCACACCAGATGCCGGACGACGAAGGTCGTCACGAAGCCCGTGGTCATGAAGACGAGGGTGGCGACAATCGAGCGGATCGATAGGCGCGATATGCCGCAGACGCCGTGCCCGGAGGTGCAGCCATTGCCCCACACCGAGCCGAAGCCGACCAGCAGGCCGGCGACGGCCAGCAGCACGCCGCCGGTCTCGATGGCTTGCGGTGGAAACGCGCCGGTGACGATGCGCGCAAGCGCGGGCGCGGCGACGAGCCCGGCGATGAAGGCGAAGCGGCCCGAAGTTGCGTTATCGCCGAAGGGCGGCAGCAGGCGCGCGGCGATGCCGCTGACGCCGGCGATCCGGCCGCTGACGGCCATCAGCATCACCGCGGAAAGCCCGATCAGGACCCCGCCCGCAAGCGAGGCCAGCGGCGTGAACGTCGTTGGCATGGGGGCCTCCTCAGAAATCTTAGTTGCTCATTATATTCAAATATTTCTAGTGGCGTCGCCACAGTCGCATCAGCGCGCCATTCTTTCCGGTCACCGGATCGCTCGGCGGTAGCTTCACGGCCGGAATCGTCTTCAGCGCCTTGGCGTGATTCTCCGGCGTCGGGCGCGTGACCTCCATCTTCGATCCCGGTGGATAGGCGCCGATCACGCAGAAATCGCGGCTTGCCGATACGAGTTGATGTCCGGTGCCGGCCGGAAGGATCGCGACATCACCCGCCTTGATGTCGAGTTCCCGGCCGTGATCGCCGCCGAAGCACACCCGCGCGTGGCCGCGCGCGACGCCGAGCGCCTCATGTACGGTCGAATGATAGTGCAGATAATCGTAGACGCCGTTGCGCCACATGCCGCCCCAGCCGTTCTCCGCGAACAGGTCTTCGATGGTTTCTTCGGGACGCCTGGAATCGAGCTTCACCGCGCCCTGATAGACCAGGAACGGCAGGATATTGTTCGGCACGAGGCCGTCATCCCCAAAGACGATCGCAAGCGGCTCGGCATTGTCGTGGACGACGGACATGGCGCTCTCCTGCATCAGGATAGCAGGCTTCAACGAGCGACGTCAGTTGACGTTCCTCATCGCGCCCTTCCCGTCATTCCGGGGCGACGCGGCAGCGTCGAGCGCTCGCTGCTCATTGGATTCCGGGCTCGCGCGGAGCCTGTCATCGGGCCGCGCTTCGCGCGGACCCGTTGGCGCGCCCCGGAATGACGGGACGAAAAATGCCCGGGACAAGCCCGGGCACGACGAATTCGTTAAGCAGGATCGCGAAAGCCTACGCCCGCTTCCTCTCGCGCATCAGATCGGCAAAGCGCTGGAACAGATAGTGCGAGTCGCGCGGGCCCGGCGAGGCCTCGGGGTGGTACTGCACCGAGAACACCGGCTTGCCGTCGAGCTGGATGCCGCAATTGGAGCCGTCGAACAGCGACACATGGGTCTGCGTCGCGCCCTTCGGCAGCGTCTTCTCGTCCACGGCAAAGCCGTGGTTCATTGAGGTGATCTCGACCTTGCCGGTGGTCTCGTCCTTCACGGGATGGTTGGCGCCGTGATGGCCCTGATGCATCTTCTTGGTCTTCGCGCCGACGGCGAGGCCGAGCATCTGGTGGCCGAGGCAGATGCCGAATGTCGGCGTGCCGGATTTGATGACCTGCTGGATGACGGGCACGGCATATTTGCCGGTCGCGGCCGGATCGCCCGGACCGTTCGACAGGAACACGCCGTCGGGCTTCATCGCCAGGATGTCGTCGGCCGACGTCGTCGCCGGCACCACCGTCACCTTGCACCCGACGCCGGCGAGCAGACGCAGGATGTTGCGCTTGATGCCGTAGTCGATGGCGACGACGTTGAATGCAGGATTGTCCTGGTGGCCGAAACCCTTGTTCCATTCCCAGGGCGTCTCGTCCCAGGTGAAGCGCTGGCCCGAGGTGACCATCGGCACGAGGTCCATGCCCTCGAGGCCGGGCCATTCGCGCGCCTCTTCCTTCAGCCCGTGCAGATCGAACTCGCCGTCCTTCGCGTGGGCGATCACGGCGTTCGGCATGCCCTTGGTGCGGATCAGCGCGGTCAGCGCGCGCGTGTCGATGCCGGAGAGGCCGATGATGCCGCGTGCCTTCAGCCATTGGTCGAGATGGCGGGTGGCGCGGTAGTTCGAGGGATCGGTGATGGCGGTGCGCAGGATCACGCCGCGCGCGCCGGGCGTCGCGGCCATGTTCACCGTCTCGATGTCTTCCTCGTTGGTGCCGACATTGCCGATATGCGGGAAGGTGAAGGTGATGAGCTGACCGGCATAGGAGGGATCGGTCAAAATCTCCTCGTAGCCGGTCATCGCGGTGTTGAAGCAGACCTCGCCGACGGCGTGGCCTTCGGCGCCGAGGCCAAAGCCCTCGAGCACCGTGCCATCGGCAAGCACCAGGAGCGCGGTCGGTTTATGGTCCGGCCAGGCGGGATCGTTTTCGGATTGTGTCATGAGCCCGCTACATAGTCCCGCGCGGCGCCGCCGTCAAAGCGGAGAAGCGCGGATTCACATGCGTTTTTGCATATTTGACAGGCCCCCTCGGGCTCCTGGCCTGAAACTGGCAATTTTGGGCAATTTCGGCGGCCGAAGCGGAAACAATGAACTAATCCGGCAATACGTCCGGTATGGTCTCTTTCCCGCGAACGGCTTAGATCAGACGCCACGGATTGAAGAGGATCAGGACCATGATGCGCGACGACATCAACGCTGCGGTGAAAGAGGCCATGAAGGCCAAGGACGAGCGCAAGCTCGGCACGCTGCGCATGGTCAATTCGACCATCAAGAATGCCGACATCGAGGCACGCGGCAACGGCAAGCCGCCGCTGAGCGATGCCGAGCTGCTTGGCGTGCTCCAGAAGATGATCAAGCAGCGCCAGGAGGCGGTCGAGCTCTATGAAAAGGGCGGCCGCGCCGAGCTCGCCGCGCAGGAGCGCGACGAGATCGCCGTGATCTCGGCCTACCTGCCCAAGCAGATGTCCGATGACGACGTGAAGAAGGCGATTTCCGATGTGATCGCCGAGACCGGCGCCGCCGGCATGAAGGACATGGGCAAGGTGATCGCCGCGCTGAAGGCCAAGCACGCCGGGCAGATGGATTTCGCCAAGGCGAGTGGTTTGGTGAAGGCGGCACTCACTGGGTAGGTTGTCATTCCCCATTGCGCAATGTGGAATGACGAAGGAGAAGGCCGCCGATGACCAGCGCCATCAAGCCGTTCCGCATCGCTATCGGCGACGACGTCCTCACCGACCTCAAATCGCGCCTTGCGCGCACGCGCTGGCCGGAGGCGGAGCTGGTCGATGACTGGAGCCAGGGCGCGCCGCTGACATGGATCAAGGAGATCTGCGGCTATTGGGCCAACGAATATGACTGGCGGGCGCGCGAGGCGAAGCTCAATCGCTTCGATCAGTTCACCACCGAGATCGACGGGCTCGATATCCATTTCATCCATGCGCGCTCGAAAGAGCCTGCAGCGCTGCCGCTGATCATCACCCATGGCTGGCCCGGCTCGATCGTGGAATTTCAGAAGGTGATTGCGCCGCTCGTTGATCCCGTCGCGCATGGCGGCAAGGCCACTGACGCCTTTCATGTGATCTGTCCTTCGCTGCCGGGCTTCGGCTTCTCGGCGAAACCAAAAGCGACCGGTTGGGGTGTCGACCGCATCGCTGCCACCTGGGCCAAGCTGATGGATCGGCTCGGTTACGCGCGTTACGGCGCGCAAGGCGGCGATTGGGGTTCGGCGGTGACGACCTCGCTCGGCGCCCAGGATCCTGCGCACTGCGCCGGCGTCCACATCACGCTCGCCTTCAATTCGCCGCCGAAGGGCGAGGGCGAGCCGACGGCGGAAGAGAAGCGGGCGCTCGCCGGGCTGAAGCACTATGTCGATCTCGACTCCGGCTATTCCAAGCAGCAGTCGACGCGGCCGCAGACGCTCGGCTACGGCCTGACGGATTCGCCGAGCGGGCAGGCGGCCTGGATTTTGGAAAAGTTCTGGGCCTGGACCGATTGCAACGGCCATCCCGAAAACATCTTCACGAGGGACGAGCTGCTCGACAACGTCATGCTCTATTGGGCGACGGAGACGGCGACCTCCTCGGCGCGGCTCTATTGGGAGAGCTTTGGCCCGCGCCGCACGACGCCGGTCGTCAAGGTGCCGACAGGCGTTGCGGTATTTCCCAAGGAGATCATCACGCCGGTGCGGCGCTGGATGGAGCCCAATTTTCACAACATCACGCATTGGACCGAGATGGAGAAGGGCGGCCACTTTGCCGCCTTCGAGCAACCGGAGCTGTTTGTGCGCGAGGTGCGAACGTTTTTCGCGACGGTGCGGTAGGATCAAGTCAATTCGACACAGTCAGATTCAGATGATGCCAAAGACGTCTCACGCCGCGGGGCTTCACCGCGCCTCACTCGAGAAGCTGCACGATCTGGATGCGGCGCTGGAGCTCATGTATTACGGCTGGCGCGGGATGACGCTCCAGGCCGACGAGTATCTTGCGAAGCAGGGCCTGTCGCGCCCGCACCATCGTATCCTCTACGTGGTGGCCCGCCGGCCCGATATCGCGATCGGCACGCTGATCGAGACGCTCGGCATTTCCAAGCAGGCCTTGAACCGGCCGCTCAACCTGCTGCTGGACCGCAAGCTCCTGACGTCGAGGCGGTCGCCCGAGCAGCATCGCTCCAAACTGTTGCGCCTGACGGAAGCGGGGCAACGCATCGAGAAAAAGGCCTCCGACTACGAGCGCAAAGTCATGTGCGAGGCGTTTGATCGCGTCGGGGCGCCGGGTGCGGCCGCATGGATGGCCGTCATGGAGACGATCGCCGACAGTAGCTGACGGCTTTTCAAGTCAACATAGTTGACATGAAAGGTCAGCTTTGCCACTCTTCCGGCAGCGAGCCAGGGGAGGGCCCGTGTCATGAGTGGACAGGCAATGAATCGCGCCGCGGCCGAACGGTTTGTCGCGGCATGGTGCGCGAACTGGTGCAGGGTCGATATCGACGCGGTCGTTGCGCATTTCGCCGACGATGCGCAGATGCGTAGCCCTCTGGCGCTCAAACTGACCGACTCCCCCATCGTCAGCGGCGCCGAGAACATCCGCGCCTACTGGCGCAAAGCCTATGGCAGCATCAAAAGCGCCGACCTGAAGATCCTGAATTGGAGCTGGGATGACACGATCGCGCGCCTGACGGTGTGGTGGCAACTGGGCGACACGCGCGCCAGCGAATTCATGGACTTCGATGACGCCGGCCTTGTCGTGCGTAGCGAGGCCTTCTACGGAAAATAGCCATGCATCTTTCGGATTTCGTCTTGCTGCTCAACGCGCTCTGGTTCGGCGGCGCTTTCATCCAGTTCAGCATCGCCCAGCGCAATACGTTGAAGATATTGCTGCCGCGGGAAGAGCGCAGCAACCCGATTGCGCCGACCTTGGCCGCCAGCGTAGCGTTCCTGGGTGGGATCAATCTGCCGATCGGAATTCTTTCGCTCTATCTTCTGGCCGTTCGGCCGCCTTTCTTCCAGCCGATCGAAGCGCAGGTCGTTTTGTTCCTGTTCTTCGCCGCCTGCCACTTCAGCCAGTTCGCCTATAATCTTCCGGTCCTGATGCGCGGAGGACGCGTCGGGGTGGCCTACTGGCCGGTGTTGAAGGGGCCGATGCTCAGGATCTTCGTGATCGACGCGGCCCTGTTCATGGCAAATCTCGTCGTGGCCTTCCTGCTCGCGTCGCGTTCCTGATGCTTCGTCCTCGGATGGTCTTACGGCGCGCGAACTGCGGGCGAGGGGATGCTCACCCCTGGTCTTTGCGGGCCTGACTGTTGCTTTCGCAACATGGCGCAGCGACGATTTGTGAGCTGCTATTGACCCAGATCAACGCGTGGGCGACGCCGTCTGCGCGAAATGCAGGAGATCCCGTGGGAGGAAGCCATGTCGATCTCGGGCAAAGTCGATCCTGTCGTGCGTCCGGTCGTGGCGAACGACATCGCCGAAGCGCTGATCGAGGGTTTGCGGGATTTCCAGGCGCTGCCGCTTTACGGACTTTGCTTCGGCGCGCTCTATGCCGCCGGCGGCATCGCCATCATGCTCTGCCTCACCGCCTTCAGACTGATCTATCTGGTCTATCCGCTCGCGGCGGGCTTTGCGCTGATCGGACCGTTCGTCGCGATCGGCCTTTACGAAGTCAGCCGGCGCCGCGAGCGAGGTGAGCCCGTCTCCTTTGGCGCGATCTGGTCGACGATACGCTCGCGCGGCGAGATCGGCTGGATGGCCTTCGTCACCCTGTTCGTGTTCGTGGTCTGGATGTACCAGGTGCGTCTCTTGATCGCGCTGCTGCTCGGCCTGCATGCTTCGTTCTCGAGCCTGCAGGAATTCATGACGATGGTGCTCACCACCAATGAAGGCCTGCTGTTCCTCGCGATCGGCAACGCGGTCGGCGCTGCGCTGTCGCTGATCCTGTTCTCGCTGACGGTGGTGTCGTTTCCGCTGCTGCTCGACCGCGAGGTCGATTTCGTCACAGCGATGGTGACGAGCGTGCGCGCCGTAGTCACCAGCCCGTTGCCGATGATCGGCTGGGCCGCGGTCATCGTGATGCTGCTGATCGTCTCGGCGCTGCCGTACTTCCTGGGGCTGATCGTGACGCTGCCGGTGCTTGGCCACGCGACGTGGCATCTGTATCGCCGCATCGTGGTGCCGGTGCCTTAATCTCGGAGTCGTCCCGGCGAAGGCCGGGACCCATACCGCGGAATCCTTCGATTGCGAGCGGTCGGAGTATCGAACGACGAGTCTTCGCCAAACTTGATCCTGTGGCTATGGGTCCCGGCCTTCGCCGGGACGACAGCCAGATTAAGGCACCCTAATGCCCATCGCCTTGAGCGCCGCGAGCATCTGTGCCGGCGGGCCCATCTTGATCTGTGGCGCCTTGCCCGTCTCCAGCAGGCTCTTCAGGCCGGAGAGGATCGCGGGCCAGCCCGCACGTCCGCCGGAGAGGATGTCATCGCTCAAGGGTCGGTCGTGGCGTTCGCTCATGGTCAGCCGGACGGCCTCGCCGGCCTGCTCGATCTCGTAGGTGACGAGTGTGGTGCCGAGCTTTTCGACGAGGTCCGGCCAATTGACGTTCCAGGTCACGGTCAGTCTGTTTGGCGGATCATGTTCGAACACTTCGCCACGGATGTGCTCCGAACCGTCCGGCGCCCGCACGATGAAGCTGCCGCCGAGCTTCGGCTCCATTTCCACCGCGAAGCCCGAGAAGTACTTTCGGCTGAACTCCGCCGAGGTCAGCGCCTCCCACACTTTCTCGGGCGTGGATGCAATGTAGATGGTGTAGACCGTGAGCGGCTTGAACTGATCGAGGTTCATCACTCAAATCCCAGAGACGAATTCGGGGCGCGGCATCAGGCGGCGTCCTTCTTTGAATAGCCTGGCGGCACGATCTCGATGGTGCGGCCGGTCTCGAGCAGGCTCTTCAGGTTCGACAGCACCATCGGCCAGCCGCCGGAGATGTCGCGCAGCGTCTTGCCGTCCTCGCCGAGTTCGTCATGCGTGACCGTCAGCTTGACCACCTTGCCGCGCGGTTCGAGATCGAAGGTGACGCGCGAGATCCCTTCGCCGGCGGCTTCGGGCTTGCGATTGTGCCAGCTGTAGGCGAGCCGCCGCGTCGGATCGAAGGTGATGACCTCGCCCTCCACCGTCGGATTGCCATTGTTGGTGAAACGGTAGGGCGCGCCCGGCGCCCAGTCGGAGGCGATGCGATGGCCGAACCAGTAGCGCTCGGTGAAAGCGCCGTCGGTCAGGGCCTGCCACAGCTTTTCGGCGGAGGTCTCGATATAGGTCACGTAGACATAGCTCGGTTTACTCATCGCGCTTCTCCAGTTGACGTTTCAACTCGCTGAGCGCGGCAAGTTTCCCGCGCTCGAACTTCCTGATCCATCGTTCCCCGATCTGGTGGATCGGCACGGGATTGAGGTAGTGCAGCTTCTCCCGGCCGTGCCTGATGGTCGTGACCAGGTTGGCCTCTTCCAGAATGACAAGGTGCTTTGTCACGGCCTGGCGCGTCATCTCCAGGCCCTCGCAGAGTTCGTTCAGCGTCTGGCCGTTTTTGGCGTGAAGCCTGTCCAGGAGCGACCGTCGTGACGCATCGGCGAGCGCTTTGAAGACTTCATCCATGGCAGCGATAATAGGCAACCAAATGGTTGCATGTCAAGCCGCTCCGTCATTCCGGAAACCGCGCAGGGGTTATCCGGAATCTCGAGATTCTCAGGCGCGCAATTGCGCACCATAGTTCGCACTTTGTGCGCCCCCATTGCGCAATGGGGAATGACTGCCAAGACTTGGACATCATGTTTTTGGCCCTCTTGCTGTGTTAGCGTCCCGCTTCAACCAACGGAGATTGGTTCCGGGAGGAAACATGTCTCGTCGCGTCCAACTTGCTGCCTACCTCGTCCTTCTTGCTTGCAGCAGTGCTTACGCCCAGAAGCAGCAGGTAATCGGCGCGCCGCCCGAAGCTTCCAACATGAAGCTGGTCGGCACCAACGACCTCCAGGCGCGCAGCGCCTATCAGCCGACCATTCATCACCAGGGCGATCGCTGGATCGCCTATATCGGCCATCACGGCGGCACCGACGACGTGCCCAATCCCGTCAATCCCTTGACGGGGCAGGCCGAGCCGAACGGTACTTCGATCGTCGACGTCACGGACCCGGCGCATCCAAAGTATCTGCGCCACCTGCCGGGGCAGGAGGGCAAGTATGAATCCGGCGGCGCGCAGATGGTGCGGGTCTGCGACGGCAAGTCGTTGCCGAAGGGCGATGCCAACGCCGTCTACATGCTGCGCACCTTCGGCAGCGAGGCGCATGAGATCTGGAACGTCGCCGACCCCGCCAATCCCGCACTCGTCACGCGCATCGGCGGCTTGAAGGACACGCACAAGAGCTGGTGGGAATGCGACACCGGCATTGCCTATCTCGTCTCGGGTGCGCCGGACTGGCGCACGCGCCGCATGACGCAGGTCTATGATCTCAGTGATCCCGCCCATCCGCAGAAGATCCGCGACTTCGGCCTGCCCGGCCAGGAGCCTGGCGCGACCGGCGCCGTGCCGACCGAATTGCACGGGCCGATTTCGACCGGGCCCACGGGCAACCGCGTCTATTTCGGCTATGGCACCAACAAGGGCGGCATCTTGCAGATCGTCGATCGCGAGAAGCTTTTGAGCGGCGGCAAGGAACCGACGCCGGAGAACCTGCGCTATCCGGAAATCGCGCGCATGCCGATGTCCGCCTTCAACGGCGCGCATACGACGTTTCCGATGCTCGACATGCCCGTCGCCGAGTTTGCCGAGGACAAGGACGGCAAGACCCGCGACATCGTGATGATCGTCGACGAGGCGATCCTGAACGAATGCGGCGAGGCGCGGCAGATGGTGTGGTTCGCCGACGTCACCACCGAAGCGCGGCCGATGATGATATCGAGCTACACGGTGCCGGAGGCGAGCGGGCAGTTCTGCCAGCGCGGCGGCCGCTTCGGCTCGCATTCGTCGAACGAGAGCATGGCGCCGGTCTATTACAAGAAGATGGCCTTCATCGCCTTCTTCAATGCCGGCGTGCGTGCGCTCGATATCCGCGATCCCTATCACCCCAAGGAGGTCGGCTATTTCATCCCGGCGATCACGGCGGCGACCGACAAGCGCTGCATCCCCGTCGAAGGCGGCGAGCGCTGCAAGGTCGCGATCCAGACCAACAACGTCGAGACCGATGACCGCGGCTACATCTACATCGTCGATCGCGCCAACACCGGAATGCACATTCTGGAGCTGACCGGACCCGCGCGCGCCGTCGCCGGCCTGCCGAAGAACTGACGATGCGGCGCGCTATGACCATGGTGGCTGCGGCGATGGCGCTCGGCGCATCGGGCGTCGGCGCGTATCAACTCGCGCCAGTGCCGGCGGAGACGTCCGCACATTGGCGCGAGATCGCCTGGCCGTTCCCGCGCGACGGCTGGCCCGCGGGCCGTGCGTTCCGCTGCGATGGGGCCTGCGACGGCGCCGAGCTCTACGTTCGCGCAAAGCTCGGCTTCTGCAATTGCGACCGCGGCGTTGCCGATGACGACGAGGTCGATCGCGTCGCCGATCTCGACCTGATCAGCCCGCGTTTCGCCGCGACGGCTCCGGGTGATCCGTTGCGCGTCGACGAGCTGGAGGGACGCGCCCGGCACTACGATCTCGACATGCCCGACGGCGCGCGCCACGCGGCCACCGGCATCGCCCTGTCGCGTCGCTGCGATCTCATGGTTGCGGTCGTGCAGGGCGCGGGTGAGGCGCGCACAATGCAGCGTGCGGCGATCGAGTTTCTGCAAACGCAGGAGATGAAGCGATGGGTGGTCGCAGCACTGGACGGAAGGTGAGGGAGGCACGATCGCGCCGCCCTCACCGCCGTCATCACCCGCGACCCGGCTACGCCAAGGCTTCGCCGAGGTGTGCGGTCTTGGCGCGCCGAAGCTGTAGCGTAGGCGGCAAGCGGGTGTTCCAGTATTCCAGAGACGGTCGTGGGATACGGAAAGGCTGCGGCGTACTGGATACCCCGCTTTCGCGGGGTATGACACCGATGTTTGAGGCGCGCATGTGCTGCATTCAACCGACTTCCGTTCCTGCCTCCGCCATGCATTAATAACCCGCAACTCCCTCAGCGAGTCTCCCCCATGATGTCCTTGCAAGCCTATCTCGCCTTCGTCGCCGCCTGCATTGCGCTGGCGCTGTTGCCTGGCCCGATCGTGACACTCGTCATTGCCAATGGTCTGAGGCATGGAACCCGGGCGGCGCTGACCAATGTCGCGGGTGCGCAGGCCGGTCTTGCGATCGTGATCGGCGTCGTCGCGATCGGACTGACCTCGCTGATGGCGACCATGGGCTACTGGTTCGACTGGGTGCGCTTTGCCGGCGCCGCCTATCTGATCTGGCTCGGCATCAAGCTGATCTGGTCGCCGGTCGAGGGTGTCAATGTCGACGAGCCGCCGGCGCCTCCGCGCGGTGGTTTCTTCCTGCAAGGCTTTCTGGTGCTGCTGTCGAACCCCAAGGTGCTGGTGTTCTTCGGCGCCTTCATTCCGCAGTTCATGGACATGAACCGCGACCACTTCCCGCAGGTCGCGCTGCTCGGCGCAACCTTCATGGTCACCGCGGCGATGACGGACGCGCTCTACGCCACGGCCGCAGGCCGCGCGCGAAAATTCTTCTCGGCGCGCCGAACGCGGATGATGTCGCGCGTCTCCGGCGGCTTCATGATCGGCGGCGGCATCTGGCTGGCGTTGACCCGGGCGAAGTGAGGGCTACGCCAGCCCCTCCGCCTTCAACTCCGTTTCGATCTCGCCAAAAATCCTCGCCAGCCGTTCCGCCCATTGCTGCTGGCCGGATTGGTCCGTGATCAAATCCTGGCGGATCTCGATGCCGGTGTTCGGGAGGCCGCGGGCTTCGCCGTGGACGGGGATGGTGTAGTCGGTGAGGTCGCTCACCGCATAGGGCTCGTTGTCGCCGACGACGAGATCGCTTTCGCTGCGCAGATGTTTCAGCAACAGGTGCGGCAGCACGGTGTCGCGGTGGTAGAGCGTGCCGATGTGCCAGGGCCGCGCAACGCCGGCATAGACCGGCGTGAAGCTGTGTAGCGCGACCAGCACCGTTGGCCGCCGGGCGTGAACGCGCGCGTCGATCACCGCATTGATGCGGTTGTGATAGGGATCAAAGATCTCGCGGCGCCGGGCGTCGCGCTCATCGGCGGAAATCCCCTCATTGCGCGGGATTGCTGTCGCCTCCGAGATCACGGGGATCGAGCTCCCAACGCCCGGCGGGCGGTTGCAGTCGATCACGAGCCGCGAATAGCGCTGCGCGATCAGATGCGCATCCAGCGTCCCGGCGAGCCGCTCGGCGACGCCGGCAATCCCGATGTCCCAGGCGATGTGCCGGGTCAGCTCGCGCTCGGCGACACCGAGATCGCCAAGCGCATGCGGCAGCGCCCGCCCGTAATGATCGCAAGTGAGCAGAAACGGGGCGCCTCCTGCTGCATTCGTCTCATGCACCGGCGAAATGTCGCCTTTGCCGAGAAGTCGATTCGTCGTGCCGGCCGCCTCTAAAACCATCCTGATTGCCTACGGAAAATGCACTCTGCTCTTAAAATTGGGCAGCCAACGCTATAGATTAGCCGGTCCAGAATCACCATGATTGCCTGACGATGCCGCTGCTCACGATTCATCACAAGACCGAATATCGCTACAACCGCCCGGTGGCGTTCGGCGAGCATCGCATCATGCTGCGTCCGCGCGACAGCCATGATCTGCGCGTGCTCGAAAGCCGTCTTCACATCTCGCCCCAGCCGATGTCGCTGCACTGGATCCACGACGTGTTCGGCAACTCGGTCGCGATTGCGAATTTCGACGAGCGCGCGGAGGTCTTGACGTTCGACTGGCACGTCACCGTCGAGCACAATCCGGTCGAGGAGTTCGCGCTGACGCCGGACGATCCGGCCTATTTCTATCCCTTCGTCTATGACGACGAGGAATTCCCCGACCTCATGCACTACGTCACGCCGCAATACACCGATCCCGATGGCGAGCTGTCGGAATGGGCGCGCAGTTTCCTCGATGAGGAGGCGCCGACGCCGACGTTCAAGATCCTGAGCGGCATGACGCACGGCATCCGCAAAGCCTTCAAATATCGCAAGCGTCACGAGCAGGGCACGCAGCATCCGCTCGACACGCTGCAGACCGGAGGCGGCACCTGCCGCGATTATGCGCTGTTCATGATCGAGGCGCTGCGCCGGCTCGGCATCGCCGCACGATTCGTCTCCGGCTACATCTTCGTGCCGGAGGATCTCGAGACGCGCCATGTCGGCGGCGGCTCGACCCACGCGTGGGTGCAGGTTTACCTGCCGAGCGCGGGCTGGATCGAGTTCGATCCGACCAACGGCATCGTCGGCACGCGCGACCTGATCCGCGTCGCGGTGGCGCGCGAACCGCGCCAGGCGATCCCGCTGCATGGCGTCTATCTCGGTTCCGCCGAGGCGTTCGAGGCCATGGAGGTGAACATCAAGGTGGTCTCGGACGACCAAGAGAACGACGAAAAGCTGGAGACGGAGGTTTTGTAGATGGACATCAAGGTCGGCTTCGAAATCGCTTACGCCGCGCCACAGCCGACGCCGATGGTCATCATGCTCAACATCCACCCCTCGCGTCAGGCCGACATCGTCGGCAGGGAGATGGTGGTGGCGGAGCCGGACGTGCCGATCCGCTTCTATCACGACAGCTTCGGCAATATCTGCGGCCGTCTCGTCGCGCCCGCGGGCGGCGTCACGCTCAAGGGCAGCGCGCTGGTGCGCGACACCGGCCTGCCTGATGAGGTGATGCCTTCAGCGCAGCAATTGCCGATCGAGCAGCTGCCCAACGAGCTGCTGCTCTATCTGATGCCGAGCCGCTACTGCGAGACCGACAAGCTCACCGACATCGCCTGGTCGCTGTTTGGCAAGACTGAGCCTGGCTGGCAGCGCGTTTGCGCGATCACCGGGTTCGTGCATGGGCACGTCACCTTCGGATACGAACACGCCCATCACATGAAGTCCGCGCACGACGTCTATGAAAGCCGTTCCGGCGTCTGTCGCGATTTCGCGCATCTCGCGGTCGCCTTCTGCCGCTGCATGGGCATTCCGGCGCGCTACTGCACCGGCTATATGGGCGACATCGGCATTCCGCCCGAACCGTTCCCAATGGATTTTTCCGGCTGGTTTCAGGTCTACCTCTCCGGCAAGTGGCTCACCTTCGATGCCCGCCACAATGTCCCGCGCATCGGCCGCATCCTGATGGCCACGGGCCGCGATGCCGCCGACGTCGCGCTGTCGACGAGCTTCGGCCGGATGGAGTTGAGGAAGTTCGAGGTCGTCAGCGATGAGGTGGTGAAGGTGGCGTGAGCGAACGCGCCTCGTCATTGCAAGCGAAGCAATCCAGACTGTCTCCGCGGAAAGACTCTGGATTGCTTCGTCGCTACGCTCCTCGCAATGACGGTGTTTATTGGGCCCACTGCCCCTCCCAATCGTCGTCCTGGCTTTCGCCGGGACGACACCGAGTGTGTGGCGCTGTTGTTCCCTACGATTGACGGCTATAGACACCCCATGACCACCGATCGTCTTTTCGTCTACGGCACCTTGATGCGCGGCTTCGACCATCCGATGGCGCGGCTGTTGGCGGCGCATGCGGATTTCCTTGGGGATGCGACCTGTTGCGGCCGGCTCGTTCTCGTGAAGCATTATCCGGGGCTCCTGCTGTCGGACGTTGCGTCCGACATCGTGCACGGTGAGCTCTTCCGCCTGCGCGCGCCCGACGAGCTCTTGCGCGAGCTCGACATGTACGAGGCCTGCGGCGAAGGCTTTCCCGAGCCGACCGAATATCTGCGCGCGCTGGTCGACGTCACGCTTGCGGATGGCGCGACCGAGAAGGCCTGGACCTACGTCTACAACTGGCCGGTCACGGAGCTGCCGCGCATCGAGTCAGGCCGATTCCTCGAGCACTAGGCCGCCAAAACCTCGCGGACCACGCGCACGTCGACCTCGCGCTCGACGTAGCGCCACTCTTCTGTCGTGCGCAGCATCGCGACCAGCTCCTCGAACAGCGAGGCGTGAGCGGGCGCGAATTCGAACCAGGTCAGGAAATCGAAGGGCTCGCCGAGATCGCGGCAGTGATAGAGCTGCCGCGCGATCGCCGGCAAGAAGCGCAGGCTGCTCGCGATATGGTGCGATTTGTCCTCGAAGATCGCGCGCCGCTCATCGGCCGTCAGGTCCCACCAGGCGGGCGTTTTGCGGATCGGGATCAGCGCCGCGCAAGTCGCCTCGGCGCGGCCGAGCCCCGCCTGCACGGCGACGAGCTCCTGCTTCTCGGCGCGCTCGGTGTAGCGCAAATGGCTGGCGACGCCGACCAGCCGCCAGGAATTGCGCGACGGCACCAGCGGCAGCGCGACGGCCTCGCTGTCGTTCACCGACAGCGCCGGCATGAATGGCAGGGGATCGCCCTTCACGGGGGCCATCGAGGTCACGCGCCAGCCCCCGCTCTGGCCGCCGCGAAACGTCCTGAACATGGCGCCATGGAAGCGTGGAACCGGGCGCTGTTCAAGCCGCTTTTCCAGCCATCGTCATTCCGGGCTCGCGCTGCCGCGCGCCCCGGAATGACGATGGGGTGAGGGCTGTGAATAGGTCGAATAACTCGGATAAGCCCGACAAACCTGACTTTCCGGCCGGGCGTCCCTATATCCCTAACCCTTCGCCCGACTCACATCGTTCGCGCTAGAATCACCGTATGCGCTTCACGCCCCAATTCCTCGACGAGCTGCGTGCCCGGCTTTCGGTCTCCGAAGTCGTAGGCAAGCGCGTGAAGCTGAAGAAGGCGGGGCGGGAGTGGAAGGGGCTCTCGCCGTTCCAGCAGGAGAAGACGCCGTCCTTCTACGTCAACGACCAGAAGGGCTTTTACCACGACTTCTCCTCCGGCAAGCACGGCGACATCATCGACTTCATGATGGAGACCGACGGCCTGCCGTTTGCCGAAGCGGTCGAGCGGCTCGCGAACATGGCCGGGCTGCCGCTGCCTGCGGTGACGCCCGATGCGGCGCGGCACGAGCAGCGGCGCAAGTCGCTGCACGACGTCATGGAGCTCGCGGCCAAGTTTTTCGCGGAAACGCTGGCCTCGCGCGTCGGGGCCAAGGCACGCGGCTATCTCGCCGATCGCGCGATCTCGCCGGCGACGCAATTGCAGTTCCGCCTCGGCTATGCGCCGCCGCCGCCCGATCGTTTTGCGCTGAAGGAGCATCTCGGCAAGCTCGGCGTCTCGGTCGAGGACATGATCGAGACGGGCTTGCTGGTCGCCGGCAACGACATCCCCGTACCCTATGACCGCTTCCGCGATCGCGTGATGTTTCCGATCACCGATTTGCGCGGCCGCGTCATCGCCTTCGGCGGGCGGGCGCTGGAGAAGGACGTACCGGCAAAGTACCTGAACTCGCCGGAGACGCCGCTCTTCCACAAGGGCGACAATCTCTACAACCACGCCACTGCGCGGAAAGCCACGCATGACGGCGCGGCGCTGATCGTGGTCGAAGGCTATGTCGACGTCATTGCGATGGTCACCGCCGGCTTTGCCGGTGCGGTGGCGCCGCTCGGTACCGCGCTGACCGAAAGCCAGCTCGCGCTGCTCTGGAAGATGGCGGACGAGCCGATCCTCTGCTTCGACGGCGACAAGGCCGGCCAGAAGGCCGCTTATCGTGCTGCTGACCTTGCCTTGCCTTTCCTCGCTCCGGGAAAGAGCCTGCGCTTCGCGTTGCTGCCGGAGGGGCAGGACCCCGACGATCTCGTGCGCTCGGGTGGCCGCGGCGCGGTCGAGGAGGTGATCGCGGCGGCACGGCCGCTTGCGGACGTGATCTGGTCGCGCGAGTTAGAGGCCGGCAGCTTCGTCACGCCCGAGCGCCGCGCGGCGCTGGAAGCGCGCATCAACGAGCTCAGCAACGGCATCCGCGACGAGGTCGTGCGCCGTTATTACCGCCAGGACCTCGCCCAGCGCCTCCAGCGCACCTTTGCACCTGAAGGGGGTGGCCGCGGCGGTTTCGCCGGCCGTGGCAATTTCCGCTCGCAACCCGGCCGGACCTTCCAGCCCCGCGGCGGGGTCGGCCCGAATCGATTCGCCGCACCTGGGCGCCGCGGCGGCCCGATTCCCACCTCGCTCCCCTCCGGCCCCTACCAGGCGGCGAGCCCGCAGCTTGCGGCAAGCCCGATCATGCGGGGACAGCGCAGCGCCATCTCGCGCCGGGAGGCGCTGATCCTGCAAAGCCTGATCAACCACCCCTGGCTGCTGCACGATCATCTGGAGGAGGTGGCGGCGCTGGAGCTGGCCCACCCCGAGGCCCACAAGCTCCGCGCCGGTATCATAGCGGCCTTCGCCAACGACCATCATCACAGCCCGGACCCGACCGAGCAGGCCGAGAAGATGCGCGCCGACCTCGATCGGGGCGGATTTTCCCCGCTACTTCAAAGGGTTGAGCGCGCCATCACGACCCAGGCGGTGTTCGGGGCGCGCGAGGGCGCGGCACGGGATGACGTTCTTGCGACCTGGAATCAGCTCGTCGCCTTGCATCGGCAATGGCATTCACTACTTAGGGAGCTGAAGGACGCCGAGCTGGCCTTGGGGGAAGACCCCAGCGAGGCCAATTTGGCATGGCTGCGTGACGTCAAGGCCAGGATGGCCGAGGTCGACGGTACCGAAGCCCTGATCGAGGGTTTTGGCGAGCTGTCGGGCCGGTTTCAGAAGAGCGTGTGACGAAGAATCATGCGGACGGCCGGGGCCGGAACCGCAAAAAGACTCGCCAAATCCAAGGTTTGGCGGCAGAAACAGGGTTAATCGAGGCTTAACGGTCTTGTAGCACTTTGGCCAACAGGCGGCCGCAGGCATAACAGACGCGTCAGGAATAAATCCGCGCATTCGCTGTTTGGCACTCTACCTGCATTCGCCGGCGACAAAGGGGCTCACGAAGCGTTAGGCAATTCCGGCGAGAGAAAGTTCTGGGGTGGCGAGAGAGGTTTGCGCCGCCCTTTCCGTGTCGAGAGCTGACGAAGCGAGAGCGTCGAAACAGGTTCAAGTGAATTCAGGCAGGCGCCATGCGAGCCGCCTGTATGAAGCGCGTTTAGGAGCAATGGATGGCCACCAAGGCAAAGACGCTGCAGGCGAAGGACAAGGAAAAGGACGACAAGGCAGCGGACGCTCCGGAGAAGGATTCCCAGGACGCGCCCTCACCGTTGCTCGATCTGTCCGACGCGGCAGTGAAGAAGATGATCAAGCAGGCCAAGAAGCGCGGCTTCGTGACCTTTGATCAGCTCAACGAAGTCTTGCCGTCCGACCAGACCTCGCCCGAGCAGATCGAGGACATCATGTCCATGCTCTCGGACATGGGCATCAACGTCACCGAAGCCGACGACTCTGAAGGCGAGGACGACAAGGACGAGGGCGGCGAGGACGAGACCGACAACGAGCTCGTCGAGGTCACCCAGAAGGCCGTCACCGAGGTCAAGAAGAGCGAGCCGGGCGAGCGCACCGACGATCCCGTGCGCATGTATCTGCGCGAGATGGGCACGGTCGAGCTCCTGTCCCGCGAAGGCGAAATCGCGATCGCCAAGCGCATCGAGGCCGGCCGCGAGGCGATGATCGCGGGCCTCTGCGAAAGCCCGCTGACCTTCCAGGCCATCATCATCTGGCGCGACGAGCTCAACGAAGGCAAGATCTTCCTCCGCGACATCATCGATCTCGAAGCGACCTATGCCGGCCCGGATGCCAAGGGCGGCATGAACACCGCGATGATCGGCGGCCCCACCGGCGAGAACGGCGAAGCGCCGGCTGAAGGCGGTGAAGCCGTCGCAGCGACGGCCGCTGCGCCCGCGCATGTTGCCCCGCCCGCCGCGCCGCCGTCGCCGACCCCGTTCCGTCCCGCGCCCGGTGTCGGCAATGGCACTGAGGCCGAGAAGGATCCGGCGGAAGCCGCCGCCGAAGCCGACATGGACGAGGACGACGAGTTCGAGAACCAGATGTCGCTCGCGGCGATCGAGGCCGAGCTCAAGCCGAAGGTCGTCGAGATCTTCGACAAGATCGCCGACAACTACAAGAAGCTGCGCAAGCTCCAGGAGCAGGACATCCAGAACCAGCTCGAGAGCACGACGCACGGCCCGTCGCTCTCGCCGCACCAGGAGCGCAAGTACCGGAAGCTGAAGGACGAGATCATCGTCGAGGTGAAGTCGCTGCGCCTCAACCAGGCCCGCATCGATTCACTCGTCGAGCAGCTCTACGACATCAACAAGCGCCTCGTCTCGCATGAGGGGCGCCTGATGCGCCTTGCCGACAGCCATGGCGTCGCGCGTGACGACTTCCTCCGCAACTACACCGGCTCGGAGCTCGATCCGCGCTGGCTCAACCGCGTCTCGAAACTCTCGGCCAAGGGCTGGAAGAATTTCGTCCATCACGAGAAGGACCGCATCAAGGACCTGCGCCACGAGGTGCATCAGCTCGCAGCCCTCACCGGTCTCGAGATCGGCGAGTTCCGCAAGATCGTGCACTCCGTGCAGAAGGGCGAGCGCGAGGCACGCCAGGCCAAGAAGGAGATGGTGGAAGCCAACCTCCGCCTCGTGATCTCGATCGCGAAGAAGTACACCAACCGCGGCCTTCAGTTCCTCGACCTGATCCAGGAAGGCAATATCGGGTTGATGAAGGCGGTCGACAAGTTCGAGTACCGCCGCGGCTACAAGTTCTCGACCTACGCGACGTGGTGGATCCGGCAGGCGATCACGCGCTCGATCGCCGACCAGGCGCGCACCATCCGCATCCCCGTGCACATGATCGAGACGATCAACAAGATCGTACGCACCTCGCGCCAGATGCTCAACGAGATCGGCCGCGAGCCGACCCCGGAAGAGCTCGCCGAGAAGCTCGGCATGCCGCTGGAGAAAGTGCGCAAGGTCCTCAAGATCGCCAAGGAGCCGCTCTCGCTCGAAACACCCGTCGGTGACGAAGAGGATTCACATCTCGGCGATTTCATCGAGGACAAGAACGCGATCCTGCCGATCGACGCCGCGATCCAGTCGAACCTGCGCGAGACCACCACGCGCGTGCTCGCCTCGCTCACGCCGCGCGAAGAACGCGTGCTCCGCATGCGCTTCGGCATCGGCATGAACACCGACCACACGCTGGAAGAAGTCGGCCAGCAGTTCTCGGTCACCCGCGAACGCATCCGCCAGATCGAAGCGAAAGCACTGCGCAAGCTGAAGCATCCGTCGCGGAGCCGCAAGCTGCGGAGCTTTTTGGATAACTGATGCGAGATTGAATTTGGCCGGGTTCAGCCTGGCCTCAGCCTCAAATAAACGGCGGGCCGAAAAGCCCGCCGTTTATTTTTGGTCTTCAGCGTCACCCGGGGCTGGCAAGGGCGACAACTTAAGATAGAATTCTATCGCTGGATCGATCTGGTGGCAAGATAAAATTGTGACAGGGCGGTGTCGGAGTGAGTGCGATAAACATGTGTTGATCGCCGTCGCGTTTTGCGTTCCGGGTTCCAACGATTTGCTTGGCCTGCGGAACTATCCTGATCACGCCACCGCGATTGGAACTCGCCGTGTTTGTATGCGGAAGCAGCGAGTTGCATCGGTTCCATCGCGCATCGATGGACGACGCGTGCACGCTAACGCGGCTCGCCGACCAGCTTCTGCGGCGCCGGCTGCAGCTTTCCGCCGCCTCCGCCGTCATCCTCCTTGCGTCCCTGCGCCATGATCGCGCTGCCCATCGCGGCCGAGCCGAAGGTGACGAGGAAGGAACCGAGCAGCAGGAAGATCGCAACGCCCGGCGCGTCGTCGGCGAAGATCAGATCACGCAAGTGGGCGGGATTGATGAGCAGCAGCCCGCCGACGAGCAGCGCCGCGGCGCAGGCGCCGATCGCGAGGTTGATGGCGAGCAGGCGGAACAGGGGCACGCGCAGGAGCGGGACGCGCGGTGATTTGTCGGTGTGCATTAGACTAGATTCGAACTCGCTTGGACGATTGAACCCTAGCACCGGCGCGAAAGGCTTGAAGCTGGAAGCACGAATATCTCTCCGTCATTGCGGATGCAGCGCTGGAGGGTGGTCGTCCCATCTGTCCGGTGGTTCCGGCGTACGCAGGATGACGTGACGCTCGCGCGTCGCGGGACATCGAACATGTGACCCCGCCTACAGTGACCGGCGCAGCGCCTTGAAGGCATCGATCGCCTCTTTCGTGGGCGGCCAATCGTCCGGAAACTTCTGTTCGAAACCTTGCGCGCATCGCGCGATGATGGCTTCGCTCGGCGCGGTCCGGGGGGCGGCCGGGCCGGGGTGAGGCCGCACCGACCAGTCGGGAATATCCTGACAGAGCGCGATGATGCCGCCGAGCGCGACCAGTGTTGGCTCGCTGATCTTCAAGCTGGTGCCTGCGGCTGGCTTGATCGCAAACCAGCGGTCGAGCAGATCGGGCGTCTCGTGTGCGGGCCGCAACCGCATCGCTTGCAGGCGCAGCCGGTTCTGGTGACGCTTGATGCCGCGTGGCGTGGGATCGGCGGCGAAGACAGCGGGGTGCCAGACGGCCAGTGCTGCACGAAAGTCCTTGGAGTCCTCCACCTTGTCCTCTTTCGCCATGGTGATGCGCCGCGCGCCCAGCATCAGGATGAGCAGCAGGGCGATCGCCACCCCGAGATAGGGCGACACCTGGCGGTGAAGGATCAACTGCTCTGCCGTGCCCACCGGAATCTTGATGTCATCGATGCTGGTGGCGTCCGCCGTCGAATTCGGGGCGACGGTCGTGGGGCCCTGGACGGGACCGGCCTCGTTTCTCGCCGTCGAGGGGGGCGCAGCCTCGGGGGTAGCAACGGCAATAGGCAGACTGTTGGCCCATGACGCGACGAGCCAAATGACCAACAGCAACGCCATTGCTGGGATCCCGACATCCGGAACATAGCGAAGCGCTACGCGGGCCCGGTCCGGCCACGGCGAGGCGTGGTCGCTGGGTCGCTCGTCGCCGAAGGACAGCCCGATGCTGTTTCGGACGTCCACGTTGGGGACGGGGACTGTCAGGTTGAGGAGCTTCTTCAAATACTGCCTCGCCCTTTCCTGATCGTCGGCGAATTGCTTGGCGATGATCTCGACCACCTTGGCTTCGTCCATGCCAAGGAAGATGAAGCAGGGACCCGCCGTGGTGAGGAAGTTGATGGACTCGAGCACCGCCATGAGCGTCTCGGGGGAGCAGCGGTCGAGATCGTCGATGAAGATGACGAGTCCCGGATTGGTCGAGGTTCGGAGCGCCTTGCCGGCAGCATCGAATTCCTTGGCGAACTTGTAACGGAAGCCGAGTTGCGCGCTGAAATCGGCCAGCTTGGCGTTGCCGCGCAACGTTGCCATCAGCTCGGACGGCTTCAGATTCAGAGTTCCGTAGATCTTGACGATGAGAAGCAGCAGGGTGCCGGCGCCGACAAAGACCACGTGGTCCAGCCATTGGCTTGCCTTGTCGACCCAGGTTCCGACCTTCGTCCAGTCGGATGTGTTGAGCAAAGTAGCGAGCGACGCCCCGATGGCGCTCCACTTGAAGGCCCAGGCCACGCTGACGACCACGGCGATCGCCAGAAACAGCGGGACGATATCCCGTCCCGCGTGCAGGTAGAGCAGCCGCATCCGGAACCATAGCCCCGACAGGCGCCAGGCCGAAGGAATGGCTTGGCCGCGGATGTTTTCGAGCAGGGCGGCCAGGATGCTCTGCTCCGTCTGGTGATGCCAGGCGTTGAACCAGACCGGGCTCGCACCGCGCTGGTGCAGATCTTCCGCCACGAGATTCATGAGCGAGCTCTTGCCCGTGCCCCAGGGGCCGGTGATCGCGATCGTCAACGGCGGGGTCGTGCTGGTGTTGCGCACGAACCGCGACAGCGCGAGCGCCAGCGGCTTCATCCCCAGCACGTCGAGGTCGCGCCAGCCGATCGGCGTGTCGGATGTGCCGACGGCGGCGATGCCCTCGTCGATCCGGCTGTCGCGGAAATCTCTCCACGCGATCGCCGTAGCGAAGAAGGCAAGCGTGAAACCCGGCATCGCGAAGAAGAGCACCCAAGGGGCATAGTGCGACCGGTAGAATAGGCGCTCCCAGGTCTTCCCGCTGTCCGAGGTCTGGAAGATCGCCGGAAGCGGGCCCTCTTCGTTGCCGTCATTCCAGCCCGACGAGATCCAGCCGAATTGCTGGTCGGGTTGAAAATGCAGCGAGCGAAGGTTTGCCCCGGTCGGAAGGCTGATGAATTTGGTTTCATGGAAGACCACGTCGGGTGCGTTGGAACGGAGTCCCAGCGTCGTGCTCATCAGACGGCCATCCGCGAACAGCACGAACATCCTAGCCGTGACGTCGCCGAACAACGTCGGCCCGCTTGCCCCCTCCGGCGGGAGGAGGCCGAAGAAATTCAATCGCGTGGATGCCCCAGTCAGGCGCAGATATTCGCCGACGCTTCTTTCCAGCGTCGCACTCAACCGCGAGGCGCGGAATCCGCGAACCTTGTCATCCACACCGTACCCCGACAGGCTGAACGGCAGTTGCGTGTTGATGATGGCTTGGCGCGCCGAACTCTGGATGCCGGTCGTCGTCGTTCCGCCGAACGTATCGCTCGCTGGAATCAGCGGAAGAGACACGCTGTTGGTGACGAGGAAGGGGGCGGGATTCTGGTCGGTCGGAAATCCATCCCAGTGGCGTCCACCGTCAGTGCTGGCAGCGCCGTCATCTCCTCGCAGGCGCACGCACCGAAGGCCCCTCACGTCGCAGCCTGCCCAATAGGCGGCTTCGGACAGGGGCTGGCGCCGGGGAATGTCGGCGAAGCTCGGATCTGCGTTGGGCTCGGGGACCAATCGCGTTGGTCGCGGAGCAGGCCGGGCGGCCAGCTTTGAATCTGACGGCGGAGGCTGGTTTAACGGCTGCTGCTGTGGATTGAGAGGCCCCTGTGGCGACAGCAATTGCTGCTGAGCCGGATTCTTCGGGGACTTCGATGTGTCGTCCGCAGGAGCTAGATCGATCTTCGGTCCTAGCTTTCGACCCGGGGCCTCCTCGGCATAGGCCCGGTCAAGCCAGTTGAACGCAGCGCGTTGCGGGACTGCCTCCGGCATGGGTGGTCGCATGGAGACCCAGGCCGTTGCTTGCGGGCGCCACGACAATACGCCTGCACCGCCCATCGGCAGTACAGGAATGATGGCCAAGCGCGGATCGGGCTGCGGCTTGAAGAACCATTCCGCAATGCCGGGATCGGCGGTGAACGGGTCGGTGCGGATCCTGCTGTCCAGCATACCGAATAGGCACAGGCCGACGAACGCGGCGCAGACTGCGGATCGCAGTGCCAGCCGACGCGACGTGTCGCGTCGGTCGAATCTGGATCGGGACTCCGAACGCCCGTTTGACGCAGGTTTCGGCGCCGAAGAGGTCGCCATTGCGGGCCTCCAGAACCAAACTGCTGTTCAACCAGCGCGCGCATGGGTTTGACGCGCTTCCTGTGCTTGTTGATTAGTCCGGGCCGGGCGATCACGGTTCAATGCGGACACCCGCCGTGCCGTTACGATCCGCGGTGCAGCCTGCGCCATGATCGCGCTGCCCATCGCGGCCGAGCCGAAGGTGACGAGGAAGGAACCGAGCAGCAGGAAGATCGCAACGCCCGGCGCGTCGTCGGCGAAGATCAGATCACGCAAGTGGGCGGGATTGATGAGCAGCAGCCCGCCGACGAGCAGCGCCGCGGCGCAGGCGCCGATCGCGAGGTTGATGGCGAGCAGGCGGAACAGGGGCACGCGCAGGAGCGGGAGGTGCTTTCGATGTGGATGTTGTTGATCGTTGGGCATGGCGGACGGTTTTGCATGCGCTGCGGTGGATTGAAAGTAGCATCGCCGCGCAAAGCCTCAACCCATTAGCGCACAGATAGCTCCACTGTCATTCCGGGGCGCGCGTCAGCGCGAGCCCGGAATCCATTGCGCCACTGACTCCCTGGTTGAATGGATTCCGGGCTCGGCCCTTTGGGCCGCCCCGGAATGACGATGGGAGGAGCCAGCTACCGCGCCTCATGCCCTCCTCATCACGGAGCCACCAGCTCAACGCGGCGGTTGAGCGAGCGGCCGGCGTCGGTCGCGTTGGAGCCGACGGGTGCAAGCAGTCCGACGCCGGCGGTGCGCAGGCGAGCTTGCGCGATGCGATAGCTCTTCACGAGCTCGGCCGCGACCGCTTCGGCGCGCCGCTTCGACAGGTCGAGATTGTACTCGTAGGCGCCCTGGCTGTCGGTGTGGCCGACGATGAAGACGTTGAGCTGCGGCTGGCTCGAAAGCAGCTTTGCGATCTGCTCCAGCGTCGGGCGGCTTTCCGGCTTGAGCACGGCCTTGTCGGTGTCGAAATAGATGCCGTAGAGCGCGATGTGTCCGGTTTCGCCGAGGCCTTTTGCCATCGCGGCCGCATCCACCATCTTGTTCTCGAGGGCTCCTAACTCGGCGACGGTGAGCTGCGCAAAGATCTCCTGGTTGTTCTGGCTGACGATGATGCTGGCATAGGTCTCGCGGCCGCCATCGCTCTTGCGACCCGCATAGTAGCGGTAGTTGAAGCCGTCGACCCACATCTGCGGCACCGGCAGCGTGTCGATGCTTTCCGTAAAGGGAATGCCGCCGCAGGCATCGGTGTCGCAGGCAAGCAAGGTCTCGAAGCCGGCCTTTGCAAGCTGGGTCTCGAAATTGCGGGACACCTCCAGGATCGAGGGACCGGGGTTGGTGCGGTAGGCGATGCGGATGATGCGGCCCTCGAGCCGCCGCGCGTTCGTGGGCTGACCGTCCTTGAAGGCCGCCGCCTGCATCCGCGTCGCGTCGAAATCCTTCGCGACATAACCGGTGATGACGCTGCCGCCGAACCGGCCGATGCCGGGATAGTCTCTCGCGCCGGCGACGTCGCGCGTCTGCGCCGAAGCCGTCGTCGTGCCGTGAGCGAGGAGCAGGGGGATGACGACAAGCCATCCGAACATGTGTCGCGAAAAGGGCATGGGCATCTCGGTCTGTTCAGGAAAGGGAAGTGCGCCGATGGATTAGTCGGCGCAAGCGCGCAGCAGGTTCTATGTTGTGACGATGGACCTCACTTTGACGGGCCTGGCTTTCCCGGGCATGATCGGGCGAGCGATTTGCACCATTTTGCGGAGAACATTCGATATGCTGAGGGTCGGTCTGGCCGTTGTTTCATGTGTTCTTTTGGCCACCGGCTCGGCGCAGGCCGCGCGCTGCGGCGGCGATTTCAACGGCTTCATCGCCAGCATGGCCTCCGAGGCTCAGGCCGCAGGCGTCTCAGCCAGCGTGACCGGTGCGGCATTCAGCGGGGTCACCCAGGACGGCGCGGTGCTCGCCTTCGACCGCCGCCAGCGCTACACCTTCAACAAGAGTTTTGAACAGTACGTCTCGACCCGCGTCGGTCCCGGTCGGATCAATGGCGGCCGTGCGCTCTTGCAGCGTCACGCCGCTCTGCTCTCGCGCATCGAGCAGCAGTTCGGCGTGCCCCGGCAGATCCTGGTCGCGATCTGGGGGCTGGAGAGCGATTTCGGCAAGGGCGACATGGGCAAGCTGCCGGTGATCCGCACGCTCGCGACGCTGGCGCATGATTGCCGCCGCACCGAGCTGTTCCAGGGCGAGTTGCTCGCCGCGCTCAAGATCGTGCAGCGCGGCGACCTGCCGCTGCGCGACCTGATCGGCGCCTATGCCGGCGAGATCGGGCAGACGCAGTTTTTGCCGTCGTCCTACATCAAATATGGCGTCGATTTCGACGGCGACGGCCGCGTCGATCTCCGCCACAGCGTCGCCGACGTGCTCGCCTCGACCGCGAACCTGCTTCACACCAACGGCTTCAAGATGGGTCAGCCCTATGGCGAAGGCACCGCCAATTTCGAAGCGATGCGCGAGTGGAACAGGGCGCTGATCTATCGCAAGACCATCGGGTATTTTGCCGATCGGCTGATGGGGCAGTGAGGGGGCGGAGATATTTGGCGAAGACTCCCCCATCGTCGTCCTGGCGTAAGCCAGGACGACGACGGAGAGTTTGGCGCTCTGGAGTGCGCCTGACCCCTCACTTCCCCTGCGCCATCTTCTCCAGCCGTCGCTGCAACGGTTTCCAATACGTCCCCGGGCGGAAGCGCTGCAGGATATCCATGAAGCGGGCGTCGTTGCCGATCAGGATGCGCGGCTCGTTGCGCTCGATACCCGCGATGATGCGCAGCGCGGCGTCCTTCGGCGTTGTCCTCGCCGCGGCTTCGAAGCGCTCGATCGACTGCGCGCGGCGGGCATTGTCTGTGACGCCGACGCCGGTGCGCGAGTTGCGGGCGATGTTGGTGGCGATGCCGCCGGGATGCACCACCGACAGCTTCACCGGGCTTCCCGCAACGCTGAGCTCATGGCGCAGGCTCTCCGAGAAACCGCGTACCGCGAATTTGGCGGCCGCATAGGCCGTTTGCCCGGGCGGCGCGATGATGCCGAAGATCGACGACACGTTGACGATGTGCGCTGCGTCCCGCGTCTTCAGATGTGGCAGGAAGGCGCGCGTGCCGTGCACCAAGCCCCAGAAATTGATGTTGAACAGCCACTCCATCTGCGCCTGGTCGATCTCCTCGAATGAGCCGAGCAGGGCAACGCCGGCATTGTTGACGAGGATGTTGAGAGCAGGGTGCGCCGCAATAGCCTCCTCGGCGAACTGCGCGATCTCGGCCGGCTCAGCGACATCGACGCGATGTACGCTGACCTTGCGGTCACGGCCGATCTCGACGGCCAGCGCCTTCAGCCCGGCCTCGTCGCGGTCGGCGAGCGCGAGATCGCAGCCGCGCCGGCAGAGCTCGATCGCCAGCGCTCGGCCGATGCCGCTCGCAGCTCCCGTGATGGCGGCGGCGCCGCGGATCGCTGTCATGTCGGCTCCGTCAGGTTCAAAACGGGGAACCTCCCTATATTTTTTTGGTCCGAAGCCGAACCAATCTGCAGTTCCTCTTTTAACATATGATAGCCGCGGCGTGACGACCATCAGTGGGAGCAAGCCTATGGGACAAGCAACGCCCTTTCGTTCGGTCGCACTGATCGTTGAAGACGACGCCATGCAGCGCGAGATGCTCAGCCTTCTTCTGGAGGAGAGCGGCTATCACGTCATCCAGTGCGCAAGCGGCGAGGATGCCCGGCACGTTCTCGAAATGGCGGCCGGCACGCTGTGTTTCCTGATGACCGACGTGCAACTCCCTGGCCGCACCGACGGGGTCGAGGTCGCCCGTATCGCCAAGGAGCGCAATCCAAGACTGGACGTCGTCGTCACCTCCGGGCGTCCGCTGACGCAGCCCTTGCCTGATGGCGCCAAGTTCTGGGCCAAGCCCTGGGCGCCGCTGGACGTGCTGCGCGAGGCCGAGGCCGCCCAGCTCTCCTGACGGCCCGTTGGGCGCCGCTATCTTGCCATCAGGTGCGGGGATAAGGTCACCTCATGACCTGGTCCTTCCTGCTGACGTCCCTGATCGTCGTCGCTTCGCCCGGCACTGGCGTGCTCTATACGCTGGCGGCGGCCTTGACGCGCGGCTCGCGGGCGAGCGTTGCCGCCGCCTTCGGCTGCACGCTCGGCATCGTGCCGCATATGACGGCGGCGATGCTTGGGCTCGCCGCCGTGCTTCACACCAGCGCGCTGGCCTTTGCGGCGCTGAAATGGTGCGGCGTGGTGTATCTGCTCTTCATGTCCTGGCAGGCGCTGCGCGAGACCGGGGCGCTGGCGGTGGAGGGGCGGATCGCGGAGCGTTCGAACTGGCGGGTGATCGTCACCGGCTTTCTGATCAACATCCTCAATCCAAAGCTCTCGATCTTCTTCCTCGCCTTCCTGCCGCAGTTCATCGCCACCGACGAGGCCCATGTGCTGGCGCGGATGCTCGAATTGAGCGGCGTCTTCATGGTCATGACCTTTGCCGTGTTCGTGGTCTACGGCCTGTTCGCCGCCTCGTTGCGCGAGCGCGTCATTTCCCGCCCCCGCGTCATGGCCTGGCTGCGCCGCAGCTTCGCCGCCGGTTTTGCCGCGCTCGGCGCCAAGCTGGCCTTTGCGGAGCGGTAGGTCTTTTGTCTCTCCGGCCAATAAAAAAGCGGGCCTTGCGCCCGCCGTTTCAAACTCGCTCCTCTGACGCCCGGGCGGAGCGAGGCTCCACCCGGGCAAAGAACAAGAAGTAGCGTTACTTCTTCTTCGCCTTCTTGGCCTTCTTCGCCTTCTTCGCCTTCTTCGCTTTCTTAGCCATAGTATCCTCTCAAGGGTTAATGGTGGAACGCGACACGAGGGATGCTCGGCGGAGGGCCAGCCTCGCAACATCCTCGACGCTAAACTCAGCAGATTCGCGGGCGCCTGCCCCGCGCTGTCACGTCACTGTCATTGCGTTATCCACAGCTCAAACGCTTTTTCGGCTGATTTTCGCCCGCGAATCCGTCTGGGCGGCGGCGCGACATCCCTAACGATCCGACAACGCGCCGCGCGCGTTCATGAATCCAAAACCAAAGGCGCGGTTTCGAAGATCGCGGTGAGACTCCGTTAAGCGCGCTACGCGCATTGTGCCCGCAACAAGACGGGGATGGCTATGGACGGACGGCTGCCAAACGGAGAGGGCGGGACGATGCACGTCTCGCGGTCGCCATGCTAAGCGTGCCGACACTGTGGACGGTATTCGTCATCAACTTTCTGGCGCTGGGCCTGATCTGGGCCTATGTGGCGCGCGCCTATCCCAAGCTCGAAGCAGCGCGGTTCTGGACGGCATCGGCCTTCGTCGCGGCCGGTGGCGCGATCACGTCGCTCGGCCGCCTGTTCTTCGAGTCCATACTGCCGCTCGTGTTCGGCGGCACCGGCGTGATCTTTGCCGCCTGCCTTGCGGCGATGGGCATCCGCCGCTTCTATGACCGCCCTGTCTCCTGGTGGACGACCGCGCTGATCACCGGCGCAGGCGTTGGCGCGCTGCTCCTCTTCAGCTTTGTCTACGACAACATGCCGCTGCGCATGCTGTGCTATTCGTTGGCACAGTCGCTGCCGCTCGCATTGACATTGAATCTGCTGTGGTCGGAGCGGGAAGGCCGCGCCGCACCGGGCGCGCGGCTCGCCGGTCTCGTCATCATCACGATCATCGGCATCTACGTCGCACGCGCCGTCGGCAACATGCTCGGCGGCGACTTCTCGGCTTTGGCCGGTGGCCAGGGCCACGCTGTCGTCGTGCTGGGGCTCCTGTTCCTGTCGATGGCGCTCAATTTCGGCTTCTTGCTGATGGCCATGGACCGCCTGCGCAACGAGGTCGCCGATCTCGCGCTGCTCGACGACCTCACGGGCGTCGCCAACCGGCGGCACCTGTTGCAGCGCCTCACCGAGGAATGCGCCCGCTCTGAGCGCAGCGGCGAGCCGTTCTCGCTGCTGGTCATCGATCTCGACGGCTTCAAGACCATCAACGACACCCATGGACATGCCGCGGGCGATGCCTGCCTGCAGCATTTCACCCTGATGGCGCAGACGCGTCTCAGGCCCGGCGACATGCTCGCCCGCACCGGCGGCGACGAGTTCTGCGTCGTGCTGCCGTCCTCGACGCTAGCCGAGGGGGCGTTGATCGCCCGCCGTGTGCTCAATGTCTGCCGCAGGGATGCTGAAACCTGCTCGGCAGGCGAGATTCCGATCGCAGTCTCGATCGGGGTCGCGCAGTGGGAGCGCGGCATCGGTCAATTCTCTGACCGGCTGATGGCGAACGCCGACCATGCGCTCTATGCCGCCAAGAAAAGCGGCAAGAACGATTTCGCGGTCTACGATCCGGCGCCGCCGCTCCAGCCGGACGCGCCGCAACTGCCAACCGAAGTGGTACGCAAATTCGCCTGACGCATGCTAGGGTGGAGATATAACGGACCGCCACATCGCATGTTGTCCCGCCTTCTCGCGGCGCTGCTCGCCGCGCTCGCGCTGCTCGCTCCGGCCGCCGCAACCGATCCCGACCTTGCGAGATTAGCGCGGGTGTCGGGCACGCCGACGATTCCCGGCCTCAAGATGGTTTGGCTCGCGCCCTGGGGCGACGTCACGGCGGCCCATGCCTGGCACAACATCATCGTGCACCAGACCGAGGGGCCCGCGGGCTCGGCCCGCATGGGAGCGTTGGCGCAATCGAAGAACCCGACGCGGCGCGGCGTCACGATATGGGTCGAGACCGACGGCACGGTCTATTGGGCCGTCCCTGAGAACCTCGTGCCGACCCATGGCGATGGCGCCAATCGCAACGACAACGCCTTCATCGACAACTCCGCGACTTACCATCGTGTCGTGCGCGACAACTCGATCGGCGTCGAGTTCGCCGGCAATTTTCCGGATGTGACGACGGGGCCGACCGAGGCGCAGGTTGCGGCGTGGCGCACCCTCGTGGCCGTCCTGCGGGCGCGCTACGCCATCCCGCTCGACCACGTCTATGCGCACAACTGGATCGACTTCAAGGACGGACGCTATTGCGAAGGCTGCTGGCTCGCGACGCTGGCAAGAGAATGGGGGGAGTGACTGCCTCCACCGCTGCTGTCATCGCGCGGCTTGACCAACGACCAACCTGTCAGTGATGTGTCCGAACAGGTGTCAGCCATGTCTCCGGACTAAACATTTCGCGGGGCATGACACCGTGCGTGATGGCGTGATCTCTCGAGAACAAAAAAAGCCGGCGTTGCCGCCGGCTTTCTGTCTTTCGATCCGCCAACTTCTGGCGCTGAAAAATCTCGCGCTTAGTGCGCGGCTTCCAGCGCTGCTTGTTCCTGCTTCGCGATCGTGCCCTTGACCGCGGCCTGCACCTTTTCGAAGGCGCGGACCTCGATCTGACGGACGCGTTCGCGCGACACGCCGAACTCTGCGGCGAGGTCTTCCAGCGTCATCGGCTCGTCCGCAAGGCGCCGCGCCTCGAAGATGCGGCGTTCGCGCGGGTTGAGCACGCCCATGGCGCCGTTCAGGGCGTCACGGCGATGATCGTATTCCTCGTGCTCGGCCATCAAGGCTTCCTGGTTGGGCGAGGTATCGACCAGCCAGTCCTGCCATTCGCCGGCCTCGCCGTCGTCGCGGATCGGTGCGTTCAACGACGCGTCGCCGCCGAGGCGGCGGTTCATGTCGATGACGTCCTGATCGGTGACGCCGAGGCGCTGGGCAATCAGCTTCACCTGGTCGGGGCGGAGATCACCCTCGTCCAGTGCCGAGATCTTGCTCTTCGCCTTGCGCAGGTTGAAGAACAGCTTCTTCTGGTTCGCGGTGGTGCCCATCTTCACGAGCGACCAGGAACGCAGGATGTACTCTTGAATCGACGCCTTGATCCACCACATGGCGTACGTGGCGAGACGAAAACCCTTCTCGGGCTCGAATCGCTTCACCGCCTGCATCAGGCCGACATTGCCTTCCGAGACGACCTCGGAGATCGGCAGGCCGTAGCCGCGATAGCCCATGGCAATCTTGGCGACGAGCCGCAGGTGGCTGGTGACGAGTTGATGCGCCGCGTCCCGATCATCATGCTCGCGCCAACGCTTGGCGAGCATGTACTCCTGCTGGGGCTCCAGCATGGGGAACTTGCGGATCTCGGCGAGGTAACGGGAAAGGCCGGATTCTCCATTCAGAACCGGCAACGTGGCTGCACGGGCCATACTTGCGCCCTCCAAAGGTTCAGGCCCCCGATAGCGGCGGGCCAGGCAGACGACCGCTGTGTTAAAGCCGGTCGGGCTGCGATGTTCCGCGTCCGATCATCTTCGAACGCAGGCGCAATATACCCCATGGGGGGTCATTTAGGGAAGGATTACTGACGTCACGTCCCCGTGTGGCTGCTATAACTTTTTGTAATGTAAAGCTTTTCTGAAGCGGCCTGCGTCATAGCGCCGCTTCCAGCCTGCTCTTGAGAAGAAGCAAATCCTCCGGCAAGGGCTGTTCCCAGTGCAGGAGTTCTCCACTCCTCGGGTGCTCGATTACCAGCAGGTAGGAATGCAGGGCCTGCCGGCCTAGGGCGGCCAGCGCGCCCCGCGATTCGGGCCCAAGCTGGTTAGCCTTGGTCTTGAAGTGGGGGCCATAGACGGCATCACCCAGCAGGGGGTGGCCGATATGGGCAAGGTGGACGCGGATCTGGTGGGTGCGCCCGGTCTCGAGCTCGCAGGCGAGCAGCGAAGCGACCGGCTTGCCGTCGCGCCCGGCAAAGCTCTCGCGTATCTCCCAATGCGTCACCGCCGCGCGGCCGTTTTGCCGGACCGCCATCTTCTCCCGCGCATGCGGGTGGCGGTCGATCGGCGCATCGACCGTGCCGCGCTGCCGGTTCGGCACGCCCCAGGCAAAGGCGAGATAGCCGCGCCGCATCTCGCCGGTGCGGCCATGGTCGGCGAATTGCGCCGACAGCGACTGATGGGCGAGGTCGTTCTTGGCGACCACCATCAGTCCGGTCGTGTCCTTGTCCAGCCGGTGCACGATGCCGGGCCGGCGCACCCCGCCGATGCCGGACAGCGAGGTGCCGCAATGGGCGATCAGCGCGTTCACCAGCGTGCCGGTCTCATGCCCGGCTGCCGGATGCACCACGAGGCCGGCCGGCTTGTTGATGACGATGATGTCGTCATCCTCGAAGACGATATCGAGCGCGATATCCTCTGCCTTGGGCTCGGCGGGGGCGGCCTCCGGCACGTCGATTGTGATCGTATCGCCGGGGGTGACGTGATAAGCGGGGTCGCGGATTACGGTGGCCTTGAGGCTTACCGCGCCCGCCAAAATCAGGGCTTTCAGCCTTGATCGCGATATGTCTGGCAGGCGCGCGGCCAGCACGCGGTCGAGCCGGGCCGATCCCTCGTCGCCCGCGACGATGACCTCCAACCTGTGTGCCGAACTCGAGTCTTGCATGACGACCGAAACCGCTATTCCCGAACCGACCCCCGAGCAGGCCGCGCTGTTCGCGCGGGTGCGGCGGATGATGCTGATCGCGGGGTTGACCACGGCGCTGGCGATCTGCGCCGTCCTGATCGCGGTGGGCTACCGCCTTTTCAAGTCGGAGGGAAGGGCACCCGAGCAGGCCAGCGGCGTCACCGCCACCCTGCCGAAGGGCGCCAGGATCGTCTCGACCAGCGTGGCCGGCGACCGCCTCGTGATCACGCTCGACGTGGCCGGGGTCACCGAGATCCGCACCTTCGACGCCCACACGTTGAGGCCGGCCGGGAGGCTGAAATTCGCCAACGAGCCGTGAGGGGAGCGCGCCGTTCCCGGGCTCCGGATGGCAAGACGAAACGATCTCGATTGTCATCCCGGGGCGCGCAAAGCGCGAGCCCGGGATCCGTAGCCACAGGCCGTGGTTAATCGAACGAGCTAGCGGCCCCGCATTTGCCGCAACAACGACCCCTCGGGGTAATGGATCCTGGCTTTCGCCAGGACGACGTTGAAAAGAGCGCCAACTCCGCGTCGCAAACCCCCGATCCCCGCTTGCCGCGGGCGGAATTCGCGGCTATGTCCTGTCCCTCACGCTCCCTTCGTCTAGCGGTTAGGACGCGGCCCTCTCAAGGCTGAAACAGGGGTTCGATTCCCCTAGGGAGCGCCAAAATTCAGCGACTTAGAGCTGGAGTGAAAGAGTCGTCGAATAAGCATCGGCGAGCGTCGGCCACCTGAGCTACGCCGATCTGCAGGTCCAATTGCAGGATTGACTGACCGATACGCTCGCGCAGCAAGTTGTGCGCACCCGCGAACGCATTCATTGCGATTCGAACGACAATGGCATCCGCAACCGTATGCAGTTGGTCTTCAACCTACGTGGACGGTAAATTGCGGCCGCAGAAGCTTCCGCATCTTCGGCAGTGCATCCGAGCTCGGCGGCCCGGAAGTAAGGTCGCCCACGTGGGCGATCGCCGATATCTCTGTGTCAGGCTCGATACGCTTGCTGCCGACTGATGATACGCTTGCTGCCGACTGATAAGGAAAATTACGTGGATGTAGTCACTCGGTTGACTGATAAGGTTTCGAGCAAAATGGAGTCAGTTGGCTGAATGATAAGAAAATCATACCGGCCAGCTGTTGACGCGACTGCAGCCAAATGTCCGGTTTTGAGCGAAGGGCAGACCTAAGTCCGATGCCTCGACGATTGGAATGCCGATGATGGCGAAGCCGCCGCCGAACGCGCCCTTCATGAAGCCGATCAGGAAGGCGCCGGCAAAGGCGATCAGGAACGTGGGGGCGGTCAGTTCCATGGCTTGTCGTCCTACCCGACGCTCGCGAGCCGCCGCAGGTCAGGGCTTGCGCGGGAGGCCTCAGTCCGTCTCGGTGCCCCTCCGTTCGGATGTGCAAGCGCTGAAGTTTTGACTGAATTGGTTGTCCAGACGCGCGGTACGAGCTGGCTGGCCGGGACGTCGTCAAAGCCCTTACCGGGATCGATAGGCGCCAGGGCGGCTTCGCTGAAGCCGCTCCTCACGCGCAGCGCATTGATGTCGCGCGCCGCCGTCACTTCGCGACGATATTGGCCATGCCGGTCGACTGCCTGAATGTGCGACTGAAGTTTGCCTGGCTCGAGAAGCGGAGAGAGAGCGCGATTTCGACCAATGGCGTTTCGCCTTCGGTCAACAGGACTTCCGCGCGCTCAAGTCGCCGCGCAATGACAAAGCGGCGAGGCGATTGCCCGACGGCTTGCTTGAAGGCTCGCGCGAAATGGAACCGGCTGAGGCAGGCGACCGAAGCCATCTCGTCTAGCGTGAGGTCGCCTTCCAGATGGCCGTCGATGTAGTCAAGGACGCGAAACAGCCGGCGTCGATCGAGCCTTCCTTTGGCCGACGTGTCGATCAATTGGCAGGCTGGCGCCAGCGTTCCCGGTTGAAGGAGCCTCGCGGCAAGGGCAGCCGGTTGTCTGTTTCTACTTCCCAAGGCGGCCTCCTGCCAGTCCTCGCGGGATTGCATTTAGCGAGAATATTCCAGTCCGCAGTTGCCGCGAAACTAGGCTGTGAACCCATAAGTCGGGAATGACCGAGATTGGTGGTTCTCGGTCAGGCCCCCTTTCGAGCGACGCAGGCAGTAACGCCGCCGTTCCGCTTCAAGCATCAAAGCTCATTCAGACCCTGGAGGCTGATTGCGCAAAATCATTCGGCTTGCCTAACCACCGCGTCGCGATCTCTGCTACCTCTCCGAGATCGGCCTTCGCCTCGCACGCCCAGGCAGTCACGCCGTCCGGCCGAACCAGCGCGGCTTTCAACCCAAACCGCTCGGTCGCGCCCTCCGCGACATAGCTGATCCTATTGCCCCAGCGGGCCGCAAGCGCCCGCAGCAATGCGTCCGAGCCGAAATCAAGCAGCAGGCCGCGTCCGTTCCGCAGATGCTGGTTCACCCTGCTGCCGTCGTGTAGTTCGAAATCCGGCACGCTGCGACCAACCAGCGGATGGCTCTCGCCCAGATCATAACGGATCCCGACGCCCCACAAGCGCTCGGCGAAATAGGTCGCGCCGTCGCGCGTCTCGATGAGATCGCGGATGATGGCTTCCAGCGCGCGCGAGCTAGCGCTCGGCCGCATCAGCGCGACCTGTGCACGGGACCAATCGAGGATCTGTGCGCCCACGGAATGCCGTTCGTTCGCATAGCTGTCGAGCAGGTCGTCCGGTGCGTCGCCCCGGATCGTGGCGGCGAGCTTCCAGCCAAGGTTCATCGCGTCGCCGAGGCCGAGGTTCAGGCCCTGGCCGCCCAGCGGCGAATGGACGTGCGCAGCATCGCCCGCCAGCAACACACGGCCCTCGCGATAGTTGGTCGTCTGATAGGCGCGGTCGGTCCAGGTGGTCGCAAGACGAAGGTCTGTCACCGTCACATCGATGCCTGAGACCTTACGCAGCACCGTCTCGATATGGTCGCGCTTCGGCTCGATGCGGTGGAAGGCACCGCCATCGAAATCGACCATCGCGATCGTGCCGGGCGCCGCATAGGTGTACATGCCCGAGGCGGTGTAATGGCGACCGGGCCTGAGTGCGGCCGGATCGGCCAGCTCGACCTGCACCGAATAGCCGGTGAACTCCGGATCGGTGCCGGTGAAACCGATACCTGCTGCCTTTCGCACAGTGCTGCGCCCGCCGTCGCAGCCGACGAGCCAACGGCCTCGGGACGCTTCGCCGCCTGCCTCAACGGTGACGCCGTCGCCCGATGGCTCGAGGGCCTCGACGCGGCAGCCGCGCCGGATCTCGACGCCCAGTGCCTCGGCGCGGATCGCGAGAACGGCCTCGATGCTCGCCATGTCGGCGGCGATGCTACCGATCGGGCCGGGCAGACGGTATGGCCATTGCGCGCTGTCGATCTGATCGTGAAAGAACTGGATCCCGGCAAAGTGACCGCCAGGCCGACGCTGCTGCTGCATCCAGTGCGCGGCCGCCGGCGTGTCGCGGCTCGCCGCGCGGGCCTTGAGATCGTTCAGCAGGTCGCGGCGATCGAAGCTCTCGATGGTCGGCGCGGAAAGGCCACGCAGCCCAAACGGAAGGCCCTTCAGCGGCGAATGCGGGTCTGGCGCCTTTTCCAGCACCAGCACCGAACAGCCCGCGAGCCGCAACTCACAAGCCAGAAACAGGCCGACGGGACCGGCGCCGGCGACGATGACGTCATAGAGGGTAGTGGTTTGCATAAACTGCTCCGTTGTCGACGTTCGACCGGAGCGTTTCTCGAACCAGAGAACCTAATCACGGACGAACGATTGGGCGCTTGAACGGGCGTCCGTTGTTCGTCGCGGGATCTCGTGGGCGAGGCCAAAGACCAGAGCTTCCGTTACCGAAAGGACTTGGGCTTACCAAACCAAGTCTGCCTTTTCCGACGCTGCTCGCATAGCATCATGGCGATCTGTCCGCAACGGCCGGCTGCCCAAACGCTATGCGCGGATAAGCAACACAGGATGAACGGCCGGTTGCAAGTTTAACCCATAGCGATGTGAGCGACCCTGCGGCGCTTACCGACTGGTGGCTCTCATATCGCGCCAGCTGTGATTCAAGCACAATATGAGCAGATATGAGCTGACCGACTTCGAATGGGCGTGATCGAGCCGCTGCTACCCAACAGGCCGAGAGGCGTGCCGCGTGAGATTCACCTGACTAGGATGCGCATTGCGTGCACCAGACAAAACATCATCTCGGATCCAAACTGGCGCCATCGTTTCACCGATCTGGTTCTTCTCAGAGTGCCGTTCCCGGGGTATGCAGCGCGCCGCGCCGACAATCGTCTGGAATTGTGAAACTTGGCCGCGATTTGCAGCGTTGTTGGGGATAGTGGTTATGGATTTGAAGCAACCCCCGCTTGTGTCGTCTTGTTTGGACGAGATCCGAGTTGGGAAAGTTTCTCAGATCGGCTTTTCCGGCATTTTGTCGGGTATCGACAAGCAGTCAATATTGCTTGCCACCCATATTGGCCTCGAAGGGATATCTGGCGACCGACAAGCAGAATCTTTCCATGGCGGGCGCGAGAAGGCTGTCCTGCAATACCGGTCTGAGCACTATTTGGACTGGGCAGCTGAGTTTCCGGATCTGGCAAGCAAGTTCAGAACGGGCGGGTTCGGTGAGAACTTCGTCGTTTCAGGTATGTCAGAAGACAACATGTGCATCGGCGACTATGTCCGCGCCGGTTCAGCTTTGCTGCAGATTTCAGAATCCCGGCAGCCGTGTTTTAAATTGAATCATCGCTTCGGCAATCCTGGCATCGCCCGTAGAGCTCAAGAAACGGGACGGACGGGTTGGTTGTACCGTGTCATCGAGCCAGGCGACGTCTCTCCCGGCGACAGGATTGCTGTGATTGAGCGGCCACTCCCGGATTGGCCGATTTCCCGACTTCAGCGATATCTCTATGATATCATCGATGATCTAGACATGGCTGAGACGTTGAGTCGACTGCCTCATTTGTCGCTGGGGTTTCGGGCATTGTTTGCGAAGCGTGTCGAAAGCGGTAAAGCTGAGAACTGGGAAAGTCGACTCTCGAATGGCCCGCTTGCAAGCAGGCCGACGGTTTGGTTCGAAGCAAAGCTCGCTGAAGTTCGTGCTGAGACCGACGATATCAAGTCATTCCGTGTCGTTCGTTTGGATGGAAAGCCAGTGCCGACCTTCAGCGCCGGTGCACATATCAATGTGAAGATTAGGAACGCTTTGACGCGAAGCTACTCGATTTGTCATTTGCCCCGTTCTGACGGTTACCGCTTTGCGGTCCGTAAGGCCGATGATGGACGCGGTGGTTCAAAATACATTCACGAGCAATGGCGGCCTGGTGAGCGGATGCTTGTAAGCGAGCCACGCAATCACTTCGCCCTTTCGGAGACGGCTGACAGGCATCTGTTTATCGCCGGAGGCATTGGAATAACGCCATTTTTATCGATGATAGAGCACTCGGAATACCTTTCCATCCCGTGGGAGCTTCATTACTGCGTGCGTGACAAACAGCGCGCTGCTTTTGCACATGACCTACTCGGACGTTTTCCGAGAAGTGTTTTTATGCACGAAACAGGCGGGGAATCCTCGAATCGGCTCGACGTCGGCATGCTGCTTCGCCATGCCCCGCTTGGCACGCATGTTTACACATGTGGGCCGAGCGCATTGATGAATGACGTGCGCGAGCACACTTCGCATTGGCCTGATGGGTCAGTACATTTCGAGGCTTTCAATACGTCCCAGCCGACCGCCTTTGCGGATTGTTTGACATTTGACGTCGAGCTGAAGAGAAGTGGCCGCCTGCTGACTGTGCCGGAGAATGCAACCCTTCTGGATGTACTCGTTGACGCGGGAGTCCACGTTGAGTCGTCATGCCGCAGCGGCACCTGCGGTACTTGCCGAATTATCTGCCTGTCAGGCGAAGTGGACCATCGCGACATGTGCCTGTCTCGCGAAGGCCGGAAAACCAGCATCATCAGTTGTATTTCACGCGGAAAGTCTAAGCTCGTCCTTGATCTTTGACGGGGGGCGTTGTGTTCGCGATGAGACGCTCGATCAATGTTGCACATGGGGCTTCGCAGTAGGGCAGCATTGCATCGCGAGACGATCTGGTCGCAATGCGCATCTGGGCATGCAGTTCAGTGTCGTCAGCTGGTTGGTTCGTTTGGTGGAGTCTGGTCCTGTCCGAGGGACGAACCTCCGGTTACAATTGACCACGGAAAGGCGCCTCAAGCGCAGCTGCAATACAAGTGCGATCGGCGAATGTGTCGTACGCAATATAGACTAGGAGCGAAAGAAATATGGCCGAGTTCTATAAGTTATCTCACGATCCACTACCGGTTCGGACCAAAGCTCAGCATTTTGCCCTTCACAAGGATAAGGGATTCATAGTCACCGGTGCAGCTGGTGGGCTTGGCAGTGCAATCGTTCGCCGGCTGTTAGCCGAGGGGGCGCGCGTCGCCGCTTGGGATGTAAGAAAGGAGGCGTTGGATGGGCTCCGTGATCAGTTGCCCAGCGCTGAGATGCGCGTATTCGTCTGCGATCTTTCGGACCAGGAAGCGATTCAACAGGCGTTCGAAGCTACCGTCAGCTTTCTTGGGCGTCTCGATGGCGCGGTTAACAATGCTGCCGTCGTTCGGCGAGCTCCGTCCCCCCTGGATGCGTCTTGGTTGGATTGGGAAATAACCAGCGCGGTCAATGTCTACGCACCATACGAAATAGCGCGCTTAGCATGCAAACAAATGATCAAAGAAAAGACGCCTGGCGCCATTGTGAATGTGGCGTCGGAGGCTGGCAAGAAGGGACACATCCAGTCCCTGACCTATAGCGCCAGCAAAGCGATGTTGATCAATATGACACGCGTGATGTCCGCCGCGGTCGCCCCGTACGATATCAACGTGAACTGCGTTTGCCCAGGCTCTATGGCGACAGAGATGCTCCAACGAGCTGCTGCGACAATTGCAAAGTTAACGAACTCTACCGCAGACAATGTGTATCCTCAGCTTGTAAGCTCTCAACTGAAACGTCACGTTCAGCCGGACGAAGTGGCCGCCACAATCTCATTTCTCCTGAGCGACGACGCTATCGCGATCCGGGGGCAAGCTATCAACACCGATGGAGGAGACACGCCGTACTGATGCTCGTTCACTGAAGATAAGCCCGGGATGATGGTGCGACGAACTCTCGACGACGAAGATGTTAGATCGCATGGAGCGCGGAGAGGCTCGTGCATCAAGAGTCGAACGCGACATCTGAATTAATCTGCGACGAGGGCGTCATGGGTAAGGGTCGTAGGTATGCCTCATGGCGCGCTTCGCAAAGTCCCAATATCTCTTTCTAAGCTCGCGAATTCAGGGATCAGATTTGCGGTGAGAGCCTGCACTGCTGGATAGGACTGCCGATCGCGAAAATCAGAAGGCCGATCTCAGTTGCCGAGAGGTCGGGTTCGGCGAGCGGCACGTGAACGAGATTGCCGCTCGTGAGTTTGTCGACGAAGCCTGCCCGCGTGAAGAAGCCGATGTCGGAGCGAAGGGGCTTAGGCTCTATCTCTACCACTTCCCCCTCAATTCCGGCGTGCCGTACGCTCGGGACATTATCTCACGGCTCCGCTATGATTATCCCGAGCAGGTCCTGGGATTAAAGGATAGCTCTGACGACCTCGACTTTTCTGCAGAAGTTACGCGCAACTTACCAGGCTTTGCTGTCTTCCCGAGCGCTGAGGCCTCCGTGGGACACCGGGCTGAGCTGGGCTTCGCCGGCTGCATTTCAGCCTCCGCCATCGCGCGGTTCCCGTTAGTTGCCGCAGTCAAGGCGACGCTTGCCCTGATCTCAGAATGCGAAGCTTGGGCGCGCCTCAGGCCGCCGCTGACGGCCCTGACCGCGAAACAGAAATTGGAGCTTGCCGATGAGCTGTCGGTGAGCGCGTTAGGCAAGATCGCAAATCTACAGGGCGGCCTCTTCTCGTCGGCCAAAACAGCTCCTTCTTGCGAGTCAAGCGCTGCGCTTAACCGGACTTGATTGATTTGAAATCCGAGCACGCCTTCTTGAGAGCAATCTCAATGGGTATTCTCTCGAAGCTCGATGCCGCGACAAATCCCACGGCTTTTGAATGCAGGTTTACATACTCGGCATCTTCAGGAGATGTAATGGGGCCGCCATGCGATAGGAGAAATAGATCTTCACGCGCCGATGAAGCCGCATCGAATATCGATTCCAGTTTCGGTATAATGCGATCAAGCGCATCGACACCTTTTGCTCCTATATCTCCGCCGGCGGTGAGCCCCATGTGAGCTACGATGCAATCGACACCCACTGAAGCCATCGCCCCCGCGTCTTCTTCATTGTAAACATATGCTAGGGTAAAGAGAGAGCGCCGACGTGCCCTTCGCATCATTTCGACCTCGAGCTCAAATCCCATTCCCGCATTTTCAAGATCCGCCCTATAGCCACCAACATGTCGTCCAATAGTGGGAAAATTTATGATACCCGAGTATCCGATGGACTCGACTGTATCGAGAACCTCGTCAATACCGCGGGTCGGATCTATTCCGAAAACACCGGCTATGACGGGAATCGAACGCTTCGAGGGGATGATGCTCTCGCGCCCCAACCTGAACATGATATCGTTTGCATCACCCACGGGTAGATTGCCAACCAGGCTCGGCAATCCGTTCACTCGGAAATAGCCTGAACTGTACACTACCACCAAATCGGCGCCTCCTGCTTCGGCGCACCGAGCGGACAATCCATTCCCGGCACCGACGGCCAATATCGAGCGCGATCCGCGGATTTCTGTTTCGAGGCGCTGTCTCACTTCATCGCGCGAGTACTTTTTCGTCATCGGTTATCCTGCCTTTCAATCAACTCGGAAAGTAGTTCAACGGAGTGCTTAGCCACCATTGGATCATTGATGTGAGCGTCAAGTTCCAGCACGCGGACATGCGGTGGTAGGGATGAACGCAGCGTTTCGATAAACGCGCGATCGGCCGCTTCGTCAAAAAACGGGCCACCCAAGATGTCATACGCGGAGAAGCCGCGCGTTGGGAGAACAACTCCGGTCGGGCCTGTTGCACGAGTTAGCTTCCGTGCAACGAAATCCGCAATAAGTCGGTTCTCTGCTTCGGTGGTTCGCATCAGAGTTACGGTCGGAGTGTGCCGTAAGAAGTGTCTTCCAGCGAACCGCTTTGGTATCGTATCAGGCGGCCCAAAGTTCACCATGTCGATTGCGCCTGGCAAGATAACCTGCGGAATGCCAGCATTTCCGGCCGCTTCTAATCGTTCTGGACCGGCACTGAAATCGCCGCCGACTACTTCGTCGGCAACTTCAGTAGTGGTGAGGTCTAACATTGCATGGATCTGGCCATTCCTGACGAACTGCTCGGCTGCGCGACCGCCTGTCCCACGCGCGTGAAATGCCAGAACGTCAAAACTGCGTTCCATTAGGAGTGTGGAAGCCAAGTTTGTGGCAGTGGTGGTAGATCCGAATGACGTTAGCCCGACCACCACCAGCGTCGGCAGGTGCGCGCCCCGGATCATCACGAACGGGATCAAGGTTAGCATGACCGTGAACGCGCCGTAGAGGAGCGCGGTGAACAGGTTCGCGCCGCGGCTGCCATCCTTCCGAAAATACTCTTTCTCGAACTAGCATCTTTGCGGGGATTAACCCTGCAAAAGCAAGCGAGGTCATTATGCGATCGACTGCAGCTTTCGGACGCATGGAGCAATGTCATCTCGAACCCGAGCTTGACGTCGGACGTGTCGTTCAGCGTCCGGATGCGGCCAGGCAACTCTTCGAGAGACGAACCGAACCAGCCGGCGCAACGCCAACAGAAGTTTCGTTCGGACCGTTTCGCCTGCTTCGAACGCAGTTCCTCTTGCTGGAAGGCGACAAGCCCGTGCCTCTCGGAAGTCGCGCTCTGGAAATCCTGATTGCTTTGCTTGACCGCCACGGAGAGTTGGTCAGCAAGCAGGATTTGATGGCTCGCGTTTGGCCCAATGTGTTCGTTGAGCCCGCCAATCTCACGGTTCATATGTCAGCGCTGCGTCGCGCATTGCGTGACGGCCAAGATAGGAATCGCTTCATCGTCAACATCCCCGGACGCGGCTACTGTTTCGTCGCCTCTGTCGTTATATCGGCTCTCGAGAATTGAGCGCAACTGGCGAAGCACCGGGAAATTCGGGTGAGGCGTTACCGTTGTCGCGATAGCAGAGCAGCCGTTCACTGTAGCGAACATTCCCGTCAGCTCGCCAGGAAGGTGAGAGCGGCGCCCCCTCTGCCGGCATCCGAAATCGTCACTCGCTTTTTCTAAGCCAAGGTTTATGTGGCGCAACTACAGCCGTACGCCGAACAACCCACGTGCAATAGAAGACGGACCGGCAGAAATGTAAGTCTCCTCGCAACAACTTGCGTTTTGGAGTCCGCTCATGAGGAGAATCACTGTTCTCATCGCTTCTGCTCTGATCAATGCGTCTACAATTCCCGGGCTTGCGGCGGAGTCCAGGTTAAACAAGGATGTTAACGCCGCTCGCGCGGTCTCGGCGACTGTAAGCAGCAAACCCGCTAATGCGGCGGACAACGAGAAGACTTGTCGCGCCTACACCGCCTCTTTTTATAAGGCCGCGATGCTGCGGCAAGCCGCTGCTGGCCGCGTCGACGGCGCGTGGGTGTTAATTGCGCTCGAGTCCGTGATTGACGCTTTCAAACACCTGTCCGTGACGAAATGCGTCAGCTGACCCTCACTATTCTCTGACAATGCGATGCACGAGGTCTGCAGAATGATTATCTTCCCGCTCATAACCACCTGGATGTGGTTTCAAATCATCACCGCGTCACCGCTCCCATCTTCGGGCCGTCCGGTCGAGGACAGCTCTGACGCTAACGCCTCGTTGAGTCCCGTCAGAGTGTTATTTGAACGAGGTTGAACATGACCCAGGCCGATTGCACCGCTCCAACACGAAGAAGGTTTTCGCAGATCGCCGCGGCGTCGAATGAACTGAGTATCGCAATATAACAGGAGTGAAAACGTGGGTGATGTTCTTCGATTCGTCTCGAAGTCCGAGCGGGAGCGAGCTCGCCTCATTCGAGAAGCCCGAGCGATCTACGACAGCGTCTTTCCGCCATCTGATCCCGTCCGCGAGCAGCTGGACAAGGCATCCGCAAGCCATATGCGCATCGGCGCAGACGTTCATCACGGCGAGGGCGGCAAATCATGATCGCAATCATCGCCGTGCTCTGCAGTTTGTCTTCTCCGGCAAATTGCCGCGAGCAGACCGTCACCACCTCGGACTTTGCTGACGTCTCGATGCAGTCCTGCCTGATGGGCGCACCGCAGCTCGCCGACTGGATGAATCAGCATCCGACTGAGCGTCTTGCTGCATGGCGCTGCGTGATCGGTCAAAGGGACAGCCTGGGTACTTAGGATGAAATGTCGACCAGCTCGTAAACTCGGAGCGTAATGTATCATGGCGTCGAGTTTCGGAAGATCGTCTCGTGGGTTGGTCCTTGCGGCTCGTTCGGTTGAAAAGTTTCGTCCGCAGGATTCGAGCTCGAAGACCTTGCGGGCCATCGGCAGTGGCGTTTTCAATTGGCGCGCCGCAACCGAAAGGCTGCCGGTCTCGATCGACATCAGCGATGTCGCGTTCTCTTCGGCTGCTCGCAGGCAACTTCTCATAGCGAATGTGGTCGACCCAATGGCATACGCATTCGGCACGATTTGCTGAGACTTGGATTGCTTCACTCGCACTGACGTTCCTCGTCGGATACCAATTTGCCTCACGGAGGCGGACAGCTTCCCAAGTGCTCGGCGCGCGGCGATCCCCCCTTCGCCGCGGTTCGCCCGCGGCCGGTCCTTCCCTCCCGGGGACCGGCCGCTCTTCCTCAGGGGCCGTCGGGCAACGGCGCTGGATCGGATAGGCATGGGGCACTTGAATCGACGAGTGTGGGAAGCCCAATCGTCGAGCGCAGGACGGATGGGGATTCGCCGCAGCGCGCCAGGCGTCTCTCAGCAATTCCGATAACGGTCGGCTATCGACTCCATGGCGAGAGGTGATTTTCCTTTAGACCGTCATGGACTCAAACTTCGAGCTGTCGTCGCCCGCCCTCGTGTACGGGCCGAAGTCGGCGTTCCGTTGAACGATCGCAAACCAAGAGGTCCGACATGCAGATCAAAGAGACACCCGACGTTTCCTTCCCCGGCGTGGTCGAGAGCTCCGCGCTGGAGGATGTCGTCGTGCTCGCGGACAGCGCCGGCGTCTCGCTTGGAGCGCAGCGCGCATTCAGCGCGAGGGTGCGGAGCGTCCGCGTTGATGGCAGCAGCCTCATCACGTCCAGGTGCGTGGAGATCCCGCTCGTCGGGCGCGACGGCGAGATCTCCGGGGTCCTGTGTCTGACCGCCCCACAGCCCGACAGGCGCGGCGTGTTATCCTTCCGTGGGCCGGAGGGGGCGAAGGCGATCGGGGACGTGGCGCAGTTCGTGGTCCACGACATCAACAACCTTCTCGCTGTGATTGGCGGCGGCCTGCGGCTGCTCGAATGTCAGGGCGATGCCGCGTACCGAAAGGCCATCATCAGCAAGATGCAGCACGCGATCGCGCGAGGAGCGTTGCTCAGCCGTCAGCTCCTCGACGCTGCGCGACCATGCCCCGAGTCGATCGGCGGGTTCGTCGCAGGCTGCCACCTCGCAGCGCTGGCTGGCACGCTGGACCAGGCGTTGCGTCCCGACATCACGGTCCGCACCGATATCGCCGCTGATTTGTGGGACTTCGACGCTGACCCGGAGGAGCTGTACTTCGCGCTGCTGAACCTCTGCCGAAACTCGGCCGATGCCATGCCTGGGGGCGGCGCGATCACCGTCGCGGCGCGGAACGCCGAACCTTCCGGTGGCGCGGCCCGGGGATTCGTCGAGATCGTCGTCGCCGACGACGGGGAGGGCATGCCCGACGAGGTTCTCTCGCAGGCATTCACCCCGTACTTCACGACAAAGGCCGCGGGCAGCGGCACCGGCCTCGGGCTCCTCCAGGTCAAGCGCTTCGTCGAGGGACGAGGCGGCGCAGTCTGTATAGAGAGCGAGCGGGGTGGCGGCACGCTGGTGCGCCTCTTCCTCCCGCGCGTGCATGCAGCTGGGCTCCCCGGCCGTATCGTCGGCGCGGAGATTGCGTACACGCCGTCACCCAACGGCGGCGTATTTCGCGTCGTCAACCCAGCGGCTGCGCCGACCTCGTAGCCGGCGGTAAAACCTGAGATCGGCTCAGCGATGCAGCTCATGATCCCGCCCGGCCGCCTCGACCGTCCGGTCGACCACGAGAAGGACCACGTGCTCGGTCCCACCGATGCCGAGATCACGCTCGTCGAGTACGGCAGCTACGCGTGCCCGCACTGCAGGGCTGCCAACGAGCGCATCGCGCAAGCACGCGACCAACTTGGTGACCGCGTCTGCTACGCCTTCCGCCACAGGCCGATCACGGACAACAGCCTTTCGTTTCGGGCCGCCGAGCTCGCCGAGCTTGCCCAGACGCCCGAGGCGTTCTGGTCTGCGCACATCAAGCTGATGACGAGGTCGATGCAGCTCACAGAGGATGACCTCGTCGCGGTGGCCGCCGATCTCGGCGTGAGCGCCAACTTCGCGCTCGGCGACAGCGACGCCGTGCGGCGCGCGAGAGAGAGGGTGGAGGCGGACGTCGCAAGCTCACGCGCAAGCGGGGTGAGATTCACGCCGACCTTCTACATCAACCGCCGGCGCTACGACGGACCGTGGGACGAGAGCTCTCTCTTCGACGCGATGCTTGGCACGCTCGGCCACCGCGTCCGTACGGCAGCCCTGGATTTCGCGAGCTGGGGCCCGTCCGCCGGCATTTTGCTGGTCCTCGCGACCGTGGCGGCGGTGGTCTTGACGAACTCGCCGATCGGGCCGTCGTTCGAGGCGCTCTGGCGCCACGAGCTCGGCGTGAGCTTGGGTGACGCAGCCTTTCAGATGTCCATCCTCCATTGGGTCAACGACGGCCTGCTGACGGTGTTCTTCCTCGTCGTGGGATTGGAAGTGAAGCGCGAGATGACAGTTGGTCATCTCGCAAGCCGCCGCTCCGCCGCGCTTCCGATCGCTGCCGCGCTCGGCGGCATGGCCGTGCCGGCGCTTCTGTATGCGCTGGTCATCCCTGCGGGGCCGTGGTCGCACGGGTGGGGCATTCCGATGGCAACCGACACTGCGTTCGCGATAGCCTTGATCGCCGTGATGGGCGCCCGCGTTCCTGTCGAGCTGCGTATCTTCCTCACCGCGGCGGCCATCGTCGACGACATCGGTGCGATCGTCGTCGTCGCTGTGTTCTACTCCGGCGATATCCACCCGGGCTACCTGGCCGAGGCCGCGGCGGTAGTCGTTGTGCTGGCGCTGCTGAGCCGGTCGAGAGTCTACCTTCTCTCGCCTTACATCCTGTTGGGCGTCGCGTTGTGGGCGTTCGTCTATGCGGGCGGTCTCCACGCGACGCTGGCTGGCGTGGTACTGGCGCTGTTCGTTCCCACGCGCCCGCCCGCCAACCTGGCTGCCCTGATGACGCAGGCCAGCACCATCATCGCCTCCGAGGCCCGGCACGAGGGTGAGGTTCTCAGGCACGGCCCCTCCACTCCGGCGCTGCACGCGCTTGATGCAATCTTCGACAGACTTGAATCGCCGGCTGACCGGCTGCTGCGGCACGCCGGCGCGCGATCGAGCTACGCTGTCCTCCCGATCTTCGCACTGGCGAATGCGGGGGTGGCGATCAATCCGGGCGTCTTTGTTGGGCATGGCTGGCTCATGGCCGCGATCGTTGCTGGCCTCGCCATAGGAAAGCCGCTCGGTGTCTTCCTCATGGCTGCTGCGGCCGTGCGCGCAGGCATAGCCGTCAAGCCGGCGGAGTACACGTGGCGGCAGTTGGCCGGGGCGGGAGCCCTCGCTGGTATCGGCTTCACGATGTCGCTCTTTATCGCCGGGCAGGCGTTTCCAAGCGCTTCCGACTTCTCGGCCGCCAAGATCGCCGTGTTCGCTGCGTCGATTGTTTCGGCCGTCGTTGGGACTGCCCTGCTCTGGGGACCTTCGCGTCAGGAGTCTATCGAAGAGGCGCCGCAGGGCGCCAGCATGCAAGTATCATCGCCCCCGGGCGTTTATGCAGGATCGTGAACAGGAGATCTTTCGATGATTCTACCTACCGGTACGACAGTAGCAGTCGCTGACGGCGAGACAGTCCGTCTGTTTCGCAATACGGGTGTGAAACCTGGGGTGCATCTGGTCGAGATCTCGGCGGCTCCGCCTGTGCCCGCCCACTCAGGCTCGGGTGCGCGCCATCACACCGGCTCTGCCAACCCTGATGGCAGGCGGCGCGACGAGGACGACTTCGCGGCAGCTACGGCTTCGTTCCTTAACAAGCTCAGCCTGGACGGGACCATAAAACACCTGGTCGTCGTCTCCGACCCCAGGACCCTGGGGGAGATGCGCAAGCACTTCCACCGCGACCTGAGAGGCAAGATCATGGGCGAGTTCGCAAAGGACTTCAGCCGGCGTCCGCTCGAGGACATCGCCTCATTGATCGCTGACGCCTAACGCGCCTCTGAAGCGGCTGCTGGCGCAAGCCTGTCCAGTCATAACCCGCGCGAATAACTCAAAGTTTCGGCGACGACTACTGCTCTCGACCAATCTCAACCAAACCAGCCGTCTAAATGGATCAGCAATGGACAAGATAGTCAAAGCTGCCTCTGGCATTCCAAGCAGCATCAAGAGGAAGCAAGGTTCTGCTGACCTCGGTGTCACGTTCCAATGTCTCGACTAACCGGAATCTCGCATTAGGAGGAGCCTCCGCATGACCTATTACCTAATCGCCTCACGCGCCGCGATCATCTTCTGGACGAGCCTTGCAATGGTGCCAACCGAGATCCTCTTTGACGCGCTAAAGACCGAATTGGAGCGTCGCGGCGTGGAGCCATAGGGGCTCCCTGCTTGGTTCTGCGGCACGTGCCAGAGAGAAAGATCGTTGGAGCCCGAAATGACAAAGCACATCGCACCGTTACCGAATCCCGATGGATCGTTGCTTCTTCGTGAGTTGAACCACAGAGTAAATAACGAGCTCGCTAGCACTATCTGCACGATTTCAGCAAAAGCGGTGGGGTCGGACGACGCGGCAGTCAAGGCCGCGCTCCTCGATGTGGTGGACCTCCTGCATGGCTACGCTGACGTTCACAAGGCATTACGCATGCCGGATCCTGGGCGCCTGACCGACGCCGCAAGGTACCTCCAGGATATTTGCTTCTCCGTCACGAAATGCCGACTGGACCGGCTGAGTATACGTCTCTTGTGTTCGGTGGATGATTTGCGGCTTGAGGGCGAGCGCTGCTGGAAGCTTGGGTTGATCGTATCCGAGCTGCTTAACAATGTGGCACGACATGCTCTATTCGACGGTAGACATCCGGAAGCGAAAGTGAAGTTGGTGCTTGCAGGTAACGTCGTAAAGTGCGCGGTCTCTGACAATGGCTCGGCATCTGATCTCATTGTGCGGGGTCGCGGACTAACGATCGTCAGCGAGTTGGCCGGCAGTTTGGGTGGACGCGTTCATGCGACTTGCGCCGCCGATGGGTCTTCCTTCCTTCTTACCTTCCCATTGACTGAATACGAGCAACGTGCCGCCGGCTCAGCTCATGTTGTCTTGAAGCGAAGGAAGGTGCGTCGTTCTCGCAGGTTGCAGGTCCCAAGAGCCGAAGATGCAGCGGCTGGCTAGGCCAGTCGTCCCACTGAAGGAGGCCGAACATGCCCCAGGTGTATTTCCATTGCTCCAACACGAAGAAAGTTTTCGTCGACTATTGCGGCGCCGTAGTGGACGATCTCGCTGAGGCGCGGGATCATGCGACGCGCGTCGTGGAATCCTTCACCTGCGAGCGCAGCCTCGATGATTGGCGTGATTGGGTCCTGCATGTCAGCGACGACCAGGGCGATGAGCTATTCGTCGTCCCTTTCACCTTCGTACTTGATAAGCCGCATTGAGGTCGCTTCGCCGAAGAGTGACCGAAGTCGTGAAACGAGTGAACGGGCTCATCTCGATGGCTTGTGTGTCATGATTTGTTGAAAGACAGCTTGGATCCCCGGTGCGTCTGCTCCCGCGCCGCGCTTCCCAGCGGCCGGTCCTTTCCCCTCCCGAGGGGCCGGCCGCCCCTTTATGGGCCCGACGAAGCGAGCGACGAAAACGAAAGGAGCTCACAATGAAAAGCCTCTTCACTTCCGCGATAGCCGCGAGTTTTGGTCGCCTTCGTATCGGTCGCACAAGCCCGCTCGGCGTATGATGGATCCTGGGACCTTCTCTTCGTGAGGCAGCGAGGATCATGTGACCCGACCTATAAGTTCTCTGTCGGGATCACTGACGGTGTTGTCACGCATCCCAACCTCGTGAAGTTCAGGGGCCACGTGGCGCGCTCGGGCGCCGTCAGCACCTCGGTGACCGTTCCGGACAAATATGCGTCCGGCTCAGGTCGGCTCTCGATCAATTCCGGTCGCGGGACGTGGAGGGGCTATTCGGGAAGCACGCGTTGCTCAGGGTATTGGACCGCCCAGCGGAACTGACGAATTTGCCGCCGTCTGTTGATCGAGGGCGGCGGCGCAAAGCGAACTATGGCGTGGTTCTGGTTTCTCCTGCCCGCGCAGTGGATGACGGACGCCCAACTGCGGATCGACGGCGGCGAAGTAAGGTCCGTCTGTGGCGCCCGAAGGCAGTCCGCGGACTGATAAGCAAAGAAGGAAAGTGGAGTCAGTTCGCCGACGGATAAGAAAATTGCAGAAAGCTTATCAGTTGAGAATGGCCGCTCTTCGGTAGTGCCGGGCGTGGCTTTCTCCGACATCCATTTTCGGCGTTGAGTAAAAATACGCCTGGGCGGCTTGCATCAGCGGCGAAACCGTCATCGCCTGCTCTGAAAATTTGGTCGATTGCTTACGTACACAAATTCGGACAGAGCTACAGACTGATCGAACTCGCCACACAATCCAGTGGAATTAGGGGAAATTGGCGTACCCGACACGATTCGAACGTGTGACCTTTGCCTTCGAAGGGCAACGATCATGCCGGCTGGGAATTTGCTGCTCAGCGATTAGGCCGCGGCGCAGGTTCTTGGCGAAGGGCGAAACGCGGCGCCGTCGTTGCCACCGTTACCAAGGTCTTCGACTTCTGGATCGCGCTCGGTGGCACCTTCTGGGCCGGGCGGCTGATCCCGCGCGTTGGCACGATGTCGAGCCTCCTCATCGGTACTGTCGCCGGCGTGGCATCACATCTCGCGCTGGCGTTGCCCGCGGCGCGCCGTGTGGTGGGGTGGGGTATGGACGAGCGTTTCCGAGCGCCGTACTTAGCGAATCACGGACTAACTGGAATTGGCCATCGACGTGTTCGATGGCAGGAGCGCCTAATCGCTTATGTGCATCCGATCACCGTTTCGACATGCTGCGGAACCAGCGGCACAACTGCCGCGCGAGCGAGATCTTCCAAGGCTGTAGAAATGTATCTTGCGTAGTGCCGCTCGATCATTTTCACGGAAGTATTGTGCAGTTTAGCAACGTGCTGAATAGGTAGTCGGTTTCGCAAGCCGCGAACGATGCTGGAATGTCGCAACGCGTAGGGAATAGCTTCTGGTAGCCTTGCGCGCTCGCGGATAGAACGCCACGGACGAGTGAGTTCTGCCGTCTTCCACGGACCACGTTTTGACCTTCTCCAAACCATGGTACCGGCTTCCTGGTCATAGCCCCAGCGCTCAAATAATATCGCCTCTTTGGGGCGATCCAAAACTCCTTGCAACAATACCTCAATAATGTCCTCGCCCACTGGAAACGGGACGGACCCACCGTTGCCGCCACGGCCTTTGTAGGAACCTGGCACCATGAGGCGATGCTCATTCACCTGAACATCGCCGACGCGCATCCGTCTTGCTTGCGCAAATCGTGCGCCGGTCGCTGCCAAGCACGCGACAAGGCGATACAAGTCGCCTTCGAATCCCTGCTCACCGTCGATCTCGCGCGCGGCTCGAAGCAGTTTGCTGACCTGCGCATCTGTTAGGATCTGGTTGTCTCGCGCGACGGATACCTCATCATCATCGTCGACGCGCTCAGCCTTGAACCCGTCTTTAATGATTGAAGGGAACGCCGGGTTCAGCTTCTTTTGTTCCGCCGAAAGACGAGGCCATGCTGCATTTAGCCCCGCCTTTAGGTCGTTTATTAGGCGCTGCTTCGTCGTCGCCTTCAACTCTACAGGAAGGTTCTCGCGCCATATCAAAAGGTCGTCAACTTGCAGCGCGTGCAAAGCGACTGCGGCGAGGGTGGCCGCCTCCACGGCTCCCTGACTACCCCGCTCTCCTTGACCAAGAACGTAGCGCCGCAAGCGGTGCCCGGCATCGGATCGAACTTCACGACCAGCCCTACGACTGTCGCGGGCATTACGCTCCCTGATGTATGTCTCTACAGCCGTTCGCACGGTGGGTGCCGGTCCGGCAGCTTGCGCAGCCGCTTCCGTTCTGTACCGATTGACGAGATCCCGCGCTTGGGTAACGGCCTGTTCGAAGGTCAGCTTTCCTTCCATCACCTTGTCGTTGACGTCATTGGCAACTCCGACTGCTGCCTGCTTGTAGTTGGCTCCGGCATGGTGATTGCGCCAGCGCACGAACCAAATTCCGCTGCGCTTGCCTTTGCGATAGCCAAGGTGGGCCTCGGCATCGACGCGGCGCCAATGCACGCCAAGCCCCAGCTTAGAGCGCGCTCTGGCGGTCGTGATTTGGGTCTCAGCGAGTGTTTTTGTCATGGCATCCGATATCAGAGTCGTTGAATATCAGCCGAATAAGCGCCGGCGCACGGGGACGAACGGCGGCGAACAATCTGCGCGTAAGTGATTGATAAAGCTAGATTGTGGCGAACAAATGCAAACTACAGGATAAAAAATTTCCGGCTCTCTCAAGGCTGAAACATGGGTTCGATTCCCCTAGGGAGCGCCATATTGCCAGCGTTCAGAACAAAACTGCGAACCCTGAGTGGATGTCGATCGCAGTTAGCCCGGTGCGGCGAAAGTCCCAGCGGGGATCAAGCCTTGGGTTACAAGATGCCCGGCACGCGCGATTTGCGTAGCTCTCATACCGCCTCATAAGAGGCAATCCTCTTGATCTGCGGCGCGAGCACGTCTTCGGCCGTTTCGAGATCGAAGCGTGCCTGCATGTTCATCCAGAACGCAGCGCCGGTCTTGAAAAACTTACCGAGCCGTAGCGCGGTGTCGGCCGTCACGGGCTTTTCTTCGCGCGCGATGCGTTCGATCCGGGTGCGCGGCACGTTCAGCGCGGCCGCGACCGCGTAAGGGGTCAGCTTGAGCGGAACGAGAAATTCCTCCCGCAGGATCTCGCCGGGATGAACCGGCGGCAGCTTCTTTGCCATTTGCGATTTCCTATTTGGTGGGCGCATTCGGCCGGTCTGGGCTAGCGATAATCGATTATCTCCACGTCTTCTGGACCCGCGTCGGTCCACCGGAACACGACCCGCCATTGATCATTGATGCGGATCGAGTGCTTACCCGCCAAATCGCCCTTAAGAGCTTCAAGGCGGTTGCCGGGAGGCGAGTTCAGGGCTTCAAGAATGTCGACAGAATCCACCATAATAAGTTGTCGGCGAGCTACCTTGGCGAGATTTGCCGGGAAACCCTTTGGGACCACGCGGCCCTGAAGGATCGGCTCGGCGAATTTCCCCTTGAAGCTCCTGATCACGGGCAATACGTATCCCATCGGGATACGTATTTCAAGGCTTTCGTATCCCGACGAGATACCAGTTGTAAATGCTGCGTCCGGAAAATCGGTTTGATAGTAGATCTTTCCGGTCCGCTTGCAGACGAAGGCGAGAAATTCTCCCATGTTGCCGCCGGTGTTGGCGAACTCGAAGGCCTCGACAATGTCTTTGATACTTTGTGGCACGGCTTTCGGCTGCAGCCTGGGGATCCAGATCCTGGATATGATTCGTGATCCCAATCAGCCCCGTCGACAGGCAGTCCGCGCTTCCATCCAATGCGAATCGTAAGCACGCTCCGATCATGATGCTGGCGCCTGTTCTCACCCCGCGTGGTTTGCTGATTCTCAGGGAGACGGAGTCCTCGCCTGGGCTGGAGTCCGAACAGCATCCTCGGCTGGCAGAAGCCTTCCTGCGGGGGCCTGGACATGGGCTGTTGCGCCTGGGCGCCGATGAAGTCGAGGTGACTCTGCCTCCGGTGTTGTCGTATTGGCGAGAGTTCGGATCTCGCTACGTAACCGCATTATGCGCGGTTCCCGGTATCGGAGATCGGTCTACCAAGCCGCCGATTGCGGTTCCGGCATATGGCGAACTGGACCACATGGCGGCGGCCGTTCCGCCCATGACGGGCAGCGAATACCTGACGACGGATGTCCTAGCCGATCTTTGGCGAGACATGGACGCAGCTTTTGATGCCGAACTGGCTGACGCCGGGCTCTCCGTGCAGGAGTTCCTCAAGGGGCGACATCCTGCCTGGAACCTGATTGGGCGCGTCCATTTCAATCTCGCCGAGAACAGGAAGGACGAAGTTGCCCCGTTTGCGTTCTTGGTAACCTACACGACACGGCTTTCGGCCCAAGCCAAGGCCCAGCACGTGCCTCTCGGCACGGCCTTGCAGGAATATGCCGGTGCGAGAAATCGCGAGCGCTTGTTGTCGCTATTGCTGCCCATCCAGCGCGCCGCCGAGCATTGCGCTTGGCTGAAGGTTATGGTCGACGCGGGCGAGATCTTTCATCCGCTGCGCTGGAGCCCTCAGCAGGCGCTGCAATTCTTGAAAGACGTGCCGATGCTCGAAAGCGCCGGAGTCGCGGTGCGAACGCCGGCGAGTTGGCGTCTGAACCGCCCCGCGCGTGCGCAAGTCAAGGCGACGATCGGGGGACGAGCGCCATCTCAGATGGGGATGGATGCGTTGCTCGACTTCCGGATGGAAGTGACGCTCGACGGTGAAAAGCTTTCGGCGGCCGAAATCAAGCGGCTGCTCGCGCAGTCCGACGGGCTTGTCTTGGTACGCGGCAAATGGGTCGAGGTTGACCACGAGCGTCTGCGCCGGACTCTCGATGAATTCGAAGCGGCCGAACGGCGTGCCGCTAGCGACGGCCTGTCGTTCGGCGAGGCAATGCGCATGCTGGCCGGCGCCAACATCGCCGAGAAGGATTCCGGTGGACAAGCGGATATCGACTGGAGTCAGACCGTGGCGGGTCCCTGGCTGGCGGAGACATTGGCGGCCTTACGCCGCCCCGATGGGCTTGCTCGGATCGATCCAGGTAGATCCCTTCAAGGCTCATTGCGGTCGTATCAGCTGGCGGGCGTGCAATGGCTCTACTTGCTCACTCAGCTCAGGCTTGGCGCCTGCCTTGCTGACGACATGGGGCTCGGCAAGACTATCCAGGTCCTATCGCTTCTGCTTGTTCTGAAGAGTGAGACCAAAGACAGGCGACGGCCATGTCTTCTGGTGGCCCCGGCTTCGCTGCTCGCCAATTGGGTTTCGGAAATTGCCCGATTTGCACCGGACTTCAAGGCGCGCGTGTCCCACCCATCGGCTGCACCGGACGAGCAGTTGAGCGCGAACGATGCGGGCAATCCAGATGCAGATATTCTGGCTGATACAGACTTGGTGATCACCAGCTACGGGTTTCTGGCGCGCTCGCCTTGGCTGACGACCATGCCGTGGCGATTGGTTGTGCTTGACGAGGCGCAGGCTATCAAGAATCCCGCCGCCAAGCAGACCAAGATGGTCAAGCAGCTCCAGGCCGATACGCGCATTGCGCTGACCGGCACCCCCATCGAGAATCACCTCGGCGACCTCTGGTCGATCTTCGACTTCATCAATCCCGGACTGTTGGGATCGTCGAAGCAGTTTTCGTCCTTTGTCAAAGGCCTCGCCGATCGGCCGCATAACTCCTACGGACCGCTCCGCGATCTGGTGCGACCCTATATCCTGCGACGTCTGAAAACTGACAAGAGTGTCATTGCCGATTTGCCCGACAAGACCGAGGTGAATGCCTTTTGTTCCCTGAGCCGCAGGCAGGCGGCGCTCTACCAGCAAGCGGTGGAAGAGCTGGCGCGGCGGCTTGAGGACGTTGACGGGATGCAGCGAAAAGGCCTGGTGCTCGCCTTTCTGATGCGGCTGAAACAGATCTGCAATCATCCGTCGCAATGGCTCGGCGATGGGGCATGGACTGAGCAGGACAGCGGTAAATTCGAGCGGCTGCGTGACATCGCGGAGGTAGTGGCCGCCCGGCAGGAGAAAGCGCTGATCTTCACCCAGTTCAAGGAGACGACAGCTCCACTGGCGGCGTTCCTGGGCTCCGTGTTCGGGCAGGCCGGTCTCGTCCTGCATGGCGAAACCGAGGTCAAGAAGCGCAAGGAGCTTGTGCGCCAGTTTCAGGACGACGAAAATGTCCCGTTCTTCGTGCTCTCTCTCAAGGCGGGCGGCGCAGGGCTCAATCTCACCGCCGCCTCGCATGTCGTTCATTTCGACAGGTGGTGGAACCCGGCCGTCGAAAATCAGGCAACGGACAGAGCTTTCCGAATCGGGCAGACCAAGAAGGTCCTTGTGCATAAATTCATTTGCCGGGGCACCGTGGAGGACAAGATCGATAAGTTGATCGAATCGAAGAAGCAGCTGGCCGGGGATTTGCTCGGCTCCGCATCCGACGTGGTGTTGACCGAGATGAAGGATGAGGAGGTGCTGAAACTCGTGGCCCTCGATCTGAACGCAGCGACAACGGAAGCGCGCGGATGAGCGATTTCGATTGGCCACCTTACGTACCAGTGGCCGAAAGGCGGCGTCTGGCCGAACGTGAGTTGGCCAAGCTTCGGAAACGAGGGCAATCGATTGCTCCCGTGACAATTGAGGGCCGCACGATTGCAAAGACCTTCTGGGGCAAGTCTTGGTGCACCAACCTCGAACGCTATGGCGACTATGCGAGCCGGGTGCCGCGTGGCCGAACTTATGTCCGCAACGGTTCCGTTCTCGACCTGAAGATTGCAAGGGGGGAGGTCGCGGCGATGGTTGCGGGCTCTTCGCTCTACAAGATCAAGATCGCGATTGCGCCGGTCAAGGCGGCGTGCTGGAAGGCCATCTGTCGGGACTGCGCGGGCGCGATCGACTCCCTGGTTGAATTGCTGCAGGGCCGTCTGGCCAAGGGGATCATGGACCGGGTCTGCCGGGAGGGCGACGGCTTGTTTCCATCGCCCGAAGAGATCAAGCTATCCTGTAGCTGTCCGGACGGGGCAGACATGTGCAAGCACGTTGCGGCGGCTCTCTATGGCGTTGGCGCCAGACTCGACGAAAACCCTGAACTTCTTTTCGTTCTGCGTGGCGCGGACGAGAATGAGCTGCTCGCCGGTGCCGGACAAGACCTCGTGCGATCCAAAGCAGTGCCCAGCACCGCCAAGCTGCTCGGTGACAGCGATGTCGCTGCGCTGTTCGGGCTGGAGATGTCCGAATCTGCGGCCTTCGATGCCCACGCTTCCCTCGCGCCAAAGCGGTACCGGGGATCGCGGACATCAAGAGGGAACACGGCGCCTGTCGCGACTAACGCATCGGCGGCGAAGGAAAGTAAACCCTCTGCTGCAGTTCGGAAAAAGTCCGGGCGCAAGGCAACCTCTGCCAGCACCGCGAAAGGAGGCGCACGAAGCGGATCTTAGCATTCGGCTCAACGTGCGCCTGCCAGCGTGGCGAGAATGGCCTGCATATTCTGGCGAATATCGTCTCTTTGCTGCCGCCCATAAGGCGGTCGCATTGTAATTTCAATCACATAAGAGTTCGTGGTTTTATCCTGAGTGGCGCGCCAGCCGTCCTCTCGTGTCCGCAATGCGGTGCTCTACCGCGAGAAGGTGATCGGCCCGCTCGCCCTGCAACACCGGCACCTCAGCGGGCGTGCTGCAACTTCATCGATCAGGTCACACGAAATTTCTGCCTGGTGATCGCGCTTACAACCATGGTCAGCAACAGGGTCGTTAGCATCAGGATGAATGCGATCGCGGCCGCCGCCGGCCAGTTGTTGAGCTGGAACTGGCCATAGACCAGCGGCGCCATCATTCTAAAGCTCGGGCCGCCAAGCAGGACCGGCGTCGCGTAGGCATTCATCGCAAGGATGAAGGTTAGAATCGCTCCCGCGGCAACGCCTGGCAGCGCAAGCGGCAACAGGATCCGGCGGAACATCGTCAGGGGGCGGGCGCCCATGCTGTAAGCCGCCTCCTCGAGGTTGCGGTTGATGCCCTCGAGCACGCTCTGCAAGGAAAGCACCATGTAGGGCAGGTTGACGGCGATGATGCCGAGGATCACCGTTCCCTCGGAATACATGAAATCCGTCGGTCCGCTGGTGATGCCGAGATTCATCAGCGTGACGCTGAGCAACCCGCGACTTCCGAGAAAGCTCATCCACCCCGCGGCCCGCACCGCATTGCCGACGAACAGCGGCACGACGACGGCGATGATCATCAGGTTCTTGTAACGCGAGGTCGAGCGCGCCAACACATAGGCCAGCGGGAAACCGAAGACCAGGCAGACCGCGGTTGCGAACAGGCCGACCCGGAGAGTCGTCAGATAAGCGTCCAGAAAATACGAGTTCGTGAAGAACGCCTGGTAGTTCTTCAGCGTGAACGTCTCGATCATCAACTCGCGCGGGTCGTATTGGTTGAAGCTGTAACGCAGCAGGTACAGCATTGGGCCAATTACGCCGAGAGCGGCGACGAACGTCGCCGGCCCGAGAAGGGTGGTGGCGGTCAAGGCCGCCGATCGCTGGGGGGCGTCAGCACTCATTGCCTCTCCTCTTCAGATCCAGGCAAGGTTGCAGAAACGAGGACAGGACGATCAGGCCTTGAAGGTCTGATCCCACCAGCTCTTTATCTCCGCCTCGTGCTCGAAGAAGAACTTGAAGTCGAGCGCGTTCATCTTGGCGACCTCCTCAGCCGAAAATCCGATTCTTGCCTGGAGATCTGCCGGGATGCCCGCATTGCTCACGGTGCCGTCGTATCCCAGATCGACTGCGAAGCCGAGTTGCACCTTCGGCTCGAGGACGGCGTTCAGATACGCGTAGGCGCCATCCAGGTTCGGCGCGTTCTTCGGAATGACAAAGCCGGAGATGTAGGGAATGAATCCTTCCTTGGGCGTAACGGCGCGCACCTTGATGCCGGCCGCCTGCCACTGAAGGGCGCGCGCTTTCCACATGATGCCACCGATGATTTCGCCGGTCTGCAGTCCCTGTGCATAGGCTTCATTGGTCGGATAAATGCGCAGACCGGCACGCCGCAACTCCATGAGCAGCCGCTTGCCTTCTTCGATCTTCGTCACCGATCCGCCGGCGATCAGTGCGGCCGTCGCGATGTTGTGTCGATACTGGATGTCGATGACGCCGATGTTCGAGCCGAACTTGGGGTCCAAAATCTCTGCATAGCTCGTTGGAGCTGTGGGAAGCCGGTCGGGGTTGAAGAGGACGACCATGCCGGAATAGATTCCGTAGACGCCGAAGTTCGGCCGCATGTTGGCGAGCAGGTTCTTCGCATTGGGAATGCGGCTGTAGTCGATTTCGTGCGTTAGCCCCTGATCGAAAACCTGATACATGGTCGTATCCGCCAGCGCCTGAATATCGCTGGAGCCTCGGCGCAGGCGCTTCTCTGCCAGCATCTTGGCGCGGCGTTCGGGGTCGCCACTCAGATCTTGAATGACTTCGTACCCGGCCGGTACCAGGAACGGCTTGTCAATGTGCTTGTCGAGCAGACGCGCGTAGTCACCGCCCCAGGTGCCGACCACGAGACGGCCGCCGCTCTGGCCCAGAGCTTGACCGCCAGGGCCGATCAGCGACGCGCCGACGGCGCCGGCGAGGCCGGTCATGAAGCCGCGACGTCCAATCGAGAAATTCCGTTTCGTCATCGTTCTACTCCCCCTGTCATGAACCTGTATCCGCGGACTGCGATGTGCCCGCGACGCCGGGAGCATGGCCGGTGGCCGATCCTCCCTTCTTCCGGTCGGTCCGCCAGCCACGCGAGAGGACCATCTCCAAGATCATCTCCAAGAGCAGCTCCAAGGCATCTCATTTTGCGAATACCGATGAGCTCGGAGCCCAAGAGACGAATACGCGGTCCTTGACGGCGGGAACGTTCGTGTCGTCGCGATTGACGATCTGAGCGATCACATGGTCGTGCTGGTTCAAGCGAACATGCACGTCAATGAGGTTGCCCATGTAGGACACGAACTCGACCTCGCCCGGCAGGTTGTTCGGCGTGTCGGCAAGCGGCGCGTTGGCAAGAGTTATGCGCTCGGGCCGCAGCGCGATCACCGCTTCACCCTCCAGCCGACTATCGATCACGACCGGCAACCCGCCGGCCGTGACGAACCGAGCGCCGCCGGCGCGTCCGTTCAGGAAGCTGCTGCGTCCGACAAATGATGCGACAAACTGGCTCTGCGGTCGATCATAGAGATCGCGCTGGCTGCCGACCTGCTGTATCCGCCCTTCGTTCATCACGACGAGCCGGTCTGCCATTGTCAGCGCCTCTTCCTGGTCGTGCGTGACCATGACGGTCGTGATTCCCAACCGCTGCTGCAGATTGCGAATCTCGACACGAACCTCGTGACGCAATTTGGCGTCGAGGTTTGAGAGAGGCTCATCGAGCAACAGCACGTCCGGCCGGAACGCAAGCGCGCGCGCCAATGCCACGCGCTGTTGCTGTCCTCCGGAGAGCTGCCGCGGGTAGCGCTCCCCCAGATGATCCAACCGGACCATCTGCAGCGCCGTCATGACTTTCTCGCTGATTTCAGACTTCGGCACCTTGCGCATCTCGAGCCCGAAGGCGACGTTCTGGTGCACCGTCAAATGCGGGAAAAGAGCATAGCTCTGGAAAACCAATCCCGTACTGCGCTTCCACGGCGGCAGATGGGTGACGTCAACGTTCCCGATCCGAATCGAGCCGCGCGTCGGCTCGACGAAGCCTGCCACCATCCGCAGTGTCGTCGTCTTGCCGCAGCCTGATGGTCCGAGGAGCACCAGAAACTCGCCATTGGCGATAGTGAGGTTGACGTCCTCGGTGGCTCGGAAATCGCCGTAGAACTTGCAAACAGACTCGAGCTGCACACCCGTCATATGTTCAGACCACCCGGCTAATACGAACGAAACGGTCGGTCACCAGCATCGCACCGACGATGATGAGTATCTGCAGGACGGAAATGGCGGCGATCGTCGGGTCGATCTTCCACTCGAGATTCTGCAGGATTGCGATGGGCAAGGTTGTCTGCCCCGGCACGACGAGAAACAGGCTGAGCTCGAGGTTGCCGATAGAGCTGACGAAGCCGAACATCCCACCAGCCACCACGCCGGGTAGGATGGCCGGTATCGTCACCTTGCGAAAAGCCGTGATCGCCGTGGCGCCGAGATTCTGCGCCGCCTCTTCCAGGGTTCGATCGAACCCGACGAGACTCGCGCAGATGAGACGGAGCGCCCACGGAATGACCAGCAGGGTGTGGCCGAAGACGAGCCCGGCAAACGATCCCATGATCGGCAGGTCCGTGGCGTTCTCGGCTTCGACCTGAAAGACGTAGAGCGCGATGCCGAGCACGATGCCCGGTATGACCAGCGGCATCAGCAGCAGATTGTTGATGACCGCGCGCCCCTTGAACGAAAACCTGGTCAAGGCGATCGAGGCCGGCAACGCCAGCAGCAGGCCGATCGCGGTGGCGATGAAGCCGACCTGGACGCTGAGGACAAAGGCTTTGATGAAGCGGCTGTTCGCGGCTGCTTCGGCATACCACCGGGTCGAATATCCGGTTGGTGGGAAGGACGGGATTTCCTGTTGATAGAACGAGAGCCAAGTCACGAAGATCAGCGGCAGCAGGATGAAGATGAAGGCGGCCGCGGCTCCGACATTGAGCGTCCAGCGCCCGGCGTTCCTTCGCAGGCGTCGGCCGATCGGGAGAGCATTCGCGTCACCCGCTGCGCTCATGCGGCCGCCCCGAAACGGATCTTGTGGACGTGCGCTCTATTCATGATCGCCGAAAGGGCGTTCCCGTGCAGGTTGGTGCCGAAAGCCGTTGCCAAAAATTGCAGGCCAAATTGTACACGTTGTATTTTTATTGTCGACATGAAATTGAGATAAATGCTGGTGGATTGTTCATGCCTAAAAATGAGGCGACCAGTTTGGTGGATTCAACTGCCTGCAACGGCAGGATCGCTTTGGCCGGCTTCCAGCAAGAGTTCTTGAGGAGCGCCCCACGCGGCGCTCGACATGAAGCGCCCGCAGGGCCGGACAGGGGTCTCGCGATGCAGCGGACCCGCGACTCGAAACTCCGACAAGCGAGATCAGCGGAATCGGAGGGCGCTCGGCGCGCTCAAGCCCTCAGCTTTCAACCGGCGGTGCGTGCAACATCGCCAGCGTCTCCGAGCGGAAAATGCGCGCGCTCGAGCTCATTGGGGCCGTGGCGGACCAGATCAACCCGATAGGTTCGAGGCGAGCCGGCAATTGCAGCGGTGTGATCGTGCAAACGCCGCCGCGGACCCACTCCCCCGCGAGATTGGCGGGTGCCAAAGCAAGCAGCGGCATGGTCTGCAACAACGTCGCAATCGTCGTGGCGGAAGCCGTTTCGATGGCACGCGCCGGCACGGCGACATGCAGCGCGGCCATCAAGTCGGCGAAATGCTCGCGAATCGGTGTCCCTGGCAGCGGCAGGCACCAGACGTGGGCGCAGGCTTCCTCCCAATCCGGCCTGGGCTCTCGCAGCAGCGGGTGGTCGCAGCTGGCGACGACGACGTAAGGCTCGGACAGGATTTGCGCGCCGTCGAGATCGGGCGTGAGCAATCCGCGGATCATTCGTCCGAACACCAGATTGACCCTGCCGGCGCGCAGCTCACGCAGCAGGTTGGGCAGCGTATCCTCGACAAGACGGATGGTGACCCGCGGATGGCGCGCCTTCACGGTCGCCACCACCCGTGCGACGAGCTGCAGAATCGAGATTGCCTGCAAGCCGATAATCAGCAGACCCGCGCCACCCTCGGAGATCAGGACCACCTCTTCGCCAAGCAGCTTCAGTTCGCTCGCCACGCGCCGCGCGGTGCGGATCACATGATGGCCCGCATCGGTCGGCGTGATGCTTCGCCCCTTCCGCTCGAACAACTCGGTGCCGATCAGGGTTTCGACTTCGGCGATCGCCTTGGAGACCGCGGCCTGGGTGATGAACATATGCTCGGCGGCGCGGGTGATGCTGCCATGCTCATCGACCGCCAGGATGACGCGGAGCTGACGAAGTTTGATGCGTTCTGCCCATCGTGGCGCCATCGGACCTACTTATCGGTTATGAAAACATCATTAAAAAACCTAATATTTTCAGCATGGTATGCAACGACATTACCATACGGTTATGCGTCTTTGCCACTTTTTCCATTCCGGCCGAGTGTTGTTCGTCACTAAGCTGACACGTGGCCACAAGGCGCGGGGCCACGACGTCCCCTCATGCGATCACGGAGAGCACCATGTCGATGACGCTCGCAGCGTCCGTCGAGACCCCATCCAGATTCCGCCTGATCGCCGCCGTGTCGATCGGCAATGCGCTGGAATATTTTGATCTCACCCTGTTCACGTTTTTTGCCGTGACGATCGGCAAGCTGGTGTTCCCGACGCAAGCGCCGGGGACGCAAATCCTCCTCTCACTTGGAATCTACGGCACCGGCTATTGCGCCCGGCCGATCGGCGGTCTCGTCATCGGCGCGTATGGGGACCGGCGTGGCCGCAAGGCGGCGGTCAACCTGACGCTGGTCCTGATGGCGCTCGGGACCGCCATGATCGGTCTGACACCAACGTACGAGCAGGCCGGGCTGCTGGCACCGTTCGTCGTGCTGGCGGGGCGGCTGCTCCAGGGGTTCTCGGCCGGTGGCGAGACCGGCGCATCGACGACGCTGCTGGCCGAATCCGCGCCAGCCAACGAACGCGGCTTTTTCGCCAGCTGGCAATCCGCGAGCCAGGGACTTGCGGTCATGCTCGGTGCCGGCGTGGTGTGGCTTCTCAGCGTCAGCCTGTCACCCGAGATCATGACGAGTTGGGGCTGGCGCATTCCCTTCCTGTGCGGCATCGGAATTGTGCCGGTCGGACTCTATCTCCGGCGCGCGGTGGAAGAGACACTCGAGCCCGCAACGGCGAGGGCCACCGCGCCGCATAATCCCGTGGGAGATGTGGTCCGGCTGCATTGGTCGAGCGTCCTGTGGGCGCTGCTGGGAATGCTTGGCGCCAACGCGTCCTATGTCATTCTCAACCTCTATATGCCGACCTACGGCGTGCGCGAGCTCGGCCTGTCGCCGGCCAGCACCTCGGCAGCGGCGATGGTCGGCGGCGCCTGCATGCTGCTGTTCTCGCCGATCGGCGGCGTGCTGACCGATCGCTTCGGCCGCAAGACCTTCCTGGTGCTGTCGCGCGTGCTGGTCATCGTTCTCACCTATCCCGCATTCCTGCTGCTGACGGCCGCGCCGAGCACCGCGGGATTGCTGCTGATCATCGCCGTGATGAGTGCGATACAAGGGCTCGGCAGCGGCTTCTTCATCGCACTCACCGAAAATTTCCCGAAGAACGTTCGTGTCACCGGCTTCTCGTCGGTCTACGCGCTCGGGGTGATGCTGAGCGGCGGCTTCGGCCAGCTGATCGTGACGTGGCTGATCGAGGTGACCGGCAGCAAGCTCGCTCCCGCGTTCTACGTCATCGCAATTGGCGCCGCCTCGCTCATCGGCATCCTGAATCTCAACTATCGAACCGGCCGCGAGGAGACGGGCGCATGAACGACAGTCGTGACATCTGGCAACTGGTCGACGACCGGCAGCAGGCCTTCGTCGCCCTCAGCGACCGGATCTGGGCGATGCCCGAGATCTGCTACACCGAGACGCGCTCCGCCGCCGAGCACGCCACCGAGCTAGAGCAGCACGGCTTCAAGGTCATGCGGGGCGTCGCCGGAATTCCGACCGCCCTGATCGGCGAGGCCGGCGAAGGCGGTCCCGTCATTGCGATCCTCGGCGAATACGACGCGCTGCCGGGCCTCAGCCAGCAGGCCGGTATCGCCGAGCCGCGCCCGATCGAATTCGGCGGCAACGGTCACGGCTGCGGCCACAACCTGCTCGGCGCCGGCGCCATGCTTGCGGCCGTTGCGGTGAGGGACTGGCTCGCTCGCCAAGGTCTGCCCGGTCGTGTCAGGTACTATGGCTGCCCGGCCGAGGAAGGCGGTGCGGCGAAGACCTTCATGGTGCGCGACGGAGCCTTTGACGACGTCGACGTCGCGATCTCCTGGCACCCGTCGAGCTTCTGCGAAGTGATGCCGGCGGCATCGCTCGCCAATACGCGCATCGACTTCACGTTCACGGGCCGGGCCGCCCATGCAGCGGTCGCGCCGCATCTCGGTCGCAGCGCGCTTGATGCCGTCGAGCTGATGAATATCGGCGTGAACTACATGCGCGAGCACATGCCGAGCGACGCGCGCATTCATTATGCCATGCTCGATTCCGGCGGCATCGCTCCCAACGTGGTGCAGGCAACGGCCAAGGTGCGCTACGCGGTGCGGGCGCGCGATCTCATCGGCATGCGCGAACTGCTGGAGCGGGTCCGCAAGGTCGCGCAAGGCGCGGCACTGATGACGGAGACCTCGGTTGCGGTACAAGTCGTCAGCGCGGTGTCGAACCTGCTCGGCAACGATCCGCTGGAACGTGCGATGGCCGATGTGTTCCAGCAGCTAGGTCCGCCGCCCTTCGACGAGGCCGATCGCGGCTTTGCCCGGAAGATCCAGGCCACGCTGTCGGAGCAGGATTTCGACTTCGTCTATCGCTCGGTAGGCCAACCGCGTGGCGATGCGGCGCTGTGCGAGCAGGTCGTGCCGCTGGACGCACCGCGCGAACCGTTGATGGGTTCGACCGATGTGGGCGACGTCAGTTGGGCGGTGCCGACCGTGCAGGCCTCCGGCGCGACCGTGGCCATCGGCACCCCGTTCCACTCCTGGCAACTGGTGGCACAGGGCAAGATGCCAGCTGCGCACAAGGGCATGGTGCACGTCGCCAAGGTCATGGCGGCAACGGCGTGCAAGGTGTTGGCAGATCCTGCGCTGCTGGCAGCGGCCAAGGCCAATCATGCCGCGCGCACCTCGCGTCATCCCTACCAGTGCCCGATTCCGCCCGAGATCGCTCCTCCGCTCGATATGGCGCGCGCATAGACGGCTATTCGCCATGATCTCGTGCGGCGTCGCACTGGCTTTCGCCAGCGCGGTTGTCGATCGGGGTGCGATGCTCGTTCTTTGGTTGGCGAAAGTGCGCTAGACCGGCGCGGATTATCGGTTCATGCGATTAGTGCGATTGTAATCGCTTCAAGTCGGCAACGGCGGCACGATACTCCCGAAACGACCTTGGGCATCCATCGCGCGCAGATGCAAACTCCTTCTGGGCCGAGGCTGAGTCTTTGGTCTTGAGCTGTACTATCCCGCTGTAAAAGTGAGCCTCGCAGATTTGATCTGCATTTTTGGCTACGGCCAAGGCTGCGGCAGGAGTGATCCGGCCCACAAGCAATTCTCCGATCGATTTTGGCCAGTCCTTGAGTCGGCCTTTGTCGAGCGCAGCGGATAGCACGATGCCGGCATCGGCAGATCCTCCCTGCGTCCGAGCCACCGATCCCCAAATCTGACTGTAGCCTTCCGGATCGGAAAATCCTGCCGCTTGGTCGTAGTCCAAGGCAGCGTCCCTGAAATTGCCTCTCAGATAGTACGCATCCGCCCGGGCGACGTAGTAGTCCGTCGTGATGCGATTGGCCTCCGGACGTTCTACCGCCTGGTCTTTCGCGAAGGCGGTGTTCTTGTCGGCTCCAAGCTTGATCGCCTCGGTGAAATCCTGGATCGCTTCGTCCAGCCCGTCCTGGGACATGTAAATCTGCCCGCGACTGAAGCGGCTTGCGGCACTGGCGGGATCGAGGTTGATGGCTTCGGTCAACGATGCAATCGCACCGGTGAGGTCGCCCTTTTGGGCAAGGGCAAGCCCTAGTTCGTGATGCGCGTAGTTGTTCTTTGGATTGAGCCTGATTGCTTCGGAGAAGTCGGCTTGGGCCGCATCGATGTTACCGAGGGCAAAGTTTCCGAAACCGCGCTTCAGCGAAGCCATGGATCGCGCGCCGAGGGGCAGTCCAGCGTCCTGCGAGAGGTTGGTGCAGGCTGCGATCATGCGCGGCAGGTCGGCGCTTTCTTGACAGTTTCTTAGATCTTGCGGATCGACTGCGGAGGCGTCCGCTGCCGAGAGGACGATAAAGGCGGCTGCAATGATTGCCTTGCAGCCGCGGCGTAAGCGTGGAGTTGAAGTTGCAAACATTCTCGCCCCCTTAAGCAACAACACCTATGGGTCACCCCGAGAGTGACCAATGCCAGTTTAGGTGTCGCCGACATATGTTGCAACTCATGAACGAACGCCGGAGCTTTCGCACTGAGCAGTTCGATCGGGCGGGGCCACCACCGAAGGTCGCTAATCTGAAATGCGAAATCGCTGACCTTGGTTTGCCAAGGGTTGAAGTTTTACTTGATCGCCAATTGCTCACAGTCCCCATCCGTTCCGCATCTACCGCAGCACTCATCCACTGATTCACAGCGCCTGAAGCGCTTTGCGGGACGGCGCGATCGGCAGCCATTCCGGGATGCGGCGCTTGGCGAGCCAATAGGGCCGCCAAAGCGAGAGCCACGCGGCGCGGTCGAGCGGTGTCGTGCCCCAGCGACGCTGTCCCGTGTTGATCTGCAACAGGTCATGCGTCTGGAGCCACTGCCGTGCGGCCCACCAGAGTTCGCGCGGTGCCTTGGTGTTTCCGGCGCCTTCCAGCTCGATGATGTTCGGCAAGGGATCACGATGCTGGCAGCCGATCCTGAGCGTGGCGAGGCGCTCGCCATTCTGACGGATGCTCCAGAGCCGCGAGCGGTTGTGAGCCAGGTTGGCGCCGTAGGTCCTGAGGCAGTTCCGCATGGCGTCCGCCTCCTCGATGATGGCTGAGACTGAGTCCAAGGGAACGAAGTCATAGCCTGCCAACTGGCCAGCCCGGAGCCACATGTCGGCAATCGGCTCGTGACCAAGGTTCACGTGCAACGCAATCATCGTGATCCAGTCATCCGCGGCCGTCAGGGCCGCGGCCATGCCCATGTCGGGCGTCCAGGGCCGCCTGATCAGCTCATGTCCGAACGTCACCGATTGCACGGAAAACCAAGCCCACAAAGAGATGAGCCGCAGTCGTGCCGGGTTTACGCGCCGCGGCTCACGGACAAGCTCGCGCGCGATCCATAGCGCCGCCGGCTCATGCGCGAGGGAGGCGACGTCAGTCACGACCCGGAGCCAGGTCGGCGCGAGCTTTGGCGAGCGCGGAAAATGGTTCGCGATCTGGCGGCGAAACAGCTCGCCATCAGGCAATTTCGCGATCGGACCTGCGAAAGCCTCCGGCGGCAGCTTGCGCAGCCAGAACGGCAGATCGGCGGCCGCGGCCGCCTCCGCAAGGCTGCGCCCGTCGATGACGCATGCGAGCGCGCGCGCGGGGTCGAACGCCGGCCGCGGCACGGCCAGCGCGAACAGCAGCGCAGGAAAGCTCGCGGCGAGGTCCGCGATGCGCGCGTGCCGCATCGCCTGCGCATGCACCGCACCCCGGAAGCGAGGATGATATCTGCGCAGCCGACGCTCGAACACGTCGGTACGCACGGCCTCCCGGCGGGAGGCCAGCAACCAGTTCAGAGTCATGACAACAATTCCGCTCGTGCGGTGCCGAAGCCCGCAGGCAGGTTCGATCAAATTGAGGGCTTGGAATCTCGCCCGGGATTCTGGTCCCGGGGCTACGCGTCAAGTATCGCGTGTCGAACCCGGGAAGCGCGCAAGTACAAACATCGTCGCCTCCAGCAATGGAATTGGTGCGCACGCCAATAGCTTGTTTCCCGGCAAGACGCAACTCGAACCTGCATCAGGCTCGCTGGCCATCGCCATGGGTGCGACGTGCTGCTGAAGACCGTGTAGTTGGGCGCGATGCGCGCTTCACTCCTCCACCGCCAACCCATCGCCATGCACATACCAGTCCGCGCGCGACGACCATTGCGCATGCCGATCGGGCGTCGCACCCAGCGGCTCGTCCAACGCGCCGGCATGGATGATCGCCTCGCGGCCGCTTCTTGTGAGATGCGGCATCGGGCTGCCGCAGATCTTGCAGAAGGCGGTCGCGAAGCTTCGCGCCGTCGGCAGGTCGTAGCGCGCGACGTATGCTTCTCCGCGCAGCCATCGCAGTGCGGAGGCCTTTACGATTACCTCGCAGGAATGCGCGGTGCCGGTCACCTTCCGGCAGCGCGAGCAGTGGCAGTTCAGGAAGCGATCGAACGGGCCTTCGACCTCGAAGGCGACTTCGCCGCAGAGGCAGCTTCCCTTGAACGCAGCCATTATGGTCTCCTCATTCCCATCCTAGCCCGCTTTGGCCGCAAGGCCTTGCAGCGCGTAAAGCCAGCCCAGCAGCGTTGCGACCGAGAGCAGCGTCGTGATCGAGACCGTGGCTGCGACCAGCGCATGCTCGACCTTGTAGGCGCCGGCCAGGATGTAGGCCGTCTTCGCCGTCGGCACGGCGGCGCAGATGACGGCGGCAATCGTGTAGAAGGGGTTGAGGCTAGAGGCCACGCACAGTGCGTATACGAGCAGCGGCATGAGCACGAGCTTGACGGCCGCGAGCACGAGCGACGCCTTGAGGTTCGCGCGCACGCCTTCGATCGAGAGGCCGAGACCGATGGCGAAGAGGGCACACGGCGTCAGCGCGTCCGCGAAGATGTTCAGATAGGCCTTGAGCGGAGCAGGAATCGGCAGGCCCGTGATCGCCCAGGCAAGGCCGATCAGGGTCGAGAGCACCATCGGGTTGAACACGATCTGCTTCACGAGCGCAAAGGGGGCTGCCGCGCCCGGTGCGCCGCGGCCGCTACTCTCCAGCAGGATGACGGTCACCGGGAACATCACCGCGGCGACGAACACGGTCGCGATGGCGGCGGGCAGGACGGCGGGCTGTCCGTAGATCGAGTGCAGGACCGGCAGCGCCACGAAGCCGGTATTGGTCATCGCTGCCGTCATGCCCTGCATCGTGCTGGAGGCGAGGTCATGTCCCAGGGCGAAGCGAACGGCGAGAAAGACCAGCGCGAAACACAGCATCGACCCGCCGCCGAAGGCGAACAGGAAGCGCCATTCCAGCAGGTTGCTCGCCGGCTCCTGCGCGATGGTGACGACCAGCAGCGCCGGCATCGCCACGTTATAGGCGAAATGCACGAGGCCGTCGGCCAACGACCGCGAGATGTAGCCGAGCCAACCGGCGAGCCAGCCCGTGACGATGATGGCGAATACGGGAAGGACGAGGCCGGCGACTTGCATCCTGGTTCCCCCTTGGCCGATGCGCTGATCAGCCTCATCATGTCACCTCGGGGCATGCGACCCGGGGTTGTTGAGGCTATACTAGATCAGAATCCGGATCAGCTGCCAGGAAACCGCATGTGGGGTCCGCTCAGCCGGCGTGATGCGTTGTTGCAGACTGTGGGGCTTGCGGCCGCAGGCATGGCCGCTTCCGTCCCTGTGCCCGGCCGGGCGGCATCGTCGCTGGCGCCGCTCCGCAGCCGGGAAATCGACGGCGCATTGTCAGCCGGCGTCAGCGCGCAAAAGATTCCCGGCGTGGTGGCGATGGCGGCGAACGAGCAGTCGGTGCTCTATGAGGGCGCCTTCGGCTTGCGCAACGGCGATGCGGCCTCGCGCATGTCGACTGACACGATCTTCCGTATCGCCTCGATGGTCAAATTGCTGACATCGGTCGCGGCATTGCAACTCGTGGAGCAGGGCAGGCTGCATCTGGACGAGCCGGCCGCCAATATCGATCCGGCGCTGGCTGAAATTCAGGTGCTCGCCGGTTTCGATGCGAAGGGGGCCCCGCAGCTGCATCCTCCCGTGAGGCCGCTGACGCTGCGGCATCTGTTGTCGCATACCTCCGGCTTCAGCTATCTGCTCTGGGATCCGAAGGTCGGTCGCTATCTGAAGTTCGCGCGCGGCAAGAAGAACCTGCCGCGCATGCCGCTGATGTTCGAGCCTGGCGCAAGATGGGCCTATGGCGGCAGTCTCGACCGCGTCGGCCGGATGGTGGAGATCGCGAGCGGCGAGCCGCTCGAACGCTATTTCCGCGACCACATCACGGGTCCGCTCGGCATGAACGACACCGTCGTCGCGCTCGACGACGCGCAGCGCGCGCGAGAGGCCAGCCTGTTCGTGCGGGATGCCCAGGGCAAGCTTCTGGTCCAGCCGCTGGAAAAGCAGGTTGCGCCCAAAGTATTCTTGGGTGGAGGCGGCATCTATTCCACTGCGTCCGATTATCTGACCCTGCTACAGGTGCTGCTCAACGGCGGAGTCTTGCGCGGCAATCGCATCCTTCAGCCTGCGACGGTTGCGCTGATGTCCGAAAACCAGATCGGCAATCTCGAGGCCGGCATCCTCAAGACGACCAATCCGGCCCTCTCGAATGACGTGAACTTCTTTCCGGGCACCCATCTGCGATGGGGGCTCGGCAATATGATCAACCTCGATCCCGTCCCGGATGGCCGCAGCGCCGGCAGCTTGACCTGGGCCGGCCTGTTCAACACCTATTACTGGATCGATCCGGCGAAGCGCCTCGCGGGCGTCATCATGATGCAGATCCTGCCCTTCGCGGACCGCGAAGCCCTGAACGCCTATCGCCAATTCGAGCACGGAGTTTACCGCGCATTGCGGCAGTCCTGATCTTTTACAGCGCGGCAAGCTTGCGGCATCATCTGCGAGTGCGATCGCGCTTTGCGCTCATCTCGAGGTCAATCATGTCTGCCAAGACTCCATCTGCCCCCGCCGACGCAACCTCACGCCGGGCGGCCAAGCCGACCGTCGTCTATCCCGCAGGTTCAATGCCAAGGCCCGACATGGCCATCCTGGAGTCTGCGCGGCAGACGATGGTCAAGACGCAGGAGATTGTGGTGCCGCCGCGCGATGCCCGCGCATTTCGCGTCGCGCGCGGCCAGTTCTTCCGCATTGTCAGCATCGAGGGCCCGCAGGTCGGCGACCTCAATCTCTGGAACGCTCACGATCTCTCCGAGCGCTTCTTCAGCGGAAAGACGCGCGCGCTTCACGCAACGCATGTCGGTACCGGCGACCGGCTCTGGAGCACCATGCCGCAGCTGAGGCCGATGGCGACCATCAGCCATGACACGCTCGGCTGGTACGGTTTCGACGCGGATGGCGCCGGCATCCACGACGTCATCGGCACGCGCTGTGATCCCTATACGAACCTGCTGCTGAGCGGCACGTCCTACGATTTCTGCTGCCACTCCAACCTGTCCCGGGCGCTGGCCGCCGAACTGAAGACGGACGCGCGTGCTGTCGAGCAACACGTCCACGACGTGCTCAATGTCTTCATGTGCACCGGCTTCACGGCGGATACGCACCAGTATTTCATGAAGGCCAGTCCCGTCCGTCCCGGCGACTTTATCGAGCTCTTCGCGGAGATCGATCTGCTCGGCGCGCTGTCGGCGTGCCCCGGCGGCGATTGCAGCGCGACGCATTCAAGCGATGTCGCGGCCTGTCATCCGCTCAAGATCGAAATCTTCGAGCCGGACCGGACGACACTCGGCACCTGGAGCTGGCCGTCGCCGAGTACCTATCGCCGCAGCCACGGCGCGCCCGGTAACCCCTGACCGCCGGGAACCAAAGCCGCTGTATGCGCGTCATTCCGAGTTCCCGTGGCCCTGCCGACGACCGGAGGCCGGAGACAACCAGAAGGGTGGATACCATGAGAGCGCTCTTCGTCACCGCTTTGCTCACCGTAACCGTTGCCGGCGTTGGTCTTGCCGCCGCCGCTGACGGATGTGGCCCCGGTTGCCACGCCACCATCTTCGGGGCCTGCGTCGCCGATGGATGGGGAAGCAGCGCGCCCGTCCGGAACGAATGCCCCGCGGGGGCGCAGCCCCGGCCGCCCTGTCCATCCGGCTACACCTGGAGCCCGCGTAAACGCGCCTGCTTCGCCAGCTACTAGGCCTGTCCCCTTTTGAAACGAAGGTTGGCGTTTCCGAGCGCGCAGCCCGAAGGGATGCGCGCGTTCGTGAAGGTGCGGTTTATCGTCGCGGGTGTGAACGGCCTCACACGACCTCAACGGGTATCGCGCATAGGCTGAACGCGCGGGGAGGGATGTATGCCCGGACGCGATGATCCGGGCCGGATACGACCAGGAGAAGCGTGATGCGTATCGTCAGGATCCTCGGACTGCTCGTCGTGATTTCGGCAACGAGCTGCAGCCTCGCGCCGGTGTTCGCCTGTCCCGTGGGCTATGTCCCGTGCGGGTCGGCTTGCTGCCCCGGCCGATAGACAGGCTCACGAACATCCAGGGCGGGAGGTAGTCATGCGCACCATGACGAAGTTTGCGCTCGCGGCGACGGTGGCGACCGTGGCCGTTCCGTTGGCGCTGTACTACTGGGATATGTCCGGCAGCGAGGATCCGCTGGGCGACACCTTGCGCACCTACGGCTTCGTGCCGATCAATCCGCCGTCCAATCTCATGGAGGTCGGGTCGCTCTACTATGTCGATCCCGAGGTGAAGGAATTCAAGGCGATCTGCCACGCCGACAAGGCGGACCTCGATGGCACGGTCGTATCGTCGCGCAGCTGGGAGATGCAGGAAAACCTGGAACGCAACGGACGCTTCAACACCGGCGTGAAGATCGATCTCGGCTGGGTCGTCAGCGGCAGCGCGGACAAGGACTACGTCGTGAAGGTGCGCGCCTCGCTGAACGACGTCATGATCGAGGAAATTCCGCTCGGTGCGAACTTGCAGATCTTCACCAAGCTGATGAGCAAGCCGCAATGCAACGAGGTGGCCATGCAGTATCTCCATGGCGGAGGCTATGTGTGCCAGGGGCAGAAGATCCTGCAGGCGACCGCCGAATACAAGCTTGATAGGGACACGCAGGACAAGCTCGCCGCGAACGCAAAGGCCTCGTCGAACGAAATCAAGAGCCTCGTGAAGCTTGCGGTCGAATCCCAGAGCGACCAGAGTGTCGTCGACAAGGGAGGGCGCCTGTTCGCGGGCGCGGCATTGAAATACGGCGTCTCGATGAATCCCCGCTGCATCGCGCCCCCGGACGGCCGCTTCTGGCGCGTTCTGCCGCGAACGCCGCTCGACCGGGCGAAGAACTTCCTGCTGTTCAACGTCGTCGAGCCGATCCTGCCGCACAAGCCGGAAAGCGTGCAACTGGCGGCGCAGGAGACGCCCGCGGCGGAGAGGGCGAAGTAAGGATGGCGTGCAACGAAAGCACGTTCGCCGTCAACCAGGTCCGCATCGCGGATTCGGACCGGTCATTCCACCCCTCAACCACAGTTGAACTTTTCAATCTGGAATTGATACATATTGGCGATCGGCGGATTTGATCGCGGTCGGACGAACTGCCCCGTTTTGAAGAAATTCTGGGCAAAGTTCGACAGAGCGACGTGAAGGCCCGGAAATCAGCTTCATCTGCGAAGAGGCTGACGGGCTGAGCTGGGCGCACCAGGAGAACGGCTTCGAGAGCCGCTTCGTCGACGTCCTGTCTTATCGGTTGGAAGTGCGCGAATGGCGATCCATCGACCGAAATTGCCGTTGCCCAGCGACCCGCCGGACGCGCTGATCCGCGCCTTCGCGTCCTTCAACCTGATCGGCCGCTCGCCTGCCTTCATCGAGATGCTTCGCTTCATCTGCCGCTACGCCGATTGCGACGCGCCGATCCTGATCCAGGGCGAGACCGGAACCGGCAAGGAACTGGTCGCACGCGCGTTGCATTATCTGAGCGGGCGTTCGGCCCACGCCTTCATTCCCGTCAATTGCGGGGGCCTGCCGGATTCGCTCGTCGAGAGCGAGTTGTTCGGCCATGAGCGCGGCGCCTTCACCGATGCCCACGCCGCGCAAAAGGGATTGGTCGCGCAGGCCGCCGGCGGCACGCTTCTGCTCGACGAGATCGACAGCCTGTCGCAGAAGGCGCAGGTCACGCTGCTGCGCTTCCTCCAGGACCGCCAGTATCGTCCTGTCGGCGGCGAGCGGCAGATCAAGGCCGATGTGCGCGTCGTCGCCGCCACCAATGCCGATCTCGCCATGGAAGCGCGGGCCGGGCGGTTCCGGCAGGATCTCTACTATCGCCTCGACGTGGTGTCGCTCCGGATGCCGCCGCTGCGGCAGCGTGACAGCGATGTGGTCGATCTCGCCGAGCATCTGCTCGGCCGCTTCGCCCAGCAGCATGGCCGGCCGCGGAAGCATCTGCATCCCGATACCGCGGCGTGGCTGCCGTTCTACGCCTGGCCGGGCAATGTGCGCGAGCTGGAAAACCTGATGCTGCGCGAGTTCCTGCGCGCCGATGGCGACATGGTGTCGATCGAGCCGATGGTGGAGGCGCTACCGGCACTACGCGCCCGCGAGACCCCCAAGGGCCAGACCTTCAAGCTCGCCAAGGCCTGCGCGGTCGCGGAGTTCGAGCGCAGCTATCTCAACGAAATGCTCGCCCGCACCAGCGGCAACATCTCGCTCGCCGCGCGGCTTGCGAAGAAGGATCGCGGTGCGTTCAACAAGCTCGTCAAGAAGCACGGCCTCGACATGGTGAGCTTCCGCAGCCCTGCCCGCTGAGCTCCTTCGCTCATCTCCTCCGTTCCACGATGACATCCCGCAAGGCGCGCGATCGCGTGCGCGCGGCATCCGCATGTCATCGTCTCCTCACGCACGACCTGAGTCATTTCCTCCACACCGGGTCGGAAATGCCTCATCGCAACGCGCGCGGATGGCGAGGCGGTGCGACGCAATGCATGAGGCAAAAAGAAATCACGCGTGCGCAAATTCCTCAATGAATCCTGCGCGCGCGTCGCTGGCACGGCGCGTGCACCGGGCTGCGTGGAATCCGCGAGAGGTTCCGATCGTGGCCGGTCCCGACGAGCAGATCATGCTGATGGCTAATCTGATCGAGCGCTATTTGAGCGAGCATCCGGAGGCTGGCGACACGGTCGACGGCATCCAGCAATGGTGGCTCGAGGGCCATGGCGGTTCGCTCGACCAGTTGCAGCAGGCACTCGACTATCTCGTCGAGAACGTTCGCCTGTCGCGCATCGTGCTCGCCGACGGCACCGTGATCTATGCCCGCGCCGGCCCGTCCGGCTGACTGCCGCCGCGTCCGCAACACACGCCCATGAAGGCAACAGCCGTGAGGAGAGTTGAATGGTCCAGGTGAGCTATCCCGGTGTCTACATTCAGGAGCTTCCGAGCGGCGTGCACACCATCACGGGCGTCGCCACCTCGATCACCGCCTTCATCGGCCGCGCGCCGCGCGGCGACGTCAACGAGCCGGTCGAGATCTTCGGCTTCGGCGACTATGTCCGCATCTTCGGTGGCCTGTCGCTCGACAGCTCGATGTCCTACGCGGTCCAGCAGTTCTTCCAGAACGGCGGCTCCGATGCGCTGATCGTCCGCGTCTATCACAAGCCGGCCGTCGGCGACGGCGTCGCGACGCTGACATTGCCAGGCGGCGGTGTAGCCGCGCAGGGAACGCTCACGCTTGTCAGCAATCCGATCGATGGCGATACGATGACTATCGGCGCCAAGGTCTACACGTTCGATGATCCCGCCGCGATCGCCGCGCAAGGCAAGCTGACGCTTGCCGCCAATCCCGCCGATGGCGAGACGATGACGATTGGCAGCAAGACCTACACCTTCCAGGCGGTGTTGACCGATGTCGATGGCAACATCGCAATCGGCGCCACCCTTGTGGCAACGCAGGCCAACATCGTCGGAGCGATCAACCTGACCGGCAATGCCGGCGTCGACTACGCCGCCTCGACGACGGTGAATCCCGATGTCTCGGCCGGGTCGTTTGCAGCCAACGACATGGTGCTCACCGCCAAGGCTGCCGGGGCGGCAGGCAACGGCATCGCGACAACGGCGACCTTCGCGGCGGCCGGCAACCATTTCGACGCAGCGACGATCGGCACCACGCGGCACGGTGCGGACTCCGGCGTGGACAATGTAGACGGTCATACCGTCATCGGCGCCAGCCTCGCCGACACACAGGCCAATGTCGCCGCCGCGATAAATCGCACTGGCGTTCCAGGCACGCAATACGCTGCGGCCACGACCATTCATCCGACGGTCTCAGCCGGTGCCTTTGCGGGCAACAACCTGACGCTGACCGCCAAGACGGTGGGCATCGCCGGCAACAGCATCGCCACGACGGAGACCTTCGCCGCAGCCGGCAACGTGTTCGACGCGGCGGCACTCGGCACGACGCGGGCCGGTGTCGATTCCGGCGCGAGCGGACCTGTCTTGGTCGCGGCCAGCCCGGGCGCGTGGGGCAATAATTTGCGCGCCACCGTCGATCTGCAGACCCGGGATCCTGCCGATCCCAACCTGTTCAATCTCGTGATCAACGAAGTCGATCCGACGCTTGCGGCGACCGCGCCGCCGGTTCGGACCGAGAAATTCCTCAACGTCTCGATCTCGAGCGCCTCGCCGCAATTCGTCGACAAGGTGCTGGCGGGCCGGTCGGACCTCGTGCGTGTCGGCACCACGTCGGCAACGCGGTCCGATCCGCTTGCTGCCGGCGTGTTCACCAATGGCGACGACGGCGCGGCGATCGACGATGACGACATCTCTCACCCCAATCTCGAAGGCGCCAAGGAGGGGCTTTGGGCGCTGGAGAAGGCCGACCTGTTCAACCTGCTGTGCATTCCGCCGCTCACCCTCGACGATGGCGATGACATCAGCGGGCAGACGCGCTCGGCGGCGGACGCCTATTGCACGAAGCGGCGCGCGCTGTTCCTCGTCGATCCCCTGTCCGACTGGGACAAGCCTTCGGATCTCACGGCGCCGACCGGCGTCGACGGTTCGATCTTCGGCCTCGCACGCAGCCCGAACTCGGCGCTGTTCTTCCCTCGGATCATCTCGCCCGATCCGCTCCGCGACAGCCAGCTTGAACCATTCGCGCCTTGCGGTGTGATGGCCGGCGTGATGGCGCGCACCGACGCTTCGCGCGGCGTATGGAAGGCGCCGGCTGGAATCGAGGCGACGTTGAGCGGGGTGTCCGACCTGACCGTCAACATGACCGACGGCGAGAACGGGCAGCTCAATCCGCTTGGCATCAACTGCCTGCGCTCGTTCCCGGTGATCGGCCGCGTGAGCTGGGGCGCGCGCACACTCGAGGGCGCCGACCAACTGGCATCGGAATGGAAGTACATCCCGATCCGCAGGCTCGCGCTGATGATCGAGGAATCGCTGTTCCGCGGCACCAAATGGGTCGTGTTCGAGCCGAATGACGAACCGCTATGGGCCAACATCAGGCTCAACGTCGGCGCCTACATGATGTCGCTGTTCCGCCAGGGCGCGTTCCAGGGCACGAGCCCGAAGGACGCGTTCTTCGTCAAATGCGACGCCGAGACCACGACGCAGAACGACCGCGACAACGGCATCGTCAACATCATCGTCGGCTTCGCGCCGCTGAAGCCCGCGGAATTCGTCGTCATCGGCATCCAGCAGATCGCTGGCCAACTCTGAGCACCGGAGCGACTAACCCATGGCCAATACCGGTTTCGTCGTCAACGCCACGCGCGTCGACCCCTACAAGAACTTCAAATTCCGCGTCCTGTGGGACGGCAAGCCGGTGCTCGGCATCTCCAAGGTGGGCTCGCTCAAGCGCACTACCGAGGTCGTCAAGCACCGCAGCGGCGGCGAGAACAGCTACGATCACAAATCCCCGGGCCGCAGCAGCTATGACGCGATTACGCTCGAGCGCGGCATCACCCACGATCTCGAATTCGAGAAATGGGCCAACAAGGTCCACTCGTTCCAGGGCGACCCGGCGATGGATCTCAACGGCTACAAGAAGGACCTCACCCTCGAGGTGATGAACGAGAAGGGGCAGGTGGCGCTGCGCTACCACATGTTCAACTGCTGGGTCAGCGAATTCGCCGCAGTGCCCGATCTGGACGCCAACGCCAATGCGGTTGCGATCGAGCATATCAAGGTCGAGCTCGAAGGCTGGCAGCGCGACGAAGCGACCACCGAGCCCGACCAGTCGCAGTGAGAAAGCCTGGAACAGTCCGATGGAAGCCGGGCATGGATCATCTCAGCAAAGCCTGGACGTCACCGGTCAAGCGCGCCCACCGGGGCGCCAGCACAGGATGCGGGCCTTCGGCCTTGCCGGCGGCGACCTCGACATTCGCCTCGACGACGCCGACCGCCCCGCGGTGGTCACGTCCGTGCTTGCGGTGTGTCTCGACGGTATTGCCGATCGCGAGGCTGCGGCCCGCGCGGTCTGGGCGTGGACGCTCGCGGAGCGTCTCCAGGGACTGATCGCGGTCGTGCTTGCGGGCGGCGCGACCAACCCGCCCTGGCAGACGCGATGTGCGCATTGCAAGGTGGCGATCGAGATCGATGTTCCACTCGAGGCGTTCGCCGCGCCGCCGCGTCAGCACGCCATCACCTGCCGGTCTCTCGACGGACATCTGGTCACGGCGCGCCTGCCGCGTGGCGATGACGCGCGTGCCTGGCACGCAAACGCAAGCGATGCGTGCGCGATCGCGACGATGCTTGTCGAGGATGTCGACGGCGAGACACCGGCGCCGGGCTGGCGGCTGCCGCCGGACTGGCTCGGTCCGCTGGCCGACGCGCTCGCCGAGGTCGATCCGCTGACCGTGCTGCAATTGCAGGCGCTATGTCCGGGCTGCGGCCACGCCAACGTCATCGATTTCGATCTGGAAGGTTGGCTGCTCGGTCTGTGCTCTGTGGAGCAGCAGCACCTCATCGACGACGTGCACAGGCTCGCCGGCGCCTATCACTGGAGCGAAGCTGCGATCGCTGCGCTGCCGCCATGGCGGCGCCGCGCCTATCTTGCCCGCATCGACCGGGAGACGGTGGCATGACCTATTTCAGCCGTCTCGCACAACGTGTCGGCTCCGTGGCATCGCCGCGCGCAGCCGCGGCGGCGAATGCGATCGTTGGCGCTGCTTCCCTAGAGTCGATCGTCGAGCTGCCGGCCGCCGGCGCGCCGGCGACGAACACGCAGATGGCCGCAAGTTCGGTGGGCGCGCGCGCCGAACCAACGGAAGCGGCCGCGTCCGCAAACCAGCCAAGCCAATATGATGACCGCGTCGCGCCGGACAAAGACTCGCGCGATGTCGCGCGAGAGACGATAGCGCCCGCGCCGCGTGAGTGGACGGCGATGGAGTTTCCGGCTTCATCCGAAGCGCGGGAGATCGTGCACGAGGTCTCGTCGATGAAGATGGACCTGATCGCATCCGACGCGCCTCGATCGCCGGCGGAAGCCGCGACCGCGTCGCGCGGACGACCATCGCGGCTGGCCGTCGTCGAATCTGCCATCGCCGAGAAGTCTGGTCTCGAGGTGCTGCCACGCACCCAATCCCGCGCGGCACCTGACGGGCCGGGCGAGGCCGCGGCGCGGATGCACCTGTCACGGCCGGGTTCTGTGCAGGCGAGCAAGGAAGGCGTCGAGGCGTCCCTGTCGCGCGCGCCGGATGCACGCAGCCGCGACGATCGCGATGGGTCGGCACGGCGGCCTGATCGCGCGATCGCAGCAGCGCCCCGTGGATCCGCCGTGCGCGATCGCTCCGTCGAGGTCCGCATCGGTGTCGTGACGCTCGAAGTTCATGCGCCGCCGCAGGCTGCCGCGCCGCAAGCACCGGCGCGCGCCAGCTTCGCGCCGCATCGTCATTATCTGCGGACGTGGTGACGCCATGCCGCTCGTCGACAGCCAGGGAGCGATCGGTGCGGTGAGCGGCCTGCTGCAGGAACAGATCAGCGCGCGCCTCAGTAGCATGGCCGTCTCGGTCGGGCGGCCGGAAGAGGCGGCGAAGAGCAACGGGCCGCGTCTCAATCTGTTTCTCTATCGCATCGGCTTCGACGCCTCCTTACGCAACCTGCCGCTCGATCCGGGTCAACAACCGCCGATCTGGCTCGTGCTGTATTATTTGTTGACGGCGTTTGACGGTCAAAAAGAGAGCGACAGCACGGATGCGCATACCCTGTTCGGGCGGGGAATCCTGGCGCTACAGGAACTGAACTTCCTGCGTCCGACGACCAAGGAGCTGGCGCAGAACCCGGAGTCGCTGAAGATCACCTTCGACGAAGCCGACGTCGAGCTGCTGTCCAAGCTGATGCAGGGCTCCGACGAGAAGTACCGCGTCTCGGCGGCGTTCCAGATCCGCCCCGTGATGATCATGGGCGACCAGCCGTCGTCCTATGCGCCGCTGGTGAAGACGGTCGGGCCGCCGCTGCCGAACCCGCCGCCCTATGACCAGACCGGCGTCTGGGTGCTGCCCAATCTCGGGCCGCGCCTCGAGACGATCGTGCCCGCGCGCACGACACTTCCCGTCACGTTGACGCTCGATGGCAACGACCTGGGCGAGGTCGATCAGGTGCAGGTCGGCCCGTTGACGCTTGCCGCAAGCCCGGCGCCGGGAGGCGACGTGACCGCGACGATTTCAGCCGCAGCTACGCTCTCCGCCGGCGCCTACCCCGTGATCGTAAGCCGTCCCTTCGCCAGTCACACCATCAGCAGCAACGTGCTGCTGCTGCATGTTCTGCCTGAGCTCGCCACAGCGACGCCAAGCGGGCTCACGGCCGTCTCTGCCTCCGACCCGCGCCTGTTTGGTCATCTCAGTCTCACGGGGACCCGTCTCGGCGGCCCCGGCGATTCGATCTTCATTGCCTTCTTCGGCGATGGCGATTCTGCGACGATGTTCGAGGCGCCGGGGACAGCAACCCAGGATGCCCTCGACATCGACGTGCCCATTGCAAAAGCGCTCGATCCCGGAACCTATCGCATCATCCTGCGCGTCAACGGCGAGCAGGCTGACGATGCCATCGCGGTGAACTGGTCATGACCGCGATCGCTGCAGTCCCGAGAGCCGTACTGCTCAATCCCGATCTCGGCGTTGCCGATGCCGGTGTCGCGTGGTGGCTCGATCAAGTGACGCTACGGCTGCGCCGCGAAGTGGCGTGGTGCTGGCATCTGCGCGGCGAGGGCAGGCCGTCGGCGGGCGGCATGCCCCCCTTCGCCGATTCTGCTGCCGAGAGCCTCGATCTGACGCGCTACATCGGTGACAAGCGCGCCTTCTTCGCCACCGACGTCGCGGCGCGGCATCTCAGCGAGCGGCTCGCCGGCGCGGCACGTCCGGCGGCGTCACAGGCAAGCGGGAGCTGGGACTGGATTGCGCGGCAAGCCGGTCTCGATGACGCCGCGCAGTTCGTGCTTGCGCTCGCGCTGGCGGCGCGTCTCGACGCCGCGCTTGGTCCGGTCTTCGCGTGCTGCCACAACGATCCGTCGCGCACCTGCCCGACGCTCGCGCTGGCGCAGCGCCTGTGGGACGAGCCGCGCGCGGTGACGGCTTGCGCCGATCCAGCACATCCGCTGCGGCGCTACGGTCTTCTCAGTGGTGCCATCGATGGCCATGACACGACCGACTGGATGCAGCCGCTCGATCTGTCGCCGATGCTCGTCGGCGCGCTCGCCGATCCCGCAAGCTGCGGGCCGGCCGGCCTTGTTCCGGTCAGCGCGGCGGGCAGGCGGCTCCCCGACACGGCCCTTGGCCTCGTGGCGCGCCTCGCGACAGAGCCACCGTCGGCACTGCAAATCGTTGCGCTGGCGGGATCGCGGGGCGCCGACATTGCCGGATGGGCCGCAGCGCTTGCAGCATCGCATGGACGGCGTGTCGTCACGCTCGCGGCTCATCTGCCGCCCGATCGCGCGCATGTGCAGGCCGTGCTGGCACTGTGCTGGCTCCGTGACGTCGACCTGGTCGTCCCTGACGGTTGGCAGAGCCGTGGTCACGCGGCGACATCCGAGTGCTGGTTCGCCGCCAGCCTGTCGCAGCCGGTGCGCTGCTACGTGGCCGTCGGCGACGGCATGGCGGAGCCGCCTGCAAGCCACATCTTGCCGACGCTTCGTCTTCCAGCGCCCGACTATGCCGACCGCGTCGCGCAACTCACCGCGGCGCTCGGCTCGCGTGCGGCGGCACTCGACGGGACGGTGCGGGAGGCCGCCCGGCGCTTCCGGCTCGACGATCGCCCGCTCGCCAATGTCGCGCACATGCTGCGCGCACGGCCGGGACCCCTGAGCGCGACCGAACTGATCGCGCTGTGCCGTGCCGAGGCGGGCGGCCGCATGGGCGCGTTGACGCAGCCCGTGGTGCCGCGCTTCACGCTGGATGAGCTGGTGCTGCCGAAGCAACAGGCCGCGCAGCTTCAGACCATCGCCGATGCGATGCGCGCCTTGACCCGCGTGCACTATGAATGGGGCACGGCGCGGGTCTGGAACGAGAGCGGACTCTCCGTTTTGTTCTGCGGTTCGTCCGGCACCGGCAAGACCATGGCTGCGGAGGCGCTGGCACAGGCGCTGAACCTGCCGCTCTACCGCATCGACCTGTCCCAGGTGGTCAACAAATATATCGGCGAGACCGAGAAGAACCTCGCGCGCATCTTCGATGCCGCCGAGGAGAGCGACAGCATCCTGTTCTTCGACGAAGCCGACGCGCTGTTCGGCAAGCGCACCGACGTCAGGGATGCCCATGATCGCTTCGCCAATATCGAGATCAGCTACCTGCTGGAGCGGATGGAGCGCTTCAAGGGCCTGGCGATCCTCGCCACCAACCGCCGCAAGGATCTCGACGACGCCTTCACGCGCCGCCTGCGCTACGTCGTCGAGTTTCCGCTGCCGGGGCTGGCCGAGCGCGAGCGCATCTGGCGCCAGGTATTCCCGGGAGGTGTCGACGTCGGCGATCTCGATTTTGGCTTCCTGGCCGGTCAATTCGAGCTTGCCGGCGGGCATATCCGTTCCGCGGCCTTCAACGCCTGTCTCAGCCGCGCCGCAAAGGACAGCGACGCGCGGCTCACCATGGCCGACGTCCTCGTCGCAATCCGGCGCGAGCTCGACAAGCTCGATCGCATCTCAACCCCCGGGCAGTTCGGCCGCTACGCGGATCTCGTGAGGGACACATGAGCACGATCGACATCGACCGCATCGAATTGACACTGTTCGGTGTCTCGCCGGCGGCGGCGCAATCGGCCGCGACGGAGCTCGAAGCGCTGTTGCGCCAGCGGCTCGCGGGATGGCGTCCGGACATCGCGGGCACCGCGCCCGTTGCTCTCGGCAACCTGGATCTCGGCCGTGTCGACGCCGCCGCGCGGCTCGACGCACCGGCGCTCGCGACGTTGATCGCCGACCGCCTGATCGCCCAGCTCGACCGGGCGTTCGCTCGTCCGACCGCTGCAACGGAGGACGTGTGATGGCCCTGTTGATGCGCGGAGCCCTGGTCGAGTACAGCGGTGCCTTTCTGGGACCGATCCCGAACATCGTGATCTTCCAGTTCAACCCAGAGAAACTCTCGCGCACGATCAACATTCCGCCGCCACCCGCGATCACCCCGACCTCGCGCAAGCAGAAGACGGAAACCGGCAAGGCCTCGGCACCGCCGACCGAGAGCATCAGCGTGACGGCGCAGTTCTCCGCCGCCGACGATCTCGGTCGCGGCGATGCGCTGTCCGTCGTGCCGCGGCTGTTCGGCATCGCGCCGCAACTCGCGGCGCTGGAGAAGATGGTCTACCCGCCGAAGACGCCGGGCGGCCTCATCGGCGCGGCGATCGATGCCGTCGGCGCGGCCTTGGGCGGCGGCGCGCAAGCCGCCACCCGCAGCGTGCCGCGCGAAAAAGTGCCGACACTGCTCTTCATCTGGGGGCCGACCCGCGTGCTGCCGGTGACGCTCAAGACGATGTCGATCACGGAGCAGCAATTCGATTTCCTGCTCAACCCGGTACAGGCCGAGGTCAGCCTCGGCCTCGAAGTGGCGAGCGCGCCGCCGTCCAAGGATGTCGTGGCCAACGGTGCGCTCACCTACACCAACCTGATCAAGGATACGCAGGCAACGCTCAACCTGGCGAAGGCGGCCGTGCTCGCCGTCGACATCATCCCGTTCTAGAGGCATCAATGTTTTTGAAGAACTCCCGTTATTATGGCCTCCCCACCGTGATCGCGCACGACCGCAGCGGCGACGAGGTCGTTGCCGTGAAGCTGCGCCGCCTGCCCGCGGTCGTGGGCGATCCCTTCACCGTGCAGGGGCACGACCGCCTCGACGTCATCTGCGACCTGCAATACGGCGATGCCACGCGCTACTGGCACATCGCCGACGCCAACACCGAATTCGAGGCGGACGAGCTCGTTCGCGTCGCCGGACGCGTCATTGCGGTCCCCAAGAGTTGAGAACCCGGGCTTGAAAACCATGGCCGACGTGCAATACCGCCTCTATTTCGATAATGCGCCGGTCGAGCAGGCGCGGATCGATCAGTTCACGGAGATCCGGATCGATCAGGCCATCGGCCTTGTCGCGGAGGCGGAGCTCGATCTGCCGGTGTCGACCGATGATTCCGGCGTGTGGTCGGGACAGGACGACGATTTCTCCGCCCCGTTCCACCGCATCCGTATCGAGGTGCAGATAGGCGATGGCGATTTCGTGCCGCTGATCGACGGGCCCGTCGTGGCGCAGCGTTTCGCGCTGAAGGCGGAGCCCGACGACAGCCAGGTGACGCTGGTGGTGCACGACGACAGCGTGCTGCTCAATCGCGACGAGAAAGTCGTCGTATTCGAGGACAGGGGCGCGAGCGACATCGCCAGGACGTTGATCGAGGAGCCGGGCCTCGATTCCGAGGTCGACGACACGCCGGCCGACGGCGGCGCGCTGACGCGCTATGTGGTGCAGCGTGGCACCAATATGCAGCTGCTGCGCCAGCTCGCGCGGCGTAACGGCATGTGGGCCTATGTGAAGCCGGGCCCGCGGCCGGGCAAGAGCATCGGCGTGTTTGCGCGCCCGAGCTTCGATCCGAGCGGGCTGCCGGAGATCCTGCTGCTTGGACCCGATCGCAACATCGACGTGTTCACGGTCGAGTTCGACGCGCTGCGGCCGCTCAAGGCGCAGGCCGGCAGCGTCACCATCGCCGACACCTCGGAACTGACCAGCGACGCCGAGAGCGCGAGCCTCGCCCCGCTTGGCGACGAGGCGCTGCACGGCGTCCTGAACCCGACCGGCACCGCGATGCTCGCGCGCACGCGCGAGGAGCAGGCCGACATCGACGCGGCGACGCAGGCTGCCGTCGACCTGTCCGCATTCGCCTACAGCGCGGAAGGCGAGCTCAACAACGACCTCTATGAAGGCATCATCCAGCCCTACCAGGTCGTGAGCGTCGCCGGCATCGGCGGCCGCCTGAGCGGCAACTATGTGGTCAGCCGCGTCAGTCACAAGCTGACCGACGCGAGCTATCAGCAGAACTTCGCCCTGATCCGCAACGCCCGCTCTGGCAGCGGCGGGGGCGGCATTCCCGGAGGGATCATCTGATGGACGGCGGCACCATGGAGCGCGTGGTTGTGGAACTCGCCAGCGAGGCGCGCGAGCGCTTCTACGGCAAATATCGCGGCACCGTCGAGGACGTCGACGATCCCGAGCAGCTCGGACGCATCAAGGTTCGGGTGCCGGAAGTCTATGGCAGCGTGGTGTCGCCCTGGGCGCTGCCTTGCGCGCCCTATGCCGGTTCCGGCGTCGGCTTCTTCGCCATTCCGCCGGCCAGCGCCGGCGTGTGGGTCGAGTTCGAGGCGGGCGATCCGTCGCGTCCGATCTGGACCGGCGGATGGTGGGGGCGCAACGATCCGCCGCAGGACCAGTCGGGATCGGCGGCGAGCCCGCCGTTGAAGATCTGGCGCAGCGAGAAGGGTCTGCTGCTCGCGTTCGACGACGACGGCAGCACGGCGACGCTGTCCGACGGCAACGGCAACAATCTCGTGACCATCAAGGCCAATGACGGCGAGGTGCGCGTCGAGGCCACCGCCAAGGTCGTGGTCGAGGCGCCGCAGATCCAGCTCGTCGATGGCTCGACGCATCCTCTGGTGTTCGGCGACAGCCTGCTCAGCTACCTCAACAATCTCGTCACGGTTTTCTCCACCCACACGCATGCCGGCGAGACGTGTCTCGGCATTCCCGTGACGCCGATGATTCCGGTGCAGCCGTTTCCGCCGGCAACGCCGGACATGCTCTCGGTCAAGGTCACGACGGGGTAACGACGATGGGTCAGCTCAAGCCCGGCAGCATCGACGACATGGCGAACAGCATGGCTGAGGCCATTGACCAGGCGATGCAGGTCGCGTGGCCGGCGGCCTTCGGCCAGTCGCTGCCGGATCAGGGCAAGCGCGACCGCCAGGTGCTGTTCGTCGCGATCGCCAACGGCGTGCTCGGCTATCTCCGAGACAATCTGGCCGCGCTGGAAACCACCGTCGTTCACGACACGGTGGACGGTCACAAGCATCATCTCGATTTCGATCTGGGCTAGGAGCGACCCATGGATGGACGGCACATGGCCTTTCCCTTCCGCGTCGGCACCGACGGGCGGATCGCCGCGCCGCTATCGCTCGACGATCACGTGCGCGGGGAGATCATCCAGCTCCTGCTCACCAATTCCGGCGAGCGGCCGTTCCTGCCGCGGTTCGGCGGTGGCTTGAGGCGGATGGTGTTCAACCGCAACGACGACGTCACCGCCGGCATGGTGAAGTCGGTGCTGGCGCAGAACCTGTCGCTGTGGCTCGGCCAGCGCATCAACGTCGAGCGGCTCGAGGTCACCGCCGACGACGCCACGCTCAATGTCGACCTGCGCTACAGCGTGATCGCGACCGGCGAGACCAAACAGGTGCGCTTCCAGCGTCAGGTGGGGGCGGCATGACGGTACGCTTCGACAGCGAGGCTCTGGCGGCGCGGGCGCGCAATCTCGGTACGCTGAACGGCATGAAGCTGCTGTTCGTGACGCTGGACGTGCCGCCCAGTCCCGCCTTCGCGCTGCTCGATGTCGAGTTCTACAACGCCAACGCGCTGTCGCCGCTTCCGGCCAAGACCGATTTCACGTTGACCGGCGGCACGCGGCTGCGCGCAGGACTCAATCCGGGCGAGGTGCAGGTCACCCAGGTCAGCGCGGGCGCCACGCCGAACGTGCTGAGGCTGCGCGTCGAGCCGATCGGCGACTACTCGACCTACACGCTCGGGATCACGCGGCCGGAATTCGACCCGCTGTTCGCCAGCATCGCGTTCAAGTTTCGGCCCGGCTGCTTCAACCTCAATTGCGCACCCGGGTCGGATTTCTCGCCGCCACCAGATGAACCGGCGATCGATTATCTCGCGCGCGACTACGATTCCTTCCGCCATGTGCTGATCGCCGCGATGATGCAGCGCGTGCCGAACTGGCAGCCGACCAGCGAGGCCGACCTCGATCAGGTGCTGATCGACCTCATCGCCGCCGATGCGGACGAGCTCGCCGACTATCAGGACCGGGTGATGAACGAGGCGTATTTCGCGACCGCGCGCAAGCGCGTGTCGCTCGCCCGCTATGCCCGCTTGATGGACTACCATATTCACGAGGGCAACCAGGCGAGCACCTGGCTCGCCGTCCAGGTCTTGATGGACCATACGCTGCCCGCCAAGATCGGGGCGTGGACCGGCGATCAGTGGCGCGATGCCCGCGCCGTGATCTTCGCCAGCGAGGCGGATCAGGCGTGCTTTGCCGTGCTCAACCAGCTCGACGTCTATGGCTGGGACGAGACGGTCAGCGCGATCGAGGCCGGTAGCACCGAGGCCGATCTGACGACCAACGTCGCGGGCATGTCGCAAGGAGAGGCCGACGCACTGCGCGATGCGTTCCTGGCGACGGATGCAAGCGGCGCGGCAATAGTCAGCTACATCCTGATCCAGCAGGATCTCAATCCCGAGACCGGCACGGTGAATGGCCGCGATCCAGCCGCGCGCCAGGTGATGCAGTTGTTGCCGCTCGGCGGGGCGGTGGCGCGCGCGGAGAGTATGAAAGACCCGCGGCCTGATCCGGTCACCTCGGCCGACCGCTGGTTCGTGCGCGTGCGCTGGCTTGCCGCGGACGCGCTCACGCGCTGCTACGCCACGCAGACTCGCTGCGACGGTCAGCTGATCACCGGCGTCAGCCGGTTCTACGGCAATCTCCTGCGCGTCACCCAGGGCCGGCCCCATGTGACGACCTTCAGCGCGCCGGGCAGCATCCTCGCCAGTCCCGATGATTTCAGTTTTGAAAGCAAGGACGCGGCGGAGTATGAGGCGCTGACGAGGCAGATCGGCCCCGAGCAGAAGCCCTGGGGTACCGCGCTGCGGCTGACCAAGCTGCCGCTGGCGTTCCGCAACACGGCGCCCGGCGGCGACGAGCCGACCCGCAGCACGCTGCGCGTCACCGTCGGCGGCATCGCGGGGGCCTGGGACGAGCAGAGCGACCTGATCGAGAGCGACGGCAGCGCTCAGCACTTCGTCGTCGAGACCGACGAGCTCGGCGTGAGCAGGATCCGCTTCGGCGACGGCATCAACGGCGCAGCATTGCCAGACGATGCCGTAGTCAGTTGCGAATATCGCCTCGGCCAGGGCGAGAGCGGCAATGTCGGTGCCGACCAGTTGCTTCACATCGACGATGCCGCGGTATCGGCGGTGTGGAATCCGCTCGACGTCGTCGACGGCCGCTCGCCGCAGCCGCCGCAGGAGATCCTGCGCGCGGTGCCGGAGGCCTATCGGCGGATCCAGAAGCGCGCGGTGACGCTCGCCGACTACGCGGCGCGGGCCGAGGAGATTCCCGGCGTCGCACGCGCCCATGCGCAATATGCCTGGACCGGGAGCTGGCGCACCGTGCGGGTCGCGATCGATCCGCTCGGCCGGACCACGCTCGATCCCGCGTTTGCCCGCACCATCACCGATCATCTCGACGCGCTGCGGCTGATCGGCGAGGATCTCGAGGTGCGGCCGGCGCAATATGTGCCGCTCGACATCAAGCTCACGCTCTGCGCCGACCCGGACTATTGGGCCGACGATCTCTGGGCTGTGCTGGAGAACGAATTCTCCACCGGATTCACGCCGGACGGCCGTCCCGGCTTCTTCAATCCGGATCAATGGACCTTCGGCCAGGCGCTGCATGCGAGCCAGGTGATCGGCCGCGCGCTGCGCATCACCGGCGTCGATCGCGTGCTGTCGCTGTCGATGCGGCGCTGGAATGCCGGCCTCGGCGGGGCCCTCGTCACCGTGACGCTGACGCCGGACATGATGCCGGAGAACGTCGTCGAGAAGATTCCGGTCGCAGCCTTCGAGATCATCGAGGTCAACAACGATCCGAGCCGCCTCGAGACCGGTCGCATCCAGTTCGACATCCTGGGAGGCCGGCAATGAGCTGCCAGCACGATTGCGAGCGCCCGCCGGTATTCCCCCGCGTGATCGACAATCGCGCCGGCCTTGATTCCATCGACTACCGGATCGGCAGCTATGCCGACATGCTGACCGAGATGCTCGGCCGGATCAACGCGGCGCCCGAGCTTGCGCGCTTCACGCACCGCAAGCCCGACGACCCCGCGATCGCGCTGCTCGAATCCGCCGCCATCGTCGGCGACATCCTGTCGTTCTATCAGCAGCTCTACGCCAATGAAGCGTTCTTGCGCACGGCGCAATGGCGCGACAGCGTCGCTGATCTCGTCAAGCTGCTGGGCTACCGGCTGGCGCCGGGGCTCGGCGGTCATGCGCGCTTTGCACTGCTGGCAACCGGCGCCGCTCCGGTCGCAGTGCCGCAGGGTTTCGGCTTCAAGGCGCAGCTCGACGGCGCGCCGAAGCCGGCCAGTTTCGAGTCGAGCGCGGCGATCGTGGCCTATCCCGGATTGAGCGCGTTCCAGCTTTATCGTCCGCGCTACACCCCGTCGGTCGTCAATGGCATCGATACGTTCGTGGTCTCGGGTGCGGCCGATACGCTGTCGCTCAAGGCGGGCGATAAGTTGATGGTCGGCGCGGCGCGATCCGATGACGACAGCCTCGATCACAGCCAGATCGTCGTGGTCGACAAGTCCTGGACCTCGTTTGGACTTCGCTACGTCAAGACCAAGGGCGTCATCACTTGTCTCGATACAGCGCCTAGCGGATTCGTGGCGCTGCTTCCGCAATTCGGCTCGGCGGAACGAACCATCACCAATGCCGGCGAGCTGCGGGCCTACAAGATTGCGCAGTCGTACCGCCATTTCGGCCATGCCGCGCCGGCGCTGCAGATGACGGTGGATGCGGACGGACATCCACAGGCGCAGAGCGTCGACTATGGTCGCAGTCTCACCGGCACGACCACGTCCTCGGTCGACCCGGAACTGGCCGCGCTGGAGATGCCGCTCGACAGCGACGCCGCCTCGATCACCGCAGGCACGACGCTGCTCACGGAAGCGCCTTTCATCTTCTTTTCATCGCTGAGCGCGCGCGGGGCGGCATTCAGCTCCGCCTCGCGCGTCGTCGCGCGCAGCATCGTGGCGGCGGCGCACCGGTCGCTGGCCTGGGGCGGGCAGACCGGTGGCAGCATCGTGCTGACGCTCGACAACACGCTCGCGATCAGGGAAGGTCGGGCGACCGCGATCAGAGCCGACATTCGTAACATCGCGTTCCATCAGGTCGATGGTGAAGCCTTCGCGCTCGTCGCCGCGCCGCAGCCGACCGGCGCTGCCCACGGCCGAGAGCTCTACTTCTACGGTTCTGATGCAGATGCGGCCGTGCTCGACGGACGGACGGTGCTGATCGCAGGCCCCGGAGAGACGCTTGCCGAAACGCAGGCGAGCCTTCTGGGCGACGGGCCGAGCGCGGGATTCCATCGCGTCAATCTCGATATGGCCGTCAACTACGCCGATTTCAGTTACGACGCGCCGACCGTCACGGTCTACGGCAATCTGGTCGCGGCGACCGAAGGCAAGACCGGCGACCAGATCACGCTCGGTGATGGCGATGTGCGGCAGACGTTCCAGACGTTTGCGCTGCCGAAGCCGCCGCTGACCTATCTGCTCGCGCCGACGTCTGATCCACCGCAGGCGCCCGAGCTATCGGTCTATGTCGGCGGCCGGCGCTGGACGCGCGTCGATTCCTTCTTCACGTCCTCGCCGCGCGACCAGGTCTATGTCGTGCGCGAGGATGCGGGCGGCAACAGCTTCGTGCAGTTCGGCGACGGCAAGACCGGGGCGCGGCTGCCGAGCGGCCGCGGCAACGTGACCGCGATCTTCCGCACCGGCAGCGGCAGCGACGGTCCGCTCAAGGCCGGCGCCAAGCCGCAGGCCGACCGGCTGGCCGGCATCGACAAGGCGCTGATGCCGGAGCCCGTGACCGGCGGCGCGGCGCCGGAGGACGGCGACAGCGCGCGCATCGCAGCGCCAGGCCGCATGCAGAGCCTGGCGCGCATGGTCAGCCTCGCCGACATCGAGGCCGAGGCGCAGGCGATCGCAGGCGTGCTCAAGGCGACGGCCGTGTGGGACATCTCCACCGGTCTCCCATGCGTGACCGTCACGATCCTCACGCAGTCGCGCAGCGCAGCCGACGCCAATGCCGTTGCCGAGACGCTGCGCGCGCTCGACCAGGCGCGCGGGGCCGCGCGCTACCCGCTCCGCGTCGTGGCGGGCAAGCGCCTGCGAGTGCACATGGCCGCGACCGTCGGCTATGACGCGAGCTATCTGGAAGACGATGTCGGGGCCGGCATCGTCGCAGCGCTCGGCGCCGCGGCCGCCGATGGTAGCGCGTCGGCGAACGGCTTGTTCAGCTGGCAGCAGCGCCGGTTCGGCGAAGGCGCGCACGGCTCGCAGATCGTCGGCGCGATCCAGAACGCGCCCGGCGTGCGCTGGGTCGAACTCACGAGTGTGAGAGTCGGGCTCGACCATCTGCTGTTGACCCAATTCCATCGGATCCGGCTGCCGTCGGCCGAATGGCGCGCGATCAGATGTCCGACGGACAGCATGCTGGCGCTCGACGAAGCGGATCTCGTGCTGGGCTTGTCGGCGGCCAATGTGAGTGAGGCGTGAGATGGGTACACCGCGGCTTGCGATGTTCGATCGATTGCCGGAGATCTACCGGATCCGCGACACCGAGCAGGATCCGCCCGGCCAGCTCCAGGCCTATCTCGGGGCGATCGACCGGGTGCAGACCGCGCTGCATGACGACATCGCCGCGCTCTATCTCGATTTCTTCATCGAGACCTGCAATCCCTGGGTCATTCCCTACATCGCCGATCTCGTCGGCACCTCGCACCTTGCCGGCGATCCGCACGATCTGCGCGCCGACGTCGCACGGACCGTGCGCAACCGCAGGCGCAAGGGCACGCTCGGCGCGGTCGAGTCGGTGGTGTTCGCGCTGTCGGGCTGGGCCGTTTCGGCGGTCGAGATGCGCGAGCGCCTGCTCTGGGCGCAGCATCTCAATCATCAGCGGCCCGATGCAGGTGGCGTCCCGCCGTTATCGCTGCTGACCGACATCACGGCGGCGCGGCGCGGCGGCTCGGTCACGCTGCGCGATCCGGCGCTGCTCAGCCTGATCGGCGGTCCGTTCGATCCGTTCGCGCACAGCGTCGATCTCAAGCCGCCGGGCGGCGCCTATAATCTGCCGGATCTTGCGATCTTCCTGTGGCGGCTGAAATCCTATCGCGTGCCGGTGAGCCAGCCGGCCTTCTACGCGATCAACACCGTGGGGAAGCCGGGTTTCGCGCCGTTCGCGGCGTGCTTCAAGCTGCATCCGATGGCTGAGCCGATGGTGCTGTTCAACAGCCATCGCTTCACGGCGGATGCGGACCCGCCGCTGCTCGCCAGCCTCGATGCCGTGCCCGGGCCGATGCCGGCGGCGCGGCTGACGCAGGACAGTGTCGCGGGCCACCCCGAGGCCTACGTCCACGTGACGACCTATGACCAGACCACGGCGCCCAAGCGTCCCGCCGAGCCCGCCTCCGATGACGTCGGTCTGGTGCTGCATCTGCCGCAGGATTTCGCCGGCACCGCCTGGACGTTCCGCGGCGCCAATCTCTGCGCGTGGGATGGCGGCCTCCAGCCGCCCCCGCGGCTCAGCGAGATCGTCATCGATCCCGATCGCGGTCGGCTGCTGTTCGGTGTTGGCGCAGCCGAAGCGGACCTGTTGGATCAGTTCCTGCTGGTGTCGGCAAGCTACGGTTTTTCCGGGCCGACCGGGGCGCATCCGATCAGCCGTCCATCGACGCCGACGTCATGGCAGGAGCAGACCGCGATCCTGCGCAGGGTCAACTTCCACGACGACATCGCCGGCCTCCAGAACGCGCTCGCCGATCTGCCGTCGCTCGACAGGCCGCTGATCATCGAGATCGACGACAGCATGACGCATGAGCTCGATCTGACGGCCGTCTCCGGGATCGGCAGCGAGGGTGGCAATCCCGTCCTGTTGCTCGGGGCCTCGCTATGGATCAGAGCCGCGAGTAGCGAGCGGCCGGTGATCATGCTGAAGCAGCCGCTCGGCTTCGCCCCGCTCAATGTCTCGCTGTCGGATGCCGACCAGGCCATGATGGGCATGCTGATGGTGCGGCTCGAAGGACTTTACCTGACACGGGACACGGGCTTTCCGGCCGATGCGCCGCTGATCGGCCGGGCCGCGCTCAACCAGCTGCACGTGCTCGGCTGCACGCTCGATCCCGGCGGCTTTCTCGATGTCAACGGCAGCCGCGCGCCGCTCTGGAGCGGGATGCACCTCACCGACGATTTCGGCTTCACCTCGGCCACGAAGCTCGCCGCGTTCCAGCAGGTCCCCGATATCCAGGTCGAGCGCTCGATCACGGGTCGGCTTGCAATCGGCGTGTCCTATACGCTCACACTCTCCGGCAGCATCGTCGATGCCGGTACCGGTGTTGGCGAGACGCCCGGCGCGTTCGCCGTCTGCGCACCGACCGTCACGCCGGAGGATGATTGGGGTCCGGAGCTCATCGTCAACGGCATGACCTGTTTCGGCCGCATGCGCGTCACGCGCGCGACCGGCAATGGCGGCATCTGGACCGGCCGGCTCGAGGCGCATGACAACCAGGCCGGCTGCATCAGCTTCAGTTGCTTCAGCGGCGATGCCGATCGCATTCCGCCGAACCATGCCTGCGTGTTCGCAACCACGAGCCCGCTGCGCTTCACCAGCGAAAGCTTCGGCTCGCCGGGCTACGCGCAGCTCGCTGACGGCAGCGACCGGCACATCCGCGAGCAGGGCCCGTCCGACGACGAGATGGGTGCGTTCGGCTATCTGCTCAACACCCACAAATCGAAGAACGTCGGCATCCGCCTGCGCGAATACACCCCGATTGGCGTGCGGCCGATCGTGATTCCCGTCACCTGAGCTGGGGAGAAGCGACCATGAAAGGCGATTTTTCGCGATGGCATTTCGACCCCGCCGCAAACTATGCCGGCGTGCTGCATCAGCAAGGTCGCGTGCGCACCGACGTCGACGACAATGACGCCTTGTTCATCGATGCCTATTGGCGCGAGAGTGCCGCGCGCGATGCGTTCGGCTCCGGCGCGATGGTTCCGGCATCAGTGTCCGATAGCCTGAAGGTGGTGGCGGCGAAGGTCGTCGGCGGACAGGTCACGGTGACGCTCAATCCCGGCCGGCTCTGGGCCGATGGGTTGCTGCTGAATCTCGCGGGCACCGGCCCGCTCGATACGACGGTGAGCTATCTGGCCCCGCCGCTCCAGACGCCGCAGGCGACGGTCGGCAGCATCGCGGTCGGCGTGCGCGATCTCGTGGTGCTGGAGGTATGGAAGGACAGCATCAGCGCCTTCCAGGAGCCGCTGCATCTGATCGAGCCGGCGCTCGGCGGCCCCGACACGACCGAGCGCGCGCGCGTCTCGGCGGATGTGAAGTTGATGCGCCTTGGCCCCAACGATGATTGCAGCGCTGTGGCGAACGCCGCCGATGATTTCTCCACCAAGGGCAAGCTGACGGTCTCGCCGGATCCGGCGATCATCATCACCGGAGACTGCCCGGTCGCGGCCGCCGGCGGCTACACCGGCCTAGAGCATTATCTCTACCGCATCGAGATCACCGAGCCGATTGGCGGCGTGGCGCAGTTCAAGTACTCGCAGTTCAACGGCGGCCTGCATGGCCGCGGCGTCTTCACCGCGGGCGGCAGCCCCGGCACCGGCAGCATCGCGATCACCGCCAACGACCAGATGATCAATCATTGCGGCTTACCCGGTTTCTATTTCGAGGCGCTGGTGCGCGACGACGAGTTCGGCACCTGGTCGGTCGTGGCGACTGCCGATGCGACGCTGCCGCAGAGCGGGACGCTGGCGCTGACCAACCTGCAAGGCACGATGCCGCCGCCCGATCCCACCGATAGCGCCGTCTTCTTCCGGCTGTGGAACGGCATCAGGCCGATCACCGATTTCCCGGTCCAGGCGACGCCCAACCCGCTCGAGAACGGCATCCATCTCGCATTCGAGGCGCCGGCCGCCGACAACAGCAACTACACGCCGGGCGATTACTGGACCTTTCCGGTCCGCGTCTCCGGCACGCCGTTCGATCCGCGGCTGTGGCCGACCGATGCGCCGCCGCAGGGCGTGCACCACCATCGCGTGGCTCTGGCGATCATCACCTGGAACGCGGGCCCGGCCGCGGGGCCCGACGATATCAGCGACTGCCGCCACGTGTTCCAGCCGTTTCCCGACAATCGCGGCTGCTGTTGCAGCCTCTTCGTCGGCGACGGCGTTCGCAGCCATGGCGATTTCGATTCGATCGAGGACGCGTTGAAGGCGCTGCCGGCCGCCGGCGGCGAGATCTGCCTGCTGCCGGGACTGCATCAGACCAATGCCGTGATCCAGAATCGCGCGCATGTGCGCATCCACGGTTGCCGGACCCGGACCCGGGTGATCCCGCGCAAGGACACATCAACCGATCCGATCTTCCACGTCATCGATTCCACCGACGTGGCGTTCGAGGATATGGACATGGTGACGCTGGGCGGCACGGCGATCCTCAGCGAGAGCAGCAAGCCCGGCGCGGTCGATGGCCTGGAGATCGCGGGCAACCGTATCCTCGCTTGCCAGAGTGCCATCCGCGTCGTCGACGGCACTGAGGTGTGGATCCATCACAATCTGATCCGGATGCTCGACAAGCGCGGCAGCGGCGTTGCGATCTATCTTGCGGCCGACGACAGCCTGATCGAGCGCAACGACGTCCGCCTGCTGCCGGCGCCGCAGATGTCGCCGTTCGAGCCGCCCGATCAGCCGGATCCGGTCGACCCCAACGATCCCTGCGCCAGGCTCGAGATCGTCTACGTCAATCCGCTGATCTTCCAGAAATATGTCGACAAGGTCTGGCAGATTCCGTTGCTGATCCTGCCAATACTGGTGCAGCCGTATCGGGCGCTGGGTGGCATCCAGCTCGGCGGAGGTTCCGAGCGCGTGCGGGTGGCCGAGAACGTGATCATCGGCGGCGCCGGCAACGGCATCACGCTCGGCGACGGTTTCGAGGCCCCGCCCGATCCGCCGCCCGCGCCGGTCGTCACGATGAGGGAGGGCCGCGTCATCGGCGCGGTCATCGATCCCAACAAGCAGGGCGTTGCCTCCGCCAAGGTCACGCTGACGCGTCAGCAGGACGGCAAGGTCTTCAGTGCGACATCGGATGCAGGCGGCCGCTTCCTGATCAGTCTGCCGACGGGCAAATACACGGTGGCCGCCACCGTCAGCGGGCTGGTGATCGACCAGGTCGAACTGGTCCAGCGGCAGGAGGCAGTCTCCGAACTGATCATCAGGATGAAGAAGGCCGAGCAGGCGCCGCAGCCGAACGCATTGGCCTTCCTCTACGAGATATCAATCGTAGGCAACCGGATCTCGGCCATGGGCCTGTCGGGCGTCGGCATGCCGCCTCTCGCATCGGCGGTGACGACCAAGCTCGCCCGGCTCTCGGCGCTGACCGCGGCGCGCGCGACGCTCGGCGCCCCCGTCGTCGGCCTGGAGATCCGGCTCAACCTCATCCTCGGCTGCCTGCTCAACCCGTTCGACGACGCCATGCAGGCGGAGACGAAGTTGCACGGGCTCGGCGGCATCTCGCTCGGGCTCTGCGAGAACGTTGTCATCGTCGAGAACCGCATCGAGGCGAACGGCACCAGCGCGGCCAATCCCGTCTGCGGCGTCGCGATCGTCTACGGCGAGGGCGTCGACGTCACCGCCAACCACATCATCGGCAACGGGCCGCTGCCCGCGGGCGACGTGCCGGCGCGGCAGCCCGGCATCCGCGGCGGCATCGTGCTGATGGCGGTGGCGAGCTTCAACATCCTCGGCGCCATCAATGCGGGCGGCACCGGCAACAACTCATCGACGGCGCTGATCAATCCGCGGCCGGCGGCGCGCATCCACGAGAACCTCGTGGATCAGCCGGCGGGCCTTGCGCTTTACGCCGCCGCGTTCGGGCCCGTGACCTGCACCGACAACAGCTTGAACAGCGAGCTGTCGGGCACCAACGCGCTCGAGCTCGCGGCCGGCACGGTGCTGATCATCAATCTCGGTGGAACCCAGTTCGCACCGGCCAGCACGCGGTTCGGCACCGCCTCGCGCAACTCGGTCGGGGATGCGAAGCTGTCCGAGGTGCAGTTCACGCGCAACGCCGAGGCGGTGCTCCTGCTGCCGCGCGGGCACACGATGTTCAACGACAACCAGTCGCGTACGGGGGCGGCGAATGTCAGCGCCACCAGTCACATCATCATGACACTCGACGATCTGGCCTATCAGGACAACCAGTCGCATAATGATCGTCCGGACGGCGTGCTCAGCAACGCCTTGCTGTACGCGCTGACGTTGCGAGCGACCGGCAATCGCCTGGTCGAAGCCGGCTCGAAGACGCTGCTGTCGCTGCTTTCGCTGGGATCGCGGATGAACAACACCAGCTTCAACCAGGGTGACCATTGCATCGTCGCGGTGGACCAGAATCCGTCGATGGCGACGGTCCAGATCGGCAACCAGGTGCTCAATCCGAGCAATCTCTGCGAGTCGTTCCAGGCGATCGCCGGCAGACTCGTCAGAAACCAGGGGTAAGCCATGCCAATCCTCAACCTCGGAAACGATGATTTCGAGTCTGCCTCGACGAACATGCTGGAGATGCTCCAGCAGCAGCGCAGCGATCTCCTCGGTTCGACCATCGATGTCCATGTTGGCATCGGCCTCCTGGCCGGCGCCGAGGCCGACCGGCTGGCGCAGAAATATGGTGCCAATGACGCGCGCGTGCAGCTGTTGCGCGATCGCAGCGCCGCTGCCGCGGCGCGGGTCGACGCGCTCACGGTCGAGCAGGAGATCGCGCTGGTGCGAACGCCGCCGCCGCCCACGACCGGCGCCCTGATTCAGGGGCGCGTCACCGACATGACGCAGCGGACCGCGGGCCAGGTCATCGTGCAGCTGATCGACGAGAAGGGGCAGCCGGTGGCGGGCATCGAGCCGGTCACGACCGACGATTCCGGTTATTTCGCCTTCGAGCTGACGCCGGACATGGTGAAGGCGGCACAGTCGAAGCTGTCGGTGCTGGTGCGCGCCGCTGATATCCGCCTCGTCCCCGCCGTAGTCGAGCCCGTCGCCGTCACGCCGGGCGCAACGCTCATGATGGACGTGTCGCTGAGCGCAGCCGAGCTCGAGCGGCTGCGATTGCGGCTGCCGATCGCCCCGGACAAGACCACGGTGAAGGTGCAGGCGGCTCGGGCGACGACGGCCGAGGAGAGCGCAGCGGACGCGAGCGACGCGACCACGGCTGCGGCCAAGTCGGAGGATCAGGCTGGTCCGACCAACGCGGCTGCGGATGAGGTGGCGTCCGGCAAAACTGCGGCCGACAAGGCGAAAGCCAAGGACAAGCCTGCAAGGAAACCGAGGAGCCCCCGGAAGCGCTGAGACGTCGCTCGTGCCGCCGCGCGGCGGCAGAAGGAGACTACATGCACGGCTTGGCCCAGGCACATCGTTCGGTCAATCGCGCGTCTGCTGCGCGTCAGCCGCCGGCCATGGCGCGGGCCGCCGTGCAGGCGCAACCGCTCTTGATGCGCGCAGTCTGCGCCTGCGGCGGAAGCTGCCCGCATTGTGGTGACGCGTCGGCGCCAATGCGGAGGTCGAGGCTCGCCGTGAACGAGCCGGGCGATGCCTTCGAACGCGAAGCGGACAGCGTCGCCGAGCAGGTGATGCGCATGCCCGATCCGGACGCGCAGGCGTTTGCCGATCCGTCTGCAAGGCCGGCATCGGGATCGTCGCGCGAATTGCCAACGCTCCAGCGCAAGTGCGCATGTGGCGGCGGCGCCTCTGGCTGTGCGAGCTGCAGGGCCGACGACGACATGAAGCTGCGGCGGAAAGCTACATCTTCGGGCGGTGCAACCATGGCACCACCGATCGTCCATGACGTGCTGCGCTCGCCCGGCCAGCCGCTCGATGCGGCAACGCGCAGCTTCATGGAGCCGCGCTTCGGCCACGACTTCGGCGACGTGCGCATCCACAGCGACCACGCGGCCGCGGAGTCCGCCCGTGCCGTCGGCGCGTGCGCTTATACGGTCGGCCAGGCCATCGCCTTTGCCGACGGCGAGTACCGGCCGGGCGCGGATTCGGGCCGGCGCCTGCTCGCGCACGAGCTGGCACACACACTGCAGCAGGCGGGCGCAGCGCCTTCAGTCATCCAGCGTCAGCCGGGCGCCGATACCGCGCCCGAAGGCACCGATTTCAGCACCGCACCGCGCTACATCGACAACATTTTCGAGAGCGTGCAGTTTTTCGGGCTCAACGGCGCCACCGCCTTTTACTGGACGGAGAACGGTACAGAACGCAAGATCGTGGTTCCCCTGACTGATCTGCGGCAGGACGAGTCACTTATCAACGTTCCGATCTGGAAGCTGCACAAGAGCAAGGTCGAGGCCGAAAAAACCGTGCAGGACTGGGCGAAGGCGGATCCCAACTTCGACTACTATACGTTCTACACCGGAGATTTTGGCGTCATCATGCCGACGTCGTTCTCGAAGACGTCGATGCCGCACTACCACGATCTCTGGCCGGCCTTGAGGAAGGATTTCGGGGAGAAGATCGAGGACATTCGGAAAGGAATGCAGAGCCTCGCCAATGCGGTCAATCCGGTGCCTTGCACGGAGGTCGACGAGGATGGCAGCCTGACAGTCAATCCGTCGTTCGGAAATTGCGCGCTACCCATTCTTCTTCATGCGGCTCCGCACATCGCCAAGGGCGGAAGAGGCGGCAAAGGTGGCGCATCGCCGCCCGCCGGCGAAACTCCAAAGGCCTCCGAGCAGGCACCGGCCCATCCCGACACCGCCCCGAAGGAGCCGGCCGGTGCCAAGCCATCGGAAATTGCCGAAGCGGTCGCTGCCAACGAAATCGATGCAAAGCAGCTTGCCGCCGAGGTCGATGAATTGCGCAAGGATGCGGGCGATCCCGCCAAGGTGCACCAGCCGGCCGATCCGAGTTCACCCTATGACGCTGAGATGGCGACGTCGGACGGCCACGAGTTTCATCGTGACAAGGAATCGCAGCTTTGGGAACGATGCTCGCCCCGGCCATGCAAGAAGGGCCTGAAGGTCGATGCTCAGACCAACAAGAAGGTCGACGCCGCCGTCAAGACGAAGGCCAAGCCCTCTACGGCCAAGTCCTCTACGGCCAAGTCCGCGCCAAAGTCCGCGCCCAAGACTAAGACAACCCCGCCGCGTGCGGGGACAGATGTCATCACGAGCGGCAATGAGCCGCTCAAGCCAGGAAAAAGCGATCTCGGCCAATACGGCATTGATGAGTACGGCACCTATTCGAATCGTCCAGGTGACAAGTTTGCCGGGCACGAGATGCTCCAGAACTTGTGGCTGGAGGTCAAAGGCTATGGCGAGCGCCTGAAAACCGCAGCGTCCCGCAAGAATCCGGCGGTGGCATTGTCGCACGACGAGCACGTCGCGGTTGGACGCGAGCAAAGAGACCTCGGTCTGTTCGATCGCGACAAGCTTGCGAAGATGAGTGCCGAAGAGGTCATCAAGCAGAATGCACTCGCGATGAGAAGAGCGGGAATCCCGGAAGATGTCATCGCGATTCTGGAGCGGGAGGCGCTCCGCTACGCGGCGACCTTGAAGCCGCCGGGCAAGTGATCGGGAGCAAGTCATCCGAATGTTTGGGAGGTCGCATGCAGAGTTTCGTCAAGTTGGCGCGTTCGGCAAATCGCTCGTCGAGCGTGCGACCGCCGCCGCGCGTTGCATCGATCGCGCGCGGGCAGCAGCTCGTGATGCGGTCGGCTTGCGCGTGTGGTGGAACCTGTCCGCGCTGTGCCGGTGAGGAGTTCGACAAGCTGCAGCCCAAGCTCACCGTCAACGAACCGGGCGACGCGTTCGAGCGGGAGGCCGATCGTGTCGCCGATCACATCGTCAGTGGGGTTGCCCCCCCATTGACGGAGGCCGGCCATGGATCGAGCCGAATTCAACGCATGTGCGCGGATTGCGAGGACGAGGAAGAACTGCAATTGGTGCAACGAAAAATCGGCTCCGGTGCCGATATCGCGATTTCCCCGGGCACACAATCCTACATCCAGTCGATGACCAACGGAGGGGCCGCGTTGTCCGGACCGGAGGCGCAGTACTACGAGTCGCGCTTTGGCCGATCATTCGGCGACGTCAGAATTCACACCGGCGGCGCGGCGGACAGAGCCGCGAAGTCCATCAATGCGAGAGCCTTCACCATCGGCAGCAACATCGCTTTCGCCGACGGCGAGCATGATTTTGCTTCGACGTCCGGGCGCAGGTTGATGGCACACGAGCTGACGCATACGGTGCAGCAATCGGCTGGCGTCGGCTACGTGCAGCGCGGCAGCTCCGGGCTGTTCGGCGGGAAATGCTGCAATCCGGCGATGAGAGTCGAATGGGCACTGGTCGGGGACGGCGTCTGGAAGAAGCTCGAGCCGGGTGATTGCACCGGCGCGCTGGAAGACTGCGACGGCATGACGTGCGGCGGCGGATTCTACCGCGTCGAGGACAGACAGGGGGGTAGCTGCTCGACGCCACATCATGATGACGCGACCTTCACGCCGCGGCGCTGGACGCCGAGCGCGGCTGGACCCAACGCGCATTCGCCGACTGCGGAAGGCAGCAAGGCAGGCGACACGCCTCCCAACTACGTCTACGACTCCGCGAGCACCGCGCAATGCCCGAACGGGGTTAGAACGATCTCGGTGGATTTCGTCACCTTGGCTGGTGCCACAACGTCCGCAGCGACGGAGCTCGCTGCCGCCAATCGGCTCTTCAGCAGTTGCTGCATCCGGTTCGTGACCGGTGCCACACCTCCGCGGGAAACGCTCGCAACGACACAAGGCTGGCTCGGTGGCGATACGGACCTGTCGTGGAGCACTGGATGCGCCAGCGTTACGGCCGAGGAGAAGGCCATGTGGGACGGCGGCATGAGCAGCCACGGTCTGTCGAGCCGTATGCGGGTCTATCTCGTCGACACCATGACTCCCAATTCCGCGGCGGGTTACAGCACGCCGCCATTCTGCGCCACCGGACCGGCCGCGCCTTACGTCAATCACGTCGTTCTGTCCAACGCGGTTACGAACACGATCAATCCCCTTGCGCACGAATTCGGCCATATTCTCCTCAACAGCGGAGACCACACGACTGCACCGAATCTCATGGGAGCGTCGGGCGGTACCGTCTTGAGTCCGACGGATTGCGCCACTTGCTATGCGAATGCCTGATGGCGCGTTCGTCTGTCGAGGAGCCCTGATTGCGCCATGTTCCAGCACGCCACATCGTCGCGATCGACCGTGCGGGCCTCCGGTCCTGGGCGGCATATGCCCGCGCCGCGTCACCACGTCACCGGCATCCCGCGCCTGATGGCTCGGCTTGCGCGTGCGGCGGAACCTGTCCGCGCTGTGCCGGCGGGAAGTTCGACAAGCTTCAGCCCAAGCTCACCGTCAACGAGCCGGGTGATGTCTTCGAGCAGGAGGCCGATCGTGTCGCCGACGCCGTGATGCGAACACCGGAGACGGAGCTTGCCCAGCCGGAACGGAGCCTTGCGACCACGGTCGCGCTTCAGCGCAAGGAAAGCCCGGCATCGACCCCGCCGGCGGGCGCGGCGATCCCCTCCGGGCTCGATGTGCCCGGCAGCGGCGAGCCGCTGCACGAGTCCGATCGCGACTTCTTCGAGCCGCGCTTCGGCCGGAGCTTTTCCGATGTCCGCATTCATACCGGCGACAAGGCGAGCGTGGCGGCGCAATCCGTCGGCGCCCGCGCGTTCACTTATGGCAGCGCGATCGTGATGGGTCAGCACGCCTACTCGCCCGCCACACAGGCCGGACGTGCGCTGTTGGCGCATGAGCTCGCTCACGTGGTGCAGCAGGATTCAGGCAGAGACCGCATCCTGCGCCGCCAGACCATCGACAAGGATTGTGGCGGGCACGACGACAAGGTCTTGACGGAGGCCTGGGCCGAGGGGCTCCGTCTCACCGAGCAGACGATCGGTTATCTCGAAAGGGCCGTCGCCCTCATGCGTGACCTCGGCGCCGTCCCCGGCGATATCGCCCAGCCGATCCGCAACACGTTCGGAAGCGACGTCGGGTTCGCCGCAGGCGATCTCTCGCATCTGCCGGATCTCATCAAGCGATACGAAACGATCAAGGGTGCGTTCCAGTCGAACCGTCACCTGCGTTGCGACCTCAGCAAAGTCGCGGTCGACAAGGACGAATGTGACCAGTACGCGGCGTTCGTGATTCCGGGCAACAAGACGGACGTCTTCATATGTCCGTCGTTTTTCCAGGAGCACATGACCCCGACCAGCCGCGGGCAGACGCTGCTGCACGAGCTGGCGCATAGCGCGCTCGGAATCGCTCATCAAGGCGGCGTCGTGCAGCAGTTCAACTGCGACGCGGCGCTCGGCCTCGAATACCACGTCGCCGCGCGTAACGCCTACGCTTACGACATTCTGGCCAACTGCCTCTATGGCTCGGGAACGGAAGCTCACGAGGTCACCGTGAACCCGCCAGCTGGGAAGGCGCCAGCGCCCGAGGCGCCACGCTGGTCGATTTCAGGCGGCGCAGGTGGCGATGTATCGCCCCGGGCGCAGCGATTGGCCGCCGCTCTCGGTGGTCAGGTCTCGCTGCGCACCGGCGAGTACGTCGTGTTCAATCCCGTCATCGGCGTCAATCTGCTTTATCTCCCGTCAAATGCAAACAATCCATCGACGCTTGAAGCGGCGACAGCCGACATCGGATTGCGGATCCAGCAGCCGCTGAAAGGTCTCTATTTCGACGTCTCGGCCGGTGGATTTGCCGGCTTTGACATCGATCCGGCGCGAGATCCGTCGAGCAAGTTCACGAAGGGCGTGACCGCGACCGCTGGTGTGGGATGGCGCTGGCAGCATCTGGAGCTGGGGGCGCAGGCGCGCGCGCTCGTGCCTGAAACCGATTTCGATCGCACCAAGCTCGTCGTGGTGGGGCGAGCCGCGCTCCTGTTTTAGCGATGCGAAGGAAGGGCAGGCATGAGAACCCACGCACATTCGCCAAAGACGGAGCCATCGCGACGCGCTCGTCAGCCGCCGGCCATGACCCTGACCTCTATGCAGCGGCCGCCATCGCTTCTGATGCGTGCGGCCTGTGCCTGCGGCGGGAGTTGCCCGCGTTGCAGCGGACTATCGGCCGATGGTGATGTACATCATAGAGGGGTGGAGCTCGATGGCAGTCCCGCCGTCGCCGACTTCGACGAGGCCGACGACATGATTGCCGTCGACGCTCCTGCACCTCAACCCGTAGGAGGCACGCCATCCGCCACGCCCGCCGCCGCTTGTCCGACTAGGATCAGGGTGGTGAACATATTCCCGATTACGCTCACCGCAGCAAACGTCGCGGCAGGCTTCCACACCGGTGTCGGCGGCATTGCAGTGATGGAGGTCGGTGATTCCAGCGGACGCGATTGGGCCGGTACAGCCATTCACGAGAACATCGATACCGGCACGAACACATGCCAGCCAGGGACAGCTGCCTGCCCCAATAGCCAGGGCCAGGGAGGCGGCGGCGGCAGCACGTTCACCGTCGGCGATCCCCTAAACACGCTTGGAATGGCTCTGCCCTCGCGGAAGAACACCTTCTACGATCTCCACATGTTCGCGGTGAAACCGAGCATCCTTCATCAAAACAACCTGACCTCGTGCGAGCATTCCTGCCGTCAGCGCTACGATTGCGGCGGCCAATTTTTTGGCCCCACCTTCACCATTCACCGGACGATGACACGTGACACTATCAATTCCGGCGGCGCGTCGGTCAATGTGACGCGCGTTGAACTGGACAAGCCGCAAAATCCACGTCCACCCGGCGACTATCCGGGACTGAACCTGCCGCCGAATACAGGGTACGGTTAAACATTCGGATGTGGACCTGCTGAGGCGAGAAAGTTGCAGTGAGCGCGCGGACTATCCTTCCTAAAGCATGATCCGGAAAAGTGTGAAGCGGTTTTCCGGAAAGATCATGCGCAAACAACGACCTAAAGCGCGATGACGATTCATCCTAATCTCATCGCGCTTTAGGTCGACGCGCTCGAAATGAGCACCGCGACCGATCGCAGTCCGACGCTGTATGAGGTGGAAACATACGGCTGCGCCGCCGCATCCTCGACGATATCGTTCGGGCTGTCCAGCGACGTGTCCACCACGCGCTTCCAGATCGATGAGGCCGGCAGCTTGAAGCTCAGCATCTCCCAATAGGAATTGAACATCGCAAAAATGTCGGCGCCTCCTGTCGATGCGCCGCGCAAGTGCAGCGCCAGCGAGCGCGAGCCGCTGCCGAGATCGGGATCGCCGTCGGTGCCGTGCCACGAGCAATCGGCGCCCCATCCGGTACTCCTTGCGATCAAAGGATGGGCCTTGCGGAAGGCGATCATCATGCGGAAGAAGCGCAACACGTCGGCATTGGTCTGAGTGAGGTCCCAGTCGAGCCAGGTCGTCTCGTTGTCCTGGTCGTAGACGTTCGGATTGCCGTTCTGCGTGTGCATGAACTCGTCGCCCGCCACGAACATCGGCGTGCCGTTCGAGAGCATCAAGAGGCAGCAGAAGTTCTTGACTTGCCGCTTCCTCAGCGCGGCGATTTCGGCAGGCACGTTGCTCGTGCCCTCGTGGCCGCAGCCCCAGCTGCGCTGGTCGTCATTGGTGTAGCTGACGAGATCGCACAGATTGAGCCCGTCATGGCAATCGACGAAGTTGATGCTCTGCGTGCGCCGGTCAGCATCGGCCAACGTGTCCGGAAGCAGGTCCGTGCTGCCGTAGAGGCGGGTCATGAGATCGGCGACGAGGCCGCCATCGCCCTTGACGAAACCGCGGACGGTGCTGCGGAAATGATCGTTCCATTGGCACCAGGACCGGCCCGGAAAGGCGCGCCCCATCAGATAGCCGCCGCCGGCATCCCAGGGCTCGGCGATCAATCTCACGCCGGCGAGATCATTGTCGCTGGAGATCTCAACCACGATCGGCGGATCGTCGGAATTGAGCGAGCCGTCCTCATTGCGGGCGAAGATCGAGGCGAGGTCGAAGCGAAAACCATCGACGCCAATCGACGTCGTCCAATATCTGAGGCTGTCGACGACCATCAGCCGCGGCGCCGGATGCGCGGTCCGCAAATCGTTGCCGCATCCGCTGAAATTCATGTAGCTCGAAAAGTCGGTCGGCGACAGCGCATAATAGGTCGAGTTGTCGATGCCGCGGAAGGAGTAGGTCGGCCCGCCATTGCCCATCTCCGCGGTGTGATTGTAGACGACGTCGAGCAGCACCTCGATGCCGGCCTTGTGCATCTCGTCGACCAGAAGGCGGAGTTCACGAAGCGCACCCTCCGGCGTGCCGGCCACGCTGTAGGGCGCGTGCGGCGAGAAGAAGTTGAGCGTCATATAGCCCCAGTAGTTGTTCGTCCCCGGCTCGAACTGGTGCACGGGCATCAGCTCGACGGCGGTGATGCCGAGCTCCTTCAGATACGGAATTTTTGCGACGATGCCGGCAAAAGTGCCGCGCTGGTCTTCGGGCACGTTCGAATTGGCCCGGCGCGTGAAGCCGCGCACATGCATTTCGTAGATGATCAGCTCGTGGTCATGGCGTGGCGCCGGCGGCCGGTCCGGGGGCGGGGCCGTCGCGCCATCGGCAAGCAGGCCGAGCGGCGCCTTGCCCGCGTTCGATCCGGCCGCCATCGCCGCATCGCGGCTGAAGGCGGGCGGAAAGAACACGCCTTTCGCGTATGGATCGAGCAGGATCTTGTCGCGATCGAAACGCTGCCCGCTGCCGGGATCGAAGGGGCCGTCGACCTGATAGGCATAATATTTGGCGTCCGCGATCACACCGGGTGAGGCCCGCATGTGCCAGACGCGGCCGGTCTTGTTCGCAGGAAACGAGAACGGCAGAACACGAAGCGGTGTCGCGAACTCGCCGTCACGATAGAGCAGGAGCGTGACCGCAGTCGCGTGCTTGGAATAGAGCGCGAAGTTGCAGCTCTGGTCCGCCTCATTGCGGGAACAGCCGAGCGGCCAGGGCATGCCCTCGGTGCCTTCCAGATCCGCCATGACGATCTCCGATACACCCGCCGACGGCAGGCTCCATGCTCACATCAAGATGGCGTCTTGCGGAGATAAGAACCCGCCGGGATGACAATGTCGAGACTGCGGGATAACAGTGCTCTGCTCGCCTCAGGTTCGATCGCGCGAGGCGTTGCCTTGGTGGCACGGCCAGCCGTTTCGTGTCATATTCGCCGGTCAGGCGGCCCGCGCGCATCGGCAATCGCGGAGCCGATCAATCAACAAGCGCTGGAGGAGCGTTGGGGATGTCGAAGCGGACGACGGCCGCGGTCTGGGTGCGGAGCATCGCTGAAATGCTTGCCGCCGAGGGGCTGGACGTTGCGAGCCTGTTTGCGGCCGCCGGCATCGATCCGCAGGAGCTGGAAGGCCCGAGCGCACGGCTCGCCACCGAGAAGATCAGCCATCTCTGGGAACTCGCGGTCGAGCGGTCGAAGAATCCGGCCCTCTCGCTTGCGCAGCACCATCTCGCGCGGCCGGCGGCGTTCGACGTGGTCGGCTACACCATGATGTCCTGCGCGGATCTTCGCGGCGCCTTCGAGCGGTTGAACCGGTACTTGCTCATCCTCAGCGACGCGCTGACCATGAGCATGACGGAAGAGAACGATTGCTGTCGCATCGATTTCGTGCTGTTCGGCGGCAGCCGGCCGATCCCGCGTCAGCGCATCGAGTTCATCTTCGTCACCGTGATCGGCTTCTGCCGCTGGATCGCGCGCAGCGACGTCAATCCGCGCGCCATCGCGCTCACCTATCCTCCGCCCGCGGATATCTCGCCCTATCATGCCGCGTTCCGCTGCCCGGTCTCGTTCAATGCCGAGCGCAACAGTGTCGTGCTCGCGCGCAAAGACATGGACCTGGCGCTGCCGACCTTCAATCCGCAACTTGCCGAGCTGCACGAGCGTTATGCCGGCGAATATCTGCGTCACTTCGACCATGCGCTGACGAGTTTTCGAGTGCGCGAGTCAATCGTGCGGCGGCTTCCTGACGGCGAGCCGCGGCGGGACGAGGTCGCCGTCGAGCTCTGCATGAGCGAGCGCACCTTGCAGCGGCGGCTGGAGGAGGAAGCGACCTCGTTCGTGCAGCTTCTGGACGATACGCGGCGGGAGCTGGCGGACCAGTATCTTGGACGGCTGCATCTGTCGCTCGGGCAGGCAGCCTATCTGCTCGGCTTCGCCGACCAGAGCAGCTTCTTCCGCGCCTGCCGGCGCTGGTTCAAGGCCTCGCCGGGGGAATATCGCAATCGCCTTTTGCACGGGGTGCCGGCGACCTGAGGCCACGAGCCCTGGCGACGCCGGGTGCGATGGAGCCCGAATGCTTAAATCTTTGCTAAGCGGTTCGGGATAAGTTGGCATTTCAATATTGCCAATCTATGCGAGCACCAATGTTTTCCCGCATCAGTTTCAAGCTTGTCCTGATTGTCGCCATCAGTCTCCTCGGGATGATTGTACTGGCGCCGATCGCGCTCTACACCATGCGCGCGCAGATGGTTGCCGACCGCCAGGCCAAGACCCAGCAGATGGTCGACGTCGGCTATGGCATCCTGTCGCACTACCAGAAGCTCGAGAGCGAAGGGAAGCTGACGCGCGAGCAGGCGCAGGCGGCAGCTCAGGCCGAGATCAAGAGCCTGCGTTACGACAAGGTCGAGTATTTCTGGATCAACGACATGGCCCCCAGGATGGTCATGCATCCGATCAAGCCCGAGCTCGACGGCAAGGATCTCTCCGGCATGAAGGATCCCGCCGGCAATGCGCTGTTCATGGGCTTCGTCAACGTCGTGAAGGGGCAGGGCGCGGGCTTCTACAGCTATCTGTGGCCCAAACCCGGCTTCGAGCAGCCGGTGGCGAAGATCTCCTATGTGAAGGGCTTTGCGCCGTGGGGCTGGATCATCGGCACCGGCATCTATCTCGACGACGTCGATGCCGTGTTCCGCCAGACCGCGATGACGTTCGCATGGGTGTGTCTTGCCGTCTTTGCGCTGGTTCTCGCCGCCTCCTTCCTGATCGGCCGCAGCGTCACCCGGCCGCTTGCGAACATCACCGCGCTGACGGAGCGGCTCGCGTCCGGCGACAGCGCGTTCGACGTGCCCTATACGAGCCGCCGCGGTGAAGTGGGCGGGCTGGCCAAGGCGCTCGCCGTGTTCAAGGACAATGCCGCGGCGGTGCACCAGATGCATGCCGAGCAGCAGGAGTTGAAGCAGAAGGCGGATGCCGAGAAGCGCAAGGTGATGGTCGACCTCGCCGGCAAGTTCGAGGCCAGTGTCCAGGCCGTGGTCCGCGACGTCTTCAGCGAGGCACAACAGATGCAGCAGGCCGCGCAAGGCATGTCGGAAACCGCCGACAAGGCGAGCGCGCGCGCCAGCATCGTCGCCGGTGCCTGCCAGCAGGCTTCGAGCAACGTGCAGACGGTGGCTTCCGCCGCCGGCGAGCTATCGTCGTCGATCACCGAGATCAGCCAGCGCGTCGCGCAGGCCGCGCAAGTCGCCGACAAGGCAGCGGCCGACGGCCAGCGCACCAACGACACCGTGCAGGGGCTGGCTCAGGCGGCCCACAAGATCGGCGAGGTCATCGATCTCATCAATCAGATCGCCTCGCAGACCAACCTGCTCGCGCTCAACGCCACCATCGAGGCGGCACGCGCCGGCGAAGCCGGCAAGGGTTTTGCCGTCGTCGCAAGCGAGGTGAAGTCGCTGGCGAGCCAGACCGCGAAGGCAACCGACGAAATCGGTGCGCAGATCTCGGCGATACAGGCCGAGACCGATCAGGTAGTCAGCAACATCCAGAGCATCCGCACCACCATCATGGAGGTCAACGAGATCTCCTCCTCGATCGCGGCCGCCGTGGAAGAGCAGGGTGCTGCGACGCAAGCGATCGCCCGCAGCGTGCAGGACGCCGCGTCCGGCACCAACCAGGTCTCGCAAAACATCTCGGGCGTGACGGAGGCAACCTCCGAGACCGGTCATGCCGCAGGCGAGGTGCTGAAATCGAGCGGCCGGCTGACGCAGAAGCTCCAGACGCTCCAGCACGAGGTGACCGCCTTCGTCGCCGGCGTAAGGGCGGCGTAAGCGAGCCGCCGTCCGGATCACCGACTGGAGGCATGCTCGCGCGAGCAGGGCGCGGCAGGCGACACCTACCGCATTGGGTGCCGGCGACCTACATGGAGCTGGGTCTCCCCGCCGCGCCAAAGGTGTCGTGCCATGCAGCCTGTTTCTATCTTACTGAACATTCTCTGGATTTTGATCGGCGGCGCATGGATGGCGTTCGGCTGGCTGGTGGCCGCCGTCATCATGGCGATCACCATCATCGGCCTGCCCTGGGCGCGCGCCGCATTCAACATCGCCGTCTATACGCTGCTGCCGTTCGGGTCGCGGGCCGTGCGTCGTGACGAGCTGACCGGCCAGAGCGACATCGGAACCGGACCACTCGGGGTGATCGGCAACCTGATCTGGTTCGTGCTGGCCGGCTGGTGGCTCGCAATCGGGCATGTGCTCACCGCAATCGTCCTCGCCCTGACGATCGTCGGCATTCCTTTCGCCTGGGCGCATCTCAAGCTTGCCGGCATCGCCTTGTGGCCGATCGGCAAGGTGATCGTGCCGGCTTGACGAGACGCATCGCGCTGTCAGATTTGCTCCTCGATGCGGAATATGGTGTTAGGCCTCAAGGAGTTCGTATGTCATGACGGCGCCTCGCATCCTCCTGATCAATCCGAACAGCTCGCAGGCGACCACCGATATGATGGTCGCCATCGCAAGGTCGGCCGCATCCGACAGGCTCGATATCCTGGGCGCCACGGCGAAGCGTGCACCTGCGATGATCGTGACGCCGGAGGCGCTGGACGCGGCCGCGGCGGAGGTCGTGGAAATCGCGCAGGCGCGCAAGCAGACATGCGACGGCGTGATCGTCGCCGCGTTCGGTGATCCCGGGCTGGCCGAGGTGAGGGCCGCCGTGGCGCTGCCAGCGGCAGGCATCGGTGAATCCTCGATGCTGGAGGCCGCCCAGGGTGGCCGTCGCTTCGGCGTCGCAACCACGACGCCCTTGCTTGGACCGAAGATCGACCAATTGCCGGACGGGCTGGGCCTCCGATCGCTCTGGACCGGTGCCTGCTTCGCAGATGGTGATCCGCTGGAGCTGGCGCGCGATCCAGCGCGACAGCGCGCCGCGCTCGCCGACACGATCCGGACATGCGTCGCGCAGGACGGCGCCGAGGCCGTGATCATCGGCGGCGGGCCGCTTGCGCAGGCTGCGCGCGAGCTCCAGCCGATGTTTGAGGTGCCGATCATCGCACCGGTCCCGTCTGCCGTCGCGCGGATTATTCGCATGATGGAGGCCGGCTCCGCGCGCTGATATTCCGGCTCGCGGGAGCTGGCGCGCCACTCCCGCTTTGTTGTCCTTGACGGCTGCGGCTAAAGTGAAGAAGCAGGGCTTTCGAACCTGCCAATCCTCGCGCGCGCGGGGCATGGAGACCGCTCAATGTCGTTCCGAAAGCTCCTGATCGCCAATCGCGGCGAGATCGCCATCCGCATCGCGCGGGCCGCGGCGGATGCCGGCATCGCGACAGTGGCGATCTTTCCGGCCGACGATGCGCTGTCGCTGCATGGCCGCGTCGCCGACGAGGCGGTCGAAATTCCCGGCCGCGGCGCGCGGGCCTATCTCGACATCGAAAGCGTCGTGAAGACGGCGAAGCAAGCCGGCTGCGACGCGGTGCATCCCGGCTATGGCTTTCTCAGCGAGAACGCGGACTTCGCCAAGGCCTGCGCGACGGAGGGCATCACCTTCGTCGGGCCGAAGGCGGCCGCGCTCGAGCTGTTCGGCGACAAGGTCGCGGCGCGTCAACTGGCAAAACGCTGCGGCGTGCCGATCATCGCCGGCACCAGCGGGCCGTCCTCGCTCGGGGAGATCCAGGCGTTCTTCGATTCTCTCGGCAAAGCTGCCGCGATCGTGATCAAGGCCATGGCCGGCGGCGGCGGCCGCGGCATGCGCGTCGTCGAGAAGGCGGCGGATCTCAGCGAGGCCTATGCGCGCTGCCAGTCCGAAGCGAAGGCCGCCTTCGGCTTCGACGGTGTCTATGCCGAGCGCCTGATCCGCAAGGCGCGCCACATCGAGGTGCAGATCATCGGCGACCATCATGGCGCGATCAGCCATCTCTGGGAGCGCGAATGCACCGTCCAGCGCCGGCACCAGAAGCTGATCGAGGTGGCGCCCAGCCCCTCGCTCAGCGACGGCTTGCGCGGCCGCATCATCGAGGCGGCGAGGCAGCTCGCCGCGCACGCGGCCTATGACAATCTCGGCACGTTCGAATTTTTGGTCGACGGCGCTGCCGAGGACAGCTTTGCCTTCATCGAGGCCAATCCGCGGCTTCAGGTCGAGCACACCGTGACGGAAGAGGTGCTGGGCGTCGATCTCGTCCGCGCCCAGCTCGCGGTCGCCTCCGGCAGCTCGCTCGCTTCGCTCGGTCTCGACCAGGCTTCGATCCCGAAGCCGCGCGGTCACGCCATGCAGCTCCGCGTCAACATGGAGACGCTGGACGAGACCGGCGCGACGCACCCGACCGGCGGCGTGCTCGCGGTGTTCGAGCCGCCGTCCGGCCCCGGCGTGCGCGTCGACAGCTTTGGCTATGCCGGCTACAAGACCAGCGCCGCCTTCGACTCGCTGCTCGCCAAGGTCATCGTCCATACGCCTGGCGAGGCCTGGCACGACGTGGTCGCAAAAGCCTCGCGCGCCCTCCGTGAGTTCCGGATCGATGGTGTCGTCACCAACATCCCCTTCCTCCAGGCGGTGCTCGCCCATCCCGACTTCAAGACCAACCGCATCGCGACCGACTTCATCGATCGCAATATCGGAAAGCTCGTGGAAGCGGCCGACGGTGCGGCGCGGCCACTGTTCTTCGCAGCGACTGACAAGTCCGGCGATCACGCGGCGCAAGCCCACGCTGCGCAGGAGGTGCCGGAGGGAACGGTGATGGTCGCGGCGCCCTTGCAGGGCACGGTGGTCACGATCCAGGTGAAGGAAGGTGAGATCGTGCGCCCCGGCCAGCAGCTCGCCGTGATCGAATCCATGAAGATGGAGCACCTGGTGATGGCCGAGCAGGGCGGCCGGGTGACAAAACTCGCCGCCGGCGACGGCGTCACACTGCTGCACGGCGAGCCGCTCATCTATCTCGAGCCGCTCGACGTCGCAGCCGACAGCGCCGCCAAGGAAGCCGAGATCGACCTCGATCACATCCGTCCCGATCTTGCGGAGCTGATCGGGCGCCAGGCCAACACGCTTGACGAAAATCGTCCCGCCTCCGTCGAGCGTCGCCGCAACACCAATCAGCGCACGGCGCGCGAGAACGTTGCGCAGCTCGTCGACGAAAACTCCTTCATGGAATATGGCAGCCTTGCGATCGCGGCGCAGCGCCGCCGCCGCAAGCTCGACGACCTCATCAAGAATACCCCGGCGGACGGTCTCATCACCGGCGTTGCAACCGTGAACGCGGACAAGTTCGGCCCCGACGATGCGCGCTGCATGGTGGTGGCCTACGACTACACCGTGCTCGCGGGCACGCAGGGCCACATGAACCACAAGAAGATCGACCGCATGCTGACGCTTGCCGAGCAATGGCGCATGCCGCTGGTGTTTTACGCAGAAGGTGGCGGCGGTCGGCCCGGCGACACCGACCGTCTCGGCATGACCGGCCTCGATGGTCCATCCTTCCTGCAATTCGCAAAGCTCTCCGGCCTCGTGCCGGTCGTGGGCGTCGTGTCCGGCTATTGCTTCGCCGGCAATGCGGCGATGCTCGGCTGCTGCGACGTCATCATCGCCACCAAGAACGCCTCGATCGGCATGGGCGGTCCGGCCATGATCGAGGGCGGCGGGCTCGGTGTGTATCATCCCGCCGAGGTCGGCCCGGTCTCGTTCCAGTCCCCCAATGGCGTCATCGACATCCTCGTCGAGGACGAGGAGGATGCGACGCGGGTCGCGCAGAAATATCTATCTTATTTCCAGGGCGCGCTGAGCGAATGGCAGGCGGCGGATCAGCGCCTCCTGCGCCGCGCGATTCCCGAGAACCGCCTGCGCGTCTACGACATCCGCACCGTGATCGATCTGATCGCAGACAAGGACTCCGTGCTCGAACTCCGCCGCGACTACGGCGCCGGCATGGTCACCGCCTTCATCCGCATCGAGGGCAAGCCGTTCGGCCTGATTGCCAACAATCCCCGCCATCTCGGCGGCGCGATCGATGCGGATGCCGGCGACAAGGCGGCGCGCTTCCTCCAGCTCTGCGATGCCTTCGACTTGCCCGTCGTCTCGCTCTGCGACACGCCCGGCTTCATGGTCGGCCCGGAGGCAGAGAAGACCGCGATCGTGCGCCACGTGTCCCGGATGTTCGTGACAGGTGCGAGCCTCACCGTCCCGCTGTTCGGCATCGTGCTGCGCAAGGGCTATGGTCTCGGCGCACAGTCGATGATCGGCGGCGGCTTCCATGCCTCGTTCTTCACCGCGGCCTGGCCGACCGGCGAATTCGGCGGCATGGGTCTCGAAGGCTATGTGCGGCTCGGCTTCAGGAAAGAAATGGAGGCGATCGCCGACCCGGTCGAGCGCGAGACCTACTATCGCAACAAGGTCGCCGAGCTCTACGCCAACGGCAAGGCGGTCTCGATTGCATCCGTGTTCGAGATCGACAACGTCATCGATCCCGCCGAGACACGGCGCTGGATCATGGCGGGCCTGCGCTCCGTGCCGAATCCGCCCGAGCGCACGGGGAAGAAGCGGCCCTGCATCGATGCGTGGTGAGTAGGCGCGGCGATTGATGGGTTGCGCTTTGCCCGCCCCTCGTAGCCGTCTCGATGATGGCATATTGCCAGTGATTTGCCCGACGTGTCAAATGATTTCGTGAAATACGAAGTTCGTCACGCCGGCAGCCGTCGACTCCTTTGCATGGGGTTGTTTTCGATATTTTGAGGGAAGCCATGCGCTGCGGCATCGCGATCCCGCCGTTTGAGGTGTCTCGGCCGAGCCGGTTCCCGATTGACATCCCCGCCTGTACTGCCAGACTTTGCGCAATAATGCAGGGTGGAGACGTCCGCGATGGCCAGCCTGTCGGCCTCGAATCATGTCGCCCGGGTTCTGTCCGTCGCCACTCACGCGGCCGACGTCGACGCGGAGTCGCGGATCGCCAATTCCTGGCGGCGCTGCCTGATCAACCACAAGCTCGATCCCGCCCGCCAGGGTCCGCCCCAGACGCTCACCGAAGCCGAGGTGCGGAACGTCGCCGAACCGATGGAACGGCTGATCCGGCTCGCGACGCCGGAGCTCGAGGATCTCGCGCGCGTGCTGCGCGAGGCCGGCTATTGCGTCAACCTCGCCGATCCCAATGCCACCATGCTCTGGAGCCGGCTGCCGGGCGAGGCCGACACCGAGATCTTCTTGCGGTGGAAGGTCTATACCGGCTCGAATTTTTCCGAGGCCTTTGAGGGCACCAACGGCCTCGGGACAGCGCTTGCGGAAGAGAAGCCGATCCTGGTGCATCGTGACGAGCATTTCCGCGCGCAGTGGAGCATTTTCTCCTGCGCGGTGACGCCGCTCTTCGACGAGGCCGGACGGCTTGGGGGTGCGGTGAACATCACCTCCTGCCGCGATGATTTGAGCCGAACGGCTCATCAGCTTGCACTCGCGGTCACCATGAAGGCGACCCGGCGGATCGAGGATGTGGTCTTCCGCAATCATTTCCGCGACGCCTGGATCGCGACCGTGCCGGGTGATGGCGGCAGCGGACTGGTCGCCTATGACGACGACCGCCGCATCGTCGGCGCCTGCCGTTCGGCGCGCGCGATGCTAGGGCTGACCGATGGCCTGATCGCATCCGGCATCGAGCTGTCGCATTACGTCAAATTCGATGCAGCGCGCGCGATGGACGAGATTGTCGAGCTGCGTCGCGCCGACGGTCGTCCGCTGGGCCAGGGGCATGTGGCGCCGCCGCTGCGCGCAAGACCGCCCGGTCGTCAGCCGGTCGCGCGCCGCGAGGCTCCCGCGGGCCGGTTCGAGGGCTTGAACAGGCTTGCGGGCAGCGATCCCGGCCTGGTCAGAAGCGTGAAGCGGCTGAGGAGCATCGGCGATCGTAATCTGCCGATCCTGCTGCATGGCGAGACCGGCGTAGGCAAGGATGCCTTCGCGCGCGCCATTCATGCGGCAAGCAGCCGCGCGCGCAGCAATTACGTCGCGCTGAATTGCGCGGCGATGCCGGAGAGCCTGATCGATGCCGAACTGTTCGGCTATGAGGCCGGCGCCTTCACCGGCGCGCGGCGCGAGGGCTCGAAGGGGCTGATCGTACAAGCCGACGGCGGCACGCTGTTCCTGGACGAGATCGGCGACATGCCGATCGCGCTCCAGACCCGCCTGCTGCGCGTCCTGGAGAACCGCGAGGTCTGGCCGCTCGGCGCGCTCAAGCCCACAGCCGTCGACATCCGCCTGATCAGCGCCACCCATCGCGATCTCGGCCGCATGGCGGAGGAGGGCGCCTTCCGCACCGATCTGTATTTCCGACTGCGCGGCATGGAGATTCGGCTGCCGGCGTTGCGCGAGCGCGCCGACAGGGCGGATGTGATCGCCGACATCGCGGTCGAGGAGGCATCGGGTTGCAGGCTGTCGGCCGCAGCGTGGTCGGCACTGCTGGCCTATCCGTTTCCCGGCAACATGCGTCAGCTCCGCCATGTGCTGCGGCTCGCCGGCTGCACCGCCGAGGACGGCGTCATCAGCGATACCGATCTCGATCTGCCGCCGTTCGGCGGCCGTACCAGTGAGCCGGATCTTATGGCCGCCGAACGCGCGACGATCGTCGAGGCGCTGCGCAGGCACGGCGGCCGCGTTACCGAGGCAGCAAAGGCGCTCCGCCTCAGCCGCGCCACGCTCTATCGCAAGATCAGGCAGTTGAAGATCGACACCGCGCAGTAGCGCTGGCGAATGCGTCAGATCTGAGGAGCGTGCTCGCATCATGTTCAAGCGTGCCGCAACATCACGGGGGAGCGTACCGGCTTCAGGCCTTCGCCGGCCGACGTCCTCGCTTCGTTCCGCGACACGAGAGCCGCGACGGCTGATGCGGTCGGCTTGCGCCTGCGGCGGAACCTGTCCGCGCTGTACCGGCGATGCCCTCGAACACGAGGCCGATCGCGCGGCCGATCAGATCGTGAATGGCGCGGGCCCGGCACCGGTATTGTCGCAAGCCGTGGCTGCCAGCGCGGCGTCCGGGCCCGAGACGCTGCCCATCGTCCGCGACGTCCTGCGCTCGCACGGCGAGCCGCTGGATGCCGCAACGCGCGCTGTCATGGAGCCGGGTTTCGGCCACGACTTCGGTCGCGTGCGCATCCATAAGGACGCACCGGCAGAAGGCGCCGCGGCTGCGCTCGGTGCGGCGGCCTTTACATTCGGTCATCACATCGCCTTTGCGCGCGATCGGTTTCGATCCGGCGCCTCGCAATTGATGGCGCACGAGCTGGCGCACACCGTCCAGCAGGCCGCAACCTCGCCGCAGCTGGCGCTGAAGCCCGACCCCGAAACACCCGGGCCGGAGGTCGTGCGTTCGGCGTTCGATGGCGCGCTGCTCGGCAACGACCGTCAGGACAGGCAGATCCTGGTCAAGCGCGAGGTCGGCGATCCCGGCGGCTACGACGACAGGCTGCAAGCCATCGCGGTAGCGCGACTGGGCAAGGCCGAACCTGCCGCGGTCGCGCTCGACAAGAGCGACAAATGGCATGCGTTCGAGACGACGACTGGGATCGATGTCGAAGCCGCCAGCGCAAACGATCCCGTTGCCAAGGCCGCCGAGGCGCGCGCGCGCAAGGGCATCCCCTTCAAGCAGGTCGAATTCCTGCCATCGCTGAGCGGCATCGAAGCCTCCAAGAAGGGCCCAGATACGACGCGCGCGGCGTATGTCCTCGGCGTCGGGGAGTCCGAGATCGCATTCCACAAGCGCCCGTCCGAGCGAGAGGCCGGGAAGATCAATTTGACGGAGAATCCCGGACCAGGCGCCAATTCCGATGCCCGGCACGGGGCTGCTGCCGGCCAGGAGCCGGGCTTCAAGCCGGGCATGATCACCGCCTTCGACATCGACAAGGCCGATCTCGATACGCCCACCCGCGCGCAAGGTGCCCTGTTTCACGAAGTCACGCATCTCAAGGATTTCGAGATGGCGCAGCGATGGGTCGATCTCTACCAGACCGAGACCAAGCGCATGTTCGTCGGCGGGCCTGGTCTGAAATATTTCCAGAAGTGGATCGATGAGCAGGCAGCGAAGAAGCCTCCGCGGCTCTCCGCTGCGGAGGCCGAACTCGTGGTGGATATCGCGGCCGACGTCTCGGCCACCACGGAGGCCCGCGCCAATATCCGCACCTTCCTGGAGTTCTTCCGCGCCGGACTGTTCGACGATGCAACCCGGGCGCTCACCAACTATGCGGCAGCGCTGCCGCCGGTGGGCCGCGAATACGGGACGCCGCCGCAGGGATCGCCCGTCATTGCCGAGTTGACCAATGAGCTGAAGGCGGCCTTCAAGCGGGCGAGCAAGGAGCGGAAATCGCAGTTCGAAGCTGCGATGGCCGCGGCGCGGAAGGCAAACAAGGACGCGTGGTTCTCGACGATTGCGTTCGGACGGTGAACGTCGGCGAAGCGTGCATTGGCTAGGAGAAATCGCTCCAGCTCAGGTGCCGCGCGTCGAGATCGCCGAGCGTGACGGCATCGCGGATCTCCTGCGGTGTATGAAACGCGCTGCGGAGATATACGAGCGGCGTGGCCAGCGCGGAATGCGTGACGCTGCGCACCTCGCCGACGAAGATCGAATGCGTCTTGGTCTCGAACTCCTGCGCCAGCACGCAATCGAATGCGGCGACCGCATCCATCAGCAGCGGGGTGCCCGTGACGCCTTGCGTCCATTGCCCGAACGCAAAGCGGTCGTCGCCGTTGACGCCCTTCTGTCCGCTGAAGGTCAGCGCCAGCAGCGCGTGGTCCTCACTGAGGAAGTTGACCGCGAACGCGCCGTCCTCGCGGATGCGCGCATGGGCGCTGGCATTGCGGTTGACGCAGGCGATTAGCGACGGCGGATTGTCCGACAGCGAGCACGCCGAGGTCACCGTCAGTCCGGTGCGCTTGCCGTCGTCAGTACCGACCGTCACCAGCGCAACCGCGCCGGCGCATTGCCGCATCGCTTGCTTGAAGTCTTTTGCATCGATGGTCACGCATGATCTCCACGAATGAGAGCGGGTGCGGAATGGTCGTCCCGCACCCGCGCTGTCGTCACGCCGCCTTGCGCGCGCTGCCAAGATGTTTCAGCCGCGGCATCACCTCGTTCTTCAGCAGCGCCAGCGAGTGGTGCCAGGCTTCCGGCTTGTGCTTGTAGTCGAAGCCGAACACCAGGAGCACGCCGAAACCGCCGACCTCCTCGTAGATCTTCTCGATCTTCTCGGCCACGGTCGAGGGCGAGCCGACGATCCAGTTGCGCTTGGCACAATATTCGACGGTGACGTCGCTGTCGGGTACCTCGGGTGCGTGCTTCAGGTAGTCCTTGAAGCCGAAATGGCCGAGCAGCGGCAGGAAATATTCGCTCATCATCCGGCCCATCATGTCGCCGGTCGAGAGCTTCCAGGCCTCCTCGTCGGTGTCGGCGACGAACACCTCGCGCACCAGCCGCCAATCGCTGCGGTTCGGCTTGCGGCCGGTCTTGGCGGCGCCGATCTCGACGGAGTCCCAATGGCTGCCGACATAGGCCGGATTGAGATTGAGGCTCATCGGGATGAAGCCGCGCTCGCCGGCAAGCTTGAGCGTGTCCGAGTTCTTCGACAGGCCGGCGACGCCGATCGGCGGATGCGGCGCCTGCACCGGCTTGATGTGGGGTTTCAGGAAATCGAACATCGTGTCCGGCTTGGTCACCGTCCAGTATTTGCCCTTGTGGGTGAAGGGCGCAGGCTCGGTCCAGAGTTTTAGGATGATCTCCAGCGCCTCGCGCGTCATCTCGCGGTTCTGCCCGCTCATGCCGTCGACGTTGAACATCGCCCAGTCGCTCGGCAGGCCCGAGGCCGCGACGCCGAAATTCAGACGCCCTTCCGAGAGGTGATCGAGCATCGCGACGCGATTGGCGAGCTCGGCCGGGTGGTGATAGGGCAACAGGAAGCCGCCCGGCCCGATGCGGATGTTCTTGGTCTGCAACAGCGCCTGCGCGATCAGAAGGTCGGGCGTGGGATTGGGCTCCCAGGGCGCGGTGTGATGCTCGCCGATCCAGGCTTCCTGGTAGCCGAGCTCGTCGAGCCAGCGCATCGTCTGGAGGTCCCAGTCGTTTCCTTCCTTCAAGCCGCACTCCGGCGGATGCGAAGGCATCGTGAAATAGCCGATCTCCATGGTGTTTCCTCGTTCAGTTGTTGACGCGTCTTGGCTGCGCGGTTCCGGCAAATGAGCAAGCGGTGTGCCAGCGATGCGGGCATGCAGCCGGGCGAGAAAGGGCTGGTTTGCGCGAGCAATAGTCGATATCTGGGGGACGGATGCACGAGTGATCGTCTCATTGTCGCGAGACGATGTCTTGGCGGTGAGACAAGGCGAGCCATGATGTCAGGACCAGACGATCAGATCAGGGGACGCGGGGTATCATGACGGAAGCTGCCTATGTCGCGGTGGATTGGGGCACCACGAGCTTCCGGCTTTGGCTGGTCGACCGCGACGGCCGGGTTTTGGCTGAGCGCCGCAGCAGCGAAGGCATGATGGCATCGGCCAAGTCAGGTTTTGCCGCCGTGCTGCAATCGCATCTGGATGCGGTCGGTGCGGAAAGCGAGCTGCCTGTGCTGATCTGCGGCATGGCCGGCGCCCGCCAGGGCTGGGTTGAAGCCGGCTATGTCGATACCCCGGCGCCGCTTGCTGCGATCCTCGCGCGCGCGGTTCCGGTTGCCGGACAGTCGCGCGACATTCGCATTCTGCCGGGAATTGCGCAGCGTGACGCCGGCGCACCGGATGTGATGCGAGGCGAGGAAACCCAGTTGCTCGGGGCGCTCGGTCTCGATGCTGCCGGCGAAGCGCTGGTCTGCATGCCCGGCACGCATTCGAAATGGGTCAGCGTCAGCGGCGGAACGGTTGCGCGTTTTGCCACCTTCATGACGGGCGAGCTCTTCAGCGTCGTCTCGCGCGAGACGATCCTCTCGCACGCGGTCGCCGGTGCCGATGACACGGAAGACCGTGAGGCGTTCAGGTCAGCGGTTGCGGCTGGGTTCAAGACCCCGGCATCCGCGGCCAATCTTCTGTTCCAGGTGCGGTCGCGGCAGCTCCTGTTCGGCGGCACGCCGGCTGCGGCGCGCGAGACCATCTCGGGCACCCTGATCGGGATCGAGCTCGCGGCGGGACTCGCGCACGGCCGGCCGCAGAGCGGCATCAGGCTGGTTGCATCGGGGCGGCTGGAGATGCTGTATCGGCTGGCGTTTGAAACACTTGGCGTTGCGGTCGAGCCGATCGACGCCGACGAGGCGGTGCGCCGCGGCCTTGCGATGGCGGCGCGCGCCATCTGGGCGAGATAGAAGGATCCTTCGCATGAGCGTGCCATTTCCGACCATGAAGCGTCCGCTGGTCGCAATCCTGCGCGGCGTGAAGCCCGACGAGGCCGACGATATCGTCAGCGTGCTGATCGAGGCCGGCATGACCGCGATCGAAATTCCGCTGAACTCGCCTGATCCGTTCCGCTCGATCGAGATCGCGGTCAAGCGCGCGCCGGCCGGTGTTCTGGTCGGCGCAGGCACGGTGCTCACGACCGCCGACGTCGACCGGCTCAATGAGGCCGGCGGCAAGCTGCTGGTGGCCCCGAATGTCGACACGCAGGTGATTGCGCGTGCGCATGAGCACGGCATGGTGACCATGCCCGGTGTGTTCTCGCCAACCGAGGCGTTGCTTGCGGCACGCGCCGGCGCATCGAGCCTTAAATTCTTTCCGGCCAGCGTGCTGGGTGCCGCGGGCATTGCCGCGATCCGCACCGTGTTGCCCGCCAGCGCAATGATCGCCGCCGTCGGCGGGGTCTCCGACCAGAACTTTGCCGAATACGTCAAAAGCGGCGTTCGTGCCTTTGGCCTTGGCAGCAGCCTCTACAAGCCGGGCATGACCGCAGCCGATGTCGCTGCGCGCGCACACGCGACGATCGCGGCCTATGATCTCGCGATTGGGGGCGCGTGAGAGCGGGGCGTCTCAGCTTCATCTTGCCGAAGGCCACACCAGTCGTTCGTGCCGGCGCGCAAAGCGCTGCCAGTGCAGCACCGCGCCGACCAGCAGCGCAGGCACGAAGCCGAGGACAACGAGGAAATTCGGCAGCGGTTTTGGCGAAATGAACTCGATGGCGATGTCCGAGATCAGCCACAGCGCGGCAAACAGCACCGCGAAATCGGTCCGCGGAAAGCGCAGATAATAGAAGATCGCGGTGATGATGACAGCGGGCCCGATCGCGATGCCGATCATGACCGCCGTCAGCTCCTTCGGCGTCAGCGCGTCCAGCACCATCGACGCCAACAGCCATATGGCGGCGAACATGGCGATGATGTCGATCGGGTGCCGCAATCGGATACCGCTCCTGGGAGACCGCGTTATCGTTGTGGCGCGCGCCCCGATCGTCAAGCCCCAATGCGCCTATTCCTCGTCGCTTCCAGGCGTCGGCCGCAGCATGAAATGGCCGAAGGCGGATGCGATCGGCTTGTCCGGGTCGTCCTGCCAGGCCTTTGCCTCGAACGCGACGATGCGCCGGCCCTGCTTGACGATCGAGGCGTTGGCAAAACTGTCGAGCGCGCGGCCGGAGCGCAAATAGTTGATGGTCAGCCCGATCGGCTTGGGTGGCGCGGAGGTGCCGAGCTCGCGCGTCACGCCGATGATGGCGGTGGTCTCCAGGAATGCGCCGGTCATGCCGCCATGGATCGCGGGCAGGATCGGGTTGCCGATGATCTTTGGCGAGAACGGCATCATCAGCGTACCGTCGTCCTGGATGCGGATGCCGAGACAGCGCGCGAACGGGCTGTTGACGAACGGGCCTGCCGGATCCTCGGGCGCGTCCAGCGCCGGGATGCTGCGATGGTCCGTCGCGCGGTCGGCGAGCATGTTGGCGCGGTTGGCGCCGATCATGAAGCAGCCGGTCGCGGTTGCGACCGGATCGTCCTCCGACTCCTGATAGGCGGTGGAGCGCACGAACGCGATCGAGTGCGTGGTGCGATAGCAGATCGAATGCGCTTTGATGTCGAGTCCGGGCGTCGCTGGCCTCTGGTAGTCGATGCGCAAATCCAGCGTTGCGATCGGGCCGGTGCCGCCGAGCGCGAGCTGCACCGCCATGCCGCAGCTCTCGTCGAGCATCGCGGTGACGACGCCGCCATGCAGCACGCCGGTCTCGGTGTCACCGACGAAGACAGGACGGTAGGGCAGGCTCGACCAGACTTCGCCCGGCGCGGCGCGGTCGAGCTTGAGCCCGCTGATATGACCATAATCGGAGCGGCGGCCCTTGATGACCTCGACGAGCGCGTCGAACGGGAGCGTCGTGTTTTGCGATTTTGACATGGTCACCTTTTAGACCGTTCTGGTGGCTTCCGCAAAAATGTCAGGCGTCATTCGGGGCTCGACAGGCGCGTGCGAAGCAACGATGCTGCGGGTCTATCTGTTTGAAAGAACGACGAGGAACCTCATGGCAGACCCCGACGCGCCGGCGACCAATCCAGGGGGCGTGACCATCTCCACAGGAAGCGCCGAGCGGGCGCCGTTCATCTATTTCGACGGCGTCTCCTGCTTCGGCCACCACAACGGCGCGATCCAGATCGAGCTCGCCGCGAACCTTTTGCTGCCGGTCGGCCCGGGCGTGCGGGTCGACGTGATCCAGACCGGACACATCCGCTGCAGCCCGGCCGCCGCCATCGCCCTGCGCGAAGCGCTCGACAAGGCGCTCGCTATGATGCAGCAGGGTCAGCAGCAGCCGATGGAAACAATTCCGGCGATGAAGAATTGAGGCGTACTGACCGTGGATCGTAGCAACCATAAGAACGTGTGATCGCCCGTACTGGTCTAGCGTGACACCGTGCTCGCGGCCGTCAAGGACGGCCTGGCAGCTGCGGAGGACGGGATGGCAAAGAGCGACGGCCATCCTTGACAGCCGC
>NZ_BSOW01000017.1 GCF_030160715.1 Bradyrhizobium iriomotense
GGGCCGTTCGCCGAGTTATATCACCCGCCAGCTGTACGAGTTTCAGCACGGAGTGCGAACCGGAGCATGGAGCCCGCTTATGTCCAATGTCGTCACTGACTTGACTGAGGATGATCTGATTTCGATCAGCGCCTATCTAGCGTCGCTAAAACCCTAGCGCGGCCTACGGGTCTAGCAATCTTCGTGCGGCATGGGCGATACTCTTCACAGGCGTGGATCGCGAAATTTCCCGCCATTCAGCGATTCAAACGTCACTCAATTTCGTCGGCGAAGTATTCGCGGTGTCGCGAGGATCCGATCCTGCAACGTTATGAAACAGCCGCGATGTCCGCTGATGGCCCGTTGCTGCCGATTCAGGATGTCCGGCGGGAGGTCGGATGTCTAAGCAAGACCGGACCACTTGTGCTCGACGTGAGCTTTTCGCATCTTGACCCTTTTCCGACATCGCCCGTGTTAGGATGCCAGAATGATCGATGAACCTGTCCGAGTTGCTCACGATAGTGGCTTTCCACCGTTTGCCGAGATCAAGGACGGCAAATCGGAAGGACTGGCGGTGGATATTTTTCGCGCTGTTGCAGCGCGGGCGGGCGTCGATGTGACATTCGTGCCTGTATCCTTCGAGCAGAGACAGCTCACCTTGGCGGACGGGCGCGCTGACGCATACTTCCCTCTCTCGATCACGCCAGAACGTCTGCAATTGTTTGATTTCAGCGACGTATTGGTTGTCTCGGGGGCCTCTCTGTTTGTGCGTGCCTCTGATGTCCCTCCCGAAAGCCTCGCCGCGCTGGCTGACAAGGTCGTGGTAACGCCGCGGACCGGCCCAGTCGCGCCCTTCATTCAGAAGACAGCGCCAGCAATAAAGTTGGTAGTCACCACAGATTACGAAGAAAGCCTGGGCCGTCTCGTTCGTGGCGAGGCTGCTGCTGCTGCGCTGAGCTATCATGTAGGCTCGCGCATTGCCGATGGGCTGTATCCGGGCCAAGTTCGCAGTTCACCTCACATGTTTCTAGAACTACCGTTCGCAGTTGCCGTGCCAAAAGGTAAGCGAGCTGGACTGCTCGCGCGTCTGAACGCTGCAATTGCTTCGATACGCGCAGACGGTACATGGCGTCAGATCAACGAGCACTGGCGAACGGAATAGCATCCATGTGAACGTCGGCTGATGGCCCTTCGCGACATATTGCGCCGCTGCGCGATCTCGGTCGCTAACGAAGCGGAAATCGAGGGGTAGGTAGGACTGGCCCGACTAGTCGCGAATGACCCGAACCGGACCAATATGACTAGCCGCGCTATCTCGCGCGGGATAGGATGCGTCCAATCCTCGGTGTGCGGGCTGCCAGACGCTGGTGTGTGCGGCACCCAACGCCTCCGCCCTTTGGTGCGTCCCCGCGTGATGCCTTGCGGCTGCAAAGGCCACGTAAAGGGAGGCTTTGATCATGTTAATTTGCCAATGCAACCCAATTCATCGACGCGATGTGGTGTGCGGCGGCGGTGCTGCCTTGTTCAGCGCCGTCGTGGCCGCGCTGATCGGCGGCGGGAAGCCGGTACGCGCAGAAACCGTCACTGGTAAGGTTCCGGAGATCGATCGTGTGGCCGTGCGCGTGGTCGTCGACAGCTACCAATTCGCCGTCGCGCCGAGCCGGAAGGTTTCCGATGTTGAGATTGAACACTTTGGCTGGGGCATCGGTGGTGACAAGCCGCCAAGTAAAACCTTGATCAGCGAGTTCGGACTGTCGATGCACGTCGAGTCGCAGCGCGGCGCCGAAACACGACATGTTCTGGTCGATTTCGGCTTCACACCGGACGCGCTCGTCAACAACGCCAATCTCGTAGGCATCGATCCGGCTGCGCTTGATGCCCTTGTCTTGAGCCACGGTCACTACGATCATTTTGGCGGTCTCGCCGGCTTTCTCAAACAAAACAACGGCAAGCTCAAAGCCAAGCTACCGATTTACATCGGCGGCGAGGACGCATTCTGCTCTCGCGAATGGACGGCTCCTCCGGTGCGCGGCGACTTCGGAGCCTTGGATCGCAAGGCACTGGAAGGTGCCGATGTTGCGGTGACCTATGCAGAAGGGCCGGCAGTGGTCGCCGATCACGGCTTCACCACGGGGCACATCGGCCAAACGAGCTTTGAGAAGCTGCTGTCCCCCAGCGCCATGAAGATCGGCGTGGACCATGGCATTGGATGCTACGCCGACAAGCTTCCGGAGGATGAACGGACCCAGGCTGTCGTCCCTGATCAGTTCCGACACGAGATCGCCACCGCATTCAATCTAAAAGGGCGCGGGTTGATCGTGTTGACGTCTTGCAGCCATCGCGGGGTGATCAACGCAATCAAACAAGCCCAAGTGGCTTCCGGTATCAGCAAGGTTCACGCGGTGATCGGCGGGTTCCACCTCGCGCCCTACAAGGAGGGCTATGTGCGCGACACGATCACTGCGCTGAAGGGTATCGACATCGACTACGTCATCCCACTCCACTGCACTGGTGAGCCGTTCTACGAAATGGCAAAGGCCGAGATGCCGAACAAGCTCCTGCGCTCCTACACGGGCACACGCTTTATCTTCACTGCCTGAACACATGCAATCCTAGCGCGCTCACGGCCACGAACGGGTGCAATGACTGGCCGCATCGGATGCCTGCGCAGGGTCTAAATCGCTTCGCCGTGCTGAATGAGTAGCGCGATGCCGATGACGCGAAGACGTCGTGCCAACGTCCGGACCTGGCCCGTGTCGGACCATCGACAATGTCCCGAGGGAGACGTCTGACTACGATCGCGTAGTCAGACGATTTCTACATTCTGGCGTGAAAACGTGCCTAACTTTTGAGTGCCGATAGCTGCTTCGTGTCATAGCGCGCTCGCAGCTCTGCAATCGTTGCAGGGTTAGCCGCACCGCCGCGCGCTATTGTCTCCGCTAACTCCTCAAAATAACGCTCGTGCCCAGGCGGCGATACCGTCATGAGCACGCGTGCGATCTTGTCCGAAGCATTGCCGATGTTGTGCGGCACGCCTGGCGGCAGGAACAAGTAAGTGCCAGGCGTGGCATGCACGTGGTCGTTGCCCACTTGCCAGTCGCATTCGCCCTCCAGCACGTAGAACGTCTCCTCCTGCACGCGATGGACATGTAGCCCGGTGGAGAGGCCCGCTGGAATCGTCCATTCGAACATCGAGGTGTGCCGCGTGTCGTTGGCGGTGACCAGAAATGCCATGGGATGGCCGGCAAGCTTAACGGATCTGCCTTCGCCTGGTCTGCGAATGATTGCCCTTCCATTCATGTTCAACTCCCTGGCCGGTGTGATCGGGAGCCACATTCTGCCGTTGGGTCATCCAAAGGTCGTGAAACGACTCCGAAATTGTTGCAAAATGCTACCGAAATGGCTCACCAGTTCCAACCAGCCACCTACAAGTTCGGCTCCTTTGCACTCGATGCCGAGACGGGCGCGCTGCTTTGCGGCAATGCCCCCACCTTGCTGGGCCGGCGAGGTGCCGCGCTGCTGCGCCTCCTCTTGGAGCGAGCCCCGTCTCCCGTCGGAAAAGACGCGCTGATCGAGGCGGCGTGGCCGGGGCTTAACGTCGAGGAAAGCAATCTCACCGTGCAGATCGCCGCCCTTCGCCGTGCGCTCGAGCAAGACGGCGGTGGGCCCTGGATCGAAACGCTGCCCCGTCGAGGCTACCGGTACATCGGCCCGCCGATGACGCGCATCGCCGGGAGCGGAGACGACGCCGGGCACGAGCCCGCCTTCCAGCTTCCGGAAAAGCCTTCAATCGCCGTGCTGCCATTCGAGCATTCCGCTGAATCCGCCTGGTTCGCCGATGGCGTGGTCGAAGACATCATCACGGGGCTGTCGCGCATCAGGTGGCTGTTCGTGATCGCACGCTATTCCAGCTTCGTCTGGCGCGGCCGCGTCGCTGACGTGAAGCAGGTCGGCCGCGATCTCGGCCTGCGTTATGTCTTGCAGGGTAGCGTGCGGCGCGCCGACGACCGCGTCCGTATCAATGCACTGCTCGCGGATACCGCAAGCGGCGCACATATCTGGGCCGAGCGCTTTGACCGCACCGTGGGCGATTTGTTCGCCTTGCAGGACGAGATCGCGCTGGCCGTGGTGGGCGCCATCGAGCCGAGCCTGCGTCGCGCGGAGGTCGAGCGTATCCGCCGCAAGCGCCCCGATAGTCTCGACGCCTACGAACTCGTGCTGCGTGCCCAGCCGGATGTAGACTCTGGCATGCCCGATCGAGCTGCGATCGCCATGCCGCAGCTCCAACGCGCCCTGGCACTTGAGCCCACTTACGCGCTCGCCCATGGCTTTGCCGCAATGAGCCACCACAATCGCTTTCTGCGTGCAGGGCTGAAGGAGGAGGATCGATTGGCGTCAGTGCGCCACGCGCGCCTTGCAATCGAGCACGGGCGAGACGACGCGCTGGCGCTTACCTTTGCCGGCTTTTCACTTGGAATGGATGCTCATGACCGCCAGGCGGCCTTCGCCGCGTTCGAAGCGGCGCTCGCGCTAAGTCCGTCGACCGCGCTCGCATGGATTCTCGGCAGCGTCGTCGCCGGCTGGGCCGGCGAAGCGGAGCGCGCGATCGACTGGAGCGAGCGAGGAATTCGCTTGAGCCCGTTCGATCCATGGGCGTTTGCTGCCTACGACGCGCAGGCGCTCGGCCATTTCTGTCGCGATCGCTATGCGGAGGCTGCAATTGCAGCCTACAAATCCAATCTCGCTAACCCCGCCCACAGCATCACGTGGGTGCAGCTCGCCGCATCCCTCGCAGCGCTCGGGCGGTTCGACGAGGCGAAGGCTGCTGCCGTGTGCGTGTTGGAGTTGCAACCTACTTTCCGCATCAGCCGCCAGTTCGCTGGAGTCGCCTGCGCGCCCGAACTGGCGGCGAAACTCGGTGAAGCGCTGCGCGCAGCTGGTCTGCCGGAATGAATTGAGCGTGATTGGCTGGTCAGTTATTGGGCCCGTTGGCGACGTCGCACTTGCACGAAACGTCTGCTTCGCACCAAGAGCGGCCTGACCTTCGATAATCGAACGTTATCGACCGCTGGCGAACGAGGCCGAACAACCAAACGCCCTTGCCCTGGCCCGCAAGTTCACTCCCCTCACGTTGCCTCGGGCTGAACGCGAAACGATGAAGAACGGAGATCGCTGCACCGATCGTACGGAACGGTGCAGCGTAGGCCGCCGGGGCCGGAGATCGCGGTGTCCCGCGGCCTTTCGGGGCGCTTCGGCGCGCGGGAACGTTTTGGCTCGCGGCGAGTCCTAAAGGCATATCGATCCTGTGTTGCTGAGGATCGACCGATGAAAACAGCAGTCGCCTATGCGATCTCGGCCGTCATCGTCGGCTTCGGCGCCTGGATACTCATTGCCGGCCTCTACTCCAGCACACCCACTTTTTGGGCCTTCGTGGCTCTCGGTCCCATCGCGATTGGGCTCCTGAGCGCTTTCGGCCCCCGCTAATGATTTCATCACCCGCTCTGCGGAAATCCGCTTGCGCAATAGTGCCCGTTCAGCGAAAGCTCCCGTCGCTTACTCGACGTCAAAGGCGACGTAGCGACAGGGGCTGGCAGGAGCACAAAATGCCGTCAACGCCGGTTCAGCGAGACCAATTTGAAGTTTCGCCTAAGGGTATTACCCACAAGCCGAGCGGGGCGACGTACACGCCCCATCCCGGCGCCCCGTTCTCCGGAACCATAAACCTTAGTCAGCTTGGAGACGTGCTGACGAATGGCGACGATTATCGCCCCCATGAGGTGCAGACGATGATGGAGCGGCTGTGGGCAGAGTACGTCAACGCGAATCCTCGCCTGTTCGAGGTTCATGATTAAAAGAATGATGGCCGGCCTGCTGCTGTGGTGCCGCCCAGGACATCGCTGAAGCGGCGCTTTCATTGCAAGTGCGGCAGTGCATTTTCCGCGCCGGCGCTATGACGTGATGACCTCCGGCGTGACGTCGATCGTGGGCGGCTACGGGTCACGCGTGATGATCTGGATGCAGATCCCGGGCGGACGGCGGACATAACCGACGCCCGGTATCGCAAGTCAGTTTGGAACGACATTACGCCCGAGGAGCGGTTTCTCAACAGGCGGCTTGGTTTTACAGGGCTGCCGGCCTTCGCAGATGACTTCTGGATGGCTGTGAGTTGGTGCTTCGATGCAAGGACCTCTAACCCCGCATAGCGTTTGCTTAAAACCTTGCGGGAAAACGCGCTGGCTCTGCATGTCTCCTTCGCGCGAAGGGCGCTGGGAAGCCATGGCTGGCGCAATGGAAAAAGCGGCGAGCGCGGCGGCTACGACCAACGAGATCGTCTTGAACATGTCTCTGATCCTTTCATGTGGTTAGCTTGCGTCTGTGCAAGCCGCCACACAATGTAGGGCCGGAGCGTCGTCGTCCGTGAACCGCGTCACGGTGACGCCGAGTTTGTCCGTCGCTATTCCTACGCCTGCCGTTCGCCGGAGCCATGGTGCGCGGCGACTCTCGCAAACGACGCTGGCGACGCAGTAACCGGCAAACCGTCGAAAGGGCGCGCCTGAGCCGCGACAGGTCAAGGCTCGGGATGTCCGTCCACCGCTATTGCAGCGCCTTAGCCCTTGCGCTCGCCTTCCGGTTGCGGAACATTGATCGATAGGGGGAACGGGATGCCGCCAATTCATCGACTTGCCAGAATGCTCCCAAGCGTCGCTGCACTAGCAGGCGTGTTGGTAATCAGCTTTTCTCCGGCGAGAGCGGAGAAGGATGCCGCATTCTTCATTGCAATGTATGCAAGGAGTCCAACCGATCGAGCGTGGATCGAAGATTATCTGGGCGCCAACTACAACGGCCTGTCCTGGGCTAATGCCGATTTGCAGTCAAAAAATCTTCCCCCACTCTTCTGTCAGCCGGTTCAGTTCGTGCCGACGAACAATCAACTTTACGACATCGTCAAACGTCAATCTGAAGCGGACCAAGAGATAAAAACGTTGCCGTTCGGTGCTGCCCTTCTTCGATCTCTTCAAAAGGTTTTTCCGTGCGTCTGAACGCAATCGGCCGCCACACGGCCATATGCATGCTGGTGCTATTGGTCGTGGCGATCGTTTGGAGTTTGTTGCACTGAGGCCTTTGCGCTCGTCCTCCCGGGGCTCATCCCCGGTAACGCACGGATGTTGTGGCGGGGCAACATTTGCTGAAAATCAGCATGTGCAGGTTTAGATTCGCACGAATAATAGGCTGACGCCTGTCCGTAACTCACCTAGTGCGAATGTTGAGCGTTGTGCCGGGAAGGCGCCCGGTGTCCCATCCGGCTCATCTAGCACCTCTGATTCTGAGTGGAGGTGCAGCGAGTGAAAATGTTCAACAACATACCTGTATCGAAAATCGCGACCATTTTCGCGGACTGGCCCCTGCCATGCGTGTCCCTGCCAAACCAGATGACATCATCGAAATTTACGCTGACGAAAGCAGCCAGAACAAACATCGCTATCTGGCTCTGGGTGCCATTGTTGTCAGCATGCTCGACACACCCGATTTGATCGAAGCTATCAAGAAAGCCCGTTTGCCTGAATTGCCTCAAGGCGAGGCAAAATGGGCAAAAGTCTCAAAGGCCAAGTTGGCAGCCTATAAGCGGATGGTGGATGTCGTTTTTGATAATCAGGACAAATGGCACTTCCATTCGCTTTTTGTCGATACGACTCGGCAAAACCACAAGAAGTACAACAACGGCGATAGCGAAATCGGCTTCAATAAGGAGCTATATCAACTCGCGAACAAAATCGGCCAGCTCTACTCGAAGGCTTATTTTCACATCTATCCAGATTATAGAGACACCAAGAGCTCGCCTGAGGAACTACGACAGATCCTTTGTCACGGCGCACGAAAACGTGGCGATACGAGAGATTGGCCGGTTCGGCGCTGTCAGTTCCGCGATTCGAAGAATACAATCCCCCTTCAGGTCGCGGACATTCTGATCGGCGCAATCGCTTACCAGCTGAACGGACACGATAAAGCCGCTGACGCAAACCCCGCAAAGGTCGATCTGGCGAAGTACATCATGAAGCGCGCCGGCATTGCCAATATCACAAATGGCACGAAGCGAGAGGCTAATTTCTCGGTCTGGCCGCGCAAGCTGCGAAAGTGAAAGGGTGGTCCCTAGCCTCTAGATCGAAGAATCGGTCCCCACCTTGGGGTGGGTGCCACCGCCTAGGCGGTGGCGTCAGGCTAGGGAGTTACCGACAACATAGTGATTCATGGCTGACCTGTGAATCCTCGGGATAACTATTTTTTCTTACAGCATTTAGAAGGCATTAACGATTACCCGATGCGCGACTCGCGCTGACGCATGTCGATACGTCGAATGGCCTAAGCCCTCATCTTGTCCTTCTTCTCGACTGGCGGGCTCGCGCAATAAGCCGCCCAGTCGGCCATCATGCGCCGACGCTTCTCGCGCATGTCGCCGCGGCGGTAGGCCGCCTCGACCTTGTCCGATACGGTGTGCGCAAGGGCCATCTCCGACATCTCGTTCGGGAAGCCGGCCCGCTCGGTGCACCAGTCCTTGATGGTCGGACCGGATGCCGTGGTCGCCATCCCCTTCAGATGGGCCGCTGGGACCGGCACACATGGTCACCACCCCGGTCGACCTCGGCCCGTTTGGCGCCGATCGCCCCTACCCCTCCGCCGTCGGTAACACCGCCGCCTCGATCGCAACGACGGCCTCGCGCTTCTCGCCGAACATGTGCCAGCGCGCATATGTCTCGGTTACGTCCCCGTCGCTGTGGTTGAGCAGCGCCTTGACGTAATCGCGCGGGATCCGCCGCGATTGTGCCAGTGTGGCCGCGGTGCGCCGCAGGTCGTGAGGGGTGAACTTCGTCAGTTTCTTGCCTTTCAGGATCCGGCGCACCGCATGGCTTAGTGAGTGGCGCGCCAGGTGGGTCATCTTCGTGAAGCGACTGGCGAACACCGGGCGGTCGTTCCTGCCCTCCCAACCTGCCTTACTGGCTTCCATGGCCGCCTGGATGACCAGCACCGCGGCCGGCGAGAGCGGCACTGTGTGCTCGGCCTTCTTATTCTTGGTCCGGTGTCGGGGGATGATCCAATGCGGGGTTTCGTGCTCGAGAACCAACTCTGACACCATCATCCCCGCGACCTCGCCAGGTCGCTGCGCGGTGAGCAGGATCCCCTTCAGCGCGAGCCGCACGATCGGTGAGGCCTTGCACGCATCGTCATCCAGCGCCGCCAGGAGCGACTGCAACTCTGCAGGGGTCAACACCCGGTCCTTGCTGCGCTCCTTTCCGCCGACCTTTTTGACGCCGGCCATGATGTTGCTCGGCACGTCATCGCGATCGGAGGCCCACCCCCACATGGTGCGAAGGGTCGACTGCATCCGGTTGGCGCTGACCTTCGACTTGGCGGCAGCGGCCGCCAGGGCCTCCGTCAGGTCGCGCTTCGTGATCGAAGCAGCGGAACGCTTGCCCAGCTGGAGCCGGCGGCCGGTGGCGGGATCAGATGAGACATGGGCTTTCAGGCGCTTCATGTATCGTTCGTCGGCCCGCCAGCTGATCTTCCCCTTGGCCTTCAGGTGCGCGAGGTAGTTGTCGGCCAGTTGCTCGACGGTCAGGACCACGCGGCTGCGCTCAAGACGCGCGGCCGCCTGTACTGCTCGGGGGTCCTTCCCGCCCCTCTTCAGGCTCCGCAACTCGTCGACTTCGATGCGCGCCTTGGCCAGCGACATGGCGGGGTATTCGCCAAGGGTAACGCGCCTCGCCTGACCGTCTTGTTTGTAGGCGTAGGACCACGTTTTCAGGCCGGAAGTCGTGCAGCGGATCCAAAGCCCTTTGCATGCGCCATCACCGAGCGCCGCTCGCCCGTCCGTCGCCTTTAGCGCGCGGACCGACGCATCGGTGAGATCCGGCCAGCGTTTACGCTTGCGACTCGGGGCAACCGGGGGCAACTCTTGAGTTCGGCTAGTACCGTCCGCATCCGGTCCTTGCCGTGCATTGTCGTGCATTAGAAAGTCCCATAATTTCAAGGCTTTTTGCGCTGTCGACGCAAATTTCGCCTAGGTTACGCGGACTTACGGAAAAGTACAGGGAGTGACTTTTAATCACGGGGTCCTGGGTTCGAGCCCCAGCGCGCTCACCAAGCAAGATCAAAGACTTAAGCCGAGACACCAAACTTCCGCAAAAGCTTCGTGTCTGTAAATCGATTGCCGCGCTCGCGGTCCTCGATCTCGGCACGATAGCTGTTCTCCAGCGACCGCAGCCCTGCTCGCTCCTCCGGCATGGTGCTGCCGTCGGCCAACTCCAGGCACGTGCGCTCTATGCGCGCGAGCTCATCGATGATGTGCTGATCCCGCCCCATGCGGCCGATCAGACGCCGGCGAAGAGTCCGCCGTCAAGGGGTAGTGCCCCAGGGGTTACTCCCAGAGAGCATCTCACTTTGCCACTTCTTCCCGGTACAGTGGCTTGCGCACGACGGTGTGCATACGGGGACGGCTCCGGCGTGTCGACCAGCCTCGCGCGCTGGGGCCGTTCTCTTTGCAGGAGCCCAACGAGGGTGAGGAATAGCCATGAAATCCCCGGTCGTGAAACGATCCATCGTCGTCGACGGCCACAAGACCAGCGTCAGCCTCGAGGAGGCTTTCTGGACCGGCCTGAGAGGGATTTCCAGCCTGCGCAACATGACGGTCTCGGAGCTGGTCAGTGAGATCGACCACAACCGCCAGCAGAGTAATCTATCCTCCGCGATACGCCTGTTCGTCCTCGGCTACTTTAAGAACCTCGCTGCGGCGACCCAGCTTGAGCAGAAAGCGCCGGCACCGCCCAGCCATCCCGCGATGGGACGTGAGCTCTGAGGCGGGGTCGAAGCCCGGCGCAGCGGTAGCTTTCCACACCCACGACCCTCCGTCATTGAAGCAAGGCCAATAATCGATACGATTGCGGGCGATTCTTTGAAACGGAGACTCATCAAGCGGCATGGCGAAGGCATCTAAGCTCGTTGCCGCCAAACGAGGCAAAGTACTTCTGGTGAGGCGCCGGCGTGATGGTTTGTGGATGTTCCCCGGCGGTCGGAAGCGGTCGAAGGAAACGGACAAGGACTGCCTGCGGCGAGAGATCAAGGAAGAGCTGCCAAGGCTGAAGCTCGGCCGGCTGAGCCTCTGGAAAGAGGTGAAGGCCAAGAACAAGCGCTCAGGCCGGAAGATGAGCGATGCCATCTTCATTGCGAGGAATGCAAAGGGCAAGCTGGCGATCGGTGACAGGAAAGAAATCGATCGCGCCATTTGGCAAAAGCCGCGCGGCATTCGGCTGACACCAACCTCGCGCTATATTCGCGATCAGCTTTTTCCCAGAAAGTCGAAGTAGACGGGGATGATGGCCGATCGGGGCTGGTGGCCCCGGCGTCGCAACGCGCGCCGAATGTTCAGTTTAACAGAATCTTCGGGAACAATCCCCAAGAAAAGCGCTGGCGAATAAATCTCGAATACCTTCAGTGCAACGGCCACGGCCTTGCCGAATATCGTCGCGGAAACCAGTGTCTTGACGTCGACTTCGTTGCCGTGGGCTCGTACTGGCAGCTTGCCAGAAAGACTTATGCCCACTGCGGCTTCTGAGGGTGAGAACCGCGGAACGAAAGCGCTTCTCGACACTTAGGTGACTCAGCTGGAGGAGCTGGGCTGTGACCGACGAGAAGGAAGCGGACCTCCAAAAACAACAGACGCAGGACCATGGCCCCCGGTGCCCAACCTGCGCGGCCTTCGCCGGGCTCGCTCATTCCCTTCTCGATACCCGTACCGGAAAGACAGTCCGCCTATATCAGTGCCAGTGCGGCGAACGCATTTGGGACGACCAGCTCGCCGGCTCGCCCTTGAGCTGGGGCCATGACCGAACTCGACGCAGAATGGTTCCGTAAGGAAGCCGAGGAGTGCCGCCAACAGGCGGGCAAGACGGTCGATCCTATCGACAGGGAGGCTTGGCTAAAGCTGGCCGCTGATTGGGCCAAGCTGGCCGAGGACGACGATCGCAGACGAAGTCGCCTCCGATAAAGGAAGAGACCCGCCTCCGAGTCAATGGGAAGAACGGTGGGGGCAAAGTAGCCATGCCCAACGTACTTTGAGATGTCGTCCGAAGGCGGGGCACTAAGGCTTAAGTAATTTCAATTTCAGAAATACCGAATGACAGTCCGTAAGCCCGCCATCCGATCCCATTAGGCTAGCATGCCAAGCCGGGAAAAAGTGGTAACTGGGTCTAGGGCGCGCTTTGGACGCACTGGGATTGTGACGTACACAGAATGACCAAGCGAGGTTGCCGGCGGCAAGCTGGTGACACTGCGCGATGCCGGGAGTACATTGCTGCACTGCCGAAAGCCGAGCACGACCGGCTGGAATGGCGCGCCGCGATGGAAGCTCTGTTGCTGGTAATCGCGGCTGGGAAGTGAGCGGGGCCCGCGCCCGAGAAATGCGAGATCTGGAGTTGATCGCGCTTTATTGGCTGATGACGATATCCCGGAAGCTCGCGAAGGCCTTGTTGAGTTGGCCCGAAAGACTCCATCAATGTGAAGAACCGCAGCCATCCGGCGATGGAGCGCGAGCTCTGACTGGCTCCGCAGCACACGCGCGCCTGGCTATTCCTTCGAAACGCCAGAAAGTAAGCGAGTCGGTTGCTCCGCAGTGATCGCACGTGAGGCGCTCTTCGCCGAGCATGTAGCGACCACGGTTCGCGGAAGCGGCAATTTTGCAAGACGGACAAACCAACAGAAAATTACGCATGCGAAAGCGCATCAGCAGATTATGCAACACTCGACGCCCCGTGGATCTCGGCCTCTATCGGAGGTGGAGGTTAGCCCAAATAGCCACGTCCGAATGTTCGTTTGTGAACATAGGAACAGGTCGCGCGATTGCCCCGTGTCGTTAAAGTGTCACATCCCCCACGACGTAGCCCGTGGTCAGGGTGCCGCCATTCGCGGCGGCACTGACGTTGAGCTTCCCACCATGAGGAAGCTCCAAACGGATATCTGGATTGTCATCGCTTGGTACTCATGGCTGGCCGTGCTCGTTGCGTCACTTGCTTACTTGGTTTTCCATTGAGAAAAGTCCGCCGGCGTGAACCGGCAAGCCGTCAGGACTTCGCTTGTCCGCTCGGTCACCAGGCGGTGACCACGGGGTGGCGACCGGTCGGACGCCGGTTCACGCTCGCGGGCTTCTCTCGGCGATTTGTTGCCTACCGAACAGACGGCACCGCACGACTCGCACACACTGACGTCATCCGGGATTTTGCATCACCTTCCCGGGGCTGGAGCACTGCTCGCATTCATTTCAGGCGGGCGGCATTGAGGGTGAGGAATCCATGAAATCCCCCGTCGTGAAACGATCCGTCGTCGTTGCCGGCCACAAGACCAGCGTCAGCCTGGAAGCGGCCTTCTGGAATGGCATGAAGGAGATTTCCGGCCTGCGTAACATGACGCTGTCGGAGTTGGTCGGCGAGATCGACACCAACCGCCCGCACGGCAATCTGTCGTCCGCGATACGCCTGTTCGTCCTCGACTACTTTCAGAATCGCGCCACGGCGATCCAGCCTCAGCAGAAAGTGCCGGCACTGCAGCCATACCTCGACGGGGCCTGAGGGCGCGGGACCGCCAGCGCGTCATTGCCTACCCTCGCGGGCGCGATCCGCGATGATCATCATGACGCGATGCATCCCTACCAGAGCTGTATCGGCATCGGGTTGCGCCAGCATCACGCAGCGACGGCCGGGAAGGATCAAAACGCGACGGGAGATCCTGCTCCAAACAACAACGCCGCCCGCTTGCAATAAGGGCAGGCGACGTTGCTCCAGCCCCGGGAAGGGTGATGCAAAATCCCGGATCAGGTCAGTGTGGCTGATGCGTTCGGAATTGTCTGTTCGCTAGCCGACGCTCGGGGGCAGGCGGGCGAAGGCCTACAAGCTCATGAGCTGGGGCATCTGCAGCAAGCAAAAACAGGACGGCCCCAGAGAAGGGGGGCTTGGGGGGCGGTCTCTCTGGGGCCGTGCCGGATTGCCAGAACCCACGCTGATACGAAGAGGCTGGCGGCATGATCCTAAGATTGCCGGCTTGGCCGCGCTATTGCTCAAGGGAGGTACTCAGGCCGACATGCACACCGTGCCGGTTCAAGATCGGCCCCAACTCCCGTACGTCCGGGGAGCTGAGGCCGAGGCGACTGGACCGCCGTGCTGCAGAGGTCCAGCTATCCTACCCTGCGCCCGGACATCGCCCCGCGCTACGGTGCAACTGAGCTACCTCAGATTTTCGGGCGATGCTTGAGTACGCCGGTTGAGACCCAACTAGCCGTGCCGTTGCGTTAGCCGCGTTGATGTTGTGACTGCACACCTTAGGAGATTTCGATGACCCCTGCCCGATGTAGTTGCGGTGCCGTGACGCTGTCGCTTCCTGGACCATCCACACTTGTCGTTGCCTGCCACTGCATCGATTGCCAGCGCCGAACCGGTGCGCCGTTCGGGGTCGGTGCGTTCTATCCCGCCGAGGCAGTCACCGTTTCAGGAGCGCCCAAAGAGTTCACGCGCGGCGCCGCAAGCGGTGGGAAGGTCCACAGCTATTTTTGCGCGGACTGCGGCTCAACGGTCTACTGGAAGTCCAGCAATCTTCCTGCGTTCATTGGCGTTGCCGTCGGAGCGATCGCGGATGCGAATTTCCCGGCTCCGGTCCGATCGGTGTTCGAGCAGTCGAAACATGTCTGGGTTGAAATCGGTGGTGCCGGCGTTGAGCACTTCCGGCAAAGCAGCCTACGCAGGAACCCGGGCACATCTGACTGATACGGGCCGCATCCATCGACGAGGCATCCGTTCAGCGCGAGACGGAAAACGAATGCTCGCTGAAGCTGAGATCGGCTCAGAAGCACGTTGCTGCGACGCACCCCCCGCTCACGTCCTGCGCCTACCACTTTTTCCCGATAGCTGAATCCGAGCCACCATGTTAGGTTGTGCGCACATCATTCCTCCTAGGTCTGATGTGGCGGGCGGCGGCCTTCGGACTGCCGCTCGCTCGATACTTTAGCCGTTTGCGGCCCCGCCTCCGGACCATTGTTTTCAAGTCCGTAGGGCGATGCCTTTTATGCGTCTCCCTCCGTTCTTCCCACAGAACTCGGAGGCGGGTCTTTTTGGCGTCGATCGCTTAGCTACGTCAGCCCACGCCACTGCCGGACCGGTCGCGGTCGGCGCTGGTTCAAGCTCCTGCAACGCGACCAAAAGTTGGTGGTGTTCGCCCCAAGTTTCGACGATACAGTGTCGGTGGGGGGAACGGCATCTTTTCCAGAAAACGGCCCGACCATCCCGCTCGAATGGCAATTCAAAACGCCATTCAATACTGAGCGCGTTTTTCAGCGACAGCTGAGCAGCAGTTTTTGAAAAGAATAGGAGTACCTCATGCGACGTGTTGGCTTATTAGCATTGGCCATCGGAATTCTCGTCCCCCTTCTCGCATCTGCTCCCGCCCACGCCCAGGCGACCAGGACCTGGGTTTCGGGAGTTGGCGACGACGCCAACCCGTGCAGCCGCACTGCTCCCTGCAAGACCTTCGCCGGCGCAATCTCGAAGACGGCTGCCGCTGGCGAGATCAACTGTCTTGATCCCGGCGGCTTCGGCGCGGTCACGATCACAAAGGCAATCACCATCGATTGCGAGACCGGAACCGCCGGCGTCCTCGTCTCAGGCACCAACGCCATCGTTATCAGTACAGCCAGCTCAACCGACGCCGTGGTCCTCAGAGGACTTCTCATTGATGGCCTGGGAACCGGTCTTGTCGGCGTCCTCTTCCTCAGCGGCGGCTCGCTGATTATCGAGAACTGCATCATCATGAACTTCAGAGGCAGCCCAGGCCTTGGGGTTCAGTTCAACCCAAATACCGTCGCGACGTTCTTGATCAAGAACTCGCTCGTGACCAACAACGGCAGTTCCGCTAGCGGCGGCGGCGGCGTTCAGGTCAACACGTCCGGAGGATCCGTGAGGGCTACGATCGACCACGTGACTATTGAAAGAAACCAGGTCGGCATGGCAGGCCTCGGGACTTCGAACACGCAGGTCAACGAGAGCATGATTTCCAACAACGCCAGCGTCGGCGTTGTTCAGGGCTCACCAGCCACAGTTAAGATTGGCCGGTCGGTCATCGTGAACAATGCCGGTGCGTCGACTCAAGGCAGCGTGCTGTCGTATCTCGACAACCAGGTCAGCAACAACAACCCCGACGTCGTCATGAGCAGTGCAGGCGGATATAAGTAGAGACGATCGACGGCGCCGCCGGGAACGGCTTTTTTTTAAGCCTGGCGGCGCAACTTTTTCAATGGTCGATTACGGCTCACTTGGCCATCTCGGTCGTACCACGGAATCGATTGCCAACGCCGCACCGGCGCGCCGTTTGTCCAGCAATCTTCCTGCGTTCATAGACGTTGCTGTCGGCGTCATCGCGGACACAAGTTGCCCGGCTCCCGTCAGATCAATGTTCGAGCGGTCGCAAACATGCCTCGGTTGAGATTATCGAGACCGACTTCCGTTTCGGCCTCCAACGCCTGTTCATGTGGGGTTCACGCCCTCGGAGGCACTCTTGCCGCGCATGGAGATTGCCCAATGATTGTTACTGTTCTCGCAGCCGCGCTAGCCATGGGTCAGGCCATTCCGGTCGCCGTCAATTCCCGACCTTCAATCCATCAGGTTCAGTATGGTGTCCCGAGACACCCACCCCCGTGTGGGAACGGCTGGGACCTGAGCGCCCGCGATGGCCTTTGCTACCCGAACGGCTATCTGGCGCCCCAGGAGCAGGACGCCTACTATCGCCGGGGATACGGCGACGGCGGTTATCCTCGCTATCGAAACGGCAGATACGCGGTGCCGTGTGGCAGCGATGGCGTAGACCTCGATATCCGTGACGGCCGTTGCTATCCGACAGGCACGGTACCCCGTCGATTTCAGGATAGGCCCGAAAATTACTATAGGTAGTAACGGGGCTCATCCGCGGGTTGAGACTCTTGCCTCACTCCTCGTCCGCCCGATCCGTCCTGATCCACGCCATCGCCAATTCCCACGCCACCGACAGCACGATCGGCCCGATGAAGAGGCCGACGATGCCGTGGGCGAGCGTGCCGCCGATCACGCCGACGAAGATCACGATGGTCGGCGTGTTGAGCCCGCGCCCCATCACCAGCGGCTTCAACATGGTGTCGATGAAGCCGACGAGGACGAGGAACACGGTGAGCAGCAGCGCCGTCGTGACGTCCTTTGCGGTCCAGATCCAGATGATCACGGGCAGGATGACGAGGAAGGCGCCGATCTGCACGATCGACAGCAGCAGCACGATGAACGCGAGCAGGCCGGCGCTCGGCACGCTCGCGAGCTTGAAGCCGACGCCGGCGAGCAACGCCTGAACGATCGCAACGCCGATCACCCCTTGCGACACGGCGCGGATGGTCGCGCCCGCGAGCTCCAGGAAATGCTCGCTCTGCTCCGGCACGATGCGGAACAGAAAGCCACGGCCGGCGGCGACCAGCCGCGGCCCGTGGGGAAACAGGAAGCCGGCGACGAAGACCGAGACGAGAAACTGCAGCGTCCCGACGCTGGCATCGCCGGCGAGCGACAGCAGCGGCCCCGCCAGCGGCTGAAGATACGGCGCCACCTCGCGCAGCACCGCGCGGATGTTGTTGTAGGCCTGCTCCCAGAGCTCATAGAGCTGCGGGCCGATGATCGGCCAGGACTTGATCTGCTCCGGGGCCGACTGAAGCGCGAGGTCGCCGGTGCCGAGCTGGCGCGCGAGCTCCCTCGCCCCCTCGACCGCACTCAGCCCCAACCAGGTCGCGGGCCCGATCACGATGCCGAGCGTCATCAAGGTGAGGATGATTGCCGCCGTCCTGGGACGGCCGCCAAGCAGCTTGGCGAGCCAGCTGAAGGCCGGATAGAACGCGACCGCCAGCACGGCGCTCCAGGTCAGGATCGGCACGAAGGGCCGGATGATGACGAACGTCCAGATGATCAGGAGCGCGAGCAGACCGAGCCGGATCAGAAGCTGGACAATGTCCTCTCCCGTCAGCAACTGGCGGAGGGTTTTCACGGGCGCAGCTTTCCTTGCGACATCAACGCGACTTCCGGCGCCATCGACCGCCGCGATTGGCACGCGGGGCAGGCCCTCGCCTTATTGCCAGCCACGGATCGGGCGTCAAGGCGACCTGGCTACGCGGCATCGCTTCGAAAAAGCCCCAACTCAGAGCCGGATTTGCCTAACCGCCGTTAACCGGATTTGCGCCGATCGATTTACGCGAGAGCAAGCGCTCAAAACCTACACTGGCGCCGTCACCTCAAACGCGTTGCATTGCCATGGCCAATACCGTCTGGACGATCGAAGAATTCTCCTGCCCGAGCTGCAGCATGAACTACACCGCGACCAGAGAAGAGCATGAGGCCAGGCACACCGGCAGTTTCAAGTGCAGCGTCTGCAACGCGGTGGTCCACACCTGGTCCGGCAATCATCATTTCTTCGGGTGGGAGCCGATCAAGGCGAAACCGCCCGTGTTCGGCCGGCGCTGGGCCGGCGTGCGCTGATAGGCGCGATCATCGCCATCCGCCGACACCCCACTGAGCCTCACATTGATGGCCCGACGCGCCAGCCCGTTTGGCGGCGCAGCTAACAGTATGTTGATACCGCTTCTGTGACCTCACGGTTACAGCCGCCGCGCAGCCTGCTGGATACGGTCGGTCACGAGAGGACCTTTCCCCACGCATTGGCGTGACTCCGCTCGCTCGCGCCGGACCGGCGCTGAGGTCAATTTGAAGGACGAAACTTCCATGAAGATCAAAACACTTTCCAGCGTCATTGCGCTTGCCATCTCGATGGCCACCTCGGCGATGGCGGCCGACGTGTCTTTGCCCTACAAGGCGGCGCCCGCGGTCCCGACCTTCTCCTGGACCGGATGCTATCTCGGCGGCAATGGCGGCGGCGGTCGCGGCATGAACGAGCAACAGCCCATTACCAGCTTCTCCTTCAATACCAATCACGACAGCGGATGGATGGCCGGCGTGCAGGGCGGCTGCGACTATCAGGTCGGCTCGCTGGTGGTCGGCGTCGAAGGCCAGTTCGACTGGGCCGACATGAAGGACACGACGGTGACGCTCCCGGCCGGCGGCGGCGGTGTCGGCTTCCTGCTGACGACCAAGCTCGATCGCATGGCCACCGCCACCGCCCGCGTCGGCTACGCATTCGATCGCGTGCTGTTCTACGCCAAGGGCGGTGCCGCGTTTGCCCATTTCAACCACACCATGACCCAGACCGATTTCGCGGGCACCTCGGTCGACTTCATCGGTTCGAGGAACGTGGCGGGATTCGTGGTCGGCGGCGGCATCGAATATGCGCTGCTCCAGAATGTCTCGCTGAAGGCCGAGTATAATTATTTCGACTTCGGCAGGAACGGCTACACGCTGAACTGCACCAACAATCCCGGTTGCGCGGCGCTCCCGATGTTTCCGGTCGAGCTGCGCCAGAACATGCAAACCTTCATGCTCGGCGTGAACTGGCGCTTCAACACCGGTCACTGATCAAGGTATTGATCAGCGATACGCGACGCCCCGGGTCCGGAACTGCCGGGCCCGGCATGCTCGCTGGTCTTCCCTGCAACGGATGATGGGGAACCTTGCGCGGTCGAGCGGCTTGTCAGGTTGCAATGAGCACCATGGCAAACCTACTCGCGCGCAAGCAGGAGCTGCTGGAGCGGCTCAAGGGCGATCCGGGCCCGCATGAGCGCGATCAAATCGAACTCCTCATCGAGCAGGTCGACACCGCGCTCAATCTGCTCGAGGACAGTGGCCAGGACCGTAGCGACGGGCCCTGAAGGCCCCCTTACGCGTTACGGACCTGTTCCCGCGGAACGAAATCCCCAGGCGGCCTGTTGAGATGGCGGGCCGATCACGGAAGCTTTGCAAGGGGCCAGTGGATGTCGAATGATCCCAACCGACGCAAGCGCCCCAGCGAATTCTCGATGGACGACTTCTTCCTGTTCGTCCTGTCGAGCAGCTTCTGCCTGCTGGTCGTCGCAATCAGCCTCTTGATCCGGATGCCGCCGGGCCACCAGTGACGGTGACGCCAATTCGCGCGGCGCCGTTTGCAGTCCATTCACCCCTGAGCGGTTAGATCGGGTGCCGTTTGCCCCTTCGCCGTAGGCCGCCATGCCGGATCTCAATGCCGTCCTCGCCAAGCTCAACGATCGCCTGCTCAGGCTCGAGGGCGAGCTGTTCGTGCTGCGCTCGCTGGCGCGGGCGACGCTCACGGCCGGCGACGATCACGCGGCACGCATGCGCAAGCTGGTTGAAGCGGCGAAGGTCGCGCTCGACGATGAGGCGCTGCGGCCTCTCGACAAGCCGACCAGGAAGTACGTCGAGGCTGCGAGCGCGATGGTCGATGAACTCCTGGTCGAGCCGACCAAGGCGCGGCCGCTGTTCACGGTGATCGACGGCGGCAAGGCCGATTGAGCTTGGCCTGCGCGACGGCCGCAGCCGGATTGGGGGTCTTCAGGCGACGATCGACGGGACGCCCATGTAACACGCTTCGATGATGCCATCATGCCGGTGATTTGCCCGACGCGTCAAGTTATTTCGTAAAATCCGCAATACCTCACGCCAGCGGCCACTGGCTCCTTTGCATGGGGTTGTTTTCGATATTTTGTGCGGACCCCATTGGCGCTCCCCGGCATGCCGAGCTTGTCCGGCCGCGAGATTGAACCGTCCCCGCGCGTCAGGCCTCGGCCGGATTGGGCGATTTCAGCCGGCTCAGTCCGGCCTCGATGATCGCGATCTCCTTGTCGACCTGCCCGATCGGCAGGCTGAAATCGTAGCCGGAGCGGCTCTTCAGATCGACCGCGAGCCGCTGGCGGTGCATCATCAGCGCGTCGAGGCCACGGCGATTCTTCAGCCTGACATAGGTATCGACGATCTGCTCAATCGCGCTCGGCATCCGGTAATTCCAGGAAGGAACGGGCCGCGCCGGGTTTGCACACCGGCGGGCCAACTCTTGTGTCGCGGTACGCAATACAAATCCGCGACAGATTCGTCGATACGCCAGGCCGGTTGAGAACCCGTTACTGCCCTGCTCGTCCGGCGCTCTTTTGCGCGATGACGCGGACATGAAAAGGCCGCTGGCAATATCACCAGCGGCCGGCCGGGTTCGAAAATGGATGCGAGATGAAACGTCTGCCAGCCCCGGGCAAGACGTATCCTAAATGCGGACCGGCGCATCGGTCTGTCTGAAACAGAACATATGAACTTCAAAATCCCGACTACTCAACCTCGACGCAGAAATAGGTCCGCGGCAGCTTGCGATAGGCGGAATACCGGTAGAACGGCCGGTACGCGTAGCCGCGCCGAAGCGCCGGCGGCTCCTCGCCGTAATAGGCCCCATGATAGAAATTATAGACCGGCCCCAGATTGCAGCGATATTCGCTCCACGCCGGTCCGATGCGTGGCGCCACGCCGATCTCCGGCGGGATCGCCGGCCACAGTTCGCCTGCGCGCGCAGGCGGCGCGAGCGCGGCGGCAGCAACGACGATGGAGGCGATGATGCATGCGCTTCGCATTCGGCAACTCCGAGAAGGCCGAGGGCCTGACGCATGGAAGCACGCGCGCCGCAGGCGGCGCAATGGCGGAGATGCCAGGATGTGACGACCTCGGACGCGAGCGCGACCGAAGCGCGCCGGCTGTCACTTGTCCTGAGCGTGCATCAGGAACGAACCGACCAGGCCGATCAGGCCGCAGGCCAGCAGGACATACTGCAGCACGGCCAGCGCCTGGCTCGGCGCCTCGGTCGCGCTGGTGATTTCATAGATGAGCAGCGCCGACGCAATTCCGCTCATCAGCATCAATCTCGGCCATTTCGACACGGCGATCCCCCGTTCGCGTTGCACGGGTCGTTGGACGCGACGAACGGACAGCCGGTTCGACAGGCTTGCGTCCCGCGCATTGTTGATAACCGGCGCAAAGGGCTCGCGGGGGGTGACAGGGCCTTATGGCGTGTTATCCGGAGGTGACCCAGCCCCGAGACGGAACCGAGACCCCATGCGCATCACCTTGATCGGCTCCCGCCATTTCGGCGTGACCACCCTGAACATGCTCCGGGAGCACAGCGTAGACATCGCGCGGGTCGTGGTCGCCGATAATGAGGACCGTCTCGCCGCAACCGCCCGCGCGGCCGGCATCGAGGTGGTGGTCCAGGCCAATCCAAAGCTGGTGGCCGCCTCCGAGATCGCGCCGAACACCGACCTGATCATCACCGCGCACAGCCATGCCCGCGTCTCCCGGGAGGCGCTCGCCGTCTCGAGGCTTGGTGGCGTCGGCTACCACCCGTCGCTGCTGCCGCGTCACCGCGGCAAGGCCGCCGTGGAGTGGACCATCAAGGAGGGCGACCCGATCGCCGGCGGCACGATCTACCACCTCGCCGACCGCATGGACGCAGGCGCGATCGCCGCCCAGGACTGGTGCTTCGTCAAGAAGGGCGAGACGGCACGTGATCTTTGGGAGCGGGCGCTGGCCCCGCTCGGCCTGAAGCTGCTTGCGGAAGTCATCGACTACATCAAGGTCCACAAAACGCTGCCGGCGAAGGTGCAGGATGAGCAGTTCGCGACCGCCGCGCCGAGCCTGTCGTAGGTGGCCGCCGACGATTCATCCTTAACGTCGCGAATCGGGCCGATTTCGCGCGAAAAAAGGGTTGGGAGCAGGCAAATAAACCATTGTTTCCACAGGAACAATTTTCGCTTTGGCGATGCAGCAAATTTCTGTCACATTTCCCCCGAATAAGCGTCAGCATCTCAGACATAGGCAGGACAGAAATTCATGCGTTTTGATCGCATTGCGTTGATTTTTACCGCCGCGATTGCCACCGGCTCGCTCGCGGCACCCGCGTTCGCCCAAAACCCCTATGACGGCAACTGGCAGGTCACCATCGTGACCAAGAGCGGCTCCTGCGAGCCGACCGCAAGCTCCATGCTGACGGTTTCCGACGGTCACATCACGGCGCCCGGCGCTAACGTTTCCGGCACCATCGGCCGCGAGGGTCTTGTGAAAGTTTCGATCAATGGTGCATATGCCAACGGTCAACTTAACGGCAACGCCGGATCGGGAAAGTGGAATGGAGCATCTGGAGGCATACCGTGCAGCGGGCGGTGGGAAGCATCGCGCCAATAAGCCAACCGAGGCTCGGGTCATGAACCGGCGGCTGCTCGTTGCGGCCGCCGTTTTGTTTGCGGCCTCGGTCGCAAATACGGAAAGCAAGGCGCAGTCCGGCCCGTTCGCCGCCCTCGCCGGCAACTGGAGCGGCGGCGGCACCGTCACCCTCGACGACGGATCGACTGAGCGCATTCGTTGCCGTGCCAAGTATGCGCCCACAGGTCCCGCCATGGAGATGGTGCTGACCTGCGCCAGCGACGCCTACAAGTTCAACCTTTCCGCCAGTGTCCGCGCAGAAGGCAATGCCATCACCGGCAGCTGGACCGAGGCCAGCCGCAACATCAGCGGCGTCATTCAGGGCCACGGCGGCGGCGCAAGCTTCGAGGTGGTCGCCGCGACCGCCGGCTTCAATGCCAATATCGCGCTGCGCACCAGCGGCAGCAAGCAAACGGTCACGATGCGGGCCGACAGCCAGTTCCGCGGCGCCAACATCGCGCTGTCGCGCTAACTTCGATCTGTTTTCGACAAGCGATCCGGCCACCCCGCCGGATCGTTTTTTTATGCCTTGCCGCATCGCCTAGCTGGGCATGGCATCCTTCCCGCGCAGCCGTGCAACGCTGCATCCACAGATTTGGCCGTTGCAAACGCGCGCCCGGTCGCCGATACCGGCCTGCCCTCTCACATCCCCTCTCCTGCTTCCGCGCCGATGAGCATCACCCCGTCCAAACCGATGGCCGCGCTGTGGATGGCCGGTTGGCTGTCACTGACGCTGGTCATGGCGGTCGCCGGACGCGAGGCCGCGCGGCAGATGAACGTCTTCCAGCTCATGGAAGTGCGCTCGCTGATCGGTCTCGTCCTGCTCTATCCGATCATCTATCGCGCCGGCGGCTTTGCGACGCTCAAGACCGTTCGCCTGCCCCAGCACATCGTGCGCAACCTGATCCACTACGTCTCGCAACTCGGCTGGTTCTTCGCGCTGACGCTGATCCCGATCGGCCAGGTGGTGGCGATCGAGTTCACCATGCCGATCTGGACCGCGATCCTGGCTGCAAGCTTCCTGTCCGAACGCATGACGCCGTGGAAGATTGCCGCCATCGTGCTTGGCCTCGTCGGCGTGATCATCATCGTCCGTCCCGCCACTGGCGAGATCGATCCCGGCCAGTTGATCGCGCTCGGCGCCGCCATGGGTTTTGGCGTGTCGATGGTGCTGGTGAAGTCGCTGGCGCACACCGAGAGCGCGCTATCGATCCTCTTCTGGATGATTGTCGTGCAGGCGGTCACGGGCTTCTTTCCGGCGCTCTATGTCTGGGCCTGGCCGCCGACCTATCTCTGGGGCTGGGTGATGGTGGTCGCCATCTGCGGCACATTTGCACATTACTGCCTCGCCAGCGCGATGCGCTACGCCGACGCCACCGTCGTCGTGCCGATGGATTTCCTGCGGGTTCCCCTGACGGCGACCGCCGGCTGGCTCTTGTATTCGGAACGGCTCGACGCTTGGACGGTCTTCGGCGCTGTGCTGATCCTCTTGGGCAATCTTCTGAATTTGAAGCCGACACAGGTTCCGGCCCGGGCGCGGTGAACCAATTCGAGACTGCCCGCGACCAATCCGGGTAGCAAAGCGTGATCTGGATCACGCTGAAGGGGCGGCCTCGCGGGCCATCCTCGGCTATCGGCAAGGGTTGGGCACTGTGGGTGCTGACGCGCGGCGTTTTCGTGTAAGTTCAGGCCCATCTCGTGCTGCTTCGAATTCGATTCTGTTGGGGGGATTTCAGATGCGCTACCTCACCATCCTTCTTTCCCTGATCTGCATGGCGTTGTCGGTCAGCGCCGCGAAGGCCGACCGTCGAGTCGCCTTCGTGGTCGGCAACGGCGCCTACAAGAACGTCGCGCAATTGCCGAATCCGCCGATCGACGCCAAGGCGATGGCGGCGACGCTGCGCAACGTCGGCTTCGAGGTGATCGAAGGGTCCAACCTCAGTCGCGACCAGATGACGGAAAAGCTGCTGGACTTCGGCCGCAAGGCGCAGGGCTCCGACATCGCGGTGTTCTATTACGCCGGCCACGGCATTGCGGTCGGCGGCACCAACTACCTGCTGCCGGTCGATGCCGACATCAAGTCTGAGATGGACGTCAAGCTCGGCGCCGCCATCAACATCGACCTGACGCTCGACCAGACCATGGGCGATGCCAAGGTCAAGCTGGTGTTCCTCGACGCCTGCCGCGACAATCCCTTTGCCGCCAAGATCAAGTCGAACTCTGCCACCCGCAGCGTCAACGTGCAGAGCGGCCTTGCCGAGATGAAGTCCGGTGAAGGAACGCTGATCGCGTTCGCCACCGGGCCCGGCCAGACCGCGCTGGACGGCCAGGAGGGCAACAACAGCCCGTTCACCCGCGCGCTGATCGACAACATCACCAAGCCCGGCATGGAGATCCAGCAGGCGATGACGTCGGTGCGCGCCCAGGTCAACGAGGAGACCCACAAGGGTCAGCTTCCCTGGGGCCACACCAACCTGATCGGCGCTGTCTACCTCAATCCGTCGCAGCAGGGCCAGCAGGTGGCCAACGCGGCGCCGACAGCGACGGGCCCGGCCCCGGCCGCAGCAAGCGGCAATACCGATGCGGCCAATGTCGAGCTCGAGTACTGGCGCTCGGTGAAGGAATCCAACAAACCGGAAGAGCTCAACGCTTATCTGTCCGCCTATCCGAACGGCCAGTTCAAGGCCCTGGCGCTGGCGCGGCTGGCGGCCATCAAGAGCGGACCGTCGACGACAACCCGCAACCTCAATGCCGGCGTCGATCCCGCGACCTTCACGGACGAGGCGACCCAGCTCACCGAGGACCAGGTCGGGCTCGACAAGGGCACGCGCCGCGATGTGCAGCGTCGACTGACCGCGCTTGGTTTCGACACCAAGGTGACCGGGGTGTTCGATGATGGGACCCGCAGCGTGATCAAGCGCTGGCAGGCCGCGCGCGGCTATCCGGACTCCGGCTACTTCAATAAGCTCCAGCACAAGGCGCTGCTCTCCGAGATCGTGGCGACGACCGCCCCGACGGCCAGTAGCGGCAACTCCAGCCAGCAGCCTCCTCGTCGCGCGCCCAGCAACACTGCCAGCGCGCCTGCTCCCGCACCCGTCCAGCGCAGCGGCGGCGGAGACGCCGCCGGCGCAGCCTTCATCGGCGGTGTCATGGGCGGCGTGGTCGGCGGCATGTTGCGCCGGTAAGACGCAGCGCACGACCAAATAAAAAAGCCCGGCTCGCGCCGGGCTTTTTCTTTCTCGCGTCCCCTCTTCGCAGAGCCGCTCTGCTGCGGAGCGGCTTGTTGCGGAGTTTGGGTCCAGGCCGCGATGGCGCCGGAGCGAGGAGCGCTGCCAAGCAAATTCTGAAAAACAACCCCATGCAAAGGCGAAGAACCGCGCGCGGCACGTTTACTGATTTTACGAATTCGTTTGACGCGTCGGGCAAATCAGGGGTAAAAGATCATCATCGGATACTGCGCGGAGGCGTCGGGTTGCGCCGGTGATGGGTCGCGCTTCGCTCTGTCCAAGCCGCAACCGTTGGCGAGCCCATCTCCACATCGTTACTGCGAACGCAGTGAAGCAATCCGGTCTGTCTCCGCGTAAAGATTCTGGATTGCTTCGCTGCGCTCGCAATGACGAAGTGAGGGCGGCTTCCAAATCTCAGGCCGAATTGGGAGAATTACGGTGACAGTGCATTGAATTGACAGCCTGCTCTCTCGCATGCATGCTGCGGCATGGCCCGTCTCGCCCGTGTCGTCATCCCCGGTTATCCGCACCACGTCACCCAGCGCGGCAACGGCCGGGCTCGCACGTTCTTTGGCGATGACGACTATGCGCTCTATCGCGACCTGCTTGCGGCGAATTGCAAAGCCGCCGGCGTCGAGGTGTGGGCGTGGTGCCTGATGCCGAACCACGTGCATCTCGTCCTGGTTCCCTCTGATCCCGACGGACTGCGCCGCGCCCTCGCGCGCGTGCATCGGTCCTATGCCGGCACGATCCAGGCGCGGCGCAAACGCACCGGGCATTTCTGGCAAGGGCGGTTCGGCGCGGTTGCCATGGACGAAGAACATCTGGCGGCGGCGCTGCGCTACGTGTCGCTCAACCCGGTGCGGGCCCGGCTGGTGCAGCGCGCGCAGGATTGGCGTTGGTCGAGCACGCGCGCGCATCTGCGCGGCAAGGACGACGGGGTGACCGAGCTGGCGCCGGTCAGGGACCGCTTCCCACGCTTCGCCGATCTGCTCGACGAGGAGCCAGAGGCCGACCTGTTCGCCCAGCTACGCGCAGCCGAGAGCATCGGCCGGCCGCTCGGAAGCGACCGCTTCATCGCCCGCCTCGAGCGATTGACCGGGCGCCCCCTCAAGCCCGCCAAGCGTGGACCGAAGCCTCAGAGCGACCACGACGGCAATGGCGAGTAATTTTGTGCACTGTCACCGTAATTCTTATACTTACGAGAATACGACGAGCCGGCTCAAGTCGGTGCTCGACGCGCTGGGCCAGACCAAGCAGTACGGCTATGCACAGGACAACCTGCTGACGAGCATCGTCTATTTGAATGCGGTGAACACGACGCCCAACGTCTCCTTCACCTACGATCCCTACTTCACGCGCCGAACGTCGATGATCGACGGAACCGGCACTACGACATACGCATACGTTCCCGTCGGAAGCCCCGGCGCTCTCCAATTGCAGCAGGAGAGTGGGGCTCTTGCCAACAGCGCGATCGCTTACAGCTATGATGCGCTCGGGCGGCGCGCGGCGCGCAACGTCGCGGGCGCTGGCGCGGAGACCTTTGGTTACGATTCGATCGGACGGCTGACAAGCCACACCAGCGATCTCGGCGCGTTCACGCTAAGCTACCTTGGGCAGACCAGCCAGATCACACTGCGGCAACTGGCAAGCAGCACCCTCTCAACAACTTTGAGCTATCTTCCGAACAGTGAAGACCGACGCCTTTCCAGCATCGCCAATACAGGGCTGACTTCGGGGCAATTCTCGACTTACGGCTACTCAACAACGCCGGAGAACTTCACCAGCGCCATCAGTGAGACCAGTGACAGCGGGGCGGTCTATCCGAGTGCGCTGACACAGACCGCGAGCTACAACAATCTCAATCAGCTCACTGACCTCTCTGGACAGGCCCTCACCTTCGATGCCGATGGCAATCTGCTGTCGGACGGGCAGCGCAACTACAGTTGGGACGCCGAGAACCGGTTGATCGGCATTGCCTATCTCGGGCAATCGGGCAAGCAGACGGCTTTCACTTACGATGGCTTGAGCCGGCGTACCGCGATCACGAGTACGCCTGCCGGGGGAAGCGCGACAACAACCTCCTATCTGTGGTGCGGAAGCGCTATTTGTCAGGCCCGCAATGCGAGCAACACTTCTACGCGTGGATACTACGCCGAAGGCGAATTCGTTCCAGGGACGCCTGTGCAGTTCTTTTACTACGGACTGGACCAGATTGGCACGGCAAGGCGGGTGTTCGCTAGCACCAGCAGCGCACCTGCTTATGGCTACGATCCTTATGGCCGCGCCCTGCAAAGCACAACACCGCTCACCGACTTCAACTACGCAGGCATGTTCTACAATGCCGAAAGCGGGCTTTATCTCACACAATATCGCGCCTATGATCCAGCCGCTGGCCGATGGTTGACCCGCGATCCTGCAGGAGAAAGCACAGACTCAACAGCCAATCTTTACGGCTACGTCGAGGGAGATCCCATCGGACATAGGGATCCCCAAGGTCTGACTGGCGGAACGATTGCGATCGGGGTCGAGATCGGCAGTGGAGCCGGACCGGTAGGGGCAATCGTTGGTGGCATCGTCGGGGCTGCGTTGGGCGCGGCCGCGATCTACGCTGCGAGACCAGCACCTGAAAATGCCAACGATCCCAATGGACCGAAGGCTCCTGGCAAGCCTGGCGAGGCTGAAGGATTTTCTGATCCCAAAGACGGTGAGACGTGGGTACCAAATCCAAATCCCGGCCAGGGAGGTAGCAAGTATGGATGGCAGGACAACAAGGGGCGGGTGTGGTGTCCAACTGGACCAGCCCGCCGAGCTCACGGCGGGCCACACTGGGATGTTCAGCTACCGGGAGGCGGCTACGTGAATGTCCGCCCAGGACAGAATATCAATGACTAGTAGGGCCAATGATGAAAATCGTGATAAAGGAACCGGTGCCATTCTTTTCGGACGGTGATGAGGACTGCTTCTTCCACTGGCTGAAATCCATCGACGCGGTGAAGGACTTTGTCGGAGGTCCCAGGGGCCTCGAGGTCACGCTGACAGACCCCGTCGATGACCCGAGTCTTCGGGAACTGATTGGGCTGTTGACCAGATACGGTCTCGACATGAAATGGCTGCGGAATCTTCGCACTGAGCAGAACGAAGGATGGTTCGCGAGCGAGAAGATGTATTGGCACGAATCGGTGTTCAAGGATTGAACTGCATCACAATCGCAGTCTGCGCCGCCGACAATGACGTCGTATCCATGGTGCAGCATCTACCAAGCCCGCCACGCAAGCAACGCTCCGACACGCGGTTACTGCATTGAAGGCGAGTTTCCGCTAGGTGGTATCGCGCAACCCTATTACGACAGGCCAGACCATTGGCTCGCGTTGCGCGGTCAACATTTTGGGGATTGGAGGCGAGTCTCAGAAAGAGGTTTTGCAGATACTGAACAACTTTAGAATTGGAGGGAAATAAAGATGAATCGCCGAGAGCTGATTGCGCGTCTCGGGCCTGGAGATCTGTTTCATGCGGCGTTTCCGAACGGGGCGGTGCGGATTTGCATTGTGACATCGATTGAGGATGCCGGTCTCTTTGCGAAGTCGATAACAACCCAGGAGGCATATTCCTTCGATCGCATGACTGGCGCTGGCGCCCCTGCCAAGGATGGTGCCGTTTGTACGATCGATTCCATCCATCCACTTCCGACTGAAATCCGTTGCTGTCTTCGAGAAATCGACCAACGCAATGCGACGCGGCGCGGTCTCGACGCGTTGCGCCTGAGTGACGCGGAACAGCGAGCACTTCTGGATGCGGGGTCGCTGTTCGAGAAGCATCCACTGCCCGCCGCTTGAGACGTTTAGTTGCGATCTGATCGGCCGGTTGACGAACCACGTAATTACGGTGACAAAGCTGGACTGCACCCCTAACTAAAGTGAGACACGCTAATTGCGGTGACAGGCATTTCGAGGATAACCTGTGGCATGGCTCGTCTCGCCCGTGTCGTCATCCCCGCCACGTCACCCAGCGCGGCAACGGCCGCGCGCGCACGTTCTTCGAGGACAGCGATTAAAGCGCGCTCCTCAAGGGTGAGGAGCGAAGCCTCAAAGCGTTACTTCCCCGCGGCCTTGCGCAGCGCCTCGTTGATGCGGTCCTGCCAGCCGGGGCCACCTTGCTGAAAAAATTCCAGCACGTCCTGATCGATCCGTAAGCTGACCTGCTCCTTGATGCCGGGCGCCACGTTCTTCTTCGGCGGGGCCTCGGCGACCTTGGCAGTCACTTTCTTGAACGCGGCTTCGGCCTCCGTCCTCGCATCGCCCAGGGTCCGCGGCCGCCTCGGTTGATCCGCCATGTGCTAAATTCCCTCAAACAGAGCAGTCGAAAGATAGCGCTCGGAGAACGACGGCACCACCGCCAGGATGGTTTTTCCCGCAGCTTCCGGCCGCTTGCCGATCTGGAGCGCGGCTGCAATCGCCGCTCCCGAGGAGATGCCGCCCGGGATGCCCTCATGCCGCGCCAGTGCACGCGAGGTTTCGATCGCGGTCGTCGAGTTGACCTTCACGATCTCGTCGATCACCGAGCGATCGAGAATGTCGGGAATGAAGCCCGCGCCGATACCCTGGATCTTGTGCGGGGTGTGCTGACCGCCAGACAGAACCGGGCTCTCCTCCGGCTCGACGGCCACGACCCGCAGGGACGGCTTGCGGGGCTTGAGGACCTGGCCGACGCCTGTGATGGTGCCGCCGGTGCCGACGCCGGCGACGAAGAAATCGATATTGCCGCCGGTATCGTTCCAGATCTCCTCCGCGGTCGTGCGGCGGTGCACCTCGGGATTGGCGAGGTTCTTGAATTGCTGCGGCATCACCGAGTTCGGCGTCGTCTTCAACAGTTCTTCTGCGGCCGCGATCGCACCTTTCATGCCCTGGGCTGCCGGCGTCAGCACCAGCTCGGCGCCCAGAAAGGCGAGCATCTTGCGCCGCTCGATCGACATCGATTCCGGCATCACGAGCTTGAGCCGGTAGCCGCGCGAGGCGGCAACGAAGGCGAGCGCGATGCCGGTATTGCCCGAGGTCGGCTCGATCAGCACAGTGTCCGGCTTGATGTGACCCGCCTTCTCCATGGCGATGATCATCGCCGCCCCGATGCGATCCTTCACGCTGGCGGCCGGGTTGAAATATTCGAGCTTGGCGAGGATGGTCGCGTTCACCCCTTGCAGGCCCGGCAGCCTGCGCAGCCGCACGATCGGCGTGTCGCCGAAAGCATCGACGATCGAGTCATAAACCCGGCCGCGGCCGGCAGAGTGCACTGCACTCGTGGTGGACGAAGCGTCCATGATCAACTCCCTGTGGCGACAATGTGCGGGTGAATCGCGGTCTAGTTCGGTTGGTGGCAGCGTGTGACGACACTCTAGCAACAATGCGACGCACGCCATATTCGCTGCGTCGCAAAATGCCTCTAACGTTAAATATCAGAAAATCCATGCATTGCGAGGATCTCTTTGTTTTCAACGGCTTCGCAAAAGCCCTTCAAACCACTTGATCGCCCTGGGCGCGGATCGCCGGCCGGACAAGCTGCGGCTGTCGGATCTGGGACCAGGCTTCCCTGCACGCCTGCGGCAGGCGCGGTGCGGACGTCCGGCCGGACTTCGACCAGGATGGGGTATCGGTAGCCTAGGAGCGATCAAGCGAAGCCGGACTTGAAAATCTGACAGGAGCGCTTGCGTGCGGCGGAGGCTCCGCTCCAGTCGTCGAGCGCGGCGGGCCGACTATCGTCTCCGACGCGCCGGCGGCAGGACCGCAGGAAGGTCGCGCTGCCAGATCGTGCCATTATCGAACTGGATGAGCATGCCATCCGGCGAATAGACCGCACTCTGGTTGAATGCATCGATCCAGATCCGGCTTGCCGGCCAGTACCAGTCAGGCCAGGCGCGAGACGGCTGTCCCGCCTCGGTCAAAACATTAAGTTCGGTCCCGTTCTGGGTAATTTGAGCCGGGAGATTTCCTCGGCACATCTGAACGCATTTATAGACGCCGGTGAGATTGAGCGCTTGGGCCGATAAAGTCGTCGGCGCAAGTGCGGTCGTCACCACGGCAATAACGAGCGCCACGCATTTCATACAAATCACTCCGTTCGTTCAAATCATTGGGCGGGCCCAAATACATGGGTTGCCAGGCAGAGCGAGCCGCGCTCTCGCGACGTGAGCCGGCTCACTTCGAATTTCGATCCTTGCCTGCTCCCCTCAGCCGCGTCGCCGTTGACGGCGATTTCACCCACTCAGCCATCTGGATGCAGGTGAGAAGATCGACATAGCTCTGGCTTCCGCCGCTCGTGGCTTCCACTTCGCAGCTGTTGCGAAGCGAACTGGGGGCAGCGCCCCAGACCGTATTGAGTTGCTGCTGTGCAGTCGTCTCGTCGCGCATGCAGTCGGCAAAGCTCTGTGGCAGCGCGATCCCATTTGCCTTGTCGTCAGCTGTGGTCGCCTTGCACATCGCTTCCACCTTCAATTCGGGGACGCGATCGGAGACGGGCACCACAAGCAACTGGCTTCCGAGGAGCGCTGCAGATACCGCCGCTATCATCATGTTGACCTCCTTCAGGCCCCGTCAAATGAACCATCTTGGAAATACCACCAGCGCCGCGTCAGAACCGACCTGTTGAGCCGGAGGCCCAGGCCAATCGGATCGCAGGTTGTACCTGTTGTTGGGATCAAATAAGTCTTGCCTGTGGGCAAACCCGCTCGCGCTGCGATCCGCGAGGGGAAGCTCGAACGAGTGGCTCACATCGCCCATCGCCGGGAATTCCCCGATCATGAGCCTTGCGAAATAGGCCCTCAGCAAACGGTCGAAAGTCGACTCTGCTTCGCTGACGTCGCGACCCTCAGCGCTGAGGTCTGCGGCAATCCCACCCAGTGCATGTTGTGCCATGGCCTGCCTCCTTGAAGCAGTACACCGCCCGGATGCCTCTCTTCCTCGCTGCCAGTAAGCGATAAGCCGCGATCGATCGTTTGATCCATCTCAAATGACCCGCGCTTTTCTGAATGGGACGCACAAACCGACCGCCCATAGGCGTCAGCCTTGATGAAGCGCGCAACAGGTGTTGCCGCTGGCCTCAAGAGAGACCGCTAGCTCGATGTAGGTACTACTTTGTGATCATCCGCTTCGGTGGCGCGGTCGGCATCGGCGGCACCAGCGAGATGGCGAACGTCACCCAGGCATTCCAGCCGTCCGGCCGGTTTTCTGCGGTCGCGCAGCTATTGGCCACCTTCGTCGCCGGCCACCATCCGAGACGTGTTGGCGCCGGCACTTTCTACTTCGTGAACCTCGGCCTTGAGGTCGTAGGCGGCGTTGGGGCCGCGGGCGAAAGATTGAACGTCAGCCAGAGGTTCCAGCCCGCCGGCCGATTTGCATTGGCGAATTCACCGTAAGCCTTCAAGTTGAGATATCCCTGCATGTCTCCGACCGGGAAAATGTAACCAACCTGCGGTCCAATGCCCTGCACCCGCGACCGGAAGCAGCCGACACGATCGCCAGAGCCACTGTCACAGCCGATCTCCTGATAAAGGTAACCCACGAGGCCGACCTGCCATTGCTTGGTCAGGAATTGCGACACGCCCCAGTCGAGGTGCATGTCGACGCCGCTCTGATATTGCGTGGAAGGGTTGACGAAGTTGTAGGTGAATCCCAGAACCGCCGAAGCTTCATGGCCGGTTTTTGGATCGAAATAGGTGTAGCCGGCGCCGGCATCGAGTGCCCAGTGCCCAAGTCCAATATTTGCGAGACGGGTCGACTGGTAGGCACCCACCGGGATGTCGCCGGTGACGTAGGTCGTGAAGTTGTTGGTGCCCGCGTTCCATTTCAGCTGGAACATGGGAAGCAAATCACCGAATGCCGTGAGCGAGCTGTTGATGCTGTCGAAGCGCGAGAATGAACCAGTGCCAAGCGGTGTCGCCAATTGTCCTGAGAGCGTTCCCGCGAGCGTGCTCGAGTTGGAGCCGTAGACTCCCAAGAGGCTGGCAGAGGCTTGAGCACCCAAAACCGGTGTCGCGAAGGTGTAGGTGCCTGCCACAAGGCCAAGATTCAAATTTGCATTGACGTTACCGGTGAAGCTGGCCGTCAGGTTCGCGGGAACTCGACCGATCTGGATCTCGCGTGCGCGCGCCACGTCGCCAGCGGCGGAAACCGAGTCATGCCAATAAATCGAGGTCACCGACCAGCCCGGGGCCTGCGCGGGCACAGCGGCCAGGCTGCCAAAGAACCCAGGTATCCAGAAGCTGACGCCGCCCTCATCGGCTTCGACAATCGTCGGTATTGATAGAGTGACCGCAAATGCAAGAGCGGTAAATGCCTTCGTCATTCGCATTGTGACCCCTCCCTGACCACGAGCTTCGCTCAGTGGGAGCGCCTAATATGATGCTGACAATATGACGACGTATGCGGGGCAGACCATAGCTTGACGTTACTCCAGGAAAACTTGGCATTCTGATGTAACAAAAAGGACACGCATATCGTTGTCTTACCGCTACCCGATACCGCAATTCCGGGAGTTTGCGGCAGCAGCTCTGCCTGATCACGCTGCGTAGATAAGGATATTTCCGCTGCCGATCCGTCATTCGATCGGTTGATCCATATCAAATCCTTTTTCTTGCCGGCGGCGAATGATCTCCCTTTATTTGAAGGGAGGAATCGCAATGAGCACCGCCCGATCCTTCATCTCTGCGTTTGCACTAACACTTTCCATTTCGGCTTCGGCAATAGCACAGCAGCCTCAACAGGCTGCACCACCACCCGGCTCACCCGCTGCGACCATCACGATTCCCGGCGACCAGCTTCCGCCTCCGCCGCAAAAATTTGGCGGCAAGATCGAACGTGATGCCAGGGATTCGAAACCGTATTGGCCCTCACGCGTGGTGCCACCGAAAGGCGCACCGAACGTCCTCCTGATCATCACCGACGATGCCGGCTATAGCGTTCCCTCCACGTTCGGCGGCGTCATCCCGACGCCCGCGCTCGATCGCATCGCGCAGAACGGCTTGCGCTACACGAATTTCCACTCGACCGCATTGTGCTCGCCGACACGCGCAGCCCTCATTACCGGGCGCAACCATCACTCGGTCGGCTATGGCGTCATCGCCGAACAGGCCACCGGCTTTCCCGGCTACGACAGCGTGATCACCAAGGACAAGGCAACGATCGGCCGGATTCTTTCCGACAACGGCTATCACACCGCCTGGTTCGGCAAGAACCACAACACACCGGAATACCAGGCGAGCCAGGCCGGCCCCTTCGATCAATGGCCGACCGGCATGGGCTTCGAATATTTCTATGGCTTCATGGGCGGCGACACCAACCAGTGGGAGCCCGGCAATCTCGTCCGCAACACAACCCCGATTTATCCCTACGTCGGAAAGCCCGGCTGGAATCTGGTGACGGCGATGGCCGACGAGGCCATCGACTATGTCAATCGCATGAACGCGCTGTCGCCGGACACGCCGTTCTTCGTCAAATTCGCGCCCGGCGCAACCCATGCGCCGCATCATCCGACGCCGGAATGGGTCAAGAAGATCGGCGACATGCACCTGTTCGATCAGGGCTGGAACAAGCTGCGCGAGACGATCTTCGAAAACCAGAAGCGGCTGGGCGTCATTCCGCAGAATGCGAAGCTGACGCCTTGGCCGAAAGACCTGATCAAGGAATGGGATCAGCTCTCGGCCGATGAGAAGAAGCTGTTCACCCGTCAGGCCGATGTATTCGCGGCCTACGTCGCGTACGCCGACGATGAAATCGGCCGCGTGATCCAGTCGATCCAGGATATGGGCAAGCTCGACAACACCCTGATCATCTATATCGAGGGTGACAACGGAACGAGCGCGGAAGGTCAGCCGAACGGCACGCCGAACGAAGTGGCGATGTTCAACCAGATCAACCCGTCGGTCGAGGAGCAGCTCAAATATTTCTACGACGTCTGGGGCACCGACAAGACCTACAACCATATGTCCATAGGCTGGGCCTGGGCATTCGACACGCCGTTCTCCTGGACCAAGCAGATCGTCTCCCACTTCGGCGGCACGCGCCAGGGCATGGCGATCTCCTGGCCGGCAGTGATCAAGGACAAGGGCGGTGTTCGTACGCAGTTCCACCATGTCATCGACGTCGTGCCGACCATTCTCGAGGCCGCTCAGATCAAGCAGCCGGAATTCGTCGACGGCATCAAACAGAGCCCGATTGAGGGCGTCAGCATGATGTACACGTTCGATGCGAAGAACGCGAACGCGGCCTCGACGCACACGACGCAGTACTTCGAGATGATGGCGGATCGCGCCATCTACAACGACGGCTGGATCGCCAGCACGAAGGTGTTGCGCCCGCCGTGGGTGACGGTCGCGAAGCTGCCGGCCCCGGGCGACTACCCCTGGGAACTCTATGACCTGCGCAACGACTGGACGCAGGCCGAGGACGTCGCCGCCAAGAACCCGGACAAGCTGAAGGAGCTGCAGGCGCTGTTCTGGAAGGAGGCCGAGAAGTATCAGGTGATGCCGCTCGATTCGACGGTGGTTTCGCGCATGATCACTCCGCGTCCGAGTCTCAGTGCCGGTCGCACCAACTTCGTCTGGACGCGACCGATGACCGGCACGCCGAACGGCGACGCGCCGAGCCTGCTCAACGCCTCCTACAACTTCAAGGTCGACGTTGACATTCCCGATGGCGGCGCCGAGGGCATGCTGGTGACGCAAGGGGGCCGTTTCGGCGGCTACGGCTTCTATATCCTGAAGAGCAAACCCGTCTTCACATGGAACCTCGTCGACCTGAAGCGCGTGCGTTGGGAGGGGCAGGAACTCACATCCGGCAGACACCTGATCGAGTTTGATTTCAAGTACGATGGCCTGGGTGCGGGCACCATGGTGTTCGGCAATTATACCGGCATCGGACAAGGCGGCACCGGGACGCTGAAGGTCGACGGCAAGGTGGTGGCCACTGAGAAGATGGAGCACACGCTTCCGTTCATCCTGCAATGGGACGAAGCGTTCGACATCGCCTCCGACACCGGCACGCCGGTCGACGACAACGACTATCAGGCGCCGTTTGCCTTCACCGGCAAGATCAACAAGCTCACGCTGGACATCGACCGGCCCAAGCTGAGCCCGGACGACGTCAAGCGCTTGCAGGAGGCTGCGCGTGCGGCGGGCGATGGCCCGTCCGCCGACGACGGAAAGACGGCTTCCGCCGAACCGCCACAAGTCGGCACCGTCGGCTTGAGCCTGGTCGACAAGGGGAAGTTGCGGATCGACAAGCGCGAGAGCTGCCGCAAGCAGGCGGAGGCGCAGGGTCTCGGCATGGTGGACCGACTAAAGTTCGTTCAGACTTGCGTTCAGCAATAGTGCCGGGTGCTGCGGGGCCGCCTCGCGCGGTCCCGCGACACAATAACCTTTGCACGATCAGGGAGGACTTCGTCGTTTAGGAGGATTTTGCAATGAATACGCGCAAGATCTTTGCGCTGCTCATGTGCGCATCATCGCTCGCATCAGTAACGGCATTTGCACAGCAGACATCACAGACTGCAGCACCGATTGGTGCACCTGGCGCGACGATTACAATTCCCGGCAACCAGCTTCCGCCACCCGATCTGAAATTCGGCGGGGTCATCAAGGAGAAGGCCTCTGAATCGACGCCATGGTGGCCGCCGCGCGTCGTGCCGCCCAAGGGGGCGCCGAACGTGCTGCTGATCATGACGGATGACCAGGGTTTTGGCGCGCCCGGCACCTTTGGCGGTCTCATCCCTACGCCCAGCATGGACCGGATCGCTAATGCCGGCTTGCGCTACACGAATTTCCATTCGACGTCGCTGTGCTCGCCGACGCGCGCCGCGCTGATCACCGGGCGCAACCATCACTCGGTCGGCTATGGGGTGGTCGGTGAAATCGCAACGGGTTTCCCGGGTTACGACTCGATCATCCCGATCGAGAAAGGCACGATCGGCACCATTCTGAAGGCGAACGGCTACGCGACTTCGTGGTTCGGCAAGGACCACAACACGCCGTCCTATCAGTCGAGCCAAGCCGGGCCGTTCGATCAATGGCCGAACGGAATGGGCTTCGATTATTTCTACGGCTTCGTCGGTGGCGATGCGAGTCAGTGGCAGCCGAATCTCTTCCGCAACACGACGGCGATCTATCCCTTCCAGGGCAATCCCGGCTGGAATCTGGAAACTGCGATGGCCGACGAGGCCATTCAGCACATGAAGCAGCTCAAGGAGGTCGCCCCGGACAAGCCATTCTTCATCTATTACGTGCCGGGCGCAACCCATGCGCCGCATCACCCCACGCCCGAGTGGGTCAAGAAGATCAGCGACATGCACTTGTTCGACGAGGGCTGGAACAAGGCGCGCGAGAGGATCTTCGCCAACCAGAAGCGACTCGGCATCATGCCCGAGAACGCCAAGCTCACCCCTTGGCCGAAGGATCTGCCGGAATGGGATTCGCTGGGCTTGGACGAGAAGAAGCTTTTCATCAAGCAGGCGGATGTTTATGGCGCCTATCTCGCCTACGCCGACCATGAGATCGGGCGGGTCGTCCAGGCGGTCGAAGACCTCGGCGAGCTGAACAACACCCTGATCATCTACATCGGCGGCGACAACGGTGCGAGCGCCGAAGGCATGCTCAACGGCACGCCGAACGAGTTCACCACCTTCAACGGCGTTCCCGTGCCGGTGAAGGACCAGTTGCTCTGGTATCCGTTCTGGGGGTCGGAGCGAACGTTCCCGCATTTCGCGGCGGGCTGGGCGTGGACGATGGATACACCCTTCAAGTGGGTGAAGCAGGTACCATCACACTTCGGCGGGACGGCCCAGGGCGTGGTCATGTCCTGGCCGGGTCACATCACGGATGTGGGCGGCATCCGCCGCCAGTTCCACCACGTCATCGACATCGTGCCGACCATTCTCGAAGCGACCGGCATTTCGCAGCCCGACACGATCAACGGGATCAAGCAGATTCCCATCGAAGGCGTCGGCATGACGTACACGTGGGACAAGGCGAACGCCCCCACGGCGTCGCGCCACACCACGCAATATTTCGAGATGCTCGGCAACCGCGCCATCTATCAGGACGGATGGGTGGCAGCCACGACGCCTGCGACGCTCCCCTGGGAGCTCAGCACCAAGACACCACCGGACGTAATCACCGGGTACAATTGGGAGCTCTTTGACGTCAAGGAGGATCCGACACAGTCCAATGACCTCGCTGCAACCATGCCTGACAAGCTCAAGCAGATGCAGGACCTCTTCTACGCCGAAGCCAGGAAGTACAACGTGCTGCCGCTCGACAACTCGACCCTCGCGCGCTGGAATACGCCGCGCCCGAGTCTCACGGCGGGTCGAACGGTCTTCACCTATTCGGGCGAACTGATCGGCACGCCCGCCAGCGCGGCGCCCGACGTCATGAACAAGAGCTACCGCATCACCGCTGACGTCGACCTTCCCGACGGCGGGGCCGAGGGGATGATCGTCACCCATGGCGGCCGCTTCGGAGGCTACGGCCTGTTCCTGAGCAAGGGCGAGTTTGGCGTCGGCCGGGGCAAGGTGGTGTTCCTCTACAACCTGCTCGACCTCAAGCGCACCACGTGGGAGGGGCCCGAACTCGGCGCCGGCAAGCATAGCATCGTCTTCGATTTCAGGTCCGACAGTCCGGGTCTCGGCAAGGGCGGCACCGGCGTGCTCTCCGTCGACGGCAAGGAAGTGGCCAAGAATTCGATGGAGCACACCATACCGGTGACATTCCCGGAAGACGAAACCTTCGACGTCGGCCAGGACACGCGTACCGGAGTGGCACTGGTCGAGTATCGCTACGACGTTCCGTTCAAGTTCACTGGAAAGATCAACAAGCTGACATTCAAACTCGAACCCGAGCCGCAAACGCAAGGCAAGAACTAGCACTGTTTGAACGCGCGATTGAACTCAGGGCGAAGGAGGAAGCCGTGAACATCGCCAATCAGTGGATGAATTCGATCCTTAAGGACCTGAAAGACGACGATCTATAGAGTTCCTCCAATCAAGCGAGTGGCATGAGTACGTTGTCGACCGAGATCGACATGTGGAAAGACATGGAGGTCGCAAAATGGACCGTTCTCGCCGCAGCCGTCGAGGTCGCGGCGACGGGTCTTGTCCTGTTCGTCCGGCCGTCGTGGTTTGCCTGGCTGGTATTCGGCGCCGACTTTTCCGACGCCGGCGCAGCGCTCGGCCGGCTGACGGCCATCGCTTTGCTCGGACTGACACTCGCCACCTGGCCGCTATCTGGCGCGGTGAGCCCGCCGTCATCATCCGCCCGTGCGCTACTTATCTACAACGTCCTGGCGGCACTTTATCTCCTCTACGTGGCGACCGGCGGCCAGTTGATAGGCATCCTCTTGTGGCCGGCGATCGTTCTGCACGCCATCTTCTCGATCGTCCTCGGTCGCGCATGGCTCGTCGAAAGAAACCTCCAGAGAGAAGACGACTTCTCGATCTAGCGGCGGAGTTTGACCTGGTCTCACGATCGAACGGGATTGGTACCACACTGAAACAGCGAGGGTAGTCCGGTGACAGACATTGCCAGCACGACCGGAGCCCCTGCTCGGCGGAGCAATCTGCTGGGCGGCCTGCTCATCTTTCGCCAATCGATCAGGCGCAAGATCGTCGGAATCTCCGTGGCGTTGATCATCCTGATGGTGATCACATCGGCTCTTTCCATGGTGATGTCCAAGCGCGTGGAGCATCTGCTCGACGAGCTGACAGTCCGGTATATCCCCGCCTATGGTCATCTGGCGCGAGCCAACATCCGCTCGCTTGAACGCGCGCTGGCGCTGCGTCGAATGGTGATCGCCAAGATGCAGGTGCCTGCGGATGAGGAAAGGTATGCGGGCCGCCTGCGTTTCTTTCAGGAAAAAGGTGACGAAGTCGAGCAGGAGGCGAACGCCGCGCGCAAGCTCATCAACGCGATCATAGACGACGTCAGCACGCCTTCGGACAACGCCGCTCTGGCGCGCATCGACAACCGTATCGACAGCGCCCTGACGGAAGGGAGCCGCCAACTGGGCGAGGAACAAGCGAAGTTGCTCAAGCAGCTGGATTCAAAAGATCTCACGGAGACTCGTGCCACGCTGGCACGCGTGGACACTCTGCGCGATCAGCTCACCCAGAAGATCGATGCAATCCGGGCCGACATGCTGTCGCAGGTGTTCGCGAGTACATCGACCGTGATCCGCGATCAGCAGCAAGCGATAGACGTATCAGCCGTCGTTACAGGCCTTGCGGCCGTGCTTGGCCTGGGGTTTGCTTTCCTTGTCAGCAGCGGCATCACCCGTCCGGTACGACGGTTGCTGGAAGGCACCCAAGAGATCGAAGCCGGCCGCTTCGATCAATTGATCAGCGTCTCCACAAAAGACGAGATTGGTCAACTTTCAGCCGCGTTCAACCGTATGGTCGAGCAGCTGCGCCGGAATGAACGTATCCGCGAAACGTTCGGTCGATATATCGATCCAAGGGTCGTGGAAGGACTGCTCGACCGCCCCGACGCGGCGACCGAGGGCCAACGCCGTCTCATGACCGTGATGTTCTGCGACATGAAGGGCTTCACCTCGATGAGTGAAGGCATGACGCCCCAGGGTCTCGTCAAGGTCATGAACTGCTATTTGACGATGATGTCGGAGCCGATCCGGGAACGCCACGGGGTGATCGACAAATACATCGGCGATGCCATCATGGCCTATTGGGGCCCGCCGTTCATTGAGGAAGCGGATCAGACCCGCCTCGCCTGCCTTGCCGCGATCGACATGGTCGACCGGGTGCCCAAGCTTCGTAAGCAACTACCGGAGCTTCTGGGGGTTCGCGTGATACCGGCCGAATGCGACGTCCGCATCGGTATTGCCACGGGCGAGGTGTTGACCGGCAGCATCGGCTCGGACCTGATGATGAGTTTCACCGTCATGGGCGACGCCGTCAATCTTGCGTCCCGACTCGAGGCAGTTAACAAGGTCTATGGATGCCGCATTCTGATATCCGAAGCGACCGCCGCCACGGTCGGGACCGAACTCGAACTGCGTGAGATCGATCGTCTTGCGGTCGTCGGACAGAGCAAGCCGCAAGCCGTGTTCGAAGTGATGGGAAGTCATGGAGAGCTTACGAAGCAGCAGGAGCTGTTGCGATCCCGGTATAAAGAGGGTCTTGCGGCCTATCGCATTGGGCGCTGGGAAGATGCACGCAACGCCTTCAATGCTGCTCTCGAGGTGTCCCCAGGGGATGGCCCGTCGCTTACTCTCCTGAACCGCCTCGACCATCTTCAATCCAATCCGCCACCGGCCGACTGGAATGGCTCGTGGCACATGGAGCACAAGTAACAGACGAGGAAAGCGAAACATGTACAAGCTTCTGGGCTTACTGGTGCTGGCAAGCACGATGAGCGGACTGACGGCCGGCATCGCCCAAACCGCTCAGGAAACAGTGCCGACGATGCTCGCGGCGCAGATACGTATCCAGGGGTTTGCGTGCGAGAAGGCGCTCAGCGCCATCAAGGACAGGAAACGATCAAAGCCGGATCATGAGGTATGGGTGCTGAAGTGCAGCAACGCGACTTATCGGGTGAGCCGTGCTCCCGACATGGCTGCGAGGGTCGAGCTGCTGCGCTGAAGTCCTCGTCGACTGGACTCGCGTGACATGGATTGCGCTTCACGATGGCCAAAGGCGCCGGAAAGCACCGCAAGCGCGACAAGGTCCGCACGCAAGTGCGACCGCCCAGGCCGGCCGATGTCCTCCCACAACCGTCTCCCGCCGTCAGGCCAAAATCCGCTACATGGATCGCGATTGGCTTCGGCGCGCTATTGCTTGTCCTGATGGCTGGTGCGTTGACGTGGTTCAACGGACCGAACAACGTCTCGATTGAACAACGTCAGACCGCCGAGCCGACCTTTGTCGGCAGTCAAACCTGCAGCGGCTGCCATCAGCGCGAAGCCGATCTCTGGCAAAATTCGCAGCACCGGCACGCCATGGACCACGCTAGCGATGCGTCCGTCCGTGGCGACTTCAATGATACGGCCTTTGAATATGCGGGCACGCGCTCGCGCTTCTTCCGGAAAGACCAAAAGTTTCTCGTCGAGACGGACGGACCGGATGGCAAGCTCGCGACATTCGAGGTGAAGTACACGTTCGGGCTTGATCCGCTACAGCAATACTTGATCGAGTTTCCCGACGGTCGTGTCCAGGCGCTGTCGATCGCATGGGATACCCGGCCCAAGGACCAGGGCGGCCAGCGCTGGTTTCACCTTTACCCTGACGGCGCGATTACCCATGACGATCCCCTGCACTTGACGAAGCTGAACCAGAACTGGAATTTCATGTGCGCGGAGTGCCATTCGACCGCCGTGCACAAGAACTACGATGCAACCAAGGACCGGTTCGCCACGACCTTCTCCGAGATCAGCGTCGGGTGCGAAGCGTGTCACGGTGCGGGCTCGCGCCACGTGAGCTGGGCTCGTCAGAACGCGAAATCCCGCGATCCAGATAATGGCCTGCTGGTGAAGTTCGACGAACGCGCGGGCATCACCTGGTCTGCCGATGCCGGGACATTGACGCCGATACGCAGCGCGCCGGCGCCGATGCTGCGCAAGGAGGTCGAGACCTGCGGGCGCTGCCACGCGCGTCGCGGTCAGCTTTCCGAAGATTGGGTTCCGGGCAGGTCGCTCTCGGAAACCCATCGGGTGTCCCTGCTCGATCGGCAACGCTTTCATGCCGACGGTCAGATGCGGGACGACGAAGAGACGTACAACTATGCTCCGTTCAAGCAGAGCAAGATGTTTGCCAAGGGCGTGACCTGCAGCGATTGCCACGACCCGCATAGTGCAGCGCTGAAGGCGCCCGGCGACGGGGTGTGTGGTCAATGCCACCCAGCGGAGAAATATCAAACAGCCGCTCATCGGCAACACGCCAATGTCACGCCGTCGCCGACCTGCGCCTCCTGTCACATACCGGAGCGGCGATACATGGTCGTCGACCGCCGCCACGACCACAGCTTCCGGATACCCCGCCCCGATCTGTCCGTGCTGTCGGGCACGCCGAATGCGTGCAACGATTGCCACCGCGACAGGTCCGCTGGCTGGGCGGCACAACAGGTCGAAGCCTGGTTCGGCCCGCAGCGGCACGGTTATCAGGCCTACGCACCGGCATTTCATGCAGCCTGGAGCGAAGCGATTGACGCGCAGGCCCAACTCGGGGCCGTTGCCCAGGCCGGCGACGTGCCGGCATTGGTACGCGCGAGTGCGCTGGCCGAGCTTCCCCGGCCTGAGGTCGACCTTATCCGCCGCGGACTTGCCGATCCCGATCCGCTCGTACGGCTGGGAGCACTTGATGCCATGGAAGCTATTCCTGCAGACCAGCTCTGGGGGCTCGCCTCACCGCAATTGACCGATCCCGTTCGCGGCGTGCGTATCCGGGCTGCCGAGCTGCTGGCGTCCGTTTCCCCGTCGCGCCAGCCCGCCGCCGATCGCGATAGGTTCGCGCAGGCCGCAGCCGAGTTCGTGACGGCGCAAAGGTTGAATTCGGACCGTCCCGAGGCGCGTACCACGCTCGGCAGTTTCTTTGCGCGTCAGGCGAACGCTGCCGCGGCGGAGGCCGAGTATCGCGCGGCGCTCACGCTTGATCCTTCGTTTTCGCCCGCCGTGATTAATCTCTCCGACCTCTATCGGCAGCTCGGGCGCGAGAGTGATGGCGAGCGGGTTCTTCGCGACGCCTTATCCAGATCGCAGCCGAGCGCTCCGCTCCACCATGCGCTTGGTCTGTCGCTCGTCCGTCAGAAGCGGAACGATGCGGCGCTCGATGAACTGCGTCAAGCGGCCATGCTGGACCCCAGCCGGTCGCGCTATGCCTACGTCTACGCCATCGGGCTGCACGCTGCAGGTCGCCGCGACGATGCACTTGCCGTCCTCAAGACAAACCTGAGCGGACATCCCAATGACCACGACAGTCTCTCGGCGGCAATCGCGTTCAGTCGAGAAAAAGGGGATTCCGCTGCAGCGCTGGAATTTGCCGAGCGGCTTGCGCGCCTGACGCCCGGCGATCACGCGATCGCTGAACTCATCAAGCAACTCAAACGATAGGCATCGCCGCAAGTTGACGCCATCTGCGCGCCACGATCAAGAGGCGCGGCTAATTGCGCACCGCATAGAGCGGCGTTCTGAGCGTCAGTTGGTAGGCCGGCTTCGGCACCCACATGATCTCCGCGGTGACGCCGAACAGGCAGTTGTCGTTATCGTCCATGCGATCGAGATCCAGCCGCACGATCGGCTGCGTGAAGGGCTGGATCGGCACAAGGTTCAGAAGCTGTGCGCCCTCAAAGGACTGAACGCCAAAGCATCCGGTAAACTTCCAGTTGCTCGGCTATTGGTAGTAGCCGCCAACATAGCCGATCGTATTTGGTCTGACCCTGACCAGCGCATTGCCGACATCGACGCGCGTGTGCTGGATGCCCGCAATCAATCCCCTCGTCTCATCCTTGTCCAGCGCGTAGTCGAACTCGAGGATGTTGTTGAACGAAGTCGCGGTCAGCGGTCCGTTGGGGACCGACTGGGTGATTGTCGACTGCAGGGTCACGGTCGGGAAAAGTCAATCAATGATGCGCTCCGAACTCGTCACACGAGCCTGCCATTGCGGCAAGGCCAACCCCAGATGGTGAAACATGTCTTGGCATGAATTATGTCACTTTGTCCGCGATATCTGATCGCGATTTCCTCGTCGAGTTCGATGTCGCTCATCCAATCGATCCGGCTGCAGCTCATCAAGATCGGGCTGGCCAAACGCGGCACCAAGACCGTCAGCATGCACGGCTTGTGGAAGTCCGCCGCGATCCTCGCCGCCGATACTTCGGCACGGCAGGCGTTGAGACAATCAACCTGCACAAGTCAGATGCCATGGCCGATCACCAAGCCAAGATGCGGAAGTGCGCACGCCTTCGCGCCAAGACGCGCCCCAAACGCGCGATGATCCGGCACGTGAAGTGATGTTGCAGCGCAGGATTCTTGTTTGCGCTGCGAGATCGGGACTCCTGAATATGTGCAAACTTTAACGAACCTACGCATTTGTGTTGCGACCTCGTCAACGAACTCTGCTTATGTTAGACTTACGTCCAACAGCAGCAGGGAGGTCCCACGATGTCAGCATTTGCTGAAGTCATGTCGACCGTTGTGCGTAACCGCGATCCACGTTGCAGTGAGTTGCCCACTTGTCCGGTCTGCGCCGACTCCATGGTCGCCGCCGAAGCTTCCGCCTATGTCTCGGACCACGTGATCAGCTATCTCTGGACCTGCGACACCTGTGGTTACGGTTTCGTGACAAAGCATTCCGTTAAACGGTTCACTTGCAATTGACGCCTAGCGTGGGGCGATGTCGCCCCTCGCCCATTCTTCGCGCGTACGCTGATAGAATTCTTCGAATTTGCCGTGTGCGATCGCGTCCCTGATGCCCTGCATCAGGTGCTGGTAGTAGGCGATATTGATATCTGACAGCAGCATGGCGCCGAGCGTCTCGCCCGACTTGACGAGATGGTGAAGATAGGCGCGCGCATAATTGCGCGCCGACGGCCATGTGCTCTCCTCATCGAGCGGCCGCGGATCGTCGGCGTGGCGCGCGTTGCGCAGGTTCACCTGGCCAAAGCGCGTGAAGGCGACGCCGTGGCGGCCATTGCGCGTCGGCATCACGCAATCGAACATATCGATGCCGCGCTTCACGGCTTCGAGCAGATCGTCGGGCGTGCCGACGCCCATCAAATAGCGCGGCCGGTCGGACGGCAACGCCGGCGCCGTCTCGTCGATCATAGCCAGCATTACATCCTGCGGCTCGCCGACCGCGAGCCCACCGATCGCGTAGCCGTGAAAGCCGATCTCGACCAGACCTTCCGCGCTCGCGTGTCGCAGCGACGGAACGTCGCCGCCCTGCACGATGCCGAACAGCATGTAGCCGTCGGGCGCGCTCTCGAAGGCGCGCTTGCTCCGCTCCGCCCAGCGCAGTGACAATCGCATCGCACGCTCGATGTCGTCGCGCTCGGCCGGCAGCCGCACGCATTCGTCCATCTGCATTGCGATGTCGGAGCCGAGATAGCGCTGCACCTCGATCGAACGCTCCGGCGACAATTCGACCTTGGCGCCGTCGATATGGGAACGGAAAGTGACGGCGTTCTCGCTGACCTTGCGCAAATCCGACAGCGACATCACCTGGAAGCCGCCGGAATCCGTCAGCATCGGGCCGTTCCAGCCGGTGAACTTCTGCAAGCCGCCGAGCGCCGCGATGCGTTCCGCGCCCGGCCGCAGCATCAAATGGTAGGTGTTGCCGAGCACGATGTCGGCGCCGGCCTCGCGTACCTCGCGCCAATGCATACCCTTCATGGCGCCGGCGGTGCCGACCGGCATGAAGGCGGGCGTGCGCACCACGCCGTGCGGCGTGGTCAGGCGGCCGGTGCGCGCGCTGCCATCGGTTGCGAGCAGCTCGAAATGATTGGGAAGACCCGTATGACCAGGAAGATTCATGGCGCTGCTTATTGCGTGCCGGGAGCGGCCAATCAACCCGCTCGGGATGCGCTGGAGCGGCTTATGCCCCAAGCTGGGACACAATTTTCGCAGACTTGCGGAACACGGCGGCTTGTTAAATAAAACGATACAGTATAGTTTTATCCTGGGGGCTGGACGAGACGCCGCGGCGATGCTGACGGCGGTAGCACATGCGTGATCTCCAGCCGCCAATCCATGCTTTTTCCTTCCTGCTCGACTGACGGCTCCATCCCCTCCGGTGGTTGGATCAAACGGACTGCCGCTCGCCTGTTCGCATCGGCAGCGCTGGCGTGTTGCCTTGCGCTGCCCGCGTGCACCTCCCTACCGCGAACGCCCTACACCGCAGCCGAGGCCAGCGCCTCGCGCGTGCTCGATATCGACGGCTTGCGGCGCTATGCCGACGAGCCCATTACGAAGTTCAGCTTCGAAAAAGAGTATAAAGCCGCGAGCCGAACCTATCTCGCGCTCTCCGGCGGCGGTGCCGACGGCGCCTATGGCGTCGGCGTTCTGAACGGCTGGAGCGCGGCCGGCACCCGTCCGACCTTCTCGGTCGTTTCGGGCGTCAGCACCGGCGGGCTCATTGCACCCTTTGCGTTCCTCGGCCCGCAGTACGACGAAACGCTGCGAGAGGTTTACACCAGCGGCATCGCGGAAAGCCTGCTCAACGATCCAAGCATCATGCGCGTGCTGTTCGGATCCGGCCTGTTCGGCAATAAGCGGCTCCGGGAGTTGGTGGCGCGCTACGTCGGGCCGGAGATCCTCGCTCAGGTCGCACGTGAAAATGCCAAGGGCCGAAAGCTGCTGGTCGTGACGACCGATCTGGACACCCAACGCACCGCCATCTGGGACATGGGCAAGATCGCTGCAGTCGGCACACCCGAGGCGCTGCACCTGTTTCGCGACGTGATGGCAGCCTCCGCCAGCATTCCCCTGGTCTTTCCACCTATCATGATCGAGGCCGAGGGCCAGGGCCACAGGTTTCAGGAGATGCATGTCGACGGTGGCGTGACGGCCCCGGTGCTAACGCTGCCGGAGGCCCTGTTCTTCCAGGGACGCCTGCCCGGCAACGCAAAGATGGACATCTACATCCTCGTCAATAAAAAGATCGAGCGCACCTTCGAGCTCGTGTCCAACAGCACGATCGATGTCGCCTCGCGCAGCCTGTCATCAATCACCCAGTCGCAGACGCGCTCGATCATCTTCTCGACCTACGATTTCGCCAACCGCAACCGGCTGGGCTTCCACCTCTCCTACATCGAGCGCGATTATCCCGCATCGCCCTCGGAAGGGTTCGACACCGCCTATATGCGCGCGCTCTACCAGCATGGGTACGAGAAGGCGGCTGCCGGCCGCGCCTGGAGCTCGACGCTTCCCTAGGATCGCGCGAGCCCCGGCGGAACGGCGCCTTGCCGAGATGGTTGATGATGCGGCCGATTCGGCCAGATTCGCGATGACGCCCCCCTTGCCGCGCGTTATAGAGCGATGACGGCGATCACGACCACGCAGGAATCATGGGGCATGGGATTGACTGCGACCAAGACGAGAACGGCGAAACGGGAGGTCCCGAAATCGCGCGGCGGCCGGCCGACCAAGAGCGCCGCCATCGAGCGCGACCAGCGACTGATCGAGGTCGCCACGCGCCTGTTCCTCGATCGCGGCTATGACGCAACCTCGCTCGACGCCGTGGCGGAGGCAGCCCGAGTCAGCAAGCCGACCGTCTATGCGCGCTACGGCGACAAGCGCGGATTGTTTGCCGAGGTCTTGAGGCGCGAGATCGCGCGCTGGCTCGCGCCGCTTGCCGAGGCCGCCGAGGTGCAGCTCACGCGTCCCTCGGACATTTCGGTCGAGCAGCGCCTGGGCGAGGTCGGCCGCGAGATGCTGATGTTCACCTGCGGTCCCGACGCCGTCGCCTTCAGCCGCATGATGACGTCACAGGCCATCAACTTCCCCGACATCGCCAAGCTCGGCAAGGAGGAAGGCTGGATGAAGGCCGTCTCCACGACGGCGCGGTTCTTCGATCATCTGGTCGCGCAGGGCGCCATGGACCTCGAGGATACCGGTATCGCGGCCGAGGTCTTTCTCGACGTCGTCGTCGGCCATACCCACCGGATGGCGACATTCGGCACACCGCTGGAGATGAAATCGGCCGAAAGGCGCATGCGCTCGGCGATCCGGCTGTTTTTGGCAGGCGCGCTCGGGCCTCCGGGCCGCGTCCAGACCGCGCGCAAGGGCGCGGTTCCGCGGCGCCCGCCCCGCTGACAAGTTCGTGACATCGGCACGTTTTCCCGCCGCGCGGCCAATTGCGCCTTGCTCATAATAAAACGATACGGTATGGTTTAGTTTATAAGCAAGGTACGGGCTGATGCCTTCCTAGCCCCTGGCAGGACCGCACCGTTCTTAAGACTTTGATCGCTGTAACATCCTACGCTGTTGCAACGCTCCGCGGCCGGCCAGTTGCCCCCGGTCGGCCGCGCAATTCTTGTTCAAGACAGTCCGGACCATCCGCCGGCAGAGTCAGGCTTCGGGATGGAGAACTTGAAAATGCGTACGCCGAAATACTGGAGACAGCTGCTCGCGATCGCCCTGTGGGCGGTCCTGCTCCCTGCCCCGGTCTATGCGATCGCGGCGTCGACCGACGCGCCAGCCTCGCTCCGGAGCGAGGCCGACGACAGCGCGGCCCTGGACCAGCGGGCGGTCGACCGCGAACTCGCCCTGTTCCGCGGCTCCGCGATTTCGCTGAGGCAGGCGATGGCGATCGCCGAAGCACAGCATGCGGGCTCGACGACCGCCGACGTCAGTTTCGACGGCGCCGCTGCCTCGCCGGTCTACCGGGTGAAGACCCTGCACAATGACCGCGTCTGGCAACACGCGATCGACGCCACGACCGGCAAGATCGTTGGCGGCGCCGCCGCCTCACCGCTCGACGAGTTCGATGCCGATGACCGCAGCAACCTCGCCACCCTCAAGGCGATCCAGCACCGGCTGGCCGACGCCGTGCGCGTGGCGGAGCACGCTGCCTCGGGCAAGGCGATCAGCGGCGGCCTGATCCGCGAACGCGGCCGGCTGAACTTCGCAATCGTCGTCATGAGCGGTAACGACCTCAAGGAGGTCATCCTCGAGCCGCCCGGCGCCGCGAGCCGGCGGTAAAACGAGGCGCCTGCTCCGTTACAGCCCGAACCGGGCCGAAAAGCCGTTGACGGCGGCCAAACTCTCCCGCATAAGTCGCCGCCATGATGACCGCGACGAAACGCACGACGAAAACCACCACGGCCTTCGGGGCCCGGGGAGGCGTGCGCGCGTAGTCGTCGACTTTACGCATCAGCTCAACCGAAGCCCCGCCCTCGTGGTCCGGGGCTTTTTTGTTGTCTATAGCTCAATGGAGGAGAATGTGAGTAACGATCCCGTCGTCGCGATTGTCGGCGTCACCGGTGCGGTGGGCGCCGAATTCATCGCCACCATGGACAAGCGTGGCTTCCGCGTCGGCAAGCTGAAGGCGCTGGCCAGCGCCCGCTCCGCCGGCAAGACGGTGTCGTTCCGCGGCCAGCCGGTCGTCATCGAGGAGCTGGGCGAGCACTCCTTCGATGGCGTCGACATCGCGCTGTTCTCCGCCGGCGGCGGCATCTCGAAGAAGTACGCGCCGATCGCGGTGAAGGCCGGCGCCGTCGTCGTCGACAACTCCTCCGCCTTCCGCATGGATCCGAACGTTCCGCTGGTGATCCCCGAGATCAACGCAAACCGCATCAGGGATCACAAGGGCATCATCGCCAACCCGAACTGCGCGGCGATCACCGCGTTGGTGCCGTTGTGGCCGATCCACCAGAAGAACCGCATCAAGCGCGTGATCATCTCGACCTATCAGGCCGCCAGCGGCGCCGGTGCTGCCGCGATGGAGGAGCTCGTCGAATCCACTCGCGCCAATCTCAACGGGCAGGTCTTTACGCCGAAGGTGATGCCGCACCCCTACGCCTTCAACCTGTTCAACCACAACACCACTGTCGATCCCGAGACCGGCTACAACGACGAGGAGACCAAGGTCATCAAGGAGACCCGCAAGATCTTCGAGGACGAGAAGATCGCCGTCGGCGTCACCTGCGTGCGCGTGCCGGTGCTGCGCGCCCATTGCGAGGCCATCACCTTCGAATGCGAGAAGCCGATCACCGAGGACCAGGTCCGCGCAATCATGGCCCAGGCGCCCGGCGTGAAGGTCGTCGACGACCGCGCCAAGAACTACTTCCCGATGCCGATCGACGCCTCGGGCCAGGACGACGTCCTCGTCGGCCGAATCCGCAAGGACCTCAGCGATCCCTCAGGGCATTCGATCTCGATGTTCGTGGCGGCGGATCAGCTCCTGAAGGGCGCCGCGCTCAACGCCGTGCAGATCGCGGAGCTCTTGCCGCAGCGTGTGATGGCTTAAGTTGTCGATTACCCTCGTGCACCGGACGCAGCGCAGCACAAAGTGATGCGCTGCTGAGCCGGGACCCAGCTAGGCCCCGGCTCAGCGGTGCATCGCTTACGCGCTGCACCGCGTCCGGGACACGAGAGCTTCACCGGCTCGCCCGAAACAGCAGGCACGCATCGCCATACGAATAGAACCGATAACCCTGCGCGATCGCGTGCGCGTAGGCGGCCTTCATCGTCTCCAGCCCCGAGAACGCCGACACCAGCATGAACAGCGTCGAGCGGGGCAGATGGAAATTGGTCAGCAAGATATCGACCGCGCGGAAGCGATAGCCGGGCGTGATGAAGATCGCGGTGTCGGCTGCGAACGGCTGGATGGTGCCGTCCTCGTCAGCGGCGCTTTCCAGGAGCCGCAGCGAGGTGGTACCAACAGCGATGATGCGGCCGCCGTTGCGGCGCGCCGCGTTCAGTGTTGCCGCCGTCTCGGTCGAGATCGTCCCCCATTCGGCGTGCATCTTGTGGCCTTCGGTGTCGTCCACCTTCACCGGCAGAAACGTTCCGGCACCGACGTGCAGCGTGACGCTGACGATGCCGACGCCGCGCGCGCGTAGCGCCTGCTCCAGCGCCGGCGTGAAATGCAGGCCGGCTGTCGGCGCGGCGACGGCGCCCTCGTTGGCTGCGAACATGGTCTGGTAGTCGGCCAGGTCCTGCTCGTCCGGCGTACGTTTTGAGGCGATGTAGGGCGGCAGCGGCGGGCTGCCGAGATCAGCGATCGCCTGGTCCAGCGTCGGCCCGTGGAATGAGAAGGCCAGCGTCACCTCGCCTTCCGCGCCCTTGGCCTCGACCTCGGCATCGAGATGGCCGAGCAGGCAGACCTTGCCTTCATTGCCGAAGCGGATGCGATCCCCCGCGACCAGCTTCTTCGCCGGCTTCACCAGCGCCCGCCAGCGCGAGGCATCGAGCCGCTTGATCAGCGTCGCCTCGATCTTCGGCTCGGTCTCCCGGCCGATGCGGCGCCCCCTCAGCTGCGCCGCGATCACCTTGGTGTCGTTGACGACGAGCTGGTCGCCCGGCTTCAGCCATTGCGGCAGGTCGGAGACGATTTGGTCGCGCAGCGAGCCGCCCTCGACGACCAGCATCTTCGCGGAGTCGCGCGGATGCGCCGGGCGCAACGCGATGCGCTCGGGCGGAAGATCGAAGTTGAAGAGATCGGTGCGCATTAAGCTCAGCGACGTACAGCCAGCCCCTCATCCTGAGGAGCGCGGAACGCGCGTCTCGAAGGATGAAGGCCCCCGCTGCTACAGCTCGGCCTTCATGGTTCGAGACGGCGCTACGCGCCTCCTCACCATGAGGAGAGGCACTTACTCCTTGTCCGCCGCCATGCGCGCCTTGACGATCTTGTCGGGATTCATCACGGGCTCGCCGCGCTTGATCTTGTCGACATTCTCCATGCCCGCGGTGACCTTGCCCCACACGGTATACTGGTTGTCGAGGAAGCGGGCGTCGTCGAAGCAGATGAAGAACTGGCTGTCGCCGGAATCGGGGCTGGCGGCGCGGGCCATCGAGGCGGTGCCGCGCACATGCGGCTCCTTGTTGAACTCGGCCTTCAGCTTCTTGCCGGAGCCGCCGGTGCCGGTGCCGTGCGGGCAGCCGGTCTGCGCCATGAAGCCGTCGATCACGCGATGGAACACGATGCCGTCGTAAAAGCCCTCGCGGACCAGCTCCTTGATGCGGGCGACGTGGCCCGGCGCGAGGTCGGGCCGCATCTCGATGGTGACGGGGCCCTGCGTGGTTTCGAGGATCAAGGTATTTTCGGTGACGCTCATGCTTTTCTCTCTTGGGTTGGGGGTGAAGTCTTCCGGCCGTGGAACTGGACCGCGAATGGACGCCCCGCAGCGGCGCCGGCCATCGCATCGGTAAATGGCATCGGCGTACAGCGTTGCAATGCCTCCATCACCGCGACCCGGTACTGCAGCCGGTCATTGTCGGTCGCGTCCTTGGACTCGTAGGTAATCCGCGGATGGCCCAAAATCTCTCCGGCGCGGTTAAAGCTCACGACGACGGTGATGTCGATGGGGCGAGCTTTGCCGGGTGGTGGCGGCTTCCAGCACGTCCGCAGCCGCGCGAAGAGGTCTTGAATGGTGTTGACCTCCTCGACCTGTGCCGGCGCACCGGTGATGCCGAGCGGCACACCGGTGATGCCGAGCAGGAGCACCGCGGCAGCTACGAGGAGCTTTTCGCCGCGGCGCGTCATCGCCTCTCCTATTTGATGTCGGAGGCGACCTGCACCTTCACCATCTTGTCGGGATCGGTGACGGTGCCGCTGCCCGAGCCGGGGGGCGCCTTCTTCAGCTTGTCGACGACGTCCATGCCCTGCACGACCTCGCCGATCACGGTGTAGTTGTTGTCGAGGCTGCCGCCGTCCGCGAACATGATGAAGAACTGCGAATTGGCGCTGTCGACGCTGTCGCCGCGGCGGGCCATGCCGACGATGCCGCGGGCGAAATGCACCTTGGAGAATTCCTGCTTCAGGTTCGGATATTTCGAGCCGCCGGTGCCGTTGCCGTTCTGGCCGTCGCCGGTCTGCGCCATGAAGCCGTCCATCACGCGGTGAAACGGCACGTTGTTATAGAAGCCCTCGCGCGCAAGCTGCTTCAGCCGCTCGGCATGCTGGGGCGCCAGATCGGTACGCAGCTTGATGACGATGCGGCCCTTGGTGGTGTCGATGACGAGCGCGTTGGCCTTGTCGAGGCCCGCCGGCAGGGTCTGAGCGACCGCAGGGGCGATGCCGATCAGCGCGGCAAAAATCGTGGCAAGGATTGCGAGACGACGGATCATGAAAACTCCGGATCAGATGAGATGAGACGCGCGCCGTTAGCCGGCGAATTTTGCCTTGAGCTGGCTTGCGACGAGCGGCGGCACGAACGCCGAGACATCTCCGCCCATGGCGGCGATCTGGCGCACCAGTGTGGCGGTGATCGGGCGGACCATCGGCGAGGCCGGCAGGAAGACGGTGTGCACCTCCGGCGCCATGGCCTCGTTCATGCCGGCAAGCTGCATCTCGTAGTCGAGGTCGGTGCCGTCGCGAAGACCCCTGATCATGATGGTCGCGCCATGCTTGCGCGCCGCGCTCACGGTCAGGTCGTCGAAGGTCGTGGCTTCGAAGGCGCAGCCGGCCTGGGCGGCGATCGGCCCGCAGACGTCGTCGAGCATCTTCAGCCGCTCCTCGGTCGAGAACAGCGGCTTCTTGCCGGGGTGAACGCCAAGCGCCACGACCAGCCGGTCGCACAGGGGAACGGCATGCCGGACCACGTCCAGATGGCCGTTGGTGATGGGATCGAAGGAACCCGGATAAAAGGCGATACGCGGCATGACCTCCTCCTACCGCGCAACGCCTTGGCCGGCAAGCCAGCCAGGTTCCCTGCCCGTTTTTCGCGAGAACCTTGTCGGAATCCCCTCAATTGTTTCGTCCTGAGGGCAGCGACGAAACAAAACGGATGGCGAACGAAACCATTTTCCGCATCGGCGAAGATGTCCGGAAACTGGCCATGGTTAGTAATCCACCCAACGAAATGACGGGCCGCAGCGAAATGGGCGCAGCGGCCGCATCACAGGGGACCGTCTATGATCAAGGCTCTTTCAGCGATCACTCTGGCTGCGTGCGTTGCGGCAGCTCTGACCATCCTGCCCGGCTTTGCGCCGACCGTCGAAGCCAGCGTGCCGCAGCCGCTGGCCAAGGGTGACCGGCTGGATATCCGCGTCATCGGCAAGGATTGCTCGCAGCAGGCGTGGCCGAACTTCGAAGCCTCCTGCCTGCGACGCGCCGGCACCAAGGCGAACGTCCGTGAGGCGCGCCTGGTGACCGCCGACCGGACCCCGTAGGCTAGGCTGCCTATTCCGGCGTCACTCGACGTCATACAAACCCCATGGAATTTTGCGACGTCTCGTCGCAGACTGAGCTGACGACCGCGCCCCCGGATTGACGGGCGGGCGCGTCGCCATCAGGGGGTTGCCATTGTCCAGTACGCCTGCTGTCGCTACCGGCCACCATCCCGATCCGCTGCCGATTGCCATGACCATGGGCGCCCTCGGGGTCGTCTATGGCGATATCGGGACCAGCCCCCTCTACGCCCTTAAGGAAGCCGCCAAGGCAGCCGCCCATGGCGGGACGGTAACCCCAGAGGCCGTGCTCGGCGTTGCGTCCCTCATCCTGTGGGCGCTGCTGCTGATCATCTCGCTGAAATACGCGCTGCTGATCCTGCGCGCGGACAACCGCGGCGAAGGCGGCATCGTGGCGCTACTGGCATTGCTGCATGCTCGTCACGCCCAGCCGGGCACCTGGCGCGCGCATCTCCTGGTAGTCGGCCTCGTCGGTGCCGCCCTGCTCTATGGCGACGGCGCGATCACGCCGGCGATTTCGGTCCTGAGCGCCATCGAAGGCCTGAAAGTGGATGCGCCGTCGCTCGCGCCGGCGGTAGTCCCCATCACGATCGCCATCCTGATCGGCCTTTTCATGATGCAGAAGCAGGGCACCGGCTTCATCGGCCGGATCTTCGGTCCCGTCATGCTGGCCTGGTTCGGCGTGCTCGCCGCGCTCGGCATCCACGGCATCGTCAAGGCGCCGGCGGTGCTTGCTGCGCTGAGCCCGCTCTATGCCTTCGAATTCCTGATCCACCAGGATTTCCACGTCTCCTTTGCGATCCTCGGCGCTGCCTTCCTGGCGGTGACCGGCGGCGAGGCGATGTATGCCGACATGGGGCATTTCGGGCGCTTGCCGATCCGGCTCGCCTGGTTCGCCATCTGCCTGCCGGCCCTGGTGCTCAACTATTTCGGCCAGGCGGCGCTCCTGATCACCGATCCCAGCCAGATCGACAATCCCTTCTTCCAGCTCTGCCCGGACTGGCTGCACTATCCGATGGTCGCCTTCTCCGCGATCGCGACCGTGATCGCCTCACAGGCGATCATCTCGGGCGTGTTCTCGCTGACCCAGCAATCGATTCAGCTCGGCTTCCTGCCGCGCATGCAGATCCGCCACACCCAGAGCGAAGCGATCGGGCAGATCTATGTGCCGCTGGTGAACTGGCTGCTCGCCGCCGCGACCCTCGGGGCAGTCCTCGCCTTCGGCACGTCGGATGCGCTCGCCGGCGCCTACGGCATCGCAGTGTCGCTGTTGATGGCGATCACCACGCTGCTCGCCGCGCTGGTCGCGATCCAGTGGGGCTATTCGCCGTGGCTGGTGGTCGCGGTGAATGGCTTCTTCTTCGTGATCGACGTGATCTTCTTCTCGGCCAATTCGATCAAGCTGTTCGAGGGCGGCTGGTTTCCGCTGCTGCTCGCCGGCTTCGTCGCCTTCCTGATGCTGACCTGGCGTGGCGGCGTCAAGCTCGTCGAGCGCGCCCGCGCGAAGCTTCGCCAGCCGGAGGAAGATCTGATCGAGACCGCCGTCAACAAATGCCGCGCCAGGCTTCCCGGCACCGCCGTCTATCTGGCCTCGGCGCCGAAAGGCGTGCCGCTGGCGCTGACGCAATTCGTCAAGCACAACCGCGTCCTGCATGAACGCCTGCTGCTCGTCACCGTGCTGATCGAGGAGGTGCCGCACGTCCCCGACGAGGAGCGCGCCGAGGTGATCGAGATCATCCCGGCGATCACGCGCGTGATCCTGCATTACGGCTTCATGCAGAACCCGACCATCTATGAGGGGCTGAAGCTCGCCTGCCGGCAGGGCAAGCTGCCGGGCATCGACCTCTCCGACATCACCTATTACGTCGGCCGCGAGACGATCATCCCGAGCGAGGATATTCCCGGCATGTGGGTCTGGCGGGAGTCGCTGTTCGCGTTCCTGCAACGCAATGCCGAGCGCTCGGCCGCGTTCTTTGGCGTGCCGACCGGGCAAGTGGTGGAGTTCGGCACGGAGCTGGAGATTTAGCGAGTGGCGAATAGCGAATGGAGCGACGCACCCCATTCGCCACTATTAAAGCGCGATGAGATTAGGATGAATCGTCATCGCGCTTTAGGTTATTGTTTGCGCATGATATTTTCGGAAGAACCGCTTCACACTTTTCCGGATCATGCTCTAGCTATTCGCCATTCGCACCGTTGCCGTTCTCCGCCTCTTCCGTGATGTGCTCGACCGAGACCACATGCTCGTCCTCGGCGGTGTCGAACACGATCACGCCCTGCGTCGAGCGGCCGGCGATGCGGATGCCTTCGACCGGGCAGCGGATCAGCTGCCCCTTGTCGGTCACCAGCATGATCTGGTCGGCCTCTTCCACCGGGAAGGACGCCACCAGATTGCCGTTGCGGTTGTTGACGCTCATCGCAACGATGCCTTTGCCGCCGCGGCCCGTGGTGCGGTACTCGTAGGACGAGGTCCGCTTGCCATAGCCGTTGACGGAGACGGTCAGCACCACCTGCTCGGCCGCCGACATCTCGACATAGCGCTCCTGCGGAATCTGGAAGCTGCCGGAGGTCTCCTCGGCCTCGGCGTCCGCTGCAGCCTCATCAGCCGCACCTTCGCCCGCGACCGCGCGGCGCATCTTCAGGTAAGCCGAACGTTCGTCAGAGGTCGTCTCGACATGGCGCAGGATCGCCAGCGAAATCACCTTGTCGGCCTCCGCGAGCGCGATGCCGCGCACGCCCATCGAGGTGCGCCCGGTGAACACGCGCACGTCGGTGACGGGGAAGCGGATGCACTGGCCGCCGGCGGCGGTCAGCAGCACGTCGTCGCGCTCGGTGCAGATCTGCACGTCGACGATCGCTTCATTGTCGTCGAGCTTCATCGCGATGATGCCGGAACGGCGGACGTCGACGAAGTCGGAGAGCTTGTTGCGCCGGACATTGCCGCCGGTGGTGGCGAACATCACGTCGAGCTGGCCCCAGGTCGATTCATCCTCGGGCAGCGGCATGATGGTGGTGATGCGCTCGCCCTGCTCCAGCGGCAGTATGTTGATCAGCGCCTTGCCGCGCGCATTCGGCGCGGCCATCGGCAGCCGCCAGACCTTTTCCTTGTAGACCTGGCCACGCGAGGAGAAGAACAGCACCGGCGTATGCGTGGAGGCCACGAACAGGCGGCTGACGAAATCCTCGTCGCGGGTCTGCATGCCGGCACGGCCCTTGCCGCCGCGGCGCTGTGCCCGATAGGCCGACAGCGGCACGCGCTTGACGTAGCCGGCATGCGACACGGTGACAACCATGTCCTCGCGCTGGATCAGGTCCTCGTCCTCGACCTCGCCCTCCTGCTCCATGATCACGGTGCGGCGCGGGGTAGCGAACTCCGCCTTCACCTCGGCGAGCTCGGTCTTGACAATGTCCAGGACGCGGGCCCGCGATCGCAGGATGTCGAGATAATCGCCGATCTCGCCGGCGAGCTTGTCGAGCTCTTCGCGAATCTCGTCACGGCCGAGCGCGGTGAGACGCTGCAAGCGCAGGTCGAGAATGGCCCTGGCCTGCTCCATCGATAGCCGGATCGTGCCGTCCTCGCTGATGCGGTGGCGCGGATCGTCGATCAGCGTAAGCATGTCCTCGACGTCCCGCGCCGGCCAGTCGCGCGACATCAGCGTGTCACGCGCGGTGGTCGGATCCGGTGAGGTGCGGATCACGCGAATCATCTCGTCGATATTGGCGACCGCGATTGCCAGACCGACCAGGATATGCGCGCGATCGCGCGCCTTGGCGAGCAGGAACTTGGTGCGCCGCGTGACGACCCGCTCACGGAAGTCGACGAAGATGGCCAGCAGGTCCTTCAGATTCATGGTCTGCGGCCGGCCGCTGTCGAGCGCCACCATGTTGACGCCGAAGCTCGACTGCAATGGCGTGAATCTGTAGAGCTGGTTCAGTACCACGTCGGGCACGGCGTCGCGTTTCAATTCGATGACGACGCGGTAGCCTTCGCGGTCCGATTCATCGCGCAGATCGCCGATGCCCTCGATCTTCTTTTCCTTGACCAGTTCGGCGATGCGCTCGACCATGGTCGCCTTGTTCACCTGATAGGGAATCTCGGTGATGATGAGCGCCTCGCGCTCCTTGCGGATGGTTTCGACAGTGACCTTGCCGCGCATGACGATCGAGCCGCGGCCGAGGTGATAACCGGCGCGAATGCCTTGGCGTCCGAGAATGACGCCGCCGGTCGGAAAATCCGGTCCCGGCACGATGTTCATGAGTTCATCGATGGTCAGCGCGGGGTTGTCGATCAACGCGACGCAGGCATCGACCACCTCGCCGAGATTGTGCGGCGGGATATTGGTCGCCATGCCGACCGCGATGCCGCCCGCGCCATTGACGAGGAGGTTCGGGAACTTGGCCGGAAGGACCGACGGCTCCGTCTCGTTGTTGTCGTAGTTCGGCTGGAAGTCGACGGTGTCCTTGTCGATATCGGCCAGTAGAGCCAGCGCCGCCTTCGTCAGCCGCGCTTCGGTGTAACGATAGGCGGCCGGGGGATCGCCATCGACCGAGCCGAAATTGCCCTGGCCATCGATCAGCGGCACGCGCATCGAGAAGTCCTGCGCCATCCGGACCATGGCGTCGTAGATCGACTGGTCGCCGTGCGGATGATATTTACCGATCACGTCGCCGACCACGCGCGCCGACTTGACGTACTTCTTGTCCGGCGTGTGCCCCTGCTCGTTCATCGAGAACAGGATGCGGCGATGCACCGGCTTCAAGCCGTCGCGCGCATCGGGCAGCGCGCGCGCCACGATCACGCTCATGGCGTAATCGAGGTAGGACTTCTTCATCTCGTCGAGGATCGAGATCGGGCGAATGTCCGAAGGATGCTCCGGCTTGTCGCCGGGCGTGTCGTTATCGTCGTCAGCCAAGGGGGAATCCGGTGAGTTCTTGTCCGGGAATCATATAGCGCATCGAGGGTCTGATAACCACCCTCGCAAGGCCTGCGGGAAGCGCTTTTTCCGCTTATTTTTCCAACGACTTACGGCTTCTGCGAAGCTTCGTTTGGGGAGGCTGGAACGGGCACGCAGGAACCCTGTCTCACGAGCCGAAAATCACGTGATGCATGATCCGGCCCGGCAGCAGCGTGAACAGCCCCGCGACCACCAGCGCGCCGATGAACATCAAGATCATTATGCGCCGGTGATCGGCGACGCGATGGGTGTGCGCCCGCCACACCGCGAGCGGCAGCATAACGAGCGTGAAGATCGACAAGAGATGGATCGGACCGAACGGCCCGACCAGCCGGATCTGGTGGATCCAGAATGACGACGCGGCCACGATGGCCATCAGCGCCACCCAGATCCAGCCGATGGTCCGGTGCGGCAGCGTGCCCTTGGGGGCGGCGAGCTGCACGACGCCGAGCACGAAGGCGGCCATCGCCGCAAAGGCGTGGAGCGGGATGGCTGGCGCAGCGTTAAGCAGCGGCGCGAGGGTCATGGCCGACGTTCCCCGGTGCTTGCGCGGGCGTATCCGGCGCAGCAATGTAAATCGCATTAACATGAAGTTAATAGCATTCACATCGCCAAGCGTCCAATCCCTTGAGGCGCAACATCAGCCGAGCCCGCAAGCGGCAAGCCTCACCAGCCGGTTGATCGGAAATGCTGTCGTTCTACGCGAAGGCTCGCGACGTCCTCAGAACGGGATGTCGTCGTCCATGTCGCTGTTGCGGCCACCGCCCGCGGCAACGGCACGGCGCGGCGCGCTGCTCACGGGGCTGCTGGAGCCGAAGTCGCCGCCCGGCTCCTCGCCGAAGCTGCCGCCTCCCCCGCCGCCACGACCATCGAGCATGGTGAGGGTTGAGTTGAAGCCCTGAAGCACCACCTCGGTGGAGTACTTCTCCACACCGCTCTGGTCGGTCCATTTGCGGGTTTGGAGCGCACCCTCGACGTAAATCTTGGCGCCCTTCTTCAGGTACTGTTCGGCAACCTTGCAGAGCCCTTCATTGAAGATCACGACGCGGTGCCACTCCGTCTTTTCCTTGCGCTCACCGGTCGCCTTGTCGCGCCAGGTCTCCGAGGTCGCGACACTCAAATTCGCGATCGGCCGCCCGTCTTGGGTGCGGCGAATCTCCGGATCCTTGCCGAGGTTGCCGACCAGAATGACCTTGTTGACGCTTCCCGCCATCGCCGCTCTCCACTCGCAAACTGCGAAATTGTTCGAAAAAGCCGGAGCCGCGCCAAAACCGCTCGCTGCCGCTTGCTGAGGGACCCTATACGCTCGCGCACGTCGCCGAGCCCGCAGTCCCGCAGGTTATCCCCATATATAGCACCGCGCTCCGCAGCGTTCCAGCTTTGTTCCTGCACGGCGGTGACGGGGTACGCCCGCAACATGAGGTTGCATGTCCAGGAAATCATCGGAACCGCATGGAACTTTTCCGGGTTCCCGCGAATGGGAAATAATGCTTAACATTCATTACCTTAGTACCGATTCAGTTCGCTGCCGACTGTTGCTTTTGGGAGACGGACTCTGCCGACAAATCGGACTAGGTTCGCCGCGACATCAATTCATTGGGCGTCGCGCCTGATTGACCGCTTCGGGGACCAGAGAAGCGGCAAAGCCGGAGGGACAGAAATGAAAAAGATTTTGGTGGGAGCCATTGGTGCAGTTGCGTTGAGCCTGTCGGCTCCGGCGAGCGCGGCGGATCTCGCCGCACGTCCGTACGTGAAGGCTCCGCCCCCGGCGATCGCCGCGGTGTACGACTGGAGCGGCTTCTACATCGGCATCAACGGCGGCGGCGGCTCGGCCCACAAATGCTGGGACTTCGTGGACAGCACCGGCGTTCCCGGCAGTCTCGTGGGTGAAGGCTGCCACAATGCGACCGGGGGCACGGTCGGTGGCCAGATCGGCTATCGCTGGCAGTCGGGCCAGTGGGTGTTTGGTGCGGAGGGCCAAGGCAACTGGGCCGACTTCCGTGGCGACAACACCAGCGCCGTCTTCCCGACGGACCGCAACCGTTCGCGCATCGACGCCTTCGGCCTGATCACCGGCCAGGTCGGTTATGCCTGGAACAACGTGCTGTTCTATGTGAAGGGCGGCGCTGCGGTTGTCGGCGACAAGTATGACTTCTTCGACATTCCGACAGGCGCGCTGCTGGCTTCGGCCAACGAGACCCGTTGGGGCGGCACGGTCGGCGCCGGCCTCGAATTCGGCTTTGCGCCGAACTGGTCGGTGGGCGTCGAGTACAACCACCTCTTCCTCGGCCACCGCACGATCGGCTTCACGACGCCGGGTGGCATCGCGGCTGGAAGCGACCGAATCAGCCAGGACGTCGACATGGGCCTCGTCCGCCTGAACTATCGCTGGGGCGGCCCGCTGATCGCGAAGTACTGATCTCCGCCAAGCTCTTCCTGTCGAAAAGGCCGGCCTCGCGCCGGCCTTTTTGCTGCGCGGGTACAGCCGGCGTGAATAGGTCAGCCATACTCACACGTTTTCCGCGTGGTGTGGCATCTCGGGTACACAACTTGCGGCTTCACTGGTGTAGACACGACATCAGTTGGACCACGGCGCGTCCGATGTCCTTCCCGCGCACGGAAGGCAAAAACAGAAACTGTGACCTGGGATTAATTTTGAAAATGAAGAAGGTTTTGTTGGCTTCGGCCAGTTTGTTCGCACTCAGCGCGTTCGCTCCGGCCATGGCTGCCGACCTGGCGGCCCGCCCCTACACCAAGGCACCCGTTGCTGCAGTTGCCGTCTATGACTGGACCGGCTTCTACCTCGGCCTCAACGCAGGTGGCGGCTCGAGCCACAATTGCTGGGATCTGATCAATGTCGGCGGCGTCCCCGGCGGTCCGGTGGCTGAAGGCTGCCACAACGCGACCGGCGGCATGGTCGGTGGCCAGGTCGGCTATCGCTGGCAGGCCACGAACTGGGTGTTCGGCCTCGAAGCCCAGGGCGACTGGGCTGATCTCAAGGGATCGAACACGAGCCTGGCGTTGGGCGGCATCGGCGCGAACAACACCAAGATCGACGCGATCGGCCTGTTCACCGGTCAGGTCGGTTACGCTTGGAGCAGCGTGCTCTGGTACGTGAAGGGCGGCGCGGCCGTCACCCACAACAAGTACCGCGGCACCTTCGTCGGAACCGACACCGAGTTCGACAGCGCCAGCGAAACGCGCTGGGGCGCGGCGGTCGGCACCGGAATCGAGTTCGGCTTTGCGCCGAACTGGTCGGTGGCGATCGAGTACGACCACCTGTTCATGGACAAGCGGGACGTCACCTTCCCTGCGACCGCATTTGCAGCCTCCCGCATCGACACCATCAAGCAGGATGTCGACATGGCCACGGTACGCGTGAACTACCGCTTCGGTGGCCCGGTGATCGCGAAGTACTAAGCTTCGACAGACGATCAATTCTCGACGGAAAGGCCGGCCTTCGCGCCGGCCTTTTTGTTTGTGGCGGGATAGACCTATTTCCGCATCGCATTAAGCAGTTCCAGTCTCGCAACCCTGTGGCCTTGGGGTGACAGACGGACGCAGCCACATGTCGTAGTTTCGGTCGAACACAACTTGGGACTGGAGACTAAATTGAAGAAGATCCTGCTTGCCGCGATCGGCGCAATTTCGATGACCGTTTCGGCTTCGGCAGCGGATTTGGCGGCGCGCCCCTACGTCAAGGCGCCAGTGGCGCCTGCGCCGATCTATAACTGGGCTGGTCTTTATATCGGTCTGAACGGCGGTGGCGCGTCGAGCCACAATTGCTGGGATATCAACGGCCTCGACTTCATCCTCAGCGGTACCATTTTTCCGATCTCACCCGCCGTGAGCGAAGGTTGCCACAACGCCACCGGTGGGCTGGCAGGCGGCCAGATTGGTTACCGCTGGCAAGCATCGAATTGGGTGTTTGGCTTGGAAGCCCAGGGCGATTGGGCGAACCTGAAGGGCTCCAATGCGAGCCCGTTCTTCGCCGCCCTTGGCGGTTGGACGAACCAGACCAAGATTGACGCGATTGGACTGTTCACAGGTCAGGTCGGTTACGCCTGGAACAACGTTCTTTGGTACGTGAAGGGTGGCGCTGCGCTGACCCACGACAAGTACAACGGCATCTTCAACCCAACCGGACTCACGATTGACCAGGCAAGCGAAACCCGCTGGGGCGGCGCGGTCGGAACAGGGCTCGAATTTGGCTTCGCGCCCGGCTGGTCGGTTGCCATCGAATACGATCATCTGTTCATGGGCAGCCGCACCATCGGCTTGGCGACGACCACTGTTCTTCCCGGCACCGTCTTCCGCACCGACAATATCAGACAGGACGTCGATATGGGCACCGTTCGCCTGAACTACACCTTCGGCGGCCCGGTGGTCGCGAAGTACTGAGCTTCGGCAGACGATCAATTCTCGACCGAAAGGCCGGCCTAGCGCCGGCCTTTTTGTTTATTCCGGATGCATGCCGCGCCGGACTCCTGCCACGTGCTGCCAGCGCGCCAACAATCCGTTGACGATTCGCAACTCGCACTGGAAATCCGGCCCCGTTCTTCCTACGTTCGCGGCATACCCATTGGCGTCCGTCCCCGGTTCCGGGCGAAGGCGCGCCTGAACGTCGGCGCGCGCAGCGCCTGTGGGTATTTCCTTTGGGAATTTTCCTTGGGGACCACCAGGATGGATGAAGTGATCAAGGCGAAGCGCCAACAACAGAACGCGGGATCACACCTGCGCGCAATTACGATCCGTGGCGCGCGCGAGCACAATCTCAAGAACATCGACGTCGAGATTCCCCGCGACAAGCTCGTGGTCTTCACCGGGCTCTCCGGCTCCGGAAAGTCCTCGCTCGCCTTCGACACCATCTATGCCGAAGGCCAGCGCCGCTACGTCGAGTCGCTGTCGGCCTATGCCCGACAGTTCCTGGAGATGATGCAGAAGCCGGATGTCGACCAGATCGACGGCCTGTCGCCGGCGATCTCGATCGAGCAGAAGACGACCTCGAAGAACCCGCGCTCCACCGTCGGCACCGTCACCGAGATCTACGATTACATGCGCCTGTTGTGGGCGCGCGTCGGCGTGCCCTATTCGCCCGCCACCGGCCTTCCGATCGAGAGCCAGACCGTCTCGCAGATGGTCGACCGCGTGCTGGCGCTGCCCGAAGGCACCCGCCTTTATCTGCTCGCGCCGGTCGTGCGCGGCCGCAAGGGCGAGTACAAGAAGGAGCTCGCCGAATGGCTCAAGAAGGGCTTTCAGCGCGTCAAGATCGACGGCACCTTCTATGAGCTCGCCGAGGCGCCAAGCCTCGACAAGAAATTCCCGCACGACATCGACGTCGTCGTCGACCGCATCGTCGTGCGCGCCGATATCGGCCAGCGCCTCGCCGAGAGCTTTGAGACGGCCCTGAAGCTCGCCGAGGGCCTGGCCGTCGTCGAGTTCGCCGACGCGCCGGCCGCAGCGCCTGTCGAAGAGAAAAAGAAGACCGCAAAAATCCACGACAAGAGCGGGCCCGAGCGCATCCTGTTCTCGGAAAAGTTCGCCTGCCCGGTCTCCGGCTTCACCATCCCCGAGATCGAGCCCAGACTCTTTTCCTTCAACAATCCCTATGGCGCCTGCCCCGCCTGTGGCGGCCTCGGCGTCGAGCAGCATGTCGACGAAGACCTCGTCATCCCCGACAAGGAGCTCGCCATCGGCAAGGGCGCGATCGCGCCCTGGGCCAAGTCGTCATCGCCCTACTACATTCAGACGCTGGTCGCCCTCGGCAAGCACTACAAATTCGCACCCACCGCCAAGTGGAAGGATCTGCCGAAGAAGACGCAGAACGCGATCCTCTACGGCTCCGGCGACGACGAGATCAAGTTCTCCTACGAGGACGGCGTCCGCTCCTACGACACCAAGAAGCCGTTCGAGGGCGTCATCACCAACATCAACCGCCGCTATCGCGAGACCGAGAGCGAATGGGCGCGCGAGGAGCTGGCAAAATACTTCCACGACGTCCCCTGCGAGGCCTGCAAGGGTTTTCGGCTCAAGCCCGAGGCGCTCTGCGTCAAGGTCGGCGGCAAGCATATCGGCGAGATCTCGGAACTGTCGGTGAAGCGCGCGGGCGAATGGTTCGAGGGCGTGCCCGGAGCGCTGAACAAGCAGCAGAACGAGATCGCGGGACGCATCCTCAAGGAGATCCGCGAGCGCCTCACCTTCCTGCTCGACGTCGGCCTCAACTATCTCACGCTGTCGCGCTCCTCCGGCACGCTGTCCGGCGGCGAGAGCCAGCGCATCCGCCTGGCCTCGCAGATCGGCTCCGGGCTGACAGGCGTGCTTTACGTGCTAGACGAGCCCTCGATCGGCCTGCACCAGCGTGACAATGCGCGCCTGCTCGATACGCTGAAGCGCCTGCGCGACCTCGGTAACACCGTGGTCGTGGTCGAGCATGACGAGGACGCGATTCGCCTCGCCGACTACGTGCTCGACATCGGCCCCGGCGCCGGCATGCATGGCGGCCACATCGTCGCCGAAGGCACGCCCGCCGAGATCATGCGCAACCCGAAATCGCTCACCGGCAAGTATCTCACCGGCGAGCTCGAGGTCGAGGTGCCGGAGCGGCGCCCGCCGAACCACCGCCGCACCATCAAGGTGGTCAACGCGCGCGGCAATAACCTCAAGAACATCACGGCGGAGATTCCGCTCGGCCTGTTCACCTGCGTTACCGGCGTCTCCGGCGGCGGAAAGTCGACGCTGCTGATCGATACGCTCTATCGCGCGATCGCCCGCAAGCTGAACAATGCGAGCGAAGGCGCGGCGCCGCACGACCGCATCGAGGGCCTGGAGCATATCGACAAGATCATCGACATCGACCAGTCGCCGATCGGCCGCACCCCGCGCTCGAATCCTGCGACCTACACCGGCGCCTTCACACCGATCCGCGAATGGTTCGCAGGGCTCCCCGAAGCGAAGGCGCGCGGCTACGAGCCCGGCCGCTTCTCCTTCAACGTCAAGGGCGGCCGCTGCGAGGCCTGCCAGGGCGATGGCGTCATCAAGATCGAGATGCACTTCCTGCCCGACGTCTACGTCACCTGCGATGTTTGCAAAGGAAAACGCTACAACCGCGAGACGCTGGAGGTCCTGTTCAAGGGCAAGAGCATCGCCGACGTGCTCGACATGACCGTCGAGGAGGCCGCCGAGTTCTTCAAGGCGGTGCCACGCGTCCGCGAAACCTTCAACACGCTGCACCGCGTCGGCCTCGACTACATCCACGTCGGCCAGCAGGCGACGACGCTCTCCGGCGGCGAAGCCCAGCGCGTCAAGCTGGCAAAGGAGCTGTCCAAGCGCGCCACCGGCCGCACGCTCTACATCCTGGACGAGCCGACCACCGGCCTGCACTTCCACGACGTCAAGAAGCTCCTGGAGGTGCTGCACGAGCTGGTTGCGCAGGGCAACACGGTCGTCGTCATCGAGCACAATCTCGAAGTCATCAAGACCGCCGACTGGGTCATTGACCTCGGCCCCGAAGGCGGCGACGGCGGCGGCGAAATCGTCGCCTGGGGCCCGCCGGAGGATATCGTCAAGGCACCGCGGAGTTATACGGGGAAGTTTCTGGAGCCGGTGCTGAAGAAGGCGAACAAGCCGAAGCGAAGGAGCACGAGCGAGGCGGCGGAGTAGCTCGCGGCCTGGAGTTTGATGATTTCGGGAATCAGGCCGCCATTGAGTGTCCGCGATGCCCAGCCAGAACTATGCGCTCTTTCGCAACGCCATCCTCGCCGAACAGCAGGTGACCTGCGTCTATGAAGGCCGCCGTCGCGAGCTGTGCCCACATATCATCGGTACCAACAGACACGGCGAGGAAGTGGTATTGGCCTGGCAGTTTGCCGGCGAGAGTAGCGGCAAGCTGCCACAATGGCGCTACCTGCGGCTGGCGAATGTTAGCAAGGGCCGAACCCGCGACGGCCGCTGGCACGAGGGCGGGTCCCACCGCACCACGCAGACCTGCGTGACCGACATCGATCTCGATATCAATGTTCACGTACGCAAGTTGCGCTGACCCGACCTTTGATGCTAGCAGCCGACGAATTCAATGACCGCTTCGTCCCGTCCAACGGCCTCGCCGATTTGTGGCATGGCGCTTAGAAGTTGGTCTATCAGCGTGCGATCGTCGATATTGCCAACGCGAACCCACAGCACGATCGGCCCTTCACCTTTTGCGACGCGAAGAAGCGAGAAGTCGCGGTCCTTGGTGACGAGAACGGCTGATCGAGACGTTGCCTCATCCCAAATCACTCCGTCCGTCGCGGTCGCCAGCCCAAGTTCGACAACATGCGCTGCATCGAATCCGGCCTGACGCATGGCCCGCGCGAGAGCAGGTGGGAGCTGAGCATCGATCAGGTAGAGCAAGCTATTTGGCCGCTATGATCGGGTGATCGACCTGACGGGCAGCATAGGCGAGCGCCGCATCGATATCGGCATCTTCGAGATACGGATAGTCCTCCAGAATGCTCTCCCGCGACTGTCCGGCCGACAGCAGGCCTAAGACGTCACCGACTGTGATGCGCAGATCGCGAATACATGGACGACCATGCATGCGCTGCGGATCGATCGTAATTCTTGCCAGTAGCTCCGACATCTGTCACCTCTGCGTATTCAATATATAGCATCTTTGATTGCACCTGTCAGCGCGTCACGATCGAACGAGGCGCGCGTTCTGCCGAATGCGTCTTCCCTCAATGCCCTACTCCCTCGCCATCTTCGATCTCGACGGCACGCTGGCCGACAGCTTTCCCTGGTTCCTGCGCACCATCAACGACGTCGCCGACCGCTTCGGCTTTCGCCGCGTCGCGGATGAGGAGGTCGAGGGGCTGCGGCATGCCTCGACGCGCGAGATCCTGAGGCGGCTCGAGGTGCCCGTGTGGAAGCTGCCGGCGATTGCGCGGCATGCGCGGCGGCTGAAGGCCGAGGCCGCGGCGGAGATTTCCCTGTTCGCCGGCGTCGAGACCATGCTGCAGACGCTGGCCGCAAGCGGCGTGCAGCTCGCGCTGGTGACCTCGGACAGCGAAGCCAATGCGCGTGAGAAGTTAGGTGCGGCAGCTAACCTGTTCGCGCATTTCGACTGCGCCGCCTCGCTGTTCGGCAAGCCGGCCAAATTCCGCCGGGTTATCCGCCGCGCCGGCGTGCAGCCGGCACAGGTCATCGCCATCGGCGACGAGGTCCGCGACATCGAGGCTGCGCGTGCGGTTGGCATCGCCTGCGGCGCGGTCAGCTGGGGCTATGCCGCGCCGGCGGCGTTGCAGGCGCTTGCGCCCGATCACATGTTCGAACATATGCGCGACATTGCGGATACCTTAAGCGGAAGCGTAGGGTGGATTAGCGAAGCGTAATCCACCACCTTTGTCGGCATGGTGGGTTACGCCTTACGGCCAACCCACCCTACGAACTGTTCGGGAAAACGATGATACCCCTCACGGACGCAGCCCGCCTGAAACTCCTGGCGCCGCCTGTCGGCAAGGTGCGCGTCGTGCTCGACACCGATACCTACAACGAAATCGACGATCAGTTCGCGCTCGTCCAGATGCTGCTCTCGAAGGAGCGCTTCGAGGTCGAGGCGATCCACGCCGCCCCATTCTTCAACGCGCGCGCGGACAGCCCGGGCCACGGCATGGAGCTGAGCTATCAGGAAATCCTGCGCCTGCTGGAGCGTCTGAAGGTTTCGCCTGACGGCCTGGTTCACCGCGGCGTCACCGACTATGTCGGCCCGGGGAAGGAAGCCCGCGAGGCGCCGGCGGTCGATGACATGATCGCGCGAGCGCGCGCCGGATCGCCTGACAAGCCGCTCTACATCGTTGCCATCGGTGCCATCAGCAACGTTGCCTCAGTGCTTCTCAAGGCACCGGATATCATGGATCGCATCGTGGTCGTGTGGCTCGGCGGCCACGCGCTGGAATGGCCGCACACGATCGAGTTCAATCTCAAGCAGGATGTCGGCGGCGCCCAAGTGCTGTTCGACAGCGGCGTGCCGCTGGTGCTCGTGCCGTGCAAGGGCGTCACCTCGCATCTTCACTCGACCGTGCCGGAGATCGAGCGTTACGTCGAACCTCACGGCAGCATCGGCGCGTTCCTGGCGATGCGCTTCAAGGACTACGCGTCCGATCACCTCGGCTGGTCCAAGGAAATCTGGGACATGGCGCCGGTCGGCTGGCTGCTCAATCCCATGTGGGCGCCGAGCGTGATCGTGCCGGCTCCGATCCTCACGGATCAGATGACGTGGAGCACCGATCGCCGGCGGCATCCGATCCGCTACGTGACCTACGTGGATCGCAACCCGATCCTGAAGGATTTTTTCCTGAAATTGAAGGCGTTCTCCGAGGAAAAGTAGCCGTGCGGTAGCCCGGATGAGCGCAGCGATATCCGGGGTTACAACTCCCGCATGTCGCTTCGCTCATGCGGGCTACAAACTCTCACGCTACTCTGTCCGCCTGAGAAACGCGCCAAACGCGCGCGGGCCGTCGCCGACCTTGACCTCGCCGATCAGCTTCAGCTCGACGGCATCGATGATGCTGAGCGAGTTGCTCTCCCAGTTCGCCACGATGATCCGCTTGCCGTCCGCGGTCGCCGCGATCCCTTCTGGATAGTCCCCGACGCTGATGCGCTTGACCGGCGCGAGGCTGGCAAGATCGAAAACGCTGACGGTGCCGTCATATTGGTCCGTGACGAAGCCGCGGCCCTGCGCCAACGCCACCGCATAGGGGCGCAGACCAGTCTTCACACGCCCGATCTCGCGGGAATCCGCGACATTGATGACCGATACATCGTTCGATCCGACATTGGCGGTGTAGGCGCGCCGACCCTCGGCATCGATCGTTATGCCAAACGGGCGCACGCCGACCTTGATGACAGCCCGCCGCTCGCGCGTTGCGGTATCGATGACGGACACGCTGTCGGCATCGCGATCCGCCGAGAGCAGGAGATGCCCGTCTGGTGTCAGCGCAAGCCCCGATGGCGAAGCGCCGGTCGCGATTTCGGCGACCACACGCCGCGCGCTCGGATCGATCACACGAACCGCCGCAGCGTACCAGTCGGCCACATAAACTGTGGCACCATCTGGCGCTACAGCGACGCCAAGCGGACCACCGCCGACGTTGATCGTGGCGACAACCCGCCGGGCGACGGCATCGATCACCGACAGCGCCTTGGCTTCGGGACTCGTCACATAAGCGAAGCGACCGTCCGGGGTGACGGCGACGCCTGCGGGCTTACCGCCAATCGCGATAGTCGCGACCGGCCGTGCGGTCGCGAGGTCCACGACCGTCAGCGTTTCGCTGAGCTGGTTGGTGACGAACGCCTCCTCGGCCGACGCACGGCCGAGGCCCAAAGCGAAGCCGGCGGCAAGCGCCGCCAACACCAGAACGCGCACGCTCAGCTTCCGCTCTCGATCTTCTTCTTCAGCGCCTCGAGGCCGCCCTTGTAGAGCCCGCTCACCGCCTTCATCGCGGCCTCGTCGCTGAGCTCCGGCGGCGGGTCATTGTTGGGGAAGCCGCGATAGAACGCGCCGGCCCATTCCAGCTTCGTCTTGCCTTCCGGAGCCGGCGATACGGACAGGGTCGAGGAATAGTTGGTGACCGGCAGCACCTTCACGTCGACGGCCGTGATGCGGTACGAATAGCTCATCATGTCGGGCTCGTATTTGTAGAGCTCCTCGTCGACGGTGGCGCCGCCGGCAAGCGTCAGCCGCCGCGTCGCCCCGATCTCGTTGCCCTTCTCGCCCTCGGTCTTGGTGACGCCTGCGAGCCAGCTCATGTCCTGGAAATTGCCGATCACCGCCCAGACCTTGGCCTGCGGCGCGTTGATCTCGATGGATTCCCGCACCTTCTGCCGGGTGGGTCCGTGCGCCCAAGCGGACGGAAATGCCGTCGTCAAAGCCGTCCCCGCCAGGGCCATCGCGGCCACCAGGCCAGCGGCCCTCGCAATCGTCATCCTCATGTCGTTTCCTCAAATGTATCGTTGGTGTCTTACGCGACTGACGCGCGCTGAGGCCATGGTAACGTAGTTTTGGACGGGATCGAGGCCGTTTGTGACGTCCGATGGTCTGACGGCGCGTTTCTTCCCCGTGTCCCGTGTCCCCCTACTCGTCCTGGAGCGCTGCATCGACGAATCCGGCCGGATCGTCGCAGAACTCGCGCATCACCTTGAAATGGTCCGTCTCCCACAACGTCGCCGGCTCCAGTCCGGCTTTGGTCAGTCGCAACAGGGTCGCATTGGGATAGGCCATCAGCATCGGCGCGTGCGTGGCCATGATGACCTGGCAAATGCGGGAGCCCTCCATTCGCCGCAACAGCTTCAGGAATTCGATCTGCCGTGCCGGTGAAAGCGCCGACTCCGGCTCGTCGAAAATGAAGATGCCCTGCCGCTGGCAACGCTCTTCGAAGAAGCGCAGGAAGCCTTCGCCGTGGGAATGGGACAGGAAGTCAGGTGGCGGGCCGCCCGGCAGTCCCATTCTCATGTCTTCGAGCGCCAGCTTGTCGAGCCACCTCGCCACCGAAAAAAAGCTCTCGACACGGAAGAACCAGCCATTGGTTATCTTGGGCAGCCAACTCGCGCGCAGCGCCTTCGACAGTTGGCCACCCATCTTCTCCAGCGCGTCGGAATGGTCGACAGGCCTGTAGCCTTTGCCCCCGCCGGCATCGTCGAAGCCAGCAAGGGTAGCGATCCCCTCGAGGATGGTGGACTTCCCCGTGCCGTTCTCGCCGACAATGATGGTGATGGGAGCCTCGAAACAAAGCTCGAAGTCATCCGTGAAGATCGGCAGGCAGAACGGATAGGCCTCGCGATCGGCAATGCGCGACGGCTCGAGCCAAACGCGTTTGAGATAGGGCGCCGGCAGATTGATTGTGCGGTTGCCCCTCCGACTCATTCCTCGCCCCTGCCAATTCCCGCCAGCTCCAACGACTGACGGGAACGTAACAGGAACGCTCGACTTATGAAAGTGGCATCTTGGACCTGCCACAAGCCCCGGTCGCGCCTAGTCCAACACCTCCAGCACCAGCTCCATCGTCATCAGCACGGGATTGTCGCCGCGGACCAGGCGGCCCTCGGCGAGGCCGCCGGTGTAGTCGACCAGGGCAACATCGAGCTTCGCCTCCTGCGCACCGGAGGCGCCGGGCGCGATTGTGCCGGCCGTCACAGCCAGCTCGGTCGCAAACGGCTCTGTCACGCCGCCATGGGTGAAGCGGGCGCCAATGGTAGAGCCGACGCCGCCATGGATCTTCGCACGCTTGATGCGGTGCTCGCGGCAGAAGCCTTCGAGCGCCCCGGCAAGGTCCTGGTTGGGCCGCAGCCGCAGGGCGAAGGCGCGGGCAGTGGTGCGTGCGCCGGTCGTGCTTGAGGCCACCGGCCCAAACAGCTTGAAGTTGGTTTCGCCGTCAGGCTCCGCCGTGAACATCGCGCCGTCGATGCCGAACGCTGCGACCTCGAACGGCTCGGCGACGACAGTCTCCTCCGGCAGCATATGGCCGCCGTTGGCGCGACCGTCCGCCTCGGTCCAGAGCCCATGGCAGTGGAAAAACGCCGCGCCATCGCGCCTGCCCAGCGTCAGGCTGCCGAGCCGCACCCGCGTCACGCCCTCGGGGCGAAAGGTCTCGCTGTAGAACGCGGCGTTCTCGCCGGTCTTCGACAGCGCCGGCATCACGTAAGCGAACGGGCCGAGCGCGCCGTGCCCGAAATTGAGGACACCGCCGGCAAAGCCCTCCGCCGCAAAGCCGCGGCGCGCGGCCTCCAGCAGTGGCATGCCGGATTGCAGCGTGAAGGAAAATGCTCGTCCCCTCGCCTCCACCCACTGGATACGCTCGGCGACCGGTGTGCCCGGCTGCTTGATGCTCCGCATGATCAGCGCTCAGCCCGCCTGCTTGTTGTCGAGATCGAGCAGGCCCCGCGCCTCCAGCTCGTCGCGCACCATTCGCTTGGGGATCTTGCCATAGCCCGATTTCGGCAGCGCCTCCCAGAAGAAGAAGCGCTTCGGCATCTTGTAGCGCGGCACCTTGGGGCCGAGGAACGCCGCCATCTCCGCCTCGCTCACGGGTTTTGCTCCCTCGCGCGCAACGCAGACGGCAACACCGACCTCGCCCCAGGTCGGATCGGGCACGCCGAGGACGGCGACCTCGCCGACCGCGGGATGCGTCAAGATCTTCTCCTCGATCTCGCGCGGATAGATGTTGGAGCCGCCGGAGATGTACATGTCGGAGGCGCGTCCCGTGATGTAGACAAAGCCTTCCTCGTCCATGTGGCCGAGATCGCCGGTGCGGAACCAGCCGTTGCGAAACGCTTTCGCGTTGGCCTCGGGGTTGTCGTAGTAGCCGGCGAACACCGCAGGGCCGATCACGCAGATCTCGCCGCTCTGGTTGGCCCCAAGCTCGCGGCCCGCGTCGTCCTGGATCGAGACCTGCATGCCCGTGCGCTCGAAACCGCAGGTGCCAATCTTGGAATGCGGACCGTCTTCGAGATCGTGCAGCGCCGCCGGCAGCACCGTGATGTTGCCGGTGACCTCGCCGAGGCCAAAGTACTGCACGATGACTTTGCCGAGCTTGTTCAGCGCAGTCTTCTGATCCTCGCGATACATCGGCGCGCCCGCATAGATCACCTGGCGCAGCGAGGAATGGTCGAACTTGTCGGCCGCGGGATGCTCGACCATCATCTTCAGAATCGTCGGCACGGTGAAGAGGTTACTGACGCGATGCGTCTCGATCAGACGAAACGCCTCGCTGATGTCGAATTTTTCGGTCGGCAGCAGCACGGTGCGCGCGCCGCGCGCGGTCTGCATCAGCTGATGCACGCCGGCGCCATGCGACAGCGGCGCGACCACCAGCGATGCATCCGCTTCGGTGGTGCCCGGCGTCAGATCGGCAAGATGATTGGTGACCACAAAACCCATCTGGCCATGGGTGAGCACGGCCGCCTTGGAACGGCCGGTGGTACCGGAGGTGAAGAAGAACCAGCAGGGATCGTCATGCTCGACGGCGACGTTCTCGACCGTGGCGCCCGCGTGCTTCTCGATCGCCTCCGCAACAGTGGTGTCACCGAACGCGCCGTCACCGATGCGCCAGGTGAACTCCAATGCCCCACCGGTCACGGCTGCGGCATGCTCGGGAAAATCGCCGTGGCACAAGAATCCTCTCGCGCCGGAAGCCTGCGCGAGATAGGTGACCTCGTCCGGCATCAGGCGGAAGTTGGTGGGCACCCAGACCGCGCCGAGCCGGAACGCGGCGAACATCGAGAAGAACATCTCGTCGCCATTCTTGGAATGGACGAGGATGCGGTCGCCCTTGTTGATGCCGCGCGCGGCAAGCGCAGCGGCGAGCGCGGACACTTGCGCGTCGATCTCGCGCCAGGTCCAGTATCTATCGCCCCACACGAAACCCGGCCGCGACCCGTGCCGCCGCGCATTCTGGGTCAGCATGTAAGCGAGATTCATGACGCGGCGCGACATCCGCAATGGCTGCATGGGGCTTCCTCTTCGCTGGCGGCCTGCGCGCAGGCGGACCGCACTTCGCGGATCATTTATCGCCATCGTCAGCGGTGCCGCAAGATCGCACGGCGCAAGGTCGCATTGTCCGGCGGAGCAGCCTCGATCGTTCAGGGAATCTTAAACATGATCGGCGCAACCTTGACCCGTCTCCGCGTACAGAGTTTTGCACCATGTCCAAGGCGCCCGCTTTCCTCCTGTTGTCGCTGGTGCTCGCCGGATGCGCCGCGGCCCCGCAAGCGCGACTTGCGTCCGATCCCGCGTTTGCCCCGGCGCGCTACGCCTGGGACGGTGCTGGTGAGGATCCCAATCAGCCGAAGCCGGCGCGCACGTCGCGGACCGCTGCCCGAACCGGCCAGGACAAGTCGGTCGCGGCGGCCCAGGATGGTATCGAAACCGACCAGGAGTCACAGGTCAAGCGATCGCTCGTCATCTGCAAGGGCTGCCTGCGGCCGCAACCTGCAGAGGATTCGCGTCTCGCCAGGGTTGCCGATTGAACCAATCCGCCGCCACGAAACTCTACTGAGATACACCGCCGGCCGGACATTTCCGGCCTATAAGCGCGGTGCAACCGATCTCAGGACATCCCATGCTCACCCGCCGCACGTTCGTCGCAGCCTCGCTTCTCGCCACCGTCGACGCGGCCGCCGCGCAGGCCCCCTCAGCCAACGATCCCGTCGCGATCCTGACCGCGATCTACACCCGCGCCGCCAAGGGAAAAGGCGACGGCGGCGGCGCCTTCATCATCGAGACCAAGGCGGCCAAGGCAAAATATCTCTCGAAATCGCTGGTCGCGCTGTGGGCCAAGGCCGACGCGCACACGCCGAAGGGCGACGTCGGGCCAGTCGATTTCGATCCCGTGACCAACTCGCAGGAGCCCGACGTCAAATCGTTCAAGGTCGACACCGAGAAGCTCGAGGCCGACAAGGCCACCATCGCGGTGACCATCGCCGGTCACCGCAACGACCGCAAACCCGCCGACCAGGTCGTGCGTTATGAGTTGGTGCGCGAGGGGAGTAGCTGGAAGATTGACAACATCAAGGGCGCGTCCGACGGGCAAGCCTGGTCGATCCGCAAGATGCTGACGGACTCGCTGAAGAGCTGACGGGAGACGACATGAGCGACGTCATCGACAACAGGGCCCATCACCGCTTCGAGCTCGAAGTGGAGGGCCATCTCGCCACCGAGCATTACAGGCTCGACGGCAATGTCATCACCTTCGAGCATACGGAGGTGCCGAAAGAACTCGGCGGCAAGGGTGTCGGCTCAAAGCTGGTGCAAGGCGCGCTCGACCAGGTCCGCGCTGCGGGATTGAGGCTGATCCCGCAATGTCCGTTCGTGAGGGCCTGGATCGACAAGCATCCAGACTACGCGGATCTCGTGAAGAGATGAGCGGCGCAGGCCCGCCGATCGCGCGGGCCTGCAGGAATCTACGGCCTATTGCCCGTGCTTGAGCATGTCCTGGTCGCTCAGCGTCCAATCCTGCCAGAGCTGGAGAATGCCGAGCAGCACCACCACCGCGCCGAGGCTGGTGTGGTAGACGCGCAGAAAGCCTTCGCCGGAATAGCCGAGGATATAGGGCGAGACGATCAGCCAAAGGCCGACCAGGATCGTCGCCACCTCCTGCCAGCGCTGCAACGCGACATATTCGAGCTGGCTGAGGCCAAACACCACCAGGCCAACTGCGACCGAGTTCAGGATCACCGTCTGGTGTCCGACGATCGCAGTATGATCCTGGACGGGAAACCACGGCGACGCAGCGATCAGCGCGCCGAGCAGCATCCCGCACCAGTCTTCCCATGTTCGATGAGTATTCAGAAAACCAAAGTCCGACATCGTAACCTCCTACACAAGAGGCATACGTCGGCGGCTGGCGATCACGACACTCCGAACGTTCAGCGACCCTGCCGGCCGCATTCGGGCGTATGTCTTTTCAAACACGTGGGAACCGCGGCGGAACTTGCAAGAGCCGTGCGGAGGATTTTTGTAGTCGCCGCGCGACGTTAACCTTTTCGACGCTACAGCGCGCCGAGCTTCTGGAGCGCCTCACGCGCCGTCGGCAAGCCTGGTCGCAATTCCAGCGCCTTCCTGAAATCGGCGATCGCGCCCTGCTTGTCGCCGAGCCGCATCCTGGCCTGGCCGCGGTTGTTCCAGGAGAAGACGTCGGAAGGGTCGTATTGCAGCGCCTTGTCGTAGTCGGCGAGACCGCCCTTGTTGTCACCCTGGTAGAGCCGGATCATGCCGCGATTGCGCCAGCCGCGTGCATCTGCCGGCGCGAGCCGGATGACTTCCCCATAGTCGGCCGCCGCGCGGTCGAGCTGCTCGGAATCGCGATAGGCGTTGCCGCGGTTGATATAGGCGAGCGGATCGGGCGCTAGCTTAATCTGCACGGTGTAGTCGGAAATTGCATGCGCCATGTCGCGGTTGCGATAGTAGATGTAACCGCGGTTGCCATAGGCCATGGCAAACGTGGGATCGGCCTTGATTGCAGCATTGAAATCGGCGAAGGCGCCGCCAGCGTCACCCTTGTTGAAGCGCGCATCGCCCCGGCCGTTATAGGCAATCGCCAACGACGGATCGAGCTTGATCGCCTGGTCATAGTCGGCGATGGCGCGGTCGAAATCGCGCTTGAAGGCATAGACGCGGCCGCGATTGTTGAAGGCGCAGGCGTAGGTCGCATCGATCCTGACGGCCTCGTCGAGATCGCTGAGCGCGGCATCGAGCTCGCGCTTCTCGGTCAGGCCATGGCCGCGGTTGCAATAGGCGGCGGCCAGCTTGCGGCCGGTCTCGCTCCCGGCATCGATCACCGCCGAGCACGCCTTGACGCGGTCATCCGGCGCGCTCGCGGTCCCGATGCAGGCGTCCCAGGCCTGCGCCGCCGCATCGCCGTCCGCGGCCGATGCCGGCGCGGTCCAGGCAAGCGTCAGCACGGCCAGCAAAGCTACAAGACCGATCGAGCCACGCATGCGACGGATATCTCCCCTGCAACGATGTCCCTTGGTCGCGCCTTGGCAGAGGCGGGTTCACACGCCTAGATCAGGGCCTGCAACGACGGATGGGAAGGATCGGCATGTCGGCATCGGTACGCGACAACAAGGACAAAAGCCGCTTCGAGCTCGATGTCGGCCAGGAGGTCGCCTTCGCCAATTACCGGCTGACGCCGTCGGCCGTGATCATCACCCACACCGAGACGCCGCGCGCGCTGCGCGGCCGCGGCATCGCATCCGAACTGGTCAAGGGCGCACTGGAATTGATCCGGCGCGACGGCAGGAAGGTGGTCGCGGGCTGCGGCTTCGTCGTCGACTATCTCGACAAGCATCCGGAATATGCGGATCTCGTCGCGTAAGCGCCGGACACAAAAAAGGCCCGCGATCTCGCGGGCCTTTTTCAACGCCGATGGCACTTGCCGTCAGTGCTTGATCTCCGGAGGCAGCTTGCCGCCATTGGCAGCGAGCTTGGACATCACCTGCTTGTGCAGCCAGACGTTCATCGTCGCGGAATCGTTGGTGTCGCCGGTGTAGCCGAGCTCCTTGGCGAGATCCTTTCGCGCGGCAAGGCTGGAATCGATGTCGAGCGCCTTCATGAGGTCGACGATCGAGGTGCGCCATTCCAGCTTCTCGCCCTTGTGCGCGGCGACCGCCTTGTCGACGATCGCGGCCACATCCACGGTCTGCGCGGGAGCAGCGGATGGCGCGGCGGCAGATGGAGCTGCGGAAGGTACGGCCGACGGCGTCGAGCCTGAAGGAGCGGAGCCTGCCGGCGCTCCGCCGGGGGTCGCTCCGCTGGCCGGCGCAGCCGCGGCAGGATGGCTGCCGAAGATCGCGCTGACGATTTTACCAAAGATGCTCATGTCTGCTTCCCCAAAGAAGGATCCGTTGGAAGGGCCTCAGGTGCCAACCTATAGACCAAGTTTCTGTGTCGCGTCCGCTGCCTGAGCGGAGCATGCCACAGCATCAGCTTATCTGCGGCGAAATGACGACCGAATGACATATTCGCGGTTGCACTGCGACATCGAATTTCACCCAGGCGTGAGGGACAGCCCCTGTGAATGGGAGTACGCTTCCACTTCGGCTCGCGACCCGCTGGTCTTCCGAGTCTGGTGTGGAATCGCGATTGTTCGAGAAAATAGCGGCCGCGTGCGCCGTTTGCCGGCGCGGCATTCGGTCGCGCGGCAAGGGAGCAAGCGACCATGGCGACACTCTACCAGGGCAATGTCCCCAGTATGGCCCAGCCTGCTGATGCGGCTGGACCGGTCATCCGAACCATCCAACTGTCCGATCTGCACGACGCGCTCAAGCGCGGCTGGGAGGATTTCAAGGCGGTGCCGAGCCACGCCGTCATCCTCTGCGTCATTTATCCGGTGCTCGGCCTCGTGCTCGCGCGCGTGGCGATGGGCTATTCGGTGATCCCGCTGCTGTTCCCACTGGCGGCCGGCTTCGCCTTGATCGGCCCGTTTGCTGCGCTCGGCCTTTATGAACTCAGCAGCCGCCGCGAGCGCGGCGAGGAGGCCAGCGCCTGGGATGCCATGGACGTGCTACGCTCGCCCTCCTTCGGCGCCATGCTCGGGCTCGGCACGCTCTTGCTCGCGCTGTTCGTGACCTGGGTCGCGACCGCGCAGGCGATCTATGTGGCGGCGTTCGGCTATGAAGGCGTCACCGGCATTTCCGACTTCCTCAAGCGCGTGCTGACGACGCCGCAAGGCTGGTGGCTGATCGTGGTCGGCTGCGGCGTCGGCTTCCTGTTCGCGCTCGCCGCGCTCTGCATCAGCGTCATCTCGTTCCCGTTGATGCTCGATCGGCACGCTAGCGCCGGCGAAGCCATGGTGACCTCGCTGCGCGCCGTGGCGAAGAACCCGGTGCCGATGGCGGCCTGGGGCGTGATCGTCGCAGCGCTGCTGGCGCTCGGAACCATCCCCGCGTTCCTCGGCCTCGCCGTGGTCATCCCCTTGCTTGGCCACGCCACCTGGCATCTCTATCGCAAGGTGATCGTGTCCGATCCCAATGCACGGCATGACGCTCCGCCGCCGCGCCCGCGCAAGCCGGCTGCCGATTTTCCCGCCAACCTGTTCCCCTGGCGGAATCGGTCGGAGTGAAACGAAATCACGTTGCTGCGAGTCCGCCGGTTGATCGCTTGCGGACTCGCCCAATATCATTCCCTTAACCCTGCTCGTGCGTGAGCAGACGCCACCGGCCCATGATCGACCCATGGGCCTTGTTTTAGCCGCGGTTGGAACCGACATTCCGCGCCGCCGGTCATGCCACTTCATGGAATCGATTTGTTCGAATGACCCCGACGATTTCTCGTCTCGCCCTCGCAGCCTTCGCCCTCACCGCCTCGATTGCCTCAGCCGGGCCCGCGCTCGCCGCAGTCGCCTGCGGTTCCGGAAATTTCGATGCCTGGATTGCCGACTTCAAGACCGAAGCCGCCGCCAAGGGCATCTCGCAGCAGGCGATCACGGCCGGCCTTGCCGGCGTCACGCTCGATCAAAGCGTGCTGTCGCGCGACCGTTCGCAAAAAGTCTTCAGCCAGAGTTTCGAGGAGTTCTCCGGCCGCATGGTGCCGCCGCGCATGCAGCGCGGCTCCAACATGATGAAGCAGTACGGCTCGGTGCTGTCGCGGATCGAGCAGACCTACGGGGTGCCCGGCGAGGTGCTGGTCGCGATCTGGGGGCTGGAGACCGATTTCGGCGTCAATATCGGCAAGTTTCCGACGCTGCGCTCGCTCGCGACGCTCGCCTATGACTGCCGGCGCGCCGAGCAGTTTCGCGGCGAGCTGATGGACGCGCTGCGCATCGTTCAGCGCGGCGATCTCGCGCCGAACGAGATGCGCGGTGCCTGGGCGGGCGAGCTCGGCCAGACCCAGTTCATGCCATCATCCTGGATGAAATATGCCGTCGACTTCGACGGCAACGGCCGTCGCGATCTGCTGCACAGCGCGCCCGACGTGCTCGCCTCGACCGCCAATTATCTTGCGAATTACGGCTGGCAGCGCGGCAAGGATTGGGAGCCCGGCGGCCCCAACTTCGCGGTGCTCCAGCAATGGAACAAGAGCGAGGTCTACGCCAAGACGGTCGCCTCTTTCGCGACCCAGCTCGCGCGCGCTCCTTAGAGCATGATCCGGAAAAGTGTGAAGCGGTTTTCCCTCGCGACAAACGCGGAACGCGCGATGACGATTCATCCCAATCTCATCGCCAGTTTCAAAAGATAAGGGGCCGATCGCGTCGCGACCGGCCCTCCTTGGTTCCCTGGCGTTTACTTGCCCATGGTGGCGTGCATCGCCTTGTTGAGGTGCGCGCCGCACACACCCATCTTGCCGTTCAAAAGCGCGTCCTGAGCCGCCGCGATCTCCTTCTGCGCGGTGAACTTGCCGTCACCGTCCTGCATGTTCTCGACCGCGGTCTCGGTCTGCTCGAGATTGGTCGAGCTGCATCCACCCATCTTCTTGGCAGCCTGTGCCGGAGCGACGGCGAGTGCGACGGCGGCGATTGCGATGACCCCTAGTAACGTTTTCATGGTTACCTTCCTTCTCTTATTGTTGCGCAGCCCGACATCATTGCCGGAATCTGCGGGCGAGATTGTTCCTCGACTGCCGCAAGTTTCGAGAATGAATTCCCCGCGAGAATTGCGTGATGTTGCGCGGCGCGCAGAGCCCTCATGCGAAATTTCTGATTTTCATTACAGTTTTGTAACTTAGCTCTTGCACGCTCGGCGTGTGTGCACCGCAGCGAAGATGATTGGAGACATGGTCGGGATTTGCACAGACCGAGATTGTGCCGAGCGACCAAGTCCAAGCGAGAATCGATGTCAGTTCCGGGTCGAAGCGACTGAGCAGTCCTGACTCACCGCAGCTCGACAGCAGCCCGCTGCTTCAGATGACAAAACAGTGAATTATCGCTCAGTTCTAATGAATCATATTGCATGCGATTCGCGCATAGGAGGAATAGGGTACGAATTCCGCCTGGCGGCTTGCGACGGACCTATTGCGACATATTTTTGTCGCGGATGGAACTGACATAAGATGCTATAAATCCGTGATTTCACGGGACTTTATTGCACCTTTGGGTGCGCCGGACCTGGCGCTTGGGCAGGACCGCCAACCCGTTAATCGTTCCTTACTTGCGCTATGCGCTCTTCGCTTAGCTGCATCGCAACATCGGAACTTCCGCAATGCAGCAGTCCGACCTATATTCATTTCAACGATGACGCTCAGGTCAAGGGCTGAATCGAACTACAGGAGACTACCATGCTGCTCTCGATTATCCGTATGATCCACGCGTTCCGGGACTATCAGCGCAATGTTGCTGAACTCTCGCAGCTCAGCGATCGCGAACTGGCCGACATCGGCCTCGACCGTTCCGACATTCCGCGCGTTGCCGCCGGCGCCTACAAGGGCTGATTGGCCCTTCCCGGACCGGACCAACCGATAGCGCCCGCCTCGTGCGGGCGTTGTCGTTTCTGGGGTGAGAAACGCCATCACGGTGATTCCACTCGACACTGAAAAGCGCTACCTGTCGCGCCCATGACAGGATCGCACTCCAAGATACTTACCTCCAAGACCGTTCACATCATCGGCGCGGGCCTCGCCGGCTCCGAAGCCGCCTGGCAGGTCGCCAAATCAGGCGTCGCCGTGGTGCTGCACGAGATGCGGCCGAGCCGCATGACCGAGGCCCATCGCACCGACGGGCTCGCCGAGCTCGTCTGCTCGAATTCGTTCCGCTCCGACGATGCCGCCAACAACGCCGTAGGCCTCCTGCACGCCGAAATGCGCCGCCTCGGCTCGCTGATCATGCGCGCAGCGGATGCCAACCAGGTGCCCGCAGGCGGCGCGCTCGCCGTCGATCGCGAGGGCTTTTCCGCCGCCGTGACCAAGGCGCTGAACGAGCACCCCCTGATCGAGATCGCCCGCGGCGAGGTCGCCGGCCTGCCGCCGGCCGACTGGGACAATGTGATCGTCGCGACCGGCCCCCTCACCTCCGCCCCGTTGGCGGACGCGATCCGCGAGCTGACGGATGAAAACGCACTCGCCTTCTTCGATGCCATCGCGCCGATCGTGCACCGCGATTCCATCGACATGTCGGTCGCATGGTTCCAGTCGCGCTACGACAAGGTCGGCCCCGGCGGCAACGGCGCCGACTACATCAACTGCCCGATGACCAGGGAGCAATATGACGGCTTCGTCGCCGCGCTGATTGCCGGCGAGAAGACCGAGTTCAAGGAGTGGGAGACCAACACACCCTATTTCGACGGCTGCCTGCCGATCGAGGTGATGGCCGAGCGCGGGCCCGAGACGTTGCGTCATGGCCCGATGAAGCCGGTCGGGCTGACCAATCCGAACGATCCGACGACCAAGCCGTACGCGATCGTTCAGCTCCGCCAGGACAACAAGCTCGGCACGCTCTACAACATCGTCGGCTTCCAGACGAAACTGAAGTACGGCGAGCAGCAGCGCATCTTCCGAAGCATTCCGGGCCTTCAGAACGCCGAATTCGCCCGCCTCGGCGGCCTGCATCGCAACACCTTCCTCAACTCGCCAAAGCTGCTCGACGGCCAGCTCCGCCTGCGCGCGCAGCCGCGGCTGCGCTTTGCCGGCCAGATGACGGGCTGCGAGGGCTATGTGGAATCGGCCAGCGTCGGCCTGATCGCCGGCCTCTATGCAGCGGCAGACGCGCGTGGCGAGCAACTCACCAGCCCGCCGGCGACGACCGCATTGGGATCGCTGCTCGGCCACATCACCGGCGGCCATATCGAGACCATCGAGCCGGGCACGCGCTCGTTCCAGCCGATGAACATCAATTTCGGCCTGTTCCCGCCGCTCGCGACCCTGCCGACCAAAAAGCCGGACGGCACGCGGCTGCGCGGCAACGAGAAGACGGTCGCCAAGAAGCAGGCGCTGAGCGCCCGTGCGCTGGCCGATCTCGATCGCTGGATCGCCGATCACCAAAACATCGCCGCAGCGGCGTGAGCCTGTCATGAGCCTACCCAAAGAAGACGCCGCGGTGCTCGCGGCGCGCTGGACCGAGGGCGTGCTCCTGAAGCGCGACGTGTTCTCGACCGTCGAGCGCGGCCGTTTCAAGAGTGAGCGTGGCGAGATCGATGCGGTGCTGCGCCGCCTCGACGAGGTGCCGTGGTGGTCGTTCGTGCTGGCGCGCCATCTGTTCGCGCGCGAGAAACATGCGCTGGCGCTGGCCAAGGGCCTGAACGTCGGTCCTGAGCTGCTCTGGACCGGCCGCCGGGCGCTGGTCCGCGGCTTCGTCGACGGCGTCGCGCTGCATCTGGCCAAGCCGCACGGCAATGTCGCCTATTTCCGTTCCGCGAAGGACGCGTTGCGCCGGCTGCGCCACGCCGGCATCTGCCACAACGACCTTGCGAAGGAGCAGAACTGGCTGGTCGGCCGCGACGGCCGCGCTTATGTGACCGACTTCCAGCTTGCCGCCTGCTTTGGGCGTCGCGGCCGGCTCTATCGCATTCTCGCGTACGAGGACCTTCGACATCTGCTGAAGCACAAGCGCTCCTATGCGCCCGAGGCGCTGACGCCCAGGGAGCGCAAGATCCTCGCGAAGAAATCCTTTGCAGCAAGCCTTTGGCTCGCCACCGGCAAGAAGGTCTATCGCGCGATCACCCGCGGCCTCTTCAATTTCACCGATCGCGAGGGCGGTGGCCGCAGGCTCGTCAACGACGCGCCCGTGCTCGTTGACCTGATCCGCAAGAATCCGGCGGTGCGTGACACCGCCATCGTCGCCTTCGCCGACCGCCGTTCCGGCGTCGGGCTTTACGCCTTCGTCGAGGCGGAGGAAGCCGCGCTCGAGGATCGGCTTCGCAATGACCTCGCAGCCGCGAACGGGCCGAAGCCCCCCGAGCACATCCAGGTGGTGCATGCGCTGCCGCGCGATGCCAGCGGCAAGCCACGGACCGAAATCCTACAGCTCGTGGCGATGAACCAGCTTGATTTGATCGAGCCGATGATGAAGAGCGACCAGGATCGCGCGTTCCTGAAGGACATCCTGGATCAGCGCAAGAACCTGCGCGACCGCTTCAATTTCGAAGCGGACTTGCCGTCGAGCTAGAGCATGATCCGGAAAAGTGTGAAGCGGTTTTCCCTCGCGACAAACGCGGAACGCGTTTGCGCGGAGATCATGCTCAAACAACAAGGTAAAGCGCGATAACGATTCATCCCAATCTCATCGCGCTTTAGCTACGGCTCACGTGCAGCGGGCACTCAAGCCGGATGCGCCGAGCTTCGCCATGACCTCGTCGAGATGCGCGGCATCGCGCGTCTCGATGACGAGCTGAAGCAGCGTCGCCTTGGCCGGCAGGTCCGAAAATGTCCGCTGGTGCGAGACCTCGATGATGTTGGCGCCGGCTTCCGCCAGCAGCGCCGCTACGGCGGCGAGCTGGCCCGGCCTATCGGGGATATCGAGCGACAATTGCGTCAAGCGTCCCTCGCGCGCGAGCTCGCGGGTCAGCACCGAGGCGATCAGCCGCGTGTCGATATTGCCGCCGCTCAGGACAAGGCCGACCTTCTGGCCGGCAAAGCGCGAGGGATCGCTCATGATTGCCGCGAGTCCCGCGGCGCCCGCGCCCTCCACCACGGTCTTCTCGATCGAGATCATGGTCGCCACCGCGCGTTCGAGCTCGGCCTCGTTCACCAGCGCAATGTCGTCGACGAGGCGGCGGACGATCTCGGTCGTGATCTTGCCCGGCGACTTCACCGCAATGCCTTCGGCGAGCGTGTCGCCGCGCGCGGGCAGGTTGCCGTCATGGATGGCATTGTACATCGAGGGATAGAGCCAGGCCTCGACGCCGAGAATTCGCAAGCCAGGCTTGAGCGCTTTCGCCGCAATCGCGATGCCGCTGATCAAGCCGCCGCCGCCGATCGGGACGACCAGCGTATCGAGCTCCGGCACCGCCTTGAGCATCTCGAGCCCGACCGTGCCCTGCCCGGCGATGACGAGCGGATCGTCATAGGGATGGACGAAGATCATGCCGCGCGCTTCGCCGTGCGTGCGTGCGAACGCGGCGGCCTCTTCCAGGGTCGCCCCGGTGACGATCACCTCGGCGCCGTGATGCCTGGTGTTTTCGATCTTCACCATCGGCGTGCCGACCGGCATCACGATGGTCGCGGGAATGCCGAGGCGCTTGGCGTGATAGGCGACGCCCTGCGCGTGGTTGCCGGCCGACATCGCGACGACGCCGCGCTGCCGCTCCTCCACTGAGAGCGCGGTCAAACGATTGAGGGCGCCGCGCTCCTTGAACGAGGAGGTGAACTGGAGATTTTCGAACTTGAGCCAGAGATCGCAGCCGCAGATCGCGCTCAGCGTCCGACTGTAATTGCAGGGCGTCTCGACGATGGCGCCGCGGACCACGTCCGCGGCAGCGCGCAGGTCGGCGAGCGTGACCGGAAGACCGCTCAAGTCGACCGCGGGATCCGGCGTATCGTGCGAGGTGGTTTGGAGTGCTTCGGCCATAGGTCAATATAGGTCATTTGGCCTGCAACCGCGATACGGGAGCCGCTATTTGGTAAATTGCCGCGACCGCGACGCGCGCCAGAGCGTCCACAGGGTTCCTAGCCGCGAAGGCGGTTGCGGCAGGAAGGGATTGCGATCCGCGCGGGACAGGCGCGCCAGATCGCGGCGCGCGGCTGCGAGCGGCAGGAACGCCAGCCTGGCCTGCGGCGGTATCTCCACCAGCAGCGAGGTCGCGGTCGCGATATGCTGTCGCGCCTCGCCCGCGAGCTCATCCAGCGCCGCGCGTAGCGCCGGCGTCTCCTTGGCCGCAAACACCTCATCGATGGTGCTGCCATGGCCTTCCAGAAGTTGCTGCGGCACGAAGAGCTGGCGATGCGCGGCATCGCGCGGCAGGCTGCCGATCACCTGCACCATGCCCTGGGCAAGGCCGGCGTGACGGGCGAGATGATCGATGGCCTCCGACGGGTGCGCGCAGATCCGCGCGGCAAGTGACAACAGCGCCGCGCACGTTTCGGTCAGATACCCCTCCAGCGCCGCCATGGTCGGCATCGGGTCATTGTAGAGGTCGAACTGGTGCTCCTCGATGAGCCGCGACAATGGCTCGGCCGGCAACTCGTAATCGTGAATCGCGGTTAGGAGCTCGGCGGCAACCGGATTGCCCTCGGCGCTGCCATGGACATGGCCGGCCAGCATGTCGGTCCACCATTGCAGGCGGATTTCGCCCGGAAGAGGCTGTGTCACCTGATCGCGGACGCGGACGATCTCGGCATTGAAAGCATAGAGCGCGAGCAGCGCGCGGCGCTCATTGGCGGGCACGAACAGGGTCGCGGCGTAGCGCGCGAAATCGTGGGTGCGCACGAGATCGGCGCAGAAGGCAGCAGCGTCAGTCGCTCGCGCGCCGCCGCTCATGGCACCGCGATCAGGGCCGCCGCGACCCGCCGCCGCTCGCCGATCATGATGTTGTAGGTGCGCACGGCCGGCCCAGTCTGCATCGTGTCCAGCACCACCTTCACCGCCTTCAGCGCTTGGCGCAGCTCCGGCGGCGGCAGCCAGACCCCGCTTCCGGTGCCGACCAGAAGGGTGTCGATGCTGTTGGCTGCGGCAAAGACCCGCTCCAGCGAATAGCGGTCGATCTTGGCGGGGTCGGTCACGTCCCAGGCCCAGATCGCATCGGGCAGGCACAGCAACGAGCCGCGATGCGACATGCCGGCAAAGGCGAAGCCGCCCTTGCCATAGGCGTCGATCGGCGCCGAGCGCGGGAAATGGGGAGCGTTGGGATCGCCGGCCATGGGACTTGTCCGAATTGGGCTACTGCCCTCGCAAACTCTTGCGAGGGCGCGCGGTTCGGATCATGGCCGATTTTTCTTCGCCGGCGTAGCCGTTTCGACCGCATCTTCGCGATGCTCGCCGACGCCGAGATAGATCAGGATCGGCGCCGCGATGAAGATTGACGTATAGGTGCCGACCAGCACCACGCCGAACATCATCACCGCGGTGAAGCTGTGGATGGCATGACCGCCGAAGAGGAGCAGCGCCAGCAGCGCCAACGTCACGGTGAAGTGGGTGATGATCGAGCGCGACAGCGTCGAGTTGATGGACTCGTTGAGCAGCTGCGGCATCGGCATCTTCTTGTAGCGCCGGAGCATTTCGCGGATACGGTCGTAGATGACGACGGTGTCGTTCAGCGAATAGCCGAGAATTGTCAAAAGCGCCGCGATGCTGGTCAGGTCGAAATCGACCTGGCTGATCGACATGAAGCCGATGGTCAGCACGATGTCGTGCACGTTGGCGATCATGGCGCCAAGCGCGAACTGCCATTCGAAGCGGAACCAGAGATAGATCAGGATGGCGACGATCGCGAGCATCAGGCCGATCATGCCGTAGGCAAGCAACTCGCCGGAGACGCGGGGGCCGACCACTTCGACGCGGCGGTACTCGACGGTGTCACCGAGCGCGCCGCGCACCTTCTGCACGGCTTCCTGCTGGGCGGCGTCGCCGCCCGGCTGCTCCGCAACGCGGATCAGGACGTTCTCGGGGCCGCCGAACTGCTGCAACTGGACTTCGCCCAGCCCCAGGGCGTCGAGCGAGGTGCGCATCGCCGCGATGTCGGCGGTGCCGGACTTGGCCTGCACTTCCAGAAGCGTGCCGCCGCGGAAGTCGATGCCGAAATTCAGGCCGTGGGTGAAGAACAGCGTGATCGCGACGATCGACAGCGCGGCCGAGATCGGGAAGCTGATGCGGCGGAAGCGCGTGAAGTCGAAATGCGTATTGTCGGGGACGATGCGCAGCGACGGCAGCAGGCCAAGGGCCGCAACGACGGTGAGGATGGCAATGAGGACGCCAAGCCCGATGAGAACGGTGTGAGTCACAATCAGGCTCCTAGATCGGCACGCTCTGCGGCCGCTTCCACCGCACCCACCAGGCCACGATCAGCCGGGTCAGCGTAAAGGCGGTGAACACCGTGGTAATAATGCCGATGCCGAGCGTCACGGCGAAGCCGCGCACCGGACCGGTGCCGATGTAGAACAGCACGGCAGCAGCAATGAAGGTCGTAATGTTGGAATCGAGGATGGTCGCAAGCGCCCGCTTGAAGCCGGCGTCGATCGCCGAAATCGCATTGCGGCCGCCGCGCAATTCCTCGCGGATGCGCTCGTAGATCAGCACGTTGGAGTCGACCGCGATACCGACGGTGAGCACGATGCCGGCGATGCCGGGGAGCGTCAGCGTGGCGTTGAGCAGCGACAACAGGCCGAAGATCATCGCGACGTTGATGGCCACCGCGATGTTGGCGAACACGCCGAACAGCCGGTAGGTGAGCAGCATGAAGACGATGACCATGATCGAGCCGACATAGGCCGCAAGCTCACCCTTCTCGATCGAGTCCTGGCCAAGACCCGGGCCGACCGTGCGCTCCTCGATCACCGTCAAGGGCGCCGGCAGCGCGCCGGCGCGCAAGAGGATCGCAAGGTCGTTCGCCGACTGCACCGTGAAGCTGCCGGAGATCTGGCCCTGGCCGCCGGTGATCGGCTCGCGGATGACCGGCGCCGAGATCACCTCATTGTCGAGCACGATCGCGAACGGCAGGCCGACATTCTCCTGCGTGGCCTGTGCAAATTTGCGCGCACCCGACGTATTGAACTTGAAGCTGACGATCGGCTCGCCGGTGCGTTGGTCGAAGCCCGGCTGCGCGTCCGTCAGGTCGCCGCCGGAGACCAGCACCTGCTTCTTCACGACATAGGGCACCTTGGGAGAGCTTGCGCTCATCAGGAGCTCGGATTCGGGCGGCAGGCTGCCCTTCTGCGCCTGGTCGGGCGGCACCGAGGCGTCGACCATGCGGAATTCCATCTTCGCGGTCTTGCCGAGCAGCTCCTTCAGGCGGGTCGGATCTTGCAGGCCCGGCACCTGGACCAGGATGCGGTCGGTGCCTTGCCGCTGGATCACCGGCTCGACGGTGCCGAGCTGGTTGACGCGGCGTTCGACGATCTGGATCGACTGCTCGATGGTCTGGCGCACGCGCTCGGTGATCGCGGCCTGCGGCACGGTCAGTCGAATCAGCCCGCCGCCGGCATCGCTGACCTCCAGGCTACGCTGGCCGTTGGAGCCGAGCAGTCCGCCGAGCGGCTGCGAGAGGTCGCGCAGCTTGGCCAGCGCGTTCTGAAGGTCGGTGTCCTTGACGCGGACCTCGACCGCATCGCCCTTCGACGACAGCCCGGTGTAGCCGATCTTGGCCTCACGCAGCACGCGGCGGACGTCGTCGCGGATCTGGTCGAGCTTCTCCTTCTTGACGTAGTTGGAGTCCACCTCGAGCAGCAGATAGGAACCGCCCTGAAGGTCGAGGCCGAGCACCAGGCGGCGCTGCGCCCAGGCGGGCCAGGTTTTGACCTGCGCTTCGGGGAAGAAGTTCGGGACCGCGCAGAGGCACACGATCAGCGCCGTCAGGATGATCCCCAGCGCCCTCCACCGCGTGAAATACAACATCGACTAACCTGTCAGATCAGGAGAATACGAGGCTCGTGCGAGGATCAGCTCGCCGAGTCGTCCTTGGCGCTGTCCTTGGCCGGCTCGCCCTTGGCGCGCACGCCGGAGATCATCTGGCGCATCTGCCGCACCCGCACGCCGTCGGAAATCTCGAACTCGATCTGGTCGTCGTCGACGACCTTGGTGACCTTGCCGACGAGGCCGCCCGAGGTCACGACCGTGTCGCCGCGACGGATGTTCTTCACGAGGTCGGCATGGTCCTTCACCTTCTTCTGCTGCGGCCGCAGAATCAGGAAGTACATGATCACGAAGATCAGGGCGAACGGCAGCAGCGACATCAACATGCTGTTGGTGTCGCCGGCGCCCGCGGCCTGGGCATACGCAGGGGTAATGAACATTCGGACGATCCTCGTGAACGGGAGAAGGCCGGCATCGCCCCTTGGGGCAGCCGGGTCGGTCAAATTTCGCGCGGACTATAGCGGCAGCGGCCCCAATTGCAACGCTGCCAGACCGATGATTTGGCCCACCTTGCGGGCGGCGCTCAGGCCCGATAAGGCTGCATTCTCAGGAACTTCGGACATGCCCAAAAAACCAAGCAAAACCGCCGCCGGGAAGGCCACCAAGACCCCTGCCCGAAAGCCCGCCAACCTCGCGGCAAAACGACCCACGGCTGAAACCGCCGACCTCGCGCAAGAGCGCATCGTGCGTGCGCTGGAGACCATTGCCGCGCACCTTGCGACCCAGGCACCGGCGTCCGCCGCGCCCACCTCGTTCGAGCGCGCCGACGCCTACGTCTGGCACCCGGACGGCCGCCTCTCGGCGGTGCCGCGGGTCAGCCGCGTCGACCTCTTCCTGCTCAAGGGCATCGACCGGATGCGCGACATCCTGATCGAGAACACCGAGCGGTTCGCCAACGCGCTTCCCGCCAACAATGCCCTGCTCTGGGGCGCGCGCGGCATGGGCAAGTCGTCGCTGGTGAAAGCGGCGCATGCCAGCATCAATGCGGACCGGAAAGCCGCCGACAAGCTGAAGCTGATCGAGATTCATCGCGAGGACATCGAGACGCTGCCCGCGCTGATGGAGCAATTGCGCGGCTCGTCCTTCCGCTTCATCGTGTTCTGCGACGACCTCTCCTTCGACGGCAATGACGCGTCCTATAAATCGCTCAAAGCCGTGCTCGAAGGCGGCATCGAGGGCCGGCCGGACAACGTCATCCTCTACGCCACCTCCAACCGCCGTCATTTGCTGGCGCGCGACATGATCGAGAACGAGCGCTCGACCGCGATCAATCCGGGCGAAGCGGTCGAGGAGAAGGTCTCGCTGTCGGACCGCTTCGGCCTGTGGCTCGGCTTCCACCGCTGCAGCCAGGACGAATACCTGGCGATGGTGCGCGGCTATTGCGGCCATTTCGGCATCAAGGTCGATGACGAGGCGCTGGAGCGCGAGGCGCTGGAATGGTCGACCACCCGCGGCTCACGCTCCGGCCGCGTCGCCTGGCAGTTCGTGCAGGAGCTCGCGGGACGGTTGGGTGTGAAGCTGACGGCGAATTAGCGAGGGTTCTCGCCACACCCACAACTGTCATTGCCCGCGAAAGCGGGCAATCCAGTATTCCAGAGACATCGAGATTCAGCACAACCGCCGCGACGTACTGCGTCGCCCGGTCCCGGCTCCGCCAAAGGCTTAGCCGGACTTTCGGTGTTGGGCCGGCGTAGCGCTAGCGAAGACGGCAAGCCGAGCGACGACATCGTCTTCCGCGGATGCGCAGGATTGCGCAATCAAACCAGCCAACGCTACATTTGGTGCGGACCCGATCAACGATCGAGTTCAGCTCGGGTGCCAGTCGTCAGACGAGATGCAAACCGTTCAGTCAACACCGGGCCAAGGACTGATGTTGCGAACACAAGCACAAGCACGACATTGAGCATTCGATCGTCGAGCAGCCGTTGACCGGCTGCACCGAGCGTTTCATGCGCGACCAGAGTCGCGGCGAGCGTGGCGGCAACGTGCGGCAGCGTGAGCGACCAGATCGTAAGCTGTTCATTGCGGTTGTAGCCAAACGCGCGACCCACCACCCAGGCGGCTATCCACTTGCCGACGAGCAGGGCACCGATGATGCTGGCAACGAGCAAGAAGTTGTCGAAAATCCCGTAGACAAAGCTGACCGGGTTGATCAGGAATCCGGTAACGACAAAGAAGATCGGAATGAACAGCGATTTGCGACTCTCTGTGACCCGTGCGACGAAGTCGATGATCGACGCTTTCGCCGGGCCCTCATTCCAAGATGGCAGAGGACCGGTTTGCGTCTGGGCCATGGCGGACGTGGAACGCAGAGCGGCAGATAGAAGCGGAAGCATCGCCAGCGACGAGAGCAGTGCGCGACGGTCAAGGCGTGGAACTCGCATGATCTGTTTCATTGTCGATGTCGATCCGTTTCGATTGTGCGGTCCCTACCCGTCAACATTGAAGGTGCGTGCGAGGCTGGTGCATCGCTGCTGTTCGTAGCGCGCTTGCCGGCATGCTGCTTGGTGAGGAGTTGGATTCTGAGCGCAGTGGATTGGCGAGCGCCCTATGTCGGGCGCCCGCCAATTCATACTGATCCATTAGTCGCTGCGACCGGCAACTTTGGCCTGCTTGACCTGTTGCAGCACCTGCTCGAGGTTGTAGCTCGCCGGGTCCTGGAGCGGCGGGTACGCAATATAGCTCTCGAGCTCCTTCAGCCAGAGCGCCTGGCCGATGGGCAGCATGTTCCAGTCATACACGTAGGCTGTCGAAGGGGAGCCGATTACGCCGCCAAGGCCCATGAGTGTCTTGTACTGTGCACCAATGGAGGTCTCGAACGGGTCTCGCTTGATATTGACGACTTGGGCCCAGTGATAGGGAAGCGCTCCGGCAATAAAGCCCTGCGGCGCGTCGGACACCATCGTGAAGTAGATCTTCCAGTTCTTGTAGCGGACCGCCGACGGATCCTTGCCCGAATAGTAGAAGAAGGTATCGCGCGCCGACTTTTCTGAACGCCCGGAAAGGTATTCGGTCTGATCGACGCCATCGAGCGTCGTCTTCACGATGCCGGGATATTGGCCGGCCTCGATGCGCTTCTTCAACTCGTCTCCCTTTGCGCCGCCCGCGATGTTAACAAACGTCGGCAGCCAGTCGAGTGCCGCGAAGATTTCGTTCTTGATGGTGCCGGGCTTGATGACACCCGGCCAGCGAACCACCAGCGGAGCACGCATGCCGCCTTCCCAGGTGCTCAGCTTGCCGCCCTTGAACGGCGTGGTGCCGCCGTCCGGAAAGGTGATGGTTTCAGCGCCGTTGTCGGTCGTGAACACGACGATCGTGTTGTCGAGCTGGCCCATGTCCTGGAGCTTCTTCAGCACATAGCCGATGTTGTCATCCAGCTGCTTCATGCCGGCCTCGTTGAGGCCCCAGTCCTTGCCGCCGGCTTCGCCGACCATGGCCGCGTACTTGTCATTCAGCACCGTCGTGATGTGCATGCGCGCAGGGTTGTACCAGACGAAGAAAGGCTTGCCCGTCGTCTTCGGATCGTTGCGATCGAGGAAGTCGATGACCTTGGCCGAGATTTCCTCGTCGACACCCTTCGATCGCTCGAGCGTCAGCGGGCCCTGGTCGACGCACTGCTGAGTCCTGGATGTACCATCGGACTTGCACGACAGGATATTGCGCGGAGGCGTCAGACAAACCGCCGTTTTCGGATCGACCGCGCCCGGTACCTCCGGAATGCCGGGGATCGGCGTATTCTTGCATGGCGGGGCAACCGTCTGCTGGGTGGGGGTCTTGTTGATGTCCGGGAAGCTCACGCCTTGCATGGCGTCGAGATGGTACAGGTAGCCCCAGTATTCCTGGAAGCCATGCGCGGTCGGCAGCGCGTCGGTGTGATCGCCGAGATGGTTCTTGCCGAATTCACCCGTGTTGTACCCGAGATCGAGCAGGAACTTGGCGATCGCTGGTGTACCGGGCCGCAGATAGGACGGGCTGCCCGGCAGTTGCGGCGGGATCATGCCGGTGCGCAGCGGATGCATGCCGGTGAAGAAGGCATTGCGACCTGCGGTGCAGCTCTGCTCGGCATAGTAATGCGTGAAGATCGCACCTTCATTGCCGATACGATCGATGTTGGGCGTCTCGCCGACCATCAGGCCGCGATGGTAGATGCTCGGCTGGTAGAGGCCGATGTCGTCGCCCATAATGAAAAGGATATTGGGTTTCTGTGGCGGTTGCTGCGCCACCGCCGGCGTGCTGGCTGGCCCGGACAGCGACATCAACATCGTCGCGCCAAGCAGCGAGGCGCAGGACCTCTTGTGCCAACCGGATGTCTTGCACGGCGGAATTGCGGCAAACGGCGGCCTGTCATTGAATTTGCAATTCAACATGGCATCGCTCTCCCATTATGATGCGTTAGAGACACCTCGCCTGATGCACCGAAATCCAAGGTGGTTCGTGGATGTGTCGATCGGCTCCGCATGCCGCGCAGCCGGCCGGTAGCGTCTGCAGTAATTCGGCGCGCACAAATGCGAGCCGCCTTTGATGACCTTGCGTGGAATCTTGACGTTGGTCGTTCTTGGGTCGTAGCTATCGGCTTCACAGCCGCCGCGCGGATTCTCGGGAATGCAGCAGGCCTTTGCAGCGTCGGCTTCATGCCGAGACGAGTACCAGTCTGACGTCCATTCCCAGACGTTGCCGATCATGTCGTGCAGCCCGTAACCGTTCGGCGGAAATGCGGTGACCGGCGATGTCCGTTCGAACCCGTCCTCCCTGGTGTTCTGGCGCGGAAATTCGCCCTGCCAGGTGTTGGCCATGTGACGGCCCTCGGGCGCAAATTCATCTCCCCAAGCGAACTCGGCGCCCTCCAGTCCGCCGCGCGCCGCGAATTCCCATTCCGCCTCGGTCGGCAAATCCTTGCCCGCCCATCGTGCGTAGGCGAGCGCGTCGCTGAAGGCCACATGCACGACGGGATGATCATCCAGCCCACGGATGTTGCTCCCGGGTCCATAGGGATGCCGCCAGTCCGCGCCTTCGGCGAAGGTCCACCACTGGCTGAAGTCCCGGAGATTGACCGGATGCGCGGGCGGAGAGAACATCAGCGAACCCGCATAGACCATGTGCGGGAGCATTCCGGGATAGTCCTTTGGATCGGGCGCGATCTCGGCAACGGTGACGTGGCCGGTCGCCTTGGCGAACGCTTTGAATTGCCGGTTCGTCACCGGATGGCAATCCATCCAGAACGCATCCACGGTGACGCGGTGGACCGGCGCTTCCTCCGGATAGTGCCGATCCGACCCCATGCGAAACGTGCCGCCCGGCACGTACAGCATCCCCTCACCTGCTGGATGCTGGAACGATTGTCCGGGATCAGGCGACGATTTCGCGTCAGCCAGCTTCATGCCGATCTCCCGACCCGCGCATCATTGGCCTGCGCCACCACGGAAACGGAACGCCACTCTTCCAGGTTGATCTAAATCAAAGGGTCCTGGTCGGGTCATTCACGATGGCGCTGGGTCGCCAGCAAGCCCTGCCACGTCCGCTGCGCCATCGAAACCGAAGCATATTCAGAACACTAGGACATCGCACCGGCAGCCATCGGCTACTTTGCATGGGGTTGTTTTTCGATAATTTCATCGTTCTGTCACAAAAGGACTCCGGCCGAACCTGATCTCATTTCTCTTAGCGGCCCCGCGAGGCTCCGACACCGGAACCTCGAATTATACGCGACGAACTCAGCGATTTCGAATGGATCGGGATTCAGAGAGCTTGCCGGAAAAGAAGGAGCAAGCACGAACATTCCGCCGGAGCGAAATCGCATGAACACGATCTGCTTCCGGCATTCACCACACTTTTTGTTAATCCGAATTTTGCTACGTGCTAATCGCCACCACGGTTCACGGCAGCTTCTCGGCCGAGCGACTGCTGTCTCTGGAATACTGGATCGTCCGCCCCAGCGCGCAATTGCGCACAAGGCGGACGATGACAGCGTGTTTGTGGTGGTTGCGTGCCCTGCTTCGGGAAGCGTGCGCCTCACGCCCCGTTGAGGAATTGGAGCGGGTCAACCGGGTTTGATCCTTTACGGATCTCGAAGTGGAGCTGCGGCGACGCCACCTCCCCGGATTGCCCCGACTTGGCAATGACCTGGCCGCGCTTGATGCTATCGCCGCGCTTCACCAACAGCTCACTCGCATGGGCATATGCGGTGACGTAGCCGTTGGAGTGCCGCACCAGAACCAAATTGCCGTAGCCTTTCAGCTCGTTACCGGAATAGGCAACGACGCCGTCTTCAGCCGCCTTGACCGGCGTGCCCTCGGGCACCGCGAGATTGATGCCGTCATTGCTCTTGCCGTTGGTCTTGGCGCCGTAGCTCGTGATCACCTTGCCACGCACCGGCCAGCGGAAAGTCGGCAGCGCGCCGGTGGCGTCCGCGGCCTTCGCCGGCGTCTCGGCGGGCTTCTCTTCGACGTTGGCGGTGGCTTGCGCCAGCCGCGCGCTCTGCATCGGTGCGGCAGCGGCCGCAACCCTGGTGGCGGGCACGGTTGCGACCGCGGCAGGCTGCTGCACAACGGCGACGGGCGCGGAAGCCACTGCCACCGGGGCAGCCGGCGCGGCAACGGCCGCGGTCTTGCCGTTCGGTACGGTCAGCTTGGTGCCGAGCTTGAGCTTGGCGGACGGATCGAGACCATTGGCGCGCGCGAGCTCAGCCACTGGAATGTGGTTCTTGCGCGCGATGCTGGCGAGCGTGTCGCCACGATTGATGAAGTGGGTGCTGGGCGGGGCGCTGACGGCCGCCACCGGCTTTGCTGCGGGTGCCGCGATCGGCGCTGCGGCAACCGGAGCCATTGCCGGCGCAGGCGCAGCTGCGGTGGCCGCCGGATGCGGAATGACGAGCTGCTGGCCGGGGGAGAGCGTGCGCGGGCCCTTGTAGCCGTTGGCGGCGAGGATCGCCTGCGGAGTAGTGTGATAGCGCTTGGCGAGCACGTCGAGCGTGTCGCTGGTGCCGACGATGATCTTGGTCCCGCCGGCGGGATGGGCCGCCGCGACCGACCGCGGCGGCACGGTGCCGGTGGTTTCAAGATGCGGCTGTGCCGGCGGCGCATAGGACCCCATGCCACGCCCGCCTCCGGCTACACCCCCGCCTCCTGCGGCGGGATAGGATTGCGGCGCGGCGACCGCAGGCGGCGGTAACGGCTGGGACTGATAAGAGCCGGGCTGTGTCTGCGGCCGTGCATATTGCGGCAGCTCGCGCTGCGGCGGGGCCTGCTGCACCGACCCGGTGGAATCCTGCGACGCGAAGGGGTTGGAGAAGTTGGATTGCGAAAGCCGCGACGACATATCGGCGCTGCACCCGGCGAAACCGAACGAGATCAGCGCCAGCACCGCGACATGCGGCACGCGGCGCGAGTAAAGCAACTCGGCAAGAGCGGACATGGTTACTCACTCGTACGCAACTGAACTGGTCTTTTAAGTAAACACGCGCCGAGTAAATAACCGCTTAACCCTCCCAATAAGGTGTTGGCACCACAGCCGATCCCGAATTCTACAGCTCGCGGGCCACGCCAGGCAGCGCCGGGACGAAGCGGACATCGACGAGTTCCCTGCGCTCGATCCCCGTCTCGGTGCGGGTCAGGCGGATCAGGGTCTGCACCCCCTGATGCGGGCCGACCGGCGCGATCAGGACGCCCCCGACCTCCAGCCGCGCGATCAGATTGTCGGGGATCACTTCCATCGCGGCGGTGACGATGATGCGGTCGAAGGGGCCGATATTGGCGGGCAGATCGAGACCGTCGCCCAACATCACCTCCACATTGTGGTAGGCGAGCTTCTCTAGCCGGGCGCGCGCCGCATCGGCGAGTTTTCGATAGCGCTCGACGGTCAGGACATTCCCGGCAAGCCGCGACAGCACTGCGGCCTGATAACCGGAGCCCGTGCCGATCTCCAGCACGCGATGCTTCTTCTGCAACTGAAGCTGCTCGGTCATGTAGGCAACGACGAAGGGCTGGCTGATGGTCTGTCCGCAGGCGATCGGCAAGGCGCTGTCGCGGTAGGCGTCCTCGCGGTCAGCCGCCTCGACGAACAGATCGCGCGGCACCTCCTCCATGGTGCGAAGCACCGCCTGGTCACTGATGCCGCGACGTCGCAGCGTGAGCTGAAACATCATTTTTTCCGGCGGATGCTGATTGGTGGTCATCGCTAATTTTTCGTCGCGTTTTCATCTCGGCCGGGTCGAAACTGCGGCGGTAGTTTGCGACCTTGGTCGCAGCCGCACGATTCTTGTTCCGGCGCAGGAACCCATGATAATCTTCTGCCACGGCATCTGACCACAGAATCTGCTTTACGCAGAGTTCGCCATGCCGCCATTTCCCGATCGGGGTTTGTCCAAACGCTCGTTGCGTCGCATGGTTTTATCTGCGAACGTTTGATGGGAAGGGCAAGGACTCACGGATGACTGCGACACGGCCTTCGGGCGGTTCTGTTTTCCTCGTCGAGGACGAGGTCATGATCAGGATGATGGTCGCAGACATGCTCGAAGAGCTTGGCTACAAGGTCGCGGCCGAGGCCGGCGACATTGCGGAAGCGATGCGGCTTGCCCAGTCGACCGAATTCGATTTCGCCATCCTCGACGTCAACGTCAACGGCAAGGTGATCTCGCCGGTCGCGGACGTCATCAAGGCCAAGGGCCGGCCATTCATCTTCGCGACCGGCTACGGCTCGTCCGGCCTGCCCGAGCAGTATCGCGACCGGCCGGCGCTGCAAAAGCCGTTTCAGCTCGACGCGCTCGGCAAGACCATCGAGTCCGCGCTGCGCGGCGGCTAGGCCCCACCACGTGCCGCGATGATGGCATAATGCCAGTGATTTGCCCGACGCGTCAAATGATTTCGTAAAATACGAAGCACGCGAACTGCAGCCCCGACTCCTTTGCATGGGGTTGTTTTCGATATTTTTGCTGGACGGGTCGCGAAGGCGTCAGGCCGACGGCCCCTTACGACGGCGAACACGCTCTATTTCAGCGTCTCGCCAAGCGCCTGCGAGAAGGCCTCGTCCGTGCGGTCGAGCCTGAGCGGCGTCACCGAGATGTAGCGCTCGCGCAGCGCCGCGAGGTCGGTGCCTTCCGCTGGCAGATCCATCATCGCGGTGCGCTCGAAGCCGATCCAGAAATAGGGATTGCCGCGGCCGTCGCGGCGCTCGTCGACCCTGAGGAAGCCGAGATTGCGCTTGCCCTGACGTGTCACGCGAATGCCGAGAACCTCTTCCGGCGCGCAGGACGGAAAATTGACGTTGATCACGGTATTCTTCGGCACGCCGGCCGTGAGTACCTTGCGCACGATGTCGGGACCGAATTTGCGCGCGGTGTCCCACGGCGGACGCTCGCGCGTCTCGACGCTGAACTCCTGCGACAGCGCGAATGACGGCAGGCCGAGAATGGTGCCTTCGAGCGCGCCCGCGATGGTGCCGGAATAGACGACATCCTCGGCGACGTTGCGGCCCTTGTTGACGCCGGACAGCACGACGTCGGGCAGCGTCGCGCCCAGAATATGACGCGCGCCCATGATGACGCAGTCGGTCGGCGTGCCCCTCACCGCGAAGTGCCGCGGGCCGACCTCGCGCAGGCGCAAGGGATCGTTCAGCGACAGCGAATGCGAGACGCCGGACTGGTCGAGTTCGGGCGCCACCACCCAGACATCGTCGGACAGGGCGCGCGCGATCTCCTCCACGACCTTGAGGCCGGGCGCGTGGATGCCGTCGTCATTGGTGCAGAGAATTCGCATGCGTCAGATCGCTTCCTCGGGTGCTGTGAGGAGGTCTTATCCGGCTATGACCGATCAGGCAAACCGGCGAAATGCCGGGGTTTCCGGTCGTTTGGAACTTACGGACGGCTGTCGACCGACCTCTCGCCTAAAGCGCGATGAGATTGGGATGAATCGTCATCGCGCTTTAGGTTGTTGTTTGAGCATGATCTTTTCGGAAAACCGCTTCACACTTTTCCGGATCACGCTCTAGCGGCGGATGCGCCATTGCGGCAGGAAGCGCGCCAACCGGCCTTCCGCTCGCAAGGCGAGCACGACCGGAGGGACCGGTTTTGGTGGCGGCGCAACGGGTGCCAGCGCAAGCGGCAGCTCGATGGCCGCATGCACCGTCGTTCGCGCCGCCGGCGCCTGCGGATAGCGCGTGCGTGCCAGCGTCAGTGCCTTGTCAAAATCCTCGAGATTGAGCCCGGGCTTGGCGCGCCGGCCTTGCACGAAATCATCGTCCCAAAGCCGCGCGATCTCGACGTCGAGCACGCCGCGCAGCCGCTGGTCGACCGCCTGGATGCCAAATCCGGTCACGGCCCATTGTCTGCCGATCCAGAAGATGTCGCGGTGCAGGGCCATGGACGGTCGCTGGAGAAGTCCGACGGCCGTCAGGATAGCCGCCCGTCCGATCTCCGCAACCCAGGGATCGCGCTTCGTGCAGCGAACCCTTGTGATTGAGCTGTTTTTGCCACGCCTACTCGCGCGCGACCACCTTCAGCCCGCCCATGTAGGGTTGCAGCACCTCCGGCACGGCGATCGAGCCGTCCTCCTGCTGATAGGTCTCCATCACGGCGATCAGCGCGCGGCCGACCGCGGTGCCGGAGCCGTTCAGCGTATGGACGAAGCGCGGCTTGCCATCAGGGCCGCGCGAGCGCGCGTCCATGCGGCGGGCCTGGAAATCGCCGCACACCGAGCAGCTGGAGATCTCGCGGAACATGCCGCCCTCGCCCTGTCCGGGCATCCAGACCTCGATGTCGTAGGTCTTTTGCGACGAGAAACCCATGTCTCCTGCACACAGCGTCATCACGCGGTAATGAAGGCCGAGCTTCTGCAGCACCTGCTCGGCACATGACAGCATCCGCTCCAGCTCGTCCTTGCTGGTCTCGGGCGTCGTGATCGAGACCAACTCGACCTTGGTGAACTGGTGCTGGCGGATCATGCCGCGCGTGTCGCGGCCCGCGGCGCCCGCTTCGGCTCGGAAGCACGGCGTCAGCGCCGTCAGCCGCATTGGCAGTTGCTTCTCGTCGAGAATGGACTCGCGCGCGAGATTGGTCAGCGACACCTCGGCGGTCGGGATGAGGCCGAGGCGCTCGGTCCGCAGCCGCTCATTGTCGGGCGCAGCGAGCAATTCGCCCTTGATCGCCCAGAACTGGTCGTCCTCGAATTTCGGCAATTGCCCGGTGCCGAACATGACCTCGTTGCGCACCAGGAGTGGCGGGTTGATCTCGGTGTAGCCATGCTCGTTCGTGTGCAAGTCGAGCATGAACTGGCCGATCGCACGCTCCAGCCGCGCGAGCCCCTTCTTCAGCACGACGAAGCGCGCGCCGGAGAGCTTTGCCGCAGCCTCGAAGTCCATGTAGCCGAGTGCATGGCCGAGATCGTCATGCAGCTTTGGCGTGAACGCGTAGTTGCGCTTGTTGCCGAACACGTGGTGCTGCACGTTGCCGTGCTCGTCGACGCCGTCAGGCACTTCGGCAAGCGGCAGGTTGGGGATCGCCGACAGCTCCTTTGCCAGCTCCTCATCGGCGGCCTTCGCGGCCGCTTCAAGCTCCGGCATCGTGGTCTTGAGTTCGGCCACCTCGGCCATCAGCTTGGCCGCGCGCGCCTCGTCCTTCGCCTTCTTGGCCTCGCCGATCTCCTTGGAGGCCGCGTTGCGCCGCGCCTGGGCCTGCTCGGAAGCCAGGATCGCCGCCCGCCGCTTCTCGTCGATCGCCAGCAGCGCCGCCGACATCGGCTTCAACCCACGCCGGGCGAGGCCGGCGTCGAAGGCTTGCGGATTGTCGCGGATCGTCTTGATATCGTGCATGGCTGTGGTCCTGGGGCAGCGTGTAAACAGTCAACGTCAAATGTTGTAAGTTTACATCGGCGCGCTTCCCCTAGCACAGCTGTCATCGCCCGCGAAAGCGGGCGATCCAGTATTCCAGAGACAGTGAGGGGATACGGAAGGGCCGCGGCATACTGGATTCCCCGCTTTCGCGGGGAATGACACCGGAGGCGCCTATTCCGCCGGATTGGTACTCGATGAGGCCCCGCCGCTCGACGCTTGCGACGCGGCGGCCTTCTTCTCCACCATCGCTACCGCGATGATCGAGCCCTCATAGAGCGCCAGCAAGGGAATGGCGAGCGAGCACTGGCTCAGCACGTCAGGCGGGGTCAGGACGGCAGCGATGATGAAGGCGATGACGATGAAATAGCGGCGCTTCTCGCGCAGCATCTTCGAGGTGATGATGCCGATGCGGCCGAGCAGCGTCAGGATCACCGGGAGCTGGAAGGCGATGCCGAAGGCGAAGATCAGCGACATCATCAGCGACAAATATTCGCCGACCTTGGGCAGGAGCTGAATCTGCGCGGTCTCGTCGCTGCCGGCCTGCTGCATGCCGAGCGAGAAGCGGACCAGCATCGGCAGCACGACGAAATAGACGAGCGCCGCGCCCAGCACGAAGAAGAACGGGGTCGCGACCAGATAGGGCAGGAAAGCCTGCTTCTCGTGCTTGTAGAGGCCGGGCGCCACGAACTTGTAGATCTGCGTGGCGACGATCGGGAACGAGATGAAGCCGGCGCCGAACAGCGCGAGCTTGAGCTGGGTGATGAAATATTCCAGCAGCGCCGTATAGATGAATTTCGAGTTCTCGGGCCCCGCGACCCACACGAACGGCCAGACCAGCACGTTGTAGATCTGCTTGGCGAAGAAGAAGCAGAAGATGAACGCGATGCCAAAACCGAGCAGCGCCTTGATCAGCCGCGAGCGCAGCTCGATCAAATGGTCCATCAACGGCGCCTTGCTGGCCTCGATATCGGCGTCGGTCATGACGCTTTGGCGTCCTTGATCGCCTCAGGGAGCGCGGTGTCTTGGACTACAGTGCCCTGGGTCACAGGAACCGCCTCAACCTCGCGGGTAATCGCGAGCGGTTCATTTGCCGCCGCATGCGCCTCTGCTTCCACGAAGGTCGCGGGCGTCGGCGCTTCGGGTGTCGTCGGCATCACCGGCGCTTCGGTTGAAGTCGCCGGCGCTTCAGTTGAAGCCACAGGCGGCTCGATCGCGGGTGTGGCCGCGGTCTCCGCCGGCTTGTCGATGTCCTCGATGCGCAGCGCCTCGTTGACGTCCTTCGTGAGCGAGGTCATCAAATTATTGCCAGTGAAGCTGGAGGCGGCTTCCTTGACCTCATCGAAGCTCTTCTTGAGGTCGGCCATCTCGGCCTCGCGCATGGCTTCCTGAAACTGGCCCTGGAATTCGGCGGCCATCTTGCGGGCCTTGCCCATCCATTGGCCGACCATGCGCAGCACACCGGGGAGCTCCTTCGGGCCGATGGCAACCAGCGCAACGACCGCGATCAGGACCAGTTCACTCCACCCGATGTCGAACATGAAGTCTTCCGTTCAGGCAAGCCACGATTGGCCCAATCCGCGGCGCACGGGATCGGGACCGCACACGTCTGCCGATCTTTGGCTCAGACGGCCTTGCTGCCGACGTCGGATCGTGCCGCAGTCGGCGCGGCATTGTGCTCGATGGACTTGGCGGGCTCGGGCTTGTCGGCAACCTTGTCGTCGTCCTGCATGCCCTTCTTGAACGCCTTGATGCCCTGCGCCACGTCGCCCATCAGATCCGAAATCTTGCCGCGGCCGAACAGCAGCAGGACCACTGCGATCACCAAGATCCAGTGCCAAATGCTAAGCGAACCCATCCTGCAACCCTCCAAACGCGCATGGCCGGGGACCCGGCCGATCTTCACCGAAACCTAGGCTTCGCAGGTGTCAAAAACAAGGACCAAGGCAGCGCCAATTCGCTGTTGGCGCTACGTAATCCTGCTAGTGTTAACCGGTCGCGGCGGTCCGTAGAACGACGGGCCGTCAGCCCTCGTCGCCGCCTTCCGGCGTCTCCGGTTCCGGCTCTGGCGCCGGAGCCAGCGCAAGGTCCAGATCCTCGCCAGGCTCGAGCGGATCCTCGTCCTCGCGCAGCGCCGGGTCGTCCGACGGCGTCGGCACGCTGAAACCGGTCGGCAGACGCGAATCCAGAAGGCCTGTGCCCTTCAGCTCCTCCAGGCCCGGCAGGTCGCCGAGCTGTTCCAGCGTGAACTGCGACAGGAAGTCCTCGGTGGTTCCGAAGGTGAGCGGACGGCCCGGCGTCTTGCGCCGGCCGCGCGGCTTGATCCAGCCGGTTTCGAGCAGCACGTCGAGCGTGCCCTTCGAGGTCACGACGCCGCGGATCTCCTCGATCTCGGCACGGGTCACCGGCTGGTGGTAGGCGATGATCGCCAGCACCTCGATCGCCGCACGCGACAGGCGGCGGGTCTCGGTGCTCTCTCGCGTCATCAGCCAGGCGAGATCGCCGGCGGTGCGGAAGGTCCATTTGTTGGCAACGCGCACGAGGTTCACGCCGCGCGTCGCATATTCGGCCTGCAACTGCGCGAGCGCAGCCTTCACGTCGACGCCATCGGGCATGCGCTTGGCAAGGGTCGCGGTATCCAGCGGCTCGCTCGACGCAAACAGCAGCGCTTCGAGAAGCCGCAATTCTTCGGGTCGTGCCTGGGATTCGTTGTCCATCGGCTCGACCTCTTCTACCCGAACTTCCGCCAAGGCCATGGCAGCTTCTCCTTCTTGCACTTAACCGACCGGCGTTTCAGGCGCGGGAGCCGCCCCTGGCACCGGTTGATGCCGCCCCTTTCGGAAATAGAGCGGGGCGAACGCCTCTTTCTGGTTCAGTTCCAGCTGGCCTTCCCGCACCAGTTCGAGCGCGGCAGCAAAGCTCGAGGCGAACACCGTCGCACGCTGCGACGGATCGGCGACGTAGCGAATCAGGAAGTCGTCGAGACGACCCCAATCGTCCGATTCAGTAAGGCCCCCGACCAGCCGCTCCAGCGAGGCGCGCGCTTCGGCGAGTGACCACACCGTGCGCTTGGCGAGATGCACGCTCGCGAGCACGCGCGACTGGCGCTGCGTGGCGTAGGCCGTGAGCAGGTCGTAGAGGGTCGCGGTGTATTTCGGATGCTTGACCTCGGCGATCTGTTCAGGCTCTCCGCGCGGGAAAATGTCGCGCAGCAATTGCTGCCTGTTCATCAGCCGGTTCGCCGCTTCGCGAATGGCCTCGAGCCGGCGCAGGCGATTGGCGAGCGCGGTGGCCATCTCCTCTGCGCTCGGACCTTCCGCAGTCGGCGGTTCCGGCAGCAAGAGGCGCGATTTCAGGAAGGCAAGCCAGGCCGCCATCACGAGATAGTCGGCCGCAAGCTCGAGCCGGATTTTTCGCGCGGCTTCGATGAAGTGGAGATATTGATCGGCGAGCGCCAAAATCGAGATCTTGGCGAGATCGACCTTCTGCTGCCGCGCCAGCGCGAGCAGCAGATCGAGCGGGCCCTCATAGCCCTCGACATCGACGACCAGCGCCGGTTCGCCCTCGGCGAGCTCGGCGGGCCGCCCGGTTTCAAACGATAGGATCTCTGCGGTCATGCGGATGCCGTGTTCGCCTGTGCGATCAATGCGTCGAGTTCAGCCCGCGCCACCGTCCGGTCGAACGGCTGCGGCGCCTTGCGCGTGGCCAGCGCCCTGTTCGCGCGCTCCAGCGCCTTGCCCGACAATTCGGGCGTTTGGCCGGCGACCTCGTGCATTTCCTCGATATTCCCGTTGCAATGCAGGACGATGTCGCAGCCGGCTGCAAAAATCGAACGCGTGCGCTCGGTAATGGTGCCCGCCAATGCGTTCATCGACACGTCATCACTCATTAACAAACCTTGGAACCCAATCACGCCACGAATCACCTGCTGAACCATTGTCGCAGATGTCGTCGCCGGATGGGCGGGGTCGAACGCGCTAAACACAACATGTGCGGTCATCGCCATCGGCAGGTCCGCCAATGGCTTGAACGCGGCAAAATCGGTCCGCTCCAGCTCATCCCCTGGCGTGTCCACCGTCGGCAGCCGGAAATGGGTGTCAGCCGTCGCCCGGCCATGGCCGGGGATGTGCTTGAGGACCGGGAGCACGCCGCCCTGCTCCAGCCCGTCCGTGACGGCGCGGGCGATCGCCGCAACCTTGGCCGGCTCGGTTCCATAGGCCCGGTTGCCGATTACGGCGTCGGCGCCCGCGACCGGCACGTCGGCGAGCGGCAGGCAGTCCACGGTGATCCCGAGATCGGCCAGATCAGCCGCGATCAGTCGGGCGCTGAGGCGCGCAGCCGTCAGCCCAAGCGCCGAATCAATGTCGTAGAGCTTTCCGAACACGGCGCCCGGCGGATAGACCGGCCAATGCGGCGGACCCAGCCGCTGCACCCGTCCACCCTCCTGGTCGATCAGCACGGGGGCATCCGCGGCACCAGCGACGCCGCGCAATTCCTGAACAAGCGAAGCAACTTGAACTGGAGTCCCGATATTCCTCTTGAAGAGGATGAAACCCCACGGACGTTCCGCACGGATAAAATCCCGCTCGGCGGCGGTCAATTCCGTTCCGGATACGCCGGTAATGAAAGCCCGCGTGCTCATAGTCGCCGATTAACCGTACCCCGCTAGGGGGTCAAGGAAACGGCCAATAATACTACGGGATAAAGCACTGGCCGCCGGCCGCCTTCAGCTCGGTGCAGAACTGGACGGCTTCCTGACGGGTCCGGTACGGACCGACCATGGCGCGGTACTTCACCTTGTTGTCGGCCAGATCCACCCGCTTGATCACCGGCGAGCGGGATCCGAGTACGGACCCATATTTGCCCTGTGCCACGCGGAACGACTCTCTCGCGGCAGCCTCAGTGTCTTGCGACGAAACCGATACCATGTAGCTGCCACCGGTTGCCGCTTCGGGAGCAGCAGGCGGGGCGATCTGCGTCGGATTGGTCGCGGCCATCCGGGTCGGCGGCGGCGCAGTCGGGTCCGGCGCACCGCCCTGGGGCGCCAGCGACATCGGCTGGTTGGCGCTGGCATTGGCCGAGGTCGGCGGATTGCGTGGCGCGGCCGGCACGGCGGCGACGGCTTTCGGCGCCCCGGCCGGCTTGGCCGCGGCGGCAGCCGCCGGCGCGGGCGTGCTGTCGGTCTGATCGCCCTTCACCGCAAGCGTCCTGATCCGGCGCGGCTCGCTGTTGGGCATCGTGCCGTTATTGGGCGCGGCGACTGGCGGCGGCACGGCCGACGGTGAGACGCTCGCAACCGGCGGCGGATTAGCATTCGGATTGAGCGGCGGGAAAACGACGCGCGGGCCACCGGACTTGGCGTTGACGTCGATCGGCGCTTCCTCGCGCGGCACGATTTTTTCGCCGCCGTCACCGGTGACCATGCGATCCGGCACCTTGGCGGAGCCATCGGCGGGCGCCGGCACGACCTTGGTCGGCGTGTTGTCCGCCTTGATGATCGGCGGTTCGCCGCTGCGGGGAGCTCCAAGGTAGGTCTTGTAGGCGAAGGCGCCCCCGGTTCCGACCACGGCCAGCGCAAGGATGGCCGCAACGGTCATCAGTCCGCCGCGCTTCTTCTGCGGCACCTCGTCCTCGAGCTCATCCTCGGGATAGTCGCTCTGATAGGCGTAAGGATCGTCGGGATAGGACGGATCGCGCTGGAAATCCTGCTGACCGGCTTCGAGCTGGCCGTAAAGCGCATCGTCATAGCGCGAGGGATCGACCGGAGCGTTGTGCTCGGGATAGGCCTGCTCAGTATAGGCCTGGGGCTCCTGGTAGTCCGGCTCCGGAGCCGGCTGCTGTGCCGCGAAACGCTGCAAAGGATGCACAGGGTTCGCCGCCGGCGCGTAGCGCGGCTGCTCGGCCGCAGCCGGCTGCGGCTGAACGTTGGCACGCCGCATCCAGGACGGCGGTCCCGGCGGCGGTGGCGGCTCCTCGTAATGATCCTGGTAGTTGTCCGGCGCGTAGCTTTGCTCAGGCGGCTGGTACGGCTCGGGCGCCGGCGGAGCTGGCGGCCTCGCGGCGGGCCGGCCTTGCTGCGCGGCGAACGGATCAGTCTGCCCGATCAGGCGCGCAAGTTCGGCCAAGGGATCGTTTTCCGCCCTGCCATGCTGATCGCCACTGCGACCATAGTCATCGGAAGGATACGGTCTGTCCTGATATCGTCGATCGGCCATCGTGATGATGCGTCCCCTTCGGGAAAGCTCGCCAGTCGTCGACCCGAACAGCGGCCTTCACCCACAAGGCATTCAACCAAGTCGCATTACGTAAGCGAGCCGGCATTCTGCCGGTTAGCCCCCTCAAATTCCCTGAAGTAGTTCGCCCCAAACTACCGCATCTCGTCCGGGGCATGGACGCCCAGAATGGCGAGGCCCGATGCCAGAACCGAGACGACGCCCTGGACCATTGCCAATCGCGCCTTTGTAAGCTGTGCATCATTATTGATAATGAAGCGTAAATAGGGCAGATCGCGCCCCTTCGTCCAAAGTGCGTGAAATTCGCTGGCTAAATCATAGAGATAAAAGGCAATTCGGTGCGGCTCGTGGGCGCTGGCAGCCGCTTCGACCGTCCGCGGATAAATTGCGAGCCGCCGCAATAAATCGAGTTCCACTGGGTCCGACAGCCGTTCCAGCGCCGAGTCCTGCAGCCAAGCGATTCGGGCGTCGGTCGTCTCCGGCAGATCTGGAAACACCTCCGCCCTTGCATTGCGGAAGATCGAGTGGCCGCGGGCGTGGCCGTACTGGACGTAAAACACCGGGTTGTCGCGCGACTGCTCGATCACCTTGCCGAGGTCGAAATCGAGCACCGCATCGTTCTTGCGGTAGAGCATCATGAAGCGAACGGCGTCCCGGCCGACTTCATCCACCACCTCGCGCAAGGTGACGAAGTCACCGGCGCGCTTGGACATTTTGACCGGCTCGCCGTTGCGCAGGAGCTTCACGAGCTGGACGATCTTGACGTCGAGCGCGGCCTTGGTGGCCGTGACCGCCTTCACCGCCGCCTGCATGCGCTTGATGTAGCCGCCGTGGTCGGCGCCCCACACGTCGATCATGTCGGCAAAGCCGCGATCGAATTTGTTCTTGTGGTAGGCGATGTCGGACGCAAAATAGGTATAGGAGCCGTCCGACTTGATCAGCGGACGGTCAACGTCATCGCCGTAAGCCGTAGCCCTGAACAGAAGCTGCTCGCGGTCTTCCCAGTCCTCGACCGGCGCGCCCTTCGGCGGCGGCAGGCGGCCCTCGTAGATATCGCCCTTGGCGCGCAGAAAATCGATGGTCTCGGCGACCTTGTTGTTGCCGCTCTCGATCAGCGAGCGCTCGGAGAAGAATACGTCGTGGCGGATGTTGAGGGCGGCAAGATCGCCCTTGATCTCGTCCATCATCATCGCAATCGACTTTACGCGCACGGTCGGAAGCCATTCGGCCTCACTCATGGTGCGCAGCTTGTCGCCATGCTCCTTCGCCAGCGCCTCGCCGACCGGCTTGAGATAGTCGCCGGGATAGAGGCCGTCGGGGATCGGACCGATATCTTCGCCGAGCGCCTCGCGATACCTGAGGAACGCGGAGCGTGCGAGCACGTCGACCTGCGCGCCCGCGTCGTTGATGTAATATTCGCGGCAGACATCATGGCCGGCGAAATCGAGCAGGCTCGCCAGCGCATCGCCGAACACGGCGCCACGGCAATGGCCGACATGCATCGGCCCGGTCGGGTTCGCCGAGACGTATTCGACATTGACCTTCCCGCGCCCGCTCAGGCGGCCGTAGCTGGCCCCATCGCGCAGCAAGGTGCGGAGCGCTTCCGCCCAGGCGGACGGCTTGAGCGTCAGGTTGATGAAGCCGGGTCCGGCGACGTCGACCTTGGCGATCAGCGCGTCGGCACGCAGGCGCTCGGCGATCTGCTCGGCGAGATCGCGCGGCTTCGCCTTGGCCTCTTTCGCCAGCACCATCGCGGCGTTGGTCGCCATGTCGCCATGGGACGGATCGCGCGGCGGCTCGACCACCACGCGCGAAAAATCGATGCCTTCCGGCCAGTTGGCCTCCGCCGCGAGCGCGCGGCAGGCGGCGTGCACGCGCGCGAGCACGTCGGCGAAGAGATGCAGCGATGAGGGTGTGTCGGCCATGGCCGCCGCCTAACGCAAATCCGGGGTCGAGTCAAAGAGCCGCTGGTGCTCGGTCAGGGCGAAACGGTCGGTCATTCCGGCAATGAAATTGCCGATCCGGCGGCCCCTGTCGGCCTCGTCGTCAGCCTCCGCCCCGGCCAGCCATTCCGGCGGCAGCTCGCCGGGCGAGACCTGGTATTTCGCGAACAAGTCGAACAGGATCTGTTCCGCCTCCGCCATCACCCGCATCACCCGCTTGTGACGGTACATGTGCTGATAGAGGAAGGTCTTGATGGCGGCCTCCTCGCCCGCCATCGCCGGCGGGAACGCGATCATCGCGCGGCCCTGCTGGCGCACGTCCTGGGCGGATTGCGGCTGGACCGCCGCAAGGTTGGCCCTGGCCTCGGCGAAGACGGCGCCGATCAGATGCGAGATCAGCTCGCGGACCAGCTCGGCGCCGCGCCTGTCCTGATCGAGGTTCGGATAGTGCGCACCGATCTCGGCGATGATCTCGGCCATCAGCGGGATCGCCTTGAGATCATCGACCCCAAACAGCCCTGCCCGCAGGCCGTCATCGATGTCGTGGGCGTCATAGGCAATGTCGTCGGCGATCGCCGCGACCTGCGCCTCCAGCGAGGCAAAGCTCCAGAGCTCCAGATCGTATGTCTTGACATAGTCGGCGATGCCGACGGGAACGCCGTGCTCACGGTAGCGTCCGACCGGCGCGCCGCCGCGATCGGTCAGCGGGCCGTTGTGCTTGACGATGCCCTCTAGCGACTCCCAGGTCAGGTTGAGGCCATCGAACTCCGGATAGCGGTGCTCGACCGCCGTGACGACGCGCAAGGTCTGGGCGTTGTGGTCGAAGCCGCCACAATCCTTCAGGCAGGCATCCAGCGCCCGCTCCCCGGCATGACCGAACGGCGGATGGCCGAGATCGTGCGCGAGCGCCAGCGTCTCCGTGAGGTCCTCGTCGAGCCCCAGCTGCCGGGCCAGGGCGCGGGCGATCTGGGCGACCTCAAGAGAGTGGGTCAGGCGGGTGCGGTAATGATCGCCTTCGTGGAACACGAACACCTGGGTCTTGTACTTCAGGCGGCGGAAGGCGGTGGAATGGATCACCCGGTCGCAATCCCGCCGGAACGGGCTCCGGGTGCGGCTCGGGGGCTCGGCGACCAGCCGGCCGCGACTGCGATCGGGATCGCAGGCATAGGGCGCGCGGGGGGCAGCCATTCCGACGGACACGGCGAATTTAGTCCCTATCCATTTGATTCTGCGGACCCTTGCACTTAACTATGACGGACGCGGGATACCAAATGAATTGGATATGACGCGGGACTATCGGAGTGGAACGATGACGACTGCCGTGACCATCAGCGACCGGGCCGCGCGCCGGATTGGGGAGATCCTCAAGGGCGAAGGCACGGGCGCAATGCTGCGAATCTCGGTCGAGGGCGGCGGCTGCTCCGGCTTCCAGTACAAGTTCGACATCGAGCGTGATCGCACCGACGACGACCTCGTCATCGAGCGCGACAATGCGGTCGTGCTGGTGGACTCGGCGTCGCAACCGTTCCTGGCGGGCTCCGAGGTCGACTTCGTCGATGACCTGATCGGCGCCTCCTTCCGCGTCAACAATCCCAACGCCACCGCGTCCTGCGGCTGCGGCACCAGCTTCTCGATCTAGCCCGACTCAAAATCTGCAAAACAACCCCATGCAAAGGAGCCGGGGTGCCGGCGAGATGCACTTCTGTTTTTGCGAAAATATTTGACGCGTCGGACAAATCAGGGGTAAAAGTCGGTAGTCGCGAGGTCCGCAGGGAAGTTGCCCCTCGCTTTATTTGCCCTCGTCGGGGGTAGATGGAACGTGGCGCTGAAGATCCATCCTGTCATGAAGGATGCGGACGATTTCGATCGTGCTCCTTGGCGCGACCCGGTACATGAGGAAGTGGCTTCCGCGGCGACCACGTCGCGCAACGTGAAGCGTGCGAAGACCCGGCATGATCTCGTCTCGGGCCTTGGAGCCTGCAACATCGGGGCCGTCGGCAAGTTCGCCAATCGCCCGAACGAGCGTGTCCCGATAGACGCGCGATTGTCGCGCGCCAAAATTCTCAGTGGTCCATTTTAGGATGTTCGCAAAGTCGACTTCGGCGGCGGCGCCGAGGCGGACGCGCCATTTCTGCTCGACCATTAGGACTCTATTCGCCTGCTCCGGTGATGACCTTCTCCGCGAGGTCATTCAGGTAAGCTTGCAGGTCCTCGATATTCCTGAACTCTTTGAATTCGCCTCGGTCCAATGCGCCAACGCCGAGGCGGGCCGCTGCCCGCAGGGCCTTCAGCTTGCCGGCGTCTTCCGCCTCGCGTTGCTCGACCAGCCGCAACCCGTCACGCAGCACTTCGCTGGCGTTCTGGTAGCGGCCGGATTTGACGAGAGCGTCAATGAGTTCTTTCTGTCGCTCCGTGAGCACAACGTTTCTGGTCGGCATTGGCATCCTCTCGGGTCGTTCGAGAAACCTGGCGATTGGCATAATATGCCATCGCGGCCTAATCGCCTCAACCCCAATCTAGGTGTGGTCTTTCAGAGTCCGCGAGTGTCCTAATTCGCGATTTCAAGACTAATCTAGCCGCAACGTCCTCCCCTGTACGGGCGAGCCGACGCATTCGCGTGTCCTCCATCGCTGACGAAAGATCGAGGATCAGCTCCTTAAGCTCTGGCGCGAGGTGCACCGTATTCACGACCTTGATGACGTAAGGAGGCTTGAGGACGTTCATGCCGCCCCCAAAAATTGAATCCAAGAAAGCAGCCACTATATCGCCGTGCCATTCCGGTGCCCCTATTGCTGCCTTAAGGGCTGATCGAAAATCATAAGCAGTTTTCCAACTGCCGGCATCGAGTTCTATTGTCAAAATAGTCATTTGGTGCTGTCCGTATTTACGCCTCGGTACTAACGGTAGCAAATCATCCAATGCGCATTATCGATCGCCTGTTCTCTTGCCTCGTTCTATTTCTTGCAATCGCAGCCGTCCCGGTGCTTCCCGTGCACGCTGCCGAAACCTGCCCGTTCATCGGCGCCCAGGAGCTCGCCGGCGCGATGCCGGCGGTCAAATGGTCGCTGATCTCAAATCAGGACGGCCGCGGCTGCATCTACCAGGCCGGGCGCGGCGACACGATGATGCTGACCGTGTTCCGCAATCCCGACAAGGACCGCGCCAGGGAATTGTACACGACCTTCGTCAAGACGCTTGGCGAGCGCATGCCGATTAGCGCAGTGTCCGGGATCGGCGACGAAGGCCAGGGCGGAACGAGCGCCGTCGACGCGCAGCGCCAGGAGGCCTCGGTCGTCGCCCTGTCCGGCGACTACATTCTGCAGATCAGCGTCTATCCGATCGGCCGGCGTGCCGACAACACGCTGCTCGGACCTGTCACTGAAGCCGCGCGCGTTGCCATCGGTCATGTGAGCAAGACCAGCGAGCGGTTCGGCGATTGCGAATGGCTCACTGCCACGGATGCCGACGGCTTTCTCGACAAGAGCACACTGCAGGTCCAGCGGACCGGCGCGGGCAGCTGCATGATGTTCGATCGCGAGGCCAACACCATGGTCGTCGCGGTGATCGCGATTTCGCGCGACACCGTCATCAACATGATGAAACGCACTGGCCCGTGCAAACACGTGGCGATACCCGAGCTCGGGGGCGAAGCGTTCGGCGAGCATTCCTGCACCAAGGGCAACGGCAACGCCGTCAACATCTTTGTCTGGAAGAACGGCAGGCAGGCTTCGATCCTGTTCGCGCCGGTCAAGCCGCATCCGGAGTCCGGCTCGGTCGAGCGCCTGAAGGCGGTCGCCGGGCGAGTCTATGGAAAATTGTAACGGCGCCGCGTTACCCCCGCGAACAGGAGCAATGATGATAAATTGTCGCGACCAGTGGCGAACGAGTAGTGCCCATCTTCGTCGGCCATGGTGCGCCACTTAGATTAAGCACTCGCCAGAGACACCTGGACATGTCGGTGAATAGGGAGATGACCCATGAAAATCGCACATGACGGCATCCAGCTGTCCTTCGACATCGCCGGGGCGGGACCGCTTCAATTCCTGTTCGTCCATGGCCTGGGCGGGGATCGCACGCATTTCGCGCCGCAGATGGAGTATTTCGCCCGTCAAGGTCGGGCGTTGAATGCCGAGCTGCGGGGGCATGGGGAGAGCGACAAGCCGCAACAGGCGTATTCGATCGAAGGCTTCGCCGATGATCTCGTCTGGCTGTGCAACCGACAGCAGATCACAAAGCCGGTCATCGTGGGTCAAAGCATGGGTGGCAACATGGCGCTCGAAATCGCCGCCCGCTATCCGGACTTTCCTGCAGGCCTGGTGCTGCTCGATTCAGGGGTGCTCTTCCCTGCCTCAGCAGGGACGGTGTTCGCCGGGTATCTGGAGGGCTTAAGGGGCGCGGATTTTGCGGACGAGGTGCGGAAAATCGTGGCGGACTCCTGTCTGCCGACCGACAGATGCCGCGCCCATGTTGAACAGACCTTTCTGGCGACACCACAGCACGTGCTGGTGTCCACGTTTACAAGCCTGTTCCCCTGGGATGTGCATCGGGCGCGTGAGTGCGCCCAGGCGTGCCGGGTCCCGGTGCTCTACATCGAAGCGGCCCATCGGCTCGCGGATCTGGATCGTTTTACGGCGCTCTGCCCGCAACTGGTCACGGCCAAGGCCGTCGGCTCCGGGTATTTCCTGTCGCTGGAAGTGCCCGAGCAGATCAACCCGATGATCGACCGGTTCATCTCGCTCTACGTGCGAAGACCCGGGTAGCCGGGCAGGCTAGGCATCGCTGCGACCGGTCCCCATCGGAAGCCCACAAATCGCTGCCGGGCGAGGACGAAACCCTTTGCCGGCCCGGCGAAGCCGGTCGGAAACAAACCAGTCCTAAGATCCCCCAAGCTGCCGCGTCCAACCCGGCTTAAGGGAGAGGATCTTATGAAAGCAGCCCTTTTGGTACTGTCGCTGCTTGGCCAGCCCGCGATACCGATTTCAGACCGTGTGCCCGTCCTCAACGTGGAAGGCCTTTGCAGGGACGTTTCCGCTGATGACAAAGCGTCGGGGCTCGCCCTGGCGCAGGACGCCGGCGAATGCCTGCGTGACGAGAAGCTTGCGCAGCAGCAGCTCAGTTCGGCTTGGCTGACTGTTCCGGGTCCCGCGCGCGAAAGCTGCGAAGGCGAGGCTACGGCAGGAGGAATAGAAAGCTATGTCGATCTGCTCACCTGTCTGCAGATGGCAGGCTGGGCGAATCCGGCTCCCCCACCGGCGCCCCCGCTCAGGGGAGCGAGCAAGATGCGGAACGCCAAAAATTAGTTGCGCAAGTGCTATCGAGGACTGGACGATTGGCTGTCACTGCAAAATGACGGCTACGGAAGCCGGGTAAGCTGCACGCCATCGACCACCATCTTCCGCGTCCCCGCCTCCAACCCCGGATGCTCAAATGCTGGAAGCACCCGCGCGGCGGCCGGCTCCTGTTCCGGCTGTAGCGGCGCATCGCTTGCGGCCATGTGATCCAGCGCTCGCAACAGCGCCGCGACCAGGGCCGGCTTGCGCAATGGCTTGGCCAAAAAGTCCGACATCCCTGCCTCACGGCAGATCTTGACGTCCTCCGGGAAAGCGTTGGCGGTCAGCGCGACGATCGGCAGGGCCGCGAAGCGACCACCCGGCGCGCGGATCGCCCTCGTCGCGGCAAGGCCGTCCATCTCGGGCATGCGCACGTCCATCAGCACGACATCATAATCGCCGTCCGCGGCTGCCTCGACGGCCTCGGCGCCGTCGGTCACGACGCGCAAGTCGACGTCGAACTCGCCCAGCATCTTGCTCACGACCATGCGGTTGACGGCGTCATCTTCCGCCACCAGCACCTGCAGCGGCCGGTCGAGCGCCGCGATGCGGGCCTTGAGGTCATCGGCTTCGTTGCGATCAGCCTCGCGGTCGGACACCAGCGCCTGGCTCCACGGCAGCACCAGAGTGAAGCGGAAGGTCGAGCCCTCGCCCGGCACTGAGGTGACGCCGATCGTGCCGCCCATTTGCTCGATGATGCGCCGGGATATCGCAAGGCCCAGTCCGGTGCCGCCGAAGCGTCGGCTGATCGAGGCGTCGGCCTGCGCGAAATCGGCGAAGAGCTGACCGACCTTCTCGGGCGCGATGCCGATGCCGCTGTCGGTCACGGTCCACTCGACGGTCGCGAGCAGGTCGCGGCGCGCCTGGCAGGTAGCTGATATCGTCACCTCTCCCGCATCTGTGAACTTGACCGCGTTGGAGGCGAGATTGAGCAACACCTGCCTGATCCGTGCGACGTCGCCGCGCAGCGCCGGCGGCAGGTTCGGATCGAGCGCGACCTTCACCGCGAGGCCCTTGGCCTTGGCACTGGCGCGCACGACGGTGGCAACCGTCTCGACCAGCGCCTGCGGCGAGAAGTCGATCGCCTCGAACTCGAAACGGCCGGCCTCCAGCTTGGAGAGGTCGAGGATGTCGTTGAGGATGCGCTGGAGATTGTCGCCGGACTCGCGGATCGTGGTCACGGCCTCGCGCTGCTCCGGATCGAGCGAGGTCTCGAGCAGCATGCTCGCAAGCCCGAGCACCCCGTTCATGGGCGTGCGGATCTCGTGGCTCATCACGGCGAGGAAGTTCGATTTCGCCCGGTTTTCGGCCTCGGCCTTTTCTGCGCGCCAGCGTTCAGTGACGTCACGGCCGAAGCCGCGATAGCCGAGGAACTGGCCGTCACGATCGTATGACGGTTTTGCCGTCAGCGACCACAGCCGTGCCTCACCGCCGGCGACGACCTTGATGCTGATCTCGTGCAGCGGCTCACGCTGCTCCATCAGGCCGATGATGTTGTAGGCGGTGCTCATGTCCTCGGGACAGAGCATGTCGAGCACGTCGGCGAAATGCGCGCCTTGCAGCAGCTGCAACGGCATCTGCGCGACCGCCGCGAAACGCTCGGGCACGTGCACGAGGTGCCCCTCGGCATCGGTCTGCCACAGCCAGTCGCTGGCGTTCTCCTGGAACTCCTTCAGCAAGAGCGAGATGATCTCGGTCTGACGTTCGAGCGCGAGCTGCGCCTTGAGATTGCCGAGGAACAGATTGCCTTGCGAGACGATGTTGCGCGCCATGAAGAACGCGAACAGCAGCAGGAACACCGCGGTCAGCAGATACGGCCCGCTGCCGCTCAACAACAGCGCACCGGCGCAGGCGAGCGTAATGGTGGCGAGATAGACGAGGCCCGCGCGCGGAAAGGTCGAGAGCGTGACGGCACCGCCCGCGATCATCCCGACCATCAGGCAGGCCAGGATGAGCTGGCTGGTCGGCCCGACCTGGCTGAATAGCGCGAGCGGCAGCGTGCCCCAGATCGCCGCGATGAAAAATGCCTGCCGCGTCATCTGCCGCGTGGCGCGCGGTGAGATCTCCTGCGGCGGATTGACGTGAGAGCGCCGCCACGCGCGCAACGCCAGCTCGGCAACCGCCGTGATCGTCAGCCCCCAGAGGACGAGGAATCCGTTCCAGCCCCTGCCCCAGAACAGGATCAGCACGATCGCGACCGTAAGCATGTTCACGGCCATGGTCACCGGGATCAGTTGCGTGACCGCGTCGACCTGCTTGGCCCGGATCCGGCGCATCTCGCGCTCGCTGAGATCGGCCGTCAGGCCGTCCTCGATCTCGAAGCCGCCGAGCCAGTAGAGGAACGCGCCGATCAGGCCGTTGCGCGGCTCATTGGTGTCTGGGGAATTGCCGGGCCATCCCATGCATCAGGACCTTTTCCGGCATAAATGACCCAGCGCCCGCTTAAGCCGGGTTAATTTCTCAGGATATTTTCTTGGGAGATTTTCTTGGGAGATTTTTTTGGGAGATTTTTTTGGGAGATTCTGTACTTCCGGCTCGGCCGTTCTTGACTGCCGCGTTTGCAGTTTGTTCTAACGGTGCCCCAGCCTGGAGTCCCCCTCATGACGATCCGCATCGCCACCTGGAACGTGAACTCGGTCCGGCAGCGGATTGAGCATCTCATGACGTGGTTGAAGGAGTGCTCGCCCGACATCGTCTGCCTCCAGGAGATCAAATGCGTCGACGAGGCATTCCCGCGGCTCGAGATCGAGGCACTCGGCTACAACGTCGTCACCCATGGGCAGAAGACGTTCAACGGCGTGGCGCTGCTGTCCAAACTCAAGTTCGACGAGACCAAATCGGGGCTAGCCGGCGACGATGAGGACGCGCACGCCCGCTTTCTCGAGGGGGTGGTGACGCTGAAACAGGGCGTCCTGCGGATCGCCTGCCTCTATCTGCCCAATGGCAACCCGGTCGGGACCGAGAAATATCCCTATAAGCTCAAATGGATGTCGCGGCTTCTTGAATATTCGAAGGAGCGTCTCAAGGCCGAGGAGCCATTGATCCTCGCCGGCGACTTCAATGTGATCCCCGCCGCGCGCGACGTCCACAATCCCGCCGCCTGGACCGAGGACGCCCTGTTCAAGGCCGAGACGCGCGAAAGCTTTCAGTCCCTGCTAGGCCTTGGGCTCACCGACGCGCTGCGGGCGGTCACCGACGAGCCCGGGCTCTACACCTTCTGGGATTACCAGGCCGGCGCCTGGCAGAAGAACCAGGGCTTGCGGATCGACCATCTCCTGATGTCGCCGCAGGCGAGCGACAAGCTCGCCAATGTCGGCATCGACAGCTATGTGCGCGGCTGGGAGAAGCCGTCGGACCACGTGCCGGTGTGGGCGGATCTGGAGTTCGAGGCGGCCTAAAGCGGGCCGGGAAAAACATGGTGGGCACGGCGCTTACGCGCCTTTGCCCACCCTACCGATCAATCCCGATTATTCCCGGCGCCCCTGCACCCACTGCTCCAGCATCTGGAGGCACATGGCGCGGTCGTCGTCGGAGGCCTTGGCGACGGCGCGGTTGTAGCTTTCCTTGATCCAGGTCTCGTCCGTGCCGGCGCTGTCGCGGGCCAGCGTCAGCCACATCAGGCCGCGCGCGGCCTGCCGCGGCAGGCGATCGCCGTTGAACAGCATCTGCCCGAGCAGCGCCTGAGCCTCGTGCTGGCCCTTCTGTGCGGCGAGGCCCAGCCAGCGCGCGCCCTGCGTGAAGGCATCGCGAGAGGCGTCCGGCGACTTCAGATAGAGCCGGGCGAGATCGTACTGCGCATCGGCGTTGCCGAAATAGGCCGCCGCGTAGGAGAACAGTTCGCGCGCCCGCTCCGGATCCGGCTTCACCTTGGAGTTCGGGATACCGTTGAGATAATAGCGGCCGAGCGCGACGAAGGCGTTCGCCACCATCGGCGCCTGCGGCAGCGACGGGCTGTCGGTCGCATGCGCGTTCACCAGCCGGCTGAAATAGTCGAAGGCACGCAGATCGTCCTGGGCGACGCCGTCGCCATTGGCGTACATCCGCCCGAGCTTCCACTGCGCGATAGGGTGACCGCCCTCGGCGGCATATTGCAGCGCGGTGAAGGACGTGTCGGGATTGGTCGCAGCCGGCGGCACGGCCTTGCGCAGCGTTCCGGCCGCACCCGGTGCCGGCGAGACCACCGGGATGGTCGCATCCTGCGGATTGACCGGCGCACCGTCGAAGGCAAGCGCCGGCGCGGCCAGCGCGGAAGCCCCCAACACAAACGCAACTATGGTACGCCTAGATGTCCGCATAGCACTGTTTCTCGTGCGCGCCGCCCGGATGGGTCACTGCCCCACCGATCGCTGGTCCTACTTGCTGAGCGTATTTCCAGAGCGCACCCGACGTATGGTTAGTCGCGCGGGAACGCCATTTGGTCTTGCGTTGAGCCAGCTCATCGTCGCTCAACTTTACGTTAAGAGTGCCGGCGACCGCGTCGATCTCGATGATGTCGCCGTCCTCGAGCAGCCCGATCGGGCCGCCGATCGCCGCCTCCGGCCCGACATGGCCGATGCAGAAGCCGCGGGTGGCGCCGGAGAAGCGGCCGTCGGTAATGAGCGCGATCTTGCCGCCCATGCCCTGGCCGGTCAGCGCTGCGGTGGTCTGGAGCATTTCCCGCATGCCGGGACCGCCCTTCGGCCCCTCGTAGCGGATCACGATGACTTCGCCTTCGCGGTAGGTGCGCTTCTGGACCGCCTCGAACGCGTCCTCCTCCCGGTCGAAGCATCGCGCCGGACCGGTAAACCTGAGGTTGGACATTCCCGCGACTTTCACGATCGCACCTTCTGGCGCCAAATTTCCCTTCAGACCCACCACACCGCCGGTGACGGTGATTGGCTTGTCCGCCGGATGCACCACGTCCTGGTGCGGATTCCATTTCACGCTCTTGAGATTTTCGGCGATCGTGCGGCCCGTGACGGTGAGGCAATCACCGTGCAGGAAGCCGTTGTCGAGCAGCGTCTTCATCAGAAGCGGGATGCCACCAACTTCAAACATGTCTTTGGCGACATAACGGCCACCCGGCTTCAAATCCGCGACATATGGTGTCTTTTTGAAGATTTCGGCGACGTCGAATAAGTCAAACTTAATGCCCGCCTCATGCGCGATCGCAGGCAGGTGCAGCGCAGCATTGGTCGAGCCGCCGGAGGCCGCAACCACGGCCGCGGCATTTTCCAGGGCCTTGCGTGTGACGATGTCGCGCGGCCGGATGTTCTCGGCGATCAGGTCCATCACCTTCTCGCCCGCGGTCATGCAGAAGGCATCGCGGATCTCGTACGGTGCCGGGGCACCGGCCGAATACGGCAGCGCGAGCCCGATGGCTTCCGAGACCGTCGCCATGGTGTTGGCGGTGAACTGCGCGCCGCACGCGCCCGCCGAGGGGCACGCCACGCGCTCGATCTCGTCGAGATCCTCGTCCGACATGGCGCCGACCGAGTGCTTGCCGACCGCCTCGAACATGTCCTGGACGGTGACCTGCTGCCCGCGGAAATTGCCGGGCAGGATCGAGCCGCCATAGATGAAGATCGAAGGCACGTTGAGGCGGATCATTGCCATCATCATGCCCGGCAGCGACTTGTCGCAGCCGGCAAGGCCGACAAGGGCGTCATAGGCGTGGCCGCGCACGGTGAGCTCGACGGAGTCGGCAATGCATTCGCGCGACGGCAGCGAGGAGCGCATGCCGTCATGGCCCATCGCGATGCCGTCGGTGACGGTGATGGTGCAGAACTCGCGCGGCGTCCCGCCGGCCGATGCCACGCCCTTCTTCACCGCCTGCGCCTGGCGCATCAGGGCGATGTTGCAGGGAGCGGCTTCGTTCCAGCAGGAGGCGACGCCGACGAAGGGCTGGTGGATCTGCTCGGTGGTCAGACCCATGGCGTAGAAGTAGGAGCGATGGGGCGCGCGCGCAGGGCCTTCCGTCACGTGACGGCTCGGCAGCCTCTGCTTGATGTTCGTCTTGGCGTCCATCGCGAACCAGTTTCCTCGGTCAACCCTTGTCCAACTCGGAAAACGACACCCAAGATTTGAATGAACCCTGGGATTTTTTCCTTCGCTGTTGCGAGCGCCGCAGCCCTGAAGAATTTATGGAGATTTTATTCATGGAGGGGTGTGGCCAAAAAGCGGCGCGGATGAGAACGGACTGCAACGAAGGTTTAATCCGGAATGAGTGTTGCGCAGAGAGCACAATCGTGGCGCATGGGACACGGCCAGGGCCACCATGATACCGCTACGACGTCCCCTACTGACAACCTCTGATGCTAGGATGAACTGGGCGCATCCAGACTCACGCCGCCATGCCCAATATTCCTCTGGCTGAGTCGCAACTCATGACGGATGATCAGGATAGGACGAGCCTGCTCGTTCTCGCGGCGTGCTTCCTCCATCGCCGCTGGCCCCATCAACGCCGCCGTGGAATCCGCAACCAACCTCACAATGGCGAACGCGCCGACGGATCCCGCTCATCGGGTGGGGGCGATCGACGCGTTGCGCGGGCTGGCGCTGTTCGGCGTGCTGGCGATCAACCTGGAAATGGAGTTTCGCGTCTCGATTTTCCGGCAGCTTCTTCCCGCAAGCCCGGACCCGACACTGAACGGCGTCGTCGACGCCGCACTTGCGCTGTTCGTAGACATGAAGGCGTTCGCGCTGTTCTCGTTCCTGTTCGGCGTGGGCCTCGCCATCCAGTTCGACCGGCTCAGCACCTCGCCGCGGCGAACGCGCCTCCTCATCCGGCGGCTGCTCGCGCTGCTGCTGTTCGGCGTGATCCACCTCGTCCTGATCTGGAACGGCGACATCCTGACTGAATACGCACTGGCCGGCCTCGTCGTGCTGCCTTTTTTGTTCGCGCCGCGCTGGGTGGTCACGATCGCGGCGGCGGTCATCCTGACCTTCTATGTGCTGCAACCGGTGCTGCCGAGCTTCATCAGCTTTCCCAATCGGTACATGCTGGCGGCGTTCGTGGAGGCAGCGAACCAGACTTACGCAAATGGGAGCTTTGCAGAGGTGCTGGCGCTGCGGGTGAAGGAGCTCCCTGCCCTGCTGCCGCTGCATCTCTACGTGTTTCCGCGCACGATCGGCCTCTTCCTGGTGGGCGTTCTCTGCTGGCGAGGCGGGCTGTTCACTGAGCTGGCCGGACGATGCCGAAACCTGCTGGCGATCGCGGGCTTCGCGGCCGTCGCGGGCGGCGTGCTGCTGGCGCGCTTCACACACCCGTCCGCGGCTTTGGCAAACCCCATCATCCTGGCGTCAGGATATGCCGCCCTGGTGATCGCCATCGAACAGACGCCAGCCGGCGCAAGGCTGCTCCGCTTCGCCGAGCCGGTCGGACGCATGGCCTTCACCAACTACATCGTCCAGTCGGTCGTACTCGGCTTCATCTTCTACGGCTACGGCCTCGGGCTGTTCGGCAGGCTCGGCTCGGCGGCCGGCCTGCTTCTTGTCGTGGCGATCTACGCTGCACAGGTGGTGGTGAGCCGGCTTTGGCTCGCACGCTTCGCCTATGGTCCGATCGAATGGCTGTGGCGTAGCCTGATGTATGGACGCGCGCCGCTCTTCCGGATCGAAGGCTACCCTCGAAAAGCACCCTTCGCTCGTCTTTGATGAGGAGAGCTCTTGCCGGATCAGGTGTGCGCCGCGCCCCTTACCGCGCGCCCTTCAGCGTGCAGGAGGTGGTGCAGGTCACGGTCGTGCCGCGGTCGCACGACTTGCAGGCGGCGACGCACTGATTCATGTCCCTGGCATTGTAGGAGCTGTAGTTGCGCAGCGGGCAAGCGGCGGTCGTACCGGTGATGTCCTGCTCCGGCTCGCAGGCCGCCGTCATGAGTGAAAGCAATATGATCACGAGAGCCCGCATGGGATGACCTGCAAAGCGACAGTTCCTGGAGCCGTTGTACGGCAATGGCCTCCAGCATTCCCACCTGTGAGGAATCGCGGCACGCGACCAGCCCTCACATCCCAAGAGGATGCGCGCCAAGTGTTAAGAACGGCTTGCGGCTGGCGTCACGCCGCCGCTTTGGGCGAAATCGCCCGCCGCGCGTCGGCCGCCAGCTCGTAGTAGCGTTCCGCGAGCTTGAGATAAAACTCCCGCTTTGCACTGTCGGTCGCGAGCTTGGCGATCAGCTCGCACTCCGCGGTGAGCGTCTCAAACCGTTCCAACCTGTCCTGAAGTTCCGTCATCGGCGTGTCCCCATAAAACGCCTTCGAAGAAACACGAGGGTAAGCCCGCGAAATAGGTCACGGCGAACATCTTTATCTGACTAAATCAATTTTTTGCCCGACGCGGTCTCGCCAACCACGCGTCGGGACTTGCGGCATCTTGGGACGACGACGCAGGGCACCGGCACGACACGATTGTCAGCCGGAGGACGCGGATCTTACGCGCGGATCCCCTTCATCGAGGGCTGGATCGTCAGACGGTAGGCCACAAAGGCGAGACCATCGAACTTCTCCACGACCTCGTCGCAGGCCGGGCAGCGGTACTCCCCGGTCGTGGGCGGCTCCGTCGCCAGCTCAAGCCGCCGAAAGCCGGCCTTGCAATGCGGACAGGTCACATCGCCCTTCTTCATGGATCACCCTGTAATATTACGGGCGCATTCATAGCACAGCTTGAGCCGGAACTTGGACCGGCTCAGCTCATTCGGAGCAACGCGTTTGGATCATTTATGCTCCATCCGCCAGGCGCCATCCCAATCCGCGGCCGGCGGATTGGCCTGGAGCTGCTCGAGGCGGGTGAGCAGCGTGCGTGATGGACCATCGCCGGGAACCCTCTCCAGCGCAGCGTTGAAGGCGTTCCGCGCCTCGTCCCAGCGGCCAGCTCGATACGCGGCAAGCCCTTCGGCGTAGCGCGCCCGCAGGCTCACCTGCTCCTGTGGGAGCGCACCGGCCTTGCCCATCACCTCGAACACGGGCTGCGGCAGGCTCTGCCCTGCAACCGCGAGGCGGTCGATCTCGCGCAGCTCGAGGCTCGCGCCGAGGGCAGCGGCCGTCGCCTGCGAGATCAGGATGCGGGTGCCATAAAATTTGTTCGCCGCCTCCAGCCGCGAGGCGAGGTTCACCGCATCGCCCATGACGGTAAAGCTCATCATCAGCTCCGAGCCGATGCTGCCGGTCAGGACCTCGCCGGTGGCGATGCCGATCCGCAGGTCGCAAGGAGCGGGCATGGCGCGGATGCCGAGGAGATCGGGGAGCTGCTTCTGGAGCGCCGGCACCTGGTCGGCCATGTCGAGCGCGGCATGGCAGGCGAGCTGCGCCTGCTCGGCCTCCTCGATGAAGGGCGGGCCCCAATAGGACATGATGGCGTCGCCGATATATTTGTCGATGACGCCGCGATTGGCCCGAATGGGCTCCGACATGACCGTGAAATAGTGGTTCATGACCTTGACGAGACCGCGCGGCGTCATGCCCTCGCTCATCGAGGTGAAGCCGCTCATGTCGCAGAACATGATGGTCATCACGCGCCGCTGGCCGTCGACGGCGACCTCCGGCCGATCGATCAGCCCCTGCACCACCTTCGGATCGATGTAGCGGCCAAAGGTCTCGCGGATGCGCTCGTTGCGGCGCAGCTGCTCGATCATGCGGTTGAACGCGGCGGCGAGCTCGCCGATCTCGTCCTTCGTCGACACGCTGATGGTGTGGTCGAAGTGGCCCGCCTCGACCTCGCGCGTGCCGGCGAGCAACAGCCGCACCGGACGCGTGATGCCGCTGGAGACCAGGATCGCAAAGGCAAGCCCGACGATCGCCGCCAGCGCCGTCACGACGCCCGAGATCACGATCGCCTGGCGCTGGTGACGGATCACCTGCGCCGTGCTCGCGAACACCTGCGCCAGCATGTCGCTGCGAATTGCATCGACACGCTGGGTGAAGAGGTCGCGTAGCGCATCGACATGGACCATCGTATCGCGCGTCGCGGCAAAGTCCTTGGCTTCGAGCTGCCTGAGCAGCTTTGCGTCCGCCTCGGTGAGCTCGCGGCGCAACTCCGACAGCGCACTCTCGATCCTGGCATCGATGCGGCCGAGCGCCGCGTTGTCGGACGGCGTGCTCTCGTCCTCGATGATCGCGTTGATCAGTTTTCGCGCGCCTTCGGCCTCCTTGACGATGAGCGCGTCCGACTCCCGATATTCGCGCAAGCGGCTCGCATAGCCCTCCTCGTCCGGCGGCGTCTGCGTCTTGGCGATCACCATGCGCCGCATCGCCAGCGCCCGCTCCAGCGAGCGGACATTGGCGCGCGCCAGATCGCCATAGGCAGGAATGTACCGGTTGGTCAGCTCATCAAGGAGATGGCCGACCCGGCTCGACATCACCATCGACAGGATCGAGGTGATCACCATCAGCACGATCAGCCCGAGGGCGATGCCGACGATCTTGCGCCTGATCGATTGGTTGAAAATCGGCATGGCGAACTTGGGCAATTGGGATTGAGGAACCTTGCGACCTCCATACACCGGAACCGTTACCTGAAACACGCGCAATCTGGCCTGAAAGGCTGCTTCGCAGGGGTTTTTCGCGACAGTCGCCGGCACGCTCCACGAAGGTTAACGCATATTTACGATTCCATGGAGCGCCCGGTGTCATACGGAGTGTGAGTTGCAAAAGCCTTCCGGTTCGATTTCGGCGGCATTTTTGCCGCAATGTTGCCGGAGCGTGACGTCGATCAAACGAGGCGTGCTATCGTTTGAGTCGCTCAAGCCCGCATCACGTCGCGGATCTTGGTTTGTGCTGATGGTTTCGCAGGGGGACCATGGAATGAACCAGTGCCTACGCTCGCTTGCGTGTTTCCTCACCGTGGCTGCACTCGCACTCGTCTCGACAGAGGCGGCGGCGAAAGGCCATCACAAGCAATCAGGTCCGAAGAAGACGCATGAGGCGAAGGCCGGCAAGCAGCGCAGCGCTGCGGCCGGCAAGCATCGACACAGCAAGCATGCGGACGCGAAACGGAAATCGAAGACGCAGGACGAGGAGCCGTCGGAGAAGCCTTCGCGGCCGCCGCTGACCGGCGATCTCGCCGCGCTGAAGGATGCGATCGATCTGGCGCGCAAGGCCAAGACCGATGACGCCACCGCGGCCAGGAACCGGATCGCCGATCCCGCCGGGCAAAAGCTCGCCGAATGGTTCATCCTGCGGCACTCCGAGACGACCGCCGACTTCAATCGCTACGTCGCGTTCATTGCCGCCAATCCCGACTGGCCGAGCATCGCCTCGTTCCGCCGCCGCGCCGAGGCGCGGCTCTGGCAGGAGAAGAGCGATGCGACCACCGTGCACAAGTTCACCGCCGACCGGCCGCAGAGCGCCAAGGGAAAGTTCGCGCTCGCGCGCGTGCTGCTGGCCGAGGGCAATCGCGACGACGCCGCAAGGCTCGTGCGTTCCGTCTGGCGCAAGGAGGAATTGTCCGAGCGCACGGAGAGCGACGCTTACGAGGCGTTCCGCAATCTTTTGACCGCGGATGATCATCGCGCCCGCATGGACAAGTGGCTCGGCGCCAGGGAATACGGCGCGGCGCGCCGCGCCGCAAAGCGTCTCGGCAACGACGAGCTTGCGATCGTGAAGGCCTGTGCCGCGGTCACCGGCAAGGAGAACAAGGCCAAGGACTATCTGGAGGACGTGCCGGCGGATGCGCGCCGCGATCTCGGCTACACGCTGTGCCGCGCGCAATGGCATCTCCTGAAGGACCACATCGACGATGCGGCGCAGGTGATCCTCGCAGCCTCTGCCGACACCATGGCGCTCCAGGACACCGACGCCTGGTGGCGCGAGCGCCGGCTGCTGGCGCGCAAGCTGCTCGACCAGGGCAAATTCAGGACGGCCTACGACGTGGTGCGCACGGCCGCCGTGCCTGCGATGGAGGTCTACCGCGTCGACTATCACTTCATGTGCGGCTGGATTGCGCTGCGCTATCTCGACGATCCCAAGACGGCGCTGATGCATTTTGCCGCGATTGACGAAGGCTCGGTCAATCCGATCGCGCTGTCGCGAGGGCACTATTGGCGCGGCCGTGCGGCGGAAGTCCTCGGCGGAGCCGCCGACGCGCTTCGGAGCTACCAGGCGGCCGCCCGCTATTCGACCGCCTATTACGGCCAGCTCGCGCGCGCAAGGCTCGGCCTCGAGCGCATCGATCTGCGCGCGCCCTCGCCCGTGCTCGCCTCCGACGCCCAGCCCTCGGACGAGCGCGTGCGTGCGGCCGACATGCTCTACGAGGTCGGCGAGCGCGACGTCGCCTTCTCCTACGTCGCCGATTTTGCCGGAGAGAGCACCGACGTCGCCGCGCTCGAAGCGCTCGGTGAGCTCACGGGCCGGCGCAACGACGCGCACGCGATGCTGGAGATCGGCAAGCTGGCGCTCGCCCGCGGACTAGCGCTCGACCACTACGCCTTCCCGACCATCGGCATTCCCACGCACAAGCAGGTCGCGCCCGAGATCGAGACAAGCGTGATCTATTCGGTGGCGCGGACCGAAAGCGCGTTCGACCAGCGCGACAAGTCGCCGGCCAACGCGGTCGGGCTGATGCAGGTCACCCCGGAGGCCGGGCGCGACACCGCAAAGCGGTTCGGCGTCACCTACGACTGGGACCGCATGGTCTCCGATCCCGTCTACAATACCCAGATGGGTGCGGCCGAGCTCAGCGCGCTGTTGTCGGAATATCGCGGCAACCAGATCATGACCTTCGCCGGCTACAATGCCGGTCGCGGCCGGGTCAGGGACTGGGTGCAGGCGCACGGCGATCCCCGCGACCCCAAGGTCGATCCGGTCGACTGGGTCGAGCGCATCCCGCTGTCGGAGACGCGCAACTACGTCCAGCGCGTGATCGAGAACGTGCTGGTCTACCGCGCGCGGTTCGAGGGGGCCGGTGCCGTAGCGGCAAAATCCGACCAGCGCGTCGTGACGCAGGAGGTCCGCGCAAAGCCCGCGGCGGCAACGCCTGCGAGCTTCACGGGCGCGGATTGACCCTTGCGTATTGACCTTTGGAATTGACCCTTGGAGCCGTGGGTGGGTTAGCGAAACGTGACCCACCACGATGTGGAGGGGGCGTGGTGTGCTACGCCATCTGCTAACCCACCCTCGCTGGTCGACGCCTCCGGGGCTGGACGAGGCGCCTCTCAGGTCTGGTGATGCGGCTCCACGCGGGCTCAATTGCGTGGCTCGCTACCACCTCCTTCCGTAGCCATCAGGTCGTGAACGCCCAAACATGCGTCGGTCAATGCTCGCGAGAGAGCCCACATCTGTATCGTGGAGCTCCAGCACGACACCGCACCCAGGATCGCGAGGACTTCGATGGCGCGGCTGGCGGTGGTCGCGATATTCTCGCTGGCCCGTGTCCCGGTGAGGCCGGGCATCGCCCACTCCATCACCAGCGTCGTGAGCTCGTTTCGGCGGTAGCAATCATGGTCACAGTAGCGGCGCTGCGTCCGCGCATGCCGGATATAGCCGGATTGGAGCGGCTGCGAGCAGGTGCTGCAGGCGGCCTCGCGCGAGGGCGGCTCGTGATTGACCACCACGAACTTCATGACGCCGCCCTCGCGCGCTCCTGCCGCTCCGCCGAGGCTTCACGAAACAGCGCGTAACATTCATAGTCGCAATAGGGCAGATGCGTCCCGATCTCGCGCAGATAGCTGCCGTCGATGCGCTCCAGGCACTGCAAGCACCAGGTTTGCCGGAACGGCGTCCTGTCGTTCACCAAGACGAAGGCGAACCTCATGTGGCACCTCCTAATGCGAAGCAGTAGACGGTATCCAGCGGAGAGAGCGCAGGCGGCGGCGCGCAAAGATGATTGCGGCCATCGGGGTTGTCCCTGTTCCGCTCCACCTTCTGGGCGGGGACCGGGATGTATTTGCCGTCTTCCCTGCGCCGCGCGTAAAGCTTGCCGTCTTCGTACCTGATGTCGGTCGGGTAGCAGTCCGCGCTGTTGCAGCAGCTGAGCGCCGGGTTATCCGGCATGTGCCAGGTCGAATAGAACTTTTCGTGCAGAGCCTGATCCTGAGCAGGATGCTGCCGATGGGCAGCACCTTGCCCAACCTCCTCCGCCTGGACCGCCGCAGTGAGGCCAAGGAGGAGAACGCCTGACAAGAGAAGCTTGCACGATGGATTCACACGCAGCCTCCGGGATCAGAATTTCCGAACCGCCGGCCTCGCCGGCTAAATCTTACGCCACTTGAGCGCGAAACAACCAACGGCGGTCGTGTTCGCTGCGCGCACGGAAACGATCGAGGCACTTCTTGGAACAGAGCGCAGTTCGCCAGGAATAATATCGGATCAAGCCAAACTGCCTGTTACAAACGGCACAGCTATGGTCTGAAGGGCGGCGCTCAGACTGTTCGGACTTGTCGCACATCGTACTCTCCCTCGTTCCGTTGTCGGTTCTCTTCCTTCGAATTCACGTGCGTGCTGGATCGCGGAAATCGCCGTTTCGCCGTCGCAGCGCGCACACAGACGAAACGCGGCACAGGCGTCGTAATGGTCCGCCAGATCCTGCGGAACGTACGGGCAACGGGCGCAGAGCTTCACTCTCATCGCGACCTCCCGAGTAACGCAGCGGCTTGGTCTTTCTTCCTGCGTCTGTCGGTGAGATCGCTCGAACCGTACGCTTGAGACCCGGTTCTTTCGCGATCGCCGCCAGCGGCAGCACAATCGACCTTTCCCGATCGGTCATGAGGCTAGTCCGTCAGCAACGATTTGCTCAATTGTACGGAAGTAAATGACCGACATGACTAGGGATGGGCGAGCTATACCTAGGTTTGTCCCGTAGTTGCCCGGGGCCTTGGACTTGCATTTTCGCAACGAGACGGAGCACGATGTGCCGGTTGCACGGCTTCCGCGAACTCCTGGCCAGCATAGCCGGCGCTTGGTTCGCGGCGACGAGCAGCATGGCGAGCCGCAAGTTCGAAGGCGGCACGTCGTCCCGTCGCCATCGACCCGACTCTTTGGTCGGGGGGAATTGCCGATGCTGTTGCAACGTGGTCTACTTGGATTCACCGCAGAGATGAGCCGGGACCGTCTGCGATGAAGCCTGGCCAGATAGCAAAAATCTGGAAGTCAGCCGCGCAATTCGCCTTTGGTTGCGCTGTGCTCGCGCTGGTGACCGCGGCCTGTTTCTTCCTCCAGATCGGACTCGCCGCGACCGCGTTCTGCTATCTCGTGGTGATTCTGCTGTTCGCACTCCTGGACAGCTTCCTGGCCTCCGGTCTCCTCACTCTCCTCGCCGTTGCGGCGCTCGATTTCTTCGCTGCCCCGCCCCTCTTTGATTTCCGTATCTCCGATCCGCGGGACCACCTCGTGATCGTTCCCTTCCTTCTCGCATGCCTGATCGGGTCGGGGTTGATTCAGCAGGCCCGCAGCGAACGGCGAGTTGGCCCCATCAAGCCGAGCCTCAAATCCAACGATGCGGATTTGCGCGAGGCGGTGAAGCAATGGCAGCAGGTCTTCGAGCACAACCCGGTCATGTATTTCATGGTCGATCCTGCCGGAACTGTGGTGAACGTGAACACGTTCGGTGCCGCGCAACTGGGCTATGCGCCGGCAGAGTTGATCGGCCAATCGGTGCTGGGGGTGTTCTTCGAGGAAGACCGCGACTTCGTCCGCCAGTGCGTTGCGCTGTGCCTTGGGACTGTTGGAGAGGCACACACCTGGGAAATCCGGAAGGTGCGCAAGGACGGCTCGGTGCTGTGGGTGCGCGAGAACGCCAAGGCCATGCTGAGAGCCGATGGCAAGCCGATCGTGCTGGTCGCCTGCGAGAATATCACCGAGCGCAAGGAAACGGAGAATGCGCTGCGACAGAGCGAGGCTTACCTCGCCCAGGCGCAGGAATTGAGCCACACCGGCAGCTTCGGCTGGAAGGCCGCGACCGGCGAGATCACCTGGTCGAAGGAGACGTACCGCATCTTCCAATGCGACGAGTCTGAGAAGCCCACGATCCCATTCATGCTCGAGCGTATCCATCCGGACGACAGGCTCCCGGTGCGGCGAGCCACGGGGTACGCGATGCGCGAGGGTCGCGATTACGATCACGAATACCGGCTCCTGATGCCCGACGGCGCCGTGAAATATGTACGCGCGGTGGCCCGCGCCACGCGAGACGCCGGCGGTAGCGTCGAATTCGTTGGCTCGGTCAGTGATGTCACCCCGGCCAAAGAGGCAGAGCGGCGACTGCGCGAAAGCGAGCAGCGCTTCCGCGACTATGCCGAAACTGCGTCCGACTGGTTCTGGGAGACCGGGCCCGACCATCGCGTCACCCGTGTTTCCGAACACCCTGAAACGGCCGGCATGGCCCCTTCCTGGGCGGTCGGGCTCACACGCTGGGATATTGCTCCAGATGCCGCGCTCCAGCCTGAGAAGTGGCAACAGCATCGGGCGGCACTCGACGCCCACGTGCCGTTTCGCGACCTGGTGTACCGCAGCAAGGACCGGAACGGACACCCGACCTATGTTCGCACCAGCGGCAAACCGTTCTTCGACGCCAACGGCAATTTCCTCGGCTATCGTGGCGTCTGCTCCGATGTGACCGCGGACATCCGCGCCGACCAGGCCGAAGAGGCGTTGCGCAAAGCACAGACCGAGCTCGCCCACGTGACGCGCGTCACGACGCTCGGCGAGCTGACCGCCTCGATTGCTCACGAGATCAATCAGCCCCTCGCCGCCGTGATGGCCAATGCCGACGCGTGCATCGGCTGGCTGCAGCGCAGCCCCCCCGACCTGAAAGGGGCACGCCGGTCGGTGGAGTGGATCATCGAGGATGGCAACCGTGCCAGCGAGGTGATCCGTCACGTCCGGGCACTTGCCAAGAGAACCGACATCGAGATGGTTCCCCTCGACGTCAACCGGGTCGTTCGCGAGGCGGTCACGCTCGTTCAGCGCGAGATGGCCACCCACGCTGTATCGGTGCGAATGGAGTTGAAATCAGTACTGCCCAATATTTTCGGCGACCGAATCCAGCTACAGCAGGTGCTGATCAACCTGATCATGAATGGGATCGAAGCGATGGAAGGCGTCACGGACCGCCCGCGTGAGCTGGTGATCCGCTCCGATCCGGATACAAACGGATCAGTGCTGGTGAGTGTGACGGATCGCGGGATCGGCATTTCTGCCGATACGATTGATCGTATGTTCACACCGTTCTTCACCACCAAATCCAGCGGCCTCGGCATGGGACTCTCGATCTGCCGTTCCATCGTCGAGGCCCACGGCGGACGGCTTTCGGCCTCGCCAAATGAGGGACGCGGCGCGACGTTTCAGATCACACTGCCCTTGCATCAGGAGGAAGCGTCGTGACCGAGCGCCCCGCCCCCTCCTTGCCGCAGGCGGGCGACAATGAGCCGATCGTCCTGGTGGTCGACGACGACCCGTCGGTGCGGCGGGCGCTTACCAATCTCTTTGAATCGGTCGGCCTCAAGGTCGCGGCATTCGGCTCGGCGCAGGAGATCCTGCAAAGCAAGCCGCCGGAGGTCCCCAGCTGCCTGGTGCTCGACATCCGTCTGCCGGGACTGAGCGGCCTCGACCTGCAGGCCGATCTCGCCAAGGCAAACATCCACACACCCATCATCTTCATCACCGGCCACGGCGATATTCCCATGACCGTCCGGGCCATGAAGAGTGGCGCGGTCGACTTCCTGACCAAGCCGGTGCGCGACCAGGACATGCTGGACGCGGTCCAGGCCGCGATCGAGCGCGATCGCAAGCGCCGCGAGATCGAGAAAACCGTGTCGAACGTCAGGTCCCGCTTCGAGTCCCTCACCCCGCGGGAACGGGACGTGCTGTCCCTGGTCGCGTCCGGCAAGATGAACAAGCACGTGGCCGCCGAGCTGGGATTGGCCGAAATCACCGTCAAGATCTATCGTGGCCAGATCATGCGGAAGATGGGTGCCAAGTCGCTGGCCGAGCTGGTCAAAATGAACGAGGCCCTCGGGATTCAGCCCCCCAAGCGGGACGACCAAACCTAAGTATGAGTTCCAAATCTCGCTTGATGGGCCCACCTTGGTTCCTGGTCGCCGTGCGACGGCAAGCAGCTCGGGAGCGGACGTTTTGTCAGCGCCTTCAGTGATTTCGGTGCTCGACGATGATCCCTATGTGCGGGCCGCGATCGACAATCTTCTGGCGTCGCGCGGATACGTCGTCCACACATTCGCCTCGGCCGAAGAGTTCTTGGGCTCGACCGATCTCAACGGCGCCAGTTGCGTGATCGCGGACGTGCAGATGCCGGTCATCAGCGGGATCGACCTGTTGACGCAGATGCGCACCCAGGGCTCGGCCACGCCGTTCATATTCATTACGGCCTTTCCGGATGAGGGCGTGCGCACGCGTGCGCTAAGGGCCGGTGCACTCTGCTTCCTTGGCAAGCCGTTCGCCACCTCGGAGCTGATGCAGTGCCTGGAGATGGCGCTGGGAGGACGCGGGGACGCCACGGCGTGATGCCGTACGCATGAGCCCCGCCTCAATCCACCTTCCTCAATCCACCTTGATGTCCGCCGCCTTGATGATCGGCCACCACTTTGCGATCTCGGCCTTCTGCCGCGCGCCGAGCGCTTCGGGAGTGAGCTGGTCCTGCGGCGGCATTTCGAGGCCGAGATTTTCCATCTGCTTCTTCACGGCGGCATCGCCGAGCGCCTCCACCACCGCGGCGTTGAGCTTCTTCACGATCTCACGCGGCGTGCCCTTGGGCACCCACATGCCCGACCACAGCGTCATCTGAAAGCCCTTCAGTCCAGCCTCATCGGCGGTCGGAATCTCCGGCGCGGACGCGAGGCGCTTGTCGTCGCTGATCGCGTAGGCACGGATGGTGCCGGCGCGGACCTGATTGATGGAGTTGGAGGTCTGGTCGACGATGATGTCGATCTGGCCGGCGATCAGGTCGTTCAGCGCCGGCCCCGTGCCGCGATAGGGTACATATTGCAGCTTGATGCCGGAGGCGCTCTCGAAATAGACGCCGGCGATGTGGCTGCCGGAACCCGCACCGGCCGTGCCCGCGGTCGCGGGCGCCGGGCGCGACTTCAGCCAGGCGAGAAGCTCTTTCAGCGATGTCGCCGGCACTGCGTTCTTGCTGACGACGATCATGGGGTTGCTCGGCAGCAAGACCACCGGCTCGAGGTCGGCGACGAGATCGTAAGGGAGCTTGTAGACCGCGCCGTTGGCCACGTGCGTGCCGAGATGGCCGAAGGAGATCGTGTAGCCGTCTGGCGCCGAATGGACGGCGCGCCCCACCCCGATCGAGCCGCCGGCGCCGGTGACGTTCTCGACCACCACGGCCTGGCCCAGCGTCGCCCGCATGCGCTCGGCCAGCACGCGCGCCATCGCATCAGACGGCCCGCCGGCCGCGAACGGCACGATGATGGTGATGGGACGCGCGGGGTAGGCGCCGGCGCGCGCGGCGCCGGTCAATGCGAGAATACCGATCAGCCCGGCCCAGACGGCCTTCTTCATTGTTCTCTCCCCAGCGATTCCTGTTTTTCTTCACCTCGCCCCGCTTGTGGGGAGAGGTCGAATTGCGAAGCAATTCAGGTGAAGGGGAGCCTCCGCGAGTCCTTCTGCCACCGTGTTTGCGGGAAACAGGCCCCTCACCCCAACCCTCCCAGCGCGAGCGAAGCTCGTCGCGCCCCCGTAAGAACGGGGGAGAGGGAGAAGCAGGTCAGAACTGCGAAAAGTCGATCGGCTTGTGGCGGTCGAGCGTGCGGGTGACCGGCGGCAGCGGATATTTCAGGCCGGTCGCGCAGTTGAACAGCATCACGCGATCATTCTTGGTAACGCGGCCGTCAGCAAGGCTCTGCTTGTAGGCGGCGTAGGTCGCGGCCCCCTCGGGACACAAGAGCAGCCCCTCCTCGCGCGCGACCTCGTTCAGCGCCGACGAAATCTTGTCATCATCGACTGCAATGGCAAAGCCCTTGCTCTCGCGCACGGCACGCAGGATGAGGAAATCGCCGATCGCCTGCGGCACGCGGATGCCTGAGGCAATGGTGTGGGCGTCCTCCCAGCGCGCCGCATGCTCGGTGCCCTCCTCATAGGCCCGCACCATTGGCGCACAGCCGGACGCCTGCACTGCGACCATGCGCGGGCGCTTGGCTCCGATGAAGCCGATCTTCTCGAGCTCATCAAACGCCTTCCACATGCCGATGAGGCCGGTGCCGCCGCCGGTCGGATAGAAGATCACGTCGGGCACGTCCCAGCCGAGTTGCTCGGCGAGCTCAAGCCCCATCGTCTTCTTGCCCTCGATCCGGTACGGCTCCTTCAGCGTCGAGGTGTCGAACCAGCCGACCTTGGCCTTGCCCTCGCCGACGATCTTGCCGCAATCGTCGATATAGCCGTTGACGCGGTAGACGGTCGCGCCCTGCAGCTCGATCTCGCTGACATTCACCTCGGGCGTATCGGCCGGGCAGAAGATCGTGGTCTTGATGCCGCAGCTTGTTGCGTAAGCGGCAAGCGCCGCGCCGGCATTGCCGTTGGTCGGCATCGCCATGTGCTTGATACCGAGCCCCTTGCCCATCGACACCGCCATCACGAGGCCGCGCGCCTTGAACGAGCCGGTCGGCAGCCGCCCCTCGTCCTTGACAATGATCTCGCCGCCGCCGAGCTTTTGCGACAGTTTTGGCAGCCGGATCAGCGGCGTCGTGACCTCCCCGAGCGAAACGATGTCCCGGCATTTGCGCACCGGCAGCAGCTCGCGATAGCGCCACATGTCGCCAGGACGCTGGCTGAGCGCGTCCTTGGTCAGCGCCTTCTTCACCCCAGCGAGGTCATAGCGCACCAGCAATGGCTTGCCGGCCTTGGAGAGGTTGTGGACCTGGTCGGCCGGATAATGATCGCCTTCCATCGCGCATTCGAGATGCGTGACGAAGGTCGGGCGCTCGATGGTGAGGTTGTCGTTGTCGCGCACGGGTTGGTTTCCTTCTTATTCTGTAAACGGCTCTTTCAGCTCGTCATTGCGAGCGAAGCAATCCAGACTGCCTCTGCGGGAAGACTCTGGATTGCTTCGCTTCGCTCGCATTGACGGCGGTCAAATATTCAGCACCCGCCCGTAGGCATCCAGCACGGCTTCCTTCATCATCTCCGACAGGGTCGGATGCGGGAAGACCGTGTGCATAAGCTCTTCTTCCGTGGTCTCCAGATTCATCGCGACCACGTAGCCCTGGATCAGCTCGGTGACCTCCGCGCCGATCATGTGGGCGCCCAGCAACTGCCCGGTCTTCTTGTCGAAGATCACCTTGACGAGGCCCTGGTCCTCGCCAAGCGCAATCGCCTTACCGTTGCCGACAAAGGGGAAGCGGCCGACGCGGATCTCGCGGCCGTTCTCTTTCGCCTTCGCCTCCGTGAGGCCAACGGACGCGACCTGCGGATGGCAATAGGTGCAGCCCGGGATCATGTTCTTGTCCATGGCGTGCGGATGCAGGCCCTTGATCGCTTCCACGCAGATCACGCCCTCATGCTCGGCCTTGTGAGCGAGCATAGGCGGACCGGCGACGTCGCCGATGGCGTAGATGCCGGGGACGTTGGTCTTGCCGTAGCCGTCGATGACGATGCAGCCGCGATCGGTTTTGACGCCGAGCTTTTCGAGGCCGAGATTCTCGATATTGCCGACGACGCCGACGGCGGAGATCACCCGCTCGAACTCGGTCGTGACAGGCTTGCCCTTGCCATCATCGATGGTGGCGACGACGCTGTCGGCCTTTTTCTCGAGCTTCGTCACCTTGGTCGAGGACATGATCTTGATGCCCATCTTCTCGAAGCGTTTTCGCGCGAGACCCGCGATCTCGGCGTCCTCGACGGGCAGGATCTGCGGCAGCACCTCGACCACGGTGACGTCGGAGCCCATGGTGTGGAAGAAGGAGGCGAACTCGATGCCGATGGCGCCCGAGCCGACCACCAGCAGCGACTTCGGAATCCGCTCCGGGATCATGGCCTCGAAATAGGTCCAGACCAGCTTCTTGTCGGGCTCCAGTCCCGGCAGCACGCGCGGCCGTGCGCCGGTCGCAATGATGATGTGCTTGGCCTGATAGGTCCCCTCGCCCAGCGAGCCCTTCGGCCCTTCGACGTCGGACTTCTTCACCGTGACCTTGCCGGGCGCGTCGATCGAGGCCGCGCCCCAGATCACGCTGACCTTGTTCTTCTTCATCAGGAAGCCGACGCCGTCGTTCAGCCGCTTCGAGACGCCGCGCGAACGCTGCACCACCGCCTTCGGATCGAACGAGACCTTCTCCGCCGACAGGCCGTAGTCCTTGGCGTGCTGCATGTAGTGGTAGATCTCGGCCGAGCGCAGCAGCGCCTTGGTCGGGATGCAGCCCCAGTTCAGGCAGATGCCACCGAGATAGGATTTTTCGACGATCGCGGTCTTGAGGCCGAGCTGCGCGGCGCGAATCGCGGTGACGTAGCCGCCGGGACCGGAGCCGATGATGATGACGTCGAAGGATGTGTCGGCCATGCTGTACGCTCGTTCCCATCGTTCAACCGGTTTGATTGTTCCGGTTCGTCATTGCGAGGAGCTCTTGCGACGAAGCAATCCAGTCTGCCGGTCACGTCCTGGACTGCTTCGCTTCGCTCGCAATGACGACGCAAATTCGGGTTCGTCACACCATCATCATGACGGGGTTTTCGATCAGCTGCTTGAACGCGCCGATCAGCTCGGCGCCGAGCGCGCCGTCGATGGCGCGGTGATCGCAGGACAGCGTCACGCTCATCATCTGCGCGATCTCGATCTTGCCACTCCGCACCACCGGCCGCTCCTCACTGGTACCAACTGCGAGGATCGTCGCATGCGGCGGGTTGATCACCGCGGTGAAGTCCTTGATGCCGAACATGCCGAGGTTGGAGACGGCCGTGGTGCCGCCCTGGTACTCCTCGGGCTTCAGCTTGCGCGAGCGCGCACGTGTTGCGAAATCCTTCATCTCGTTGGAGATGGTCGACAGCGTCTTGGTCTCAGCCTTGCGAATGATCGGGGTGATCAGGCCGCCCGGCATCGCCACGGCGACGCCGACGTCGGAATGGTGGTGCTTGACCATGCCGGACTCGGTCCAGCTCACATTGCAGTTCGGGATCTTCTGGAGCGCGACCGCCATCGCCTTGATGACGAAGTCGTTGACCGAGATCTTGTAGAGCGGCTTCTTCTCCTTGTCCTTTGGAGCTGCCGCATTGATCTCCTCGCGCGCGACGAGCAGCTTGCCGATGTCGCAGTCAATGGTGAGATAGAAATGCGGGACGTTCTGGATCGACGCGGTCAGGCGCTGCGCGATGGTGCGGCGCATGCCGTCATGCGGGACGATGTCATAGGAGCCTGGTTCGAACAGCGCCAGAATCTGCTTGTCCGACATGGTCGGCGCGATCGAGGGCGCGGCTGACGGCGCTGCCGCCGGTGCCTTGAGGCCCTTGCCCGACTTGGCCTGCTCGACGTCGCGTGCAACGACGCGGCCGTGCGGGCCGGTGCCGGTGACCATTGAAATCTGGATGCCCGCGTCCTTGGCGAGGCGGCGCGCCAGCGGCGACGAGAACACGCGGCCGCCCTGCCCGTTGGTCTGAGCGGCCGGCGCTGCGGGAGCAGCCGCCGGTGCCGGAGCGGCCTGCGGCGCAGCCGGAGCGGGGGCTGGCGCAGCGGCCGCCGGGGCCTCAGCAGCCTTCGGAGGTGCGGCGGAGGCGCTCGGCTTGGCAGCGCCCGCGGCCTTCACGTCCTCGCCCTCGCCGGCAAGCACGGCGATGACATCGTTCACCGGCACGTCCTGGGTGCCCTCGGGCACCAGGATCTTGGCGATCGTGCCTTCGTCGATCGCCTCGACCTCCATGGTGGCCTTGTCGGTCTCGATCTCGGCGATGACGTCGCCGGATTTGACCTTGTCGCCCTCTTTCTTCAGCCACTTGGCGAGGTTGCCCTTCTCCATCGTCGGCGAGAGAGCGGGCATCAGGATGTTGATGGGCATGCTGACCTCACGAAGAACTTCTCAAAATGTCGTCTCCCGACCCACCGGAAGACGAACAGACCAGGATTAGTTGCCGATGTCGCCCTGCCACAGGCGCTCATTGGCGGGATTGGAACGCCACGTCTTCATCATGGCGATGGAGCGGTCGTCGGCAAGATCGATCCAGGGGATGCCGAACTTGTCGAGAATGTCCTTGGAGCCCGGGAAGGTGACGGACTCGCCGATCACCGCCAGCGAGACCTTGAACAGTCCGAGCGCGCCCGCACACATCGAGCATGGCGACAACGTGGTGTACATGACGGTGTCGTGGAACGAGATTAAGCCCGCATCGCGCAGGCAGCTCATCTCGCCGTGCAGGATGACGTTCTTCTCCTGCACGCGGTTGTTGTGGCCGCGGGCGATGATCTTCCTGTCGCGCGTCAGCACGGCGCCGATCGGCAGGCCGCCTTGCGCAATGGAGGCCTCGGCCTCGCGGATCGCCTCCAGCATGAGATCGTAGTGAAAGGGTTCGATCGCCACGCTCAGTGCCCCTTCTGCCCGCGCGGCGTCGTGGTACCGAGGTCGGTCGGACGCTCGATCTCGGCCTCGAACATGTCGAGGATCCGGCCAAGCGCCTCCTCCTCGCTCATATCGCTCTCACGCGCATAGGCGCGCGCGGCGTGGCGGGCGAGATCGACGAGCAGAAGGCCCCACATGTCGGGCTCCTCGAAGGCACGTTGGAACGCCATCGACAGCCCGCCGTCGAGCACGAACACGCGCAGAATCTCGATCGCGTCCTCGCGTCCAATCACGTCAGGCGGAAGTGGCTGTTCCTTGGGCCCTGCCATGGTCTACCTGTAGCAGACGGCTTTGGCGGCCTCGACCACTTCGGCTGCCGAGGGCAGCGCCAGCTTCTCCAGGTTCGCGGCATAGGGCATCGGCACGTCCTTGCCGGACACGCGCGTGACCGGCGCGTCCAGATAGTCGAAGGCATGCTCCATGATGCGCGCGGCGATCTCGGCGCCGACGCCGCTCTGGGCCCAGCCCTCCTCCACCGTGACGGCACGTCCGGTCTTCTTCACGGAGTTGATGATGGTCTCGGTGTCCATCGGCCGCAGCGTGCGCAGGTCGATCACCTCGGCCTCGATGCCGTCCTTGGCGAGCTCATCGGCAGCCTTGAGCGCATAGGTCATGCCGTTCGACCACGAGATGATCGTGACGTGGCTGCCCGAGCGCACGATGCGCGCCTTGCCGATCGGGATCACATAGTCGTCGAGCTTCGGCACTTCGCCGGTGTGGCCATAGAGAACTTCGTTCTCGAGGAAGATCACCGGATTGGGATCGCGGATCGCGGCCTTGAGCAGGCCCTTGGCATCCGCGGCCGAGTACGGCGCGATCACCTTGAGGCCCGGAATGTGCGAGTACCAGGACGAGTAATCCTGGCTGTGCTGGGCGGCGACGCGCGCAGCGGCGCCGTTGGGGCCGCGGAACACGATCGAGCAGCCCATCTGGCCGCCGGACATATAGAGCGTCTTGGCGGCGGAGTTGATGATCTGGTCCATCGCCTGCATGGCGAAGTTGAAGGTCATGAACTCGACGATCGGCTTCAGGCCGGCCATCGCCGCACCGACGCCGATGCCGGCGAAGCCATGCTCGGTAATCGGCGTATCGATGACGCGCTTGGCGCCGAATTCCTGGAGCAGGCCCTGCGTAACCTTGTAGGCGCCCTGATATTCGGCGACCTCCTCGCCCATGACGAAGACGTCCGCATCGCGGCGCATCTCTTCGGCCATGGCATCGCGCAGCGCGTCGCGGACGGTCTGCTTCACCATCTCGGTGCCGGCAGGCACTTCGGGATCGGGCTCGGCGACGGCCTGCGGAGCGGAAGGCGCAGCGGACTTCGGCGCGGGAGCCTCGGCCTTGGCGGGCGGGGCTTCTGCGGCCGGCTTCGCAGGCGCTGGCGCTTTCGCAAGATCAGCGGCGCTCTCGCCGTCGGCGAGAATCGTCGCGATCGGCGTATTCACGGCAACGTCGGCGGTGCCTTCGGGGATCAGGATCTTGCCGAGCGTGCCCTCATCGGTCGCCTCGACCTCCATGGTCGCCTTGTCGGTCTCGATCTCGGCGATCACGTCGCCCGACTTGATCGTCTCGCCCTCTTTTTTCAGCCATTTGGCGAGGTTGCCCTTTTCCATCGTGGGCGACAGCGCGGGCATCAGCACTTGAATTGGCATATCGGCTCCAAAAAAAAGCTTGCGCGCTTTTAGCGGTAAACGTCGGTCCAGAGCTCGGCAGCATCCGGCTCGGGATCATGCTGGGCAAAGTCGGCGGAGGCGTTGACGATGTCGCGAACCTCGGCGTCGATCGCCTTCAGATCCTGCTCGCTCACCTTGGCGGCCAGGAGGCGGTTGCGCACCTGCTCGATCGGGTCCTGATCGTGGCGGACCTTCTCGACCTCCTCGCGCGTGCGGTATTTTGCAGGGTCCGACATCGAGTGGCCGCGGTAGCGGTAGGTCTGCATCTCCAGGATCACCGGCCCTTTGCCGGCGCGGCACCAGGCGACCGCTTCATCGGCCGCGGCCTTCACCGCGCGGACGTCCATGCCGTCGACCTGATGACCGGGGATGTTGAAGGACAGGCCGCGCTTGGAGAAGTCCTGCTGCGCCGAGGCGCGCGACACTGCCGTGCCCATGGCGTAGCGGTTGTTCTCGATGACGAAGATCACCGGCAGCTTCCAGAGCTCTGCCATGTTGAAGCTCTCATAGACCTGGCCCTGGTTCGCCGCACCGTCGCCGAAATAGGTGACGGCGACGTTGTCGTTGCCGCGATAATGGTTGGCGAAGGCGAGACCCGCGCCGAGCGAGACCTGGGCGCCGACGATGCCGTGGCCGCCGTAAAACTTCTTCTCCACGCTGAACATGTGCATGGAGCCGCCCTTGCCCTTGGAATAGCCGCCGCGACGCCCGGTGAGTTCGGCCATGACGCCGTTGGCCTCCATGCCGGTGGCGAGCATGTGGCCGTGGTCACGATAGCCGGTGATGACCTGGTCGCCGTCCTTCAGCGCCATCTGCATGCCGACCACCACGGCCTCCTGGCCGATATAGAGGTGGCAGAAGCCGCCGATCGCACCCATGCCGTAGAGCTGACCGGCCTTCTCCTCGAACCGCCGGATCAGGAGCATGTCGCGGAGCGCCTTGAGCTCCTGCTCTCTCGTGAATTCCGGGGGCGAACCGCCATTGGTCTTGTCTTGGGGAGCGCTTGCGGCGGCTTTCTTGGGTGCGGCCATTGGAATTCCGGGTCAGAGAAAACTAAGCCCTCTCTAACCTAACTCAATCGCGTGTGAAAGCACCGCAGCGACATGGCGTGACATTCATTATGCCGCACTGCAACGTGACCGAAATATTGCAAAATCTTTGGCACCGATCGGGCAACAATTGCTCCCCCGAAGCTGGGCTCACCAGCCCAGCTCTCGCAGATAGGCTGCGCGGGCGGCAACTCCGGTATGCGTGAAGTCGGTAAATACCCCATCCACGCCGAGACGGAAGAATTTTAGATATTCAAGGCTTGGATCGCCGTGATAGTCGGCCGCCAGATACTTCTTCTCGTTTCGGAACGTGAAGACGTGCACGAACAGGCCGAGCTTGTGCGCGTCGGCAACGAGGCTGGTTGCTTCCTGTGTCGAAGCCTGCGGCGTCGATCCCTTGTAGGGCGTGCCATCGGCGTTGCTGTCCTTCCATGGCGAGATCTTGAGCGGAACGATGTAAGGCTTCCACGGACCAATGCCGTCGGCATAGGTCTTGATCTCCGCAAGGCCCTCAGGGGTCAGCATCGCATCGTACAGGCGCGCATCACCCGAAGTCGTCCAGTCGAACGGACGCGAATTGGTGATGTTGTCATTGAGGACCTTGCCGGCCTTGAAGTCGACGCCGTTGCCATCGATGAGCTGGACCTGCCGCGTCTCCAGGCCGTGGCTGCGCATATATTTCAGGCTGCCGGGCTCGAAGCTCTGAACGAGGATAGGAGCTTCCTTCGAGTTGAGGCCGTTGTCCTTGATGATCTTGATCAGGGCATCCTCGAGCGGGTGGCTGCCGGGCGCGCCGCAGCCATTGGCGATCGCCTGGGCATTGTTCCAGGTCGGATTCTTGGTTTCCGGATAGACGAGGATGGGACGCCCCGTTTCCTTGCTCTTGGCCTTGGCGATGTCGATGATGTCCTGGAAACTGATGACCGGGAGCTTGCCGTTGAACACCTTCGGCCGTTCGTTGGCCGCGTCATAGGTGGTGCCGGCGATCCAGTCCTTCAGCTCGGCCATGGTGAAGTCGGTGATCGACCAATCATTGCTGTGGTCCTCGCCGTCCACGATCAGCGATTTAAGGACCGATTTGGGGTCGGACGGATTGGTGAGATCCGTGAGATAATCAGCAGGCGTGCTGGCGGAAGATGGGGCCTTGACGCGCACACCGGTCACCGTGCGCTTGCGGGCCGCGACCGCCGCATTGGTCTTCGCTACCTCGGCCACGTTGGTATTGTCGGCCAGCCAAGGGTTGTGACGTGCGACGAGTACACAATCCTTGGTGAGGTGCAGGTCCTCTTCGAGCGCGTCGGTTCCGAGGGCTGCGGCAAGGTCATACGAGGCCTCGGTCTCTTCAGGAACCAGCCCCGGCAGGCCGCGATGCCCGAGGATCAGTGGCGGCTTTCCGTCAAGGGTCAGGAAGTTCTTGGCGCCGGCTGGCGCCGAGCCGGTCTGTGCGAAGGCCATCGATGGCGGGAGGAACGCCAAAGCCGCGCCGAACAGCACCGCTCCAGCACGCAGATTCCGTCCTGAACGAGAGTTCTTCATGGCCGAGCCTCCGTCTTTTGCCTGGCATCGCTTCGAATGCCACTAGCGCCAAGCTGAATGGATCGGCGCTCTCGTCTTCTTGTCTCAATTTTCTGACAGACGGATGACGGCGGGCTGGGTCGACAAAAGCTGCTGTGATGCACAGGGCATGCGCGGATCGGCGATCCAGAAGCGTTGGCATTTATCGCATAGTTCGGAGCGGGCGGCGCAAGGTCGCGCCGCCCTTCCGACGATCAGAAGAAGCCGAGCTTCTTCGGGCTGTAGCTGACCAGGAGGTTCTTGGTCTGCTGATAGTGATCGAGCATCATCTTGTGGGTCTCGCGGCCGACCCCCGATTGCTTGTAGCCGCCGAATGCCGCATGCGCGGGATAGGCGTGGTAGCAGTTGGTCCACACCCGGCCTGCCTGGATGGCGCGGCCGAAGCGGTAGCAGCGGTTGGCATCGCGGCTCCAGACACCCGCTCCCAAGCCATAGAGCGTGTCGTTGGCGATCGCGAGCGCCTCCTCATCGGTCTTGAAGGTCGTGACCGACACGACGGGCCCGAAGATCTCCTCCTGGAAGATCCGCATCTTGTTGTGGCCCTGGAACACGGTCGGCTGGACGTAGTAGCCGCTGGCGAGATCACCACCGAGGCTGGCGCGGCCACCGCCGGCCAGGACCTTCGCCCCTTCCTTCTTGCCGATGTCGATATAGGAAAGAATTTTCTCCAACTGCTCGCCGGAGGCCTGGGCGCCAATCATCGTGTCGCCATCGCGCGGGTCGCCCTGCTTGATCGCGCCGACGCGCTTGAGCGCCCGTTCCATGAAACGATCGTAGATGTCCTCGTGCACCAGCGCCCGGCTCGGACAGGTGCAGACCTCGCCCTGGTTCAGCGCGAACATCACAAAACCTTCGATCGCCTTGTCGAAGAAGTCGTCGTCTTCGGCGGTGACGTCCTTGAAGAAGATGTTGGGCGATTTGCCGCCAAGCTCGAGCGTGACGGGAATAAGGTTCTGGCTGGCATATTGCATGATCAGCCGGCCCGTCGTGGTCTCGCCGGTGAAGGCGATCTTGGCAATACGCGGGCTGGACGCGAGCGGCTTGCCGGCCTCCACGCCAAAACCGTTGACGATGTTGAGGACGCCGGGCGGCAGGAGGTCGCCGACGATCTCGGCCCAGACCATGATCGAGGCCGGCGTCTGCTCTGCGGGCTTGAGCACCACGCAATTGCCCGCGGCGAGCGCGGGCGCGAGCTTCCAGCACGCCATCAGCAGCGGGAAGTTCCAGGGGATGATCTGGCCGACGACGCCGAGCGGCTCATGGAAATGATAGGCGATGGTGTCGTGGTCGATCTCGCCGATCGAGCCTTCCTGGGCCCGCACGACGCCGGCGAAGTAGCGGAAGTGATCGATCGCGAGCGGCAGGTCGGCGGCGCGGGTCTCGCGGATCGGCTTGCCGTTGTCCCAGGTCTCGGCGATCGCGAGCCGCTCGAGATTCTCTTCCATCCGGTCGGCGATCTTGTTCAGGATCGCGGCGCGCTCGGCGACGCTGGTGCGTCCCCAGGCGGCCTTGGCGGCGTGCGCGGCGTCGAGCGCGGCTTCGACGTCCTGGTGATCGGAGCGCGCGATCTTGCAGACGACCTGACCGTTCACAGGCGAGGCGTTGTCAAAATACTTGCCGGAGTGTGGGGCGACGAATTTGCCGCCGATGAAATTGTCGTAGCGAGCGGCGAAGGGAACTTGTGTGACGTTGAGAAATTCGACCTTATTCATGTTCACTCCCGATGTTGCTGTTTGCGCGATCGTCGTGTGTTCACGACTTGCGCAGACGATGAAGCGGGAGGCGTTTTCTGTCAGCCCATGCGGAAACGATGGTCGCGCCGACCTGTCGCAGTTCTGCGACAAGTGATGCAGCCGCACATGATGCGGCCACACATACCGACCTCATCCTAAGGAGCGCGCCTTAGCGCGCGTCTCGAAGGATGGACGCGGGCAATAGCCGGGCCTGCATGGTTCGAGACGGCCGCTTCGCGGCCTCCTCACCATGAGGGTCTGAAAGGGAGCGCGGGAGAAGAGCGAGCGCTCAGTGCTTCAGCTCGAAGCGCTTGAGCTTTCGGTGCAGCGTGGCGCGGCTGACGCCGAGGGCCTTGGCGGCGGCGGAAACATTGCCGCCCGCGCGCAACAGCGCCCGCTGTAAGACCGCGCGCTGGCCACCTGCGAGATGGTCGCGCGCCGTATCGCCACCGAGAAGATCGGCTGCGGGCACCGGCTGCAGCGGGCGGCCGGGCGCGATTCCAAGTCCGACCCGGGCGGACCTTGTCGCACCTATCACGAGATCATCGCCATCGACCGCGACGAGGCCGCCGCAATGGCCGTCGGCTGGCGGCGTCAGCACGATGCGGGCATCGGCAAAGGCGTTGCGGAACAGATCGGCCTCGATGCGTTTTGCGGCTTCGCCCGCGGCGAGCGCGATCAGATTGGCGAAGGCGTCGGTGCGGTCGGCGCGGCAGGAGGAGACGTCGAGCACGCCGGCCAGCATCCCGTCATGATCGTAGATCGGGACAGCGGTGCAGCTCAGAAGCGTGTTGCGGGTGAAGAAATGCTGGTCGCGGTCGATGGTCAGCGGCCGCTGCTCGACGAGGCACGTGCCGATGCCGTTGGTGCCCTCATGCTCCTCGCTCCAGAGCGCGCCGGTCCACAGGCCCCAGGATTGAAACGTGGGATCGTCAGCCGGCGTGCCGCGACGATCGACCGGAATGCCCTCGCGATCGGCGAGCAGCACACAGCAGCCGGCAGCGCCGACCGCTTGATAAAGCCGGTCCATTGCGCCCTGGGCAGCACTGAGCAATGGCGCGATCCGCTGGCGTGCATGGTGCAGCTCGGCGTCGCTGAGCCGGACCGGCGGCCTGCGGCCCGCCGGATCGAGATGATGCAATCGGGAGGAACGGCACCACGACGCCACGAGCGCGGAGCGTGCCGCCTGGCCTGACGCGATGGCGGCCTCGACGCGGGCCGCGTGATGTCCAAGCGCTTGCGCTTGCCCATTCATCACTGTTTCCTCCGGATGGCAGTCTAGATCCTGCCGGCGCTGCCCGATTGATCTCTGTCAATCCTCAAATGCAGCGCGCAGGAAGGCATGTACCCGTGGCAGTGGCGCCGTCAAGACGAGAGCACGCCCCACAATTACGACCTTCGACATAGGCGGAGCCGGCCCTGCTGACGATCAGCAGATGCTTCGATTTCTGAGAATGTGCGGACTGACTAGTTCGAAGTATTCATCCGCACGAGGTCGTGCGGATTGACGAACTGGAGCTGGAAGCGCGCCCGCTCGTCCAGCATGTCGGGGTCGATCTTTTCGGAACGCAACAGCGACACGCGCTGCTCGCCCTCGGCGCGCTCGCGCTTCAACCGCGCGAGCTCGCTCGTCAGCGCGATGATTTCCTGGTCGAGCTCCTGGCGGGCGTTGAGGCCGTATTTGCCGGTATAGGCATTGATGCCGAAATAGCCGACGATCGCGGCCGCCATGGCGTAGAGGGCAAGGCCGGTCAGGATAGATTTCAGGCGCGCACGGGTGACCATGTCCGGCAAGATGGGACAGGTTGGTTAAGGGAGTGCTAATTCCCCGCCGGGCCGCCAGACCCTCATGGTGAGGAGGCGCGAAGCGCCGTCTCGAACCATGAAGGCCCGGCTATTCTCTACGCGGCCATCCTTCGAGACGCTTGCTTCGCAAACTCCTCAGGATGAGGACTTTCGACGTGGCCGCGGGGACTGAACGTCAGCCCTGGTTCTTCGCGACGTGCGCGGCGAAGGCGTCGATGTATTGCTGAAGGACCGTCTTCAGCGAGTCCTTGGTCAGGTTGCCCGCGGCGTCAAAGGCGTCGCCGACGCCGTTCAGGTAGATCTCCGGCTGCTGGAGGATCGAGCCGGCGATGCCGGGCAGGATGTTCTGAAGGTGCTTTGCGGCGCTGACGCCACCGAGCGGGCCCGGCGAGTTGGAGATGATGCCGACCGGCTTGCCGTTGAACGAGCTCTTGCCATAGGGGCGCGAGGCGACGTCGATGGCGTTCTTGAGGACACCCGGGATCGAACGATTGTACTCGGGCGTAATGAACAGCACGCCGTTCGACTTCTGGAGCTTTTCGCGGAAGGCGAGCCAGTCGGCCGGGGGAGCTGCTTCCAGGTCCTGGTTGAAGAACGAGACGCCGGCGGGCGTGACCACCTCGAGCGAAAGCGAGGCAGGGGCGAGCTTTGCGAGCGCGTTGGCGATCTTGAGCGAAAAGCTCTCCTTGCGCAGGCTGCCGACGAGAGTGACGATCTGATGGGCCATGGGTTGTCCTTGAACCTTAAGCGGGAAACAGGCCCGCGCACTTAATCCACCTCCGCGAGAGGATGCAAGTGCATGAACCGTTTCGATTTGGAAACGCAGCGTTTCGCGAAAGCAACCGTTCGCCCAAAATAATCGAGCCGCCAAGCGGCGGCCCGATCAACTGACGCGACAAACCGAAGCCGATCAGATCGTCGGATTCCAGGCCGACGGGATCAGGCGATATTTGGCGCCGTCCTTCTCGACATGGCCGACCGACGGGAAGGTGAAGTGGAAGCCGACCACCGTCGCCTTCTCCGCCGCCGCCATGTCGTAGAACTTGTGGCGGGTCTCCTGCGCCATCGCGGCGTCGGTGTCGAACACCACATGCCAATCCGGATTGCGCAGGAAGAATTCCGGGATGTTGGTGACGTCGGACTGGATCAGGACCTTGGCATTGCCCGAGGCAACCGCGAACGACGTGTGACCGGGGGTATGGCCCGGCGTCGCGATCGAGGTGATGCCCGGCGCGACCTCCTTGCCCCACTCGTACTTCGTCACCTTGGACTCGATGCCGGCAAAAGTCTTCTTCACGTTGGCGAAGTAGTTCTTCATCATGTCGTTGGACGCCTTGGCGGCGTTGTCGTCGCTCGCCCAGAACTCCCAATCCTTGGCCGGCACCATGATCTCGGCGTTCGGGAACGCGATCGAGCCGTCCGCCGCACGGATGCCGTTGGTGTGATCGGGGTGCAGATGCGAGAGCAGGACGACGTCGATGCTCTTGGGATCGACGCCGGCAGCCGCGAGGTTTTGCAGCGTACGACCGACCGCGCCCTTGCTCGGCTCGAGATTGGCAACGCCGTTGCCGGTGTCGATCAGCACGAGCTTGGAGCCGGTGTTGATGAGCTGCGGGTTGAAGGGAACCGTCACCATGCCCTTCGGCATGTAGGCCGCATCGCCCGCGGCCAGTGCCTCCTCCTTCGGCACGTTGGTGACGAACTTGTCGGGCATCGGGAAGGTGCGCGCCCCGTCGTTGATCGAGGTGCATTCGAAGGAGCCGACCTTGTAGCGGTAGAAGCCCGGCGCCTGGGTGCCGGCTTGCGGCACCGCGGCATTAGCGGGCGTCGTGCCCAGGCGCGAAAAGCTGGCCGCACCGAGGGCGGCGGCGCCGGCAAGCAGGTGACGGCGGTTGAGTTCGGTCATGGGAATGTCCCCTTCTGAGCGTTGCGGTTTTTCCGCTTTCAATTGCGGCGCGAATGTTCTCCCGCTTCGCTCAGAAGGCAAGACCTTCTTTGGTCACGCGCGCTTTCCAGATCACGCAAATTTATTTGGGTTGATGAGGAATTTTTCGCCGGTCGCGCGTTTGGCATACACCGCAATATTGGCCGGATCGAGCACCTCGGGGAGCGACACGACCTTGGTGTAGTGGCTGGCGAACGTCGTCTTCAATTCGCTCGCGACGCGCTGGCGCAGCCGTCCGATCTCGGCCGGCCCGATCTTCTGGAGGAACGGGGTCAACAGCCAGCCGCCGACTCCCCAGGCCATGCCGAAGCCGGGCGGCAGCTCGATCGGCCGCGTGTCGAGCATGCCGTAGACATAGACCTGCTTGTGCACGCTGGAGCCGTAGCGGCTGTACTCCTTGGCGGTCTTGTTGATCGCGACTTCCATGCACCTGAGGATGTTGCCGGCAAGCCTGCCGCCACTGATGGCATCGAAGGCGATGGTGGCGCCGGTCTCGACCAGCGCATTGGTGAGATCGTCGAGGAAGCTCGGCGCGGTGGAATCGACGACGTATTTGGCGCCGATCTTGTGCAGGATGTCGGCCTGCTCCTTGCTGCGCACGATGTTGACGAGCGGGATGCCGTCCTTGATGCAGATCTTGTTCAGCATCTGCCCGAGATTGGAAGCGGCCGCCGTGTGCACCAGCGCCTTGTGGCCCTCGCGCTTCATCGTCTCGGTCATGCCGAGCGCGGTGAGCGGATTGACGAACCAGGACGCGCCCTCCGCCGCAGTCGTACCCTCGGGCAACGGCTGGCAGTCCCTCGCCTTCAGGGTTCGGTACTGCGCGTACATCGCGCCGCCGATCATCGAGACCGTCTTGCCCAGCAGCGCTTTTGCAGCATCGGACGAGCCGGTCCTCATGACGACACCGGCGCCTTCATTGCCGACCGGCAGGGACTGGTCGAGCCGGGCGCCCATCGCCTGCATCGCGCCCTCCGGCACCTTCGCGGTGATGACGGGGGCATCCTTGGTGCCCGACGCCTTCGCGGTGCTCATGTCGGCGGCACCAACCAAAAGCCCGAGGTCGGACGGATTGATCGGCGTCGCCTCGACGCGGACGACGACCTCGTCCGCGGCAGGCTCGGGGGTCGGCACATCGACGAGCGAGATTTCAAGCTCGCCGCTCTTCTTGATCAGAGAACGCAACTGAAGTCCGTTTCTGCCATCGCTCATGTCGACCTCCCCTTTTTCTGCTCGTTGGTCTGTTCGTTGCTTACGCCAGCGCCTTCAGCGCCGCCTTGCCGGGATAGACGGCCTGCTTGCCGAGCTGCTGCTCGATGCGCAGGAGCTGGTTGTATTTGGCAGTGCGATCGGAACGCGCAAGGGAGCCGGTTTTGATCTGGCCGCAATTGGTGGCGACCGCGAGATCGGCGATGGTGGAATCTTCGGTCTCGCCGGAGCGGTGCGACATGACGGAGGTGTAGCCGGCCTTGTGCGCCATCTCGACGGCGGCGAGCGTCTCGGTCAGCGTGCCGATCTGGTTGACCTTGATCAGGATCGAATTGGCCCGGCCCGCCTTGATGCCCTCTGACAGGCGCTTGACGTTGGTGACGAAGAGATCGTCGCCGACGAGCTGGCACTTCTTGCCGATCAGATCGGTCAGCTCCTTCCAGCCGTCCATGTCGTCCTCCGACATGCCGTCCTCGATCGTCACGATCGGATAGCGCGCAACGAGATCGGCGAGATACTTGGCCTGCTCGGAGATCGAGCGGGTCTTGCCCTCGCCTTCATAGACGTATTTGCCGCCCTTGAAGAACTCGGTCGAGGCGCAGTCGAGCCCGAGCACCACGTCGGAGCCCGCCTTGAAGCCGGCCTTGCCGATCGCGTTCATGACGAATTCGAGCGCGGCATCGGCCGACGGCAGGTTCGGCGCAAAGCCGCCTTCATCACCGACATTGGTGTTGTGGCCGGCCTTCTTCAGTTCGGACTTCAGCGTGTGGAAGACTTCCGCGCCATAGCGCAGGCCTTCGGCGAAGCTCGTGGCGCCGACCGGCAGGATCATGAACTCCTGGAAGTCGATCGGGTTGTCGGCGTGCACGCCGCCATTGATGATGTTCATCATCGGCACCGGCAGGACCCGCGCCGAAGTGCCGCCGACATAGCGATAGAGCGGCATGTCGAGCGATTGCGCGGCCGCCTTGGCGCAGGCCAGCGACACGCCGAGAATGGCGTTGGCGCCAAGACGGCTCTTGTTCGGCGTGCCGTCGAGATCGATCATGATCTGGTCGATCTGGACCTGGTGCTCGACGTCCATGCCGCTGAGCGCCTCATAGATCTCGCCGTTGACGGCGCCGACGGCCTTCGAGACGCCCTTGCCGAGATAGCGGGTCTTGTCGGCGTCGCGCAGTTCCACCGCCTCATGGGCGCCGGTCGAGGCGCCCGAGGGCACCGCGGCGCGGCCGAGCGAGCCGTCTTCCAGCACGACGTCGACCTCGACGGTGGGATTGCCGCGGCTATCGAGAATTTCGCGGCCGATGATGTCGACAATAGCGGTCATGATTGCGCTTCCGTTCGTTAGAGCTGGGTCGTTGCGGGGGCGTCATACACGGAGCGCAAGCAAATGTGAACGCTTGGGCCACCGCCTTCGACTGACGCCTGAGGAGCCTCAGACTAAGCTTGAGGCCACTGGGTCTGCGCGTCCATCCTCCATCCTAGACAGTCGGGGTAACGCCATGAATCGCCGCCAGTTTCTCGCCTCCAGCGCCGTCCTCATCGCCGCCCGCCCAAGTTTTGCGCAGGAAGGCCCGTTCCGGACAAAATATTTCCCGATCAGCCCCGGTATCGGCCTGCACGACCTCACGCCTGCCCCCGACGGCACGATCTGGTTCACCGCGCAAGGCAAGGGCATGCTGGGCAAGCTCGATCCGAAGGAAGGCTCGTTCAAGACCGTCAGCCTCGGCCAGGGCGCCGCGCCGCATGGCGTGACGATCGGCCCCGATGGCGCGCCCTGGATCACCGAGGGCGGCCAGAACGCGATCGCTCGGGTCGATCCCGGCGACCTCAAGGTCACCCTGTTCCGTCTCCCTGAAAAATTCGCCCAGGCCAATCTCAACACCGGTGTATTCGACAAGGCCGGCATCTACTGGTTCACCGGGCAGTCCGGCTACTACGGCCGGCTCGAGCCAAAGTCTGGCGAGATGACGGTGTTCAAGGCGCCGAAGGGCATCGGGCCCTATGGCATCACCGTGACGCCCAAAGGCGACATCTGGTACGCCTCGCTCGCCGGCAGCTATATCGCCAGGATCGATCTTGCGACCGGCAACGCCGGCGTCGTGCAGCCAACGACACCGAATGCCGGTTCACGTCGGGTGTGGTCGGATTCAAAGAGCCGGATCTGGGTCAGCGAGTGGAACAGCGGGCACGTGTCGGTGCACGATCCCGCCGACGGTTCGTGGAAAACCTGGAAGTTGCCGGGCGAGCATCCCCGCGCCTATGCGGTTTTCGTCGACGACAAGGACAAGGTGTGGCTGACCGATTTTTCCGCCAACGCCATCGTCCGCTTCGATCCCCTGACCGAGAAGTTCAACGTCGTCGCCAGCGACAAGCCGAATGCGAATGTCCGCCAGCTTGATGGCAGGCCGGGCGAGCTCTGGGGCTGCGAGTCCGGCAACGACCGCGTCGTCATGATCCAGACGCTCGCAACCGGTTGACGGCAGCCGCAATTACGTCCATCCCGGCATCCTCTAGAGCGCGATGTTGATCGCGCTCTAGCTTTTCGATTGAGCATGATCCTTTCGGAAAACCGGTGCCCACTTTTCCGGATCATGCTCCAAAGGATGCAAGCGATGGCGAAAAAACCTCTCCAGCTCGGCCGCGCGGTCGAATGGCCGCACACGCCGGAAGAAGCCCAGCTCGACCGCGTGCCCAATCCGCAAAAGGGCTCGGATTACCTGGTGCGTTTCACCGTGCCGGAATTCACCTCGATCTGCCCGGTCACGGGCCAGCCGGATTTCGCGCATCTCGTCATCGACTACGCACCAGCTGCGTGGCTGCTCGAGTCCAAGTCGCTCAAGCTCTATGTTGCGAGCTTCCGCAATCACGGCGCCTTCCACGAGGACTGCACCGTGATGATCGGCAAGCGCATCGCCTCTGAGATCAAGCCGAAATGGATCCGGATCGGCGGCTACTGGTATCCGCGCGGCGGCATCCCGATCGACGTGTTCTGGCAGACCGGCCGCGTGCCGAAGGGATTGTGGGTGCCGGAGCAAGGCGTGGCGCCGTATCGCGGGCGGGGTTAGCAGGATTATTGGCAGCGGGTATCGTCCGTCGCGAGTTGCGCTGCTTGATCCTCTCAGGCCTCTCTCAGGGCGGGATCCGGCAAGGTCCAGACAGCTGTTGGAACATGATCGCCAGTGTCCGTTCGAGAACTTGTCGTCGATCCACGAACGAAGCCGGTCGAACGAAATAGAGCGTTTCCTGCCTCATTGCGCTCCTTTACCCTGGCGGAGGCGTGAGGAAAGCGCTGCATGAGCTCAGTAATCAGAAAGCGCCCAATGCCACGTCGCCAGTGGTCAGGATGGACACACACTCTGATATCGTTATCGATGCTTCCGACGAAGCCGACAGGCCGTGCTTCCAGAATAGCGATGAAATAGTTGCGCCAGTGCAACTTCATATAGGTCCGCTGTTGCTGCGAAGTGATTTGAGCCTGTTGAAGGAACCACTTGCCGGTCTCTGGACCAGTACGCAAATCGCGCACAAATTCCCAATAGTCTTCAGTGCAAGGGACGAATTGCATTTGTCGTTGAGACAGGCGCATGACGAGAAGCGAAAGCTTGGACGAGCTCTTCAGAAAAAAGGAAGGTCAACTCGAGATTTAATATTCTTGCCGTGTCAGCGAGGCGGCCCCGGCGGCATTCTGGAATTAGCGATGGATTTTGTCGCATAACCGAAAACACTTCAAGCAAATTCAGTTTGACCATCACGCCAAAGGGACGAAAGACCTCGCCGCAGCTACGCCGCGACTGGCTCGTCTCAACGGGCCATTAGAGCATGATCCGGAAAAGTGTGAAGCGGTTTTCCGAAAAGATCATGCTCAAACAACAACCTAAAGCGCGATGATGATTCATCCCAATCTCATCGCGCTTTAGGCGACTTAGGCCACCGCCCGCACCCTGCTGATGAAGCTGTCGACCTCCGTCGTGAGCAAGGTCGACTGGCTCGACAGGTTGGCGGCGGCCTGGAGCACACCCGCTGCGGCGCGGCCGGTCTCGTTGGCTGATGAGGAGACGCTAGCGATGTTGCGCGTCACGGTGGAGGTCGCTTCCGCGGTGTGCTGCACCGTGCTCGCGATCTCCGCCGTCGCCTTGTTCTGCTCCTCGACGGCGGAGGCGATGACGCGGTTGATGCTCGATACCTCCTCGATGGTCTTGACGATGCCGTCGATCGCGGAGACCGCCTTCTGCGTCGCTTCCTGGATCTGGGTGATCTGGGTGCTGATCTCTTCGGTCGCCTTCGCGGTCTGCGAGGCCAGGTTCTTCACCTCACTCGCCACCACCGCAAAGCCCTTGCCGGATTCGCCGGCGCGCGCGGCTTCGATGGTCGCGTTGAGCGCGAGCAGGTTGGTCTGGCCCGCGATCGAGGTGATCAGGCCGATCACCTCGCCGATGCGGTCGGCGCCCTCGACGAGCGCGCGCACCGTGGTGTCGGTCTCCTTCACAGTATCGACCGCCTGCTCGGTGGCGCGCGTCGCCTGCTCGACCTGGCGGTTGATCTCGCGAATGGAGGCGTTGAGCTCCTCGGCCGCCGCGGCGACGGTCTGCACGCCGCCGCCGACCTGGTCGGCGAGGTTCGAGGCCGAGCCGGCCTGATCCTGCGCCTGCGCCGCGGTGCCCGACATCGAGCGCGCGGTGGTCTCGAGTTCGTTCGAGGCTTCCGACAGCGTCTGCACCATTTGGCCGATGCGGCTCTCGAACTGCCTGACGAGGCCTGCGAGCTCCGAGGCCCGCTTCTCCTTGTCGGCGCGCTCGGCGGCCTGATCGCCCGAGAGGCGCTCGGCGTTGATCATGGCCTCCTTGAACACTTGCAAGGCGGCAGCCATGCGGCCGATCTCGTCGTTGCGGTCGAGGCCTGGAACTTCATTCGCGAAGTCGTGCGCTGCAAAGCGGGTCATGACGCCGGTGATGGCGCTCAGCGGACGCGTCACGCGGTTGCGTACCATGAGCAACCCGCCAATCATGAGTGCGATCGACACCGGCAGCAGCAGCCCGTACAGAATCAAGCCGAGCCGCGCCTGCGCGGCCCCCTCCTCGGCGCGCGCGATCATATCGACGAGCGCGGATTGGGTCACGCGGACGAGCTTCTCGGCACCGACGAGCTGGCGATCTCGATGTTCGATGCCGGTGACGCCGGCAGGCTCGCCCTTCAGAAGGCGCCCGGCCATCGTGTTGCGATCGTCGTAGAGTTGACCGGACATATCGGGTTCAGCGTCGCGGATTGCCTGCAACAGCGAGGGCGAGGCTGCGTTTGCACTGAGATCGCGGACGGTGCGCCAGGCCTGCTGTGAGCGGCCGCGCTGGTCAGCAAAATCGAACCCCTCGGAGATGGTCCAGGTCTTGCCCGCCATGATCGAGCTGAATTGCGACAGAATGGTTTGACCGACCGTATCGCGGGCAAGCCAGGAGGATTGCTTGATCAGCAGCAGTCGGTCCACCATGGGATCAATCAATATCATCGAAGCGTCAAGGTGAGCCGCGGCCTCGCTGACTGCATCCATATAGGCGGTGCTTGCCTTCGCCCAGCTCGGAAGAAGATCAGCGTCGCGCGCGGCCTTCTCCTGACGCAGGGCCCCCAGGACGCGCAGCCGCAGCCCCTCCAGCTGCTCCCAAATGGCGCGCATCTTTTGCAGGCGCTCCGACAGGCCGGACAGATCCACCTGTTCGGAGGTCTGCAAGGCCTGCGCGTGGGTCTTGACGGCAGCGCCCCGCCATTCCTGGATCTGGTTGACGATGCTGTCCGAAGCGACGGTGGCAGACGACAGGTTGCCCAACGTATCGCCGCGCTCGAGACGAAACGCCACGAGTGCATTCGTCATGTCGCGGCTGGCGACTGCAAGTGAAACGATGCGGTTGCCATCGGCAAAGCGGCCGACGGCCTGCTTCAGCCCGTGGGCGCAGATAACAACAAGCACGACACCGAGGGAGCCGACCACGGCCCCCAGCACCCGGGCGACCGAACGTTGCTTTTGCATCGAATGTTCCAGCGTGGTGATGCCGCAACCGGGCGGCTTGCCGGGACAATGGAACCTAAAAATGAGATTTGATTTAAATTTGAAAATCCATCACCCCCGTAATTCTACGAGGGAAAGGGACGTTGCGGCAACGAATTGCTAAGCCGTCAGGCCCGCGCATCCGCCGGCGCGCGCTGCCTGAGCAGCCGCGCACAGACCAGCCCCAGCACCACCATGATGCCAGCACTAGCGAACAGCGTCGGTCCCTTGCCGCCATGCGCAAGCCCGAAGCCATAGGCGAGCGGGCCGACGGTCTGGCCCATGAAGAAGAAGAACGAGTGCAGCGACAGCGCGGTGGCGCGCGCTTCGACCGACAGCTCGCTGGCAAAGACCTGAAGGCAGCCATGGGCCATGTAGAAGCCCCAACCCATCACCACGAGGTTGAGCGTCTGGATTTCCCAGCGCGGACCGAAGGCGACCGCGACGAGTTGCGAGGCCACCAGCACGGTGCCCGCGATCATCATGCCCTTGACGCCAAGCCACGGCAGAAGGCGCGACACCGTCATGGTGTAAAACAGCCCGCCGACCGCAAAGCCGGCGATGACGATGCCGGCAACGGACAGCGAGGTCTCGCCGAGGTCGAACAGGAACGAGGCGATGTAGGGAAACAGGCCGAGCACGCAGCAGCCTTCGATGAACACGGCCGAGTAGCACACCGGCGCGTTCGGATTGGTGAAGATGGTGCGATAGCCGGTCCTCAGCGCCGAAAGGCTCGTCTTCGGCGGATGTTTGATCTTGGCGCCGCGGAAGCCGGCCGCGACTGCAATCGAGGCCACGATGACCAGCACGCCGAGCACGGCCAGCACGCCGCGCCAGCCCAGGAAGTCGCCGATCAGGCCGGACGCAGATGCGCCCAGGAGGTTGCCGGTCATGGCGCCCGCGAGCGTGCGGCCGATCGCGATCTGCCGCTTCTCAGGTCCGACGAGATCGCTGGTCAGGCTCAGCGCAATCGGAAACACGCCGCCCGAGCCGACGCCGGCCAGGATACGGGTAGCAAACAGCAGCGGGAACGAGGTCGAGAGCGCGCCGAGGATGCTCGCGACGCCGAGCACCGCAAGGCAGCCAATCATCAATCGTGGCTTGCCGAAGAGATCGGCGGCGGCGCCGATCAGCGGCTGGATGACCGCGAAGGTGAAAGCAAAGACTGCGGAGAAGCCTGCGGCGGTCGCGATGCTGACGCTGAAATCCTCGGCGATGTGCGGCAGCACCGGGTCGAGCGCCCGGGCCGAGAGCGCCGCCGCAAAGCTCGCGCCGGAGATGACGTAGAGAGCCGGCGGCAAGCCGTGATCGTGCGGCCGCGCCTCTCCTTGCGACATCAGCGCGGAGTCTTTGCGAGCGCGTCGAACGCCATCAGCCTGCGGATGAGACCTTCGAACTCGCGCAACGGCACCATGTTGGGTCCGTCCGACGGCGCGTTGTCGGGATCGGGATGAGTCTCGATGAAGATGCCGGCAACGCCGACGGCGACGGCCGCGCGCGCCAGCACCGGTACGAATTCGCGCTCGCCGCCGGACGACGTCCCCTTTCCGCCCGGCTGCTGCACCGAATGCGTGGCGTCGAAGACCACGGGCGCGCCGGTGGTGCGCGCCAGGATAGGCAGCGCGCGCATGTCGGAGACAAGCGTGTTGTAGCCGAAGGATGCGCCACGCTCTGTGACGAGCACATTGGGATTGTTGGCGCTGGTGACCTTGGTCACGACGTTGGCCATGTCCCAGGGCGCCAGAAACTGTCCCTTCTTGACGTTGACGACCTTGCCGGTTGCAGCGGCGGCCAGCAGGAGATCCGTCTGCCGGCACAGGAAGGCCGGAATTTGCAGGACGTCCACGGCCTGCGCGACCTCGGCGCATTGGCTGGCGTCATGCACGTCGGTGAGCACGGGCAAGCCGATCGACGATCGGATCTCGGCGAAGATCGGAAGCGACTGCGCAAGCCCCAGCCCGCGTGTGGCAGAAGCGCTGGTGCGGTTGGCCTTGTCGAAGGAGGTCTTGTAGACGAGCCCGATCTTCAGGCGCGCAGCGATCTCCTTCAGCGCGGACGCAACCTCCAGCGCATGCTGGCGGCTTTCAAGCTGGCACGGGCCGGCAATGATCGCGATCGGCAGATCGTTGCCGAACCTGACCGAGCCGACCGTGACGACCGGCGCTGCAGAATTGGTGGCGCTCAAGACCAAATCCCCTGTTTCGGCGCGACCATAGCGGCGATGAGGGGCGGATCAACCCTATTCGGCCTGCCCCCTCGAATATCAGGGTTGCAGCGGCGGCCCGGCGGTTATTTCACCGCGGAGAAAGCGGTCGGCGCCAGGATCTGGCTGACGATATTGGCGACGATCTGGCCATCCGCTTCCGTCTTGGCGCGCGCCTCGAGCCACTCCGGATCGGTCATGAAGGCGGTCCATTTCGTCTCGCGCTCGGCAAGCGATTGCCAGGCCAGGAAATAGGTCAGCTCCTGGTTGGATTCGCCGATCAGCGTGGTGAAGAACCCGGCCTGCTTGATGCCGTGCTTCTCCCAGAGCTTCAGCGTGATCGTGTCGAAGCGCTTGAGCAGCGCCGGCAGCCGGCCCGGCACGCAACGATACTGGCGCATCTCGTAGATCATTGGAGCTTACTCCCTGCATTGTTGTTCTTGTGGCAGGGAGTTGTCGCAACAATTTGTGCGCGCGTCAAAGGCCGGCGGGCGCTTACACCAACCGCGACTGCACCACCGCCGCCTGGATGAACGAGGCAAACAGCGGATGCGGCTCAAAGGGCCGCGACTTCAGCTCGGGGTGGAACTGCACGCCGATGAACCACGGATGGTCCTCGTATTCGACGATCTCCGGCAGCACGCCGTCGGGCGAGAGGCCTGAGAACTTCAGGCCGTGCTGCTCGAGGCGGTCCTTGTAGGCGGTGTTGACCTCGTAGCGGTGGCGATGGCGCTCGGAAATCTCGGTCGCGCCGCCATACACTTGCGAGACGCGGCTGCCGCGCTTGAGCGCCGCGGGATACGCACCAAGCCGCATCGTGCCGCCGAGGTCGCCGGCCTGCGAGCGCTTCTCGAGCTCATTGCCGCGCAGCCATTCGGTCATCAGACCAACCAGCGGCTCGCTGGTCGGGCCGAACTCGGTGGAGTTGGCCTCCTCGATGCCTACGAGGTTTCGCGCCGCTTCAATCACCGCCATCTGCATGCCGAAGCAGATGCCGAAATACGGCACGTCACGCTCGCGCGCGAACTGCGCCGCGCGGATCTTGCCTTCGGCGCCGCGCTGGCCGAAGCCGCCGGGCACCAGGATGCCGTTGACGTGCTCGAGGAACGGCGCGGGATCTTCCTTCTCGAAGATCTCGCTCTCGATCCAGTCGAGATTGACCTTCACCTTGTTGGCGATGCCGCCATGCGACAGCGCTTCGATCAGCGATTTGTATGCATCCTTCATGCCGGTATATTTGCCGACGATGGCGATGGTGACGTTGCCCTCGGGATTGCGGACGCGCTCGTTGATCTGCTGCCAGCTCCGCAGCTCCGGTGGAATCCGCGAGCCGATGCCGAAGGCGGCGAGCACCTCGTCGTCGAGGCCCGCGGCGTGATAGGCCTCGGGCACGGCATAGATGTTGTCGACGTCGCGCGCCTCGATCACGGCGCTTTCGCGCACGTTGCAGAACAGCCCGAGCTTGCGGCGCTCTTCCTTCGGAATCTCGCGGTCGGTGCGGCAGAGCAGGATGTCCGGCTGGATGCCGATCGAGCGCAGCTCCTTCACCGAATGCTGCGTCGGCTTGGTCTTCAGCTCGCCCGCGCTCGGGATATACGGCAACAACGTGAGATGGATGTAGACGGCGTGATCGCGCGGCAGCTCGTTCTTGAGCTGGCGGATCGCCTCGAAGAACGGCAGGCCCTCGATGTCGCCGACGGTGCCGCCGATCTCGACCAGCACGAAGTCGTAGCCGTCATTGCCTGACAGCACGAACTCCTTGATGGCGTTGGTGACGTGCGGCACGACCTGGATCGTCGCGCCGAGATAATCGCCACGGCGCTCCTTGGAGATGATGTCCTGGTAGATGCGTCCCGTCGTGATGTTGTCCTGCTTGGTCGCAGGCCGTCCGGTGAAACGCTCGTAGTGACCGAGATCGAGATCGGTCTCCGCGCCGTCATCGGTCACGAACACTTCGCCGTGCTGATACGGCGACATCGTTCCGGGATCGAGATTGAGATAGGGGTCGAGCTTGCGGAGGCGGACCTTGTAGCCCCGGGCTTGCAACAGAGCACCCAGTGCCGCTGAAGCCAGACCCTTGCCGAGCGAAGAAACCACGCCGCCGGTGATGAATATGTACCGCGCCATGGGACTTAACCTTTAATCCCCCGAACTCGATTCGCCAAAGCGATTCGCGTCCCGCCCCAAACAATTTGCGGGCCTGTGGGTGAGCCAGAACTGAGTGTGTTGCCAGAACCTTGATGGGGATTGTTGATGCAGGACGCTAGGCGTCGTCCTGCATGGCCCCTCTGCTTTATTGCGAGCGTGGCGCCTGTGGACCGCTCGGCGCCTGATTCTGCTGCTGCTCGTCCGCCTTCTTCAGCGTATCCAGGACGCCACCCGAGGTCGGCGGCGCCACCGGAGCCGCGCCACTGGCAGGCTGGCTCTGTGACGCAGGCTGGCCGATGATGGACGAGGGCTTGCGGTCGTAGCCGGCATACCAGGACAGGAACAGGCTGGTGAGGAAGAACCCGGCGGCCAGGATCGCAGTCGTCCGTGACAGAAGATTCGCGGTGCCGCGGCTCGACATGAAGCCTGCGCCTCCACCCATGCCGAGGCCGCCGCCTTCCGACTTCTGCAGCAGCACGGCGCCGATCATCACGGCGACGATCATGAGATGGATAACGATCACAACGGTCTGCATGGTACCCTTCCGTCACAAGCCGACAGCGCCGGTGCCGGCAGCCATCGCGCTTTGCGGGTTTTCCTGAAGTTGCGCGGTGTTACACGATCAGGACTGGCATTGCCACCCCCGATCGGTCCGGACTCCGCTTTGAGCCGCCTGCGCTTTGCCGCTTAGCTAAGGGCAGTCCTTTTAGCTAGGGGCAGCCCTTGGCAATCGCAAGGAAATCGGCCGCCTTGAGGCTGGCGCCGCCGACCAGCGCGCCGTTGACGTTCTTGACCGCCATCAGTTCGGCCGCGTTCGACGGCTTGACCGAGCCGCCATAGAGGATGCGCATCTTCGCTCCCTCGTCGCTGAAGCGAGAGATCAGCAGTTCCCGGATAAAGCCATGAATCTGCTCGACATCCTTGGCCGTGGGGGTCAGGCCGGTGCCAATTGCCCAGACCGGCTCATAGGCCACGACCAGATTGTCGGCCTTTGAGCCGCCCGGGAGCGACAGGCTGAGCTGGCCGCGCAGGATATCCAGGGTCTGGCCGGCATCCCGCTGGCCCTGCGTCTCGCCGACGCAGACGATCGCGATCACACCTGCCCGCCACGCGGCCTCGGCCTTCTGCCGCACCAAGTCATCGCTCTCGCCGTGGTCGGCCCGGCGCTCGGAATGGCCGACGATGATGGCGGATGCGCCCGCATCCGCCAGCATTTCCGCCGCGATATCCCCGGTATGGGCGCCGGAGGCCTTGGGGTGACAATCCTGGGCGCCGACGGCGACCGTCTTGCCGGCCGCCTTGGCAGCAAAGGCCGCGATCAGCGTCGCCGGCGGACACACCAGGAGATCGGCCTTTGCGGCGACCGCTGCCGCGCCCGTGAGCATGGCGTCGAATTCGGCAGCGGAGGCCTTCAGGCCGTTCATCTTCCAGTTTCCGGCGATCAGCGGTCGGATGGCGTCTGTCATGTCCAAATTCCAGCGAAATGAGGTCTGGCATGCGCTAGCAGACCGGGCGCCGCAGTTCCAGAGACCCGGCCCTGTTAACACAGCTTAAGGGAGCGGCAGGTTGCGGGGGGAAAGCCGCCACTTTATGATGCCATATCAATTCGGTGATGCGCTTTTGCGGAATCCGCTTTAAGACGCGCCCGGTTCCCTCCTGCCAAACAAGTTGGACGCAATGCTTCGAGGAATGCGCAAGGCCTCATCAAACTGGCTCGGCAAAACGATTATGGCCGTGGTGATGGGCGTGTTGATCATCAGTTTCGGCATTTGGGGCATCGCCGACATTTTCCGCGGCTTTGGGCAGTCGACCGTGGCCAAGGTCGGCCACACCGAGATTTCGCTGAACGAATTCCGCCAGATCTATACCGACCGCATGCAGCAGATCGGCCGCCAGTTCGGCCGCCCGCTGACGCCTGAGCAGGCGCGCGCCTTCGGCCTTGACCGCCAGGTGCTCCAGCAGACCATCGCGGAAGCCGCCCTCGATGAAGAGGCTCGCCGGCTCGGGCTCGGCGTGTCGGACGACCAGATCCGCCGCATGATCATGAACGACCCGAACTTCAAGGGCGCCGCCGGCAATTTCGATGCGCAGCGCTTCCAGGCCATGATCCGCAATTTCGGTTACACCGAGCAGCGCTACACCGCCGAGCAGCGCAAGGTGTCGGTGCGCCGGCAGATCACCGGCACGATCGGCGCAGGCCTCGAGCCGTCCAAGACCATGATCGACGCGCTGAGCCGCTATCAGAACGAGCAGCGCTCGATCGAATTCGTCAAGCTCGACGCGGCGCAGGCCGGCACGATCGATCCGCCCTCGCCCGAGGCGCTTGCCGCCTATTTCGAGGACCACAAGGTCCAGTTCCGCGCGCCCGAATACCGCAAGATCTCCTTCGTCGTGATCTCGCCGGAGGAGATCGGCAAGTGGACGGAGGTCTCCGATGACGACGCCAAGAAGGTGTTCGAGCAGCGCAAGGACCGGCTCGGCACGCCGGAGAAGCGCCAGGTGCACCAGCTCGTGTTTCCCACGGTCGAGGAAGCGCAAGCTGCGCGTACCCGACTCGCGGGCGGAATGTCGTTCGAGGACCTCGCCAAGGAGCGCGGGCTCAGCGCGGCGGACGCCGATCTCGGCCTCGTGACAAAATCCGCGATCCTCGATCCGGCCGTGGCGGACGCCGCATTCGCGCTGCCCGCGGGTGAGATCAGCCAGCCCGTCCAGGGCCGCTTCGGCGTCGCGCTCGTCAAGGTCGACAAGATCGAGCCCGGCGCGGAGGCCAACTACGCCAACCTTGCCGGCGACATCAAACGGGAGATCGCGGCCGAGCGCGCTCGCGCCAAGGTCGCCGAATTGCGCGACAAGATGGAAGACGAGCGCGGCGGCGGCTCCAGCGTCGTCGACGCGGCGCAGAAGCTCGGCCTTGCTGCCGTGACCATCGAGGCCGTCGACCGCTCCGGCCGGACGCCCAGCGGCCAACCGGTCGCGGGAATCCCGCAAGGGCTCGACGTGGTGTCGCAAGCCTTCAACAGCGACGTCGGCGTCGACAACGATCCGATCTCCTTCCGCGGCGGCTATGTCTGGTACGACGTGCTCGGCGTGACGCAGTCGCGCGAACGCAGCCTCGACGAGGTCCGCGACCAGGTCGAGGCGCGCTGGCGTCAGGATCAGATCACGACCAAGCTCCGCGCCAAGGCCACCGAGATCGTGCAGAAGCTCGAACAGGGCGGCAAGCTTGCAGACGAAGCCGCCGCCATCAACGCCAAGGTCGAGACCGCCGCGGGCTTCAAGCGCGAGGATACGCCCGCCGGCGTGCCGTCGAGCCTGGTCGCGGCCGCATTCCGCGCCGCCAAGGACGGCGTCGGCCAGAGCCCTGGTGCGGGCGGCGAGGTCATCATCTTCCGCGTGACCGACATCGTCGATCCGCCGGTCGATCTCGCTTCCGACGCGATCGCCAAGCTGAAGGAGAGCCTCGACCGGTCGCTCACCGACGAGCAGGTCGCGTCCTACGTCAACAAGCTTGAAACCGACATCGGAACCACCATTAATCAGGCCGCCTTCGCGCAGGTGACGGGCGCGAACCAGTAATCAGTTGAAAGCACGCGATGGACGACCTGAAATCGATCATTGGAAAAGTGGCGACCGGCGCCAGCCTGTCGCGTGACGAAGCGGCCTCCGCCTTCGATGCCATGATGTCCGGCGAGGCCACGCCCTCGCAGATGGGCGGGCTTTTGATGGCGCTGCGCGTGCGCGGCGAGACCGTGGACGAGATCACCGGCGCGGTCTTGGCGATGCGCTCCAAGATGCTGCGCGTTAGCGCGCCGGCGGATGCCGTCGACATCGTCGGCACCGGCGGCGACGGCTCGGGCTCGGTCAACGTCTCGACCTGCGCGTCGTTCATCGTCTCGGGCGCCGGCGTGCCGGTCGCAAAGCATGGCAACCGCGCACTGTCGTCGCGCTCGGGCGCAGCCGACGTGTTGGCCTCGCTCGGCGTGAAGATCGATCTCAAGCCCGAGGACGTCGGCCGCTGCGTGCGCGAATGCGGCATCGGCTTCATGTTCGCGCCCGCGCATCATCCCGCGATGAAGAACGTCGGCCCGACCCGCGTCGAGCTCGCCACCCGCACCATCTTCAACCTGCTCGGACCTCTGTCCAATCCGGCCGGCGTGAAGCGGCAGATGGTCGGCGTGTTCTCCCGGCAATGGGTGCAGCCGCTGGCGCAGGTGCTGAAGAATCTCGGCTCCGACTCGGTCTGGGTGGTGCACGGCTCCGACGGGCTCGACGAGATCACCCTCACCGGCCCGACCTTCGTTTCTTCGCTGCACAAGGGCGAGATCAAGACCTTTGAGATCACCCCCGAGGACGCCGGACTTCCGCGCTGCGACGCCGTCGGCCTGAAGGGCGGCGACGCCGATGCCAACGCCATCGCCCTGCAAGGCGTGCTCGACGGCAAGCCGAGCGCCTATCGCGACGTCGCGCTGTTCAACGCGGCCGCAGCGCTGGTGGTGGCCGGCCGTGCCAACGACATCAAGGAAGGTGTGGCGCTCGGCGCCAAGTCGATCGACAGCGGCGCGGCGTCGGCTCGGCTAAAGCACCTGATCGCGGTCTCCAATAGCTGAGCCCTGCATGTCGGACATCCTGACCAAGATCGAGGCGTATAAGCGCGAGGAGATCGCGGCGGCCAAGCGCGCAGAGCCGCTTGCCACCGTGGAAGCCAAGGCCAAGGCTGCACCTGCGCCGCGCGGCTTTCTGCGCGCGATCCGGCAGAAACTTGCCAATGGCGACTATGCGCTAATCGCCGAGGTCAAGAAGGCCTCGCCCTCAAAGGGGCTGATCCGTCCCGATTTCGACCCGCCGCTGCTCGCCAAGGCCTACGAGGCCGGCGGCGCGGCCTGCCTGTCGGTGCTGACGGATACGCCTTCGTTCCAGGGGCATCTCGACTTCATGGTCGCGGCACGCGCGGCGACGTCGCTGCCGGTGCTGCGCAAGGATTTTCTGTTCGACACCTACCAGGTGGTGGAAGCCCGCGCCCATGGCGCCGACTGCATCCTGATCATCATGGCGGCGCTCGACGATGCCACTGCCAAGGATCTCGAAGACGCCGCCCTCGCCTACGGCATGGACGTCCTGATCGAGATCCACGAGACGAGCGAGCTCGACCGCGCGCTAAAACTGCGCTCGCCGATGATCGGGGTCAATAATCGCAACTTGCGCACCTTCGAAACGACGCTGGCGACAAGTGAGACGTTGGCACCCCTGATCCCGAGCGACCGGCTGATGGTCGGTGAAAGCGGCATCTTCACCCCGGCGGACCTCGCCCGCCTCGAGCGCGTGGGCATGTCGACATTCCTGGTCGGCGAAAGCCTGATGCGGCAGGCCGACGTGACGGCTGCCACCCGCGCGCTGCTGTCGCGCGAGGCCCCGCGCGCCACGGGCACGCGCTGAGATGGCGCGTTCACCGTCCAAAACCAGAGCCAAGACCAAAGCAAAGGCAAAACCCGCCCTCACCCATATCGGCGCCTCCGGCGAGGCGCGGATGGTGGACGTGTCGGAGAAGCCCGCGACCGAGCGGCTCGCGGTTGCCGAGGGGCGCGTCGTCATGACCAGGGCGACGCTCGATCTGATCCGCTCCGGCAACGCCAGGAAGGGCGACGTGCTCGGAACCGCTCGCATCGCCGGCATCATGGCAGCCAAGCGCACCTCGGAGCTGATCCCGCTCTGCCATCCGCTCGCGCTCTCGAAGGTCACCGTCGACATCGAGCCCGACGACAAGCTGCCGGGTTGCCTCGTCCGCGCCGCGGTGAAGGTCACAGGTCCGACCGGCGTCGAGATGGAGGCGCTGACCGCCGTCTCGGTCGCCTGCCTCACGATCTACGACATGATCAAGGCGGTGGAGCGCGGCGTGCGCATCGAAGGCATCCATCTCGTCGAGAAGATGGGCGGCAAGTCCGGCCATTACCGCGCCTAAAGCGCGCCCCGCTATTTCGCCTCGCGCTGGCGCTCGCGATAGGCGCGCGTCTTCATCCGGTTGCCGCACAGCGTCGACATGCACCAACGCCGCGTGGACGGTTTCGACCGGTCGTAGAACACGCGGCGGCATTCCTCCGACGCGCACATCTTAAGCCGGTCCAGCGTGCCGGTGAGCGTGCCGTCGTGTAGCTCGATGGCGATGGCCGACAGGCCGGCAAGCGCGTCCTGACGCACCGCAGACAGCGTCGCGCCGCGACCGGCCCGGATCTCCACCCGCAGCGGAAACGGTTCGAGCGCGCCACCGAGCGCACTAAGGACGTCCCTGTCCCTCCGCCGCTCGGTCGGCTCGCATTGCAGGTAGGCGCGCAGCGCCCCGCGCAGCCGCAGCGCGGTCTGGAACATCGCAGGCGTGATCTTCTCGCCGCCCTCGCCCATGCCGTGTTCCGCCAACCAGCCCCCAAGCTCCTTCGGACCGGAAAGCGCGTCGCTCTGCGGATGCTGCACGCCGAAATGCGTGAAATGGCGGACATCGAGCGAATTGGCGAAGTCGTAGAGATTCGCCAGATCGTCGGGAACCCTGAATTTTCGGGACTGTTTCGACATGCACACCAGTAAATCATTTTTACTAGTTTACGGCAACTGACACAGGTATTAATCGTTTAATGGTGTCGAGCAGATCAGACCATGGAGGCCGAGATGACAACGGACGCAACGACGTTCACCCGCCCCCGCATCTTCCACGGCTGGCTCGTCGTCGCCGCGGCCTTCGCGGTGACGTTCGTCGGCTTCGGTTCCGCCTACACGTTCAGCGCGTTCCTGGAGCCGCTCCAGCACGACTTCGGCGCTTCGCGCGGCTCGGTTTCGCTGGTGTTCTCGATCGCCGGCTTTCTGTATTTCGCGCTCGGCGTCGTCAGCGGCCCGCTCGCCGACCGCTTTGGCGCGCGCCCGCTGGCCGTGACCGGCATGATTGTGGTCGCCGCGGGGCTTGCGGCCGCGAGCGCGGCGCGCTCCCTCACCGAGGTCTATCTCGCCTACGGACTCGGAATAGGCCTCGGCGTCGGCTGCGCCTACGTCCCTGCAATTGGCGCGGTGCAGCGCTGGTTCGTCAAACGCCGCGGCTTCGCCTCCGGGCTGGCCGTGAGCGGCATCGGGCTCGGCACGCTGGCGATGCCGCCGATCGCTTCGCTGCTGATCGCGACATTTGGCTGGCGCGGCGCCTATCTGGTGCTGGCCGCGGTCGCCATCGTGCTGGGCTGCGGGATCTCATTGCTGCTCGAGAACGATCCGCGTGATCGCGGCCTCGGCCCGGACGGCGATCCGCCTGAGCCGGCACGCGCGATCAAGAGCGCAGGCACCCCGGTGCTGGAGGCCGTGCGCTCGGCGCGGTTTGCCGGCCTCTATTTGTCGTGCCTGGTCTGCTCCTTCGGAGCCTTCGTCCCCTTCGTGCATCTCGTGCCCTACGCACGCGATCACGGCGTTGCGACCTCGTCCGCCGTGCTGCTGCTTGGCACGATCGGCATCGGCAGCACCGCCGGCCGCTTCCTGCTCGGCGGGCTTGCCGACCGGATCGGCCGCGACCGCTCGCTGATCATGGTCCTGCTCGGCATGGCGCTCGCCATGGCGATCTGGGCGATCTCGGCGAGCGCCTTCGCGCTTGCCGGCTTCGCATTCGTCTATGGTGTGTTCTACGGCGGCTGGGTCGCGGTGCTCCCCGCCGTGGTGATGGACCATTTCGGCGGGCGCAACGTCAGCGGTATCATCGGCATTCTGTACACCAGCGTCGCGTTCGGCACGCTGATCGGGCCGAGCGCCGCAGGCTTCGCCTACGACGCCACGCACAGCTACACGCTGCCGATCCTGATCAGCGCCGCAGCCAACGTCGTCGCGGCGCTGATCGTGGCGGCGCCCCTGTTGCGAAGCGGAACGCGGGCGATCAGCGCAGCGAGGCGCTGATGGATCCGAACTTGCTGTTGAGCTTGGTGCCGAGCCCGTTGACGACGGTGATGACGGCGAGCGCGATGCCGGCAGCGATCAAGCCGTATTCGATCGCGGTGGCGCCGGACTCGTCGGCAATGAACTTCTGCAATATCGTCTTCATGATCCAGTTATCCTGTCCTCTCCCAAGGGATGACAAGACAACTCGCAAGCGTCGTGCCAGAGCACGTGTGAACCTCGCCAGCACGTTAGATGGTTAAATACTGGTTGACGCGGGCGAAGTCGGCAAGATTTGACCGCTCATATGCACGCTACCGGCAATATCTGCTGGTCCCGCTCATCGCACGCGCGTCATGAACGCTACGTCCGATTTACCCTCCATTAACTGCGATTCCTAACGTCGCCTCCACATCGTTCCCGTAAACCAACGGATGTTTCCGGGCTCAAGAATTGATCCTGGCGTGTGCACCGAAGCTAATCAGGTCATGACGGGATTCGTCAGTCGTCTCCTCGATCAAACGGCATTGATCCGCAGCGGACCGATCCGCTGGCTGGTGGTGGGCGGCACGTTGCTGATTGCTGCGATCGCGATCGGCGCGACGCTGATGGCGATGAATTTCCGCGAACGGGCGCTTCGCAACAGCGCGCGCGAACTCGACAACACGGCCCTGCTCCTCGCCCACCATTTCGATCAGCAGCTTCAGGATTTCGAGGTCATCCAGAAGGACCTGATCACCAATATGCGCGCAAGCGGCATCGCGAGCGTCGAAGACTACCGCAAGCGCCTGGCCACACAGGACGTCCACCGGCTGCTTCGCTCCAAGATGGAGGCGCTGTCCTATGTCGGCGGCGTGAACATCTTCGACGCTGACGGCGAGCTGATCAATTCGTCGCTTACCTGGCCCGCGCCGAAGGTCAACGTCGCCGACCGCGCTTACTTCCGGACCTTCAAGTCCGACCCGCGCTCGCCTGACGTGTTGGTCCAAGCCGTGCACAGCCGTGTCTCGGGCATGTGGACGATCCTTATCCTGCGCAGGGTCACGGGCCCGAACGGCGAGTTCCTGGGCTTGGTCGGGCGCGGCATCGAGCCTGCAAGCTTCGAGAAATTCTTCGCCTCCGTCGCACTTGGCGACGACGCGACGATCTCGATGCTCCACAGCGACGGCACGCTGCTCGCCCGCTTCCCCCATCTCGACGACATGATCGGGCGAAACTTCAAGACCGGCCCGGATGCCCAGCGAAGGTTGTTCGAGGTCGATCATCTTGCCGGACGCTTCACGAGCCCGATCGATGGTGACGACCGTCTGGTCTCGTCCCATGCCCTGCCCCACTTTCCGATCGTGATGGTCGCGACCACGACGCAGGCCGCTGCGCTTGCCAATTGGCGGGAGCAGATCGGCATGCTGGTCTCGGTGGCGCTTGCCTCGGCGCTCGCCATCGCGGCGCTCCTGATCGCGGTTGTGCGCAAATTGTCGGAGCAGCACCGCCTATCGCGGGAACGGCTGACGCTGGAGAAGCAGCGGCTGGATCGCGCCGTCAACAACATGACGCAGGGGCTTCTGCTGTTCGACTCCTCGCGACGGCTGGTGGTCTGCAACCAGCGCTATCTGGAAATGTATGGACTGTCGGACGACGTCGTGAAGCCCGGTTGCAGCTTCCACGACATCATCGCGCACCGCAAGGCGACCGGCTCGTTCGCCGGCGATGTCGATCGCTATTCCGCGCGCGTGCTGCGCGACATCCACCTGCGCAACTCCATGGTCGTCGACACGTCCGATGGACGCTCGATCCAGATCGTCAACGAGCCGCTTGCCGACGGCGGTTGGGTCGCGACGCATGAGGACATCACGGAGCGCCGGCGCACCGAGGAGCGCATCACGCATCTTGCGCATTACGATGCGTTGACCGACCTGCCCAACCGCACGATGTTCCATGAGCATCTGCGGGACGCATTGGGTGCGATCGCCAGCGGCGAGCAGATCGCCGTGCACTACATCGACATCGACGAATTCAAGGGCGTCAACGACGCGCTCGGCCATCTCGTCGGCGACGAGCTCTTGAAGTCGATCGCCGAGCATCTGAACCGTTGCGCCGGCGAGACCGAATTCGTCGCCCGCCTCGGCGGCGACGAATTCGCGATCGTGCAGAGTGCCGTGACCTCGCCCGACCACATCACCGATCTCGTGGCGCGGGTCTTCGCCGCAATCCGCGAGCCGTTCGACTGCATGGGCCACCATCTCACCACCGACGCCTCGATCGGCATTGCGCTGGCGCCGGACCATGGCGTCGACCTCGATCAGATCCTGAAAAATGCCGATCTGGCGATGTACGCCGCCAAGGCCGCGGGCCGACACACCTACCGCTTCTTCGAGCCGGAGATGGATGCAAAGGTGCGCGAGCGGCGACAGCTCGAGACCGATCTCAGGCATGCCATCGCCCATGGTGGGCTCGAAGTATTCTACCAGCCCTGCCTCAGCCTGAAGGACGATCGCATCACGGGCTGCGAGGCCCTGGTGCGCTGGCGCCATCCGGAGCGCGGCATGGTCTCGCCCGCCGAATTCATCCCGATCGCCGAGGACACGGGCCTCATCAACGAGATCGGCGAGTGGGTGCTCGCGACCGCCTGCCGGGATGCTGCGACCTGGCCGGATGACATCCGCCTCGCCGTCAACGTCTCACCGGTACAATTCAAGAGCGGCACGCTGGCGCTGAAGATCATGTCGGCGCTCGCGGCCTCCGACCTGCCGGCAAGCCGGCTCGAGCTCGAGATCACCGAGGCCGTGCTGATCCGCGACGACGATACCGCGCTCGCCATCCTGCATCAGCTCCGCGCCATCGGCGTGCGCATCGCGCTGGATGATTTCGGCACCGGCTACTCATCTCTGAGTTACCTGCACCGCTTCCCGTTTGACAAGATCAAGATCGACCGCTGCTTCGTCGAGGACATCGCGGGACCCGACGGCTCCTCCAGCATCGTGCAGGCCGTGGTCGGCCTCGCCGCTGCGCGGCGCATGACCACGACCGCGGAGGGCGTGGAGACCGAGGAGCAGCAGCGCCTGCTCCGCTCGCTCGGCTGTAGCGAAATGCAGGGCTATCTGTTCAGCGCGGCAAAGCCGGCCGACAAGGTGCAGGAGCTGTTTGCGCTTCACCGCACCCGGCTTGCCCAGAGGAGCAGCCACGAGAGCCGCCGCCGCGAAGCGGGCTAGTTCCCTTCACCTCGCTCCCGCTTGCGGCAGGGTAGGCAAAGCGACTTGTCCGCCGTAGCTCGGAGAGCGAAGGCGGAAGCGTGCCCACCTCTCGTCTGGCCGCGGATGCAGAAGCGGTAGGCACGTCGCTTACGCTCCTTTGCCCACCCGGCATCTCGACACTCAATCGGCTAAAGCGCGATGAGATTAGGATGAATCGTCATCGCGCTTTAGGTTGTTGTTTACGCATGATCTTTCCGGAAAACCGCTTCACACTTTTCCGGATCATGCTTTAGTTCGGCACTGCCGCCTTTTGTGCCGGTTTCGCGGCCGCCGCATTCACGGTTACGCCGTGCAGGAAGTCATAGGCGGCGTGCAGCGCCTTGTCGTCCTTCTCCTCCGGCGGAACATAGGATTGCGATCCGGTCTGCTCGCTGCCGTCGGCGGCGGAGAGATGGCCGCGCATTTGGGATTCGGCCATCGTGTCGACACGGCCCTTCAGCTCCGGCGGGACGTCCTGGAGGATCTCGATGTCGGGCGCGATGCCCTGCGCCTGGATCGAGCGGCCCGACGGCGTGTAGTAGCGCGCGGTGGTGAGCGCCAACGCGCCGCTGCCGGTGCCGAGCGGGATGATCGTCTGCACCGAGCCCTTGCCGAACGAGCGCGTGCCGATCAGCGTGGCGCGCTTGTGGTCATGCAGCGCGCCGGCCACGATCTCGGACGCCGACGCCGAGCCGCCGTTGATCAGCACCACCAGCGGCTTGCCCTTGGTGAGGTCGCCGCCATGCGCGGTGAAGCGCTGGGTCTCTTCCGGGTTCCGGCCGCGGGTCGACACCACCTCGCCGCGGGCGAGGAAGGCGCTCGACACCGAGACGGCCTGGTCGAGCAGCCCGCCCGGATTGTTGCGGAGATCGACGACGTAGCCTGCGAGCTTCTCCTGCGGGATATCCTTGGAGATCGATGCAATCGCCTTGCGCAAGCCGTCGGTGGTCTGCTCGTTGAACGAGGTGACGCGGATATAACCGATATCGCCGCCCTCGGTGTGGAACCGGACCGGACGCACATGGATGATCTCGCGGGTGATCGCGACGTCAAGCGGCGCGTCGGCGCCCTTGCGCACGATGGTGAGCTTGGTCTTGGTGTCGACCGGCCCCTTCATCTTGTTGACGGCCTGCTCGAGCGTCATGCCCATCACCGCCTCGCCGTCGATCTTGCTGATGAGGTCGCCGGACAGCAGGCCGGCCTTGGAGGCCGGTGTGTCGTCGATGGGCGCCACCACCTTGACGAGACCCTCCTCCATCGTGACCTCGATGCCGAGTCCGCCGAACTCGCCGGAGGTGGTCTCCTGCATCTCGGTCCAGGCCTTGTCGTTCATGTAGCGCGAGTGCGGATCGAGCGAGGTCACCATGCCGTTGATGGCGCCCTCGATCAGCTTTGAATTGTCTGGCTTCTCGACATAGCTCGCCTTGACCCGCTCGAAGACCTCGCCAAACAGGTTCAGTTGCGAATAGGCATCGTCCGCGCCCGCCGCCGCCTTTGCCACCCAATGTCCGCCTTGCGGAGAGGTTGCCAGCAGAGTCAAACACGCGCCGGTCAGCGCGCCGAGGGGGAACAGAAGGGTTTTCCGCATGGATTGATTGGCCTTTTCGCTGGCGGTTGGGAGCCGCCATGCAAATGGCGATCCAGCCCGTTTCTCACAATACCATTCTGGTTTCTTCAAGGCCGGTCCGCCACGTCGGCTTGTATCCGGCAAAAATCCCTTCGTCTTTGGCGTCTTTGGCCTAAACTTTTGGCAAGGTTCGCCGGCCCGTTCGCACCCGGCGGGGAATCGCCTGGCCCGACCATGCGTTGAAGCTATGCGATTTTGGGATGGTTTTGGCGGGCCGAACCGGATAGGCGATGAAATAAGGCTTCAAATTCTCGGGAGGATAACAATGAACGAAGCGCCCCGCATCCGGTCCCAACGAAACGTCGAACTCGGCGCCAGCGACGAGCCGTTCCAGAACCTGCACGAATTCATCCGCAAGGCGCGCTCCAACCTCAACCAGAATGCCTGGGACTATATCGTCGGCGCCGCCGAGACCGAGACCACGATGCGCCGCAACCGCATGGCGCTGGACGAGATCGCCTTCCGCCCCCGCGTGCTGCGCGACATGCGCAATGTCGACGGTTCCGTCGAGCAGTTCGGCCGCAAGATGCGCCTGCCGGTCGTGCTGGCGCCGGTCGGCGCGCTCGAGATCTTCGATCCGCACGGCGCGGCCTCCGTCGCACGCGGCGCCGGCGCCTTCGGCGCGGCGCACATGCTGAGCTCAGTGTCGGACCCGGGCCTCGAGAAGACAGCGGAAGCGGCTCCCGATGCGCTACGCTTCTACCAACTCTATGTCCGCGGCGATGACGCCTTCGTCGAGGATGTCGTCGCCCGCGCGGTGAAAAACACCTATGCCGCGTTCTGCCTGACGGTCGACACCGCCCATTACAGCCGTCGTGAACGCGACATCGCCAAGCGCTATGTTCGCGAGAGCCGGCTGCGCGCCACCGGCGGCGACTACCAGAAGGGCCTGGAGTGGCGGACCGTGAAGCTCGTCAAGGACAAGTTCAAGATCCCGCTCATCATCAAGGGCATCGCGACCGCCGAGGACGCGCTGGTCGCGCTCGATCGCGGCGTCGAGTGGATCTACGTCTCCAACCATGGCGGCCGCCAGCTCGATCATGGCCGCGGCGCCATGCATGTGCTGCCGGAAATCGTCGACGCCGTGAAGGGACGCGCGAAGATCATGGTCGACGGCGGCTTCTGCCGCGGCACCGATATCGTCAAGGCGATCGCCATGGGTGCGGACCTCGTCGGCATCGGGCGCCTGCAGTGTTGGGCGCTGGCCGCAGCCGGCGAAGCCGGCATCACGCGGATGCTCGAGCTGCTGGAAGACGAAGTGCTGCGCTGTCTCGGGCTGTTAGGGGCCACCTCGTTTGCCGAGGTGAACGCATCCTGCCTGCATCCGGCGACCGCGACCAACGCGCCGAGTGTATTCAGCGCGTTTCCGCTTCTGGACATCGAGCCCTATCGTTACTGAAAGGATGCAATGACCTCCCACCTCTCTCCCGGCAGCGCGGATGCGCTTCTGTTCGATCTCGGTCGCGTGGTGCTCGACATCGATTTCTCCAAGGCGATCACCTGCTGGGCGGGACATGCCGGCTGCGAACCACAATCGATCCTGGCGCGTTATGTCCGGGATAGCGAAGCCTATCGGTTGCACGAGATGGGCAAGATCAGCGACGAGGTCTATTTCGACTCGCTGCGGCGCTCGCTCGGCATCGAAATTTCCGACGCGCAGTTCCTGGAGGGCTGGAACGCGATCTTCGCGGGCGAGATGCCCGACATCGCCAACCTGTTGCCGCGCGCTGCGAAGCACGTGCCGCTCTATGCCTTCTCCAACACCAACCGGCCGCATGTGGAATATTTCTCGAAGGAGTATGCCGACCTGCTCGGCCATTTCCGCCAGCTGTATCTGTCCTCCAGCATCGGCCTGCGCAAACCCGATGCTGAAGCCTTCGACCATGTCGTCGCCGCGATCGGCGTCCCGGCGCAGCGCATCGTGTTCTTCGATGATCTGGCGGAAAACGTCGAAGGCGCGCGGGCACGAGGGCTGACCGCGGTTCACGTGACATCGCCTCACGACGTCGGCGAGGCGCTGAAGGCGCTGGGACTCTGAGAGCACGGCCGCTTCGCTGCGGTTGCTCGGCGCCTGGTTCCGGCCCTCTCCTGGAACTTTTTTGAGTAGAATGTGGAACAAGCTCACTGTGTGCAATTTTATACAGAGTTCCCGGAACGGATCCAGCCACGTCGGAGTCTTACGTCTGTTGGGTTTCTCTACAACGGACGCGTAACGTGTTGGGCAAGACCTATTTCAACAAGCAAGCTTCCATCCTTCTCAAATTCGCCAAATCAACGTCGAATTCGCAGCTCTCCGCCAAGCTGGTGAGCAAGGCGGCTGATCTGAAAGCGCAGGCTGACCCGCTGCCGGAGAAGGATGTCGGCCTGAGGGCGCCCGACGTCGATCCGGACAATGAAACGGGAGCCACATGATGTTAGCCGTGAGCCTGGTCGTCGCTGTGGCATGTCTGGCCACAGTCATTCCGGTCTTCCTCGTCATCGAGACGATCGCGCGGCGACCCCGATAAGCATTTTCGTTCTGACTTGGATTGGTCAAGCACGGCCCCGCGCCTGCACGCGTGGCGTCTATTTCCGCGATTACCCTGATCTCACCTCCTCAGGCATTTTCCGACCGCGGTGCCTTACTGCCGATCTGGCCTGCCATCGCAATAGCGAGCGATCAGCCCGGCCCTCTCCACCTGCCTTTTTGCCTCGACGCGCGCAGTCGGCTAGAACGCAACGCGACCTGTCCTTCGATTTGCTCTGCAGGAGTTTTGCCCGTGGCCCTGATGCCGGTGTCCGATGCGCTTGCCACCGTGCTCGCGGGTGCGGAGCCGCTGGCCGAGGAAACGGTCGCTCTCGACAATGCCTACCATCGCGTGCTGGCGCGCGACGTCGCGGCGAGGCGCACGCAGCCGCCGCAGGCGATGTCGGCGATGGACGGCTATGCGGTGCGTGCCGCCGATGCGGCGACGGTGGGCGCGGAGCTCACCATGATCGGCGAGGTCGCGGCCGGCCGGCCGTTCACCGGCGTAGTGGGCGCGAGTGAAGCAGTGCGAATATTCACCGGCGGCGTCGTCCCCGATGGCGCAGACGCCGTGGTGATCCAGGAGGACACGGTCGCTGACGGCAAGCGCATCACGATCAAGGAGGCCGCGATCGTCGGTCGGCACATCCGCCCGGCCGGCGTCGATTTCCGCGAGGGCGACGTGCTTCTGCGCAAGGGCACAAGGCTCACCGAACGCGACCTCTCGCTCGCCGCCGGCATGAATCACCCGGCGCTCGCCGTCCGCCGCCGGCCCAGAGTCGCGATTCTCGCGACCGGGGACGAGCTGGTGATGCCCGGCTCCACGCCGGGCGCGGGCCAGATCGTCTTTTCCAACGGCTACGCCCTGCATGCGCTGGCGCGGGCCGAGGGCGCCGAAACGATCGATCTCGGCATTGCCGCCGATACCGTTGCGGCGACCACCGCCGGTATCCGCCGCGCCCGCGAATGCGGCGCCGACATCCTGATCACGACCGGCGGGGCTTCGGTCGGCGACCATGATCTGGTCAGGCCGGCACTTCAGGCCGAAGGCTTCGAGATGGCGTTCTGGAAGATCGCAATGCGGCCCGGCAAGCCGATGATGCACGGCCATCTCGGCGCGATGCGGGTGATCGGCCTGCCCGGCAATCCGGTCTCGTCATATGTCTGCGGCTTCCTGTTCATGGTGCCGTTGATTCGCGCGCTGGCGGGCCGATCGCGCGTTCATCACCGCCGCGAGCGCGCCGTGCTTGGGCGCGACGTCGGCCCCAACGACATCCGCGAGGACTATCTGCGCGCCCGGCTCGAGGAGCGCGAGGACGGCACGCTGGTGGCCGTTCCCGTCAACCATCAGGACTCCTCGCTGCTTGCGAATCTTGCCGCCGCACAGGCACTTCTCGTGCGCGCACCGTTCGCGCCGAAGGCCGAAGCAGGCACGCCTTGCGAGGTGTTGCGGCTGCCCGTGTGAGTGCGATCTGATTCGCGCCTGACGCGAACTTCGCCGCGTTCACCCAAAATTAAGTGGTTGCGGAACACATATCGAACATATAGTGTCCGTTCATGATTTGTTTCGAGCATCCAGTGGCTTCTGCTGAATCTGGCGTCTCGGAATCGAACGACGTCAACCGGGGGACTTGGTCGAGATGTTAACGCGCAAACAATACGAGCTTCTGCGGTTCATCAGTGAGCGCCTCAAGGAAAGCGGCGTGCCGCCCTCCTTCGACGAAATGAAGGATGCGCTCGATCTGCGCTCGAAGTCGGGCATCCATCGCCTGATCACCGCGCTGGAAGAGCGCGGCTTCATCCGTCGCCTGCCCAACCGCGCACGCGCCATCGAGGTCATCAAGCTGCCCGAGCTTCAGGCCGCAGGCGCCGGCCGCCGCGGCTTCACGCCAAGCGTCATCGAAGGCAATCTCGGCAAGGTGCGGGGTGCAAGCGCTCCTGCCGACGAGGGCGAGCGTCCGGTCGCCGTGCCCGTGATGGGACGGATCGCGGCCGGCACGCCGATCGAGGCATTGCAGACCCGCAGCCACACCATCAGCGTGCCGCCGGACATGCTCGGCTCGGGCGAGCACTACGCGCTCGAAGTGCGCGGCGATTCGATGGTCGATGCCGGCATCCTGGATGGCGACATGGCGCTGATCCAGCGCAACGAGACCGCAGACACCGGCGACATCGTGGTGGCGCTGATCGACGACGAGGAAGCGACGCTCAAGCGCTTCCGGCGCCGCGGCGCGTCGATCGCGCTGGAGCCCGCCAACACCGCCTACGAGGTGCGCATCCTGCCGCCGAACCGGGTCAAGATTCAGGGCAAGCTGATCGGGCTGTACCGGAAGTACTGATGGCCCTTGTCCGGCAGATGGCCGGCTATCGCGCAGCGACACGGGCGGACGGATTGTCCGCTCCGGGCGGATAGTGTTTTCGCCTCCGCTGCGATTATCCCCTCACCTGCGCAGAGCTACATCCTCAGAGCATGGCAGGCGCGAACGCGCCGTGCATGATGCAGAGGACAAAGCCATGCGACAGATGATTTTGAGCGTGATCTCGGCGGCCTTGATCGCGGAATCGGCATCCGCGAGCGATGCAGCGCAGCACCACCATGCCGTCCGCAAGACAGAGCACGCGGCAACCACCGCGCCTTTCCGCAATTCCAGCAATGCGATCGCTCCCGCGCCGCAGGCGAGCTGGCCCTATTCGGGGTACTCGGCTCCTGCCGGCCGTTGATGGAGCTCGCGTGAGTGAATGGTGTGAACCAAGATAGAGTCGTAGCGTGCGGCTTTGTTCCTCGTTTGCCGGGAAGGATCCGGGAAAGATAATGTGATCGGGCGCCGCGCAGACGGGCCGCAGATTTGCCCACAAAAACGCGATACACTCGTAGGCTTCCACTCTGATAGAGGCCTGCGCCTCCGGGGGGCGCGGACCTGCTATCTCGCATGAGGAGCACTCCGATGTGTGACTACAGCCTACATGCCGTTGCGACCCGCCCCGCTCAAGTCGGCGAGACGATCGTCACGACAACCTTCCGCGGCACCTCGACGCGTGGATTTGCGTCGGAGCGTGATCTCTCGGTTGCCGTCTGCCTCCTGCCCGGCACCGAGCTCGCCTTCGCCGACAACGTCCGCTACGACAATCGCTGGATCTGGACGCGTACCGTCAATTCCCGCGTCGGCAAGTTCGGCAAGGTCGATCCGCACATTCCCGATCGTCATCACGATGCGATCGAATTCCCCGACGGCAACTACGTGCTGGTGACTCAGCTCGTCGAAGGCCAGCGTGCCACGGTTCTGCAATTGCCGGTGACGCAGCCCCTCGGCGAGAAGACAGAGCAGCCCGCCGTCGAGCAGCACCCGACCACGACGCCCACGACACGCCTGCCGATTGGCTGACGCGTCCTTTAATCCTCGGCCTGCAGGTCGGCCTCCGACGGCGTAGCGTCCTTGCTGCGTAACGTGGCCGGCCGCGGTGCGAGGCTGAGCTCGAAATCGCTATCGCCGGCTCCCGCCGGCGACCAGGGGCGGTTTGCGCCCCTTGCTTTCACCGTTTGCAGCGTGAAACCATCGCCGCTCCGCGACAGCGAGAGTGCGCCTTGCGTCTTCAGGCGCTCGCGATCGACGACCATCGCCGCGCAATCCGGCGCGGACGGCTTTGCCGTCACCACCAGCGCGGCGCGGCTGCAATCATCCGCCAGCGCATCGACACGCAGCGACAGCGCGACCAGACGACCATCGGCGAGCGGCGTCGCGCAGCCGGCCTCGTCGCATGAGACGCCATCGGCGAGCGAGGTATCGGTCGCGCCGCGCGGATCGCCATCGGCTGCAAGCCACTCCTTGAGGAGGAAATTGTCCTTGCCGGTTCGGATCAGGTGCAGCTTGCCGTCCCTGCCACGCACCGCGACGCTGTGGCCGTCGCCTGCGATCAGAATGTCGGGCTGGCGCATATGCAGCGCCCAGCCGATCGCGAGCGCCAGCACGATGGCGCCCGTCCAGCGCAGCGGCGTCCGCAACAGGCCCAGCACGACGAGGCCGATGCTGGCGGCGATCAGCGGCCCCATGCCAAACGCCGTGATGCGGCCGACCGCACCTGGCAAGGCCGCTACCCAGCGTGTCACGACGACCATCCAGTCGATGCCGATCCCCATCAGCCACCAGAACACACCATCGAGCCCGAACGGCGCAGCAATCAATCCAAGAATCCCGGCAGGCATCACAAGCGCCGAAACCACTGGCATTGCCGCAAGATTCGCGAGCACGCCATAGGGCGTGACGCGATGGAAATGGAAGGCGGCATAGGGCGTCGTCGCAAGCCCTGCGATCAGCGAGGCCATCAGCAGCATGACGAGCTCGCGGCCGCCCCATAGCGCGATACGCGCGGTTGTCGAATGGTCCGGCGAGGCGAACAGGTTCGGCATGCCGATCTGCACCAGCGCGACGAGACCAAGCGTAGCGGCGAACGACATCTGGAAGCTCGGATGAACCAGCGCTTCCGGAGCCACCGCGAGCACGATCAGTGCGGCAACCGCCAGCGTGCGGAAGGTGATGGCGCGGCGATCGACCATCACCGCGATCAGCACCACCGCGGTCATGAAGAACGAGCGCTGCGTCGCGACCTCGGCGCCGGACAGCAGCAGGTAAAACGCCGCGGCCACCAGCGCAGCCGCAGCCGACCATTTCTTGATCGGATAGCCCACTGCAAATCCCGGGATCAGCGCCAGCAGAGCGCGCACCGCAAAGAACACGACGCCGGCGACGACCGCCATGTGATAGCCCGAGATCGACAGCACGTGCCCGAGGCCTGAGATGAACATGGCGTCGTTGACGGGCTCGGTGATCGCATCGCGCCGCCCGGTGAGGAGCGCGGTGGCGATTGCGCGATTGTCGCCGTCGAGCGTGGCGCGGATGCGCGTGTCGATCGCATCGCGCAGGCCTTGCATGATCGCGGCATAGCGCAACCGCAAGCCACCGGCCTCCGGTGCTGCGGCGACCGTGATCGCCCCCATCGCAAAGCCTGACGCGCCGATGCCCTGGAAAAACATGTCGCGGGAGAAATCGTAGCTGCCGGGCCGCAGCGGCGCGAGCGGCGGCATCAGTCGCGCCTTGAGCTGCACGAAGCTGCCGACCTCGGGGGCCGTGCCCTTGCGCACCGACAGCCGCACGCGCTCGAGCTGGACGTCGCCCCGCGGCGCCTCCATCGCGGTGACGCGCAGCACGAAGCGGTCGGTGCGCTCGCGGATGTCGCGGGTCTCGACGAAGCCGGACAACGCCACCGAATAGAGCGGCTTTGCCAGAACGGTGTGCGCGATGCGCGCGGTCTTCCAGGTTGCCGTGGCAAAGCCTGCGGCGACCGCGGCGATCATGATGGCGGGCGCGAACAACCGGCTCCGCCGCAACAGCAGGCTACCTGCCATGAGCACCAGCGCCGTGATCGCCGCGACCGCGAGCACGGGTTCGTGGTCGGCAGCAAAATAGAGAGCGATCCCGGTACCGAAGGCAACGGGCACCCACGGCAGCAGCCGCCCCGCGCCGGCTTCCGCCTTCGCCCATCCGCGCAACGTTTCGGCCAGCGACGACCAGGCGCCGAAGCCGGCGGGCGCAAGACCGCCGGCCGAAGCGGCAGGGCCCACAGGCCATGTCCCGGCAATCCCTTGCGAGCGGTGTGGCCGGGAAGGCTCCGCCATTCCTGCACCTTACGATACGCGACTGGAACCGAGGCTACCGGAAGGTGCAGGGACGCGAATAGCGGAACGGAAGAGGAACCGACCGAAAGGCCGTTACTTTTCCTCTTCCATCGTCACGGCCACCGCCGCCTTGGCTGAGAGCCGGACCTTGTTGCCCTCGATGTCGGCGACGAGACCCTTGTCGATGAAATGATGATGGCCCTTGTGACTGCCCTCGCCGCTGTCCTTCCTGGTCAGCCTGATGCGGTTGCCTTCGACGCGGTCGACGGTGCCGATATGAACGCCATCGGCGCCGATCACTTCCATATGCTCTGCGATGTCTTGCATGGTGGGGATTTCCTGGTTGATCCCACACAACGCATTCGAGGTGATCCAGTTCACCTCTCTCGTCATTCCGGGGCGCGACGCAGTCGCGAGCCCGGAATGACGGGAGAGAAAGGGCCGGTTCATCCCCTACTGCGCGATCAGCGCCGTCCTCGCCGACACGTGATGACTAGCGATCTTCCAGTCGCCGTCCTCGAGAACGATGACCCAGGTGATCTTGACCGAGAGCGGCGAGGCTTCCTCGCCGAGGTCGAAAGAGGCGATGGCAGCCATGTTGACCACCTCACGCGCGACATGCGCGCAAGCGACGTCCGAAAACGAAACGCTCGGCGAACGCCAGCGGGGCAGACCATTGAAATAGGCTGCAACGCCGTCGCGGCCGCGATAGAGTTTTGGGTTCGAGCCGAAGAAGAACGCGTTCTTCGAATACAGCGACGACAGCGCCGCCGCATCCAACCTTGCGAAGCCGGCGGACCATTTCGCGATGATGGCGGAAACGATGACGTCGGCATCTTCCTGCATGCGACAGCTCAGCCCCTATCAACCCTTGGCGACTTCCTTGGCAAAGGTGTCGCGCAATCCGATCGTGCGCGAAAACACCGGCTTGCCCGGCGTCGAGTCCTTGTCGCGCACGAAATAACCCTGCCGCTCGAACTGCATCGGCTCGGTCGCATTGCTCTCGGCAACCGACACTTCGATCCGCGCATCGGGCAGGATCTCCAGCGACTGCGGATTGAGGTCGGCGGCGAAGTTCGCCGCGTTCGGGCTCGGGTTCGAGAACAGCTGGTTGTAGAGGCGGATCTCCGCCGGCACCGACTGCGCCGCCGGCAGCCAGTGCATCGTCGCCTTGACCTTGCGGCCGTCAGGCGCGTTGCCGCCCTTGGTTGCGGGATCATAGGTGCAGCGGAGCTCGGTGACTTCGCCGGCGTCGTTCTTGATTACGCCGGTGCACTTGATGAAATAGGCGTAGCGCAGCCGCACCTCGTTGCCCGGCGACAGGCGGAAGAACTTTTTCGGCGGGTTCTCCATGAAGTCGTCGCGCTCGATATAGATCTCGCGGGAGAATGCGATCTTGCGCGTGCCGGCGGACGCATCGTCAGGATGGTTGATCGCCTCGAGCTCCTCGACCTGCCCTTCCGGATAATTCTCGATCACGACCTTCAGCGGCCGCAGCACCGCCATGCGCCGCTGCGACGTGCGGTTCAATTCCTCGCGGATGCAGAACTCGAGCATGCCGACGTCGACGACGCTGTTGGCTTTCGCCACACCGATGCGCTTGACGAACTCGCGAAGTGCGGCCGGCGGCACGCCACGGCGGCGCAGGCCTGCCATGGTCGGCATGCGCGGATCGTCCCAGCCCGCAACATGGCCGTCGCGCACGAGCTGGGTCAGCACGCGCTTCGACAGGACAGTGTAGGTCAGGTTCAGCCGCGCGAATTCGTACTGGTGCGGTTCCGACGGCACCGGCAGCTTCTCGATGAACCAGTCGTAGAGCGGACGGTGATCCTCGAACTCCAGCGTGCAGATCGAGTGCGTGATGCTCTCGATCGCATCCGACTGACCATGGGCGTAGTCGTAGCTCGGATAGATGCACCACTTGTCGCCGGTGCGCGGATGATGCGCATGCAGGATGCGGTACATCACGGGATCGCGCAGGTTGATGTTGGGCGAGGCCATGTCGATCTTGGCGCGCAGCACGCGCGCGCCGTTCGGGAATTCGCCGGCCTTCATGCGGCGGAACAGGTCGAGGTTCTCCTCGACCGTGCGATCGCGGAACGGCGAATTCTTGCCGGGCTCGGTCAGCGTGCCGCGAGTGAGCCGGATCTCGTCCTGGGTCTGGTCGTCGACAAAGGCAAGGCCGTCGCGGATCAGCTTCTCCGCCCATTCGTAGAGGCGGTCGAAATAGTCCGAGGCGTAGAACAGGTTCTTGCCCCAGTCGAAGCCGAGCCAGCGCACGTCGGCCTGGATGGAGTCGATATATTCCTGCTCTTCCTTGACCGGATTGGTGTCGTCGAAGCGCAGATGGCAGCGGCCGCGAAATTCCTCGGCAATGCCGAAATTGAGCGCAATCGACTTCGCATGGCCGATATGCAGGTAGCCGTTCGGCTCCGGCGGGAACCGGGTCACGATCTCCTTGTATTTGGCCTGATCGAGGTCGGCCTGGATGATGTCACGAATGAAATCGCGCCCAACCTCAGTCGCCACCGGTTCTGTCATTACGAAAATCCTGTAGGGAAATCAGCGGTCCTTCTGCCAAATTCGTTTGACCGAGCCAAGGCCTTAGCGGTCCGCTGCCGGGCTTTAGTTATGCTCCGGTCCTGTTATATACCACCGCCTCCAATGCATAGGCCCTGCCAAGAATGACCGATTCCGTCGTCACCCGCTTTGCCCCCTCGCCGACCGGCTTCCTCCATATCGGGGGCGCCCGCACGGCGCTGTTCAACTGGCTCTATGCGAAGAAGCACGGCGGCAAGATGCTCCTCCGGATCGAGGACACCGACCGCGAGCGCTCCACCGAGGCGGCGATCGGCGCCATCCTCGACGGGCTGAAATGGCTGGAGCTCGGCTGGGACGGCGAGGTGATCTACCAGTTTAGCCGCGCCGCCCGTCACCGCGAGGTGGCCGAGCAGCTGCTGGCCGACGGCAAGGCCTATCACTGCTACGCCACCGCCGAGGAGCTCGCCGCGATGCGCGAGAAGGCGCGGGCCGAGGGCCGCACCCGCCTCTATGACGGCATGTGGCGCGACCGCAATCCGGCAACCGCGCCTGCGAACGTCAAGCCGACGATCCGGCTGCGCGCGCCCCAGACCGGCGAGACCGTGATCGAGGATCAGGTGCAGGGCCGCGTGGTCTGGCAGAACGAGAACCTCGACGACCTCGTCCTGCTCCGCGGCGATGGTACGCCGACCTACATGCTCGCGGTGGTGGTCGACGACCACGACATGGGCGTCACCCATGTGATCCGCGGCGACGACCATCTGATCAACGCCGCCCGCCAGAAGCAGATCTACGATGCGATGGGCTGGGCGCTGCCGAGCATGTCGCACATTCCACTGATCCACGGCCCGGACGGCTCGAAGCTCTCCAAGCGGCATGGCGCGCTCGGCGTCGACGCCTACCGCGCCATGGGCTATCTGCCGGCCGCGCTGCGCAATTACCTCGTCCGGCTCGGCTGGAGCCATGGCGACCAGGAGATCTTCTCGACCGAGGAGATGATTGCGGCGTTCGACCTCGCCAGCGTCGGCCGCGCCGCTGCGCGCTTCGATTTTGCCAAGCTCGAGAACCTCAACGGCCACTACATCCGCAACGCGGACGATCAATCGCTCGTGAAGATGTTCGAGGACGTGCTCGACCACGTTCCGGGACGTGCCGAGCTCAAGGCCAAGCTGAACGATGCCACGCGCGTGCAGCTTCTAAAGGCCATGCCGAGCCTGAAGGAGCGCGCCAAGACGCTGATCGAGCTGATCGACGGCGCCTATTTCATCTTCGCCGACCGCCCGCTGGAGCTCGATCCCAAGGCGGCAGCCCTGCTGACGCCGGAGAACCGGGCGCTGATCGGCAGGCTCCATTCCGCGCTGGAGAATGTCGAGAGCTGGAGCGTGGCCACCACCGAGGCCGCGCTGCGCGCCTATGCCGAGGAAAATAGCCTCAAGCTCGGCGCGGTCGCCCAGCCGCTGCGGGCGGCGCTGACCGGACGCAGCACTTCGCCCGGCATTTTCGAGGTTTTGGACGTCCTGGGACGCCAGGAAAGCCTTGGCCGCCTCAAGGATCAGTCTACGACGTAAGTCCTGTGCGGTGCCCATCTTGCAGCGCACACAGCAATAATATACCCATCTCACCCGTACCTTCTGGAATATCCGGCTTGCCCCGCCATCTGATGGGGGACGATCAGGTCCGGCCCGTTTCACAATTCATCGGGGACTTACGATGGACGCAAAATCCACAAAAACTGCAACGCTGACGGTCGGAAACAAGAACTACGATCTCCCGATCCTGAGCGGCAGCGTCGGGCCTGACGTCGTCGACATCGGCAAGCTGTACGGCCAATCCGGCCTCTTCACCTACGACCCGGGCTTTACCTCGACCGCGAGCTGCCAGTCCAAAATCACCTATATCGACGGCGACGCCGGCGTGCTGGAATACCGCGGCTATCCGATCGAGCAGCTCGCCGAGCACGGCGACTTCCTCGAGACCTGCTATCTCCTGCTCTACGGGGATCTGCCGACACCGGCCCAGAAGAAGGATTTCGACTACCGCGTCACGCACCACACGATGGTGCACGAACAGATGGCCCGCTTCTTCCAGGGCTTCCGCCGCGACGCCCATCCGATGGCGATCATGGTGGCGGCCGTCGGCGCGCTTGCCGCGTTCTATCACGACTCCACCGACATCAATGATCCCAAGCAGCGCATGATCGCCTCCATGCGCATGATCGCCAAGATCCCGACGCTGGCGGCAATGGCCTACAAGTACACCGTCGGCCAGCCCTTCGTGTATCCGAAGAACTCGCTCGGCTTTGCCGCGAACTTCCTCAACATGTGCTTCGCGGTGCCCTGCGAGGAGTACAAGGTCAGCCCGGTGCTCGCTGACGCGCTGGAGAAGATCTTCATCCTGCACGCCGACCACGAGCAGAACGCATCGACCTCGACGGTGCGCATCGCCGGCTCCTCCGGCGCCAATCCGTTCGCCTGCATCGCGGCCGGCATCGCCTGCCTGTGGGGCCCGGCGCATGGCGGCGCCAATGAAGCGGCGCTGAACATGCTCTATCAGATCGGCACCGTCGACAAGATCCCCGAGTTCATCGCCAAGGTGAAGGACAAGAACAGCGAAGTCCGCCTGATGGGCTTTGGCCATCGCGTCTACAAGAACTACGATCCGCGCGCCAAGATCATGCAGAAGATGTGTCACGCCGTGCTCAAGGAGATGGGCCACGGCGACGATCCGATGCTGAAGGTTGCGCTGGAGCTCGAAAAGATCGCGCTCAGCGACCAGTACTTCATCGACCGCAAGCTCTACCCGAACGTCGACTTCTATTCGGGCATCACGCTGAAGGCGATGGGCTTCCCGGTCTCGATGTTCACCGTGCTGTTCGCGGTCGCGCGCACCGTCGGCTGGATCAGCCAGTGGAGCGAGATGATCGAGGATCCGCAGCAGAAGATCGGCCGCCCGCGCCAGCTCTACACCGGCGTCACCAAGCGCGACTACGTGCCGATCGGCGAGCGGAAGTAAGCCTTTAGCCAACACGGCTCTCAAAACGGCGCCATCTCACGATGGCGCCGTTTTTGTTTGGCAGAACACCATGGAGCGGACGAAGCGCGGGGCGAGCGGATGCGGATCACGAACCCGGTGGATGGATGGTTGCAGGTCGTGGCCTGTTCGCCGTTACCCGATGCGGCCGGCGAAATGGTGCTTTATCCCGGATGCGACATTGACGGGGTGGTCACCGCGGAGCGCGTCGCGGCAACTGCCGTGCAGTACAGCGGTCACGACGTGCCCAAGCCGAAATGGCCGCGCCCCGGGATGTTGCTTCCCGTCACCGTGGACCTCGCTGATCCGACGCGGTTCAGGATCGAATGGGATCTGGTGCCGACCGGACACTACGCCGCCGAACAGCTCGCAGAGCATTTGCGCAGCGAGCCGCATGCCAACACACCGGGCCGCAGCCCGTTTCCCCGCTCCTGGCACGAGATGGAACATGCCGCGTCGTTGCCGGCGCTGGTCAATGGCCTGACGCCGCAGCAGGCGGAGATTGCGCTTGCCGGCGGCGGCGCGGCCCTCGGTCTGGTTCCGACGACGGCGAGGGTGTTGACCGTGCACGAGGTGCAACCCAGCAGCGCACCGGGCGGGACGTGGGACATTGCGGTTGCCGTGAACGACCCGAATGGCGGACCGAGCTGGGAAGCGGTCACGCGCATGTCATTCAGTAGCGCAAGCCGCCGCGAAAGCCGCAGCGCTTCCGGGGTCGAGTTGCCTGTCCTTGTCAATCCGGACAACCGCAAACGGATCATCGTCGACGTCGCGCGTCTGTGAGCTTCCAGACGGCGCCGTCAGCAGTGATGGCGCCGTTTTCGTTTGTCGCAAGAGGCCTCACGATGTGTCGGCGTGACGGGTCGCCAACGTACGCGCCGGTCAGCGTGAGCGCTTCTTCAGTTTGGGAAGTGTGTTCGGGTTGAACGCGGGTGTCGGCGCGCTGGCCTCTGGCGCCGGGTTTTCTTGTTCGCTGAGAATGAGCGTTCCCTCGAGAAGAACTCCAGGGACGTTTTCGGCTGTTGCGACGTAGGTCGCTATCTTTCCGGCGCACGTTCCCTCGAGCGTCAGCTTGAGGTCATCCACCCCGAAGACCGTTGCGTGCCCCTCAGTGTGTCGTTTGGTCGATAGCACGGCCGTGAAGCGATCTCCGTCGACCTTGCAAGAGCCGCTATAGGTCATGATGCTGTCGCAGCCCCAGATTTTTCCGTCCGCGACGTGAGCAATGCCTTGACCGAGCGGTGTCTTGAAAAATGCCCTGTAGGTGCCGTCCTTCAGCATGGGAGGACCCCTCTGCCTCTGTGTCGCAACAGCCGGGACGATCCGGCACGGATCAATATTAAGGCCCGGTTAATCCTCAATATCCGTGAGAAACCGGAGTTTGGTGGGTACGTCGCCGCCGGTATTTCGTTCGGGGCAGGCGGAGCGCGCGGCCTTCCAAATGGTCTCGAAGCGGCGCTGAGCCTTTCCTTTCAAGCCGCCAGATCATTCGAGCCGGCGGTGCAATCCTTGAAGTGCTCGAGGAGTGCGTTACTTGCCATGTGCTCCCAGTATTCAGCCTCGGCGAGCAGCTTCCAGCTGCGGTCCGGACTATACGCGGCGCTCTGTCGGCACAACGACGCCATCGCTCGCAAGCGGCGCACAGTCTCCATTCCCAGCCTCCCGTACCTGTTTCTGGGCTGAAATATGGGCTGCTCGGCGCACGCTGTCTGTTCGGTATATAACATTGGCCGATCGAAGAGCCGGGCCAGGTTCGACGAGCGGGCGTCGGACGCGTCGCAGGATCGCCTAATTAAACCACAGGCGAATTGGCGTCCTGGATACCGGTGAACGCCCAAGGATAACCGCTATCGAAATTTGCCTTCGCTAGCAGCCCCGACTAGTCACAAATGCCAATTCGAATTTGCAGTTATAATAGACTGGTCTGATTCGTCGGCTAATCGCGACTCGCGAGGATGTTGTGATGGCATTTTTCAAGCGTGAGCTCGGCCCGGTCGAGAGCTTCGAGAGTGCGTTGAAGCGAAAACGAGCGGCGCGGCAGAAGATGGCCGAGCGATTGAACCTCACCGAAAAGCTACTTGAAGAACAACGCGCCGCAGCCCGGCGACTGGCGGTTGCCGGAGCCACTCATGGCCAGCTCGATCGAGCGGAGGCCAAGATGCGCTCGGTCGAGGATCGCGCCAGGGGGCAGCGCGCCGAACTCGACGAACTCGACGAGCAGATCGCTTCAACCGAACGCGCCTTGGCTGAAGCCGTCTTGCAGCGCGACCGTAACAGGTTGGCGGATGATATTTTGGCCTTGGCAGCGGCTATCGAACAGGCCGTCCCGCAATTCAATTCAAGCGCCGTCGCGCTCGTGCAGGCCTCCCAAAAAGGGGTGGTGTTACCGCCTGAAGCGACGAGGTTTTCGACGAGCGTGGATGAAATGCGCCGCGAGGTTCTCTCCTCTGCGGATCTGATTTGCTGGGAGCTTCGGTCGATCGCGGTACGCACGCGGGCCGGTAACGCAAACGTTGCCCTTGGCGCATCGGCTGAACCGCATCAAAGGCCGTCGCCGGAGACAGAGAGACAATTGATCTACACGTTGAGTCCGCTGCTTTGGCGCGAAGGCGACGAGGTGCGCAGGGTTCCGGCGTTTACGCTGGTTGGGCTCCCGAGAGATTTGTTGCCGGTCGCACTACGCCATCAGCACGCGGACTATCTGAGCGCCCGGCGTGTGCAGACCCTCATACAGGTTCACGGCAGCGGAAGCGTCCAAGAAGGTCAGGGTCAGGACGATCCAGAAACCATTGATCTCGATGCGTTGGCCGCCGAGGAAACGGGCGGCGCCCCCGCAAATGTAGCCTGAGCAGAGTTTTGCGGTTCCCGACTGTCCTGACGACCAAGTCGTGCTGACTTGGATTTCCTAAAGCGCGATGAAATTGGGATGAATCGTCATCGCGCTTTAGGTTGTTGTTTGCGCATGATCTCCGCGCAAACGCGTTCCGCGTTTGTCGCGAGGGAAAACCGCTTCACACTTTTCCGGATCATGCTTTAGTTCGCCCGCCGGCCCTTGCGCATCGTGGCCAGCACGATGTCGGCCGCGAGCACGCTCGGCGGCTTGTTGCCGGTCGACATGATCGCGTCGAGCTGGGCGAAGGCCTCGACCTGCTGCTTGCGCAGCGGCGTATCCGTCAGCACCTCGGTCAGCGCCTCTGCGAGCTTTTCCGGCGTGCAGTCCTCCTGCAAGAATTCGGGGATCACTTCCCGGCCGATCACGAGATTGGCGAGGATCACCGATGAGACGCGGATGGCGCGGCGCAGGATGAAGGCCTCGATCGCGCCGACGCGATAGGCCGTCACCATGGGAATGCCCGACAGCGCAAGCTCCAGCGTCACCGTGCCGGATTTCGACAGCGCCGCGCGCGCGATCCGGAACGCGGCACGCCGCTCGGCCTCGCCGACCACGATTCTCGGCTTGACCGGCCAGCTCGCGATACCCTCGCGCACCGTTGGTTCGAGATGCGACATGGTCGGCAGCACCAATTCGAAACGCTGGCCTGTAGCCTGCAACCGGCCGAGCGCCGCGCCGAACACGTCGAGATGATGCCTGATCTCGCTGCGGCGGCTGCCGGGCAAGACCAGCAGCACCGGCGGCTCGCCGTCGCGGCGCTTCTGCTCCTCTGCATTCGGCCGCAGCGAGGACAGCTGCTCGATCAGGGGATGGCCGACATAGCTGCAGGGCGGGCCGCGGAGCTTGCGATATTCCTCGGGCTCGAACGGCATCAGGCCGAGCACGTGATCGACATAGGACAGCATGGCCCGCGCCCTGCCCGGCCGCCAGGCCCAGACCGAGGGTGAGACGTAGTCGACGATCGGGACGTGCGGATTGCGCGCGCGGACGCGGCGGGCGACGCGATGGGTGAAGTCGGGGCTGTCGATGATGACGAGCGCGTCGGGAGCGGCTTCGATCACGGCATCCGTGGTCTGACGGATCAGCCGCAGGATCTTTGGCAGTTGCTGCACGACGGCGGCAAAGCCGACGATCGACAACTCCTCGATCGGAAAGAGTGAGGCCAGCCCCTCGCGCGCCATGGTGCGGCCGCCGACACCTTCGAACTGCACGCCATCGCCGAGCCGCTGGCGCAGCACCTTCATCAGCGCAGCGCCCAAACGATCCCCGGATTCCTCCGTGGCGACCAGAAAAATCTTCCGCTTTGGATCGCGCCCCGGCGTCATGCTTGCAGGCCGATGACGAAGAGATAGTTGGCGTCCGCCAGCTCGATCATCGCCTGCGGCTCGGCGGCGATGGTATTGCCCGCGATCACGGCGATGCCCGAAAGGCCAGCGCTGGCGACACCTTCAACGGTGCGCGGACCGATCGTCGGCAGATCGAAGCGCAAATCCTGTCCGCTCTTCGGGGCCTTGACCAGCACGCCGCGCCCGCGCGCCGCGCGGATGCGGCCCTCGCCGCGCAGCCGCGCCACGCGCTGGAGCAGCCCGTCGGTGCCCTCGATGTCCTCGACCGCGACCACATGGCCGTCGATCACGACCACGGCCTGGCCGATGTCGAACGGGCTCAGCGCGGCCAGCACCGCGCGGCCACGCTCGATGTCGCTCCTGGCGTTATCTGCCGGCCAGGCGCGCGTAATGCAGCCCTCGGGCATCAGGAGATCGGGCGCAACGTCCTTGATCCCGACCATGCGAAAGCCGTCCTGCTCGAGCATCCGGCCGACGCCGGAGAGCAAATGGTCGTCGCCGCCGCGAAACGCGCGGACGACATGCCCGAGAAGCTGGAGCGTCTTGAGATCGAAGCGCACTTCCGACAGCGATGGCCGCATCAAGGTGCCGATGAAGATCAGGTCGCGGCAGCCCTCCTCGCGAAACAGCCGCATGGCGCGGCCGAGCTGGCCGACCGAGATCCAGCGATGTCGGAATTTTTCGACCCTTTCCGGATCGCAGGCGCCGCGCAGCGGAAACAGCACCGGCGCAATCCCACGTGCGGCGAGCGACTCCGCGACCGCAAACGGCATGGCGCCGCCGCCGGCGATGACGCCGACCGGTGACGAAATCTCTGGAGCCGCCGATGTCATGCTCGCGGCCATCCCGTGATTACTGCCCGATCGCGGGAAGACAGAGCGGGCGATGCTTGCCCTTGCCGATGAAGTCGAGGATTTCGGCAATGGCCGGGTCCTCAGCCGCAAGCGGCTGCACCGAAGCGAGCCGCTCGGCGAAAATTCCGGGACCATGGAACAGCTTTTGATAAAACGCGCGCACCGTCGTAAGCCGCTGCTTGGTGAACTTGCGCCGCTTCATGCCGATGATGTTGAGACCTTCGAGCACCGCATACTGGCCGTTGACGAGCCCGAACGGGATGATGTCGTCGCGCACGCCACAAACGCCACCGACCATGACCTGCGAGCCGATGCGGGTGAACTGGTGCACCGCGGACAACCCGCCGATGAATACGAAGTCGCCGATCTCGCAGTGACCTCCGAGCGTCGCCGAGGTCGCGAAGATCGCGTCGTTGCCGACATGGCAATCATGCCCGACATGGCTGCAATTCATGAAATAACCGCGGTCGCCGACCTCCGTGATGCCGCCGCCGGCGACGGTGCCGGCATTCATGGTCACGGATTCGCGGATGGTGCAGCCTGCGCCGATCCGTAACTTCGTCAGCTCGCCGCGATAGCTGAGCGATTGCGGCGGGGTGCCGAGCGAGGCGAACGGATAGATGGTGCAGTCGTCGCCGATGGTGGTCTGCGCCGTGATATGCACATGCCCGATCAGCTTGCAATTTTGGCCGATCACGACGTTTGGGCCGATGATGCAGTAGGGCCCGATCTCCGTGCCCTCGCCGATCACGGCGCCGTCTTCCACGCGCGCGGTGGGATCAATCTTGCTCATTAAGAAGGTCTGGCTATCCGTTGAAGTCGCTCGGTTTTCCGGTGGTTAGCGCGACTTTGCGTGATCTGTCCAGTGACGTATCATCTCCGCGCATTTCAAGCGCACAAAGCGCTCCTTCGAACACGAATAGGGAGTTGCGAACAGAAGGGGACGTAGCCTTTATTCGCTACTCCCTACTCGCTATTCGCCAGTTGGCTTCAGTCCGTCAGCATCGCGCCGACGTCGGCTTCGGCAACGACCTGGCCGTTGACCTTGGCGTCGCCGTGAAACCACCACATCGCCTTGCGGCGACCGATCGAGCGCATGTGGTATTCGATGGTGTCGCCGGGCAGCACGGGCTTGCGGAATTTGCACTTGTCGATGGTCAGGAAATACACCGCGCGCGGCTTCTCGGTGCCATCGACCGATGTGATGCCGATGACGCCCGCGGTCTGCGCCATCGCCTCGATCATCATCACGCCGGGATAGACCGGCCGCTCGGGGAAATGCCCCTGGAAGGCCGGCTCGTTGAAGGTGACGTTCTTGATGCCGATGCCGCTGTAGTCGGTGCGGATGTTGATCACCCGATCGATCAGCAGCATCGGGAAGCGGTGCGGGAGCGTGCGCAGAATCGCGTTGATGTCCACGAGCTCGAACCTGACCGGTGCTTCCTCCATTACTCCTGTCCCTCGTCCTTCGGATCGGCCTTGCTGTCGCGCACCAGACGCTCCACCGCGATGATCTCCTTGAACCACTGCTTGGTCGGCTTGGCGAAGAAGCCACCCCAACGTCCGCCTGCCGGGATGTCGTCCTTGACGCCGCTCATCGCGGTGACCTGGGCCCCATCGCCGATCTTGAGGTGGTTGTTGATGCCAACCTTTGCTCCCAGCGCCACGTTGTCGCCGATCGTCAGGCTGCCGGCGAGGCCGATCTGAGCCGCCAGCAGGCAGTTCCGGCCGATGGTCACATTGTGGCCGATCTGGACCTGGTTGTCGATTTTGGTGCCCTCCCCGATCACGGTGTCGCGCAAGGACCCGCGATCGATCGTGGTGCCGGCGCCGACCTCGACGTCGTTCTGGATCACCACCCGTCCGGTCTGCGGGACCTTGAGGTGGCCCTCGGGGCCGAAGAAGACGAAGCCATAGCCGTCCTGGCCGATTGAGCAGCCGGGGTGGATCAGCACGTTGTTGCCGATCAGGGCGCACTGGATGGCCGTACGGGCGCCGACGTCGCAGTCCCGGCCGATCTTCACGCCGGGGCCGATCACCGCGCCCACGCCGATGACAGTGCCGCTGCCGATCTCGACCTCGGGGCCGATGACGGCCAGCGGATCGACCACGACACCATCTTCCAGACGTGCCGTCGGATCGATGATCGCCGACGGCGCGATGCCGTCATTGCGGACCGAGGATTGCGGCCTCAGCGCGTCGCCGTGCCATTCCCGGGCGATCCTGACGAAGGCGCGGAACGGTTGCGCCACCCGCAGCGCGGCGACGTGGGCCGGCACCTGCGCCTCGAAGCGCGCGCTGACGAGGCACGCGCCGGCCTTGGTCGCCTTGAGCTGGTCGAGATATTTGAGGTTGTCGAAGAACGTCAGGTGCATCGGGCCGGCTTCGTCGAGCGAAGCCAGCCCCGTGATGATGTGGCCGGCCCGGCTCGGGTCGACCAGCTGCGCCTTCGTCAGCGTGGCGATATCAGCCAGCGCCGACGCAGGCGGCTTCTTGAAGAAGGACGGCTGCGCCATTCCACCCCGTCGAGGTCCGGCCGGAGATCAGCTTAGAACGACGTACCGCCGCCGAACCTGAACTGCTGCACGCGGTCATACGCACCCTTGGTGAGCGGCACTGCGTAGTCGAAGCGCAGCGGTCCGAACGGAGACTGCCAGATCAGACCGACACCCACCGACGAGCGGACGACGTTGCCGTTGTCATACACCAATCCGGTACAGGTTCCAGGCGTGGCCGGGTTGACGGTCGACGGCGTACAGTTCGAGTTCTTCGTCGTCGTCGTTTCGCCGGTGAGCGCCCAGGTCGTCGGGCCCTGGTAGTCGTAAAGACCGCCAGCGTCGGCATAGACCGCGCCCTTCAGGCCCACTTCCTTGGGCAGGAACCAGAACGGCATCTGCAATTCGAGCGAAGCGCCCCAGTACTTGGTGCCGCCGAGCGCGTCCTGCGTGCCGTAGGGATTGAGGTCGCGCGGACCGATGCCGTTCGGCGCAAAGCCGCGGACGAGGTTCGGACCCATCTGGAAGTGATCGAGCATGCGCAGGTCGGTGCTGCCCCACTTGTTGAGGATACCGCCCTGCACGTGGACGAGGCCGACGAGATCGGACACCAGCGACTGGTAGTACTTCGCATCGACCGCAGTCTTCAGGTAGGAGACGTCGCCGCCGACGCCAGCGAAGTCCTGCCGGAAGTCGACCAGGAGGCCGTCAGTCGGGTTCTTGTTGTTGTCGAGCGTGTTGTAGGTCAGCGTATAGCCCAGCGCCGAGGTCAGCGTCTTGCCACCAGCCAGTTCCTTGCGCACCGGCAGCGAGGCTTCGCCGTTCTGGTAGCAGCCAAGGCTGTTGGTCGTGCCCGCCAGACTGATGCCATTCGCGTTCGCAAAGGCCGGGCTCATGAAGTTCGGGTCGCCCAGCGTGTTGTTACAGTCCTGCAGGTAGGACGGCAGCGTGATTTCCTGACGGTAGACCGAATAGCGCAGCTGCAAGGCCAGATCTTCACGCAAGGAGAAGCCGAGCCGCGGGCTGAAGCCGAGCGTCTTGGTGCCGTAGGAGATGTAGCTGTTGGACAGCTGCGTACGCTGATAGAGGTCGAGGCCGAGCGCGACGCGGTAGTCGAGCAGGTACGGTTCGACGAACGACAGCGAGTAGCCGCGCGCATATTGGCCGTAGGTGACGGAGGCCTTGGCGAACAGGCCGCGGCCGAGAAGGTTGCGCTCGGAGACCGAGACTTCGGCCAGCGCGCCGTCGGTCGTGGAGTAGCCACCCGACACCGAGAAGTCGCCGGTGGACTTTTCCTCGAGATCGACGATCAGGACCACGCGGTCGCTGGACGAGCCGGGCTCGGTGGTGATCTTGACGCTCTTGAAGAAGTCGAGGTTCTTCAGGCGGCGCTCGGCGCGATCGACCAGCGCACGGTTATAGGCGTCGCCCTCGGAGAGGTCGAACTCGCGCCGGATCACGTAGTCGCGCGTGCGGACGTTGCCGCGGATGTTGATGCGCTCGATATAGGTGCGCGGACCTTCGTCGATGTTGAACACGACCGACACGGTGTGCGCATCGAAATTACGGTCGCCACCGGGCCGCACCACGGCGAAGGCAAAGCCGCGGCGCGAGGCCTCGATCTGCATTTCCTCGACCGACTTCTCGACCGATTCGACGTTGTAGAGCGAGCCGACGTTGACGCGCGAATAGGTGCGCAGCACGGTGGGATCGAAGTTCGGGATGCTGGTGCGGAAGTCGACCGAGCCGACGCGGTACTGCTGGCCTTCCTCGATCTTGAAGGTGACAAGGAATCCCTTCTTCTCCGGATCGTATTCGGTGATCGCAGCGACCACCTGCACGTCAGCGAAGCCGTGCTTGAGGTAGAAACGGCGAATCAGGTCGCGGTCGGCCTCGACCCGGTCCGGATCGTAGACGTCGGCACTACCGAGGAAGCTCAGGAGATTAGTCTCACGGGTCTTGATGACGTCCCTCAGGCGATAGCTTGAGTAGGCAACGTTACCGACGAAGTCGATCGACTTGACGCCGGTCTTGACGCCCTCGTCGACCGTGAAGATCAGATCGACGCGGTTGTTCGGCTGCTCGATGATCTCCGGCGTGACGTGCACGTCGTAGCGGCCGGAGCGGCGATAGATTTCCGCGATCCGCAGCGTGTCCGACTGGACCACGGCGCGGGAGAACGTGCCCCGCGGCTTGGACTGGACTTCGGCGGTGAGCTGCTCGTCCTTGATTTTCTTGTTGCCCTCGAAGGCGACGCGGCCGATGACGGCGTTTTCGACCACCGAAACCACGATCCGGCCGCCGACGCGGTTGATCTTCACGTCCTGGAACAGGCCGGTCTCGATCAACGCCTTGAGGCCGTCGTCGATCGCCGCCTGGTCAAGGCGCCCGCCGGGGCCCGGCTTGAAATAGGAACGAATGGTCTCGACCTCGACACGGCGGTTCCCTTCCACCGAGATCGAATCCACGGTCTGAGCCGCAGCGGACGAAGACACAGCGACAGCCCCGACCGGAGCAAGCACCGGCACGCCGAACATGATCAGGGTGGCAAGCAGACCCCCCCGGACTCGCATTCCAAACATCATGCGCAACGCGCCCTCAATCATTCCAACCCAGACCCAACCCCAACGCCCGGTCCGAGAGATTCCCCAAGTTTCACGCCGCTTGTAGCTAATTTCATCGACGCCGCAAACGGCCGAGCGCGCCGTAATTTCATTTCGATCCAAGACGTTGCCCAAGAGCAACGTCACAAAAAAGCCCCTATCAGGATGCCGCCAGATGGAGGATGTCGTTGTAGGTCGCGAACACCATCAACATCAGTACAAGTCCGAGCCCGATTCGGAACCCCATTTCCTGCGCGCGCTCGGACAAAGGCCGGCCCCGCACCGCCTCCACCGCATAGAACAAAAGGTGCCCACCATCGAGCAGCGGAACCGGGAAAAGGTTCAACAGCCCGATCGAGATCGACAGCACCGCGGCCAGATGTACCAGCGCCGCAAGCCCAATGGTCGCGACCTGTCCGGAGATCTGGGCGATTCGTAGGGGTCCGCCGACCTGGTCGGCCGCTTCGCGGCCCGTAAAGACCCCGCCGATATAGGCCAGCGTCCGGTCGATCACGAACCAGGTTTCCTTCACGCCCAGCCACAGCGCTGTGGCCGGATCGACCTTCTCGGTGACGGTGTCACCGGCCGCTGTCTGCCGGGTGATTCCGAGCACACCGAGCCGGTGCACATTGCCGAACGGATCCTTTACCTCGCGCAACTCAGGGGTCCCGGCCAGATCGACCAGGGAATCACCCCGCTTCACGGTGAAGGTCAGCTTGTCGCCGGCATGCGTGCCGACGATCCGCTGCATGTCGGAGAAGCTTCCGATCTTGGCTCCGTCGATGGCGGTCACGATGTCGCCGACCTGGAAGCCGGCCGCAGCCGCAGCACTGCCCGCCTCGATCTTGTCGACTCGCGCCGTCGTCGACGGCTTGCCGAAGAAGGTGAAAAGACAGGTGAAGATCACGATCGCGAGCAGGAAGTTCGCGATCGGTCCGGCCGCGACGATCGCAGCCCTCGGGCCGACCTTCTTGTGATGGAAGCTGCCGGCGCGTTCCTCCGCCGACATCGCAGCCAGCGTCTCGGCCGACGGCGTTGAAGCCTCGGTGTCGTCGCCGAAGAATTTGACATAGCCGCCGAGCGGGATCGCCGAGATCTTCCAGCGCGTGCCATGGCGGTCGTTGAAGCCCACGAGCTCGGGGCCGAAGCCGAGCGAAAAGGTCAACACCTTCACACCGGCCCAGCGCGCGACCAGGAAATGGCCGAGCTCATGGAAGAACACAACGATGGTCAGGACGAACAAGAAGGGGATCACGTAGCCGATGAGCCCATGGCTCAACGTGCTGAAACTATGGAGAAAAAACTCAATCATCGATTCCCCTTAACCCAGGGCCTCGCGGCCCCGGTCCCGAACCTTCTAGGTTGCCTTTAAGGCAATTTGAGGCAATAGGGTGGCCGCTCTATTTCGCGCAACATGGTCAACGGTGATCGCATCATCCGCCGAGGACAAGGGCGCCAGATTGCCGCCCTTGACCCAGTCTTCCAGTGTCGCTTCGACCAGCCGCGCGATGGCGCCAAATCTGATCTTGCCGGCGATGAAGGCCGCCACCGCGACCTCGTTCGCAGCATTATATACCGTAGTTGCGCCGCGTCCGGTCCTTAACGAATCGTAAGCCAGCCGCAGTCCCGGGAAGCGTTCGAAATCCGGCGCCTCGAAGGTCAATTGCCCGATCTTGGCCAGGTCGAGCTTGGCGGCAGGTCCCTTGATGCGGTCGGGCCAGCCGAGGCAGTGCGCGATCGGCGTGCGCATGTCGGGCGCGCCGAGCTGGGCAACGACCGAGCAGTCGGAGAATTCGACCATGCCGTGGATGATCGACTGCGGATGGACCAGCACGTCGATCTCGTCCGGCTTCAAGGCGAACAGATAGGACGCCTCGATCACCTCGAGGCCCTTGTTCATCATCGAGGCGGAATCGATCGTGATCTTCTGGCCCATGCTCCAGTTCGGATGCTTGAGCGCCTGGGCCAGCGTCGCCTGCTCGATGTCGGCGCTTTTCCAGGTGCGGAACGGGCCACCCGAGGCCGTGATGATGACGCGCACGAGCTCGTCACGATTGCCCGAGCTCAGCGCCTGGAACAGCGCGTTGTGCTCGGAATCGGCGGGCAGAATGCAGGCGCCCGCCTTGGCGGCGCGCTGCATGAAGAAATCGCCGGCGCAGACGAGGCATTCCTTGTTGGCGAGCGCTACATGGGCGCCGCGATCGACCGCGGCGAGCGCGGGCTTCAGTCCGGCCGCGCCGCTCACCGCCGCCATCACCCAGTCGGCCGGCCGTGCGCCGGCCTCGATGACAGCGCTCTCGCCAGCACCGCATTCGGTCTTGGTGCCGGCGAGCGCGTCCTTGAGCGCGGCAAGCTTCGAGGCGTCGGCAATGGCGACGAAGCGCGCGGAAAACTCTTTCGCAAGCTTTGCAAGCGCCTCGACGTTGCCGTTGGCGGTCAGCGCCTCGACGCGATAGCGCTCAGGCGCCGCGCGCAACAGATCCATCGTGCTGTCGCCGATCGAGCCGGTGGCACCGAGGACGGTGACGCTGCGCACCGCGGATGCCGCGGGCTTGTTGTTACGCAAAGGGACTGGGCTCATTGTTTCACCAAACCATAAGACCGCTTCCCGCGCTATGCACACCATGGCGCAGGATGCCAAAAATCGAGGCCACCAGGACGGCGGCGATAAAGCCGTCCAGGCGGTCCATCAAGCCGCCATGGCCGGGAATTAAGTGACTGGAATCCTTGACCCCGAACCGCCGCTTGACCGCGGACTCGAAGAGGTCGCCGGCTTGCGAGACCACCGACAGGACAGCGCTCAGGACCAATAGCGGCACCGCCTTGCCGAGGCCGAAGGCGGCAAAGCCGCCGGCCACCGCGAGGCTCGCAACGAACCCGCCGAGCGCGCCGGCCCAGGTCTTCTTCGGGCTCACGCGCGGCCACAATTTCGGACCGCCGATGCTCCGGCCGGCGAAATAGCCGCCGATATCGGTCGCCCAGACCACCAGCAGCACGAACATCAGCGCGACAAACCCGTTCACGGGATCCTGGCGCACGAGCACCGAGGCCACGAGTGCTGCAACGGCATAGAGAAAACCTGCCGCCGCCCAGCCGCGCTGGTCTTTGGCAAGAACGGCAATGCAGACGAGGCCGAGGACGCCGACCAGGACGACGGGGGTCAGCCAGCCCAAAGCGACGCAGAAGCCCATGACGGCAAGAGCGATCGTGCCGGCCCCGGTCGGCCCCGCCTTCCCTGCCCCGACCACCGTCAGCCATTCCACGTACAACCCGATCGAGGTGAGCGTGACCAGGAACGCCCAGATCCAGCCGCCGGCATAGGCGAGCGCGATCGCCAGCGGCGCCAGCACGAGAGCCGCCAGGACACGCATCATCAGGTTGCTTGAAGCCGGCGTTGAGCCCGCCGGCGCGGCGTCGTTTTCGGTCACGAGGCGGTTTTCGCGACCAGGCCGCCGAAACGGCGCTCGCGTCTGGCAAATTCGGCGATTGCGCCTTCAAGCGCGGCCTTGTCGAAATCCGGCCAATGGATCGGCACGAACACCAGCTCGCTATAGGCCGCCTGCCACATCAGGAAATTGGACAGGCGCTGCTCGCCGGAAGTGCGGATGATGAGATCGGGATCGGGGATCTCGGGTGCGTCGAGATAGTGCCCGAGCGTCTCGGCATCGATCGAGGCCGGATCGCGCTTGCCTTCGGCGACTTCGCGCGCGAGCTTTTGCGCCGCTTTCGCGATCTCCTGCCGCGAGCCGTAGTTGAAGGCGACGATGAGGGTGAGACGCGTGTTGTTGCGCGTCAGCTCCTCGGCCTCGTTCAGAAGGGCGCAGATGTCGCTTTCGAGACCCTCGCGCTCGCCGATGATGCGCACCTTGACGCCATCGCGGTGCAGGCTCGCGAGATCGTTGCGGATGAAGCGGCGCAACAGGCCGAAAAGATCGCCGATCTCGCTCGCCGGACGCGACCAGTTCTCCGAGCTGAAGGAGAAGATGGTGAGATAGCGGATGCCGAGCTCGTGCGAGGCACGGACGACGCGGCGCAGCGCTTCCACGCCGCGGCGGTGGCCCTCGGCGCGCGGCAAGCCACGTGCAGCCGCCCAGCGCCCGTTGCCATCCATGATGATGGCGACATGCGCGGGCGCCTCGGACCTTTCCGGTCCTTCCGTGACGGGCGCTGCGGCGTTGGACATGAAGGCGATGCCTTAGACGGTGAGAATTTCTTTTTCCTTGGCTGCCAGCAGCTGGTCGATCTCAGTGATCGTGCCGTCGGTGGCCTTCTGCACCTCGTCAGCGTGACGCTTCTGGTCGTCCTCCGACATCTCGTGGTTCTTCTCGAGCTTCTTGAGAACGTCGAGACCGTCGCGGCGGACGTGGCGCACCGCGACCTTGGCGGCTTCGGCGTATTTGTGCGCGACCTTGACCAGTTCCTTGCGCCGCTCCTCGTTGAGCTCGGGAATGCGCAGGCGCAGCACCTGGCCTTCGGTCGCGGGCGACAGGCCGAGATTGGAATCGACGATCGCCTTTTCGACCGGCTTGACCATCGACTTGTCCCAGACCTGGACCGAGATCAGCCGCGGCTCCGGCACGCTGACGGTGGCGAGCTGATTGAGCGGCATGTGGCTGCCGTAAGCCTCGACCTGGACCGGGTCGAGCATCGAGGCCGACGCGCGCCCGGTGCGCAGGCCGCCGAGCTCGTGCTTGAGAGACTGGGCGGCGCCTTGCATGCGGCGCTTCAATTCATTGAGGTCGAAATTACCCGTGGCCATCACTCTCTCCCTTCAGATCCTTGGCCGAGCGCGCGAGCTGCGCCTGGCGGCCCGTCAGCCGGCGACGATCGTCCCGTGGCCGATGCCGCGCAAAATCGCGCTGATCGAGCCCGGCTCGGCGATCGAGAATACGATGATAGGCAGCGACGTCTCGCGGGCAAGCGCGAAGGCGGTCGCATCCATCACCTTGTAGCCACCCTCGATCGCCTGCGAATGCGTCAGCCGGTCGAAGCGCTTGGCGGCCGGATCCTTCTTGGGATCGGCCGAGTAGACGCCGTCGACATTGGTCGCCTTGAGGACGGCCTCGGCGCCGATCTCGGCGGCGCGCAGCACCGCCGTCGTGTCGGTCGTGAAGAACGGATTGCCGGTTCCGCCGCCGAGCAGCACGATTCGGCCCTCGGCGAGGTATTTGTGCGCCGCGGCGCGAGTGAACAGCTCGGAAATCTCGGGCATGACGAAGGCCGACAGGGTGCGCGCCGGCGTGCCCTTGCGCTCGATCGCCGCTTCCACCGCGAGGCAGTTCATCACGGTGGCGAGCATGCCCATGGTGTCGCCGGTCGGGCGCGACACGCCGCGGGAGGAAACCTCGACGCCGCGAACGATATTGCCGCCGCCGATCACCACCGCGACCTCGGCGCCGAGCTGGCGGGCGGCGATCAGATCGTCGGCAACCCGGTCAACCGTCGCCTGGTCGATCCCAAAACCCTGCTGTCCCGCGAGATATTCGCCGGACAGCTTGATCACCACGCGACGGTAGACCGGATCAGTCATGAGCACTTTCCTTCTCCGGGCGCCGCTTCCGGCGGCACGCCGGAAGGAAACGTCCCGGCGCTTACTTCTTGCCGCTGGCGGCCGCGACTTCCGCCGCGAAGTCGCTTTCCTGCTTCTCGATTCCCTCACCGAGAGCATAGCGCACAAAGCCGGCGATCTTCACGGGTCCCCCGACCTTGCCCTCAGCTTCCTTCACCGCCTGCGCCACCGACTTGCCGGTGTCGTGGATGAAGGCCTGCTCGAGCAGGCAGACTTCCTTGTAGTAGGTCTTCAGGCCGGACTCGACGATCTTCTCGATCACGTTCTCCGGCTTGCCCTGCTGGCGGTACTTGTCGGCGAGCACGTCCTTCTCGCGCTTCACGATCGCCGGATCGAGACCGGCCGGCTCGAGCGCGAGCGGATTGGCGGCCGCGACGTGCATGGCGAGCTGGCGGCCGAGCGCTGCGAGCTCATCGGCCTTGCCGGGCGATTCGAGGGCGACGATGACGCCCATCTTGCCGGCGCCATCGATCACGGCGCCGTGGACGTAGCTCGACACCACGCCCTGGCTCACTTCGAGGGAAGCGGCGCGGCGCAGCGTCATGTTCTCGCCGATGGTCGCGATCGCGTCATTGATCGCGGCCTCGATCGTGACGTCGCCGACCTTGGCGGCCTTGACCTTCTCGACATCGGCGCCGACGTCGAAGGCGACCTGGGCGATCATCTTGACGAGGCCCTGGAACTGGCCGTTGCGCGCGACGAAGTCGGTCTCGGAGTTGACCTCGACGACGACGCCCTTGGTGCCCTTGGTGAGCGCGCCGATCAGGCCCTCGGCCGCGACACGGCCGGACTTCTTGGCGGCCTTGGACAGGCCCTTCTTGCGCAGCCAGTCCTGCGCCGCTTCCATGTCGCCATTGGTTTCGGTGAGCGCGGCCTTGCAGTCCATCATGCCCGCGCCGGTCGACTCGCGCAGATCCTTGACCATCGCAGCTGTGATAGTAGCCATCGTTGAAAATCCTTCTTGCCTGCCGGTTGACCCGCGGCGCGGCGCTGTCTCGCCCCACCGCGGTCCATCACAGGACGTCGCGTCAACTGAAATGGCGGCCGGAACGATCCGGCCACCCCTCGACTGTTATTCCGCTTCCGCGGTGAGCGCCTTGGCCTTGGCCACCCAGGCATCGGCACGGCTGGGCAGACCGACCTCTTCGCCGATCTTGTGCGCGGTGGCGTGATCGAGCTCGGCGAGCTGCCAGTAGTGGAAGATGCCGAGGTCGTTGAATTTCTTCTCGATCGCGCCCGACACGCCCGGGAGCTTCTTGAGGTCGTCGGCGGCGCCGCGCGGACCCGCAAGGCCCTGGAAACCGCCGGTGGACGGAAGCTCTTCAGCAGCCGGCTTGACCGAAGCACCGATATCGATGCCGGCGTCGCCCTGGGCGCGCGAGATGCCGTCGATCGCCGCACGCGCAATGAGGTCGCAATAGAGCGAGATCGCACGGCCTGCGTCGTCATTGCCCGGCACCACATAGGTGATGCCCTTGGGGTCCGAATTGGTGTCGACGATCGCCGCGACCGGGATGTTGAGCCGCTGGGCTTCCTGGATCGCGATGTCTTCCTTGTTGGTGTCGATCACGAAAATCATGTCGGGCAGGCCGCCCATGTCCTTGATGCCACCGAGCGAGCGGTCGAGCTTGTCGCGCTCGCGCTGGAGCGTCAGGCGCTCCTTCTTGGTGTAGGAAGTGGCTTCACCGCCGGACAGCACCTCGTCGAGATGACGCAGGCGCTTGATCGACGCCGAGATCGTCTTCCAGTTGGTCAGCGTGCCGCCGAGCCAGCGCGAGTTGACGAAGTACTGCGCGCAGCGCTTGGCAGCGTCGGCAACGCCGTCCTGCGCCTGGCGCTTGGTGCCGACGAACAGGATGCGGCCGCCCTTCGCAACGGTGTCGCTGACGGCCTGGAGGGCCTGGTGCAGCATCGGCACGGTCTGCGCGAGGTCGACGATGTGGATGTTGTTGCGGGTCCCGAAAATGAACGGCGCCATTTTCGGATTCCAGCGGTGGGATTGGTGACCAAAGTGCACGCCAGCTTCGAGCAGCTGACGCATGGTGAAGTCGGGTAGCGCCATAGTGATAATTCTCCGGTTGGTTCCTCCGGAAACGTGTGAGCAAGACGGAGCGTTCTCGCCCCGGCTGCCACCGGACGGCCTTTTGAGCCATGTTTCCGTGTGAGATGGCGCGCTATATAGCGCGATTTCGGCCAGAAGCAAGGAAATAAGGGCCTTTGCAAGGTGCTTTGGGAGGGCGTTTTAGCGCCCTGCCCCAGGCCCTTTTCCGTGGTTCCAGGCCCCTCCTTAGCACCTTGGCTGGTTCGGGGGGCATTTCTTCGCAGCCGGGGCTGGCGCCGGACGCGGCGGTGGAGGTGCCGGGCGCGGCGGCGGAGCCGCGGCCACCCGTGGCGGGGG
>NZ_BSOW01000018.1 GCF_030160715.1 Bradyrhizobium iriomotense
GACGCTGGGGCCCGGCGCGCCGCTTGGTGGGCCGCTTGCGCGGCCGCGCCGGCGCGGCGTCGCCGACCGGCGTGGAGGTTTCGTAGATGTCGGTCGACGGCTCGGGCGTCTCGTCGTACTCGGCGTCCGGATACGCCGCGAAGACTTCCATCCGCGCCTCGGCAGCGAGAGCCTTTTCGCGCGAAAGGGGGTTGTCGCTGATATCGGCCCGCTTGCGGCCGATCTGTGCCACGCGGTCGAACTCCTGCAGGGCGTTGGTGATGAGAGGCCCGGTTATTTCCTTCTCCACGTATTTCGCGTGTTTGCGCAACTCCGCTTCGGCACCGATCCAGGTCTCAGCGTCCACCAGGTGGAAGACCTTGGACGTTCTGACCGTCAGCCAGGAGCGCTTGCCGATCTTGACCGAGATCGCGCCCAGATTGGCGGGGTGGACACGACAAGTGAGCCGGATGGCCCCGTGTTTCAGGAACATCTCGTGCAGCCGCTTCGAGCGGTATCTGATGTTGAGGAACCTGATGCCGCCCGCCGTGAGGTGGCGCTCGATGTTGTAACCGAAGATGTTGCGCAGCTTGTCATGGTCCGGTGTGCCCCACACGCCGTGCTCGCGCGTCAGCCTGATGTATTCTTCGCGCGGAGTTCTGCCGCCGAGCGCGGCCATCGGCTTATTGTGATGGCAGTCGACAGCGAATAGGACCAGCATGCGACCGAGTTCATCGAGGGTTGTGCCCGCGCGGCCGGCGGCGTCGTACTCTCCCTTGGTGATGATGTCGGAGAACGTCCGCCCCTCGAACCAGCTCAGGAGGGCTTCATCGATCGATCTGAACATTCGTTCCACCATGCCGCGCAGCCGCGGCACGCCACCCGGCGGGCAGTGGAAGCCGATGCCAAGATCCCGCAGAACGGTATGGACATCGCGATTATTGATGGGGCTGCCGCCGTCAGAAAACATGTGTTCGCCGACGCCGTAGATGTCGTACGGAGTAACGGCGCCGGCGGCGTCGGCGAACTTCTTCTTGTCGGCGAGGGTCATCTCCAGCAGCCGGATGATGCTCTGGGTGCTCGCGGTGCGGGACAGAGTCATGCCCAAAATGACGTGGGTGCGGCGGCACATGGCGACGGCCAGATGCATGCGCACTTTCTTGAGCTTGCGACGTGCCGTGCGCGTGAGCTTCTCCCAGGCGCCGCTCTGGATCAGGATGGTCTGAAGGTGAACGGTCCAGTGATCGATTTCGATGTGCTGAAGGGGGCGGAGAACATCCTGGATACCGTCGCCGTAGCTCTGGCATTGCCTGATCGCCTCGTCGATGCCTTCGCGACCGGCCAGCACCTCGAAGTAGTCCAGCATTTCGATCTCGCGGTAGAGGCGGCCGTAGCTGGGAACGGCGATCGGAGGCAGCTTTTTCTTTTTTCGCTGCGGGTTGAGCGTTTTGTCGATGTACTGCTTCATGTCGTCCCAGCACTTCTTTCTGCTGGGTTTGTTGGGGGCCGCGTACCTGCGGGCGAACTCCTTGACGATGGGCGCCTGTTCGGGCTTGAGCCGCTCTTCGCGGTTGCCGCTCCGGTAGGTGCGGGGACAAAGCGCGAGTGGGTCCCGCCCGCCCTCGACGAAGTCGCAGAGCCACTCTCGGAACGCCTTTGGACCGGGCGGGTCCGGGAAGGTCTTGAGCCGCCCGGCGCGGCCGCGCCTGCCGTTGTTGTCGGCCTTGCTGTATCGCAGCCGGACCTTCTGGTCGGCGAGAAAGATAGCCTTCGTGAGCGGATCGTCGCCGAGCGTAACGGTTTTCGGAGCTTGCTTCCTGAGCTTTTCGAACTCTTCGATCAGGTCCTTCTTCCAGATGACCTTCATCCGTACGTCGTATGGAAGATCGGACAGCATGCTGACGCCAGCGCGCAGGCGTGCCTTCGTCTGTCGGGGCGAATACCAGTGGCGGTCGTGTCTGTATCCAGGTTTACTCGCCACCACCTGCATGTCTTCATGCGAGTAGGCGCGGGTGAATTTCGCATCGTGTTCGGCCGCGAAGATGTGGCCGTCGTCGTTGGTTTCCTTGCAGCGCCAGTCGCATTCGAAGCCGGGCAGGATGATGCGGTCGTCCGGTTCGTAACGGATCCGTTTCGGCTGCCCATAGGCGCCGATCACCGGAGCGGGTACGTCGCGGACGACCTTCGCCATCTATCGGTTTCCGGAGGGGACGCTATCGAGCGCGCTGGGCCCGAACTTGCGGAGGAGGGCGATCCGATTGGCGTCGGCGTCCGCGCGTCGCCACCCGCGCAAGGTCGCCAGAGCCAGAGGCCTGCCGTCCAGTTCGAGACCAATTCGCTGCCGCGCGCGCTCGACGATGAGGGGCACGTGCCACACGCGCAGCACGAACGCGGGGTCGGCCTCCAGCTCGAGGAGTTCGAGAACGCAGGCCTTCCTGAACGCGATGGACAGTGCGGAAGATGCGGGCAACTGCGACCGCAGGAAGCCGTCGTCGTCCCGGACGAGGTTGGGTCCGCCGCGAAGCGGCGAACCCCTGGAGATCTTTTTCGGATCGGAGCTGTTCGTCACGCCGACCTCCTAGTGCAGGGGAGCGGGCACGACGACCGCGGCGTAGTCGATCCGCCGGCGCTCCGTCATCACCAGGCGGCCGGCGGCGATGGCGCGGACGATCGCGTTGAAGCCATAGCCCTTGAGGCGGCTCTTCGCGACCAGGTCGCCGACCTTCATCGGGCCCTTCATCCGGGCGACGAGCTTCAGGATCGCCTCGTCGTCCTCCGGGCAGTGCTGACGGGCAACGCCGAGCATGAGCTCGGCGTTGTAGAAGTCCGACGGCGTGTACATGCGCTCGGTGAAGACCAGCAGCCGGTTGGCGATCTTGGGCGAGATCTGGCCGGCGATCAGCGAATGCGTTTCCAGGATGCGGCTGCTCTTGACCTTGGCGAAGGGCTTCACGTCGACGGCGACGACGAGGCCGTCGCGACGGAAGACCTTGAGGTCAAAAATATGGGTGCGGAGCCGGCCATCGGCATCGACGTACTCCACCCGCGGCGACTGTTCGACCACCCGCAAGGTATCCAGTCGCGCACGGATGACGAGGAAAGCCTTGTACTCGGCGCGGCTCTCGAAGTTGACGCGGACGCCGTCGATGACCACGAAGCCGCGGACGGATCCCTTGGACGTGAGCTTGAACGTGCGTTCGCCCTTGGACGGCTGCGGCGGCGTCCACACCTCTCCGGACGGCGTGGGCGCGCGAACGGCGGTATTGGGCTTGAGGTACTGCTGCTTAGTGATCTTCTTCATGGTTTCTCCTTTTGGACAAAGCTCCGCCGTTCCCCGGAACGGCGTTCCGGCGGCTGAGCGGTGGAAAAGCGTGGATCTGAGGAGAGAGCCTCGAAGGAGCGGGCTTGCGCCGACGCCACAGAGCTGATTCAGTAGCTGTGTCTGGTTGTGGTTGCTTCCTTCGAGGTCTCTCCGAGGTTTGCTTCCTCAACGATGGGGCGATCCGGCTCGAACCCGGGTCGCCTTTTCGTTTTGGGATGTCTGGTCGGTGGCTGCTCCTTTCTGAATTTCACGTTGACGATCGCGATCGTCACGCGCAAGTGGTCGACGTTTTCGGACCGGCGCCGGGATTCGGGCGATCTTTCACCCTGTCTGAAACCACGAGGAGGCCCTGGCGGCGGGCCTTCCCGACGAGTCCTTGGGCCTGGAATCCGGCCCCGCCCCGCCCGGGGTCCCGGACTCGTTGTCCACAGGGGAATCGTTCAGAGGGGCACGCAGTCGGCCTCCTCGATCCGATCGGCGGCCGCCTTGAGGAGCCGCCAGACGCTCTGGCGGCGGTCATGCCCCTCCAGTACGCATTCGGCGATCCTGGGCGGCGTGTTCGTGAGGGGATTGGCGGCCTCCAGGCCGACGATGCTGTAGTCCGAAATATCTGAAAGGTCGGAAATATTTCCGATCCGCAGCGTGCCGATGGTCCGTTTCATGGGGTCGAACCCGCCGGGAACGAGCTGGATGTCGATGACGAGCACTACTGGGTCTCCTTCTGGTTGACGCCGGCGACCGCCAGCGGATTGGCGATGAAGTTCTGAAGGCCGGGGTCCGTGCGCCGGAGCGCCGAGGCGACGGCGAGCCGCTGCGCGATGCGTGGCGCGCCGCTTCCCGGCCGGAAGCAGGCGACGATGTCGGGCAGGTCGAGGTTGGGTTCGCAGGACTCGAGCAGGTCTTCGAGCACGGCGCGACCGGCGAAACGCCGGATGGCGGCGCACAGCACCGCCGCCGGAGGCGGGAAGATCCGGATCGTCATGTCGGCGGACAGGACCAGCGACCGGGGAAGGGCGCTGACGTCGGAGGAAACGCCGGCTACGGACTGTCCGCTCGACAGTTCGGCAGCCACGACCATCTCTGCGTTCGTGGGCCTCCTTTCGGCGACGACGGACAGAGGCCGGATCAGCCGCCACCGGTCTCCGAACGTCTCGCCGAAATGGCCCGAGGTCGGGGCCACCCAGAAGGGGCTCGGCACCAGGACGACTACCGCGAGGGCTTGGCCGTGGTGCAGCCGCCGGCGCAGGGTCGCACTGGTCGCCGCCTCGAACGCGGCGGCGACCACGCATTGAACCGCCTCCGGATGGCCATCAGCTCCTCCGGCTTCGTCGTCCCGAAGTTCGAAGGTATCGTTCGGCCAGAAGATCTCGTTCGTCCGGCCGTGCTCCTCGGCGGGGCGGACAACAGCGTCGGGGGAGGCCCGGAGCGCCGCCAAGTTCTTCGGCAGCATGCGGTAGGTGATGCCCTTCGACGGCTTCTTCATGTGCGGGACCTCACGATGGTCATCGGCCCGAGGGGCGTGGAGGCGAGATCGAGCTCGAGAAGGTCGCTGCAGGCGAGCGCCAGCACGGCCGCAGAAGGATCGCGGTCGCTGCGGATCAGCTCGAGCAATCTGCCGAATTCGAGTGGGCCTTCGTCGGCGACGATCTTCAGGATCCCGATGCGCGCCGCGGCGGGAACCGGTAGGTTGTTGTAGGACCAGACCTCACGACAGTTGGATCGGCGCGGTTCGGCCGCCAGGTCCTCGGCCGTGACGACGAACTGCCGGAGGCCGAGCTGGCGCAGCGCGATCTGGACAAGGCCCTCTTCGTCGAGGTGGCGGACCCGGCGGGCGGGGACGACATCGAGAACGAAGCGCCCGTCGTCCTTCCCGATAATGACGGCGTCGACGTCTACTTGCGCGGACCCAGCATTCGCCGTCGCAACGTGGGAGATCGCGCGGACCGCCGCATCGAGCGACGCGACGACGAGCGCTTCTCGCAGCGCAGGGTGGCGAGCGGGGACCGGAGCCGCGGTTTTTGCGGACGAAAAGAGGCTGGGGTGGCCGCTGCGGGCCTTGGAGCGGAACATGCGGAAGCATCCGAAACGGAGGAAGGGGCGGGGCGCATTTCGGTGACGTGGTTGTCGATGTCGGTATCGGTCATGTCCGTCCCTTTCAGATCTCGACGATGAGGCGTTCGTCGAAATTCGGGTTGTCCCAGGAGGGCATCTGACCGGGCCACGGCCCGTAGCCCTTTGCGTTCGACAGGACTCGGGTCTGACCGATCACGGCGTCGAAGGACTGATGGGTATGCGCGAAGACCCATAGGTCTGCGGGCCGCAACGCGCCTCGGCCGTCGTCCGGCGCCGGCACCATCAGCCGTCGGAGGTCGCTGCGGAAGGCCGGGTCGAGTGTAGGGTCCTCGCCCGATCCGCTAGGCCTACCGCTCATGTCTGGGATCGGCGCGTGATGCGTGACGATCACCAGCTTACCCTCACGCGGCTTGCGCATCTCCTCCTTCAAAAACGCTACCGATTTGAAGTGCCGCGTGAGGGCGTGCTGCGGCAGGAAGCGTTGTTGGTAGTTGTTGATACGGATCTTCTTGTGATCATTCATGCGCTCGCCAGCGATGGCCATCCCGCGATATGCGTCACCGTTGATCGCGAAATCAGTCCAAAGAGTGCAACCGGCGAAGGTGACGTTGCCGGTTCTGAAGGTCCCGTTCTCGAGCACGTGCACGTTCGTGCCCGCGGCCAAGGCTTTCGCTTTTCCGAGGGTCCTGTCGACATCGCAGCCGTAACTCTCGTGGTTGCCGGCGACGCAGATCACCGGCTTGTCCGTGACGCGCTCCAGCAACCACCGCACGCCGCGCTCCATACGCGGCACCAAATCGCCGGCGACGATCATCACGTCGAAATCGGGCCGCGCGGCTCCGGATGGCAGTTCCCAGCCGCGGGTCAGTTCGAGGTGGATGTCGGACATTGGCCACAAGCGCATGTCAGCCCTCCTGCTTCGGCGAGGGCGGCAGCACCTCGGTCAGGGTGTCGGTCTCGCGGTCGTAGGTCGCGAAGTACATGTCGGCGTGGCCGCGCCACCTCCTGAAGCGACGCACGTTCTCGAATCCCGCCCCGTAACGGGGCGGGACGGTTTCGCCGACAGCGTCCTCAGCACAGCGCGTTTCGAGCCAGCCACGGTTGTTGAATAGGCGACCTTCGCGGCCGCAGATCTCGCATGTGCAGGCTGACCTGGCGACGGCGAGATTTACGGCATGGCCGATCTTGGTCTCCGTATCCTCGGAAGCGTCGCCGTCCCAGACAGCGCGCAGGACGCCAATTTTCTGCTTGATTTGGACGAACTCGAAGGTCTCGCCATCGCGCAGCACGCCTTCGATCCGGCCGCAGAGGCGATCGACCAGGTCGCGCCAGCCGCGCCCGCAGAACGGGTATCCGAACGATCTGAAGGGCTCGTCGGCATTTATCGTGAAGAGGCGCCGGTGGCGCTGCATAAGGTCGAGACCCCAATCCTCCCTGGCCATCTCAATCCTCCTCGATGCCGAGAGTGGCGGGATCGACGTCGACGAAGACGTCGTTCTGGCGGTCGTACCTGCGGCACGTGACGAAGCGCCTGCCGTCCGCGAAGTGTCGGACCAGGTGCACATTCTCGAGGCCCGATCGGTGCTCGACCGACGGGCGGTCTTCCGAGTGCGCCTCGCAGCGGGTCGTCAGCCAAGCGCCGGCGCGCAGGCGGCCTTCCTCTCCGCAGACCTCGCAGGTCACGGCGCTGCGGGCCTCCGCCAAGGCGATGGCCTCTTCGACCTGGGCGTCCGCGTCCGGAGACAAGGAGCCATCCCAGTAGACCCGCAGCGTGCCGTATTTTTCCTTGATTTGGCTGAACTTGAAGGTGCCGCCGTCGGCCTGGACAATGGCCCGGATCCGGACGCAGAGGCGGTCGAGCAGCTCACGCCAGCCGGCGTCGCATTCGGGCGAGCCCTGGGCCGCGCCGGGGAAGTCAGCCGGCGGCTGGAAGAGGTCGCGGTGAGCCTCGATGAGCTCGACCCTCCAACTTCCAACGACGCCGCACATGACTGACCTCAACGCCTACCGTGAACGGAACAAGAACATTCAAAGCAGGAAGGTCAGCTGGAGTCAAGGGCTTAGCGCGCGCTTCTTATATAAGAAGCCATCGCCTTGTTATATAAGATGATATCAGCGGAGACTGGCGCGGCAGCCGCTGCGGCCCTATGGTTAACGAAGGATTCTCGCGCAGCGGATGGGGCGGATGGTCGGGAAAAAGAAGGCGCCGAAGCGAGGTAAACGGACGCCTATCGGCGACCGGGTCACGTTCATCGCCATGATGGACAAGGACGTCGTCGCCGACATCAAGCAGGTCGCCATCGACGAGCATCGGGCCGCTTGGGATGTGATGGAGCAGGCCGCGAGGGAGTTTCTGAAACGGAGGGGAGCAAGGAGAACGCCGAAGTAGGGGCGCCCACGCATCGGCTAAAAGAAGCCTTTTCGTCCCTCTTCCCCCTCGTTGCCGACAAAGGAATATATCGTCGCATAATCAGCTGCGGAATCGGGGGGCGGATCGTTCTCGATGATGATGAACTGAGCCTCGGCGCTTTTCTCCTTGAGATAGACGAAGAAGCGCTCCTTCACGCCGCTGGCCTTGATCGCCTTCTCGTCTTCCGAAAGTTCTCCGTGACGCGACTTCTGGCCCTGGCGGTAGGTAAGCAGGGGGCTGTCGAGCACCAGAACACCGGGATGAGGCAACTCCTTCTGACGGCAATAGTCCAGCAACCCGATCTTGAAGGCGGCGTTGAGGAGGGCGCGAACGCCCTTTCCATTGGACCTGCGGTCTTTGCCGTTCACCAGGATGTCGTGCGAAGCGTCGTCGAACGAGACGCTAGGATCGCCCGGAAAGCGCCAGGCGCGCAATACCGACTGCACGGCCATGGCGAGTTCATGTCCAACGACCCCGCCGACGCCGACATTGATTTCCGATTTGGAGACTTTGCTCGCCTTGAACGAGTCCAGTTCGCCCTTTCGTTGCCTCAGTGCCTCCACGCGCTTTGCCAGCGAGAGGCCCACCCGGACGTTGTCGCGGGTACGGGCGATTTCCTCATAGCTGGAGCGGATCGCCGTTTCGCGCGGCCGCACTTCGGCGATCCGCCCGTCGACGGACTGCAGATCCGATTCGAGCCTCTCGGCGCGGCGGGCGAGACCTTCCTGCTCGACCCGCAGAGACGAGGTGGCCTTCATTAGATCGGAACGTTCCAGTTCGATCTTGGCGATCTCGGCGCGTACCGCCCGTTGTGCCTGTTCGACCTCTTCGAGCCCATGCGCATGCTTTTGGTGCTCAGGATCGGCACCACAGAGCGGGCAGGGCCGGTTGGCCGTTGCCATCAAGGCTGCTCCGCCTTCCTCCAGCGAGGAGAGGCGTTCGACGTCGCTGTCGTAGATGCTCTTCAACAAGGCAAACCGCTCGAGAGCGAGAACGAGCTCGGTTTGCCGCTCCTGGGTCTTGGACATTGAATCGACGATGAATCGTCGATCATGACGGAGTTGATCCAGTTCGTTCTGGCGCTCAATCAACCTCGAATGGAGTTCGTCGCTGGCTTTGTCGAGCCTCGCGAGTTGAGACTCCAGGTCGGCCGGCTCGGGATACTCGCGGTTCAACTCCTGCTCTGCGCTTGCGAGCATTTCGTCGACCATCTGGATCTTACCCGAGTTGATCGATTTCTGGGCGTCGATGCTCGGTGTCTCGATAACCGCGGAATCGTCGACGCCGGTCGTGATGAATTTCAGCACGTTCTTGTCCAGCGTGTCGCTGTTGAAGTCGGAGATCCGGATCGGGCTCCACTCGCCCATCATGTCGGTTTCTTCAGTGAAGAGGTAGGGGACGAAGTGACGGAGCGAAAATGCGGCTTTTGCACCGTTTTGGGTCCTAGCAATCGATTTGTCGGCGATGCCGATCTCCGCAAGCAGAAACGCGGAGAGGTTGTCCTTGCCTTTATGCTCCGGCGAAAGCGTGCGGGTGGCTTTTTCTTCGGTGCCGGGCTGTACCCAATGATCGTACAGTCCGAAGCTGCCGCCGGCGAGTGCGCGCACCAAGGTAACCTGGCCCGACTTCGGCAAGATCAGATCCAGCCAGGCCTTTTCGTAGCCTTGCCGCTCGTTGATGTTGGGTAGCATCTTCGGCTTCGCTCCCGACAGGAAGTCGAGAAGCTTGACGGTGAACGATTTGCCCGTATTTGACGCGCCCCAAATGATGTTGAGGCCATCCGCCAACAGCAGTTCGGCCGTCGGGACCTTGGGCCCCGTCACGGCCAGGCGACGGATGATAAAGCGCGCGACCCCCACCACCATCACCCCTGAACGGAGGTTCCGCCGGTCGTACCGAATGCCTCGGTCCAGTCACCGATCTGGGCGCGCACGAAATTCTTGAACTGCGTTTTGCCGCCCGCCTTCAGCCGATCGACGACCCAGTCGGCGCATTCCTTCAGCTTTTCGGAATAGCGCGTTTCTAACAGCTCGATGTAGCCAGCCGCTTCGTCGGAAGCTCGGTACAGCACTCCTTCATCGGTGATCTCTTGGTCGACGAGATGGCAGCGGCGCATCAGATCGAGGCTCCTTTCGACGAGGCGGCGCCTGACGAGAAGCTCGCCCTTGCGGTCGGATAGATCGGGATGCAAGCTCGGAGGACCGCCGATATCGGCGGTGTGCACCACCACGTGGTCCAAAAGCACCATTTCGGCGAGATCGGCGGCTTCCGGACGCAGCTTTTCCAGCACCACGACGGCCCTGATCCCGGCCTCCAGTGGCGAATTGAACAGCTTTCCGAAATTCTCTACGGAATCCATTTCATCCGCCCTTCATTGGCCAGGTGGTGGCACATCCCCTGCTTGACTGGCACTCGCACTACACGGCCGATAAGACCAGCAGGCAAGGTCGAGGCGTGCCGCATGACGGCGTCCAAGCGCTCCAGCCTGCTCGGATGGTTCTGACGATGGACATCGATGACGCCATGGTAGACGTCTTCCCGGAAAGCCGCCAACGCTTCCGTGGGAGTGCTGTCCCGATGGAAGCGCAGGAAAAACTGAGCGTCGAAGTAACGGGTCCGCTGATCGCGGAAGTGCTGGCCGTGCTCGGGATGCAATTGGATTTCGTCCGCCGTCGGGATCTCGCTTCCCGACGCCTCGCTGTACACACGACGAAGCTGGTCGACGTAGGCAAGCTCTTCGGGCTGGATCGAGGGGGGAGTGACTCCAGGCGGAGCCTCTTCCGGGATCAGGCCGAGCACCTTGACGAGGGCCGGGCGAGCGGCCGGATCTTTGACGATCAGCGGGGCCGTCAGGTGCTCGACGTTGGAGAAGTCGTAGCCCTCGATCAGATCCTTCAAATTGTCAGTCAGCGGGACCGGCACGCTCGTGATCTTGTCTTTGCAGTAGCTGCCCCAGTTCCCGATGAGCGCTGCGGCCATGGTCGAAGGATTGTGGAGCAAGGTCATTAACGTGCCCACAATGCCCCTCGGCGACACGAAGATGATCCTGGTCGGGAGCGTGGCATAGGCTCCTTGGGAATGGTGGTAGAAGACCTTACCGAGCTCGAGAAGTGCCTCGGGAAGGCCGAGCTTGGAGTGGAGCGTCTTCCGCTTGCACTGATAGAGGTCCCACGGACCTTCATGCCGCCGGCGCGACAGAAAGCCGATGACGTCCCGGCCCTTATCGTTGGCCGCGCCGACCCGCTCCACGCTTAGGTATTGCTTCTCCTTTTGCGTGGCCCAGATGTCGATGAATTCCTCGAGATGGTCGTCGTCTAATTCCTGAATTCGAATAGCGAGGCTGGTCATCGTCTTCTCCGGCAGACTGCGCCGGATATAGCAAGCAATACCCTGGGTTGAGAAGAACTAGCTCGGCGTGAACACGACTTGAAGCCATCGCCTCTCAGGCGGCCGGGAAAGACACGGGGTCGTAGGGATCAGCGCGCGATCCAAGGAATGCCGCCGCAAGCGCATCTCCGTGTTCGCCGACGGCGTTGCGGGCAGCCGGAACGAGTTCATCCCGGGCCCTACGGTAGTCGTCCAGCTTGATGGGCTTCGGATTCACAGGCGGATCGATGCGCCTGACCGCCGGCGGACCGAGCAGCAACCGCGCCTGGTTGGTTGCGGCCAGAGACTGCAGACGCATGGCCGCGAAAATCAGGTCGTACCATGTCAGCTTGCCACCGAGGATCGACTGCAAGGGGGAAACGACGTACGGGTCGTCGCCGCAGCCGATAGTCAGCACGTCGATCTGGTCCCACTGCAGGTCGAAGCAGATCATCGCCTCGATGACCGCCAGTATGACCGGATTGTTGGCCCAGACGCCGCCGTCCACCAACGTGTAGCCGTTGTGCTCGAGAGGCCGGAAGAAAGTCGGCGCCGCGGCCGTGGCCAACGCAACTTTGACCATGGGCTCCAAGCGGTCGAATTTGTAGTCGCGATGGTGCGGGGTCTTGAAGACGAAGACCTCGCTGTGCTTGCCCTCGAAGGCCGGGATGCACAGCCGCACCATGGATTCGCCAAACAGCTTGTCGCCGAGCGCGGTCGTCAGAAGGGACTCCAACGGTCCGCGTTCGTAGTTGTACAGGACGTAGTTGCGTGCGCCCGTCCACCACGTCCGGATGCGCCCCCAAGGGGTGTCCAAAGGCTGAGGAAAGACGTCGGGACCACGCGTCAGGTAGAGGTCGGCCATCTCCGCCGCCGTCAGGCCGGCTCCGAGACCGAGCGCGAGGATGCCACCGGTTGACGTGCCGGCGACGAGATCGAAATAACCGGCGATCGAGGCGCCGCCGAGATATCGCCGTTCGAGCTCGGCGAGAACAGTCGCTGGGAACAGTCCCTTAATGCCGCCGCCATCCAGAGATAGGATCCGAAAACGCCGGTCCTTTGGCCAAGCCTGTGGAATTCGTCGTTGCGGAATTGCGCCCTTCGAGCGCGGGTCTCCGGGTCGGAAGTCTCCGGCGGGTTCGGGCATTCTTTGCGTCTCCTCGGCGGGTGCCGGCCGGGTCCCAGAAACTCGCCGGAGATCTGCCAGTATTCGAAGAACAGCAGCCACTCCGACGTCCACGGAATGATCGTCGTCGCGATCGACATCTTCGGGGTCCAGAACATCTCTTTCGGATCCCAAAGACACAGCGCCGGCCAAGCCGGGTTGCGGTCGTTCCAGTAGACGTGCGGCAGAAGCGTCTCGTTCGCCAGCATCTCCGCGCCGACGAGAGGATCGACCACGTGGACGGTCACGTAGGGGTTGTCGAGCGTCCAGCCCTCGAAGATCGTCCGCCGGAAGTGGACGATGCGGACGCGGTAGGTCTTCGACGCCGGCCTGAGCGGGCCTTCCCATACCGCGATCCAGTCGGCGTGAGCCGTCAGGCGAAAGTCGGGAAAGAGGCGCCGGATCTCGGCGTCCTGCTCATCGACGCTTCGGTAGGTCATCTGGATGATCGCCGAAGAACTTGTGCGACGGCGCCGACCTGACGCTGCTCGGCGCAGCCGCGCTGCCCACGACCGCCGCCGGGATCGTGGCCTTGCCGGGCATGAAGCGGCTGCCCGTGGAGCCAACGTCCTGGCCAAAGCGCTGGACGTGATCCTTCACCGCCGATCGCGCCGGCTTCTCGCCGAACAGATCCTCGAGGATCTGCTGCATCTCGGGCAGTGCGATCTCGCCGCGCAGCCGCCGGAGTTTGACGGCGAAGTCTGTGAGTTCGCGGATGAAGACCGCTTGGTCGCTCAGATCGGCGGGCCAGCGATCCGTGAGGATGTCGTCCTTGCACGTCGGGTTGCTGGCGGAGACCTTCTGGCCGCGGTTGTGGGCCTCTCCTAGGATCGCCAGCATGCTCTCGACCTGGAAGCTGAGTTCCTCCGCAAGCGATTTCGTCTGGTTGGCATGGGTGGCCACGTAGTAGGCCAGCAGCACCGACGGCGGCAAGCGCCGGGCGCCGTGCCGCTTGTCGTAGGCGAGGTTGCGCCAGCGTTTGATCAATTGCAGCGCGATGACCGCCCGCGACTTCTGGTAGGCTGGGCACTGCTCGGGCACCGGCGCGGCGTCGGCGCGCTTCGACAGGATCGCTCGTTCGCGATCGTAGTCCAGCGACCGACGCTCGAAGAAGGTGCCAAAATCCTCGTCCGGGGGTGTCCGGGCGATGAACCACTGCGCGAAACCATGAGGGTTGGCGAACAGGGACTTCTTCGCCCACGGCTCTTCCGGCTTCGAGTGGAAGATCAGACCCGTCTTATCGAGCGTTCCCACGATGCGGACGGTGGGCGTCACGTCGAGGTGCATGCCGTCGTAGTTGACCGTGCTGCAGCGGGTCTTGCGGTCGGTCTTGAGCCAGTAGCGCGAGCCGCGCTCGCCGCGGATCGCGGCGTGCAGGGTGGCCAGGGCGTCCTCGGGATCGACGTCGAGGCGATAGGCGATGTCGGCCATCACGTCGATGTCGAATTCGTTGTCGGTGGAGTGGCGCGCCACGGTCGCGCCGATGGCGAAGCCGCCCTGCGGATAGAAGTCGCTCACGTGCCCCTTCAGGGGACTGTCGTCGCGCTCCAGCCACTCGTTGATGGCGTGGTAGTGGTCGACGGCGAGCTGGTAGTCGGTCGGGCTGAGCTGGATCCGGACCGCCACGTCGGCCAGCATCACGTCAACAATCGAGTAGTTCGCGATCTGACGAAGGTAGCGATCGGAATAGTTCATATCGACTGTCCTCTACAACCTTTGCTTCAATTCTCGTTTCGTTCCGCCCGTCAGTACCGGCGAAAGGATGTGATGCGGGCGACACTCCGCTACTGGACCTCATCGCCGTCCTGGAAACGGTCGTAGACCGTGTCGCAGGCTTGGCACATGAACTTGTGGCCGACGGGGAAGAGCTTCTGCTGGCCGCAACAGGAGCAGACCTCGCTCAAGTACGAAGTTTGCGGAGAGACGGGGTTTGACGACAAGATCTCCCGAACCTCGTCGGCGATCTTCTGTACCCGCGCCGCAACCGCTGGTCTCGCCAGCTCCTCCTGCACCCGCTCGAAGTAGATGCGCGCCGCAGTCAAGCTCACGCCGGCCTGCACTGATACCTCGTCTGCCGAGGAGAGTCCGCGCGCGGTGGCGTCGTTGATCAGGAACGCCGCGCCGAAGACCATGGCCTGGTGCTCCGCAGACTTGAACTTTGGTATCCAGGCCGGGGTCACATTCCCCACGCGACGCCGTGGAAGCGTCGCTCCCTTTAATAGCTGATCGACGTGAAGAACGGCGTGGCCGAACTCATGGGCAATGGTGTATCGCGCATAGCCGTCACCCATGAAGGCCTTGTGGCGAATCCGCCTTGGAATCTTCACTACGATGCATGTGCCGTCGTAAGTGGTCAGTCCAGAATCGTCCGGGAGTTCGGCATCGGAGACGACTTCGAACCTGAACCGCTTTTTCCCGCGAACAGTCCATATCTCGTTGACGGATTCGAGGTCGAGAGGATCGACCCGTTCGGAGTTCTCCCACCCCAGAAAGCGGCGCAGAGCCTTCGCGTGCCCGTGGACTTCGAAGTCCCGTAGCGGATCGACTATGAAATCGTCACTCGACATCGAATTGGCCTCGCCGAAACGAACAATTCTTCAATCAATGGTGCCTCGGCACTTGGCCATTGGGCCGGTTAGGTGCCGCCGGCGACTGGGCCAACTGGGCCTTCCGTCGGCTAGATTCCCCGCGGTTTTGCGGGGAATCCGTGTTTTGTAGGCCCTCAAACCGCGGGCGTCAGAGTGGGAATCGCGGGCTTTCTTTCGTGAAAACTAGATCGTCGTGATGGTGGTCTACCTTCTCACGAACACCCCGTCGTGCTGCCGCACGTATCGCACTTCATGCACGTGCCGTTCCGCACCAGCGTGAAGTTGCCGCACTCTGAGCACATCTCGCCTTCGTAGCCCTTGGCCTTCGCTTCCGCGCGGCGCTCGGCTTTGGTCGGCACCACCGTCTGCGCGGTGCCGGCCTTGCTCCACTGGAGCTGCTCGAGCTTCTCCGTCGGAGAGAGGTCGTGGCTGGCTTCCTGCTTCAGGGCGACGGCGCCTTCGATCGTATCGCCGGCGCGGGCCGATGCACCGTGAAGCGCGGTGACGCGGTGGCCGCCGGCGGGGGCGCTGTCGTTGCCGGAGGCGATCGCGGCGGAGCCGCCGCGCATCACGACGAGGTTGTCGGTGCGGGAGCGGGTGAGGCCGCGCGACACCAGCTTGGTCGCGTGGTGGCCCGGCTCGTCGTCCGGCTCCTTGCCTTCCTCGACGCCCTTGCCGAGCGCGTCAAAACCCGTCTCGTTGGGATCGACGTGGGCGAGGTCGAAGCGGCTGAGGTAGCTCACCGCCAGCTCGCGGAAGACGTAGTCGAGGATCGAGGTCGCGTACTTGATGCTGTCGTTGCCCTGCACGGGGCCCGCCGGCTCGAAGCGGGTGAAGGTGAAGGCGTCGACATATTCATCGAGCGGCACGCCGTATTGCAGACCGAGGGAGACCGCGATCGCGAAGTTGTTGATGAAGGAGCGGAGCGCCGCGCCTTCCTTGTGCATGTCGATGAAGATCTCGCCGAGACGGCCGTCGTCATACTCGCCGGTGCGCAGGTAGACCTTGTGGCCGCCGACGACCGCCTTCTGGGTGTAGCCCTTGCGGCGATCCGGCATCTTCTCGCGCTCGCGCATCACGATGATGCGCTCGACGAGCTTTTCGACGATCTTCTCGGAGACCTGGGCGGCACGCGCGGCCATCGGCTTCTCGTAGATCTGCTCGACCACATCGTCCTCGTCCTCATCATCGCTGATGAGCTGCGAGTTGAGCGGCTGGGAGAGCTTCGAGCCGTCGCGATAGAGCGCGTTGGCCTTCAGCGCCAGCTTCCACGACAGCATGTAGGCGGACTTGCAGTCCTCCACCGTCGCGTCGTTCGGCATGTTGATGGTCTTGGAGATCGCACCCGAGATGAAGGGCTGCGCCGCCGCCATCATGCGGATGTGGCTCTCGACCGACAGGTAACGCTTGCCGATCTTGCCGCAGGGGTTGGCGCAGTCGAACACCGCGTAATGTTCTGCCTTGAGGTGCGGAGCTCCCTCGACCGTCATCGCGCCGCAGATGTGGACGTTGGCCGCCTCGATCTCGCGCTTGGTGAAGCCGACGGCCTGGAGCAGGTCGAAGCCGGGGGCCGCGATCGCTTCGGCGCCGATACCGAGCTGGTCGCGGATGAAGTCCTCGCCAAAGGTCCACTTGTTGAAGGCGAACTTGATGTCGAAGGCGGTCGGCAGGGCCTTCTCGACCTTGGCGATCGCTTCATCCGTAAAGCCCTTGGCCTTCAGCGTGGAAGCGTTGATGCCGGGGGCGTTGGAGAGCGAGCCGTGGCCGACGGCATAGGCCTCGATCTCCGCGATATCAGCTTCGCGATAGCCGAGCGCGCGCAGTGCTGCGGGGACCGCGCGGTTGATGATCTTGAAGTAGCCGCCGCCGGCGAGCTTCTTGAACTTCACCAGCGCGAAGTCGGGCTCGATGCCGGTGGTGTCGCAGTCCATGACCAGGCCAATCGTGCCGGTCGGCGCGATCACCGTGGTCTGGGCGTTGCGATAGCCGTGCTGCTCGCCGAGCTCGAGCGCCGCATCCCAGACGGACTGTGCGTGCGCGATCAGATCTGCTTGCGGGCAGGAGGCGTGGTCGAGCGGCACCGGGTTGACGGACAGCGCCTCGTAGCCGGAGGCCTGGCCGTGCGCGGCGCGGCGGTGGTTCCGGATGACGCGCAGCATGTGCGCGGCGTTCTTCTTGTAGCCGGGGAAGGTGCCGAGCTCGGCCGCCATCTCCGCCGACGTCTTGTAGGTGACGCCCGTCATGATCGCGGTCAGCGCGCCGCAGAGCGCACGGCCTTCCTTGCTGTCATAGGGCAGGCCCATGGTCATCAGCAGGCCGCCGATATTGGCGTAGCCGAGGCCGAGCGTGCGGAACTCGTAGGAGAGCTCGGCGATCGCGCGGGACGGGAACTGCGCCATCATCACGGAGATTTCGAGCACCAGCGTCCAGAGCCGGCAGAGGTGCTCGTAGCCCTCGACGTCAAAATGCTTCGTTGTGGTGTTGTAGAACGTCAGCAGGTTGGCGGAGGCGAGATTGCACGCCGTGTCGTCCAGGAACATGTATTCCGAGCACGGATTGGACGCGCGGATGTCGCCGGACGCCTTGCAGGTGTGCCAGTCGTTCATGGTAGTGTTGAAGTGCAGGCCCGGGTCGGCCGACGCCCAGGCAGCGTAGCCGATCTTCTCCCAGAGGTCGCGGGCACGCAGCGTCTTCGTCACCTTCTTGTTGGTGCGGCCAATGAGGCTCCAGTCGCCGTCGGTCTCCACCGCGCGCAGGAAGTCGTCCTTCAGCGAGACCGAGTTGTTGGAGTTCTGGCCGGAAACCGTGAGGTAGGCCTCCGAATCCCAGTCGGTGTCGTAGGTCTCGAACTGGATGTCCTTGTAGCCCTGCTTGGCAAACTGGATCACCCGCTTGATGTAGTTGTCGGGCACGAGGCTCTTGCGCGCGAGCTTGATCTCGCGGCGCAGCGCCGGGTTCTTCTCGGGGTCGAAGCAGTCATCGCCCGAGCCTTCGCAGTTCACGCAGGCCTTCAGCACCGCCTTCAGGTGCTTCTGGTTGATCTTGGATCCCGTGACGAGGGCGGCGACCTTCTGCTCCTCCTTCACCTTCCAGTCGATATACGTCTCGATATCGGGGTGATCGACGTCGACGACGACCATCTTGGCCGCGCGGCGCGTGGTGCCGCCCGACTTGATCGCGCCGGCGGCGCGGTCGCCGATCTTGAGGAAGCTCATCAGGCCGGACGAGCGGCCGCCGCCGGAGAGCTTCTCGCCTTCGCCGCGCAGGCGCGAGAAGTTGGAGCCGGTGCCGGAGCCATATTTGAACAGGCGCGCCTCGCGCACCCAGAGGTCCATGATGCCGCCCTCGTTGACGAGGTCGTCACCGACGCCCTGGATGAAGCAGGCGTGCGGCTGCGGATGCTCGTAGGCCGACTTGGACTTGGTCAGCTTGCCGGTGAAGGGGTCGACGTAATAGTGGCCCTGGCCGGGACCGTCGATGCCATAGGCCCAGTGCAGGCCGGTGTTGAACCATTGCGGCGAGTTCGGCGCGACCATCTGCATGGCGAGCATGTAGCGGAGCTCGTCATAGAAGGCCTGGGCGTCCTCGTCGGAGGAGAAATACTTGCCCTTCCAGCCCCAATAGGTCCAGCAGCCGGCGAGGCGGTCGAACACCTGCTTGGCGCTGAGCTCGCTGACATAGCGCTCCTTCTCAGGGAGCGCGGCGAGGGCATCCGTGTCCGGCACGGAGCGCCACAGGAAGGAGGGGACGGATTCCTCCTCGACCTTCTTCAGGCGCGCGGCGACGCCGGCCTTGCGGAAATACTTCTGGGCCAGCACGTCGGAGGCGACCTGCGACCAGTCGGTCGGCACTTCGACGTTGTCCAGCTTGAACACGACCGAGCCGTCGGGATTGCGGATCTCCGACGTGGTCAGCCGGAAGTCGATACCGGCATAGGGTGACTGTCCTACCGTGGTGTGGCGCCGCTCAATTCTCATAGTTTGCCCCGTCCTTTTCTGACCGGATCCGCCTCGGTTCGGGCGTCCCGGGTAGTTGTTCTCACGCGACTCCTCCCGGCCTTTTCGGGCTTTAAGGCGTCGCAGTTCAGCCGGTGGTTCCGGCCCAGTTTCTCCCGACGACGAGGACCAGTGCGAGCACCGGTTCCACCGCCGGCATGTCCACCCGCATCCGCCCCCCAAGGGGATGCGCGCGACATGCGTTCAACGCCACCACACTACGCTTGCTCCGGGCCTGTTTCGGCCCGCTCGCGCGCCCCAAGAGTCGGCAAATCAAGGGCAGACAAGCCCTTCACCCGCTGCCCCCTTCGGCTGGCGGAGTGGTCATTTGCGAGGACCCTTTGGGGAGTGACCGGCGGGACGCAAACACACTCGCGCCGAACGGACCGAAAGCTAGGACTCTCCGTTGCGCACGTCAAGAACTAGTGCGAGTTCCTGAATCAAATACTAAATATGGTGGAAAGACGGGGATAACAGGGGGCCCGGCCGCGCCTGTTGTGGAGGCAAGTATCAGTGAGTCCTGAGAGATTCCCAACCAAAAAAAATTGTGTTTGGTGATGGGGGAAAGGCTTCATCCCGCTGTTCACAGGGCGGGTTTATTTTTGCCTCGAGGCTTGCGTCAGCAGGACTCACGTATTGCTACGGAAGGTGAGGGCAGGCATGCCCGCTAGGGTGGTGGTCGGCGGCGCCGAACCGCGCCAAGGTGGGGCCGTTTCCGCCGGGTTACCGCATGCATGATTCGACAAGACGGGGGATGCGGACGCGCATCGCCCCGGCCGGCCTGATGTTCCTCGCCATCACCTCGGTGGGCTGGGGCTTCAACTGGCCGGTGACCAAGTTCCTGCTCTCCGAACTGCCGCCGCTGACTCTGCGCGGCGTCACCGGCGTGCTCGGCGCGCTGTTGCTCGCAGTCCTCGCCGTGATCCGCCGCGACAGCCTGCAGATCGCGCCCGCGATCTGGCCGCGGCTTCTGGTCGCGGCTCTCCTCAACGTCACCGGCTGGATGGTGCTGATGGGGCTGGCGCTGTTGTGGCTTCCGGCGAGCGAGGCGGCGCTGATCGCCTACACCATGCCCGTGTGGGCCTCGCTCTTTGCCTGGCCGGTGCTCGGGGAGCGGCCGACGCTCCTTCGCACCATCGCGCTGGTGATGGCCTTTGCCGGGCTCGCCTCGATCATGGGTGGCAACGGCGTCTCCGCAAGCGTGGCGAAGCTGCCGGGCATCGTCATGGCGCTCGCCGGAGCGATCGGCTTTGCGGTCGGCACGGTGACCTCGAAGAAGTATCCGATCCATCTGCCGCCGATCACGGCGGCGGCCTGGCAGATCGGCCTCGGCTGCCTGCCGGTTGCCATCGTGGGCCTTGCGCTGGAGACCACGCATCTGTCGCAGGTGACGCTGGTCGGCTGGGGCTTGCTGGTCTATTCCGTCGTCGGCCAGTTCTGCATCGCCTATGTCAGCTGGTTCGCCGCGCTGTCGCGCCTGCCGGCCTCGGTCGCCGCGATCGGCACCATGGCCGTGCCCGTGATCGGCGTCGTGACCTCGGCGCTCGCGCTTCATGAGCCGCTCGGCCCGGGCCAGATCGCAGCCCTCATCTTCACGCTAGCCGGCGTCGTGCTGGCGACGCGATAGCTTACCCCTGCCATTCACGGCGGCGACGGCACAGCGTCCGCCAAATATTGTGCAAACAGTCGTTCGCCGTTCTGCACCGCGCGGCGCTCCTGTTCAGCGACCTCAGCGCGGGCCTCGTCGTGGCGGCCGAGCTTGACCAGTGCCTGCGCGCGGAGCGCACCGAACCAGGTCTGCCAGGTCTCGAACCCCGTGGCCTTCCAGGTGGCGATGCCCTCGTCGAGGCGCGCAAGGCCACTCTCGACCGCGCCGTCCTGGATGTCGGCCCAGCCGAGTGCGACGTCGGCGAAGGCGACGAATTCCGGAAAGCCCATCTCGACGCAGAACGGGCGGCAGCGCGTCGCCCAGTCGCGGGCGGTCGCGACGTCGCTGCGCAGCATCGCGACGATGAAATTGGCGAGCATGGAAAAGCCGCGTGAATGCGGCTGGCCGAGCGCCTCCGCAAGCTGCACCGCATCCCGCGCATGGGTCGCGCCGACATCGCCCGCGCTCGTCATCGCGCAGGCGATGCCGAGATAGAAGCGGCCGAACACGCCGAAATCCATCATGTAATGCGGATAGAGCGGCGCGTGGCGCTCCGGCCGGTAAAGCCCGACCGTCTCGCCCAAGCGGTTGCGCGCCTCCATCGCGTCGCCGAGATGCAGGCGGATCATGCCGTTCATGTTGCCGGCCGCGAGCCTGTGCTCTTCAGAGGGGTCGTCGGCCTTCATCGCATCGAGCGCGAGCGGAAGCGCGGTCGCAAATTCCGCCTTCCCCCAGTGATACAGCGCAAGGCCATAGGTGATGCGGAATAACGATGGCGCGTCGGGCAGCGCGCGGCAGGTGTCGTAGGCGCGCCGCTGCACGGCGCCGAAGTCGGGACTGCCGGGGCCCTTCATCACCATCTGAGCCGGGCCGAGCACGGCGAGCAGGCCGAGCTCCTCGCGCCGGCGGGCCTCGTCGTCGGGCTGGTCGGCGAGCGCATCGAGACCTGCCTGCAACAGCGCCGCTGCCTCCTGCGCGCTGCCGCGCCCGATCGCGGCGCCGCCAGCGCGCAGCCACCATCCCGCGGCTGCATGCGGCTTGCCTCCGAGAGTGAGATGGCGGGCGACGAGCTCAGGCTCGCGCTCGGCGATCTCAGTGAAGTCCGAGATCAGCCGCTGCGCGACACGCTCGTGCAGCTCGCGCCGCGGCCGCGCCAGCAGCGAGGCGTAGGCGGAATCCTGGATCAGCGCGTGCTTGAAGCTGAGGTTCTCGCCCGGCCCCTGGCCAACCAGGCCGGAGGCGAGGATCGCCTGCAGGGGCTCATTGAGCTCTTCAAGGGGCTGTTCCATCATAGCGGCGAGCAGCGCGGGCGCGAACTCGCGCCCGATCACGGCGCAGACCTGGATCACGCGCCGCGCCGGCCCGAGCCGGTCGAGCCGCTCGGTCAAGAGGTCGGAGAGGGTTTCGGGCAGGTCGCCGCGGCGGATGCGCTCCGGCGACTCCAGCATCATGCGCGTCATCTCCTCGACGAACAGCGGCACGCCGTCGGTCTTCGCGACGATGCGCGACACGTCGGTGGGCGACAGCCCGAGATCGTGCCCGATCGCTTCGGCAAAGCGGGAGGAATCGTCTGCCGTCAACCGCTCGACCGCGAGCGTGGTGACGGTCCCGCGCTCGGCCCATTCGAGCCGCGATCCGGGCCGCGTGGTCGCGATCATCATCAGGGGCGCCGCGGGATTTGCCTCGACGAAGCCGGAGAGGAAATCGAGCGAGGTGGGATCGGCCCAGTGCAGATCCTCATAGACGACGACCAGCGGCTTCTCCCGCGCCTGCGCAACCATGAGCTCCTGGAGGATTGCGAGCGTGCGCGCGCGCTGCTCGGGCGGGCTCATGCGGACCGGCGGCACATCCTCGCCGGCGATGCCGAGCAGGCTCGCGAGCAGCGCCGGCGCGTTGGGGTCGGTGGCCGGCCGGCCGGCGAGATAGGCACGCAGCTTCTGTAGTCGCACACCGTCTTCGTCATGGGCCGCGATGCCGCACTGCCGCTGCAGCAGATCGATGTGGGGATGCAGCACGGTATTGGCGAGCGCCGCGTTGCATTGCAGGTTGACGGTCTGGAACGCGGCGTCGGGCGCGGTTTCGTCCAGCACGTGAGCAAGGCGCGACTTGCCGATGCCGGCTTCGCCGACGAGATTGATGAACTGCGCCGCGCCCCCGCACGCCGCGTCGAACAGGCGCCTGAGCGCATCGCGCTCGACATGGCGATTGATGAGTGGAGCGCGGGCGATCTCGAGCCGGCGCTCGAAGCGGCTGCGGCCGGCGCGGATGCCGGTGGGCACGAACGCGGCGATCGGCTCGGCGAAACCCTTGAGGGTCTGCGGCCCGAGCGCGCGCGCCTCGAACATGCCCTCGACCAGGCGCGCGGTCGACTGCGCCATGATGACCTCGCCCGGCGCGGCCAGCGATTGCAGCCGTGCGGCAACGTTGAGGGCCGCGCCGGTGAAATTGTCCTCGATGCGCGCGGTCGCGGCATTGCCTTGCCCAACGATCACGCCGGTGGCGATGCCGACACGGACCTGAAGCGGCGAGCCCGCGACCGCAGGCGCAAGCTGCGCGACCTTGTCGACGATGGCGAGACCGGCGCGGACCGCGCGCTCGGCCGCGTCCTCATTGGCGATCGGGTATCCGAAGCAGACCACCACGCCGTCGCCGAGGTGATGCAGGATGAAGCCGCCGAAGCCATCGACGGTCTCGCGGATGGCCATGCGATAGGCGGCGAGGCCGTCGAGCAGCTCTTCGGGATCGCGCCCATCGATCATCTGGGTCGAGCCGACGAGATCGGCGAACAGGACGGTCATGCTGCGGCGTTCGCCGAGCGCAAGCCGGACCGTCACTTGCTTCGCCTGCGTAACCCGCGTGCCGCAGGCACCGCAGAACTTGACGCCCTCGCCGAGCGGCGTGCCGCACTCGGTGCAGAAGCCGGTCAATGGACCGGTGTCCGTTTCGGCAGCAGGGTAAAGCCCTGGCTGCTCTGCTGCGCGGTGCCGATGGCGAACATCAGGAGCATGTCATAGTCGAGCCCCCGCGGTGCCTGCGTGAGGGCGCGCTGGATCGCCTGCGGATCGACTGGCGTCGCAGGGTTCGGCGCGAGGCGCACGAATGGCAGCGCCGCCATGCTCGCGTTGGAGACGGCCGCCGGCAACAGCAGCGCGGGCAACAGGTTCTGCGGCTGGTCGCCCGCGCGGTTCTGATACCATTGGGCCCATTGCGGGCCGCCTGGGGTGTAAAGATAGAACGGCTTTCCGTCCGGCGGCAGCGAGGCGATGATCGGCGAGGGATACATTCGCGCCGGGGTCGAGCTTTGGGCAGTGCCGTGGCAGCTCAGGCAGGCGGATGCGTGGAAGCCGCCGGGGACGTTGGTGTGCTTGATGTCCGGCGAGTCGCAATCGGCGTCGGTCTTGAGCTGGCCGCGCTGCACGCCCTCCACCAGGATCACGCCGTGGCGTTGGGCGATGTCGATCGGCCCCGACATGCGCCCGCCCCATCCGAGGGTGGCCTCGGTATAGGCAGGCGCCTTCGGATTGTGCCAGAACTGCGTCAGCGCCGTGCCGGGCGGATGACCATCCGGATAATGATCGAATTGCGGATCGTTGCCCCAGACGGCGCCGAGCGGCACGAGCTGGTCCCAGGCGCCGGTGCCCTTTGGTGCATCCTTGTCGTAGACGAAGGTCGTGAACACCCAGCCCGTCTCCGGCGCCGCGTCGGTGTCCTTGACGATGATGTCGAACTGCATCACGCGCAGATCCGTCACTTGCAGCGTGTAGGGCGCGTTCGAGCCGTGCAGGCGATGGTCGAGGATCTCCTTGAGCGGCGGCCGATATACGCGCCAGATCGCGGCGCCATCGACCACCGGCCAGTCGGCCGGCGTGGCCGCCACGCCTCCGGCCTTCACCACGAGCCCGCCCTCGGGAAAGCTCGCGGCATCGACAACGGGCTTGCCCACGTCCTTCCAAATCTTGTCCAGCATCGTCGCCGCCATGCGGTCGTAATAGACGATGGTGTGGTTTTCGGTGTCGCTCTTGAGCCCGCTGTTGGTCTCGCTGGCGGCGAGGATGATCTGCCCGGTGAATGCACCCAGGATCGGATCGCGCCCGCTGTCGTAATCGCCGGCTGAGTCCGCCGGCCCCATCCAGGGCATGTCGTACCAGCCGTTCGACGCCGGATCCCATTGCGCGGGCGCCTCGATCATCTTGCGCAGCGACGGCGTGACATAGTCCTTCAGCCGCGCCATGTAGTCGGCGGCGTTGGCCACGGTGATGGGGCCCTTCGGCTTGATGTCGCGCCACGACCGCTCCGGCGGCTGCGCGGGATAGTCGTGGCTCAGCTTGCGGAACTTGTAGGGCCCTTCGAACGGCGGCGGGTTGGAGTCCGGCGGCGGGTAGACGCCGAAATTGGAGGCGAACGGATCGGGCGCGTCTGCGGCGATTGCCGTCGCGGGCAGGAGCGCAGATAACAGTGCAAGTTCCAACGTTAATGCCGTGGCGGCTGTGGCGACGACCGCCCAACTCGACCGAGACCCAGATCGCGGCATGTGCACCCCCTCGTGCCAGCGGCACCGCTACTCAAGCGCGCATTCCTGCAGGCGATCAATCTGACCCGGAGATGCCGTTTGCGCAAGCGTGCCGGCAGAGGCCGCCATTGAATTTTGCAGAACTTTGGAATTTGCAGATGTTTTGAATCTTTGCCGAAACGGCCTTGCCGGGACGATTGACACATTCAGAAACAAATAGGGTGACCCCGGCACACGAGGCGTAGCATGGGATTACCGGAAGACATGTGACGCCTTTCACAATTCGGCGCTTAGGGGCGGGCGTCGTAGCGGGGCTAGAGCATGATCCGGAAAAGTGTGAAGCGGTTTTCCGGAAAGATCATGCGCAAACAACAACCTAAAGCGCGATGACGATTCATCCTAATCTCATCGCGCTTTAGATTGGGATGGGGGTTAGGCTGAATCGATTTGGGATTCCCAAATCAGCGTATTTCTGATGCGCCGTGTCAGGCGGCACGCTGGTCGCGTGGCGACGAGAGATCCGGGCACAGCACGAGCTTGCCCTCGAGGCCGCCGGCTTCGAGGCGCCAATGCGCTTCAACGACCTCATCCAGCGAGATCCGCTCGGCGACACGTGGATGAATGGCGCCACTCGCCAGCAGAGCGAACAGGCGTTTCAGATCTTCCGTGAACCATCCGGGATGTCGCAACCGCATCGCGTTGATGGAATAGAAGAATGCCCGCTTGCCGCCAGGCAACCAGCTCCAAAGATACAGGCGCGCAATCCACATCAGCATCGTGGTCATGCGCCGCTGATCCTGGACGCCCGCCGAGTAGCCATAAGCGCAGAGCAGGCCACCGCGCCTGAGCGCCGCGAACGAGCGGCGATATCCGTCGTCCCCGATGCCGTCGAAGACGACGTCAAACCCGCCAGGCAGGACATGCGTGAAGTCTTCGCGCTGATAGTCGATCGGCGTGGCCCCGAGCTCGCGGATCAGGGCGGCGTGCTTCCCATAGGCACCGCCCCACAGTTGAAGGCCGGCCATGCCGCCGAGCACGAGCAGCGCCTGACCGACGGCACCGGCAGCTCCGTGCACCAGCACGCGCTGTCCCGGCTGTACCTTCGCGGCGCGGTGCAGGAGCTGGTATGCGGTCATCCAGCTCAGGATCAGCGTAGCGGCCTCCGCCGCGTCAAGGCCAGCCGGCACCGGGGTCAAATGGCTCGCCTGGAGCGTGCGATAGGCAGCATTCGACCCGAGCACTGTCATGTCGGCCACACGGTCGCCAAGCTTAAATTCGCTCACGCGGTCACCGAGCTGATCGATCTCCCCGACGACATCGTAGCCCATGACGAACGGTGGGCGGCGGGAAGCAGTTTGCGGGTAGAGATGGCGCCGGATCAGCGTATCGGTGTACTCGAGCCCTGAGGCGAGGACGCGGACCCGCACCTCACCTGGACCTGCCTCCGGCAGGGGAGCGTCGACCACTTCCAGTTGCTCGGGACCGCCGAAGCGCCGAAGCTGGACAACGCGGTTGCGCAGGTCGTTCACATGCCGATCCTTGCAATCTCACACGCGACAAGCGGATCAGGAGGGTGGTTTCGTACCACAATGCATGCCAACTACGATCGGCCCGGAACCTGGCCCTGTAGTTGATGCAGATCAATCCCGCTCGCGCTAGCTCACCTTCTCCTTGCCGAGCGCCAGCCGGATCATCTCGGCGAGCTGGTTGCGGCGATAGGGCTTTGTCAGCAGCAGCACGCCTTCGTCGAGCTTGCCCTGGTGGACGATGGCGTTGTCGGTATAGCCGGACGTGTAGAGCACCCTGACACCCGGCCGGCGTTTTTCGACTTCCTGCGCCAGCAGGCGTCCGCTCATGCCGCCGGGAATGACGACGTCGGTGAACAGGAGGTCGAACGGCTCGCCGCGGTCGACGAGGGCGAGCGCGGCGCGGCCGTCGACGGCGGCGATGGTCTTGTAGCCGAGGCCCTGCAGCTGCGCCGTGACGAAGTTGCGCACGAGATTGTCGTCTTCGACGACCAGGATGGTCTCAACGCCGCCGGTCGCCGGAGCGGCCGCGCTGGCCGCCGTCTCGCTCGCGCCTTCGCCGGGCGGCAGATAGAGCTTGATGGTCGTGCCGTGGCCGGCCTCGCTGTAGATCTTGATGTGACCGCCGGATTGCTTGACGAAGCCGTAGACCATGGACAGCCCGAGCCCCGAGCCCTTGCCGACCTCCTTGGTGGTGAAGAAAGGCTCAAAAGCCTTTTCCTGCACGTCGGGCGGCATGCCGGTGCCGGTGTCGCTGACCGCGAGCATCACATAGGCGCCGGGCGTGACGTCCGGGTTGGCCTGCGCATAGGCCTCGTCCAGCGTCACGCGGCGGGTCTCGAGCAGCAGCTTGCCGCCATCGGGCATGGCGTCGCGGGCGTTGATCGCCATGTTGAGCACGGCGTTGGTCAGCCGTGACGGATCGATGTGGAAGGTCATCGGCCCCTGTTCGAGCGCGGTCTCGATCTGGATCTGCTCGCCGAGGGTGGGGCGCAGGAGCTTTGCGATATCGGTGATGGCCGCGTTGACGTCGACGTTGCGCGGCTCCAGCGGCTGCTTGCGGGCGAAGGCGAGCAGGTGCTGGATCAACTCGGCGCAGCGCTGGGCGGCATCGTCGATCAGCCGCGCCACGCGCTGGAGCTCGGGCTGTTCCTTGAGACTGCCGACCAGCGTCTCGGTATTGCCCGAGATCACGGTCAGCATGTTGTTGAAGTCGTGCGCGACGCCGCCGGTCAATTTGCCGATGGCGTCCAACTTCTGCGACTGCTGGAGCTGCCGCTCGGTCTCGCGCGAGATGGTCGCATCGTGATAGACCAGCACGGCGCCGGAGATCGCCTTTTGCGCATCGCGCATCGGCCGTCCGCTGATGAGGAGATGGCGGGTAGGATGGCCGCTGTGCGGGCGGACGATCATCTCCATCTCTTCGAACTCGTCGCCGCGCAGCACGCGCGCCGACGGGAGATCCTCCTGCCTCAGCGGCGTCACGCCGTCGCCGTGGAACACGTCCGACATCTCGCGCAGGCTCGTCAGGTTCATCCCGGCCCGATGCAGCAGGATGCGTTCCGCGGCGGGATTCGACAGTAGGACGTTGCAGTCCTTGTCGATGACGAGCACGGCTTCCGCCATGCTGTGGAAGGTGCTTTGCAGCACGTTCACCGAGAGGCGGAGCTCGTCGTGGGTGGTGACGAGGTGCTCGGTGCGCTCCGCAACGGCCGCCTCCAGCGCCTCGTTGGCGGCCCTTGTCTCGTACAGCGAGCTTCGCAGCGCGACGCTGGTGCGCCGGGTCTCGCGCAGCAGGAGAGCGGCCAGCAACAGGATGACGACGGCGCCGACGATGTCGATCCCGAGGAGCACGATGCCGGTGCGGCGCGACTCCACCGCGCGGGCGGCGAGTTGCCCTTCTTCCTCCGCGGTCAGCCGGTCGAGATTTGCGGTCACCGCCTCCATCATGCCACGGCCTTCGGCCTTGCCCTGGAGCGCGGCGATGCCGGCCTCGTCGTTGGCGGCGCGCAGCCGCATCGCTTCGGCCGCGATATCGAGCCGGCGTAGAATCAGCGGTTCGGTGCCCTCCAGCAGCGCGACCTGATCAGGATTGTCACGGAGCGCGCGCTTGAGATCACGGAGCGCAGGCGCGATGGCCCCGCGCGTCGCCTGGAACTCGTCATTGAAGGCCGGGCTGCGATAGATCTCATAGCCGCGCGCCGCACTTTCGGCGCGACGGACGAGCAGGCGCAGGTCCGAGATCTTGTTCAGCGTCCCGACGGTTTGATTGACCCATGACGTATCAGACCGCGACTTGACGTCGAGTCCGATCGAGGCCGCGGTGATGATCAGGAGGATGGCAAGTCCGGCACCGAGAATTACGCGCTGCGAGGCAATCAAGGGGATTTGTTGTCCTTCACCGACGTCGCCTCGTTGAGGCATTCCTTGATCGCAGTCAGCAGCGTCTCGGGCGTGAACGGCTTGCGCAGGCAGCGCGTCGCGCCGAGCTCGAGCGCCATGCGGAGAAAATCGGGTGAGGGCGATGCGGATGAGGCAAAGGCGTAGCCTGACATCGCGATCAGTGGGATCGTCGGCGCACGCTCATGGAAGACGCGGATCGACTCGAAGCCGCGCATATGCGGCATGAAGATGTCGACCAGCATCGCGTCGAAGCTCTGCGCCTCGAGCGCAGCGAGCCCGGTCTCGCCGCCGTCAGTTAACGTGACGTCGAAGCCCTGGCGTTGGAGGAGGACCTCGATGGTCGCGCCGACCATCGGATCGTCATCAACCACGAGAATACGCGGCATGACTCTGCCTAACCAATCGAAGTCCCCATTAGCTTTGCTGATATAGGCGAATCGTGGATCGGGTCAATTTTGGATTGGATCGGGACAGATATGCACGGTGCGGTGCATAAAACGCACGATGTGTGGCGTTCGTGTGAAAGCCCGCACAGCGCGAAACGAAGCGTCAAAAAGGCGCCGCGTGAGAGCGGCGCCTTTTCGATTAAATTGGAACGATGCAACTAACTCTACGGGCAAGGATGCCGCAGGCCGTCATAGCCGAGATAAGTACCTGACGCGGGGTCGTAGGACCTGTAGCGCTGGGCACAATAGGCTGCGGAATCTCCGCCGGTGTCGGGCACGACCGCAACGCCAGGACCTTGGTCATAGTAATAGTCATCGTTGTAGTAGGAGTCGTCGTAGTACGGGCCGCCGCCGTAATAGGCGTACGACCCCAGCCCTCCGATCGCGACGCCAGCAGCGACGCCGGGCCAGAAGCCGCCACCGCGATGGCGCCAACCGCCGCCATGCCAGTTGCCGCCGTTCCAGTTGCCGGATGGAGTACCGGCAACGACACGGCTGCCGCCGCTGAAGGCCGGCGCGGCAACGCCGGGCCGCACAGCTCCGGCGGCTGCGAAATTGCCGCCGCCGCCACCACCGCGGAATGCGGCGGCACCGCCGCCGAAATTGCCGCCACCTATCCGGGCTCCACCGCCGCCGCCGAACGAGGCATGCCCGCCGCCGCCACCGCCGCCAATGGCGTGTCCGCCGCCCCCGCCAACGCGGGATTGAGCGAAGCTGACGGACGGGGTCGCCAGCGGCAAGACCAGCGCCAGCGCTGCGGCCGCGCTCAAAACTCTGAGATTGTTCATATTCGGCTCCTTGATCCCGGATTCAAACCGCTCAAACGGGCAGTGGTTCCGGGGCGCCCGCGAGGTTTGCGTGGGAAGCACAGGATTCCAGCCCGCGTCTGTACCCGGCATGAACGGATCGCGTCCGCTCTGCGGCGGATCAGCGCATTTCGGATGTCCCACCCGCGGTGCGGCAACTGGACAAGTCCGCTTCCGGATGGCATCAGGACCCGACGAAGCAGGGCCCTTGCCGCATGAAACAATTCTTCCTCAAGCTCTTCACCTGGTGGAACGGCCAGACCTTTGGCACGCAGCTCTGGACCTGGCGGTTCGGCGAGCTGGTCGGCGAGGACGAGCAGGGCAACCGCTACTACCGCACCCGCGGCGGCGCGATCGATCCGACGCTCGGCTTCGAGCGGCGCTGGGTGATCTACAACGGCTATGCCGAGGCGAGCCGGCTGCCACCGGGCTGGCATGGCTGGATCCATCATGTCGTCGACGTGCCGCCGACCGAGCTCAACTACAAGCCGCGCGAGTGGGAAAAGCCGCACCAGCCGAACCCGACCGGCACGTCAAAGGCCTACCGGCCTCCCGGCTCGACGCTCGCGAGCGGCAAGCGCCCCAAGGCGACCGGCGACTACCAGCCCTGGACGCCCGGCTAAACCGGCAATTCCGCAGATCCAATTTCCGAAGATATTGGGCGCTGGATGCATTCGCATCCAGCTATCGACGCTGTGAACAACGGGAACAGCGGGGACGCCGCATGCGCGGCCGTTGCGCTTCCGCGAGCGATGCGGCTCAATGAACCCATCTTACGGAGATGGGAGACCATCGCGTACGGTTCGGGCAACAGTTCGCGACTGTCCCGAAATGCAGCGGCTGCCGAACAGGACTCGATCGGGAGATAGGCCCCCGATCTGGAAGCTCCGAAATCGCCCGTTTGAATGTGCAGCTGTCGTAAGACAGGAAAGGCCGCCCGGGAAACCTGGCGGCCTTTTTCTGTTGCGACTTTCACATCACCCTGGCCGCGGCGCGCTTGGCGGCCTCGATGCGGCGTGCCTGCGAGGGTGCGATGCGCTCCTTCATCAGCGCGAGCACTTCGGCGGGCGCCGTCTCCGGCGAGCCCGCGTTGAACGGTGGTGCCGGATTGTATTCGAGACGGAGCTGGATCGCTTCCGCCATGGTGCGGTCGACCAGGATCGAGACCAGTGTCAGCGCGAAATCGATCCCGGCCGTGACGCCGCCGCCGGTGATGCGGTTGCGGTCGATGCAGACGCGCGTCCTTGTCGGTGTTGCGCCGAACAGCGCCAGCACCTCCGTTGCGCTCCAATGGGTGGCGGCGCGATAACCCTTCAACAGGCCGGTTGCGCCGAGCACCAGCGATCCCGTGCACACGGAGGTGACGTATTTGGCGCCCGCGGCCTGCTTGCGCAGGAAGTCCAGCACCTCCTCGTCATTGACGAGCGCATCGGTGCCGAAACCGCCGGGCACGCAGATCACGTCGAGTTGCGGGCAATCGGCGAAGGTCGTGGTCGGCGTCAGCGTCAGCACGGAATCGCTCGGGACAGGCTCGATCCGTTTCCAGATCAGATGCACCTCGGCGCCGGGCACGGAGGAAAACACCTGCACGGGCCCGGTGAGGTCGAGCTGGGTGACGCGCGGAAAAACCAGACATCCGATTCTGAGCGGTGACGACACGGGAGCCTCCAAATCAGCTTGACGGGCTGACGATGCCATGATGCTCTTCCGTCAGAAATGGCATAATTCCCTCGTTTTCGGACATAACCTTTGGACTTGGCCCATGATCGGCGTCCTGATCTTTCCCGATTTCCAGTTGCTCGATGCGGCCGGGCCGATCTCGGTGTTCGAGATTGCGTCGCGCTATACGAAAAAAGCGCCTGTCATCCGCGTCCTGGCGCTGAACGCGGGGCCGGTGCGCAGCTCGTCCGGCGTTGAGATGATGGCGCGCGATTTCAAATCGGCAAATGCGGTCACCACGCTGATCATCGCGGGCGGCGAGGGCGTGGCGGGTGCAGCGCGCTGTCCGGCTACGCTTGCGTTCGTGCAGCGGTTGGCCCGGCGCGGCGTGCGCGTCGCGAGCGTCTGCTCCGGTGCCTATGTGCTCGCGGAGGCTGGTTTGCTCGACGGCAAGCGCGCGACCACGCATTGGGGCCGCACGCGCGATTTCGTCGCGCGCTATCCCAAGGTGAAGCTCGAGCCGGACCAGATCTTCACCCGCGACGGCGATGTCTGGACGTCGGCCGGCATCACCGCCGGCATCGATCTCGCGCTCGCGATGGTGACGCAGGATCATGGCGAGGCGGTCGCACAGGACACCGCGCGTCAGCTCGTGCTGTACCATCGCCGCAGCGGTGGACAGTCGCAATTCTCTTCACTCCTGGAATTGAAGGCGCCGAACGGCCGCTTCGGACCGCTGCTCGCCTGGGCGCGCGAGAACCTCGATACGCCGCTCACGGTCGAGGATCTCGCCGAGCGCGCCAATATGAGCGCGCGGCATTTTGCGCGCGCGTTCGCCGCCGAGACCGGCTCGACGCCGTCGAAGGCGATCGAGCGCTTGCGCGTCGAGGTGGCGCGCGAGCGCGTGCAGTCATCGAGCGAAGCGATCGAGCTCGTCGCGCAGTCGACCGGCTTCCGCGACCCCGAGAGGATGCGCCGCGCCTTTATCCGCGCCTTCGGCCAGCCGCCGCAATCGCTGCGGCGGGCGGCGCGCGCGGGTTAGCACGCGATCCAAAAAGGTGCGAAACGCAGCCGAAATGCCCGCCAGATCACGAACAGGGCATTGTGGCAGGGCCAAAATGCCTCGCCTTGACCATGATTTCCAGCGTACACTCGGAGAAATCCGGGCGATGGCAGGGCAGTTGCAATGGCGGCTCAGTCCCACAAGACCGCGGAAGAAGAATACGACGAGCAGGTTCGTATCCTCATCCGCATCGTTTCAGCCAGCACCCTCGGGCTTCTCGCTTTTGCTGCGGGCCTGCTGATTGGGACCTTTCTGTTTTCGTGATCAAAGATGAAGAGCTGCGCGATGATGATTCATCGTGCGCTAAGGCGCGCTGCCGGCCGCCGCGGCGCCGGCGGCTTGCGACGTCAAGCGCCTTGCAATCGGCGTCAGCATCTGGGGCGCGAGGTAGTAGGGAAACTGGGTGAGCGCGAAATAGAGCCAGGTCATGCCGGGCAGCGCGCCCGCAGTCGCCGCGAGCATCAGTCCGAGATTGCGCTGTGACACCATCAAACCGAGCGCGAGCGCCTGCTCGTAGCCGATGCGGCGGAACAGCAGCGTCGTGACGATCAGCAGCGCAAAGAAGATCGCGAAGGCGAGCAGCGCAATGGCGATCGACAGCAGGGGATTGGCGAGGAAGTCGGCGATCACATTGCCCATCACGGCCGCGACGAAGACGAGCAGGATGACGATGTTGACGCCGTCGATCGGCCGGCGGTGACGCTGAATCGCGTCTGCGCCGAACAGCCAGCGGATCACGGTTGCGACCATGAGCGATCCCGCGAGGATCGCGAGCAGTTTTGCGCCGAGCGCAAGCGGGGAGAGGCTGAGCGTTCCGGCAAGGAAGAGTGCGGCGAACAGCGACGCCGTGAACGGCACCAGCGCGGTGGAGGTCACCAGCGTGACCAGCACCAGCGTGGCATCGAGGCCCATCAGCGCCGCGATCGCGGGCGAGGCCATCATCGGCGAAGCGATGGCCTGGAGCATCAGGGCGAGGAACAGCTCGGGCGAGCGGGCATCGAAGCCGGTAAGATGCGCCGCGAGGCCAAAGATCAGGGGAACGCCGACGGTCGTCCAGGCGGTTGCCGCGACAATGAGCCCTGGCCGGCGCAGATGCGCGCGCAGCGCGGCGAGGTCGACACGCATGAAGGAGATGACGAGCAGCAGGAAGATCGCTTCCGTCACGAAAGGCCGCAGCAGCGCGCCGAGCGGCGGGATCGCGATTCCGAACAGCACCAGCGCCGCCACCGCGCGGGTGCCCTGGTCGCCAAGCCATGTCAGCCATCGCACGGGAGCGGCCAAGGTGCGTTGCAGGCTCGGGAGCATTTTGACTTCCAGGAGAGTGTCACCTCGGAGGAAAGCGGAAGGCGACGTGAGGATGAACTCTTGAAGCAACTGTTGCGCAGCTCAAAGTCACAAGTGATTACGGTCCATTGCGAAGCGCTATAGCCCGGATGAGCGAAGCGATATCCGGGACAGATGCGTCCTTGTAGATGCAAAGTCCCCGCATGTCGCTTCGCTCATGCGGGCTACGACATCTACGAGATCCTCTTCAATCCAACTCCCTCAACCATGCGCCGATCTCTGCGGCCGCGACATCGGCCTGCTGCAACAGCTTGCCCATGGTGAAGAAGCCGTGGAATTGGCCGGGGAAGTGGCGATAGGCGACGGGCACGCCGGCCTGCCTCAGGCGCTCTGCATAGTCGTGGCCTTCGTCGCGCAAGGGATCGGCGCCGGCGGTCAGCACATAGGCCGGCGGCAGGCCATTGAGCGTGCCGGCGCGGGCCGGCGAGGCGCGCCAGTCGTGCGCGTCGGCGGCGCCGCTCAGATAATGGTCCCGGAACCAGCGGATGACGGAATGGGTGAGGAGCAGGCTGGTTTCGGGCTCGCTGTGCGAAGGGTGCGTCATCGCGAAGTCGACGGCGGGATAGATCAGCACCTGGCCTGCGAGGCTGAGGCCATTGCCGTCCCGGGCGGCGATGGCGACCACGGCGGCGAGATTACCGCCGGCGCTGTCGCCGCCGACGCTGAGGCGCGCGGCATCGATGCCAAGCGCGCCTGCATTCGCGGCGACCCAATGGGTCGCTGCGATGGAGTCGTCGACGGCGGCGGGAAACTTGTGCTCGGGCGCGAGGCGATAGTCGACGGAGATGACGATCAGCTCGCCCTCGACGGCGAGCTTGCGGGCTGCGACGTCATGGGTGTCGAGATCGCCGATCACCCAGCCGCCGCCATGGAAGAACGCCAGGGCCGGCGATAGACCGTCACGTTGGCGCAGTTTCATCGGCACGTAGAGGCGGGCAGGGATCGTGCCGTGCGGCGCCGGAATCGCGAGCGCTTCGACGCGCGCCAGTTCTGGCGGCTCGGGATTGGTCGCAAAGCGCGCTTGCGAATAATCCGCGCGGGCCTCCGCCGCGGTCAGCGTTTCATAAGGCGCGCGGCCAGCGTCGAGGAACGCCTTGTAGACGGCGGCGGCATCGGGATCGAGGACGACTGGCATGGGGAGGCCTTGCGAGCGATTTGCAGATGACGTCTGGGGTTCGTCTGTCGGAAGCATCCTGGGACGAGGGGGGAGCCGCGGTCCGTCAGAGCCCGCCGGAAAGGGGGCCGCCGATGCAACTATCCCACCTGATGGGCTGTCTGGCCAGCCGGGGGGCGGGGGCGAGGGGGAAACCCGCCCTTTCCCCGCCGTATTCGGCGTGTTAACCGGAGGGTCTGCGAGCGGCCGTAACCCCCTGTACAATGCTCGAGAAACCCGATTCGCTGTTGAAGCCGCGCGAGATGTCTCGAAACCTGATCCTGACCGGCCTTGCGGCGATGTTTGCCGCCACAGCGATGACCGTCTCGCCTCCGGCGCAGGCGCAGATTGGCACCATTTTCTCCGATCCGCCGCCGCTGCGGCCGCCCGGAAGCATTCCGCGCGGCAACCAGCCGCCGCAGCAGCAGATGCCCGACGACGATGAGGAGGTGCCGGAGCTGCCGCCGCAGGGCCGCGTGCTGCCGACGCCGAACCGTCGCCAAGGCAATGCACTGCCGGGGCCGGTGGAGACGCAGCCTTTGGCCCCGCCGCCGGGAACCACCGTCCTGCCGCCGAACCAGCAGCCCTCCATCGCGGTCGCGCCGCCCAACCCTCAAAGCCCACCGCCGCAGCCGGGCGCCAATCCGGCGCTGCCGGGCTTGCCGCCCGGGCAGCGCCAACCCAGGGGCACACCACAGAACGGCGTGCCGCAGACGCCGGCGAGCCTTCAGCCGGGCGATGAGGTCGTCACGGAGCCGCCGGCGCAGAAGATCGTGAACAAGAAGGCGACCTTCTCCGGCCTCGACAAGATCACCGGCCGCATCATCAATTTCGACGAGGAGATCGGCGAGACCGTGCAGTTCGGCGCGCTGCGCGTCAAAACCGACGCCTGCTACACGCGACCGGCGACGGAAGCCGCCAACACCGACGCCTTCGTCGAGGTCGACGAGATCACGCTGCAAGGCGAGGTGAAGCGGATTTTTTCGGGTTGGATGTTCGCGGCAAGCCCAGGCCTGCACGGCGTCGAGCACCCGATCTACGACATCTGGCTGACCGACTGCAAAGAGCCGCAGCAGACGATTGCGACAGCAGCGCCGGATCCGGGGAGCAAGCCGGCCACGCCACCGCCGCCGGCACAGAAGAAGGCCGCACCCAAGCAGGCCGTGCAGCAGCAGCAACGTCCGCCGCAGCCGCCGCCGCAACAGCAGCAGGCGCCGCCTCCTCCGCCGTCGCCGCAACAGCAGCCGAGCCTCTTCCCGTTCCCGGGCTTCGGCCGGTAGGCCAGAATCCTAAAGCGCGATGAATCATCATCGCGCTTTAGATTATTGTTTGAGCATGATCTCCGCGCAAACGCGTTCCGCATTTGTCGCGAGGGAAAGCCGTTTCACGCTTTTCCGGATCATGCTCTATTGCCGAGAGGCGATGATCTCGAGCGCGTGCGCGCCCGGGATCGCGTCCCCGGGCAACTTCAGGAAATCGGCGGCATCGCCCGCCAGCGCCTTGTCGAGCAGGGCGGTATAGCGGCGCCTGGAAATCTCCGTCGCCCCGAAGCTGCGCAGATGCTCGGTGACATATTGCGTGTCGAGCAGCTCGAAGCCGCCGTGGATGAGGCGCGCCACCAGATGCACCAGCGCGACCTTCGAGGCATCGCGCGCGGTGTGAAACATGCTCTCGCCGAAGAAGGCGCGTCCCAGGCTCACGCCATAGAGCCCGCCGACGAGCTCGTCGCCCTGCCAAGCCTCGACGCTGTGGCAGTGGCCGAGCTCGTGCAGGCCGCCATAGAGGTCGCGGATGCGCTTGTTGATCCAGGTGTCCTCGCGTCCGACCTGCGGCGCGGCGCAGCCGGCGATCGTCGCCTTGAAGGCGGCGTTGACGGTGACGCGAAAGACATCGGAGCGCACGGTGCGTGCAAGGCGCGAGGCGACGCGAAATCCGTCGAGCGGGATCACGCCGCGCATCTCCGGCTCGACCCAGAACAGCGTCGGATCATCGGCGCTCTCGGCCATCGGAAAGATGCCGCAGGCGTAGGCCCGCAGCAGCACGGCGGGGGTGATTTCAGACGAGGCGGAGTCGCGCGCAGTCATGCCCGGCACATTAGCAGGATCGTGGCAGCCTTGCGATGGGGTCGATGCGAGGCTGCGGGCGTCAGCTCGCGGCGGCGTTGGTCGTCGTGCTCGATGGCGTGGGCACGCGGCGGAACTTCAGCAGGATCTTCGTGCCGGCGTGATCCGGATCGCGTTCGACGGTAGCGTCGAGCTTGGAGGCCATCGCCGCGACGATGCGCTGGCCCATCCCGGTCGAGCGCGGATCGGCCTTGGCATTGTCGCCCACGCCATTGTCGGCGATCGACAGCACGAGATCCTCGCCCTGCGAGGTCAGCTCGACGTGAATGGGGCCGGCGCCGTCAGGGTAGGCGTATTTCACCGCATTCATGACGAGCTCGTTGACGATGATGCCGACCGCGACCGCGCGGTCCGGATCGATCTCGATCGGCTCGGCCTTTAGCGTCAGGCGCGACATCCGGTTGCCCTCGGCCGAGCGACGGAGGTCCTCGAGCAGGGAGTCCAGATACTGGTTCAGGACGACGCTCTTCAGATCCTGCGAGGTGTAGAGGCGGCGGTGCACCTGCGCGACCGCGGCGACGCGGCCCATCGCATTGGTCAGGGCGGCCTTGACCTCCTCCTGTCCGGCCGAGCTCGCCTGCAAATGCAGAAGCGAGGCGATGATCTGGAGCGAGTTGCCGACGCGGTGGTTGACCTCGCGCAGCAACATCTCGCGTTCGGCGGCAAGCGCCGCGTAGCGGTCGCGCGAGGCGTGGATTTCGGCTTCCGCCTCCTCGCGCGCCTTCTGGAGCTCGGCCTGGCGCAGCGCGCCGTCGGCCGCGACATGCAGCAGCGGGATGAAGTCGCCCTTGACGTCCTTGACGAGGTAGTCGGCTGCGCCCGCCTTCAGCGCGGTGACGGCAATGCTGGAATCCTGCGACGCCGTGACGAAGACGACCGGCGGGGCATCCGGAATCGCCATGATCTGTTCGAGCGTCTCGAGACCGTCGAGGCCGGGCATGTACTGGTCGAGCGCCACGACATCGATACCGCCCCGCAGGATGCATTCGAGGCCTTCCTCGCCGCTCGCGGCATGCATGACCTTGTAGCCGCGGCGCGAGAGGCCGCGTTCGACGAGGCGCGCCAGCGCGTCGTCGTCGTCGATATAGAGCAGGGTCGGCGTGGTCAGGTTCATGTTGCGGCTGAGGGGACCTGGATGACGGAGAAGAATAGCCCGAGCTGACGGATCGCGTTGGCAAAATTCTCGTAATTGACCGGCTTTGTGATGTAGACGTTGCAGCCGAGCTCGTAGCAGCGCTTGATCTCCTGGGAGTCGTCGGTGGTGGTCAGCACAACCACCGGAGAGGCCTTCAGGTGCTTGTTCTCCTTGATCCGCCTCAGGATCTCGATCCCGGTCATGTCGGGCAGGTTGAGATCGAGCAGGATCAGCAGGGCATTGCCTTTCTGGACCAGGCCGGAGCCGTCAGCGCCGAACAGATAGTGGGTGGCGTCCGTGCCGTTGCGGAACGGCAAGATCGGGTTGTTTACCCCGGAGCGGCGGATATTGCGTTCGATGAGGCGGGCGTGCCCTTCGTCGTCCTCGATCATGATGATGGTGACGGGCTGGGTCATTGTTCTGCGTTCCGCTTGCTGACGTTCCACTTGATCGGCAGCGTTATCGTGAAGGTGCTGCCGACGTTGAGTTCGGAGGAGACCGACATCGTGCCGCCGAGCCGGCGCACCAGCGCGCGGACGTGGGCAAGGCCGATGCCCTGGCCCGGCTTGTCCTGGAGGCCGGCGCGGCGGAACAGATCGAAGATGCGCTGGTGATCCTTCGGGTCGATGCCGCGGCCATTGTCGCTGATCTCGAAGATCGCATAGCCGAGCTTGGTGCGGCCGCGCAGCACGATCTCGCCGGGAACGCCGGTCTTGAGATACTTGATGGCGTTGTCGATCAGGTTGGAGAAGATCTGCTCCAGCGCAAGCCGGTCGCTCACGATATCGGGCAACTCGCCGACGCGGATTACGGCCTCCGCCTCGGCAGCCTGATGCGCTACTGTCGTCACGATCGCCTCGATCAGCTCGCCCGTGTCGATCCTGACCGGCTCGAATTCGCGCCGGCCCTCGCGGGTGAGGTTGAGGATCGCCGAGATCAGGCGGTCCATCTTGCCGATCGAGGATTTGATGAAGCCGAGCGCCTCGGAAAAGTCCTGCGAGAGCTGCTTGTCCGGCCCCTCCAGCGCGATTCCCGCCGGCTCGTTCGTCGCCAGCGACGGACCGTCCGCCGGGACGTGGGTGAGGCTGCCGATGCGCCGGAAGATGTCGCTGCCCAATTCCTCGAGCTCGCTGGTGAAGCCCATGATGTTGACCAACGGCGAGCGCAGGTCGTGGCTCACGATATAGGCAAAGCGCTGGATCTCGTTGTTGGCTTCGCGCAAGTCTGCGGTGCGTTCGTCGACGGTGGCCTCGAGATTGAGGTTGGCATCGCGCAGGCGCGCCTCCGCCTCGTCGCGGATGGCTGCCGAGCGCCGCACCAGCCAGATCGAGAGCAGCGCGAGCACCACGACGAGGCCGGAGCCGACGCCGGTCAGCGATGCTGCCAGCGTCTGGCTGTTGTTGGCATTGGCCGAGCGGAGTGCGAATAATCGCTGCTCCTCGCGGAGCATGGCATCCGCGGCGTCGCGGATGGCGCCGGTCGTGTTGCCGGTGGCCGCTTCACGCACGAGCACGGTGGCGCTCGCGAAGTCGCCCTGCTGGATGAAATTCATCTCGCGCGCGAACTGGTCGCGCCTGGCTTCGATCGCCGGTCGCAGCTTGTTGACGTTTTCTGCCTGCACCGGATTATCTCTGGTCAGCTCAGCGAGCCTGTCGAGATGCGGCACGATCGCCGCCACCGCGGCCTGGTGGTCGGTCCAGATTTCCGGCACGCGCGTGAGGAGAAATCCGCTCGCACTGCTCTCGGCGCGCCGGATTTCGAGGAGCAGTGCATGAACCTGGTTCTCCACCTCGATGGTGTGAATGACCGAGGCGTTGTCGTCGCGCGCCTTGTTGACGAGGTAGACCGAGCCGGCGCTGATGACCGTCAGCACCAGGAGTCCCGCCGCGAACAGCAGGATCTGCCAAAGTGCGCGCCGCCGTCTCAGGTCAGGCGTAACGCCAATTCCCGTTCCGACCTTAAGAATCTCCACTCCCCCGTGCAGAAAACCCGCCGATAACGCCGCAAGCAGCGTTCGGTTCCATAGCAGGGGAAGGATGGGGGCTGCTAGTTGCCGGACTGGCCGGCCAGGTACTGTTCCAGCCAGTGGATGTGGTAGTCGCCGTTGATGATGGCGTCTTCGCGCACCAGTGCGCGGAACAGCGGCAGCGTCGTCTCGATGCCGTCGACCACCATCTCATCCAGCGCCCGGCGCAGACGCATCAGGCACTCGGTGCGCGTCTTGCCGTGCACGATCAACTTGCCGACGAGGGAATCGTAATAGGGCGGGATCGTGTAGCCCTGATAGACCGCGGAATCGATCCGCACGCCGAGACCCCCGGGCGGGTGGTACTGGAGAATCCGGCCGGGCGAGGGCCGAAAGGTCTGCGGGTTCTCCGCATTGATGCGGCACTCGATCGCGTGCCCGATGATCTGGATCTCCTCCTGCTTCGCCGGCAGGTCGCCGCCGGCGGCAATGCGGATCTGCTCCAGCACGAGGTCGATGTCGGTGATGCTCTCGGTGACGGGATGCTCGACCTGGATGCGCGTGTTCATCTCGATGAAGTAGAACTCGCCGTCTTCGTAGAGGAACTCGATGGTGCCGACGCCGAGATATTTCATCTCGCGCATCGCCTTCGCGCAGGTTTCGCCGATCTTGGCACGCGCGGCTGCGGAGAGGACGGGCGAGGGGCCTTCCTCCCAGACCTTCTGGTGACGGCGTTGCAGCGAGCAGTCGCGTTCGCCGAGATGGATCGCGCCGCCACGGCCGTCGCCGAGGATCTGGATCTCGATGTGGCGCGGCTTCTGCAGGTATTTTTCCAGGTAAACGGACGCGTCACCGAAGGCGGATCTCGCCTCGTTGGCAGCCGTCGACAGCGCCAGCACGAGGTCAGCCTCGCTGTGCGCGACCTTCATGCCGCGGCCACCGCCGCCGGCGGCAGCCTTCACCAGCACGGGGAAGCCGATCTCCTTCGCGATCGCCATCGCATCGTCATTGGGACCGACCGCGCCGTCGGAGCCGGGCACCACGGGGATGCCGAGGCGCTTGGCGGTCTTCTTGGCCTCGATCTTGTCGCCCATCAGGCGAATGTGCTCGGCCTTCGGGCCGATGAAATGCAGATTGTGCTCGGAGAGGATTTCCGCAAAGCGCGCATTTTCCGACAGGAAGCCGTAGCCCGGATGCACCGCATCGGCGCCGGTGATCTCGCAGGCCGCGAGCAGCGCGGGAACGTTGAGATAGCTGTCCTTCGACTGCGGCGGCCCGATGCACACGCTCTCGTCGGAGAGGCGGACATGCATCGCATCGGCGTCGGCGGTGGAGTGCACGGCGACGGTCGCGATCCCGAGCTCCTTGCAGGCCCGCAGGATGCGAAGGGCGATCTCGCCGCGATTGGCTATGAGGATCTTGTCGAACATTGTGTCCTGCAGCGAATGGCGAGTGGCGAATAGCGAGTAGTGAACGGCAAAACCATTCGCAATTCGCTACTCCCCATTCGCGTCACTCAATAATAACCAGCGGCTCGCCGAACTCGACCGGCTGGCTGTCCTCGACCAGGATCTGCGTCACGGTTCCGGCGCGCGGCGAGGGGATCTGGTTCATGGTCTTCATCGCCTCGATGATGAGGAGCGTCTGACCGACCGAGACCTTGGAGCCGACCTCGATGAAAGGCTTTGCGCCCGGCTCCGGCGCCCAATAGGCGGTGCCGACCATCGGCGAGGTGACGGCGCCGGGATGCTTGGAGAGATCCGCCGGCGCAGCGGTCGCAGTCGCCGCGGCAACTGCCGCGACGGGAGCCGCGATGACCGACGTCGGCACGGCCGCGGCAACGCTGATGTTGCGCGCGACACGCAAGCGAAGTCCTGCGCGTTCGATCTCGATCTCCGTGAGGCTCGTCTCGTCGAGCAAGGTCGCGAGCTCACGAATGAGCGCGGAATCCTCGCTGGAAAACTTTGCGGCTGCTTTATCGTCTGGCTGGCGCGCCATGATCTCTAATCCGAACCTTCTGTTTGATAGGGGTGCGTCAGGCTTTGGTGATGCCGAGCTTGGCGGCAAGCCCCTGGATCGCGAGGCGGTAGCCCTCGATGCCGAAGCCGCACAGCGACGCGAACGCGGCGCGCGCGGTGTAGGAATGGTGGCGAAAACTCTCGCGGGCATGGATGTTGGTGACGTGCACCTCGACGGTCGGAATCTGCACCGCGAGCAGCGCATCGTGCAGGGCGATCGAGGTGTGCGAATAGCCGCCGGCATTGATGATGATCCCGGCCATCTTGCGTCCATGTGCCTCGTGGATGAAGTCGATCAGCTCGCCCTCGCGGTTGGACTGCCGGCAGTCGGCCTTGAGTCCGAACTGCGCTGCAGTGTCCCGGCAGAGCTTCTCGACATCGGCGAGAGTCGCGTGCCCGTATTTTTCCGGTTCGCGCGTCCCCAGCATGTTGAGGTTCGGCCCGTTGAGGACGAGGATCGTGTCGGTCGCAGGTTCAGCCATTGAAATCCCGGCAGGTGCTTTGGCGGAGGTGGCGGGGGTTATAGGTAACAAAGGGCGTTAGGGGAAGCCTTGAAGGACCTCCCATGGGGTCTCAGATAGCTCATCCGGACTGCAAAAAGCTGTGCGGAAGCCACGGAAATTGCTTGTTAACCAGTCCAAAGCATGGCTGCCGGCCCAAAGCAAAGGGCGGGCATTGCTGCCCGCCCTGGAGGGTGATGGCGGCTGGTCCCTAGACGTTCAGGACGGCCACGATCTCATAGGTGACGGGATCGATGATCACGATCTCCTCGCGGACCAGGATGTACCTGTAGCTCCGCCACTCCGGATAGATCGTCACGACCCGGGACGGCAGGGCGTGCAGCTCGATGCCCTCACGCGGGATTCGCGTGCCGACCGAAACCGAGAAGTTCACGTTGCCGACCGGAGCAACCCTCTCCTCGCGGATCACCGATGTGATCTGCGTGCGCTGCTCGGTCGAGAGCTTGGCGCCAGCGCCGGCCTGGCCGGTGGTCTGGCTCGACGTCGAGGTGCCGGTCTGACCCTGCACGTTGGTGCCGGTCTGACCCTGGCGGTTCTCGCCTGCGGCCGTGCCGGACTTGGTTTGAGTCTCCGAGCTCATGCCCTTCGACTTGTCCTGCTGACCCTGGGCGCGTTCGTCGGTGCGTTGGCCCTTGGTGGCCCCCGACTTCTCCTCAGCCGTCGGGTTCTTGTGCATCGTGCCGGAGGACTTCTCGTCCTTCATCGCACCCGAGGACTTCTCCTCGGCGCCGGACTTCATGGATCCGCCGGCCTGTCCCACGGTGCTCTTTTCCTTGCCCTTGGAATCCTTGGCGTCGGACCGCTCGTTCTTCATGGCGCCGGAGGGCTTCTCTTCAGCAGTGGACTTCGCCGATCCGCCGGCCTGTCCGACCGTGCCCTTCTCCTTGCCCACGGACTCCTTGCCCGTGGCGCCATGCTCGGCCGCGCCGGTGGAGGGCTGCGAATGCTGCTGCATCTGCTGCGAACCGCCGGAGCCTTGCTCGCGGTTCATGCCTTGCGCATTGGCAAGGCCGGTTCCGGCGACAAGCGCGAGCGCGGCAACCGAGATCATAAAACGATTAGCCATTTAGTTTCTCCTCACGTGGTTTCTTGCGTCATTGCCCGCGCCGACAACGAAAGGAGAAATCGGTTGTTCCTGAAACTTCGACAGTTCCTCGGCATTTGTTTGTTGAATGCTGGATGAACGAGCGCGCCACCAACGCGACAAACTCTTCAGCCGCAAACATCCACTGAGGGCAAAAAGAAAGAAAGGCCGGCTGTTCAGCCGGCCTTTCGCAATTCGAAAAAAAAACGATTGTCGTGCTCTCAGCAGGTCGCCTTGCCGCAGCGTGCGACGCCGATCTTTTCCTTCAGGCCGTCGAGGCCGATGGCGCCGACCACGATCTGCTTGCCGATCACGTAGCTCGGCGTGCCGTTCATGCCCATCGCTTCGGCGAGCTTGAAGTTCTCCTCGATCGTGGCACGCACTTCCGGAGTGGCGATGTCCTTCTCGATCTTCGCAACATCGAGGCCGGCCTCCTTGGCGGCGGCAAGCGCGTGCGCCTTGTCGGCCTGGCCGCGGCCGCCGAGCAGCTTCTGGTGGAAGTCGAGATATTTCTTGCCGGTCGGATCCTGCATGCGGACGGCGACCGCAACCTGCGCCGCCTCGACCGAGCCCTGGCTCAGCACCGGAAATTCCTTGAGCACGACCTTCAGCTTGGGATCGGCCTTCATGAGGTCGAGCATGTCGGTCATCGCGCGCTTGCAGTAGCCGCAATTGTAATCGAAGAACTCGACGAAGGTGACGTCGCCGTCCTTGTTGCCGAGCACGACCTGGCGCGGTGAGTTGAAGATCGCATCCGCATTCTGCGTGATGCTTGCTTCGTGCTTCTGCGCTTCGGCGGCGGCCTGGCGCTTGCTGAGCTCGGCCATCGCATCCTCGAGCACCTCGGGATGACTGACGAGATAGCTCTTGATGATCGCCTCGATGTCGGAGCGCTGGGCGTCGGTGAAGCTGTCGGCCGAGGCCGGCCCGCTTGCGCCGAACACGGCGAGCGCAAACAGGGCGGGTACGATCAGGCGCAGCGAAGGCATTGGCAAATCCTCTGGTCGAAAGCAGGTTTCGGAAAACATCCCGGCCGATCTGACCTGGCCGTGCCGTGACGTCGTGGTCGGTGTCGTACTAATCGTCTAATTGCTGCGTGGCGGTTTTGACGCCACGATGTCGTCGGCCCGGACCCAGCCGGGCGTGCCGATGGCGAAACGGGTTTTGGCGCGCGTCGCAAGCTCGCGTGCGGTCTTGTTGTCCCCGCGCAGGTAAGCTGCCTGCGCCGACGCCAGATCGGCCTCGGCATAGTCCCCCTTGCGGCCATAGGCGATCGCGAGCTGCGTGTAGCCGAGCGGCGCCTCCGGTTCCCGCGCCACCGCGGCACGGAGAATCCGGATCGCTTCGTCCGTGTAGGACTTATTATCGGTTCCGACCAGAGCCTGCCCAAGTAACATCTCGATGAGCGGGGCGTTGCCGGAGAGCTGCACCGCCTTGTGCAGGGCAGGGATCGCTTCCGCCGGCTTGCCGCTCTCGAGCAGCGCCTGGCCGCGCACCTCGTAGAAATACGGGTTGTTCGGTTGCGCCTGGATCAGCGCGTCGATCTGGGCCAACGCGCTGCGCAGGTCGCCGTGCAGATAGGTGCTGATGGCGCGCGCATAACGGGCGGGCGCGCTGTCGTTGGACAGCGGATAGCGGCGATAGACGGTCTCGGGCCGCTCCATGAAGGCGGAAACCTTGGCGCGAACCATGTCATGGCGCGCCTGGAGCGCGGGGTCGTCCTTCTTGTCCCAATAGGGACTCGAACGCGCGTATTGGGCCAGCGCCTCGACGCGCTCGGCCGGCATCGGATGCGACTGCAAATAGGGATCGGAGCCGCGCGCAGCGAACAGGCTCTCGCTGGTGAAGCGCTTGAAGGTCTCGTACATGCCCTTTGGCGACTGCTGGGTCGCGGTCAGGAACTTCACGCCGGCGCGGTCGGCGTTCTCCTCCTGCTGGCGCTGGTAGGACAACAGGTTGCGGCGGATCATCTCCTGCGGTCCGGAAACGGTGGCGGCGCCGGCATTGGCGAGGCCGTTGTTCGCGTTGCCGCTGCGGGCGCCCGCGACCAGGGCGCCAGCGCCGAGCAGCATGGCGATGATCATCTGGGTCTGGGCGTTGGCGAGCTCCAGGCGCAGCTTGGCGAGGTGGCCGCCGGCCAGATGCCCGGTCTCGTGCGCGAGCACGCCGATCAGCTGGTTCGGCGTTTCCGACTGCATGATCGCGCCGTAATTGACGAAGATGCGGCGACCATCGGCGACGAACGCGTTGAACGATGCGTCGTTGAGGATCACCATCTGGATGTTCTGCTTCTCCAGACCCGCGGCGCGCAGGATCGGCCTGGTGTATTCGCGCAGCAGTTGCTCAGTCTCGGTGTCGCGCAGCACCGGCGGGCCCTTGGGTCCGTCCTGCGCGCTGGTCGCCGGGAGCGGCGACAGCACCATGGCTGCCGCAGTCACGATGGCGGTGAGAGCGGAGGCCTTTTTGCGCAAAGCGAGCTGGAGCAACATCGATCGGTCTTGAAATGCAGTTTTGTGATTGGTCTTGGTGATTGGCGTCGGACCGGATACGGGATATGCCCCTAATGAGCCGCACAATGCGGCCAGTCTGGGGCACCCTGTTCCCGGGCCCCTGGGGGTTCCGGACCGGAAGCGAAATAGCAGATATTGATGCGCGATGCGATATTGAGGAACCGGCTGGAGCCCTGGCTGACGCCATCCCGCCGCAGTGACGTTCCCCCGTTCATGGTGATGGACGTGATGGCGGCGGCCGCGCGAATCGAGGCGGCCGGCGGCCACGTCATCCATATGGAGGTCGGACAGCCCGCCGCGCCGGCCCCGAAGACCGCGATCGCGGCCGCGCACCGGGCGCTGGACACGGCGCGGATCGATTATACCTCCGCGCTCGGCATCCCCCCGTTGCGCGAGCGCATCGCGCGCCATTATCGCGATGCCTATGGCTGCGAGGTGAGCCCCGAGCGGATCGTCGTCACCACCGGATCTTCGGGCGGCTTCATCCTGGCCTTCCTTGCCCTGTTCGAGCCGGGTGACCGGGTCGCGGTGACGGTGCCCGGCTATCCGCCATACCGTCATATCCTGACAGCGCTCGGCTGCGAGCCGGTGCCGATCGAGACCACCAGCGAGACCCGTCACGCCCTGACCGGCGAGGCGTTGCTTGCGGAGCATCGCAAGGCGCCGCTCAAGGGCGTGCTGGTCGCAAGCCCCGCCAACCCCACCGGGACCATGATGTCCAGGGAGGCGCTGTCCAGCCTGATCGCGGCCGCCGAGGGCGCCGGCATCCGCTTCATCTCGGACGAGATCTATCACGGTCTCGACTATGCATTTCCCGCCGTCACCGCGGCAGCGCTGTCGGACCACGCGCTCATCATCAATTCGTTCTCGAAATATTTTTGCATGACCGGCTGGCGGGTCGGCTGGATGGTCGTGCCTGACGTCCTGGTGCGGCCGGTCGAGCGGCTTCAGCAGAACCTGTCGATCTCGGTGCCGTCGCTGTCGCAGATCGCGGCTGAAGCAGCATTCGACGGCGCTGTCGAGATGGAAGAGATCAAGCACGGCTATCAGGAGAACCGCCGCATCCTGATCGAGGGTCTGCCCAAGGCGGGCCTCACCAAGTTCCTGCCCGCCGACGGCGCATTTTACCTCTATGCCGACGTGTCGGATTTTACCTCCGACAGTTTTGAGTTTGCCAAAGAGATGCTGGAGCAGGCCCATGTCGCGGCGACGCCCGGCGTCGATTTCGATCCCGTGCACGGCCGCTCCTTCATCCGCTTCTCCTATGCGCGATCGGCCGAGGAGATGCGGGAAGCAGTTGACCGGATCGCTCACTGGCTTAAATAGCCCGCCAGTTTTCTAAAGAGCCTTCCGGAGTTCAACTTGTCTGACAGATCGTCTGCCGCCGCGCCGCATTTTCCTCTCGCCGCCATCGTCTGGCCGGCCCAAAGCGGCGAGGTCGCCGGCGCACTGCGCGCGGTCGTGCTGGTTGCGCTTGGAACGGCTTTGATGGCGCTGTCAGCCAAGGTCAGCCTTCCGCTACCCTACGTGCCCATGACGTTGCAGACGCTGGTCGTGCTGATGATCGGCGCCGCCTATGGCTGGCGCCTCGGTAGCGCAACCATGATCGCGTATCTCGCTGAAGGCGCGATGGGCCTGCCTGTGTTCGCAGGCCCGGTCGGCGGCCTCGCTCCGCTTGTCGGCCCCACGGCCGGATACTTGCTCGGCTTCGTCGCGGCGGCCTTCGTCACGGGCTTTCTTGCCGAGCGGGGCTGGGATCGCAGCATGACCTGGCTGTTCGCGGCCATGGCCATTGGCCACATCGTCATTTTGGCGATGGGATTTGCCTGGCTTGCCTTCGGCATCGGGCTTGGCGTCGCCAAGGCCTGGCAAGTCGGCATCGTGCCGTTCATCGCGGCGTCGCTGATCAAGAACGCGCTCGGGGCGACGCTGATGCCGGCTGCGCGCCGGGTCGCCCGCCGCCGCCAATAGGCGGCCAACGGCCGAGCAGTTCCATTTGACTCGGCCCGCCAAGTTGATCTTGGCTAGAACCACGAGAGTTGAGGGGAGGGAGCAATGACGACGACAACGATGGCGGCCGCGCCGGCCGCCAAGGCCGCGGCCAAGCCGTGGTACAAGGTTCTCTATGTCCAGGTGCTGATCGCCATCTTCCTGGGCGCCATCGTCGGCTGGCTGTGGCCCTCGCTCGCCACCAACGACTGGATCAAGGCGATGGGCGACGGCTTCATCAAGCTGATCAAGATGGTGATCGCCCCGATCATCTTCTGCACCGTCGTCTCCGGCATCGCCCACATCCAGGACGCCAAGAAGGTCGGCCGCATCGGCGTCAAGGCGCTGGTCTATTTCGAGATCGTCTCGACCTTCGCGCTCCTGATCGGGCTCGTCGTCGGCAATCTCGTCAAGCCTGGCGCGGGCTTCGGCAGCGCGGCGGCCAACGCACAGGCGGTGGCCAATTACGCCAAGCAGGCCGAGGGACAGAAGAGCGTCGACTTCATCCTGCACATCATTCCTGACACCGTGGTCGGCGCCTTCGCGCAAGGCGAGATCCTCCAGGTGCTCTTGTTCTCGGTGCTGTTCGGCTTCGCCCTCATGGGCCTCGGTGAGCGCGGCCATGTGATCCGCAGCTTCATCGACGATGCCGCCCATGCCGTGTTCGGTGTGATCTCCATCGTGATGCGCGCGGCGCCGATCGGTGCGTTCGGCGCGATGGCCTACACGATCGGCAAGTTCGGCACCGGCGCGATCCTCAACCTGATCGGCCTGATCGCGACGTTCTACGTCACCGCGGCATTGTTCGTGTTCATCGTGCTCGGCACCATCGCGCGCTTCGCCGGGTTCTCGATCTTCAAGTTCCTTGCCTACATCAAGGACGAGCTGCTGATCGTGCTCGGCACCTCGTCCTCCGAAAGCGCGCTGCCGTCCTTGATGGAGAAGCTGGAACGGCTCGGCTGCTCCAAGTCGGTGGTCGGCCTCGTGGTCCCCACGGGCTACTCGTTCAACCTCGACGGCACCAACATCTACATGACCCTGGCGACCCTGTTCATCGCGCAGGCGCTCGGCGTCGATCTCACCTTCGGCCAGCAGATCACCATCCTGGTGGTGGCTATGCTGACCTCGAAAGGCGCCTCCGGTATCACCGGTGCGGGCTTCATCACGCTCGCAGCGACGCTCGCGGTGGTCGATCCGCGGCTCGTGCCGGGCATGGCGATCGTGCTCGGCATCGACAAGTTCATGAGCGAATGCCGCGCGCTGACCAATCTCTGCGGCAACGGCGTTGCCTGCGTGATCGTCGCCTGGTGGGAGGGCGAGCTCGACCGCGACAAGCTCAATGCGCGGCTGAGCCAGCAGATCGATCCGACCGACTTGGAAACGGCGCTGACGACCGACTGATCTGCAAGCTCATCGCGCCGCTACGTCTTGAAATAGCAGGGCTGGTCGAGATCCTCGATCAGCCCTTGCCGTTTGGGCGTCCAGCCGAGCAGGGCGCGGTTGGATGCCGAGCGCCTCAGGGCGCTGCTCCCCATACACGCCGACTGACGGAATCCGCGCTCTCGTCCGTTTAACCCCCATCTGGATTTCGGGATGAGGGGTGGGTGACATCGTGGGCAAGGCGGCGGCCGATCGGATTCTGTTGCAGGCAGCGGAGCATTTTGAGGCGGGGCGGCCGGATCAGGCGGGCCTCTTGTGCGGCGAAGTGCTGAAGGCGCATCCCGACCATGTACCGGCGCTGCATCTATCGGCCGTGGTCGCTTTCGTGACCGATCGCGCGAGCGACGGGGCGAGCCTGCTGAGCCGCGTGTTCAGCCTCGATCCCGACCACGCGCCGGCCCTCGTCACGCTGGGCGACGCGCTTGCCGTGAAGGGTGAGCAGGACGGCGCGGTGGCGGCGTTTCAGCGCGCGCTTCCGCGGCGGCCGCGCGATGCAGGTCTCTACAACAAGCTCGGCGTGGCGCTGGCTGAGCTGTCGCGATTCAAAGAGGCGGAATCCGCCTATCGGCGCGCGATCGAGCTCGATCCGCATCTGACGCGTGCGCATTTCAACCTGGCCGTCGCGCTAGCGGGGCAGGGGCGGCTTGCCGAGGCCGAGGATACCTATCGCCAGGTCATCGCAAGAGATCCGGCCCATCGCGGCGTCTGGCTCAATCTCGGCAATGTGCTGTCCGATCAGAAGAAACTTGACGAAGCAGTGACGGCCTATCGTCGCGCCCTCGAATCCGCCCCGGAGGATCCTGGGCTGATCTGCAATCTCGGTGCCGCGCTTTATCGCAAGGGCGAGCTCGAGGAGGCGATCGTTCACTATCGCCACGCGACGGTGCTTGATCCGGACAACCTTCCGGCGCTGCGATTGCTCGGTCTGGTCCTGCACGAGGCCGGCCATCTACACCAGGCGGCCGCGACCTATCAGCGGACCGTCGCGCGCGATCCGGATGATCATGTGGTCATCAGCAACCTCGGCGCCTGCCTGTGCGAGCTCGGGCTTTTCGAGGAAGCCATCGAAGCTTGCGAGCGGGCGCTGGCGTTGAAGGCCGATCATGCGCCCGCCCACACCAATCTCGGCATCATCTTCGAGAAGCAGGGTCGGGTTGAAGCCGCCGTCGCCGCGCATCGTCGTGCCGTCGCCGCCGATCCCGCTTACGCCAAGGGCCATGCGAACCTCGCGGTCGCACTGCGCAATGCCGGCGAGATCGACGCGGCGCTTGCCGCCTCGCGCGAGGCCATCGCGCTCGACCCGGAGCAACCGCTCGCGCAATATAACCACGCGCATTTTTTGCTGATGAACGGCGACTTCGCGAGCGGCTTCGAGGCCTATCAATGGCGGCGCAGGTGCAAGACCCTCTCCGATGGAGACCCGACCTTCAGCGAGCCGGAATGGCAGGGCGAGCCGCTCGGCGGCCGCCGGCTTCTGCTGTTCGCCGAATATGGTCTCGGCGACGCCCTGCAATTCGTGCGCTATCTGCCGATGGTGGTAAGGATGGGCGGCTCCATCATCCTCCAGGTCCAGCCGGCGCTCGCCTCGCTGCTGCGGACGATGGCTGATGTCACCGTGATCGCGCGCGGCGAGCCGCTGCCGCCGTTCGACGTGCAACTGCCGCTGATGAGCCTGCCGCGCGTGTTCGGCACGACGCTCGACACGATTCCGGCGGAGGTGCCCTATCTGCATCCCGATCCCGCAAGGCTGTCGCGATGGCGCGCTGCGCTTGACGGCGTGAGCGCGTTCAAGGTTGGCGTGGTCTGGGCCGGTAATCCCAGGCACAAGGGCGATGCGCAGCGTTCTCTGTCGGCAGAAGAGGTTCTGCCGCGCCTGATCACGCCGGGCGTGCAGCTTTATAGCTTGCAGAAGGAGCCGCGCGAGGTTGACGTCCCGGTGCTGGCGGCGCTTGGCACCGACATCATCGATCTCGCGCCGGCGCTCGGCGATTTCTCCGATACCGCTGCGGCGGTCGCGGCGCTCGATCTCGTCATCGCCGTTGACACCTCGGTCGCGCATCTTGCCGGTGCGCTCGGCCACCCGGTCTGGATGCTGCTGCCTTACGCGCTCGACTGGCGCTGGCTGCGCGATCGCGAGGACAGCCCATGGTATCCGACCACGCGGCTGTTTAGGCAGCGCAGGCCACGCGAATGGGACGATCCCTTGATGCGGATGTCCGCCGCGCTGGCGGTTCTCGCGGCGAAACGCGCTGGCTAGAAGCGCTCGGGCCGGTACGGCGCGGGATCGATCGACGGCGTCTCGCCGCTCATCATCTCCGCGAGCAGGCGTCCGGTCGCCGGTCCCAGCGTAAAGCCCTGGTGACCGTGGCCGAAATTCATCCAGAGGCCGCGATGGCGCGGTGCTGGCCCAAGCACCGGCAACATGTCGGGCGTGCAGGGCCGCGTGCCGTACCACGGCTCGGGTTCGACGCGGCCGCCGAGATCGAGCAGCTCGCGTGCGGAAGCCTCGGCGCTGGCGAGCTGCACAGGCGTTGCCGGCGCATCCGGCGCGGTCAGCTCCGCGCCGGTGGTGATACGGATACCCCTGGCCATCGGCCCCATGGCGTAGCCTCTTGCCGTATCGACCAGCGGAATGTCGAGCGTAGCGCCGCCGCTATAGTGCATGTGATAGCCGCGCTTGCGCACTAGCGGAATGCGGTAGCCGAATTTTTGCAACAGATCGGGCGACCACGGCCCGAGCGTGACGACGACATTGGCCGCATCGATCGCTCCGTCGTCGGTTTGCACCGACCAGCCCGACGACGTCTGCTGCAACGTCTGAGCATCGCCAAGAAGGATATGGCCGCCGAGACGCTGGAACAAATCGGCATAGCTGCCGACCAGCGCACCGGGATCCGACACGGTCCACGTGTCGAGCCAGTGAATGGCGCCGGGAAGATCGTCGCGCAGCAGCGGCTCGGCTTTCGCCAGCTCGCTGCCCGAGAGCACGCGGAAGTTCACGCCGAAATCGCGCCGGTTTTCCTCCGCTGTCTTGATCGCGAGCTCGAGTGCGGCGGGATCGCGGTGCAGCAGCCGGTAACCGGCGCGGCGGATGAGATTGTCGGCGTGAGCTTTGCGGATGAGGATATCGTGCTCTGATGTCGCGTAGGCGATCAGGCGCGCCCAGGCCTCGCTCGCCTCGCGATGCCGCTTCGGCGCCGAATGCCACCAATAGCGGAGCAGGGGCTCGACGTGACGGTGAAGGGACGTAAGGCTATAGTGGACGTCGTTGGTGCGGCCGGTCGCGATCTTCAGCAGGGTCGCAAAATCGCGCGGCATCGGATAAGGCCGCACAGCCTCTGCCTGGATCATTCCGGCATTGCCGTAGCTGGTTTCCTGGCCCGGCTCCCTGCGATCAATAAGCGTGACCGACCAGCCGCGCCGCTGCAAGTGCAGCGCGGCGCTGACGCCGATCATGCCGCCGCCGAGGACGATCGCGCTCTGCATCGGCACAAGTCCCTTAGGCCGGGCGCGGTGCGAGCTTGGGCTGCGCCGTGTGGATGGTCGCTGCGACGACGACCGACATCGCAGTCATCGCCACCAGGAAGCCGAAGGCCGCATCGAACGATCCGGTTCCGGTCACGATGAAACCTATCGCCGCCGGCGCCACGAAACCTGCGCTCTGGCCGCCGAGATTGACCATGCCGACGCCCGATCCGATCTGGTCGTCGCGAAGCAGCTTCGTCGGAAGCGCGACCACCGAGGCCAGCACGAAGGATTTGAAGAAATAAACCAGCGACTGGTAGGTGATCAGCACCGCGATCGTTTCCGCCTTGTACATGGCGTAGAGGAAGATGCCGGTCAAAGCGGAGCTGCCGATCAGGAGCCATTTTTCGCGCTCGGAGAAGAACGTCGTCATCACCCAGCCGCCGATCGCGGTGGCGATCGTCGCCATCACGAACGGGATCGGCGCCACGATGCCGACGGTCTTGAGATCGAGCCCGCGCTGCTGAAGCAGATAGAGCGGCATCCAGGAATCCAGACCCTTGTTGACGCAGCTGAGGCCGAACCACACCACCATCAACTGCCAGATCAGCGGGTTCTTCATCAGCTCGCGCATCGGCGCGCGGTCCGCAGGCTTTGCCGTCGCCGCGCTCGCCTTAGCCTCGCCCAGGCGCCCCAGATGCGGGACGAAGACGAAATAGACCAGCGCGAACACGAGGCCGGCGATGCCGATCGTGTTGAAGGCGTGGCGCCAGCCGAGCCAGAGGATCAGCGGCGCCATGATCAGCGGCGCGAGCATGCTGCCGGCATAGTTCGACGACAGCAACAGCGCCGACATTTTTGGCCGGCTGTCCTTCTTGAACAGCTCGGCGATGGCGCGGATGCTCGCCGGCGGAAACCCGCCCTCGGCAATGCCGAAGATGAAACGGATCGCAATCAGCGACGTCAGCGACCAGGCCAGGCTCGTGAAAGCCGTGAACAGCGACCACATCACGATCGTGACGATCACCACATATTTCGAGCCGAAGCGGTCGGAGAGCCATCCGCCCGGGACCTGCATCGCGGCATAGCCGAGAAAGAACGCGCTGATGACGATGCCGAGATCGGCGGCCTGGAGATTGAAGTCCTTGCCGATCTGCGCCAGCGCCAGCGAGATCGCCGCGCGGTCGATATAGGAGATGCAGTAGGCGATGTAGAGCAGGACGAACGCGACTATCCCGGTTTTCCGCTGCGACAATTCAGGCATGCTCATCTCCGTTTCGCCGGCGATCCGGTGGTGCTGCTAACTCTTCTGTGGGTCATTCCCAGGTGAGGAAGCCGGGCGCGGCCGAGAGCGGCGGCGCCGCGGCGAGCCGCGCCAGATCGGGGATCGGGCGGCAAAGCTGCGGGTTGCCTGCAAACGCGGCCTCGATGCTCGCGGCGACCGAGAGCACGATCGCATCGCCGCCGCGCGGGCCGACGATCTGAAGGCCGAAGGGCAGGCCCGCTTCATCGAGGCCGAGCGGCAGGCTGAGAGCGGGATGGCCCGGAAGCGTCACCGCGTAGGCGAGCGCGAGCCAATGGAAATAGGATTTGGTCGGCGCGCCATCGATCTCCGCCGGATAAAGCTCCGACCAGGGCCGCGGGCTCAGCGTGATGGTCGGGCTGATCAGCACATCGCAGCCTGAGAAGAAGCTTTGATAGGCGCGATAGATCCGCGTCTGCGTGGTCGCGGCGCGCGCGAAGTCTTCAAGCGTGTAGCTCAGGCCTTCCTCGACATTGGTTCGCACGTTCGGCCCGAGCATCTCGGGACGCTCCTTGTAGTTCTTGCCGTGCATCGCGAGGAATAGGCCTGCGCGCAGCACGGCGAACGCATCGTCGGCGCCGGAGCAATCCGGCGTCGCCTCGCGGCAGTCGGCAAACAGCGGCGCAAGCTTGCTCACACGGTGGCGGAACACCCGGCGGATCGCCTGCTCGGTCGGGGCAAAGCCAAAGTCTTCGGTGAAGGCGACGCGCAGCTTGCCCAGCTCGGCAGGACGCGGGGGCGCCCAGCGTTCGGTACGACCGCGTAAGGGTTCGCCGGGCAGGGTGTAGGCGAGCGGATCACGCGCGTCGTCGCTCGCCATCACCGACAGCATCAGCGCGGTGTCGGCGACGTTGCGCGCCATCGGCCCGTCGGTCGACAGGTTGGACCAGCCGAAGGCGCGCTTTTCACTGGCGACGAGCCCGTAGGAGGGACGCATGCCGACGATGCCGGCAAAGCCAGCCGGATTGCGCAAGGAGCCGCCGGTGTCGGAGCCCGAGGCGAGCGGGGCCATGTCGCAGGCGAGCGCCACGGCCGAACCGCCGGAGGAGCCGGCTGCCGAGCGCATGGGATCGAAGGGATTGCCGGTCGCGCCGAAAACGGGGTTGCGGGTGTTGCCGCCCGCCGCCCATTCTGGCGTATTGGTCTTGCCGAAGACGATTGCACCAGCCGCGCGCAGCCGTGCAACGGAAGCCTGGTCAGCGGCTGGCACATGATCTTTGAGCAGCGGACTGCCATAGGTCGTGCGCAGCCCGGCGGTGTCCTGGGTGTCCTTGATGAGAACCGGAAGGCCGTGCAGGGCGCCACGATCCTCGCCGCGGAGGATGGCGGCCTCGGCGTCCTTGGCCGCAGCGCGGGCGCCGGGCTCGTCCAGTGTCACGACGGCGTTCACGGCGGGATTGGTGCTGGCGATGCGGGACAGGCAGGCGTCGAGCAGTTCGACGGGCGAGATCGCCCGCGCAGCCAGCAGGCGGCGCAGCTCAACGGCGCTGGAATCGCAAAGTCCGGACAATGCCAATCCCTTTCAAATTATGAAAACGATTTAGCATATCGGAAAGTACGGCAAGCGCACCAATATTCGTCATACATGGGCATTTCTTGCGCAAATCCCGGTCTATCTGCCCAACTGACCGGCAAATGAGGTGGTTTGGGATGATTTCCGCCGAAAAGATTAGTCTGATCGGCCAACAATTTTTCCGCGATCGTGCTAGATTTGCTGCATGAGCGAGATCACGACGCCCGAAAGTGCCAATTCCCGGCTCGGCCAATGCCTCAAGGCCGCCCGCCAGGCGCGGGGCCTGACGCTCAAGCAGGTGGCGGAGCGGACGGGCATGGCGCTCTCGACCCTGTCCAAGGTCGAGAACGGCCTGATGTCGCTGACCTACGACAAGCTGTTGCAGCTCACCTCTGGCCTGAAGATGGAGATCGCCGAGCTGTTCAACCCGGCGACCGCGGTGCGCCCCGAGCAGGGCCGGCCGGTTACGGCGCGGCGCAGCATCAGCCGCGCGGGGCAGGGGCAGGTCATCAACACGAAGTTCTATACCTACAACTATCAATGCACCGACCTGATCGGCAAACGCATGGTGCCGATCATGGCCGAGGTCCGTGCGCGTTCGCTGGAGGAGTTCGGCCCGCTGCTGCGCCACGCTGGTGAAGAGTATTTTCTGGTGACGAGCGGACGCGTGGCCGTCCACACCGAGTTTTACGCGCCAGAGATCCTGGGCGAGGGCGACGGGATTTATCTCGACAGCACCATGGGCCACGCCTACCTCAACGCCGGCGACGCGCCTGCCGCCAAAGCTGTTTGCCTCTGCACCAGCGAAGCGCCCGACCTCTACGACCAGCTCCGCCAAATCGCGTCCCGCGACGTGCCGCCGCTCGACGACGACGAGCTGCCACCGCTGTAGGTCTGCTCCAAGGAATCTCCCCTCATCCTGAGGAGCCGCGTAAGCGGCGTCTCGAAGGATAGCCCGAGACGAGGGCTGGGCCTTCATGGTTCGCCCGACGATGCGAAGCATCGTCCGGAGACGCGCTTCGTGCTCCTCACCATGAGGGTCTAAGGCCGGCGCTCAACGAAAAACGCCCGGCTAAGCCGGGCGTTTTGTCTGTTGGCGTTCGGCCTATTCGCCGCCGCCGAAGCGGCGTGACCACCAGCCGGCGCGACGCGGCTGGGGTGCCGGTGTTTCGACTGCGGCCTCCGGCGGCTCGGCCGCGGGAACGGGCGGCGTAACCTCGCTGGGCGCCGGCGCGACCTCGGCGGCAGGCTCGGGCTGGCTGCTGAGGAAGCTCACCTTTTCACGCACGGTCGAACGCCGCCGCGCGGCCTTGTCGTTGTCGGACGCGGTTTCGTCCGCGGCTGCCGGCTCTACAGGAGCCTGCAGCTCGGCGGGCTCCTCAGGCTGCGGTGCCGATGGTTGAACGGTTGCTTCGGTCTGCGCGATCGACGGCGGAGCGTCGGGCGTGAAGCCGTCGAAATCGGCAACTGCCTGCGTCGCCTCTGGCGGCGGATTGGCGCTCAGCTCGTCGCTGATCGAACCGGCGAGACCTTCCTCGCCACCGCCGCGCCGGCGGCGACCGCCACGACGTCCACGCCGGCGGCGGCGCTCGCCGCCACCCTGCTCACCGCGGGCCTGGTCGAACTGCTCCTCGGTCTCTTCGCCTTCCTGCTCCGCGTCGGCTTCCTCGTCGGATTCACCTGCGGCCATGGCCGGCTCGGGAACGCTCGGCGCGGTGTCTTCGCGAAGCTCGCCCTCGCGCTGGCCGCCGCGTCCGCGACGACGCCGGCGGCGCCGACGGCGCTGGCCGTCCTGCTCGGGCGCCGCGTCACCTGCGGCCTGCTCTTCGGCGAGACCCTCGGTCTCGTCGGTCTCGACCTCGGATTCGGTCTCGAGATCGAATCCGTCCTCGTCGTCATAGGCTTCTTCGACCGCCGGCGGCGGGCTTGCCGCAGCCTGTGCCGCGAGCAGCGCCTTGGCGGCTTCCAGCGTGTGCACCTGCTCGCCGCGGTCGATGACATAGGCCTGCGGCCCGCTGACGGACGGGTCGGCGATGATCGACAGCGTGACCTTGAAGCTGTTCTCGAGATCGCGCAGATGGCCGCGCTTGTGGTTCAGCACATAGAGCGCGACGTCGGTGCGGGTGCGGACCACCAGATTGTGGGTCGCGCCCTTCATCAAAATCTCTTCCAGCCCGCGCAGGAGCTGGAGCGCGACGGAGGAGACCGAGCGCACGTGGCCGGTGCCGCCGCAATGCGGGCAGGGATCGGTCGAGCTCTCGAGCACGCTGGCACGGATGCGCTGGCGCGACATCTCCAGAAGGCCGAAATGCGAGATGCGGCCGACCTGGATGCGCGCGCGGTCCTGCCTGAGGCAATCGGACAGCTTGCGCTCGACCGCGCGGTTGTTGCGCTTCTCGTCCATGTCGATGAAGTCGATGACGATCAGGCCGGCGAGGTCGCGCAGGCGAAGCTGGCGCGCGACCTCTTCGGCCGCTTCCAGATTGGTCTTGAGCGCGGTGTCCTCGATATGGTGCTCGCGCGTCGAGCGGCCGGAGTTGACGTCGATCGAGACCAGCGCTTCGGTCTGGTTGATCACGACATAGCCGCCGGAGCGCAACTGCACGGTCGGCGAGAACATCGCGTCCAGCTGGCTCTCGACGCCCATGCGCGAGAACAGCGGCTGGCCGTCGCGATACTGCTTCACCGCGCTGACATTGGCCGGCATCAGCATTTTCATGAAGTCGCGCGCTTCGCGGTAGCCGCCTTCGCCCGCAACCTGGATCTCGTCGATTTCCTTGTTGTAGAGGTCGCGCAGCGAGCGCTTGATCAGCGAGCCTTCCTCATAGACGAGGGTCGGCGCCTGCGACTTCAGCGTCAGGTCGCGCACCGTCTCCCACATCCGGATCAGGTATTCGAAGTCGCGCTTGATCTCGGGCTTGGTGCGGGAGGCACCGGCTGTGCGCAGGATGATGCCCATGCCCTCGGGCACGTCGAGGTCCTGCACCACTTCCTTCAGGCGCGAACGATCCTGGGCGCTGGTGATCTTGCGGCTGATGCCGCCGCCGCGCGCAGTGTTCGGCATCAAGACGGCATAGCGGCCGGCGAGCGACAGATAGGTCGTCAGTGCGGCGCCCTTGTTGCCACGCTCTTCCTTGACGACCTGCACCAGCATCACCTGGCGGCGCTTGATGACTTCCTGGATCTTGTACTGGCGGCGCGGGCGGAAGGTGCGCTCCGGCACTTCCTCCAGCACGTCGTCGCCGCCGACGGACTCGACGACTTCCTCTTCGGCCTCTTCCCCGTCCTCGCCGTCCTCGCCATCCTCGGCGTCGTCTTCGGGGGCAGCCTCGGGATGCGGCGCCTCGGCGCTTTCAGCGGCCGCGTACACGGCATCGGCGGGTTCGATCGCGGCGGTCACGGCTTCGGCCAGCGCCTCGGCATGGAATTCGGGCGCCGGCGCTTCGGAGGCGGCGGCCTCCTGCGGCTCGGCTACCTCGGACGCGACTACGGGCTCGGCGGCGACGCCCGCGGGCGCCTCGTCGGCATGGTCGTGGTCGTGCTCGCCATCATCGTGATGATGATGGTCATGGTCGTGATCATGATCGTCGTGCTCGTGCTCATCATGATCATGATCGTGATCATGAGCCTCGAACGCGTGATGCTCCGCCTCGGTGTGCAGATGCTCGCCCTCGTGCGCGGCGCCCTCGGCGTTCTCCGGCAGCACCTCGCCTTCGAGCGGCTGGACGGCGAGATCGGCGCCAGCCTCGAGGCCCTCGACGATGTCGCTCTGCACGCGCTCGCCATGGCCGCGACGACGGGCATTGCGGTGGCGCGAGCGGCGGCGGTTGTGGGAACGGTTCTCGTTCTCCTCCTCGGCCTCGCGATGAGCCTGCTCCTCGGCCTCGATCAGCGCCTGCCGATCGGCAACCGGGATCTGGTAGTAGTCGGGATGAATTTCGCTGAAGGCGAGGAAGCCGTGGCGGTTGCCGCCATATTCGACGAAGGCGGCCTGGAGGGACGGTTCGACCCGTGTGACCTTGGCGAGGTAGATATTGCCGCGCAGTTGCTTGCGTTGCGCGGTCTCGAAATCAAACTCTTCGACGCGATTGCCGCGGACCACGACGACCCGGGTCTCTTCCGGGTGGGTGGCATCGATCAACATCTTGTTGGGCATGTCTTAACTCTTGGCGGCGGCGGGCGCTATTCACCGTGGGCGCGATGAGCGCTGCCGGGTGACGCGACGGTCCACCTGATTCGGGGGTGAGGGGAAGGCCAAAACACCCGCGCTCGCGCCGCGCCGAACCGGAAGCCGAGAGGACAACGCGGCGCGCGGAAGCTTCGCTCCGCAATGTCGCGAATTGTCTCTCAGTTTTGGTCGGCACAGTCTGGCGCATCAAGCGTCGGCCCGTATGAAACGTTGGGCGGCGAGCGCGCCGCCCCTTAATCAGTTGCTGCTGGCCAGGGTTTGGCGCGAAAGCGCTCGCCCCGGGGGGAACACGGCCGGGTCCTTGGGATTAAGGAACCGGGTTACGGGCTACGCCGCCTGTCAAAGCCGTCCCTGGCAATTGGAGGTAACCTGGGACCGGCGCCACCGGAGCCTTGACCCGTCCAACCTCGCTGCCGCGCGCCGCGCTGGCCGTGAAGGAGGGGGGAAAACGCTGGAATCCTCAAACCTTGAGAGTTCCGGCGCGGCACCGGGAGGCTGAGAGCGACACAACCGAAAATATTGGCCGTCAGCAGTTCGTACATACGAGGAATGCGACCTTGGTGCAAGGGAGCGTCGGGCGGGCGTCAGGCGAGCGTCGCGCGCCGGTCACACTTGGCGAGATTTGGTTATTGGGTCATTAAGGGCGGATTAACGCTGTGGTCCTATTGCGTTAGAACAGCTGCTCGGAGGCACGGAATCGGTGGCGAGCCGCGCAAATCATCTGATTTTGCTGGGATGTGCGCTGCTGTGCGCTGCAGCATTGCCGTGTTCTGATTCCAGGCCCGTCGCGGCCGCGGAAAGCCAGCCGCAAGCTGCCGTTCCGGCGTCGAATTTCCCGGTTGTCTCCGCGGCGCGCCTCGCCGGGGACAGCAGCCAGACCCGCCTTATTCTCGATCTCGACCAGACCATCACGTTCCGGGCCTTCACCCTGGCGGACCCGTACCGGGTCGTGGTCGATGTTCCCCAGATCAATTTCCAGCTTCCTACCGGCACCGGGACGGCCGGGCGCGGGCTGGTCAAGGCGTTCCGCTATGGCCTCGTGATGCCGGGCGGCTCGCGAATCGTGCTCGACCTCGCGGGCCCCGCCAGGATCGCCAATTCCTACGTGCTCGAGGCCGCCAACGGCCAGCCGGCGCGGCTGGTGCTGGAGCTCGAGGAGGTCGATCGCGCTGCTTTCGTCCAGTCGATGGCGCCGGAGAGCCGGGCTGCCCTGCGCCCGCCGACAACGGATGCTCCCCCGGCGCCAGCGGCGCCCGAGCCGGCCCAACAAAAACCCGTAGTGCCGACGGATTCGCGTCCCGTGGTGGTGATCGATCCCGGCCATGGCGGCATCGACAACGGCACGCAGTCGAGCGGCGAGAGCGAAAAGAACCTGGTGCTGGCCTTTGGTCTCGCCCTGCGCGACCGGCTTGAGAAGAGCGGCAAGTACCGGGTGGTGATGACCCGTGATGATGACACCTTCATCCCGCTGAACGACCGGGTCAAAGTCGCGCGCTCCCTGAACGCTGCGCTGTTCGTCTCGATCCATGCCGACGCATTGCCCCGCAAGGAAGGCGACGCGCAGGGCGCCACGATCTACACGCTGTCGGACAAGGCTTCCGACGCGGAGGCCGAGCGGCTGGCGGACACCGAAAACAAGTCCGACGCGATCGGCGGGGTCAACCTATCCGACGAGCCGACCGACGTCGCGGACATCCTGATCGACCTGGCGCAGCGGGAAACCCGTACCTTTTCAAACCGTTTTGCCCGCCTTTTGATGGGCGAGATGAAGACGACGGTGCGGATGCACAAGCATCCCCTGAAGTCAGCAGGCTTCCGGGTGCTGAAGGCGCCCGACGTGCCTTCGGTGCTGGTCGAGCTGGGCTACGTCTCCAACAAGGGAGACCTCGAGCATCTGGTCTCCGAGAGCTGGCGTTCCCGGACTGTGACGTCAATGGCCCAGGCCATCGACGCCTTTTTGGCCAAGCGGCTGGCGACTGCCGGATCCAGCAACTGAAAAGGGAGTTTTGGCTGGCCCCGCAAAGCCCTAGTTTGGCCACAGCGGGCGCTCTATAAAAACCGCTATGGGGGATTGCGGAATCGATGATCCCCCGCGGCAAGCGTATTGGGGCCCAAGCCTGGAGCCGGGCCCGACGAATCTCTTAGTGGTGTAATCTTGTACGCCGGATGAATTCGCGACTTGGGAAGGCGCCTATTGCCGGCGCCAAGAATCGTTACACGAATCGCTCCATGGATCGCTCCATGGGTTGTTCAAGGTTTGAACGGAAAAACAGATAATGCGCTTGCTGATACGGTTCATGGGCTTCCTGTTCGCCGCGGGAACCGTGGTCTTCCTGGTGGGCGTCGGGGCCATGGCAGGCCTGATCTGGCATTTCTCCAAGGATTTGCCGGACTACTCTCAGCTTCAGGATTATGAACCGCCGGTGATGACCCGCGTCCACGCGGTCGATGGTTCGCTGGTCGGCGAATACGCCAAGGAGCGTCGGCTTTATCTGCCGATCCAGGCGGTGCCGAAGCTCGTGATCAACGCCTTCCTCGCCGCCGAGGACAAGAATTTCTATGAGCATGGCGGCATCGACTACACCGGCATGGCGCGTGCCGGTCTGGTCTATCTCCAGAACTACGGCTCCAACCGTCGTCCGCAGGGTGCCTCGACGATCACCCAGCAGGTTGCCAAGAACTTCCTCCTGACCAACGAAGTGTCGTTCGCCCGCAAGATCAAGGAAGCCTTGCTGGCGATGCGGATCGAGCGGACCTACTCCAAGGACAAGATCCTCGAGCTGTATCTGAACGAAATCTATCTCGGCCTCGGCGCCTACGGCATCGCGGCGGCCTCGCTCGTCTATTTCGACAAGTCGGTGAACGAGCTGACGGTCGCGGAAGCGGCTTATCTGGCGGCGCTGCCCAAGATGCCGGCGACACTGCATCCGGTGCGCAACCGCGACCGCGCCATCGAGCGCCGCAACTACGTGATCGACCGCCTCCAGGAGAACGGCTGGATCAAGCAGGCTGACGCCGAGAAGGCGCGCAAGGAGCCGCTGGCCGTCACCAACCGTTCCAACGCCGCCCACACCTTCGCTGGCGAATATTTTGCCGAGGAAGTCCGCCGTGACATCTTCGAGCGCTATGGCGAGAAGAAGCTCTACGAGGGCGGCCTCTCGGTGCGCACGACGCTCGATCCGAAGATCCAGGTCATGGCCCGCAAGACCATGGTCACCGGCCTCGTGAACTATGACGAGCAGCAGGGCTATCGCGGCGCGATCAGCAAGCTCGACATTTCTGGCGACTGGGGCGTCAAGCTCGCCGACATCAAGTCGCTGTCCGACATTGCACCCTGGCGCATGGCAGTGGTGCTCGAGACCAGCGACCAGTCGGCGCGCATCGGCTTCCAGCCGAGCCGCGAACTCGGTGGCGCCGTGAGCAAGCAGCGCGAGACCGGCCTGATCACCCTTGACGGCGTGAGATGGGCAAAGGCCGCCTCGGGAGCGGCCAGGGGCCGGGCGGCGACCGCGGTGTCGCAGGTGCTTCAGCCCGGCGACGTGATCTACGCCGATCCACTCTACAAGGACGGGCAACCTGTCGAAGGCCAGTACCGGCTCCGCCAGATCCCCGAGGTGTCGGGCGCGATGGTGGTGATGGACCCCTGGACGGGCCGTGTGCTGGCGATGGTCGGCGGCTTCTCGTTCGACCAGAGCCAATTCAACCGCGCCACCCAGGCCTATCGGCAGCCGGGCTCGTCCTTCAAGCCGATCGTCTATTCGGCAGCGCTCGATAACGGCTATACGCCGTCGACCGTCGTGGTCGACGCGCCCATCGAAATCGACCAGGGGCAGGGCGGCGGCGTTTGGCGTCCGGAAAACTTCTCCTCGGGCAAGTACCAGGGCCCGGTGACGCTGCGCAACGCGCTGCGGCTCTCGCTCAACACCGTGACGGTGCGCCTCGCGCAGGACATCGGCATGCCGCTGATCGGCGAATATGCGCGCCGCTTCGGCGTCTATGACGAGCTGCCGAACTATCTCTCGTTTGCGCTCGGCGCCGGCGAGACGACGGCGATGCGCATGGTCACGGCCTATTCGATGATCGCCAATGGCGGCCGCCGCGTGAAGCCGACCCTGATCGACCGCATCCAGGACCGCTACGGCCACACCATATTCAAGCACGACCAGCGCGAATGCCGCGGCTGCGATGCCCCGGGCGGCTGGAAGAACCAGACCGAGCCGCAGCTGGTCGACCGCCGCGAGCAGGTGCTCGACGCCATGACGGCCTATCAGATCACCGAGTTGATGGAAGGCGTCGTCCAGGCCGGTACCGCGACCGTCGTCAAGGAAGTCGGCAAGCCGATCGCCGGCAAGACCGGCACCACCAACGAGGCCAAGGACGCCTGGTTCGTCGGCTTCTCGCCGGACATCGCGGTCGGCATCTATATGGGCTACGACAAGCCGCGCCCGCTCGGTAAGGGCAACGCGGCGACCGGCGGTCATCTGGCCGCGCCGATCGCGCGCGATTTCCTCAAGCTGGCGCTTGCCGATAAGCCGGCAGTTCCGTTCAAGGTTCCGGCCGGCATCAAGCTGATCCGCGTCGTCGCCAAGTCCGGCATGCGCGCTGGCCCCGGCGAGACCGGGGGCACGATCCTCGAAGCCTTCAAGCCGGGTACGGCGCCGCCGGATAATTACTCCGTCATCGGGGTTGCCGATGCCGACGGCCGTGGCCCGCAGCAGGCGCCGCCCGATTCCGGCTTCTTCATGCGGCCCGGCACCGGCGGGCTCTATTAGGCCCTAGGATAAGACGGACGACCGGCAGGCCGGCGGTTGCGCTTTGCAGCCGCCGCCGTTACATCCCATTTCATTCGCACGCGGAAATTCCGCGAGACCAGAGAACGACATGCGCGCCGAAATCGAACGGTTGGTAGAAGAGATCAAGCAGTCAGTCGGGCTGCTGAGGAGGCATCTTTGACGTCGAGAAGTCGACGGCGCGCCTCGCTGAGCTGAACAAGCTCGCAGAAGATCCCAATCTCTGGAACGATCCGCAGAAAGCCCAGAAGCTGATGCAGGAGCGCACCTCGCTGGAGGATGCGCTGTCCGGCATTGGCAAGGTCGAGCAGGAGCTCGAGGACAATATCGGCATGATCGAGCTCGGCGAGGCCGAGGGCGATGAGGGCGTGGTCACTGAGGCCGAAGCGGCGCTGAAAAACCTCAAGAAGGAAGTCGCGCGGCGCGAACTCGAGGCTCTGCTCTCGGGCGAGGCCGATCGTTTCGATTCCTATCTCGAAGTCCATGCCGGCGCCGGCGGCACCGAGAGCCAGGACTGGGCGCAGATGCTCTTGCGCATGTACACGCGCTGGGCCGAGACCCACGGCTTCAAGGTCGAGTATCTCGAAGAGTCCGAGGGGGAAGAGGCCGGCATCAAGTCGGCGACCATCCAGGTCTCCGGCCACAATGCCTATGGCTGGCTGAAGACGGAAGCGGGCGTGCACCGCCTGGTGCGCATCTCGCCGTTCGATTCCAATGCGCGGCGGCACACCTCGTTCTCGAGCGTGCAGGTGTTTCCCGTCATCGACGACAGCATCAAGATCGACATCAAGGAATCCGACGTTCGCACCGACACCATGCGGTCGGGCGGCGCCGGCGGCCAGCACGTCAACAAGACCGAATCCGCGGTGCGCCTGACGCATATTCCAACCGGCGTTGCCGTGGTCTGCCAGGCCGGCCGCTCTCAGCACAAAAACCGGGCGCAAGCCTGGGACATGCTGCGCGCGCGTCTTTACGAGATCGAGCTGAAGAAGCGCGAGGAAAAGGCCGCCGCCGACCAGGCCGCCAAGACCGATATCGGCTGGGGCCACCAGATCCGCTCCTACGTGCTGCAGCCCTACCAGATGGTGAAGGATTTGCGCACGGGCGTGCAGACCTCCGACACCTCGGGCGTGCTCGACGGCGAGCTTGACGAGTTCATGGCCGCGACACTTGCGCAGCGCGCCTTCGGCACCACCACCGGCGAGATCGAGGACGTCGACTAGCCATGCCCCGCGTCGCCTTCATCGGATTGGGGCGGATGGGCCACGGCATGGCCGGCCGCTATCTCGATGCCGGCTTCACCGTGTCGCTCTGGAACCGCAGCAAGGCCAAGGCAGAAGACCTCATCGCGCGCGGCGCGCGCTGGGCGACCTCGCCCGAGGACGCCGCGATCGATGCGGACGCCGTGGTGACCATGGTCGCCGACGATGAAGCTTCGCGCAGCGTGTGGCTTGGTCTCAACGGCGCCGCGAAGACGGCGAAGGCCGGCACGATCGCGATCGAGTGCTCGACGGTGTCGTATGATCATGCGCGCGAGATGGCGGGCGAATTGAAGGAGCGGGGGCTCGTCTACATCGACTGCCCCGTGACTGGCCTGCCGGACGCGGCGGCGGCGGGAAAACTGACTTTGCTGGTCGGCGCTGACGCCGCCGATCTCGAACGCGCCCGGCCGTTCCTCGAGCCGATCGGCTCGACCATCCGCCATTTCGGCGCGGTCGGATCGGGCACGGTCTACAAGCTCATCAACAACCTCATGGGCGCGATCCAGATCGCAGGCCTTGCCGAAGGTCTTGCGATTGCCGAGCAGGCCGGGCTCGACATGAATCTCGTGCTGGAATCGATTCTGTCAGGCGTCGCCGCTAGCCCGCAGGTGCAGCGCCACTCCAAGCGCATGGTCGCCCGCGATTTCAGCGGCGCGACGTTCACCGCCGCGCTGCGGCACAAGGATGCGGACTATGCGGTGATGCTCGCCGAAAGCCTGCTCGCCGACAAGCCGCTGGTCGGCCGCGCTGCCGTGGACGCTTATGCACGGGCGAAAGCCGTGATGCCCGACGATGACGAGGGCAAGATGATCGAGATCGTGTCGCGACCGAAGTAGGCCAGCTCGTCTTTATCGGAAATCGGGTGGCAATGGCTATGGCTCCGCAGTAGGCGATCGGTTTGATCGCCAAAGCGGGGCACAATGATTGCCAACGACAACCGGATCGACACACGAGACTGGTCGCTACTCTGCGTTCTCTCGATCCTCTGGGGCGGCTCGTTCTTCTTCAATGGCGCGGCGCTGCGGGAACTGCCGCCTTTGACTTTGGTGTTCCTGCGCGTCGCGCTCGGCGCCGCCATGCTGCTGCCGCTGCTGCGTATCCAGAAGATCCCCTTTCCCAAGGGCGTTGCGGGCTGGAGGCCGTTCTTCGCGATCGGACTGTTCAACAACGTCGTGCCGTTCTCGCTGATCGTGGTCGGCCAGACCTTCATTCCGAGCGGGCTGGCGTCGATCCTGAACGCTACCACACCGCTGTTCACCGTGATCGTGATGGCGATGGCGGGCGAAGAGATATTGCAGATGCGGCGCGTGGCTGGCGTCGCCCTGGGGCTCATCGGCGTGGTCATCCTGAGAGGCTGGGGCGTCGAGGCGGGGACGGGGCAGGGGTTTGGTATTTTGCTCTGTCTCGGCGGCGCGTTCAGCTACGGCCTCGCGGCGCTGGCGGCGCGTCGGCTGCTGAAGGACTCGCTGCCGCTCGGGACCGCAGCCTTTCAACTGCTGGCTTCGAGCGTGATGATGGCGGTCGTCGCCGGCGCAGTCGAACAGCCATGGCTTCTCCCTATGCCGGGCGTGTCGACCTGGCTCGCGGTGCTCGGCCTCGCAGGTCTTTCGACAGCGCTCGCCTACATCGTCTTCTTCCAGATCCTGCGGCGCTCGGGCGCCACCAATGTCATGCTGGTGACGTTGCTCATTCCCGTGACTGCCATTCTTCTCGGCTGGCTCGTGCTGGGCGAGCCGGTCTCGCTGCGCGAGATCGCGGGTGCGATGGTCATCGGCAGCGCGCTGCTGGTCATCGACGGACGTGCGCTAACGGTGTGGCGCCGCTGTTCGGCGGCGTTCGTCCCTTAGCGTCATGCCGCCGGCGACGCCAACGCCGAGGACGTAGATCCAACCCGCGTGAAAGTCGAACAGATGCGAGTTCAACAGCGAGCTCGTCATGTTCTGCACGACGACGACGAGCCCGATCCACGCCGCCAGGCCATCTCCTGTGAACAGCAAGAGATGGACGAGCCACATGGCATAGAGCAGGACGACGCCGAATAGCCCCCATTGCATGGCAATGTTGAGGGTCTGGTTGTGAGGATTGTTGACCACTTCGGCCTCGATGCCGGTATGTCCCTCGGCGGCCCGCTCGAACTGCCGCTTGACCGAGCCGGTGCCGTGGCCGAGCAGGGGCGCCTGCGCCAAGGCGGCGATCGCCTTGCGCCAATAGATCAGGCGCTGCGCCGTGGAGGCGTGGCTGATGTCTTCATGTCCATGCTGATATTCAACGACGATGTCGGTGATCCGCTGACGCAGATATGACGACGTTGTCCAGGCGAGCAGGCTTGCCGCCACAGTGCCCGCCAGCAGCAGCATGGCCGCGCGCCGGCCCAGATGCCGCCAGGCGAACAACGCGAGCAGCACGCCCATGCAGAGCAGCGCAGTGCGGGCGGAGGCGACGAACAGCATGTTGGTGACGAACAGCAGGACCAGAGCAAGGCAGGCGCACGCCGCGGCCAGCCGCCGCTCGCGCCAGAACGTCAGCGCCGGCAGCACAAGCGCAAAGGCGCACAGTGTGAATTCCTGGCTCTGGTCGATGTAGTTCTTGACCGGCACGCCAGCTGATGCCGTTGCGGCGATCTTCCATGCGGGGTGGAGCAGCACGATCCAGGAGAAGACCGCCAGCAGGGCGCACGAGACGAGAAAGGCCGCGAAGATACACGTGCCACGCTCCGAGCGCTGAAAATGATAGAGCAGCGGCGGAATGATGACGAGCTTTGCAACCGGCTTGATTGCGTGCAGCCGGTCGGCCCAGGCGGCGTCGGACCAGAGCATGCCTGCGAGCGCGAGGCCAAGCAGCGCGAAGGGCAAGGCAAAGGCAGGCTGCTTCAGGCAGCTCGCATAGTCCCGCCAATCGATGGTCGGCACGAGGACGAGCAGCCACAGGCCGACGAAGATCGCCGGCAGCGAGGTCGACCACGGCAGCGACGCCGCGATCATCGCGGCGAGCAGATCGGAACCGTGCATCAGCCTTGCCGTGCTGCGCGAGGGCGCAAGCACGCCGCGCGCGTCGGCGGCGAGGGCCGCGCCGTGTCCAGCCGCAGCTTCAACGGTCATGACGAGGCGCCTATTGCGCGGCCATCATGCTTTCGGCGGGTCGATACTGGCCGAGGAAGTCGCGGGCCTGGGTCTGGTAACCGAAGCGCTCGGCAAGCTGGCCGCGGCGGTCCCTGATGTCGCGGCGGCATTCCTCCTGCCGCGCGATCACGCGCGTGACGGATGCACGGATCGACTCGGCCGAGAACGGATCGAAATAGTCGGCGAGCTCGCCGGCGACCTCGCGGAACACGGCGATGTCGGAGCAGAGCACGGGGGTGTTCGCCGCGAGCGCCTCGATGATCGGCACGCCGAACCCTTCGGCGAAGCTCGGCATGATCAGGCCGTGGGCCTCGGCGATCAGGCTCGCCTTCTCATGCTCGTCGACATAGCCGGCGAAGCGGATGTTGGGCGGCAGGTTGCGCATCTGGGAGGCGAGACCGGCATAGCCGATCACGACGAGATCGGCCTGCGGCATGCCGCGGAAGGCGCGGATCACGGTGGCGACGTTCTTGCGCGGCTCGTTGGAGACGATGACCACGAAGCTCGGCCGCCCCGGACGCCCCGTCGGGGCTGGCAGTTGCAGGACATCCGGGGCGTCGAACTGCGTGCGGGGGTAGACGACCCTCGCAGGCAGATGGGCAAATTGCGGCAACAGCTCCCTGAACCGCATCATGCTGTAGTTGGAGACGAAGGCGAGCTCGTCGGCCTGGCGCAAGCTCGTCAGCAGGCGAGACAAGAACAGGCGCGTCGCGACATCGCTGAGCTTGAGGTCGGTCAGCGGCAAGAGGTCGTGGACCACGCAGATCACCTTGGCGCCCGGCTTGCGCTTGATCGCGACGCGAGTCGGCGTGTCGACGAGGATGACGTCGTAGTCGCGGGCATCGATCCGCGGCGGCGGCAGCAGGAAAAGGGCGGAGGAGTCCTGATAGCTGTAGAAGCCGGCTTCGAGCTGGAAGTCGCGGAACAGCTCGAGATGGCGCAGATCTGGCGGGATGTATTCGAGCGCGGCGCTCTTGTTCTCGATCAGCCGCGTGCTCATCCCGCGCAGGCCGATCGCCCGAAGGAGGCAGAGCGCGTATTCCCACGACGTCGCCATGTCGATCCGGTGCCGGATCCAGCCGAGCAGGCGGCGCAGGCCGCCGTGGCTGCGCATCGTCGGCTCGCTCATGTTGACCTCGTCGAGGTAGCGGTACAGCGCCAGCAGCTCGATGTTGCGCGATTGCCGCGGAAACAGCCCGGTGCGCCGCTCGCGCGCGCGCAGCTTGCGGTAGCGGCGCGTGGTCTCGACGAGCAGGGTCAGCTCGTGGCCGTCAGCTTCGAGCGAGCGGATCAACTCGCGGGTGAAGTGGAAGATGCCGCGTTTGTGGTTGGGCTCGCCGAGCGCCTCGGAGACGACCAGAATGCTCTTCTTCATGCGCGTTTCTCGCGAAGCTCGAATGGATGTGTGGCGGGCGGCTCGACGGCGACCGTCGAGGCGACGCGTCCGTGATCGAGGTTGATGATGGTGGAGCAGGTGCGGCGCAGCAGCGGCTGGTCGTGGGAGGCGATGATCACGATCGCAGCCTGCGAAACCAGCTTGATCAGCCGGGCCTGCGCCTTGGCCGAGAAATTCTCGTCGACGACGCTGAGCCACTCGTCGAGCAGCAGGATGTCGGCCGGGAATGCGGTGGCGGTCGCAAACAGCACGCGCATCAGCATGCCCGAGGAGAACATCCTGAGCGGCAGCCGCTGCATCCGCTCCTCGAGCTCGGTGAAGGCCCAGATCTCGTCGATGATGGCGCGGGTCGGCTTGCGGCCGGAAATCCGCAGCAGGAGCGCGATATTGTCTTCCGCCACGAAGTCGAGATTGACGCCGGCATTGAGGCCGAGCAGGGGCACTATATTGCCCTTGATCGCGACGCTGCCGCAGCTTGGCGGATAGACCCCGGCAATGAGGCGGAGCAGCGTCGACTTGCCGGAGCCGTTCGGTCCGGCAAGACCGATCCGGGCGCCGGCTTCAGCCTCGATCGTGATGTTGTCGACGGCGCGGATGATCCGCATTCCGCTTTGCTCACGGATGAGGTGGCCGAGCAGGCGGCGCTTCAGGGAATGATCGTAGGCGCCGTAGAGGGGGTAATCGAGACTGGCATTGCGCAGGCTGATCGAGGCCATGACTCTAGATCCAGAAGGCCGCTTTGCGCAGATGCACGAGCGTCAGCCAGCTTGCGAACGTCAGCCCGGCAAGGCACGCCAGCACGTAGACGATGCTGAGAGTGTCGACATGGCCACCCACCAGAGGCTCGCGCCACACCGCGAACAGGTGCGTCAGCGGATTGAGCCGCATGATGGTCGAGCGGTGATTGATCATTTCCGTCGACCAGATCACTGGCGAGGAGAGGAATCCGAGCATCAGCGAGGATTCGATGATCGGCTTGAGGTCGCGATACCGCGTCGCCATGGCGCCGAGCACCAGGCTCAGCGCGAAAGTGCAGGCGATGAACAGCAGAAGCCCCGGCAGCGCGGCGAGCGCGTGGGAGAGATCGCGCGGGGTCAGCAGCAGCCAGAGCACCAGCGGCACACAGGCGTTGTGGAGCGCAAACAGGGCCTGGCGGAAGGTGCATTGCAGGAGGAAGATCACCGGCGGCAGCGCGCGGTCGCGGATCAGGCTCGCCGAGCCCTGTAGCGCCGTGGTGGCATCGAGCACGACGCTGTTGAGGAAGGTCCAGGCCGTCATCGACAGCGCGAGCATGGGCAGCCGGGCCAGCACGCCGGCGTTGGACATCTGGCCGATCACCGAGCCCAGCACCGCGACCACGATCGCCATCTGGAGCGACATCCAGAACGGGCCGAGCAGCGAGCGCACGTAGCGATGGCGCATGTCGGACCAGGCCAGCGCGCCTGCGATCCGGATCACGTCGAGCCAGCCCGGCGTGGCGGAAGAGGTGGCGGAGCGGCTTGTGCTGGCGGCAAGCACCTGGGCGTACACCGTCTCCATGCCGTTCTTGAAGGCGGCGGCGGAGTAGCGCGTGGCCGCGCGCGTTCGCGCGGCAAGGCCCATGCGGCGGCGGCGTTCGGGATCGCGGATCAGCGTGTCGATGGCATCGCCGAGCGCTGCGGAATCGCCGGGCGGCACGGTGATCGCCTCGATGCCGTCGCGCGCGACATGCGGCACGGCCGTGTCCAGTGCCGTGTTGACGACGGGCCGGCCTGCCGCCATCGCCTCGAGCTGGACGAGCCCGAAGGTCTCGGCGTTGGTCACCGACGGCATCGCGAACACGTCGGCGATGCACATCAGCTTGACTCGCTCGCAATCGGGCACGGAGCCGAGCAGGCGGACGCGGTCGCCAACGCCGAGCTCTTCGATCAGTTGCTCGAGCCGGGCGCGCTCGGCGCCTTCGCCGATGATCCAAACCTCGAAATTCCGCCCCTGAGCTGCGCGGATCAGCACTTCAAAGCCCTTGTAGGGAACGAGCCGGCCACAGGCGAGCACGAGCCGTCCCCGATCGTTGACGTGCTGGGGATCGATCCTCGGCCAGTCATACTTCGTGGTGTCGATGCCGAACGGCACGGCGTGGCACTTGTCAGCAAATTCCCGCAGCAAGGGCGTTCTGTCGACCAGCACGTGGTCCGAGACGATGATGGCGGCGGCCTGACGCAGGGTTCGGCGCATCAACGGCTCGACGAACCAGCGCAAGCCCGCGTGGGTGACGATGTCGGCATGCCAATGGACGACCAGCGGCCGCTTGCGAGCGAGCCCGAACGCGAAGACGAGGTCGGCAAGCGGGAAGGGGGCGTGCAGCGCCAGCAGGTCGTGCTGCGCGATCTTGCGCCACAGCCGCCACGGATATGTGGGAGCGGCCGGCAGCGAGAGCACGTCGCCGAATGACTGCACGCGCTCCACGGCGATGTCGTTGACGACGATGTTGCGGCGTTCGTCGGCGGATTTCGAGCAGACCAGCACGGCGGAGGTGAAGGCGTCCTTCAGGCTCGTGCAGATGTCGCGGATCACCGTGAGCGTGCCGCCGAACAGGTCGGGATAGTAGACCTTGAAGATATGAAGAACCGATGGGCGGGTGGGTTCGCTGACAGGGGTCATGTTGTTCGTCGCGCTCCGCTCAGCCGGCCAGGAGGGCGGCGACGAAGGGCACCGCGAGCGTCGAGATGAAGATCACGCCGCGCAGCAGCGCGGGCAGCATCGGCTCGACCGCGCCGGGGCGGCCGAGATGTGCGGAAATCATGTTGGAATTGCAGACCAGGCGGTCAGGCATTGGGTCAACTTTCCCTTTCGAGTCGTGCCCTCAGTTGCGTCCCGTATATGTGGGAAAATTTACCACGTCAACGGTGCGAACGAAAAATGTGGGATTGTGTCCCACGCGTGACGCCGTTACTATTCGGACATGAATGCCAAGCCCGGGTCCAAGGCGGCGGATAAGCCGGCTGCGCCACAGCCGAACGCCGCGGCAAAGCTGCACGCGCCCTTGGCGCGGCTGCTGCGCCCGTTGGTGCGGCTGTGCATCCGCAGCGGCATGACCTTTCCGGCATTGGCACAATTGCTCCGCGAGCTCTTCGTCAACGTCGCCGAGCACGATTTCGTGCTCGAGGGCAAGGAGCAGACCGACAGCCGCGTCAGCCTGCTCACGGGCATCCATCGCAAGGAAGTGGCGCGGCTGCGCGGCGCCGGCGCGCCCGTGCACGAGGCGCCGGCTGCGGTGTCGCTGACCAGCGCCGTGATCGCGCGCTGGCTGGCCGCGCCCGAATTCACCGATACGAAGGGCGAGCCGCTGCCGCTGCCGCGCACGGCCGAAGGCGAGGCGCCCTCGTTCGAGCAGCTCGTCGCCTCCGTCACCAAGGACGTCCGTCCGCGCGCGGTGCTCGACGAATGGCTCGATCGCGGGCTCGTCACTATCAACGCCGATGATGCAATCGAGCTGGTCGAGGCCGCCTTCGTTCCCCGCGGCGAGGACGACAGCAAATGGCACTATCTCGGCCGCAATCTGCACGACCACATCGCCGCGGCTGCTGACAACGTGTCGGGCCCTGCGCCACGCTTTCTCGAACGCGCCGTTCACTACAACGGCCTGTCGCCGAAACTGGCAAAACGGCTCGAGGCGCGCTCGCGCGAGCTTGCGATGGAGGCGCTCAAGACCGCCAACCGCGAGGCGAATCGCGCGCTCGCCAAGGACAAGGGCGGCGATGCCCGCTGGAATTTCGGCATTTACATCTATTGCGAGGATGTCGAGGAGGAGAGCGACGGCACCGGCGAGGGCGGTCGCTCATGACCACGCCGCCGCGCATATCGCGCCGCCTGCTGCTCACGGGGTTCTGGCTCGCAGGAACGGCCGCCGCCTGGGCGCAAACCAGGCGCGGCACCGACCAGGGCATTGGCGGCACCGGAATCAGTCGCGGCGATGATCAGGGCATCGGGGGCACCGGCATCGTCGGCGTGATTCAGCGTTTCGGCAGCATCTACGTCAACGGCGAGCGCGTCGCTTACGCGGCCGACGTGCCGGTGCGGATCGACGGCGAGCAGGCGACGACCAAGAGCTTGCGCATCGGACAGCTCGCGCGCGTGGTCGCCGTCCGGCAGGCCGACGGCACGCTGGCGACGCGCAGCATCAATATCGCCAGCGAGGTCGCGGGCCCGATCGAGGCGGTGAAAGGCAATGAGATCACCGTGCTCGGCCAGAAGGTTGTATCGAGCGGCCAGGAGAGCTGGCACCGCGTCGGCACTCGTGTGGCCGTGTTCGGGCTGCGCCGTACCGACGGCACGATCGTCGCAAGCCTCGTCGAGCAGCGTCGTAGCACCACCGCGCGGGTGTCCGGTTTGGTCGAGCGCGGTCCTGACGGGCTGCATATCGGCGGCCTTCGGCTGAACGGTGCTGATGTCGCCCTGGTCGGCCAGCGCGTTCAGGTGGAGGGCAGCACGAGTCAGGGCATGCTCCAGGTGGCGCGCGCCAGGATCGACGATTTCTCGGATCTCGCCGGCGCGAGCCGGCTATCGGTCGAGGCCTATGTGCAGCGCGCCGGCGCCAATCTGCAGCTCGGCTCCGGCCTCGTCGCCCATGACGGCTCGCGCTTTGCGCCGAGCGCCGGCGAGGCGCGGGTGGTGCTGAACGGTGTGTTCGACCGCGCGCGCGGCCTCCAGGTCGAATCGGTGCAGGCGGTCACGCAGTTCCCGGGATCGTCGCTCCAGGGGCCGGGCGGCCCGCCCGGATCTGGCGGTCGTTCGCCGGGCGGATCGATCCTGCACCCGGGAAGTGGCACGCCCGGCTCGCCGAGCGGCCAGCCCGGCGGACCTGGTGGTGCGCCTGCGCCTGGTTCGAGCCCGGGCTCGGCTCCCGGCGCCGGTCCGTCGGGCCCGACCGGTCCATCGGGGCCGGGTGGCCTTGGCTCACCCGGCGGTCCCATGGGGCCCGGTGGTGGCGGCTTCGGTGGTCCCGGCGGCGGGATGGGTGGCGGCAGGCGTTAGAGCGCCCCCTATCGTCGCCTCGAAAGAAACGAGCGCAACCGCGCGTGACTGGGATCATCGAGGACCTCGGCCGGCGGACCGCTTTCGACGATCTGGCCCTTGTCCAGAAACCAGACGGTGTCCGCAACTTCGCGCGCAAAGCCGATCTCGTGCGTGACGACGACCATCGTCATGCCGTTCTGCGCCAGGGACTTCATCACCCGCAGCACCTCGCCGACCATTTCCGGATCGAGCGCGCTGGTCGGCTCGTCGAACAGCATGACGTCCGGATCCATCGCCAGCGCGCGTGCGATCGCAGCGCGCTGCCGCTGCCCGCCGGACAGGCGCGACGGCAAGGCGTCGGCCTTGTCTGCCAGCCCGACGCGGTCGAGCTCGGTCATGGCGCGCGCCCTGGCGGCAGCCTTGGGCATTTTCCGCAGACGCTTCAGCCCGAGCGTGATGTTGCCGAGCACGGTGAGATGCGGAAACAGGTTGAACGCCTGGAATACGAATCCGACGCGCTGGCGCAGGCGATTGATGTCGACGCCGCGCCCGGCGACGTCCACGCCTTCGAACAGCACTTGTCCGCCTTGAATGTCCTCCAGGCGCGTCACGGTTCGAATGAGCGTGGATTTGCCGGAGCCCGATGAGCCGAGCAGCGTGACGACCTCGCCGCGTTTCACCTCGCCGGTCACGCCGGCCAGCACCTGGTGCTGGCCAAACCATTTTTCGACGGCCTCGAATCGGATCATGGCTGCCCTCATGCCGGCTGAATGCCGAGCGCACCGCGCTCGGCAGCCAGCCGACGTTCCAGCCAGCGCGCCGCCGATGTCAGGGTGAAGCAAAGCGTGAAATAGGTCAGCGCCAGCAGGCCATAGACTTCGAACGGTTGCGTCATGAGCTGGTTGTTCACCTGGCTCGCCGCAAAGGTCACCTCGTTGGCGCTGATGACATAGCCGAGCGATGTCTCCTTGATGGTGGAGACGAACTGGCTGACCAGGCTGGGCAGCATGTTGTGCAGGACCTGCGGCAGAATGACCTTGAAGGTGGTCGGAAAGTAGCCGAGGCCAAGGGCCTTGGCCGCTTCGGTCTGGCCTTTTGGCAGGCCTTCGATCCCGGCCCGGATGATCTCCGAAAGATAGCTCGCCTCGTAGACGACGAGTGCGAAGAGCAACGTCGCGACGCCCCCGACCGTATGTCCGATCAACAGCGGCAGCGCGAAATAGGTCCAGAAGATGAACATGATCAGCGGCAGGCCGCGCACGACGTAAACCACGGCGGTCGCCGGTCCGCGCAGCCAACGATGCGAGCTGAGACGCGCCAGCGCAAGCGCGATCGCGACGGGAAAGCTGAGGGATAGCCCGACCACAGCGAGGAACAGCGTCATGGCGAGGCCGCCGACGGGGCCGTGCGGGTATTGCCCGATCAGGAACAGAAGCCAGTTGTTCTCGATGATCTCCAGCATCAGCGCAACTCGAGTTTCAGCCGCCGGTCGGCGAAGGCGCCGAGCGCCATGATGGCGAAGGAGATCGAAAGATAGATGATGGTCGCGACCGCAAACGCTTCGAACGTCTTGAACGTGTAGCTGTCGACCTCGCGCGTGCGATAGGTCAGCTCGCCGACGCCGATCGCCATGGCGAGGCTGGTGTTCTTGAACAGGAGGAGGGTCTGGTTGATCAGCGGCGGAATCACGATGCGCAGAGCCTGTGGCAGGATCACGTAGCTCATTGCCTGGAGATAGTTGAATCCGATCGAGCGCGCGGCTTCATACTGCGTCTTCGGGATCGATCGAATTCCGCTGCGCAAATCCTCGGTGATATAGGCCGCCTTGGCGAGGCCCAGCGCCACCATCGCGAGAAGAAACTCGCTGTGGTGGCCGTTGACCCACATGCGGATGGCGCGAGGCAACAGTTGCGGGACGCCGAAGTACCAGACCAGGATCTGAACCAGCAACGGAACGTTGCGATGATATTCGACGTAACCCGCGACCACCCATTCGAGAGGCCTGAACGGAAGCGTGCGGACCAGTGTCAGGATGATCCCGAGCGTCATTCCGAGCAGCCAGGCCGCCACGGTCAGCGCGATCGTCGTCGCCACTCCCCAGATGAACCAGTCCAGATATTGGCCGGTCAGGACAGCGGCCGGGTCGAAGACATAGCCCATCGTAAAGTCATGCACTCCGGATGTTCAGATTAGCGCAGAGGCGAGGGGATCAGCCCTTGATCTCCTCGATCTTGAAATCCTGCTTCATGTTATAGACCGTTCCCGGCCCGAACCACTTAGCAAAAATCTTGCCAGCCTCTCCCGATGCATCCAGGTCGGCGAGCGCCTTGTTGACCTGATCCTTGAAAGCCGCTTCGCCCTTGCGGACGCCGAGTCCCCAAGGTTCGACGAAGACCGATTTCTCGACGATCGACATCGGCGAGGATGCCTGGGCCTGTTTGCGCAGCTTCACCAGGATCAGCTCCGAAGCGCAGAAGCCGTCGACCTTGCCTTGCGCAACGGCAAGAAAGGCCGACGACGACTCCTGGAAGGTCACGGTTTCCGCTGCCGGAATCACCCGCCTGACGCCCTGTTCGGACGACGATCCCTTGACCGCGCTGACCCGCTTGCCAGAGAGCTGCTCGAGCGTCGCGATGCCGGAGTCGGCAGACACCAGCACCTTCTGCTCGCTGACGAAATACGAGTAGCTGTAGTCGATCTGTTGCGCGCGTTCCTTCGTCCAGCCGAGATTGGCAGCGAGGATATCGACCCGGCCCTGGAGCAGCTCGGGGATGCGGGCTTCGACGGCCATCGGCTTGAGCTCGAGGGCAACACCGAGCGACTCCGCGACCTTGCGGCAGATGTCGACGTCGTATCCGACGATCTCGCGCGTCTTCGGATCCTGGAAGCTGAACGGCTCGGACGTGCCGAGCGTGCCGCAGACCAGCTTGCCGCGGGTCTTCACGTCGGCAAGCGCGTCCGCCTTTGCCGCGCCGACTACACCGGCGAGGAACAGGAGTCCGGCGGCGGCGACCTGGAGTAATCTCATGGCTCTTTCCTTCATCCTTCTGCGATTAGCGCAAGGCCGCACAGGTGCGCGCGAGCCTTGTGCAGGCTTCCTCGATCTTCGGCAACGACGTCGCGATCGACATGCGCAGATAGGACGGCATGCCGTAGGCCGTTCCATCGATCACCGCGACGCCGGCGGCATCGAGGAAATGCATGACGACGTCCAGATCGGTCTTGAGAATCTTGCCCGCGGGCGTGGTCTTTCCGATCAGGCCCGCGCAAGACGGAAACACATAGAAGGCGCCGTCGGGCGGAAGGCAAGAGAGGCCGGGGATATCGTTCAGCATGGCGACCGCGCGATCGCGGCGGAGGCGATACATCTCGCGGGCCTCCGTGACGAAGCCCTGATCGCCTTCGAGCGCTGCGGTCGCCGCCGCCTGGCTGATCGCCGACGTGCAGGATGTCGACTGCGACTGGATCGTGTTCATGGCCGAGATGAGCTCTGCGGGCCCCGCGCCGTAGCCGAGCCGGAAGCCGGTCATGGCATAGGTCTTGGAGACACCGTTGACCAGCAGCGTCCGCTCCTGCAGCCGAGGCTCCACGGCAACGATGCACGGCGTTGCCCCGCCATCGAATCGGATGTGCTCGTAGATGTCGTCGGTCATGACCGCGACATGGGGGTGGCGCACGAGCACTTCGGTCAGCGCACCTATCTCGGCGGCGGAATAGAACGCGCCGGTGGGATTGCACGGAGAGTTCAGGATGAGCCAGCGCGTTCTGGGCGTGATCGCTTGCTCCAGTGCCTCGGCCGACAGCTTGAATCCTGCGTTCTCGCCGCAGCTCACGATCACCGGCGTGCCGTCGCAGGCTTCGACCATGTCGGGGTACGAGACCCAATAGGGCGCGGGGATGATGACCTCATCGCCGGCGCCGAGCGTGGCGGCGAACGCGTTGTAGATGACCTGCTTGGCGCCGCCGCCGACGGATATCTCGTTCATGGCGTAGCGAACGCCGTTCTCGCGGGCGAGCTTTTCGATGATCGCCTTGCGCAGCGCCGGCGTTCCGTTGACCGGCGTATAGCGCGTCGCTCCCGCTTCGAGCGCGGCAGCAGCGGCTGCGCGGATGTGCTTCGGCGTATCCAGATCAGGCTCGCCGGCGGTGAGATCGACGACGTCGCGTCCCTCGGCCTGGAGCTGACGGGCCCGATCCCGCGCGACCATGCTCGGCGACGGCTTGATCCGTTGAACCCTCGGGGCGAGGGCAATGGCACCCGTGCGGCTCATGACGTTACCCCTTGGGCGGGTGTGCTTGCGGTACCGATGTAGGAATCGACGCGGCCTTCGCGAATGGCCGCCAGTGCGCCGGCTTCGCGTACCTCCTGTTGCTTGACTCGCTCGAGCAACTCGGCGGCAACGGACCGGTCGAAAGCCACGACACCATCTTCGTCGCCGAGAATGACGTCGCCCGGCATCACCACCATGCCGTCGATCGAAACGGGCACGTTGATCTCTCCGGGACCCGATTTGTAGGGACCGCGATGCGTGACGCCGCGTGCGAAGCAGGGAAAGCCGGCCTCGGCGAACGCACCGACGTCGCGGACGGCGCCGTCGATGACGAAGCCGGCGACGCCCATCGCCTTGGCGCGCGTCATCATGATCTCGCCGACCAGGGCCTGGCCAAGATCGCCGCCGCCATCGACCACGAGCACGTCGCCCGGCCGGAGCAGTTCGTAGGCCTTGTGCAGCATGAGATTGTCGCCAGCGCGAGTCTTGACGGTGATCGCGGTGCCGATCAGGCGGGCGCTGCCGTGGAGCGGCCGGAGCGCGCGCGTGCCGTGTAGACGGTTCATATTGTCGGAGACGATCGCGACCTGTGCGCTGGCAAAATCGGCGATGATTGCAGGCGGGACCGAGGGCGGTGAGGGGAGCAGTCGATGACCGGGCAGGAGCATAGGCAAAACCGATGGGCTGTGCGCTGGAGCGCGGATTTCGCGTCGAGCCTGCCCCGCGATCGGCTTGAAGAAAAGTGAATATTTTTCTAGGAGTGATATCGCTTTTTTCGATTGATGAGCATCGCAACCATGGTGAGCCTGACTCTTAAGCAGGTTGAAGCGTTCTACTGGATTGCCAAACTGGGCGGTGTCGTCGACGCTGCGGAGCGGCTGAATCTCGCGCAATCGACCATCTCCAAGCGCATCGCCGAATTGGAAGCAGCGGTCGGGAGCACGCTGTTCGATCGCAACAGCCGGACGATCGGCCTGACCCGAAGCGGCGCAAATCTGGTCGAGCTCGCCGGTCAGCTACTGGAGCTCGAGGCGCGAATGCGCCAGGTCGCAGCCGGGCCGCTGGCCTTCAGTGGTGCCTTCCGCTTCGGCGTCACCGAGCTCGTGGCACTGACCTGGCTGCCGAAACTGGTCGTAGCCATGAAGGAGGCCTATCCGGCGGTCATTCCGGAGCCCGAAGTCGAATCCAGCGTCGTGCTGCTCGATAAGCTCGCCGATCGTCGGCTGGATCTCGTGATTGGTCTTGATCCGCCGGCCAGTGCCGACTTCAACGCGCTGCCGCTCGACAGCGTCACGCTGCAATGGATGTCGGCGCCCGGCGTCGGCCCCAAGACCAATGAGGCCGCGCTGGATGAGATCGCGCGATATCCGATTCTCACCCAGGGGGAAGGATCAGGCTTGCAGAAGCTCGTTCTGGACTGGCTTGGCGCGAGCGGCATCAAGCTCAATCGCGTCGTTAAGTGCAACAGTCTCAGCGTTCTCTCGGCGCTGGCCGTGGCAGGCCTCGGCATCACCTTTCTGACCGAGCAGTATTTCCGGCACGAGATCGAGATTGGTCTCTTGCGCACGATCAGGACGTCGCCGCCCATCCCGCAGATCAGATATTTTGCCGTGACGCGTGCGGACGCCGTCGATCCGCTGGCCGGGCAGATCGCACGGATCGCGCGTGAATGCTGTGACTTCTCGCTCCGCGGCTTGTCGGCGCGGCGTGTCCGACAGGCCTAGAACCATTTCCGTTCCGATGGAATCGGAACGGGGCTCTGGATTCTAGTTTTGACACGTTTTCCTTACGCGAACCGGTATCCACTTCGCTCGAAAACGTTCTAGCCCGCGCTGAGGCGCACACCGGCGCGCAGGAATTTCTGCGGATCGACCGCTTCGCCGTCGATGCGGGTTTCATAGTGCAGATGCGGGCCGGTCGAGCGGCCGGTCGATCCGACCAGTCCGACCACCTGGCCGATCTTCACGATCTCACCGACCTTGACGTTGATCTCGGAGAGATGGCCGTAGCGGGTCGAGAGCCCGTTGCCGTGATCCACCTCGACCATGCGGCCGTAGCCACCCGACCATCCGGCCGAGACCACCTTGCCGCTGGCGGTGACGCGCACGGGATCGCCGGTCGCGGCGCGGAAGTCGAGGCCAGTGTGCATCGCCGGCCGGCCCAGGAACGGATCGCTGCGCACACCGAAGCCCGAGGTGAATTCGACTTCGCCGATGACGGGCTTGCGGTAGGGCACCAGCGCCAGCGTGCGGTTGAGCCGATCCACCTCGGCGCGCGTGACGTTGATACGATAAAGCTGTTTCTCGAACGGACCGGCATTGGCGGTAAGTTTGACGGGTACAAAAGGCCCGCCCATTGCTGTCCGCGGCACGGCGGCTTCGAGATCGGCGAGGTTCAGGCCGAGATCGCTGACCAGACCGCGCATCCGGCGTGCGCGCGATTCCATGCTGTCCTCGACGGCGCTGAGGGCGGCGATCTGGCGTCTCTCGACCTGGTCAAGCGAGGTCTGCAAACGCACCAGGACGTTGTCAAAACCCTGAACCTTGGCGAACTGATTCGGCTGCGGGTTGGCGACCACGGGCGTGCGCGATTCAAGCCGCGCCTCGCGATCCGGCGGCGCCACGAAAATCACGGTGTCGCTGATCGGCGAGGGTTTTGGCGTGCCCTGAGGAGGGGCGGCGTCGCCGCGCTGCGGTGTCGCGCGCGGGATCGATCCGGTCACGTCGGGCATGGCCCCGAGCGCCGTTGCGCGGGACTCCAGCGCGGTCTGGCGCTTCATGATCTGGTCGAGCTTCTGGTCGAACTGCTCCTGGTTGAGCAGCTGTCGGCTCGTGGTGCGGTCGACCTTGGCCCTGAGCTCGGCGATGCGGTCCTCATAGGCATATTGCATCTCGGCCTGGCGGGCGATCAGCCGCGTCAGCACGTCGTCGCGGAACGCGAAATAGGTGGCGGTCGCCGCCGACCACAGCCCGAGCAGCACGACGGTCCCGACCACGATCCAGAACACCACGGGCCCGAGGCGGACCTGCTTGCCGTGATGCACGATGGTGTAGGCGTCGTCAGTGGCGGGCAGCGGTATGGCGGCGGCGGTGCTGACAGGACGGCGGTTGAAGGACCGCCCGTGGTCATGAGGGTGATGTTGGGGGTACTGCGAGAACTGGGCAGAACTTTTCGACATCGGCACTCCCGCGCCGGTCGGAGAGGTTCCGTACGGCTCAATTGCCGCAGCAATCTGGGCCGCTCATGGTTAATTTTCCGGAAACGGGAACGTTCGAATTCGTGCAACTGGTTAAAGAGATGTTGCCGCCGCCAGCACGTCCTCGGCGTGGCCATCGACCCGGACATTGCGCCAGATTCGCGCCACCTTACCGTCGGCGCCGACCAGCACCGTGGTGCGAAGAATCCCGAGGAAGCTCCTGCCATACATCGATTTTTCGCCCCAAGCGCCGTAGGCTTCGAGCATCTCGTGCTGCTCATCCGAGATCAGGGGGACGGCCAGCTTGTGCTTGTCGCGGAACCTCTCTTGGGCCTTCGGCGGGTCGGCCGAGATGCCGAGCACGCTCGTGCCGGCAGTAGCGAAGGCGTCCTTGAGCCGCGTGAAATCGATCGCCTCCCGGGTGCAGCCCGGCGTATCGGCGCGTGGGTAGAAGAACAGGACCAGCTTCTTGCCGGCATAGTCGGCCAGCCTGGCCACGCCGCCGCCGTCGCGCGGCAGGCTGAAGGCGGGAGCCTTCTGGCCTTCCGACAAGGCACCCTTGGCGGCTTTCGCGGGGGCAACTGCCGATTCGGAAGATTTTAACCGTTTCGATGTGGCCTTGTGCGATGCTGCCACGGTTGAAGTTTTGGATGATTTGCGTGTTGCGGCCCGCTGCGTCGTTGCGGGCTTGGTTGTCGCTTTAGTCCGCGTTTGCGTCCGTTTTTTCCTGGGGGTTGGGCTGCCGGAGGCCGCTTTGGACGATTTCTTTCGCGTTTCCTTGGACATACGCCTTCCTTTCGACGCTTTCGGCGGGTCAACCAAAGCGGTATTGCAGCTCTCGTCCGGCGTGCCGGAATCGCGCCCTCGGCTGGGCAAGTCTGACGACGCCGGAGTATGGTTACAAGGAATTCCAAGCACCACCCCACTGCTCGTTGAACGCGCTCTCGGGGCGAAATGACGAACAGCAGGCATATCAAGGGAATGGCGGCAATGCCGGCACAGGGACATTTGGTCCCCGTGGACGGCTGCGGCCCCGGCCGCGCTCAATCCAGGGATGGGCGCCTGTATCGAGAGGCAATGGCAAGGAATACGTCGCCCCAAGATCACGACCATGATCACAACGGGGACCTCTACAACCGGGACCTCGATCGGCGCGCCGGAGTGCAGGACTCTCCGGAATGGGATGACGCCGATTGGGATCCGGACCAGGAGGCGGCGGGCCACCGGGCACGCCGGTTGTTGTCGCGTTCCAATTCCGGCTTCCATCGCCTGGGTGACGGCTTCGGCGCATTCGGGCGCTGGCTTGCGGCCGATCGCTGGGTCAAACGGCTCGCCCTCGTCACGGGCACCCTCGTCGTCATCTTCATCTGTTGCTTCGCCACGCTATGGTGGCGGCTTGGCGCTGGTCCCATCAATCTCGACATGGCAACGCCATGGCTCGCAGCTGCGATCGAGGACAATATCGGCCACGGCAACACCGTCGAGGTCGGCGGCACCCAGATCGAGCGCGCCGGGCGGATCCGCATCGCCGTGCGCATCCGCGACATCATCGTCCGCGACCGCGATCACGCCATCGTCGCAAGCGCGCCGAAGGCCGAAGTGCGGCTGTCGGGCATGGCGCTTCTGATGGGCCGGCTGCGCGCCGAGAGCCTCAATCTCGTCGATGCCGAGCTCGCGATCCGGATCGCGCCTGACGGCACCGTCACGGTGTCGGCCGGTGACACCGCAAAACCGCTCGCCACCGGCGTCGCGTCGAAGAAGGAGGCGGGCCTGCCGCCGACCTTCCCGCGTCCGGGATCGGCGACGCCCCCCGCGACGACCGCTCCCGCCGCACCGTCCGGCCAGGACGCGGCCGCAGCGTCGTCGGCAGGCGGCAGCACGCAGAGCGGACTGCTCGCCGGGCTCGACTGGCTCGACAGCCTGAGCATGACCGGGCTCGACGGCCAGAACCTCAACGAGATTGGTCTGAAGAACGGCAATCTGATTGTCGACGACCAGCAGCGCGGCAGCAAGTGGAGCTTCGAGAACATCAGCCTCAGCCTGCGCCGGCCGCACGGTGGCGGCGTTGCGCTCAGCTTCGGTGAGGAGGGCGCGCGGCCATGGTCGCTCCGCGCAACGATCGGCGCGGCCGAAAACGGCGTGCGCTCGGTCGATATCCGGGCCGACAAGGTCTCGACCTCGAACATCCTGCTGGCGTTGCGGTTGAAGGACCTGACCTACAATGCGGACCTGCCGCTGACCGGCGAGCTCAAGGGTGAGCTCGGCCGTGACGGCCTGCCGACCTATTTCCGCGGCAAGCTTGTCGTCGGCGCGGGCAACATCATCGACACCGATACGCCGGACTATCCGATGGCGATCGATTCGGCCGAGCTCAACCTCGAATGGGACGCCGGACGTCGGGTGCTGGTGGCGCCGTTCAAGATCATCTCCGGCGCCAACCGGATCACGCTGCTCGCGCATCTCGAGCCGCCCAATGGCACCACCAACGACTGGCAGCTCGGGTTCAGCGGCGGATCGATCCTGCTCGGCGGCATCGACAATGAGCCGCCGCTGGTCTTCAACCGCATCGCCATTGGTTTCCGTTTCGACACCGACCACAAGCGCGTCGTGCTGTCCCAGGCCGACATCAGCAATGGCGAGATCGGCGTCGCCGGCACCGGCGCCGTCGACTATTCCGGCGAGCCGCGGCTGATGCTCGGCTTTGCGGGCACGCCGATGTCGGCTTCCGCGCTCAAGCGGATGTGGCCGACGCTGATCGTGCCGGAGCTGCGCGAATGGGTGATCGAGCGGATCGAGCGTGGCACGCTCCAGCGCATCGAGGTCGGCGTCAACTCGCCGACACGCAATCTCCCGCGCAAGGGCCCGCCGATCCCCGATGACGGCCTGTCGGTCAACATCGTTGCCAGCGGTGTGACGGTTCACCCGGTGGACGGCATGCCTTCGGTCCACGACGCCGACCTCAAAGCGCGCATCACCGGTCGCACCGCGACGGTGACGATCGGGCAGGGCATTGCCGATACGCCGGCGGGGCGCAAGATCACCTTTTCGGACTTCACCTTCGAGGTGCCGGACATGGCGATAAAGCCATCGCCGTCGCGCAGCAGATTCCGCGTCGACGGACCGGTGCCCGCAGCTGCCGAAATTCTTGCCAATGATCGCCTGAGCGATCTGTCCGCAACCTTCGTCGATCCGAACACCAGCAAGGGCACGTTCTCGGCGAACATCACGCTTGGCGCGCCGGTCAAAGGCGGGCTGACCAAGGGCGACACCACCTACGCCGTCACCGCCGATCTCAACGGCTTTGCCGCCGACAAGCTGGTGATGAACCAGAAGCTCGAGGCCAACAACCTCAAGATCGTCGCCAACAATCAGGGCTACCAGGTCAAAGGCGACGTCAAGATCAACGGGCAGGCGGCCTCGGTCGATTACCGTAAGCCGGCCGAAGGCGATGCCGACGTCAAATTGCAGACGACGCTCGACGATGCGAGCCGCGCCCGTCTCGGCTTCGACTTGGGCCCCGCCGTCAGCGGTTCGCTGCCGGTCAAGGTCTCCGGCAAGATCGCCAGCGGGCCCGAGCAGACCACGCGCCTCGGCATCGAGGCCGACCTGACCTCCCTCAAGCTCGACAACATCCTGCCTGGCTGGGTGAAGCTGCCGGGCAAGTCGGGCAAGGCCAGCTTCAAGGTGGTGCCTTCAGCGCAATCGACGCGACTCGAGGACATCGTCGTCGAAGGCGCGGGCGTCTCGATCAAGGGCTCGCTCGAGGTCGATCAGAACGGCGACCTCATGAATGCGAACTTCCCGACCTATTCGCCGTCCGACGGCGACAAGGCCTCGCTGAGGGTCGAGCGCGGTCCTGACGGCGTGGTGAGGGGTACCGTGCGCGGTGACGTGTTCGACGGCCGCGGCTTCCTGAAGTCGGCGATATCAGGCAATTCCGGCAAGGACGACAACAAGAGCAAGCTGAAGAACGTCGACTTCGATATCGACGTCAAGCTAGGTGCGGTCGCCGGCTTCAATGGCGAGGCGATGCGCAGTGTCGATGCCAAGATGTCGCGGCGGAGCGGCGCCGTCAAAGCTTTCACGCTGAACGGCAAGATCGGCCAGAACACGCCGGTGACGGCGGATTTGCGTGGCGGACGTGCCCAGGGCGGCCGCGAGGTGATCTACCTCCAGACCAACGATGCCGGCGCGTTCCTGCGCTTCTCCGACACCACCAACAAGGTGTTCGGCGGCCAGATGGTGGTGGCGATGGAGCCGCCGACGTCGGAGCCGACGACGCGGGAAGGTCTCATCAACGTGCGCGACTTCACGGTCAAGGGAATGGATCAGCTCGATCGCGTCGCGGCCGGCGCCCCCAACGGCAACCAGAGCGGCGTGTCCTTCACCGCGCTGCGCGCTGAGTTCACCCGGCAGAACGGCGCGCTCACGATCCGCGACGGTGTCGTCAAGGGACCGATGATCGGCGCCACGATCGAGGGCTCGATCGACTATCCGGGCAATCAGGTGTGCATGAGCGGCACCTTCGTGCCGGTCTACGGGGTGAATAACATTTTTGGCCAGATCCCGTTGTTCGGCATCTTCCTCGGCGGCGGCGACAAGGAGGGACTGATCGGCGTGACCTATGAGGTCGTCGGCACACCCGCCGCGCCCGTGATGCGCGTCAATCCGATTTCGGCGATGGCGCCGGGCTTGTTCCGCAAGATCTTCGAGTTCAACACCGGCAAGCAGAACACGCCGTTCGACGAACTGCCGACACAGTCGGGCGACACGGGATCATCGCGACCGCTCTCAAACGGTTGCAATGTGGCGCGGCGATAGCGCGAGACCGCGAGGTGCTGCGCGTGCCTGCTTGATCCTTTAGACCGTGGAGAGAATTAGCCCTAGGCCTTCGGCAATTATGCCTGCCTGGGTAAGCCCGCAATGAACCGCTACGTTCACCGCATCATCATGGCCATGCTGCTGGCCGCGGCACTGGCCCTTATCTGGAATGTGCTCGGCGGGCGATGAAGCGGCACCGGCGCGTTCGCCGGTGCCAATTCGCGTTCGTTCAGGAGATCTTAGCGCCGCGCGAAGGCGCCGCTCGGCTCCTCGCCTTCCTTGCGCACCAGCGCATCGACGCTGATCGGGCCGCCACCGGCCGCGGAGATGTAGAGACAGGCGAAGCAGAACAGGATCGCCGCGGTGCCGCCGTTGAGCAGCGGCAGGAACACCGGCGAGCCGCTCTTGAACATGTGGCCGAGGAAATAGGCGAAGGCCATTTCACCCGACAGGACGAACGCCGAGATCCGCGTGAACAGGCCGATCATCAGCGCGGCACCGAGCACGAGTTCGAGCGCGCCGGCCGCATAAATCAGCGGCGGGATGTCGGCGAAGTAGGGGACCGCCGGAAACTTGAAGATCTTGGCGATGCCGTACTGAAGCAGCAGCAGGCCGGTGACGAAGCGAAACAGGCTCAGCAGAGCCGGTTGAAAGCGAGACAGTGAATTCATGATTTGCGCCCTTCCATCCAATTCCCATGCGACTTGAATCGCATCCGGTTCCACCCTGCAAGCCAGGGACCATCAATTTGCGCTGACATTTTCGTCATGAGAGACAAAACACCGCAAGCGGGACTTTGAGCCTGCGGCTTTACACATTTTCTTGGCGGAACGCACGCGTCCGCCGTCCGTAGTTTTGCGGTGATGCGAAGGGGGTCAGGTTACTTCGGATATACCTAGCGCCGCAAGGCGGGCACAACCAGAAAGGGAATCATCCCGAGCACGACGCTCGCAAGTGCGAAGGCGAGCAGCGGATTGTAGCTCTGGGTTGCGTCGTGGATCAGGCCGCCGCTCCAGGAGCCGACAGCCGAGCCGAGGCCGCTGCCGATCGAGATGCTGCCGTAGATCGTGCCGACGCGCTTGCCGCGGAAGATCTTCATCGCAGTGGCAGAGATCAGCGGCCCCCGCGAGCCGATCATGCTGCCGAAGCAGACGACGAAGCCGGTAAGCAGCATGGTGTTGGGATGAAACTGCAACAGCCACAGCAGGAAGATGCCGAGGATCGAGATCGCGTAGCTCAGCAGCACCGAAGGCCTGCGGCCGATCAGGCCGTCGAGCGCGGAGACCCCTAACATGCCGATCACCAGCGCAACGCCGGAGAATCCCCAGGCGGTCGCAGCCTGCAAGGGCGGGAATCCGGCATCGATCAGATAGGCGACGATCTGGGCCGCGATGGAATACATGCCGACGGCGGTGAAGAAGAAGGTCGAGAACAGCGCCCAGAATGCGTGATGGCGCATGGCGCGCAAGAGCGTCCAGCCTTCGTCGACGAAACCGGGATCGGTCCTCTTGACGACATGCGGCGAGCCCGAGGCGAACATCCGCCACGGCAGCACCAGCAGGGGAAGCAGAAGGCCGAGTGCTACGAAGCCGAATATCTCGTAGGTGCCGCGCCAGCCGACATGGTCGATCAGGATTTGCGAGATCGGCAGCAGCGCGAGCACGCCGCCACCCATCGCCGAATAGACCACCGACATTGCGGTCGGCAGGCGCGAGCCGAACCAGCGGCCGAGCAGGATCGAGTTCGGCACGATGCCGATGAAGGCGATGCCTACGCCGACGCAGACGCCGATCGAGAGCTGGAACTGCCACAGATGTTGCGCGTGAGCTGCAATCAGGAAGGCGGCGCCGAGCAGGAGCAGCCCGAGTGCATAGACGCTGCGCGGTCCGGAATGATCGAACAGCCGTCCGACGAAGGGCGCGGTGAGACCGCTTGCCAGCCACGTCAGCGAATAGACCGAGACGATCTGCGCGCGATCCCAGCCAAAGCCTTCCGAGATCGGCTTCAGGAACACCGTAAAGCTGTCGCCGAGCCCGCGCCCAAGCACGGACAGTGTGAAGCACAGCGCGAGCACGACGAGGGCCACGCGCACCGGCGCGCCCGACTGTGCCGCGGCGTCTCGCTGGGCGTTCCCTTTGGGCGTGTTCTGATCCATTGCCGGTCAGGGAGCGCGCTTCCGCGCGCCCTGGCAAGCAGTGAAAAGTTCATACGCCTATGCAGGCTTGAGGAGGACGTGCTTCTTCTTGCCGAGCGACAGCTTGATCACGCCCTCCGGCGTGAGATGGGCCGGCGTCAGCGTCATCTTTTCGTCGGTGACGGATTCGTCATTGACCTTGAGGCCGCCGCCCTTGATCTGACGCCGCGCTTCGCCGTTGGAGGCGACGAGGCCTGCCTTGACGAAGGCGTTGAGCACGCCCAGTCCTGCCTCCAGCTCGCCACGCGGAATTTCGATCGTCGGAAGGCTCTCGGCCAGCGCGCCTTCCTCGAACGTTCGCCGCGCGGTCTCGGCCGCTTGGTTCGCCGCGTCGCGGCCGTGCAGCAGCGCGGTCGCCTCCGTCGCGAGCACCTTCTTGGCCTCGTTGATCTCCGAGCCCTGGAGCGGCTCGAGCTTCCTGATCTCACCCATCGGCAGCGTCGTGAACAGCTTTAGGAACTTGCCGACGTCGGCGTCCTCGGTGTTGCGCCAGTACTGCCAGAAATCGTAAGGGCTGAACTGGTCCGCGTTGAGCCACACCGCGCCTTGCGCGGTCTTGCCCATCTTGGCGCCGGAGGCGGTCGTGAGCAGCGGCGTCGTCAGCGCGAACAGCTGCGGCGTGCCCATGCGGCGGCCGAGGTCGACGCCCATGATGATGTTGCCCCACTGGTCGGAGCCGCCCATCTGCAAGCGGCAGCCGGCGCGCTGCGAGAGCTGCACGAAGTCGTAGGCCTGGCAGACCATGTAGTTGAACTCGATGAAGCTCATCTCCTGCTCGCGCTCGAGGCGCAGCCGCACGGAGTCCATGGTCAGCATGCGGTTGACCGAGAAATGCTTGCCGACGTCGCGCAGCATCTCGATCCAGTTGAGCTTGGTCAGCCACTCCGCATTGTCGAGCATGACGGCATCGCTCGCACCGTCGCCGTAGCGCAGCACCTTTGCGAACACGCCGCGGATCGAGGCCTTGTTGGCCTCGATCTCGGCGATCGTGCGCATGGCGCGCGTCTCGTCCTTGCCGGAGGGATCGCCGACCATGGTGGTGCCGCCGCCCATCAGCGTGATCGGCTTGTTGCCGGACTGCTGGAGCCAGTGCAGCATCATCATGGTCAGGAAGTTGCCGATATGCAGCGACGGCGCGGTGCAATCGTAGCCGACATAGGCCGTCGCCTCGCCCTTGGCGGCGAGCGCGTCCAGCCCCTCGAAATCGGAACACTGGTGGATGAAACCCCGTTCCTGCAAAATATTGAGGAAATCCGATTTAAATGCGCTCATCTGTCGTCGGCTCTGATCATTCTTATTTTACGGTAATTGCGGCCAGTTGCGGAACCCGGAAGGAACGGACTGCCGCGGAACGGCGCGCTGTGGCATTATAAGATGTGCTTGTTTGATACAAGCCGGGCGTCGGGGTAGGGAGACGTCGAGGCTTACTGGGATGATGTTGACCGCACTCGGTCTGATGAGCGGGACCTCGCTTGATGGGGTGGACGTTGCACTGATCGAAACGGATGGAAAGCAGATCAAGGCGTTCGGGCCCTCCGGCTACCGGCCTTACAGCAATGCCGAGCGCAGCCTGCTGCGCCGGGCGCTCACCGAGGCTGTCCATTTGCCGCGGCGCGATGCCCGGCCGGGGGCTCTGGCCGAGGCCGAGCGTGCGGTGACGCTGGCCCATGCCGAGGCGGTCGCCGCCTTCACGGCTCAGAACCGGATGAAGCCGGAGGAGATCGACATCGTCGGCTTCCACGGCCAGACCGTGCTGCATCGCCCCGAGCGGCGGCTGACCGTGCAGATCGGCGACGCCGCGGCGCTCGCAAAAGCGATCCATATTCCCGTGATGCATGATTTCCGCGCCGCCGACGTCGAGGCCGGCGGGCAGGGCGCGCCCTTCGTGCCGGTCTACCACCGTGCGCTGGCGCAATCGCTGGAGCGCGAGGGGCCGATCGTCGTAGTCAATATCGGCGGTGTCGCCAACATCACCTATATCGACGGCAATGACACGCTGATCGCCTGCGATACCGGCCCCGGCAACGCGCTGCTCGACGACTTCATGTACCGGACCATGAACCAGGCGTTCGACACCGAGGGCAAGTTCGCCGCGCTCGGCAAGGCCGATGAGGCCTGGGTCGCGCGCGCGCTGGAGCTGCCATTCTTTCGGCTGCCTCCGCCGAAATCACTCGACCGCAACGATTTCGCGGCGTTGAAGCTTGGCGACGTGCAGCCGGCCGATGGGGCTGCAACGCTCACCGCGTTCACCGCGGCGGCGATCGCCCGCATCATCCCGTTGTTGCCGAGGCGGCCACGGAGCTGGATCATTTGCGGCGGCGGCGCGCGCAACCTCACCATGCTGCGCATGCTGCGGGAGCAGGTGGGCTCGGCAACCGTGCAAGCTGCTGAGACGCTCGGCTGGGCTTCCGACGCGATCGAGGCGCAGGCTTTCGGCTTCCTGGCAGCGCGCGCCCTGAAGGGCCTGCCGCTGTCCTACCCGGCCACCACAGGGGTGCCGATGCCGATGACGGGTGGAGTGATCGCAAGGCCTTAGATCACGGACGGTTGATGCATATGCATCGATCTTGACGCATTAATGCAAATGCATCTATATTAATGCAGTCGCATCTAATCGTCAGGATCTCCGTCATGGCCGCAGCCCTCAAACTGATCAGCCACAAGCTTTGTCCTTATGTGCAGCGCGCGGTGATCGCGCTGATCGAGAAGGGCGTGCCGTTCGAGCGGGTGGACATCGATCTCGCCAACAAGCCGGACTGGTTCCTGAAGATATCGCCGCTCGGCAAGGTGCCCGTGCTGGTGGTCGCGACCGAACAGGGCGAGGTCGCGCTGTTCGAGAGCAACGTGATCTGCGAGTACATCGAGGAGACGCAAGGAGGCGGCAAGCTGCATCCGGCTGACGCGCTCAAGCGTGCGGAGCATCGCGCCTGGATGGAGTTCGGCTCCGCGATCCTCGGCGATCTCTGGGGGCTGGAGACCACGACCGATCCGGCGACGTTCGAAAGCAAGCGGCAGGCGCTGTCGGCCAAGTTCGCTCGCGTCGAGGCAGCGCTAGGCACGGGTCCGTTCTTCGCCGGCGAACACTTCAACCTGGTGGACGCCGTGTTCGCGCCGATCTTCCGCTATTTCGACGTGTTCGATGAGCTGGCCGAACTCGGTATCTTCAAGGCCTTGCCGAAGGTCCGCGCCTGGCGCGCAGAGCTTGCCCGACGTCCGAGCGTTCGCACGGCGGTCGGCGCGGATTATCCGCAATTGCTGCGCTCGTTCCTGGTGCGGCACGACGCGCATCTGTTGAAACTCGCCGCGTAACGCGTGCTTGAGCCGTCACAGTTCCGCGGCCATCTTCGCCAGTGTCGCGATGGTGTTCATGTTGCGCGCGGTGCCGGTCTTGGCGGCGGAGATGACGAGCTTCGACGTCCCCATGCCGTCGCCATAGTGGACGTAGATCTCGCGGCGGCCGAGACGGACTTCCTCGTTCTTTTGGCCGCGGATGCCGGCGAGCGCATCCGCCGGCGGGGCCTTGTCGAGGAAGATCGCGACGGTACGGTTGGGCGCGGCCTTCGGGAAGGGATTATCGGCCGCAACCTGCGCCATCTCTTCTGCGCTGCGCAGGAGCACGCCGACCGGCGCGCCGGCATAGGCGTGCAGGCGCTTCTCCAGAGCGGCCTTGATTGCGGCCTCGGACTTGCGGCTGGTGAACACCACATTGCCGCTGGCGATATAGGTGGCTACGGCCGCAAAGCCGAGTTCCTCGCATATCGCCTTGAGCTCGCTCATCGGCAGCTTGCCGGTGCCGCCGACATTTACGGCACGGAGCAGGGCGACGAACGAGCCCATGAGCAACCTTTAGCGTGATGCCTTTAGCGCACGTTGGCGAGCCGCATGTCGAGATAGGCGGTGATGGTCTCCATCAACGGCTCGAGCTTGCCGTCGAAGAAGTGGTTGGCGCCGGGGATGACCTGCTGGTCGATCACGATGCCCTTCTGCGTCTTCAGCTTCTCGACCAGCGTGTTGACGTCCTTCGGTGGCACCACCGCATCCTTCTCGCCATGCACGATCAGGCCCGAGGACGGGCAGGGCGCGAGGAAGGAGAAGTCATAGAGGTTCGCGGGCGGGGCGATCGAGATGAAGCCTTCGACCTCGGGGCGGCGCATCAGAAGCTGCATGCCGATCCAGGCGCCGAAGGAGAAGCCGGCAACCCAGCAGGCGCGCGCTTCGGGATTGATGGTCTGCGCCCAGTCGAGCGCTGCGGCGGCATCGGACAACTCGCCGGTGCCGTGGTCGAACGAGCCCTGGCTGCGGCCGACGCCACGGAAGTTGAAGCGCAGCACGGAGAAGCCGCGATGCGCGAAGGCGTAGTAGCACTGGTACACGATCTGATGGTTCATCGTGCCGTGAAACTGCGGATGCGGATGCAGGATCATCGCGATCGGCGCGTTCTTCTGCTTGGCCGGATGGTAGCGGCCTTCGAGACGGCCTGCGGGGCCGGCGAAAATGACTTCAGGCATGATGATCTCTTGATTGATTCCCTTGAGACGATCCTCAGCAATCAACCGTTGGTGGCGGCTTCACCGGCTGCAGCCGATGAAAGCGCGAATGGGAGTGGAAGGGCGCCCTCGGATGATGCGCGAGTGGCGCACGGTGACTTGACGCGCGCGTTCTAACATAGGCTGAGGGTCAAAAAGCAAGCTTCTTCAACATCTCGCAATGCGCTCAAGAGCTTAGCTGATCATCGCGGCGTCATGAGCGCCCCGCCTCACGCGGCGGTGTCGCCGCCATGATCGCGCAAATCCGCGACGAAAACCGGCGTTGCGGTCAGCTTCCTCGGTTAAGTAATTGGAATAACGTCGATTTATCGATTGTCGGATAGCCCCGGAGCGATTCACATAGGCGCCGTGCGACCTCCGAGCGAGGCAACCGCCGGCCGGTAGCGTCGGCTGCCCTGGAGTGTTTGCCCGTTGTCGAAGGTGAGTTCGAAATCCCCTGAGGGTTTCAGGTCCACCCCGCTCACCCGATCGAGATTGGCAAGCTTCGTCCGATGAACGCGAACGATGGCGAAGCGCGAAAGCTCGCTTTCGGCCATCGCGAGCGTACCCCGGATCAGGTGCTGACTGCCGTCGGTAAGGCTGTACTCGATGTAGTTGCCGGCGGAGGCGACCCAGATAATGTCGCGCGGCGCGAGGCGAACACGGCTGGTGCCGTCCCGCAGCCAGATCAGATCGGGGACAGGCGGCTGGCGCGGGTCGGCAGCTTTGGCAGCCAATGCGGCCCTTTTCAGCTCGCGCCGGCTCTCGAACAGCCAGATCGTTCCCCCGATCAGGAGGGCAGCCACGACATCCTTGCGAAACTCGTAGGAGATCGTCGCAAACGAGAGGTGGAAATCGTAGGCGCCTCCGGCGAGCCAGAGCACGAACTTCCTGATCCAGACCATGCCGGTGATGTGGAGGGTCGAGAAGCCGAGCAGCGCGAGCGCTGCGATCCCCAACCGGACGACGAGCCCCGAGCTCCGGTGCATGCGCCGGACGGCGAGCACAAGGAGCGGGACGGTCAGCAGGACGACGGCGATGCTCGACATCTCCCAGAACAGCCGCCGGCCGACATCATAACTGTCGCCGCGCCAGGCGGCATCCTGCGCGCCGGAGAGCGCATTCACGATTCCGATCGCGAACGCGACGGCTGCGATCGCGCCGAACATCGTCCAGTCGCCGGTGCTGATCCCAAAAAGCCCACCGCTCGTCCCAGGACGCGACCCCTCATCCCGCGTGTTGCGGTCCTGGTCCCAAACCGGCTCGACGCGCTCTGCTCGTGGGGCATTTTCGGTGTCAGCCATGGCCAAAGAACCGTGCTTGGCGTGCCGTCAAGGAGCAGAAAACCATGTCAACACCGCAGCGACTCTCGACCTCGGAACGGCGCATCGATCTGGACTGGGTCCGGATTAGCGCCTTCGGGCTTCTGATCTTCTACCACGTCGGCATGCTCTACGTGTCCTGGGGATTTCACATCAAGAGCACGCACAGGCTGACCTGGCTCGAGCCGCTTATGCTGGTCCTCAATCCCTGGCGGTTGTCGCTGTTGTTCCTGGTCTCGGGTGTCGCCACCCGTTTCATGCTGGGGAAATATCGGCTCGGCGCATTCGTCGGCGCACGGTCGGCGCGGCTCCTGATCCCCCTGATCTTCGGCATGCTGGTGATCGTGCCGCCGCAGTCCTACCTCCAGATCGTCGAGAGCCTCGGCTATCCCGAGGGCTTCGTCGACTTCTACGTCCATCACTATCTCGCCTTCGGTGCGCAGTTCTGTCCAAATCCCTGCATCGTCCAGCCGACCTGGAACCATCTCTGGTTCGTGGTTTATCTGTGGGTCTACACGATCGCGCTGGCCGCCGTGCTCTGGCTGCGGCCGGCCCTGGCCGATTGGCTCGGTGCGAAGCTGGCTATTGTGCTCACTGGGCCCGGGCTCCTGATCCTGCCGTGTCTGCTCTTCGCGGCCTGGCGCCTGTTCCTGTTCCCCGCCTTTCCCTCCACACACGCACTGTTTGGCGACTGGTACAACCACGCGGACTATGCGACGGCGTTCCTGATCGGCTTCCTGCTGGCGAAGCAGCGTAGCGTCTGGTCCGAGATCGAGCGCCAGCGCTGGGCCGCGCTGGCACTCGCAGCCGCTTGCTTCCTCATCTTCATGCTGCTGTTCGCAGGCCTGCTCGCGCCGTCGCCGCTGCTGAGGAGGTGCGCGAGCATCGCCTATGGTTGCTATCAATGGCTCGCAATGGCTGCAGTGCTCGGCTTTGCACGCCGCTACGTCACCGCCGACGGACCTGTGCGGCGCTACCTCGCGGACGCAATCTTCCCGTACTACATCGTGCATCAGACCGCGATCATCGTGATCGCGCATGGATTGCGTGACAGCGGCCTGCCGGCCGGGATCGAGGCCCCCATCGTCATCGTCGGCACCGCGCTCACATGTGTGGTCACCTATGAAATCGTGCGACGCATCGCCTGGCTGAGGCCGCTGTTCGGATTGCGGACGCCGTCCCGCCGTCCGGCCGGGATGGCGCAGCAGCAGCCAGCCTGATGTGGCAGGCGGTTCCGATTGGCGCGATGGCAAAAGGTGCTAAGAGGGCGGCATGCCGATCCGCGTCTATCTCGACTGGAATGCGACCACGCCGCTGCGTCCCGAGGCGCGAGCGGCGATGGTCGCCGCCTATGATCTCGTCGGCAATCCGTCCTCGGTCCACGCCGAGGGGCGGGAGGCGCGGCGGCTGCTCGAGGCGGCGCGTGCCGCGCTGGCGGGTGCGGTTGGTGGCCTGCCGCGGAACGTCGTCTTCACCTCGTCGGGAACCGAGGCCAACGCGCTGGCGCTGTCGCCGGGTCTCAAGGGGCCGTCTGGTGGGCCGGTGGCGCGGCTTCTGGTGTCCGCCGTCGAGCACGCCTCCGTGCTGGCAGGTGGGAGGTTTTCGGCCGACGCCGTCAGCCAGATCCGGGTGACGAGGTCGGGCGCCGTCGATCTCGACCACCTCAAGGCGCTGCTCGGTTCCGGGCCGCCGGCGCTGGTGTCGATCATGGCCGCCAACAATGAGACCGGCGCGCTTCAGCCGATAGCGGAGGCAGCCCGGATCGCCCACGAAGCAGGCGGGCTCCTCCACGTCGACGCGATCCAGGCGTTTGGCAAGATGCCTTTTGATATCAAGGAGGTAGGCGTTGATCTTGCCACCCTCTCTGCACACAAGATCGGCGGCCCCAAGGGTATCGGCGCGCTTGTGGCTGCCGAGGGCGTGACGGGGCTCGAACCGGTGCTGCGTGGTGGCGGGCAGGAACTCGGCCGCCGTGCAGGAACCGAGAATGTTGCCGGCATTGCCGGCTTCGGCGCGGCGGTGTCGGCGGCCGTTCAGGCTCTGGCGGAGGATGCGGAGCGCGTCCGAAGCCTCCGGAATCGCTTGGAAAACGGGCTGCGCGCCGTGCCGGGCACGACGATTTTCTCGCAAGAAGCTGGGCGGTTACCGAATACCACCCTGTTTACGGCGCCGGGGTTGAAGGCCGAAACCGCCGTAATCGGCTTCGATCTCGAGGGCATCGCTGTGTCCTCAGGTTCGGCCTGTTCGTCGGGGAAAGTACAGCCGTCCCACGTGCTCTCGGCCATGGGATTCGACCCCAAAACCGCCCAGGGAGCGGTGCGCCTCAGTCTGGGCTGGTCCACGCAGGAGGCGGACATCAATCGCACCCTTGAGGCTTGGCGAAAGCTCGGTAATAACCTACTTAAGGGATAAGCGACGAAACACGGCTTGAACGGTTCTAAGCACGTGCTTTCCGCACAGAAACATCGTAATAGTCGTTCGAGTTTGATCCACCGCGGTCCTTGAAACCGCGAGCGGAGGATGGAATGCCAGCCGTACAAGAGACGGTCGAGCGCGTGAAGCGCATCGACGTCGACCAGTATCGTTATGGGTTTGAGACCCTGATCGACTCCGAGAAGGCCCCGAAGGGTCTGTCGGAAGACATCGTAAAATTCATCTCCGGGAAGAAGAACGAGCCCGCCTGGATGCTCCAGTGGCGGCTCGAGGCCTATCGCCGTTGGCTGACCATGACCGAGCCGGCCTGGGCGCGCGTCGAGTATCCCAAGATCGACTTCCAGGACATCTATTATTACGCGGCGCCGAAGCCGAAGAAGTCGGTCTCCTCGCTCGATGAGATCGATCCGGAGATTCTGAAGACCTACGAGAAGCTCGGCATTCCCTTGCGGGAAGTCGCGATGCTCGAAGGCGTCGAGCCCAAGCCCGGCGAGGAAGATCCGGCCCGGCGCAAGATCGCGGTCGACGCGGTCTTCGACTCGGTGTCCGTTGCGACCACCTTCAAGGCCGAGCTGAAGAAGGCCGGCGTGATCTTCATGCCGATCTCGGAAGCGATCCGCGAGCATCCCGAGCTGGTGCAGAAATATCTCGGCTCCGTCGTGCCGACATCAGACAATTTCTACGCGACGCTGAACTCGGCGGTGTTCTCCGACGGCTCGTTCGTCTACGTGCCGCCGGGCGTGCGCTGCCCGATGGAGCTGTCGACCTACTTCCGCATCAACGAGCGCAACACCGGCCAGTTCGAGCGCACGCTGATCATCGCCGACAAGGGCTCCTACGTCTCCTATCTCGAAGGCTGCACCGCTCCGCAGCGCGACGAGAACCAGCTCCACGCCGCCGTGGTCGAGCTCGTCGCGCTCGATGACGCCGAGATCAAATATTCGACGGTGCAGAACTGGTATCCGGGCAACTCCGAGGGCAAGGGCGGCATCTACAATTTCGTCACCAAGCGTGGCGACTGCCGCGGCAACAATTCCAAGATCTCCTGGACCCAGGTCGAGACCGGCTCGGCCATCACCTGGAAATATCCGAGCTGCATCCTGCGCGGCGACAATTCGAGCGGCGAGTTCTACTCGATCGCGATCTCGAACGGTTTCCAGCAGGTCGATAGCGGCACCAAGATGATCCATCTCGGCAAGAACACGTCGAGCCGGATCATTTCCAAGGGCATCGCCGCCGGCAAGTCGCAGAACACGTATCGCGGTCTCGTCACCGCGCATCGCAAGGCGACCGGCGCGCGCAACTTCACCGCCTGCGATTCGCTGCTCATCGGCGACAAATGCGGCGCGCACACCGTGCCTTACATCGAGGCAAAGAACTCCTCGGCGACTTTCGAGCACGAGGCGACGACCTCAAAAATCTCCGAGGACGTGCTGTTCTACTGCATCCAGCGCGGACTGAGCCAAGAGGAAGCCGTCGGCCTCGTCGTCAACGGCTTCGTGAAGGACGTGCTCCAGCAGCTCCCGATGGAGTTCGCGGTGGAAGCGCAGAAGCTGATCTCGATCTCGCTTGAAGGGTCGGTCGGTTAACCCCGGCCTCATCCTGAGGAGGCCGCGTAAGCGGCCGTCTCGAAGGATGGAGATCGGAAAGATTGTTGGCCTCATCCTTCGAGACGCGCCTGGCGGTGCTCCTCAGGACGAGGGGATAGATGGAACAAAATAATGGCTTTGCTTGAAGTGAAAGACCTGAAGGTTCGTGTAGAGGAGCGTGAGATCCTCCATGGGCTGACGCTGACCGTGAACGAAGGCGAGGTGCACGCGATCATGGGGCCGAACGGCTCCGGCAAGTCGACGCTCTCTCACGTCATCGCCGGCAAGCCCGGCTATGAAGTGACCGACGGCCAGATCCTGTTCAAGGGCGAGGATCTCCTGGAGATGGACCCGGAAGAGCGTGCCGCCAAGGGCGTGTTCCTGGCGTTCCAATATCCGGTCGAGATTCCCGGCGTCGCCACCATGAACTTCCTGCGCACGGCGCTGAACGCGCAGCGCAAGGCGCGCGGCGAGGATGAGTATTCGACGCCGGATTTCCTGAGGAAGGTCCGCGAGGTCTCGAAATCGCTGAACATCCCGCAGGACATGCTCAAGCGCGGCGTCAATGTTGGCTTCTCCGGCGGCGAGAAGAAGCGCAACGAGGTGCTCCAGATGGCGCTGTTCGAGCCGAGCCTGTGCATCCTCGACGAGATGGATTCCGGCCTCGACATCGACGCGCTGCGGATTGCCGCCGACGGCGTCAACGCGCTGCGCTCGCCCAAGCGCGCGATGGTGGTGATCACCCACTATCAGCGCCTCCTGAACTACATCGTGCCGGATTTCGTGCACGTGATGTCACGCGGCCGCGTCGTGAAGAGCGGCGACAAGCAACTGGCGCTGGAGCTGGAGGAGTCCGGCTACGCCCAGTTCGAGGACGCGGCGTAAGGGATTTTGCGATGAACGTTGCTTTGGTCAAGACCGGGGACGGCCGCGCGGTGAGCGATCTCTTCACCAGCGCCGAAGGCCGACTGCCCGGTTCGCCCGCGGTGGCAGCAGTGCGCCGCCAGGCCTTCGAGACCTATGAGCGTCTCGGCCTGCCGCACCGCCGGATCGAGGAATGGAAATACACTGACCTGCGCGCCCTCGTCGGCGAGGTGCTGCCGCTCGCGGCCGCCCCCGGCGCCGCAGCGCTGTCTCGCGCGGCCGAAGCCGTAAAGGCGCATGCCTTCGCCGGCGCCGGCAAGCTGGTGCTGGTCGATGGCGTGTTCGCGGCCGATCTCTCCGACGTGAAGGCGCTCGCATCCGAGATCGGCTTCACGACACTGCGCGAAACGCTGGAGAAGCAGTCCGGTGACCTGCTCGCGACGGCCTCGACGGACGCGATGATCTCGCTGAACGCGGCAATGGCGACCGACGGCGTTGTGGTGTCGATCGCGGACGGCGCGCAGCTTTCCGCTCCCATCCAGATCATCCATGTCGCGACCGCAGCGTCTGCATCCGCCTTCACCCGCTCGCAGTTGCGGATCGGGAAGGGTGTCCGCGCCACCATCATCGAGAGCTTTGTCGCGGCTGGTGCTGCGGCCTACCAGGTCAACGACGCCGTGCTTGTCACGATCGGCGATAACGCCGATGTCGCGCATATCCGCCTGATGGACGATGCGCCTGATGCCGTGAACATCACCTCCGAGATCGTGACGGTCGGCGCCAACACCAAGCTGAACTTCTTCAACATGACGACGGGCGGCGCAGTGAGCCGCCTCCAGGGCTTCATTACCCTGGCAGGCGAGGGCAGCGAGCTCGCGGTCAACGGCGTGAACCTTTTGAAGAAGACCGAGCATGGCGATACGACGCTGGTCGTCGACCATGCTCTGCCCCATTGCACAAGCCGCGAGATCTTCCGCGCCGTGATCGATGATCGCGCGCATTCGGTGTTCCAGGGTCGCATCATCGTCCGTCCCGACGCGCAGAAGACCGACGGCAAGATGATGACGCGGGCGTTGCTGCTTTCGGACGAGGCCGAGGCCGACAACAAGCCGGAGCTCGAGATCTTTGCCGACGACGTCTCCTGCGGCCACGGCGCCACCGCCGGCGCGCTGGACGACAGCCTCCTGTTCTATCTGCGCGCCCGCGGCTTGCCCGAGAAGGACGCCCAGGCGCTGCTGATCCAGGCTTTCGTCGGCGAGGCGATCGAGCAGATCGCCGATGATGATTTGCGTGAGCACGTGATCGGCATTGCCGAGCGTTGGCTGGAGCGGCGGTCATGAGCACGCATCCGGCGGTCCTGAACGGTTCTTATGACGTCGCGCGGGTGCGCCAGGATTTTCCGGCGCTGGCGATGCAGGTCTACGGCAAGCCGCTGGTCTATCTCGACAACGCGGCCTCGGCGCAGAAGCCGCGGTCCGTGCTCGACCGCATGACGCAGGCCTATACGAGCGAATATGCCAATGTGCATCGCGGCCTGCACTACCTCGCCAATGCCGCGACCGAAGCTTACGAGGGCGGCCGCGCCAAGGCGGCGCAGTTCATCAACGCCCCGCGACCTGAGGAAGTGATCTTCACCCGCAACGCGACCGAGGCGATCAACCTCGTCGCCTCGTCCTGGGGTGAGCCCAACATCAAAGAGGGCGACGAGATCGTCATCTCGATCATGGAGCACCACTCCAATATCGTGCCCTGGCATTTCCTCAGGGAACGCCATGGCGCGGTGATCAAATGGGCGCCGGTCGACGATGAGGGCAATTTCCTGATCGACGAGTTCGAGAAGCTTTTGACGTCGAAGACCAAGCTGGTCGCGATCACGCAGATGTCGAACGCGCTCGGCACCATCGTGCCGGTCAAGGACGTCGTGAAAATCGCGCACGCCCGCGGCATTCCCGTGCTGGTCGACGGCAGCCAGGGCGCCGTGCATCTGCCGGTCGACGTGCAGGACATCGGCTGCGACTTCTACGTCTTCACCGGCCACAAGGTGTACGGGCCGACCGGCATCGGCGTGCTCTGGGCCAAATACGACCATCTGGTCGCGATGCGTCCCTACAATGGCGGCGGCGAGATGATCCGCGAGGTCTCTCGCGATATCGTCACCTATGGCGATCCCCCGCACAAGTTCGAGGCGGGCACGCCCGCGATCGTCGAGGCGGTCGGACTTGGCGCGGCCATCGACTATGTCAACTCGATCGGCAAGGAGCGCATTGCCGCGCACGAGCATGATCTCCTCACCTATGCCCAGGACCGCCTGCGCGAGATCAACTCACTGCGGCTGATCGGCACGGCGCGCGGCAAGGGCCCGGTGATCTCCTTCGAGCTGAAGGGCGCGCACGCCCATGACGTCGCCACCGTGATCGACCGCCAGGGCATCGCGGTGCGCGCCGGCACCCACTGCGTGATGCCGCTTTTAGAGCGGTTCAACGTGACCGCGACGTGCCGGGCATCCTTCGGCATGTATAATACAAGGGACGAAGTCGACCATCTGGCACAGGCGCTTTTGAAGGCGCGGGATTTGTTCGCATGAGTGACACGGCCGAAATCAAAGCCAATCCGATGGAAACGCATTCGGCGCTGCCGCCGGAGGAGACCGAGCGTCTGACGCGCGAGATCATCGCAGGGCTCAAGACCGTGTTCGATCCGGAGATCCCGGCCGACATCTACGAGCTCGGCCTGATCTACAAGGTCGAGATCAAGGACGACCGCTCCGTCGACGTCCAGATGACGCTGACGACGCCGAACTGCCCGGCCGCCGGCGAGCTGCCGACCATGGTAGAGAACGCGGTTGCCAGCGTCCCCGGCGTCGGCGTGGTTGACGTCAAGGTCGTCTGGGAGCCGGCCTGGTCACCGGAACGCATGAGCGACGAGGCCCGCCTCGTGCTCAACATGTGGTGACACCACATCTGGCATTGAATTCGCTCCGCAACGGACCACATGACTGACATGACCCAAATATCGTCAGGCTCGACACCAGCATCCTCTCCGAAGCCGCGGCGCCCGCGCCCGCAGGTGATGCGGCTGACGGATGCTGCCGCGCAGCGCATTACCGAGCTGACGCAGCGTGCGGACTCGGAGATCGTCGGCCTGCGGGTCGGTGTGAAGAACGGCGGCTGCGCCGGCCAGTCCTACACCGTCGAATACGCCCACGAGATCCGCCCGACCGACGAGGTCGTGGAGGACAAGGGCGTCAAGATCCTGGTCGACCCCAAGGCCGTGCTGTTCCTGCTCGGCACCGAGATGGACTACAAGGCCGACAAGATGCAGGCCCAGTTCGTCTTCAACAACCCCAACCAGATCTCCGCCTGCGGCTGCGGCGAGTCGGTCGAGCTGCGACCGGCGAAGGTCGAGGGGTAACGCCTTCCCAACACTCTCGTGTCCCGGACGCGCTGCAGCGCCCTTGCGCTGCTGTGCAGAGCCGGGACCCACGCTATGATCGCCAGCGCAAGACGGCTAGGCCCCGGCTCAGCAGCGCATCGTTTTACGCTGCGCTGCGTCCGGGGCACGAGAGGTGCGCATGGACCGCGAATTCCTGATCGACCTGTTCGCCGATTTCGGCCCCGTCACCATCCGCCGCATGTTTTCCGGCTACGGCATCTCCGCCGACGGCACCAATTTCGCGTTGGCCCTGCGCGCCGGGCTGTTCTTCCGCGCCGATGACGTGACGATCCCGAGCTATGAGGCCGAGGGCTCGGGGCCCTTCCAGTACCAGACCCGTGCCAAGACGGTGACGGTGAGTTCCTACTGGCAATTGCCGGCGCGCCTGTTCGACGATTCAGAGGAGCTTGCCGAGTGGGCGAGGGCCGCGCTCGCCGCCGCCCAGCGCGCCAAGGTGAAGAAGCGGCCGAAGGCGAAGAAGAAGGCTGCAAAGCCTGCGAAGAAGGCGCAGGTGAAAGAGCCAGCCAAGAAGGCCGCTCGTCGTAAGCGCACCAAGCGGAAGGCGTAGTCTCTCAGGTCTGTCATTCCGGAGCGCGCCTCTTGGCGCGAGCCCGGAATGACGACGGTGAATGTGGCCTCAAGCCACCTGGCCGCGCCTCTCGACGCTGTATTCCGGATCGGCCTCGCAGATCACGCGGTTGCGGCCGCTGCGCTTGGCGGCGTAGAGACAGGCGTCTGCACGCTCGATCAGGGAGTCCGTGTCGTCGGTCGGCTTCAGCATGGAGACGCCGACCGAGATCGTGACGCGGCCCAGGATCTCGCCGGTCGATTTCTTCTTCAGTTCCTTCGCCATCACCGCGCGGCGGATGTGGTCGGCGACCGTGAGCGCCTGGCGCAGCGCGGTGTTGGGCAGCACCACCGCGAACTCCTCGCCACCGTAGCGCGCGGTGATGTCCTGGCCCTTGATGGTCTGCTTCAGCGACAGGCCGACGAGCCGCAGCACCTGGTCGCCGGTGAGGTGGCCGTAGGAATCGTTGAACGACTTGAAGTGGTCGATGTCGAACAGCAGCAGCGACAGCGGCTCGCCGCTTGCGAGCGCGTTCTGCACGGCCATGCCGATCATGCGGTCGAAATATTTGCGGTTGCCGAGGCCGGTGAGGGGATCGGTGAGGCTCTCGGCGCGAATCGCCTCGAGGCTCTGCTGGAGATTGCTGATCTCGTTCGTGGACAAGGTCAGCCGGTCCTCCAGCGCCTTGTTGGTCTCGCGCATGTCGCGCGTCGCACGGAGCAGCGTCTCCACGATCGCCTTGATCTGGTCGCGGTTCTCGGCCGTCGACAGCCTTTCGGTGGCGGCCGACAGGCTCGCGTCATAGGAGGCGGACATGCTGAGCGCTTCGGTCAGCACCTTCATCACGTCGTCGATCTCGCCGATGACGCGCGCGCCGACCTTGTCGATGCGGTCGGTGGTCTTGATGTGGGAGAGGTAGGTCTCGTAAATCTGTTCGAGATCGGCTTCGGTCAGCTTGCCGTTGCGTGCCAGCGTCTCGTTGATGATCTTGTTCAGCGGGGCGTTGTAGCCGGTGGCGTAGACGTACCAGATCTCGTAGTTGCGGGGAATTGCGGTCTGCCTCAGCGATCGGATCTGACCGAGAGCCACCTCGGCGAACGCCATCGTGCGTTCGTGTTCGTCGAGTACCTTGACCACAGAACATCCCCAAAGCAGCCGGTGCGCCGCCGACTACAGCAATGCTTAAATTATGGCGTGAAGCTAAAGGACGATTCTGAACGGCCGGTAAACGGCCGTTCCCAGAGCAAGATCCGAATCCAAAGGGCCGTTCGCGCAAAGCGTGCAGCGGTTTTCCGTCGCGACAAACGCGTAACGCCTTTGTGCGAAGATCATCCTCAAATGACCTGAAGCGCAGCGCGCCTCAGGCGCCGGCGGGGGAGCGGACGGGTCGCAACAGGAACGCCGGAAGATGCGAATGATCGCCGGGCTCGCTGTCGGCCTCGCGTTGCGGACGGCGCGGCTCGGGCCGGCCGATCGAAGGCACATGCGACGTATTGGCCTGCTGGCGCGAGCCGTGACGAGGCTCGGCGGCGTGCCTTGCTTCGCGCGCAGGCTTCGGCTCGCGTGAAGGCTTTGGCTCGCGTGCGGGCCTGGCTTCCGCTGCTGGCCTTGCGTCCGAGGCGTGTCGCGAGTCACCACGCTGCTCATGACCGCGGCGCGACTTAGCGCGCCCGCCGCGGGACCGCTCCCGGCCACGCGGCTCGCGCGAACGCTCGCCTGGCTCGGCGGACTCGCTGTGGACCTCGAACTCGCCTTCGGCGCGCGGAATGTTCTGGCCGATCAGCTTTTCGATCGCGGCCATCGACTTCTGGTCGAGCGGCGTCACGATCGAGATCGCGGTACCGGTGCGGCCGGCGCGCCCCGTACGGCCGATGCGGTGAACGTAATCGTCGGGATGATGGGGGACGTCGAAATTGAAGACGTGGCTGACCTCGGGGATATCGAGGCCGCGGGCGGCGACGTCGGAGGCGACCAGCAGCGGCAGCTCGCCTTTGCGGAACTGATCCAGCGCCGCCATGCGGGCCGGTTGGTCCATGTCGCCGTGCAACGCACCGACGCTGAAGCCGTGCTTCTGGAGCGATTTGTGAACGATCGCGACCTCGCGCTTGCGATTGCAGAAGATGATCGCGTTCTTGAGATCCTTGGCCTCGCGCAACAGGCGGCGAAGCAGCTCGCGCTTCTCATGCGCCTCGCGTCCGGCGGGGACCTGGGACTGCGTGACGGTAACGGCGGTGGTGGCGGGCTTGGACACCTCGACCTTCTGCGGATTGTGCAAGAAGGCCTCGGTGATGCGCCGGATCTCCGGCGGCATCGTCGCGGTGAAGAACAGCGTCTGCCGCGTGAAGGGGACGAGCTTGCAGATGCGCTCGATGTCGGGAATGAAGCCCATGTCCAGCATGCGGTCGGCTTCGTCGATGACGAGCAGCTCGACGCCGGTAAGCAGGAGACCGCCGCGCTCGGTATGGTCGAGCAATCGGCCGGGGGTCGCGATCAGCACGTCGACGCCGCGCATCAGCTTGGCATCCTGGTCGCCGAAGGAGACGCCGCCGATCAGGAGCGCTACGTTGAGCTTCTGCCCGGCGCCGTAGCGGTCGAAGTTCTCCTTGACCTGGGCTGCGAGCTCTCGGGTCGGCTCGAGGATCAGGGTGCGCGGCATGCGTGCCCGGGCGCGACCCTTTTCGAGGATGGTGAGCATCGGCAGCACGAAGGCCGCGGTCTTGCCGGTGCCGGTCTGGGCGATGCCGAGCACGTCCTTGCGTGCGAGGACGTGGGGGATCGCCTGTTCCTGAATGGGGGTGGGGTTGGTGTAACCGGTGGCCGCCACTGCGGCGAGGACTTTTTCGGATAGTCCGAGATTTGAAAAGGACATTGAGCCTCTAGTCGAAACCGCCGTTCGGAATCGAGGGTAATTAAGGCTGTCGCGTTCCACCCCGAAACGGCGCGCTCTCAGAGAAGCTGGGGGTGCTGACTTACGCGAACAAAGCGCCAAGCTCAGGAATCGCGTTTCGATACCGAGCCGCGTCGCCCCGGAACATAGGGGGGAATCGACCAAAGTCAATGCAGCAGGCGCGGGAAGGCTCTTAAAAACCTAGCGTTTTTGCTCAAATTGCGGGCTTGGCTCGGGTTTTTCTTCCCCCGGCCGTCCGGGGTCAGCCTCCGGTAACCTTGTCCGCCGCAGCTTCCTGGGCCCGGAAATCGCCCGGCGGCAGCCCGTAGGCTGCGTTGAAGACCCGGTAATAGGTCGCAAGGCTTTCGAAGCCGCAGGCGGTGGCGACGTCGGCAATCAGCCGCTCCGGCGCCTCGCGCAAGAGGCGGCGGCTTTGCGCCAGGCGTTGCTCGGTCACGGTCTGGGAGAAGCTCTTCTCCGCCATTTCGAACAGCATGTGGAGGTGACGCAGGGACACGCCGAGCCAGTCGGCGACCATCGCCGGGGACAATCGGGGATCGTTCAAATGGCGGGCGATCAGGCGGCGCGCCAGCGAGAGGCGGCCAACCCGCAGCGCGTATTGTCCGCGGCGGCCCCCGGGCCTGACGATGCCGCGCTCGATCAAGGCGAGACAGGCCAGCGCCTCCACCAGCGGCTTGGCGTGTGCAGCCCCGTGCTCGCCGGCCAGTTCGCCGAGCTCGGCAAAGGCGGCATCCAGCAGAGGGGCCAGCGCGGGGTCGTCGAACGGCTTCGCCGTGAGGTCGCGAACACGCCTGTCCTGCCCGGGGATGCCGGCCACGGGGATCTTCAGGATCCTCAGGTGGAACCCGGCAGCGCCGAGCGGTACAGTGCGGTAGGGCAGGTCGGTATGGCTGGTGGCAAACCTGCCATTTTCGATCGCAAAGTCGTCGTTGCTGCGCATGCCGCCGAACCAGCCGCCGCCGCCGAGTTGCTGGTAGACGCAGATGCTGTCACTGGCCGCGTCCGCAATGTCGGCCTTGCTGCGCTCGACCTGGTAGGGCGAGGCCTTGAGCTCGACGAGGCCGGCGCCGCCGACCCGCCGGAGCGAGAACTCGCCGGAGAAATCCGCGCGATGCTCCCGCGCGAGTTCCGCGGTGACGCCGAACAGCCCCTTGGCGCGCACCTCTCGCCAATAGTCGAAGCGGTCCTGCGGCTCGACCTCGTCGGTGCACCAGCGATACACGGAAGATCCTTGGGTAGACAGGCACTAGAAGTTAAGAAGAAGCAGATTCCGGTGTTGCCTGCCATAGGACAGATGGCTCATCGGCCATTCCGTGGCAGCGTTCCTGGGCCTGTTGAACCCCTGCCATGGCTCAGCCGACTATGACATCAGCGGCCGCAGGAGTTCCAGGCAACCTTCCTGCAAACGGGGGATTTTCGATGACGCGCAGGCTTCTCTCGGTTTTGGCGGCCCTTTGCATCGCCGCCAGTCTGACGGCGCTCACGGTGCCCGCACATGCCGAAAAGCGCGTCGCGCTCGTGGTCGGCAACAACGACTACCGGAATGTTCCAAAACTGCTCAAGGCCGTCAACGACGCCCGCACCATGGGCGATACGCTCAAGCAGCTCGGCTTCTCCGTGATGGTGGCCGAGAACCAGAATCGCCAGCAGTTCACCGAGACGCTGCTCGCCTTCGACAGGGCGATCGAGCCCGGCGACACCGCGTTCTTCTTCTATGCCGGCCACGGTTTCGAGATCGCGGGCCAGAACTATCTGCTGCCGACCGACGTGCCGGCGGCGACCGAAGGCCAGGAAGAGCTGGTGCGCGATTCCTCCATCCTTGCCGACCGCATCATCGAGCGCCTCCAGAACAAGAAGGCCCGCACCTCGATCCTGGTGTTCGACGCCTGCCGCAACAATCCGTTCGAACGGAGCGGCACGCGCGCGGTTGCCGGCGGCGGCGGGCTCGCCCCGATGACGCAATTGCCGGAGGGCGTGTTCTCGGTGTTCTCCGCCGGCCCGCGCCAGACCGCGCTCGATCGTCTGTCGAATGATGACGCCAATCCCAATTCGGTGTTCACGCGAACCTTCTCCAAGGAGCTCCTCCAGCCCGGCATGAACCTCGTGCAGGTCGCGCAGCACACGCGACGGGCGGTCAGCGAAATGGCCGACACCGTCAAGCACAAGCAGGTGCCGGTCTATTTCGACCAGATGGTCGACGACGTCTTCCTGAGCGGCGCGGCCAAGGCTGCGGCCGATGCCGCGGCGCGGCCGGCCGATCCGCCCCCTCAGAAGGTCGCGGCGCTGCCGCCGGTCTCGGTGCCGCGCGTGCCGAAGGAGGACGCCACCAACGCGCCGATCGCGAGCTTCTCGCGCCACAACAGCGGCTGGAGCGTGACGTTCTCCTTCGCTGATCCCACCCTCGGCATCTCCTGGCGAATGGCGGGCAACGGCGACTTCCGCGAGACAGGCTTCATCGACACGCTCGACCCGCGCACCCGCAAGCGGCTGCCGAACCCGTCGATCGAGCTGCCGCCGGATGCGCAGGCCGGCACCATCGAGGTCCGCTACGTCGATGCCTCCGGCGACATGCAGGGCCCGTTCCCGATCAAGTTCGATCCCGAGCCCGCACTGCTCCGCGACCAGCGCAAGATCCTCGACATGACCGCGACGAGCTGGCTGTCGTTCCGCGAGTTCAACGGGCTACTGGTCTATTACACGCACCTCGTGTCCTACCGCTGCGCCATCCGCGAGGTGCGCATCGGCATCGACACTGCAGTCCCCAACCAGGTCCTGAAGATGCCTCCTTGCGACATGCGCGATCCGACCGCGATCTCCGCCGGCATGCCGCTCTACATGAAGCTCGCGCCGTCAACGCAGGTCGTGTCGGTGGAACTGACCTATCGCGACGGCAGCGTGTCGGAGATCAAGAGTTTTCGCTCGGCGAACCGCAGTAATAATTGAGTTTGGTGCTCGATGATCGGCTGAGACTTCGCATTGCAGCCTCATACTCAGTCGTCATCGCCCGGCTCGACCGGGCGATCCAGTACGCCGCGGCGGTTGTCGTAACCTCCACGCCTCTGGAATACTGGATGCCCCGCTTTCGCGGGGCATGACGGTCGAGTTCGCACCAATTCGATTATGCCACGGACATAGGCTGGCGCTACAATCCTCGTTGCGGATCGACGTGCAGTGAGAGCCGGGTCATGGACACAGCCACATCGGATCAACACGCAGCGCGCTCCATGAAAGTCCGCTGCTGCATCGTCGGCGGCGGGCCGGCCGGGATGATGCTCGGTTATCTCCTGGGGCGCGCCGGCATCGATGTCGTGGTGCTGGAGAAGCACGCGGACTTCTTCCGCGATTTTCGCGGCGACACCGTGCATCCCTCGACGCTCCAGGTTATGGACGAACTCGGCCTGATCGACGGCTTTTTAAAGCTGCCGCATCAGCGCTTGCAGACGCTGGATGGCATGTTCGGCGGCGCGCCGGTGCGCGTTGCTGATCTCCGCCGGCTCGACACCAAATACCCCTTCATCGCCTTCATGCCGCAATGGGATTTCTTGAATTTCCTGCGTGAGAGCGGCCAGCGCTTTCCCTCGCTCAGGGTGATGATGAGCACGGAGGCAACCGACCTGATCCGACGCGGCGAGACGATCGCCGGCGTGCGCGCGACGACGCCGGAGGGGCCGATCGACATCGGGGCGGATCTGACCGTCGCCTGCGACGGCCGTCATTCGACGGTGCGCCAGCGCGCGGGCCTTGCGGTCGAGGAGATCGGCGCGCCGATGGACGTGTTGTGGTTTCGCGCCGGACGGCGGCCGAACGAGACCGAGAACGTGTTCGCACGCGTCGAGCCCGGCAAGATGATGGTCACCTTCGATCGCGGCGAGTACTGGCAATGCGCCTATGTCATCGCCAAGGGACAATATGAGGCGGTGAAGGCGAGGGGGCTGCAGGCGCTGCTGGACGACGTCGTCCGTATGGCGCCGATCCTGTCATCCGGCATCTCCGACGTGAAGAGCTGGGACGACGTCAAGCTGCTCACCGTCGCGATCAACCGCATGATGCGCTGGACGCAGCCGGGCCTGCTCTGCATCGGGGATGCCGCGCATGCGATGTCGCCGGTCGGCGGCGTCGGCGTCAATCTCGCGGTCCAGGATGCGGTCGCGACCGCCAATCTGCTCGCCGAGAAGATCCGGAACGGCTGTCCGTCCGAGGAAGAGCTCGATAGCGTGCGTCGCCGGCGCGAGTTTCCGGTGAAGATGACGCAGCGGATGCAGATCGTCGTGCAGAACAACATCATCAGCGGTGCGCTCAGACCCGGCAATCAGCCCATGAAGGCTCCGCTGATCGTGCGCCTGGTCACGGCACTGCCGTGGCTCCAGAAAATTCCCGCGCGCTTCATCGCGATCGGTGTACGGCCCGAGCACGTGCATTCGCCAGTCGCTCGCGCATCGTGATCGCGCTGCTTCGATGTGCAACGGTTCGGTAGGGATAATGGCGCGTTAAGTCGCATCATGCGCGTTGCGCGTGTGCAACAGCACAATCGGATTCGAGGCGCGCGAAAGCCAATCGCGCTGCTTAACTTCGTTGATTCCAATTTTAGTAAGAACTGTCTGTGAGCGTGCGCCCCATCCGAGGAAAAGGGGTTGTACCATGCGTTCCAAGTTGATTGCCGCCTTCACCTGCACCAGCGCGCTCGTCGCAGCAGGTCACGTTTCCGCCGCCGATCTCGCCGCGCGGCCCTACACGAAGGCTCCGGCCTATATCGAGCCGCTCTTCAACTGGACGGGGTTCTATGTCGGCGGGCACATCGGTGGCGCCTGGACCAATCAGCAGTTCATCAACAGCGCGAACACCACTGTGTTCGGCGACCTCGCGCCGGGCGAGGGCTATCGCCAGCGCGGCTCGGGCCTGATCGGCGGCGCGCAGATCGGCTACAACTGGCAGGCCAGCAACTACGTGTTCGGCCTCGAAGGCACGATCGCCGGGCTCGACAACCACGGCACCGTCGTGAACACGGCGTTCGGCGCCGGTGACGACGTGTTCAGCTGGCGCACCAACGTGCTGGCAACGATCGTCGGTCGTGCCGGCTACGCCGTGCAGAACAACCTGTTCTACATCAAGGGCGGCTATGCCGGCGCGAACAATCGCCTGTCCGTGTCCGACGCCGTTGCGCCGTTCACCGGCTCGGGTGGCCAGACCCACTGGGCCAGCGGCTGGACCGTCGGCGCCGGCTGGGAGTACGGCATCACCCGCAACTGGATCGTCGGTGTCGAGTACAACTACGCCGCCTTCACGAGCCAGACCTATCAGCTCGCCGGCACGGCCGCGGGAACTTACACCTTCGACGCCAAGCCGCGCGACATTCAGTGGGCGGTGGTGCGCGCAAGCTACAAGTTCGACGCGCCGGTCATCGCGCGCTACTGAGACTCAGTCTCTCCAGACGAAACGCGAAGCCCCGGCGTCAGCCTGGGCTTTTTTCGTGGGGCAAGGACGCAATGTGCGTCTGTGATGTTGACCTATGCATCACATTTTACCGCTGTTTCATTTCCAAATGTTGCCGGCCTGCAACGTCGTCGGGAAAAGCGGAACAGGATGAGCCTGTGTTCCGGGTTCCAACTCGTTTGCGCATGTCCCGCAGGGTATCTTTTTCGCGGAATTGGAACTGTTCTTTCATCAAGTATTTTGCACGGGGATTAATATGAAGCACAGGTTGGGCTGGGCGCTCGCAGCATCACTCTTTACCGCAGGGATCGTCGGAACCGCTTCGGCGGCAGACATGGCCGTCAAGGCGCCGCCGATACCGATCCCGGAAGTCTGGACATGGACCGGCTTCTATGTCGGTGGCAATCTCGGCGGTGCGTGGTCGGACAACCAGCTCACCTACGATATGCCGTTCACGACGCCCGGCAATACCTTCACGTCTTGTGGTGCGCCCGCAGGCGTAGCTGCCCCTGTTCTCGTGGGCGCCAATCCCTTCGATCTCTCGACCGACTGCTCGCGTCCAAGCAGCTTCATCGGCGGCGCGCAGATTGGTTACAATTGGCAGACCGGTAGCTGGGTCTTCGGTGTCGAGGGCGATGGTGCCTGGCAACAACTCATCCAGCATTCATTCGTCCGTTTCGGGGCCAACCCCGCGGCCGGAGCTCCCATGGGCAGTGTTGCCGCGGACACCGCCTACTTCAGGTCTGAGCAGGGTCCCCTCGGGACTTTCCGTGGCCGTATCGGCTACACCGGCGGCAACTGGTTGCTATACGCAACCGGCGGTCTCGCCGTTGGTGATGTGAAGCACTCGATGACGGAAGTTCTTGCTCCAGGTGTGGCTTGTCCAGTGGCTCCCTCGGGAACATGTCGCACGGTCAGCGACGACACAACGCGGGTTGGTTGGACCGTGGGTGCGGGCGTCGAGTGGCTATTCGCGAGGAACTGGTCGGTCGGGGCCGAATACCTTTATGTCGACCTTGGCAGGACAACGCTGACACTGCCGGCGGGCACCGGGTTCTTCTTCAATGCGAGCACCGCCCGATTTGACGACCGCGAGCAGGTGGCGCGGGTCAAGATCAACTACCACTTTGGTGGTCCGGTGGTCGCGAGATACTGATGCCGGATTGATCGAGGCTCTCTTGGAAAAGCCCCAGCCATGGCTGGGGCTTTTTTCATACCCGGCGCGGTCTCAGCCCATCACCGAAAAGCCCCCATCGACGGGAATCGCGGTGCCCGTGACGAAATCGGATCCGGGTGAGGCGAGAAACACCGCGATGCCGGCGAAGTCGTCTATGTGGCCCCAGCGCCCCGCGGGTGTGCGGGCGAGTACGCGCTCATGGAGTCCTGTCACCTGCTGACGAGCGCCGCGGGTGAGATCGGTGTCGATCCAGCCGGGCAGGATGGCGTTGACCTGGATGTTGTCCGCCGCCCAGGCATTGGCGCAGGCGCGCGTGAACTGCACGATGCCGCCCTTGCTGGCCGCATAGGCCGGCGCGAAGCTCGCGCCGAAGATCGACATCATCGAGCCGATATTGATCACCTTGCCGCGGCCCGACGCCTTCAGCGCGGGATAGGCCGCCTTCGAGCACACGAAGGCGCTGGTGAGGTTGGTGTCGATCACCTTGTTCCATTCCTCGAGTTCGAGCTCGTGTGGCGGCTTGCGGATGCTCATGCCGGCATTGTTGACGAGGACGTCGATGCGGCCGAACTCCTTCGCGACACGCGCGACCATCGCCTCCACCGCGGCCTTGTCGGTGACGTCGGTCGCGACCGCGATCGCCCTGACGCCGCGCTGGCGGAGATCCTCGACCGCCGCTTTCGACTTTGCTTCGTTGCGACCGACCACGGCGATGTCGGCGCCGGCATCGGCAAGCCCCCGGGCCATGCCGAGCCCGATGCCGCCATTGCCTCCCGTGACGATCGCGACCTTGCCGCGGAGATCGAACCGGCTGGATGTCATGCTGTGATGTCCTTTTCTTGTTGGGTTTCTTCTAAAGCGATGAGATTGGGATGAATCGTCATCGCGCTTTAGGTTGTTGTTTGAGCATGATCTCCGCGCAATCGCGTTCCGCGTTTGTTGGGAGGGAAAACCGCTCCACACTTTTCCGGATCATGCTCTACTGGCTGCTTTCCCAGATCAGGACCAGCCCGAACCCGGCCATGGCCGCGCCATAGCCGGCCCATTGCAGCTGGTTGACCATGAAGCTCGATCTCGGCCACGGAAACGTGCCCGTGCCCTGTCCGATCCAGATCAGGCCGAGGGCAGTCGCCAACAGGCCTGCGGTCAGCAGAAATCTGCGCATGCGTCCCTCCGATCGGCCTGCTTCTGTCGCGCTGCAGCATCGACGATGCCGGCGGTCGCGAAAACCTTGGAGCCAGACTAGCCGTAGCTTTGGTGCGCAGACAATGGCCGCCGGGCTGACGGAGTGACGAGAAGAGGGGGTCTATCAATCGGGCGTCGGGCGAGGCGATGTCATATCGCGACGCGCGAGGTGATCACGCATGCCGTTTCGGCGCGATCGAGACGCAGCTCGAGGATGCCTGCGAGGCGCCGAACGCAAGCGTGCGGAATCGAATGCCGAAAGAAAAAAGCCCCGGGCAGTGCCGGGGCTTTGAACCTCGTATGATGACCGGATCAGTACTTCGCGACCACCGGGCCACCCCAGTTAAACTGGTAGACCAGCGTGCTTCGGATCGTCTGAACATATTTGTGAGAGTCGGTGTATCCAGCCGGAGTGGTCGTGCCATACACGTAGTACGTGTCGCGCTCGGTGTTGAACTCCGATAGCCGATATTCGGTGTTCCACTTCAGGCCCGGAATCCAGCCCAGGTCATATTCGACACCGCTGCCGATGAACCAGCCGTCCCGCCAGCGCGAGTTCACACCAAAGAATGGTGCCGGGGTCGGAACGACATTCCGGGTGAGGTTGTAGCCAGTGAAATGTGCCTGAGTATAACCGCCACTGAAGTAGGTCAGCAGGTTCGGCGTCACCAGCCAGCCGAAGCGGCCGCCAACGGACCAGGATTGGTCAAGCTTCTCCTCCCCGAAGTACGGCCAAGTTCCGATCGAGGCGTTGCGCGTGCCGTGAATATCGGAAAAGTCATAGTCGGCCAACGCTCCGACGACCATATTCCAGTTGCCAAGCGCGAACTGGTAATCACAACCGCCACCGACAGTCCCGAACCAACCCTTTCCACCTGAGTTTGCCCAGACGGCGGAGTCAGCAGCTCCTGCCAAGGTGAACTCACGGGTGTTTTGGTTGAGCAGGCCGCCGCCGCCGCCACCACCGATGTAGCAGCCGGTCCAGTTGGCGACCGGAGCAGCAGCCACCGGCGCCTTGGTGTAGGGCCGTGCCCCCAAGTCAGCCGCCGAGGCGGAGCCAATCATTGCGGCCACTGCCGTGAGTGCAAACAGGTATTTCTTCATGCCAATCTCCAACCCCTCTCCAAGCCCTAACGCGAGCAGATTCGCGTCCCAAAACGTGCGGCCGGCGTGTTCGGCGCAAGATCGGGAATAATCGCCGCGCATCTTGTCGTCTTGTTCTGTGGCGACGTTCGATTGGTCTGTGGCGAACTCAGTGGAGTATTGCGCACAGGTGTTGCCGATTCAGCACCCTCCAGTGCCGCCAACGCCAATCGAACCGAGCGTTTAGCAACACCCCGGCGCGTAAAACCACGTCTTGCCGCGCCGAGGCATTGGCGATCGACGATCGACACGCATGCTGGAGAGCGATTGGGTAGCCGAGTTGGAAAGGTAGACGGTCGATGTGCGCCGACTCACCGTCTGTGCCAAGCAGCCCCACAACGAAAAAGCCCCGGACGATGCCGGGGCTTTTGAGACTCTCGTATCGAGATCAGATCAGTACTTCGCGACGACCGGGCCGGCCCAGTTGAAGCGGTAGACCAGCTCGCTGCGCACGCTGTGCTCGCGGAATTTCTGGGTCACGCCGAAGCCGGTCGTCGGGCCACCGAAATTCGTATAGTCGATGTTCGAGTTGACGCGGTCGAATTCAGAGTAGCGATACTCGGTCTTCCAGAACAGGCCGGGCAGGAAGCCGGTGAGGGCGTATTCGTCGCCGGTGCCGATGAACCAGCCGGCCCCTGGTTGCGCCAGGCAAGGTTACCGACGTGCCCCGGAACGACGTCAAGGTGGTGTCCTTCCAATGCGCCTGGGTGTAACCACCCGACACATAGGTCAGCAATTGCGGAAGGACGAGGTAGCCAACGCGCAGGCCGGCGGCCCACTGCCAGTCCTGCTTCTGGCTACCGGTCGAGAGCGGTGGGATGCTCCCGCCGACACCCAAGTCGCCCCTTACGTCCATGAAATCGGCATCCGCGAAGCCGCCAACCAGCCAGTTGGTGCCGGCAAACTGATAATCGCAGCCACCTTGAACGGTGCCGAACCAGCCGCGCGCACCGCCTGTGGTGTTCGGGCCGCCCGGAGGGACAAAGCCCGCGGGGAAGGTGTCGTTGTGGTCGTTATTGGTCATCGCGCCGCCGCCGCCGGCACCGACGTAGCAGCCGGTCCAGTTCGCGACCGGAGCTGCAACCGGCGCCTTGGTGTAGGTCCGCGCGCCCAGGTCAGCCGCCGAGGCCGCGCCCGTAACTGCCACGATCGCCGTGAAAGCAAGCACAAACTTCTTCATTTCGAATTCCAACCCCTAGCCAAGGAGCGCGAGTGCCCCAAACGATTCAACCGATGGGTTGCTTATAGCGGGTTCCCGGGAAAATGCTGTTGCTATGCGGACACACACGCAACACGACTTCACGTCCTGAAACGACGGATCAAGACTTGGGCGGCAGCGCGGGGCGACCCCTGCTGACGGGGGGAGGCCACAACGAAAAAGCCCCGGACGATGCCGGGGCTTTCGAAGTCGATGTCGAATTTCAGATCAGTACTTGGCGACCAGCGGACCGCCCCAGTTGAAGCGGTAGACCAGCTCGCTGCGCACGCTGTGCTCGCGGAGCTTCTGGGTCGAGTTGATGCCGGTGAAAACTCCGGCAGTGTCGTTGATCGGTCCGTTCTGCCGGTCGAACTCGGAGTAACGATACTCGGTCTTCCAGAACAGGCCGGGCAGGAAGGTCGTCAGAGCGTATTCGTCGCCGGTGCCGATGAACCAGCCGCTCTTGGTGAAGCCGGGCGAGGTGAGGACGGGACCGAAGCCCAAGGCGTTCAGGGTCGTATCCTTCCAGTGCGCCTGGGTATAGCCGCCCGAGACGTAGGTCAGGAGCTGCGGCAGAATGAGGTAGCCGACGCGGCCGCCGACGGCCCACTGCCAGTCCTGCTTCTGCTGGCCGCTGAGGCCGGGGAAGAGCGCCGTATCGCCATGGACGTCCATGAAGTCGTAATCGGCGAAGGCGCCGACCACCCAGTTCTGAAACTGGTAATCGCAGCCACCCTGAACGGTGCCGAACCAACCCCGCGCGCCAGTGGTGACATTGCTGGTGAGAGCAACGCCGGCCACGGGATCGTAGAGGTTGCTGTCGTTGTTGGTCATCGCGGCGCCGCCGCCGCCGCCGAGATAGCAGCCGGTCCAGCTGGTGATCGGGGCCGCAACCACCGGAGCCTTGGTGTAGGGCCGCGCAGCCAGGTCAGCCGCGGAGGCCGCACCGGTCATCGCAACGACCGCCGTCAGAGCGAGTGCAATCTTTTTCATTATCCAAATCCCCAACTTTGGTCTGCGTACGAGGCGCGAGCGCCGTTCCAAGTCAAATCTGATGCCCGAACTATAGCGGCTTGTTGCGAAAAAGCTGTTGCGGGGCGGACACAACAGCCGGAAAAGCCTCCGCAGTTGTACGGAGGACACACTTCGGCTGCGCCCTCCGGTCGAGAAAAATACTATTGTAATATCAATGATTTGAGAGATGGAAGCTGGACTCACACGTCCAGCATGTCCTCGCTGGCGAATTCGGCCTTGTCCGAAATGAAGGCAAATCGTGCCTCCGCCTTCGTGCCCATCAGCCGTTCGACCGAATCGGCCGTGGTGTCGCGGTCGTCGGCAAGCAGGACCACCTTGAGGAGCGTCCGCCGTGCCGGGTCCATGGTGGTTTCCTTGAGCTGCGCCGGCATCATCTCGCCAAGGCCTTTGAAGCGGCTCACCTCGACCTTGGCGTTGGCGTTGAACTCGCTCTTGATTAGCGCTTCCTTGTGCGCGTCGTCGCGGGCGTAGACGGACTTGGTGCCGTGAGTGAGCTTGTAGAGCGGTGGCACCGCGAGGAAGAGGTGGCCCTGGTCGATTAGCGGCCGCATCTGCTGATAGAAGAAGGTGATCAGCAACGATGCGATATGGGCGCCGTCGACGTCGGCGTCCGTCATGATGATGATGCGCTGATAGCGAAGGTCTTCCTCGCGATAGCTTGCGAGCATGCCGCAGCCAATCGCTTGCACAAGATCCGAGAGCTGGGCGTTTGCCATCAGCTTGTCCTTGCCGGCGGAGGCGACGTTGAGGATCTTGCCACGCAGCGGCAGGATCGCCTGTGTGGCCCGATCGCGCGCCTGCTTGGCGCTGCCGCCGGCCGAGTCGCCCTCGACGATGAAGAGTTCGGAGCCTGCGGTGCCGGGCTCGGTGCAGTCGGCAAGCTTGCCGGGCAGGCGCAGCTTCTTGCCGGCCGTCTTGCGCGCGGTCTCTTTCTCCTGACGGCGGCGCAGGCGTTCCTCGGCGCGATCAATCACGAAGTCGAGCAGCCTGTTGGCCTGGTTCGGATTGCCGGAGAGCCAGTGATCGAACGGGTCCTTCATCGCCTGCTCGACGATGCGCTGCGCTTCGGCGGTGGCGAGACGATCCTTGGTCTGGCCCTGGAATTCAGGCTCGCGCACGAACACCGAGAGCATCACGGCCGCGCCCACCATCACGTCTTCCGAGGTGACGGAGGCCGCGCGCTTGCCCTGGCCGACGCGCTCGGCGTGATCCTTCAGGCCGCGCAACAGCGCGCTGCGCAAGCCGGATTCGTGCGTGCCGCCATCGGGCGTCGGCACGGTGTTGGTGTAAGAGGACAGGAAGCCGTCGGCGTCCGCAGTCCATGCCACAGCCCACTCACAGGCGCCGTGCGCGCCGTTGCGGCCTGACTTGCCGGAGAAGATATCGGGATGCACCAGCGTGTCGGCGTGGATTGCGGCGGCGAGATAATCCTTCAACCCGCCTGGGAAGTGGAACGTCGCTTCCGCCGGCACGTCCTCGACGCCCTTCAAGAGCTCGGGCGCGCAATTCCAGCGGATCTCGACGCCGCCAAACAGATACGCCTTCGAGCGCGTCATCTTGAACAGACGCTGCGGCTTGAACGCGGCCTTGGCGCCGAAGATGTCGGTGTCCGGCTTGAAGCGCACGCGCGTGCCGCGGCGGTTGTTGATCTTGCCGAGATCCTCGAGCTTGCCCTTCGGGTGCCCGCGCTCGAACGTCATGCGATAGAGTTTCTGACTGCGCGCGACTTCGACCTCGAGAAGGGAGGAGAGGGCGTTGACGACGGAGATACCGACGCCGTGCAGACCGCCCGAGGTCTCATAGACCTTGCTGTCGAACTTGCCGCCCGAATGCAGCGTGCACATGATGACTTCGAGCGCCGACTTCTTCGGAAACTTCGGATGAGGATCGACCGGGATGCCGCGACCGTTGTCGGTGACGGTGAGAAAACCGTCCGCGCTCAAATCGACCCCGATGAAGGTCGCGTGCCCGGCCAGCGCCTCGTCCATCGAGTTGTCGATGACTTCGGCGAAGAGGTGATGCAGCGCCTTCTCGTCGGTGCCGCCGATATACATGCCGGGCCGGCGCCGGACCGGTTCCAGACCCTCCAGCACCTCGATGTCGGCCGCGGTGTAGTCGGCCTCGCCGCCGCCCGCACGCGACGCCGCCTTGGCGGGTGCGCGGGGCTTTGGCTCATTGGCGCCGAACAGGTCGTCTTTTGCTTTGGTTTTCAACTGCTTGGACATATATCTTGATGCGTTTTGAGGGCCGCGAAGGCGGCGAATCGGTTAGGCCGACTATGCCACGGCTGGCCTGAAAAAGTGACCGTTGGACCGGTCGCCGGTGTCGTTGCGAGCCAATCCCGGCGATTTTACGCCGCCCCGGCCCTTTGTTCCCGGCAATTTGACATCGTGGCCCGTACCGAGCCGGTCTTTGTGACTTGATGTCACGCAAGGCGTTGGCTTACCAGTCCTTTTCACGATCAAGGACGCGCGGCGGGGCGGGGAAGGCATTTTTGAGTATGGAGCAGTTTGCGCACGCACTGACCGAATTCGTGCGTGTTCACCAGATCTGGGCAGCACCGATCGTGTTCCTTTTGGCGTTCGGTGAATCGCTCGCCTTCATCTCGCTTCTGATCCCGGCTTGGGGCGCACTGGTTGCGATCGGCGCCCTGATCGGGGTGAGCGGCATCAGCTTCTACCCAGTCTGGATTGCGGGAGCGATCGGCGCTGCGCTCGGCGACTGGGTCTCCTACTGGTTCGGGTTCCGCTACAAGGAGCAGGTCGCGCAGATGTGGCCGTTGTCGCGCTACCCGGAGATCTTGCCGCGCGGCGAGGCGTTCGTCAGGAGCTGGGGCGTGCCGAGCATCTTCATCGGCCGCTTCTTCGGCCCCTTGCGCGCCTCAGTGCCGCTTGCCGCAGGCATTTTCGAGATGCCGTATTGGAGCTTTCAGGCCGCCAATTTCATCTCGGCGCTGGTATGGGCGGCGGCGTTGCTGTTGTTCGGCGATGTGATGGCGCGGATCATGGAATGGATCTGGCGCCTGGTATGAGGCGCAATCTCTCCGCCGTCATTCCGGGGCGCTCGCGGAAAGCGAGCGAGCCTCAGATGCGCAATTGCGCATCGGGGAATCCAGAAGTTGTGGCGCGAGATTTTGATCGTCTACGCTATGGTCCGAGGGAGTAAATGCCGGATGAGCGACAGAGCAGATCTACCGGAGGCTCTTATCAGGCTGCGTCAGAGTATCGATAACATTGACGCAGCTTTGATCTACATGCTCGCGGAGCGCTTTAAATGCACCCGTCTGGTTGGAGAGCTCAAGGCAACGAGCGGCTTACCGGCGGCAGATCCAGGCAGGGAGGCAGAGCAGATATCCAGACTTCGGCGACTTGCCGATGCCGCCAATCTGGATTCAGCTTTTGCGGAGAAGTTCCTCAAGTTCATTATCGAGGAGGTCATAAGGCACCACAACGAAGCTCGGCAAACGCCGTAGAGAATATTGCGGTTAGCCGTCCTCAAGCCTTGCAGCACGTCGTCGAACGCATGGGTTTGATGCGCTTGGCATCCGTCGTTCTCGGGACCGTCGCCTCAGGGAAATTTCGTCGCAACCTCCAATTTAGCCTGGGTTGCGCGGCCACCTATTGGCAACCTTGTCGCCGCAGTTTTGGCTTGACCGGAGAACCGACCGGCTTTATAGCCGCGCGCCATGATCAACGCCGCGACCATTCTGTTCGCCCGTCGCCGCCGCCGCATTTTAGCGGTTTGGGCGGTCGATCGCGTTTGAGATCATCGTCTTTGCCGCTGGACCCGATCCGCGGCATTCTCTCTCCTGTCAGCGCGATCTGATCCGGCGGCCCCCACAAGGAGCCCCAGCAGGAGACCACGATGTACACGCCACCCCTCTTCAAGCAGGACCGCGCCGCGAGCCTCAAATTCGCGGATGAGCGCGGCTTTGCGACCATGTGCGCCTTCGACGGCAAAAAGCCGGTCGCGTCCTCACTGCCGTTCTATCTGACCTATGCCGATGACGGCACGCCGCACGCGGCCTTTCATGTTGCCCGTCACAATCCGCTGGTAAAGCTTGCGGACGGGTCCACGTCGTGGCTCCTCGCGATCAATGGCCCGGATGCCTATGTATCGCCGGATTGGTACGTCTCACCGGACCAGGTGCCGACCTGGCTCTACCAGTCGGTGCATCTGACCGGGCCGGTGCGGGTCTTGTCGGACGCGGAGCTCGCGGTGCAGATCGACACGCTCAGTGCCAAGTTCGAGGACTGGCTGCTGCCGAAGAAGCCCTGGACCTCGGCGAAGATGACGGCAGGGCGACTCGAGGCGATGAAGAAGGCGATCGTGGGTCTGGTCATGACGGTTGAAGAGGTCGAAGGCAGCTTCAAGCTCAACCAGCACAAATCCGAAGCCGACTATGCCGCGATCGCCAATGCGCTTGGCGATGGCGATGCCGACGCGAAAGCGATTTCGCAACTGATGCGGCAGACCCGGCCGCAAATCTTCACTGATCAAGCCTTTGCAGATGACACGACCAAGCTCGAAAGGAGCGCGACATGAGCCTCGCCGAGACCAAACAAGCCCCGAATGTCGGCGCTGCCACCAAGAAGCCGGTCGTCTTCGTCGACGGCGGCTCAGGCACGACCGGCCTCGGCATCAATGAGCGGCTCAAGCTGCAAGGCGACGTCGCGGTGAAGACGATTGCCGACGACAAGCGCAAGGATCCGGCGGCCAAGAAGGCGCTAATGGAGGAGGTTGATCTCGTCATCCTGTGCCTGCCCGATGACGCCGCCAAGGAGACGGTCGCGCTCGTCGACACCATGGGTGCATCGGGGCCGAAAGTGCTGGACGCCTCGACTGCGTACCGCGTCGCGCCCGACTGGGCCTACGGCTTTCCCGAGCTCACGCCCGATCAGGCCGGCAAGATCAAGGCCGCGAAAAAGGTCTCCAACCCGGGCTGCTATCCGACCGGCGCGATCGCGCTGTTGCGGCCGATCGTCGATGCCGGCCTGTTGCCGCAAGACTATCCCGTCACCGTCAACGCGGTGAGCGGCTATTCCGGCGGCGGCAAGTCGATGATCGCGAGCTTTGAAGACGGCAGCGCATCGTCCTTCGAGCTCTACGGGCTCGGCTTCGAGCACAAGCATCTGCCGGAGATGCAGCTCTATTCGAACCTGACGCGGCGGCCGATCTTCATTCCCTCGGTCGGCAACTACCGGCAGGGCATGCTGGTCTCGGTGCCGCTCCAGCTCGACACGCTGCCGGGCAAGCCGACCGGCGCGGACCTGCAAGCCGCGCTTGCCAAGCGCTACGCCGGCTCGAAATACGTCTCGGTGATGCCGCTTCAGAACGAGGCGACCAAGAGCGGCCGGATCGAGCCGGAGGCGCTCAACGAGACCAACATGCTCGAGCTCTACGTCTTCGCCAGCGACAAGTATCACCAGGCGGTGCTGGTCGCGCGGCTCGACAATCTCGGCAAGGGAGCGTCCGGCGCTGCCGTACAGAACATGCGGCTGATGCTGGGATTGCCGGAGGAGTAGGGGAAGCTTCTCCAACTCGTGGCCGGGCTACCACATCCGCTGTCATGCCCCGCGGAAAGCGGGGCATGACAGTACGCCGTGACTTCTCGGTCCTAGCTTCGCCGTCTCTGGAATACTGGATCAGCCGCTTCGCGGGTGATGACGGCTGTGGATGAGGAGGCCGCGAGCAGCGCCTCAAAGCACCTTGAAGATCGCCAGCGCCAGTACGGCCTGCGCAAGGAATCCAACGGTGAAGGCCAGGGTGCGGAACACTGGAAGTCCCAGCGAATACACGATCAGATGCGCGACGCGGGCCCAGAAATAGACGGCGCAGGCCAGCACCGTCCATTTGCTCGAGTAGTCGATTGCGTTCAGGATCAGCACCAGCGGTGCGAAGATCACGAGGTTCTCGACCGCATTGTCATGCGCGAACATCAGCCGGTTCGCCCATTCGGCATGCGGCTTGTCGTTGCGGGACGGGTTGGCCATCGCGCCCGAGAGGCCGCGGACCTGGCAGCGGTTGAGGATGTAGGGGATCCAGAGGATGCCGGTCAGGATCACCGTCAAGGTCAGCCAGAACAATTCGCGCGTCATAGTCCGATCCCCATTTTATTCGCCGTGCTGAAGAGGGAGCTTATACAAAAGCGCGAGAGATTCCGCTATGCGCGAACGCGGACGTAGCTGCCGGGTGCGTCCTCGATCGGCGGGACCGCCGCGCTGCCGACGGCGCGTGCCGGGACCTCCTCGGGATCGAGCCCACCCAGCCATTCGCGCCAGTCCGGCCACCACGAGCCCTTGTGCTCCTCTGCGCCCTTCATCCACTGCGCGACGTTGACGTCCTTGATGTTGTCGTTGGTCCAGTACTGGTACTTGTTCGAGGCCGGCGGGTTGACGACGCCCGCGATGTGGCCCGAGCCCGACAGCACGTATTTCACCGGACCGCCGAAGAACTGCGAGCCGTACAGCACGGATTCGGCCGGCGCGATGTGGTCCTCGCGGGTGGCGAGGTTGTAGACGGGCACCTTGACCTTGGAGAGATCGAGCAGCGTGTTGTCGAGCACCATGCTGCCCGTCGACAGCCGGTTCTCCAGGTAGCAGTTGCGCAAGTAGTAGGAATGGTTCGCCGCCGTCATGCGGGTTGCGTCCGAATTCCAGTGCAGCAGGTCGAACGCGCTCGGTTGCTGGCCCTTCAGATAGTTGCTGACGACATAGGACCAGATCAGGTCGTTGGAGCGCAGCATGTTGAATGCCATCGCCATCTTGGAGCCTTCGAGCACGCCGGCGGCCTTCATGTCGTGCTCGAGCGCCGAGATCTGGTCCTCGTCGACGAACACGAGGAGATCGCCGGCATGGGTGAAGTCGACCTGCGCGGCGAAGAACGTCGCCGAAGCGACACGCTGGCGGCGCTTCTCGGCAAGCCAGGCCAGCGTGGTCGCGAGCATCGTGCCGCCGACGCAATAGCCGGCGGTGTGCACCTTCATCTCGCCGGTCGCCCGCTCGATCACGTCCATCGCCGTGAGCGGGCCTTCCTTCATGTAGTCTTCCCAGCTCTTGTTGCCGAGCCGCTTGTCCGGATTGACCCAGGAGATCACGAACACCGTGATGCCCTGATCGACGCACCATTTGATGTAGGATTTTTCCGGCTTGAGATCGAGAATGTAGAACTTGTTGATCCAGGGCGGCACGATCAGGAGCGGCGTGCGCAGCACCTTCTCGGTGGTCGGCTCATACTGGATGAGCTGCATCATCTCGTTCTGGTAGATCACCTTGCCGGGCGTCTTCGCCATGTTGACGCCCAGCTCGAGATTGTCCGGATTGGACTGGCGGATCTTCAGCATGCCCTTGCCGGCCGCGATGTCCTCGGCCAGCATTTGCAGGCCCGTCGCCAGGTTGTCGCCGGAGCTTGCGACCGTCTGGCGCAGCACCTCCGGATTGGTCAGCACGAAATTCGACGGCGACAGCGCGTTGGTGACCTGCTGCACGTAAAACTCCGCCTTGCGGCGGGTGTGCGGATCGAGCCCTTCCGCGTCGTTCACCAGTTCCTGCGCGCGCTTGGTGGTGAGCAGATAGAGCTGCATCATGAAATCGAAGAACTGGTTCGATTTCCATTCCGGATCGGCGAAGCGCTTGTCGCGCGGCGAGGGCGCGATCGCGGGCGGCACGTCCTCGCCGGCCATGCGGCGGGACGCCGAGCCCCAGAGGTCGAGATAGTCCTTGGCGAGCCGCGTCTGGAGCTCCGAGGAACGCTCATTGTCCGACAGCCAGTATTCGGCGACCTTGGTGAAGGTCTTGACCATTTCGGAAAGCTCGGGCGGCGGGCGGTCCTGCACCTCGCCGGTTTCGCGCGGCTTGAGGTAGGCGGCGAGCGCCTTGCCTCCGCTCTCCATGGCCCGCGCGACGTTCATCGCGAAAGCTTCCGCATCGAACTTCGTTTCGGACGCGTTTGTCCCGGACTTGGGGGTATTGGTCGTGACGATACTCATGGACAGAACAGTAACGATTCATTCCGCATTCGTCACCGCGAAGCTCGCACCATCCAGGGTTAATCGCCCGCGAACATGTGTTGCACTGCGATATAGTTCTTGGTTCTGTCACAATCAGGGTTCACCAACGGCGACAGGGGTCTTGGATGTGGTGGGCTCGCGCCATTGGGGCAGCAATGGTTTGAGCTGAGGCACGCTGTTGGGGTAAGCTCCATCGGCCGTGCTGTTGGGACGAGTAGGGGATTCCCAAGTGTTGGCGTTGAGGGACCGACAAACGAGGCGGCTTGCGCCGTGCGCGCTGCTCATCATTGCGTTGACGCTCGGCGGCTGCTCAAGCCAGATTGCCGATCTGACACCGGCTGACACGCAGCCGCATCCGAAAGAGGCGGGCGGCTATCTGCCCGTGCATGATCTGCCGCCGGCGCGCGACGAGGCGGTGATCCCACCGGATCAGCGCGCCAAGATCGAAGCCGAGCTGACGGCCGCGCGCGACCGCCAGGCGACGGCGGCGGCCGCCAAGGATGCAAGCGGCAAGTAGTCTTGAGCAAGGTACCCCCTTGAGCAAGGTACCCCCTTGCGCCAGGTACCCCCTGAGATTGAGTAACCGCGCGCCAACGTAATCGCTGGCGTGCCCGCGTCTCCGTGCTAAAAGACCTCATTCAGCCGAAAGTCAGGGTGAGGGAGTTCAGTCCCCGCCTTAAGGATCTTGCTCTAAGCTTTTGATTTGGAGCGATTTTCAGGCGGGGTCCGGCATCCTCTCGATTTGCATTGTCGAGGCCGCCCGATTCTGCCCTGGCCGGCTGCTCGGAGCCTGGAACCCATGGAAGAATTTTACCGTATCCGCCGTCTGCCACCTTACGTGTTCGAACAGGTCAACCGGGCCAAGGCGGCCGCGCGGAACGCCGGCGCCGACATCATCGACCTCGGCATGGGCAATCCGGACCTGCCGGCCCCGCCGCATGTGCTGGAGAAGCTCAAGGAGACCCTCGGCAAGCCGCGCACCGACCGCTACTCCGCCTCGCGCGGCATCCCCGGCTTGCGCAAGGCGCAAGCCGGCTATTACGCCCGGCGCTTCGGTGTGAAGCTCAATCCTGACACCCAGGTCGTCGCGACGCTCGGCTCGAAGGAGGGCTTCGCCAACGTGGCGCAGGCGATCACCGCGCCGGGCGACGTCATCCTTTGTCCCAATCCGAGCTATCCGATTCACGCCTTCGGCTTTTTGATGGCGGGCGGCGTAATCCGCTCGGTGCCGTCGGAGCCGACACCGCAGTTCTTCGAAGCGGTCGAGCGGGCGATCGTCCACTCGATCCCGAAACCGCTCGCGCTCGTCGTCTGCTATCCCTCGAACCCGACCGCCTATGTCGCGAGCCTCGACTTCTACAAGGACCTCGTCGCCTTCGCGAAGAAGCACGAGATCCTGATCCTGTCCGATCTCGCTTATGCCGAGGTCTATTTCGACGAGAACAACCCGCCGCCCTCCGTGCTTCAGGTGCCTGGCGCGATGGACGTCACCGTCGAGTTCACCTCGATGTCGAAGACCTATTCGATGGCCGGCTGGCGCATGGGCTTTGCGGTCGGCAACGAGCGCGTCATCGCAGCTCTCGCCCGCGTGAAGTCCTATCTCGATTACGGCGCGTTCACGCCGATCCAGGTTGCCGCGACCGCGGCGCTGAACGGTCCCGACGATTGTATCAAGGAGATGCGCGACACCTACCGCAAGCGCCGCGACGCGCTGGTGGAGTCGTTCGGCCGCGCCGGCTGGGAGATTCCGCCGCCGGATGCGTCTATGTTCGCATGGGCGCCGCTGCCGGAAGCCTTCCGCAGCGTCGGCAGCATGGAGTTCGCGACCCTGATGGTCGAGAAATCCGGCGTGGTGGTATCGCCCGGCGTCGGCTTCGGCGAGCATGGCGAAGGATATGTCCGTATCGCCATGGTGGAAAACGAGCAACGGATCAGGCAGGCCGCGCGCGGCGTGCGCCGCTTCCTTGAAAGCGGCATCGAAACGTTGCACAACGTCGTTCCGCTCGCCAATCGGCGTTAATTCCTTCCGGCAGGTTTTCGAAGCATTATGGTCGCACCCCTGAAAGTGGGTATCGCGGGGCTCGGCACTGTGGGCGCCGAAGTTGTCCGTTTGATTGAAACCCAGGCCCGCGTGCTCGCAGGCCGCAGCGGCCGTGGCATTCGCGTCGTCGCCGTCACCGCGCGCTCCAAGGCGAAGAAGCGCGGCATCGACCTGCGCAGCGTCGAATGGGCCAAGGATCCGCTCGCGCTCGCCACGCATCCCGGCATCGACTGCTTCGTCGAGCTGATGGGCGGGGCAGGCGACCCCGCGCTGTCCGCCGTCGAGGCCGCGCTGACTGCGGGCAAGTCCGTCGTCACCGCCAACAAGGCGCTGCTCGCCAAGCACGGCATCAAGCTGGCGAAAGCCGCCGAAAAGCACGGCGGTGCGCTGAATTTCGAGGCAGCCGTCGGCGCCGCGATCCCCGTCATCAAAACGTTACGTGAGGGTCTTGCCGGAACCGGCATCAACCGCGTCTACGGCATCCTCAACGGCACCTGCAATTACATCCTGACGCGGATGGAGCAGGAAGGCCTGTCGTTCGCCGAATGCCTGAAGGATGCGCAGCGGCTCGGCTATGCCGAGGCCAATCCGTCCTTCGACGTCGACGGCCACGACACCGCACAGAAGCTCGCGATCCTCGCAAGCCTCGCCTTCGGCACGAAAGTTGCTCAACGCGCCGTGTATGTCGAAGGCATCTCCTCGATCGCTCCGGAAGATCTTCGCGCGGCCGCCGATCTCGGTTACCGCGTCAAGCTGCTCGGCGTTGCCGTGCGCACGGCGAAGGGTATCGAGCAGCGCGTGCATCCGACCATGGTTCCAAAGTCGTCCTCGATTGCGCAGGTGATGGGCGTCACCAATGCGGTCACGATCGATGGCGAGGGCATTCCGCCGATCACGCTCGTCGGCCCCGGTGCGGGCGGAGCTGCAACCGCATCCGCCGTCGTCGCCGATATCGCCGATGTGGCGCGCGGCATTCGCGCCAATCCGTTCGGACGGCCGGTCGCGCAACTGCGCGACACCAGCAAGGCGCCGATGGAGCGGCACGAGGGCGGCTACTACATCCGCCTCCTGGCGCGCGACTTCCCGGGCACTGCGGCTGCAATCGCCACGAGGCTCGCCGAGCAGAAGATTTCGATCGAATCGATCGTGCAGCGCCACCCCAACGGCGTTCCTGCGCAGACGAGCGGCAAGGCCGTGCCCGTGCCCGTCATCCTGATCACCTACGCGACCCACGAGGACGCCGTGCGCCGCGCGCTGGCCGCCGTGCAGCACGACAAGGTGATCAGCGGGCGGCCGCAGGTGATACGGATCGAGAAGAACTAGAGCATGATCCGGCAAAGTGTGAAGCGGTTTGCCGGAACGATCATGCTCAAACCAAAGCGCGGTTCGAACCGGAACGCGTGCGTGCGAGTTGAGCGGGCAGGGATTTCTGCCTGAGCTGTTTTGAAGGAGTGAGCCGATGTCGACCCATATTTCAGTCCCCCCGCAGATGCTGCTCGAGCGCATTCTCACGCTGGAGATCGTGCGCGTGACGGAACGGGCGGCGGTGTCGTCGGCGCGGTTGCGCGGACACGGGCTGGAAAAGGCAGCTGACCAGGCCGCCGTCGACGCCATGCGGCGCGAGCTCAACAAGCTGCCGATCGAAGGCACGATCGTGATCGGCGAGGGCGAGCGCGACGAGGCGCCGATGCTTTTCATCGGCGAGAAGGTTGGCTTGAACGCCGGTCCGCAGGTCGACATCGCGGTTGACCCGCTCGAAGGCACCACGCTGTGCGCCAAGAACATGCCGGGTTCGATCGCGACCATGGCGATGGCCGACGGCGGCACGCTGTTGCACGCGCCCGACGTCTACATGCAGAAGCTCGCGATCGGCCCGGGTTACGCCAAGGGCGTCGTCGAGCTCGATGCCTCGCCGGCCGACAACGTCCGCCGGCTCGCCAAGGCCAAGGGCGTTGGGCCGGAGGGGATCACCGTGCTCGTGCTCGACCGTCCGCGGCATGCCGACATCATCCAGAGCGTGCGTTCGACGGGCGCGGCCGTGCGCCTCATCACCGACGGCGACGTCGCCGGCGTGATCCACTGCGCCGACCCCGACAACACCGGCGTCGACATGTATCTCGGCACCGGCGGCGCGCCGGAGGGCGTGCTCGCCGCGGTGGCGCTGCGCTGCATCGGCGGCCAGATGCAGTGCCGCCTGATTCTCGACTCCGACGAGAAGCGCGAGCGCGCCGCCAAGATGGGCGTCAACGATCCGAAGATGATCTACGGCATCGAGGACATGGCGCGCGGCGACTGCCTGTTCGCCGCCACCGGCGTCACCACCGGCTCGCTGCTCTCGGGCGTCAAGTTCCGCAAGGACGGCGTGATCGAGACCGAGACCGTCGTGATGCGCTCGGTCACCGGCACCGTGCGCTACATCAAGGCCGAGCACCGCGAGCTGGCGAAGTTCCATCTGGACTAATGCTCTCTGTCATTCCGGGGCTCGCGAAGCGAGAACCCGGAATCTCGCGCGATAACTTCTGGATTCCCCGATGCGCAATTGCGCATCTGAGGTTCGCGACTGCGTCGCGCCCTGGAATGACAACAAGAGGAAGCGCACATGTCCGATCTCTCCGCCGTCAAAGCTCTGGTCTTCGACGTATTCGGCACGGTCGTCGACTGGCGCACCAGCCTGATCACCGATTTCATGTGGTGGGCAAAGGGCCGCGGCATCGCCGCTGACTGGACTGCGCTGGTCGACGGGTGGCGCGGCATGTACATCGCCTCGATGGATGACGTGCGCAAGCACCCCGAGCGCGGCTATGTCATCCTCGACGATTTGCATCGCCGCTCGCTGGAGAAGCTGGTCGAGAAGCTCGCCATCAAGGGCCTCACCGAAGCCGATCTCGATTACCTCACCAGGGGCTGGCATCGCCTGCACCCCTGGCCTGACAGCGTCGCCGGCCTCACGCGGCTCAAGACCAAATTCGTGATCTCGCCGCTCTCGAACGGCAACGTCGCGCTGCTCACCAACATGGCGAAGTTCGCTGGCCTTCCCTGGGACCTCGTGATGTCGGCCGAGCTGTTCGAGCACTACAAGCCAGATCCCGAAACCTATCTCGGCGCAGCGCGGCTCCTCGGCCTCAAGCCGGAGGAGGTCATGATGGTCGCCGCCCACAACGGCGATCTGCTGGCCGCGCAGAAGAACGGCCTCAAGACCGCGTTCGTTGCGCGGCCGACCGAATACGGCCCGCCCCAAAAGGTCGACTTCGAAGCCACCGGCAAGTGGGACATCGTCGCCAAGGATTTTGGCGGGATTGCCGACAGGCTGGGGTGTTAGGGCAGGGCACTAGCAGGCTCTGGTAACGCCTGCCTTGCCCTGCCAGTGATGCGGTTGCGTTCAAGGCTCGGTCGAGCGGAACGCGTCCTCCTCGACAAGGCGCATTGCCAGTTCGCGCAGACGGGGCATACGCGCAGCCGTGTCAACGCCGAGCCCCCTGGCGAGCCGTTCCGCGACGAAAGCGGTGACATCGGCTTGGGTGAGACGGCCGAGCAGCAAATAGGGCGAGTCCTGCTCGATCATGGCATCAATCGTAGATAGCGCATTTGTCATCTGCGCCATGCAGTCGTCGATCCACGGCTGGTGCAGCTTTTCCGGTGGATGATGATTGCGCTCGTAGGCGGCCTGAAGGCCTTTCTCGCAGGCGCCCATCATTAGCGCTGCAACCTTTTGCACGGCGCGGCGGTCCCGGCCGCTGGCAGGCGTCAGGGCGCGATGGCGGCCATACACCTCGTCGAGATGGTCGATGATGGCGTTGCTGTCGACCAGCGACTCGCCATCGTCGAGCATCAGTGCGGGGATCCTGCCGAGCGGATTGCTTGCGCGTACGTCGTCCCGATTGCCGAAGCCTGAAAGAGGCCGCTGCTCGAACGGCATGTCATAGATCTTGAGCGTTATGGCGACGCGCCGCGTGAACGGTGATCGATTTACCCCGATGAGCAGCATCTCGTCCTCGATGAAAGGCCGCAACTCACGCAAAAAAACAGGGGTTGGGCGTGGTGTCCAACTCGATGACCTCAGGCATTGACCAAGTCCCGTATTCGCGATCAGGTTGTGATAGGATTGCGTTTAGATCAGGTGCGATCTTGCCAGGCAAGTATCGTCTCCGCGCGTCGAGCGGGTTCGTGTAACATCGGCATTCCCCAAGGAATTCGGAAGACCATGAGCAAGACGGTTCCCGAACGGTATCGGCACCTCCGGACGTTCGCCTTCGGCGATGGTCCTGCACTCGCAGATGAATTGGTCGAACTCGTCATCAAGGGCCTCAAGACCGCAACGTGCAGCACGGAAGACGAGCCGAACACCTCGACGCCCGGCGAGCGCTGGGTCGTGCTCGACGGACGTGGAGAACCGCGCTGTGTCATCGAAACCACCGAGGTCACATATCGGGGCTTCCATGAAGTTGACGCCGCCTTTGCCTGCGATGAAGGGGAAGGCGATCGGAGCCTGGCCTATTGGCGCGGCGCCCATAGGGCCTATTTCGGCCGACTCGGACGATTCAGCGAGGACATGATGCTGATGTGCGAGCGCTTCCGCCTGGTCGAGGTTTTCGGCGATCTCCCGCACGCGGAACCATAGCGCAGTATCCGCAAACTGCCTCGCGTCGGCCAGCGCAAACGGACATCCGGCCTGAAACCTGACATCTGCCGGCCTGTTCCGCGCGCCTGTGTCCTTCCTCACACACTCCAACGACAAAAGAGTCGGTTTGTCGTCTTTCGAACAGACGGTCGGTAGCTGACAGGTTCAAATCTGCCCTGCTTATTTTGCTGGATGGATTGCAGACTAAATGGATCGTTCCCTGATTGTTGGCATGCCCCGCGACAAATATGTCGCGCGGTGCAAGCAACGAGCATTCGACTATCTCAACCGAGGCGATCTCAGAAAAGCAGCCGCCGTGTTTTTCAATGATATGAACGCCCGCCCCGATTGCGAATTGCCACCCCACTTGGCGGCGCTTGGGGTTTCGCTGTTGATGAGTGACGATGCGCTTGGCTGGAGAGCGCTGATCGAAGGAGTGGGGTGATCATCTTCTGCAAGACGAGCCAGGGGTTCTGTACGAATGGATTTTTCAAGCTCCAAGGATGAAAGCTTGTTGTGGCTATGGGAAAGTGTTCGGCGGCAAGTGATGGCAGACAGCGCGAGCGGCGGTCGCTCCCGCTGTGTTGGTCGTAGCCTACGCGCATATGCTGAATTGCTTCGCTCGGAATTGAACCGTCGGGAGTTGAAGTATCACCCGATCGATTCGATTTGAATGAATCTGGCCGCGAAATCGAGCCGCGTACGGCATCGATACCTGACGATCTCTGGAGAGCGTTGGACCCTGCGGACGCAGAAGAGGTGGCGAGCTACAGGCCGCCTGGTGGTTCTGAATTCGGGCTGGGACTCTCGTTGTTGGAGCGGAATGAAGCCTCCGCGTTGCCCAATTTGAGTCGCATTGCGACCTAGGTTGGGGCCAAGGATCGTGTCAGGGATCGTGTAGGGCGGGGCGCAACACCGGGGGTTTTCATGTCCGGTCATTTGCGATTTTTTTGCTCCGCTGCTTTTCTCCTTGTGGCAGGTCTATCGACACCTGCATCTTCGAATCCCTTCTCTGCCTTGTTGGGCGAAGCCGATCCGGCGGAAGCCTCGCCGCCAACTCCTGCCAAAACGGATTGCGCGTCGCGGCCCGGCAAGTCGGCCGCCGAGGGCCAGCATTGGGTCTATCGCGTCGACGGCCATCGCAAATGCTGGTTCCAGGTCGCGGAGGACACTCGGATCGTGAAGAAGTTGGTTCACCGTCAGGCCGCGAAGAAAGTCGCCGCATCGAAGAAACGCGAAGCCACCTCTCGCAGGCTGAAGTCCGTCGTGGATGTGCATGCGGAGCTACTGCCCTCCGCGCGGACGGACGGCAACGGTCTGGCGCCGCCCGCGCCCGAGCTCAAGGTGGCCGATGCCAGCCCCGTCGCCGCCACGGCCGCGGCGCTCGCGCGATCTGCACCCGATATGATTAAGCTCCCGGCCGATCAACTCACGGCCCCCAATCCCCAGGCGCGCCAGGTCGACGTGGAGACGCTCCTGGCTGCTGCGTCGGCAGACGGCGACGCGGTTGTCCCTCTGGCCGTTGCAGATCCCGCTGCCAAGGCGGACGAGGACGGGCCGGGGTGGATGGCAAGCTGGCTGGGCGTGCTGTTGATGGCCGTGGGCGTCGTTTTCCTCTTAGGCTCGAGCCGTACTCTTCGGGGCGGTATGCTGGCCGTCTGACAGGTCCGGCAATTTCTATCGGGGGCGGCTCGGCGACGGTCGTCAACCGATGAGCGATCGGCTGATCAGCCGCAATTCCAGATCGCTCCGATCGGTGTCCGCGTCCAGCACGGACCAAAACCGCCACCATTGTAGTGCCCGCCGTAAAAGCCAGGCCGGCCGAAATAGTGCCAGTTGCCGTCGTAGCCGTAGTAGTAGGGGACCGGGTCGATATACCAAGGGCGTCGGTTGCTGCGCGCCATGCGCCGCATCGCGTCTTTCTGGGCATAAGGCGGGAGGCTGTTGCTCAGCGGCTGGCGATAGCCCGGCAAAAAGCCGTAGCCATGCCAGACGGGCGCCGGCCGCTTGTGAACTGGCGCCGCCGGCGCGACGGCCGGGAGCAGCGACAGAATGACGGTAATCGACAGACACACGAGACGCGACATCAGCAGACCATAGACAGTCGATTGCGGGGAGGCGATTCAAATCAAAGTGCAAGCCTCTTCGCAGCCTGCCGCAAACCTCGCGATGATCGACTAATACACCTGATTTGCCCGACGCGTCAACTGTTTTTCCGAAATTCGTAAGAGCGGGTTCGCAACCCCGGCTCCTTTGCATGGGGTTGTTTTCGCAATTTTTGATCGGGCAGGCGAACCGGCCGACCTTGCGCCGGCGTCGTATCGACCGGCTCCGGCCTCAGGCCCCGCAGACGATCACGCCGTACCAGCCGAGCCCCCGATAGGTCTCGTAGCCGGGCGTGGCATGGAAGGCGACCAATGCGCCGGTGCGGTCGTGATAAAAGCCGGAGCGCTGGCCGTTCAGCGAGATCGACACGCGCTCAGACAAAATGCCCTGGCCGTCGGAGGCCGCGATGACGCGAAAGTTCGAGTCGACCAGCAGCACGCGCGCCTTGTCGCCGTCGCCGACGCGCACGCCCTGCACGATCGCGCGGGCCTGCGACTCCCAGTCGAAATGGATCGCGAGCACGCCAATTGGCGCGCCGTTGGCCTGGCCGCCGGCTCGCACGCTGGCGCAATAGGTCGCAACCTGCGCGTTACCGAGCAGCGGTTGGTTCTCGACGTCGCCAGCGACATAGTCGTCGCCGCTGCGCAAGGAGCGCGCCTCGCGAAACCATTTCGTGTTGGCGACGTTCTGGCCGACGACACGGAAGCGGTCGGCACGGCCATTGGCGATGACGTTGCCGTCGAGGTCGCAGAGCCAAAGGTCGAGATACACGGTGTAGGCGCCGAGGATGACGCCGAGACGCTGAGCGGCGTGCGAAACCGCCGCCGCGCTTGGGGAGGCGGCGCAGTCGACCACGGCCGAATCGGTCGCCCACCAGCGCACGTCGCAGGTGCGTTCATAGAGGTTGCGGTCGATCAACTCGATGGCGTTGAGCGACAGATCCACCATGCGCTCGCCGCGCGAGCGCTGGCTCATCCGCTCGATCGAGGAGACGAGATCGCCGGTGCGTTTCGTCAGTTGCGTCTCGAGCTCGCGCGCGATGGTCTCGACCTGCTGGCCGACGCCGCGCACCTCCTGCGCCACCACGGCGAAGCCCGCGCCTTGCGCGCCGGCGCGCGAACTCTCGATCAGCGCGTTCAGCGCCAGCATCTTCATCTGGTTGGTGATCTGCTGGATCGACTTGGTCTTGTCGACTGCGATCTGGTTGACCTCGGCCGTCAGCCGGTTGATCAGCGCGGAGATGTCGGAATTGTCGTCGGCAGCTTCGGAGTTGGTTCCGGTGGAAAGCGGCTTGGTCTTCAGGGCCAGCGCAGCAGACATCGAGGGCATTCCCTTGCAATGAAGTCTGATCTGCAATGATCCGGAACCAGAAATACAGATCGAATACGAGCCTTTTTCGAGGATTCCACCTAACGCCCGCTTAATTTGCTGTCGGCGCGGCTGCTCAAATGATAGTCAGACCGCATACGGATACGGCAATCCACCGCTTTGTTCGGTCCGGACATTGCAAATCCCCCGAGATTCCCGGCGGAATCCTAACCGCCCGAGACGACCGACCTGATCTGGACCCATCGAAGCCTTCGAATCATGACGCCGCCTGCCACCGCCTTGCCCGTCGAGCTGCCCCAGGCGTTCCTCGGCGTCGCGCGCTCGCTGACCGACAAGCTCTGGCGTGACCGGCTGGACGCGCGCGGAGCGGCGAGGGCGCTCGCCATCGTGCAGCGCCATCAGCTCCCGGAGCTGCTGGCGCGGGTGCTGGCCGGGCGCGGCGTCGACGTCGACGCGGTCAGCGATTTCCTCGATCCGACCATCCGCAAGCTGCTGCCGGACCCGTTCACCGTGACGGAGATGGAAGCCGCCGCCAAACGCATCGCGGAGGCAGCGGTACGAGGCGAGAAGGTCGCGATCTTCGGCGACTATGACGTCGACGGCGCGACCTCGGCCGCGCTGCTCGCCTGGCATCTGCGCCATTGCGGGCTCGATCCGCTGATCCACATTCCTGACCGCATTTTCGAGGGCTACGGCCCCAACACGGAGGCCGTGCGCGCGCTGGCGGCGAAGGGCGCCACGCTGCTCGTCACCGTCGATTGCGGCACCACCAGCATCGAGCCGCTTGCGGAAGCAAAACGGCTCGGCATGTCCGTGGTCGTGATCGATCACCATCAGGCCGGCACGGAGCTGCCGGCGGTTGACGCGCTGGTCAATCCGAACCGGCTCGACGATCTCTCGGGCCTTGGCCACCTCGCCGCCGTGGGCCTCGTGCTGGTGACGCTCGTTGCCGTTAACCGCGAGCTCCGCCAGCGCGGCTTCTGGACTTCCGAGGTGCCCGAGCCCGATCTCCTGGGCATGCTGCATCACGTCGCGCTCGGCACGGTGGCCGATGTGGCGCCGCTCATCGGCCTCAACCGCGCCTTCGTCGCCAAAGGGCTGATCGCGATGCGGCGGCGCGACCATGTCGGCCATACCGCGCTGATGGATGTGGCGCGGCTCAATGGCCCGCCGGAGGCCTGGCATCTCGGTTTCATGCTGGGACCGCGCATCAACGCAGGCGGGCGCATCGGCCGCGCCGATCTCGGCGTTCGGCTGCTGCTGGAAGGCGACAGCGTCGAGGCCGCGCGGATCGCCGCCGAGCTCGACCGCCTCAACGGCGAGCGCCGCGTCATCGAGCAGGCGGCCGAAGCCCAGGCCGAAGCCGAGGCGCTCGCCTCGATCGGGCTCGAGGACAAGCTCGGCGTGATCGTCACCGCCTCCGAAGGCTGGCATCCCGGCGTGGTCGGCCTCGTCGCCTCCCGGCTGAAGGAGAAGTTTTCACGGCCGGCGTTTGCCATCGCGCTCGAGCCCGGCGGCATCGGCACCGGCTCGGGGCGCTCGATCGCCGGCGTCGATCTCGGCAAGGCGGTGCGGCAGGCTGTTGCCGACGGCATTTTGCTCAAAGGCGGCGGGCACGCCATGGCCGCCGGCGTCACGCTGCGCAAGGAGAAGCTCGCCGAATTCCGCGCCTACCTCGAAAGTGCGCTCGCGCGCGACGTCGCGGAAGCGCGCCACGTCAACGAGCTCTTCATCGACGGCGCGGTGTCCGCGCGCGCGGTGACGCCGGAGCTCGCCAACACGCTCAATCGCGCCGGCCCCTTCGGCAGCGGCAATCCGGAAGCCGTGCTGGCGCTGCCGGCGCATCAGCTCGTCTATGCCGATGAGGTCGGGCAAGCCCATTTGTGGCTGCGCTTCAAATCGGGCGATGGCGCGATCGTCAACGGGATCGCGTTCCGCTCGGTCGGCCAGAAGCTCGGCAACGCGCTTCTCGCCAATCGCGGCCAACAGCTGCATGTCGCGGGCGCGCTGTCGCTCGACCGCTACCAGGGTGCCGAGCGTGTGCAACTCCGCGTGATCGACGTCGCCTTGCCCGACCAGGGGCCACAAACCATCCGATAAGCCTAAACCAACAACAAAAAGGGGAGTGCAAATGACAGGACAGGTAGAGGGCAAGGTCGCGCTGGTGACGGGCGGCGCTTCGGGCATCGGTGAAGCCGTCGTCGAATTGCTGGCGAAGGAGAGCGCAACCGTCATCGCAACCGACGTCGATGATCTTCGTGGCCCCGAGGTGGTGGCGCGGATCACCAAAGCCGGCGGCAAGGCGATCTTTCTTGAGCAAGATGTCACCAGCGAGGAGCGCTGGGTGGAGATCGCGGCCGAGATCGCGAAACGCTACGGCCGGCTCGACGTACTGGTCGCCAATGCCGGCATCGGCATCGCCGTCCCCTCGATCGTCGATATGACGCTTGCCGACTGGCGCAAGCAGAACGCGGTTAACCTCGACGGCGTGTTTCTCTCGGTCAAGCACTGCCTGCCGTTGATGCGCAAAATCGGCGGCGGCTCGATCATCATGATGTCCTCGCTTGCGGGTCTGCGCGGTGCGCCGGGGCTATCGGCCTATTCGGCCACCAAAGGCGGCGTGCGGCTGTTCGCAAAATCGATTGCGATGGAATGTGCCGGCGCCGGCGACGGCATCCGCGTCAACTCCGTGCATCCCGGCATCATCGACACGCCGATCTGGGGCAAGATCCCGACGAGCGCCGCCGGCAACCAGGGCAATGCACCGATCGATCCGGAGGAACGCGCCAAGCTTGCAACCCCGTTGGCGCGTGCGGGGCAGGCCGCGGAGATCGCCAGCGGCGTGCTCTATCTCGCCTCCGACGCCTCGCGCTACGTCACCGGCACGGAGCTTGTCATCGACGGTGGCATGAACGCCGGCAGCGCGCCGCGGCGGGCGTGAGGCGCAGGGCAGGGTGGCGGGGCGAGGGGCTGACGCCTGCGCCTCGCCCCTGTACAAGCCGGGCAACGACCTCCCCGAAGAGACCTCATTGCCATGGCCCATAGCCTGCATTCCGACGCGCCCGCGCCCGTTCGCTCGAACCGGCCGGACCTCGCCACCGATGCGATCCGCTCCGCCCGCGAGGATCTCGCCGCCTGTTTCCGGATGGCGGCGCGGAACGGCTTTGAGGAGGGCATCTGCAATCACTTCTCCGCAGTGGTGCCGGGCCATGACGACCTCTTTCTCGTCAATCCTTATGGCTACGCCTTCCGTGAGCTGACGGCGTCAAAACTGCTGATCTGCGACTTCCACGGCAATGTGCTCGACGGCGACGGCCAGCCCGAGGCGACCGCGTTCTACATCCATGCCGAGATTCACAAGCGCCTGCCGCGCGCCAAGGTCGCCTTCCACACTCACATGCCCTATGCCACGGCGCTGTCGATGACCGAGGGTGATCCCCTGATCTGGGCCGGCCAGACCGCGCTCAAATTCTACGGCCGCACGGCGGTGGATCGCGACTACAACGGCCTCGCGCTCGATAATCGCGAGGGCGCGCGCATCGCCTCCGCTATTGGTGATGCCGACATCGTCTTCATGAAACATCACGGCGTGATGGTGCTGGCCCCGACGATCGCGGAGGCCTGGGACGATCTCTATTATCTCGAGCGCGCCGCCGAGGTGCAGGTGCTGGCGATGTCGACGGGGCGCAAGGTGCTCCCCGTCGATCCCGCGATTGCGGCCGCGACCTACAGGCAGATGCGCGAGGGTGATTCCGAATCCGCGCGGCTGCATCTCGCCGCAATCCGCCGCCAGCTCGACGCGGAAGAGCCTCAGTACCGGCATTGAGGCGGGATCGCTTCAGGAGCCCTGCCGCAGTTTCGCCAGCACCTTCAGTCCGCCATAGCCGTCTGCGGGCGTTATGCCGGTCCTCTGCTGAAAATCCTTGATTGCCTTCATGGTGTCGTTGCCGACGCGGCCGTCGGTGCCGCCGGTGTCGAATCCGGCTTTCGTCAAACGCGTCTGCATCTCCTGCACTTCCGCGAGGGTCAGCGCGCGCTCGGAGCCGGGGAAGGGTTGGATGAACGGCGGCGCGCCCAGGCAGCGATCGCCGAGGTGGCAGATCGCCAGCGCATAGTTCATCGATGGATTGTAGCTCTTCACCGAATAGAAGTTCGGTCCCAGCAAAAACGTCGGCCCGCCAGCGACCGGCGTCCACATCTGCGCCGACGCATTGGGTTGCGGAAACGGCTGGCCGTCGGCGCGCGTGACTCCGGCGGCTTGCCAAGCCGCATAGGTTCGCCCGCCGCTCATGTTGCCGGGCGCGCGCACCTCGTAGCCCCAATGCTCGCCGCGGTGCCACTTGCCGCGGTTGACGAGATATTTTGCGGTCGAGCCCAGCGCATCGTCGGGCTTGCCGAACGGCGACACCTTGCCGTCGCCGTCATAGTCGATGCCGACATTGAGCCAAACTTCCGGCATCCACTGCGAATGTCCCATCGCGCCGGCCCAGGAACCCTGCATCTCGTCCGGCGTGCCCCAGCCCTTGTCGACGATGCGTAGCGCGTTGATCAGCTCGGTTTCCCAATAGGCCTTTCGCCGCGGCTCGTTCCAGGCGAGCGCAGCAAGCGAGGGAAATACCGGCTTCATGTGGTTCTGCTGCACCAGTGGATCGCCATAGGCGGATTCCACACCCCACAACGCGAGCAACGTGCCGCGCTCGACGCCGAAATCACGCTCGATGCGTGCGAACAGCGCCTCGTTGTTCTTCAGCGCGATCTTGCCGTTGATGATGCGCCAGTCGGAGACGCGGCGATTGATGTATTGCCAGACCTGTTCGTTGAACTCCGGCTGGTTGCGGATCTCCTTGAACACGCTCATGTCCGGCTCGACACGCGCCATCGCGCGCTGCCAGGTGGCGGCCGAAATGCCCTTGGCCATCGCGCGCGCGCGAAAACTCTCGCGCCATTCCTCGAAGCCGGGCGGAGCGGCTGCAAGGGCCGGCGAGGCGATGAGGGCGGCTGCGCCGAGCACGGATTGCAGCGCGGCGCGGCGGGTCGGATGGGGTGAGGAATCAGGCTTGTTCATGCAGACAGTTTAGCCGGAAGCAGGCGTTCTCGTTGGTGAAACCTGAAGCCGGAGGGACGACTTTCGGCCCATCGGTTTACGGAACCTTCGCATGTGATTGCGCAGAATGGCGGCATGCAGGAGCTGTTCGACCTCATCCGCGCCAATCCGTTGCCCTTTGCCGGCGAGCTGTTCGCTGTGATCGTGGCGATCATCGCGGAAACCCTTGGCGGCGGGCATTACAGCACCGGCGGGGACTTTGCCGATTTCGACCGGGGCGGCGACTAACCCTCCTGCAGATCCGTCGCGATCCGAGCCAGCCAGCGGCGGATAGCAGTTTCCGCCTTCGCGTCCAGCCCCGCGGCGAGGCGCTGCTCCAAAGCGAGAACACGCTCCCGGCACGTCTTCAGAAGCGCCTTGCCGCGCGCCGTCAACGTCCATTGCAGGATGCGGCCGTGCACGGGATGCGGCGACTTGCGGATCGCGCCGTCGCGTTCGAGATTGCCGATGATCACGCCGACGGTCTGCGGCGTCAGGAAGGTCAGGCGGGCAACCTCGGCGCCGGAGAGACCGGGATAGGCCTTCAGCATGGTGAGCACCGCAAATTGCGGCGGTGTCACGCCGAGATCGGCAAGGCTCCGTTCCATGCTAAGCCTCACTGCGGCCTGCGCCTGGCGCAAGAGATAGCCGAGATAACCCTCTTCGCCGCGTTTGCCTTCGCCGGGGGCAGGCGGAACGACCGTCCGTTCCGGTTGCATATTTGTGATCTGGCGAGGCTTGCGCATAATATCAGAGCCCTGATAACTTGTAAGTACACTTATAATATCACGAGGTGAGGTCCATGTCACACGCCCGCAGCGAATATGAAGACTTCAAGGCGCTTGCCCCCGATGCCTATGACCTGACGCTCGCGCTCGGCCAGCTTGCGGCCAAGGCCGGTCTCGACAAGCAGCTGCTCGAGCTGATCAAGCTGCGCGCCTCGCAGATCAACGGCTGTGCCTTCTGCGTGCAGCATCACATCCTGCTGTCCGAGCGGCTGGGCGTCCCCGTCGACAAGCTCAGTCTGGTCGCGGTGTGGCGCGAGGCACCGATCTTTTCGGCGCGCGAGCGGGCCGCGCTCGCCTGGACCGAGGCGCTGACTTTCCTGCCGGAAGGTGTCAGCGACGACGTCTACGCCGAGGCGAGCCGCGAATTCTCCGAAAAGGAGCTGATGTACCTGACCTCGGCGGTCGCCTCGATCAACGTCTGGAACCGCTTTGGGGCCGCCTACCGCTGGACGCCGCCGCAGCGGCCGGCCGTGACGCACGCCAAGGCGTCGTGATCCCACAACCTTCGGGAGGACACAGGATGTCGTCAACGATATCAGTCATCTCCGCCATGCCCTGGCGGCCTCAATCGCGACCGCTGTCGCTCGCGATCGTCGCGGGTCTCGCCTGCGCACTGGCCCTCGGAAAGGCGCTGCCGTCGACGATGGACGCCGTCTCCGGCGCGCTGGCGCCGCTCTGTGCCAACGCAGCGGAAGGATCGCCGCTCGACAAGGTCGAGCCGATCGGCTCCTACGCGCTGCCGAACGTGCCGGGCAAGCGCGTCACTATCGTGCGGGTCACTTACGGCCCGGGCGGCTTCTCGCGGCCACACCGGCACGCCGGCTCCGTCACCGCCTATATCACCAAGGGCGAGATCCGCTCCCAGCTCGGCGGCGGCCCGGTCGAGACCTTCACGGTCGGGCAGTCCTTCTTCGAGCCGCCGGGCTCGACGCATCTGGTGTCGGCGAACGCAAGCAACACGGAGCCGGCGGAGCTGATCGCCGTGTTCGTGGCGGATGAAGGTGCCCAGCTCACGACGTTCATCAACTAGCGCGGGCTAACCGGCGTGCCTTGACCTCCTGCGCCGGCGCCGCGATATCGCGTCACGGATGCCATAGCCTGCGGCCATTCCTGCGCTGAAAATGCCGACGATGATGAGGATTGCGAACATCGCAACTGGACCCGCGTAGCGATTAACCTCCGTACGAGGCCGGATCCGGGTTGTCGGACGGGCTCGCGAAGGACTTCTTCATCGAAGCGGGCATCGGGACGTGGAAGTTCAGACCGCGCGGCGGCACCGGCTCCATGAACCACTTGTCGTAGATCTTCTCGATCTCGGCGCTCTTGTAGAGCTTGGCAGTCGCGCGATCGACCACCGTCTTGAATGGCGCGTCGTCCTTGCGCAGCATGATGCCGTAGGGCTCCGGATCGGAGAAGGCGCCAGAGCTGATCGCGTAGATCGACGGCTCCTTTGCGGACGCTATCATGGCCGCGAGCTGGATGTCGTCCATGACGAAGGCCTGGGCCCGGTCGGTCTCGACCATCAGGAACGCTTCGGGGGTGTCCTTGGCATTCATCACCGTGATGCCAAGCGAGCGGGCGGCATTGGCCTTGTTGAGCTGCACCAGATTGGTCGAGCCAGAGACGGAGACGACGGCCTTGCCCTTGAGGTCGTCGATCTGATCGAGCTTAAGCGCCTTTTTGGACACGAAGCGGCTGGCCGTGAGGAAATGCGTGTTGGTGAAGGACACCTGCTTCTGGCGCTCGGCATTGTTGGTCGTCGAGCCGCATTCGAGATCGATGGTGCCGTTGGCCATCAGCGGAATGCGGTTGGACGAGGTGACGACGCTCTCGTTGACCTCGAGCTTGTCGAGCTTGAGCTCGGCCTTGATCTCGTCGACGATCTTCATGCAGATGTCGATCGCGTAGCCGACGGTCTTCTGGTGATCGTCGATATAGCTGAAAGGCGGTGCTGCGTCGCGCACCCCGAGCGTGATCGCGCCGGTATCCTTGATCTTCTTTAACGTGCCGCTCAGCTCCTGCGCATCGGCAGGGGCGGCGAACGCGACGGCCAGCATGGCCGCCGTGGTCAGAAAACGCATGTGCTTCCCTTATTCCGTTTCACTGCGGCGCTCGCGCGCGGCCGCTGCGCCTGCCAAGCACCCAAGCAATTCTGAGGCCAGATAGAGGCGGGGGAATAAAGGGAGGGCGCGTCCTGGCCTTCCCTCGCTCGCCTCAATTCTCCTCGTTGCTCGCGCCTTCTCGCTGGTCCGGCTTGACCGCATCTTCGGGCAGCGCGTGCGCAAGCGGCTGCGCCGCGCCAGCGACCTCCGGTCCGATCTCGCGGCCGCGGCCGCGGATCAGGCGTTCATAGGCGGAGACGAGGGTGATGTAGGGGTTGACCCAGATCCAGCCGTCGCGGGTGAACACCTGGACGTCGAAATGCAGGTGAAGCGACGTGCCGCCGGGATGGTCGAGATAGTTGGAGATCACGCCGATCTTCTCGCCCTCGCTGACGATACGGCCGTTGACGAGACCGTCGGCGTTCATCGCGGATGGGTTCATGTGCATGTAGCGGAAGCGGATATGCTCGGTGCGGCTGTTGATCTGGAGCGTCGCCGCCTGGTCCTTCGGCCCGCGGATCACGGTCGCGTCGCGTACGGCGACGACGCTTCGTTGCTTAGGGTCGCAACGTTCGCCGGCATCAGTATTCGCTGCGCAATCGGCGGCGCGGATGTCCTCACCCTGGTGGCCATAGCCACCCGGGCACTGCCAGACCTCGAAGCTGCGAGATTCGCAAAAATTATCACGCCAGGGATAGGCGGCCGGCCCCTCCATCTTGTCGCGCTTGCCGTAGGATTGCGAGCGGACGAAGGCCGGCGCCTTCGCGAGCGGAAAGCGGATCTGGGCATAGGCCATGACGTCGGGATGGCCCGCCTGCTTGCGGTAGCCGGTGTTGGGAATGATGTCGCCGCTCGGCCGGTAGCCGAAATCCGCCGATCGCCCCAAAGGCCGATCGACCATCTCGGAGGCGACGTCCGTCAGCGGACGCGTGCGCTGGCCGCCCGCGACATGCAATGCCTTCAGGAAACGCTCGGCAACCGGATAAGCCTCCTTGCAGGCGAGCCGCCGCGGTTTTGCGACGCTGTCGAGGCACTGGATGGACACGACATAGGCGGCGCCGAAACGGCTGAAGGCGTAGCGCACATAGCCTTCACGGATGAACCGGCGCAGATCCGGATATTGGCCGGCGAGCGACTTGACCGGCTCGCCCTTGCCGCCGGCGGGATCGGCGAGATCGTAGATCAGCGCGGAGCCGGTGATCTGGACCTCGACCGGCTTTGCGAACACCCGTTGCGGCAGACCGTCGCCGGCGCCCGGCTCGAGCGAGAAGACGGCGTCGTAGCCGGCAGGGCCGGCATCGAACAGGTCAGCCGGGCTGAAGTCGAACTGGTAGCGGACCAGCGACATGTTCGCCGGCGCGCCGCTGCGCTGCGCGTCGAGATAGGCGGCGGCGTCGAAGGGCAGCAGCACCGGAACGGAGCTGCGCGCGATACCTGAGAAGAATTGCGAGGAAACCCCGTTGAGCTGTACCAGCGCCGGCAGCGCGCGGGGATCGAAGCGGCCGACCGAGCGGCGCTGCGTGAACACGAAGTCACCGGCGACCGCGGGATGCGCGTTGATTTCGCTGCGGAGCTGGTCGAGCGCTACGCGCCAGTCGACGCGCAGGGCCGTGAGCGAGGGGGTGCGGAATTCGTCCGCGGACAACGGCGGACAGCCGGCGACCAGAAGCGTAAGCAACCCAAGGAGAGACGAGACGAAGCGGAAGCTGTGTCTGCCCACTGTTGTCTCGCCCCCCGGCGACCTTGCCTGTTCCGACCGTTCGGTCGCTTTGCCTAGTCCTTGGCGCGCTCGGCGTACGAACCGTCTTCCGTCATCACCACGACGCGGGTGCCAACCGAGATGTGCGGCGGCACGGTGGTGCGGACGCCGTTGGAGAGCACTGCGGGCTTGTAGGAGGAGGAGGCGGTCTGGCCCTTGGTCACGGGCTCGGTCTCGACCACTTCCAGCGTCACGCGCTGCGGCAGCGCGATCGACACCGGGTTGGCGTCGTGCATGGACAGCTTGACGGTCATGCTCTCCTGGAGATAGGCGGCCGAGGTGCCGATGATGTCCTTGGAAACCTGGACCTGATCGTAGGTCTCCGGGTTCATGAAGTGGTAGCCGTCACCATCCTCATAGAGGAAGGTATAGTTGCGCTCTTCTATCGTGACCTTCTCGACCTGGTCGGTGGTCTTGTAGCGCTCGGAGATCTTTACCCCGTCGCTGATTCGGCGCATTTCGATCTGGCTGACCGGGGTGCCCTTGCCGGGATGGATGTTCTCGGCGGTCACGACGACGTAAAGTTTGCCGTCTTGCTCGATCACGTTGCCCTTGCGAATAGAACTGGCGATGACTCTCAAAGCTATATTTCCTGCTTGCTTGGCCCGGCACCGGCCAGGTCATGGTCTGATTTCGGGGGGACTTGGGGCCTCAAATGGGGCCACGGCGCCCGTTTCGGGCCGCAACATACTGATTTTGCCGTTGGATGCCAGCATTTTGCTGGTCCCTGGAGCGGTCAGTTAATGGCTGGGGACAAGCCCATCAGTCCGTTCTGGGCGCCCAACCGGCATATCGACCGGCGACCGTTCCTCCAGGCAAGGGGGGCGATCACCGCGGCCGTCAGGGGCTTTTTCGCAGAACAGGACTTTGTCGAGGTCGAAACCTCGGTTTTGCAGGTCTCGCCGGGCAATGAGACCCATCTGCACGCGCCCCGGACCGAGATCGTGCGCCCTGACGGCAGCCGGGTGACGCGGTATTTACGGACTTCGCCGGAGTTCGCCTGCAAGAAGCTGCTCGCGGCCGGGGAGCCCCGGATTTTCGAGCTGGCGCGGGTGTTTCGAGACCGGGAGCGGGGCGACCTGCATCTGCCCGAATTCACTATGCTGGAATGGTACCGCGCAGGCGCCCCCTATGATTCCATCATGGCCGACTGCATCGTGTTGATCGCACGTGCCGCGCAGGCGACCGGGATCGGGCAGTTCTCGTTCCGTGGCCGGGCCGCCGATCCCTTTGCGGAGCCGGAGCTTCTGACGGTTGCCTCTGCTTTCGAGCAGTTTGCAGGCATCGATGTGCTGTCGACCATTTCAGGCGACGAGGGCGACCGCGATGCGCTCGCCGCTGCCGCCAAGACGAAGGTGCGGGTGGCGGAGGACGACACCTGGTCGGACATCTTCAGCAAGGTCCTGGTCGAGCATGTCGAGCCGCATCTGGGGCAGGGGCGTTTGACCATTCTGTTCGAATACCCATCTCCCGAAGCAGCGCTAGCACGGGCGACGGCGGACGATCCGCGGGTGGCCGAACGGTTCGAGGTCTATGCCTGCGGGGTGGAACTTGCCAACGGCTTCGGCGAATTGACCGATGCCGAGGAGCAGCGCCGGCGCTTTCAACTGTCGATGGCGGAGAAGCAGCGCCGCTATGGCGAGGCCTATCCGCTGGACGAGGACTTTCTCGCCGCCGTCGGCCAAATGCCGGAGGCGAGCGGCGTGGCGCTCGGCTTCGACCGGCTGGTGATGCTGGCGAGCGGCGCATTGCGGATTGATCAGGTGGTATGGACGCCGCCTCAAGGAGAGACATGACGAAGACCAACCTTGCGCGCACCTTGCGCGAGCCGGCCGAGCTCGTGGAGCACGGCTTCGCGCCGGCCTCCGAACTCGCTGCGCTCGAGCGTGTCGCCTCGCGCTATGCAGTCGCGATCACGCCCGAGCTCGCCGATCTCATCGACAGCTCGGATTCCGATGATCCCATCGCGCGGCAATTCGTTCCGAATGCTGCGGAACTCGAGGTGCGGCAGGGCGAAGACGCCGATCCGATCGGCGATCACGTCTGGTCGCCGGTTCATGGCATCGTGCATCGCTATCCCGACCGGGTGCTGTTCAAGCTCGTGCATGTCTGCGCGGTCTATTGCCGCTTCTGCTTCCGCCGGGAGATGGTCGGTCCGGGCAAGGAGAACGCGCTGTCGGAGAGCGCCTATCGCGCGGCGATCGACTATATCCGCGCGCACAGCGAGATCTGGGAGGTGATCCTCACCGGCGGCGATCCCCTGATGCTGTCGCCGCGTCGCATGGGCGAGATCATGGCCGATCTCGCCGAGATCGAGCACGTCAAGATCATCCGCCTGCACACCCGCGTGCCGGTGGCCGATCCCGATCGCGTCAGCGAGGAGATGGTTTCGGCCCTGAGGGTCGAGGGCGCGACGACCTGGGTCGCGCTGCACGCCAACCACGCCCGCGAGCTGACGGACAAGGCGCGTGCCGTCTGCGCCCGCCTCGTCGATGCCGGCATTCCCATGGTGAGCCAGTCCGTGCTGCTGCGCGGGGTCAATGACAACGTCGCAGCTTTGTCGGATTTGATGCGTGCTTTCGTCGAATGTCGGATCAAGCCCTACTATCTGCATCATGGCGATCTTGCGCCAGGCACCGCGCATTTGCGCACCACGCTCGCAGAGGGGCAGGATTTGATGCGCGCGCTACGCGGCCGGGTGTCGGGGCTGTGCCAGCCGGAGTTCGTGCTCGATCTTCCCGGCGGCGCCGGCAAATCGCCGGTTGGCCCGAATTACGTGTTGGCGGCGCAAAATACCGCACCCACCAAAGGTGATGCGGCGGCGGAAACGCGCTATCGTATCGTCGACTATTGCGGCGACGTTCATCTCTATCCGCCAGAGGGTTGAGCGGGGACACGCCGGCTTACGGAGGAGCAGAATGAAAAAAATCGTAGTGGCCCTGTCGCTTCTGGTCCTGCTCGATGGTGCGGCCATCGCCCAGACAGGCAGCAAGGGAGTTTCATCGGGAGGAGCAACGTCAGGGTCGGTGCCGCCCGCACCGGTCGGCCATCGCCAGCCGCGCGCTTCCGACGTGCCGAACGAGAAGAACCTCAGCGATCCCAGCGATCCCCTGAGCAAGGAAAACCAGGCGCTCGACAAGAAGATCAAGAGCATCTGCCGCGGGTGCTGAAGCTTCGTGTGCGGGCGGGACGCGACAGCTCGCCCCGCCCGCAGGTCTTTTGGGTTCAGGCGGAGCGCTCGTGGACCCCGGAGCGCTGCGCGTTGCGCCGGACGTCGACCGCGTCGGCAAGCTGCTCGAGCACGCTCGCCGTCGTCGTCCAGTCGATGCAGCCATCGGTGATGCTCTGGCCGTAAGTGAGCGGCTTGCCCGGCACCACGTCCTGGCGGCCGGCGACGAGGTTGCTCTCGATCATCACGCCCATGATGCGGCTCTCGCCGCCGGCGATCTGGCCGGCGATGTCGGCGGTGACGATCGGCTGGTTCTCCGGCTTCTTGCTCGAATTGGCGTGGCTCGCATCCACCATCAGGCGCGGCCCGACGCCGGATTTGGCTAGCTCGTTGCAGGCCGCCGTAACGCTCGCGGCGTCGTAGTTCGGCTTGCTGCCGCCGCGCAGGATGATGTGGCAGTCTTCATTGCCCGCGGTCGACGCGATCGCCGAGCGGCCGCGCTTGGTCACCGCCATGAAATGGTGCGGATGGGCGGCTGACTTCACCGCGTCCGCAGCGATGCGGATATTACCATCGGTTCCGTTCTTGAAGCCGACCGGGCAGGACAGCCCCGACGCCAGCTCGCGATGGATCTGGCTCTCGGTCGTGCGCGCGCCGATCGCAGCCCAGGACACGAGGTCGGCGATGTATTGCGGCGTCGTCATGTCGAGGAATTCGGCGCCGGCGGGCAGGCCCAGATTGTTCACCGCAGACAGCACGCTACGCCCAAGGCGCAGGCCCTTGTTGATATCGAAGCTGCCATCGAGGTCGGGGTCATTGATCAGCCCCTTCCAGCCGACGGTGGTGCGCGGCTTCTCGAAATAGACCCGCATCACGATCTCGAGCTGGTCGGCGAGATCCTCACGCAGGCGTGCGAGCTTCTCGGCGTAGTCGATCGCGGCCTTGGGATCGTGCACGGAGCAGGGACCGACGACGACCAGAAGCCGGTCGTCCTGGCCATTGAGGATGGCGTGGATGGCGTTGCGCGCTGCCATCACCACGCGGGTCGCGGTGAGCGTGCGCGGGATCTCCCGCATCACCTCTTCCGGCGTGCTCAGCTCTTTCAGTTCGCGGATACGAAGATCGTCGGTCGTGCTCAGCACGGCGGGCTCCTGTTGTTAGAGAACCTGCCGGCCAATAAAAAAGCCGCCAGGTCTGGCGGCTGTTCGGATGTCTTGCTGCAATGTGTCAGATTGAGCGCGATCCTCCCGCCGCCAGCGAGCTGTCGTAGCTAAAGTACCAAAAATAGCTGGTGGCGAAGGTGATCATGGCGGGCTCTATAGCGCAGCATTTGGGGCTTGTCACCCCCCAACAAGGGGGTGAGTGCGACGCGCCGGTCAAGTGTTGCTGTTGCGCGCCGCAAGCGAGATGCCGATCAGCGTGGCGCCGCCGAACAGCAGGTTGATCCCGACGAGGATACCGATCGCCCATTCCGCCGAGCTCGGCAGGCCCGTGATGACCAGAAATGAGATCACGATGTCGACGAGGCCGGAGATCACGAGCCACGACCAGCGGCCGGTCAGCTCGCGGCGATGCTCCAGCGCATACATGATGGTGGCTACGCCCTCGGCGAGGAAATACGCCCCGAGCACGATCGTCAGCGTCAGCACCGCCTGCATCGGCCGCGCCAGCAGGACCATGCCGGCGAGCACGGCCAGCGCCGCCGAGATCAGCGACCACCAGAATCCCGGCATGTTGCGCGCCCAGAAGGTCACGACCAGCCCGCCGATGCCGCTGATCAGGAACATCCAGCCGAGGAAGATCGTGATTGCGAGGCTTGCGAGCGGCGGCAGGATCAGCGCAGCGATGCCGAGAATGGCGAGCAGGATGCCTTCGAACAGGAAGGCTTTCCAATGCGCCTTGACCGCTCGGCTCATGGCGGACTGCAAGCGCGCAAATGGCTCGGGCGACGTCATGGAGGCCTCCAGGCCGCAAGGACCAGATGCGGCTCACTCTAGTATGTGCGTTCCGCGGTGACCACCCGCCTCAGGGCGCCGATGAAAACCCTTCCGCACTGGTGCGGATGCGGTTGCGGCCGAGAACGTAGATCGCCGTTGTGACAACCAGTAGAGCGATGCCGAGCAGGATCGAAGTCAGACCGATGGGGATCAGCACCAGCGTCACGTTGTGATCGGGATTGACCAGCCAGTGATGGATCGAGGTCAGCACGAAGGCGAGGCCGACAAAGCCGACGCCGCCGCCGATCACCAGCAGCGCCCACATGCGGCGCAGCTGGCTGAGGCGCTCACGCGCGATCTCGGTCCGCGGTGCGTGGTGGCGCGCGGCGCGCCGCACCAGGCGGATGGCGAAAGCGATCGAGCTGAAGCCGATCACAAGGCTCGCCACGCCGAGCCACATCCGCAGATTCGGATCGAGGTCGGGCATCCGCTGCAAGGTCAGCAGCGGAAAATCGAAGCTCGCATGCAGCGCGAGCGGGCCCATCAGCATCAGGACGCGGCTCGAGAAACGCGCCCAGTCGCGATGATGGCGATGCGCGCCGAGCGCCGTGCCCGAGCGGGCGATGGCGAGATAGGCCCCCGCAATGATGCCGAGCGCGCCGTGGAAGGGCACCGTGAGCACGCTGCGCAAGGCCGCCAGCGAGCGCCACATGTCGGCATGCTGCACGAGATAAGCGAGGTTTTCGTAGGCCGCAAAGCCGAGCCCGACCGCGGCGCCGTAGACCACCGTGTCCATCGGATTGGCAAAGGTCCGCCGCTTGGTCGAGGAGACCAGCACGATGGCGATGACCTTCACGGCTTCCTCCGGCAGCGCCACGCCGAAGATCGAATGCATTGCGATCGCTGCCCAGGGATCGTCGGGGGCTGCGACCATCTTGGCGAACGGCGCACGGGCGAGCCCCAGCAGCGAGATGCTGGCTGCACCGAGCAGGAAAGCGGTCCAGACCTGGGCAGGCGGCCCCGGGCGCTCCTCGGCCGCGATGACGAGCCAGAGCATCAACAGGGCCGGGGCGACGGCGGCCGTCCCGATCACGGTCGGCAATGCTTCAAGCAGGGTCAACATCGGCTGGACAATAGGTTCCCTTGGTCAGCTTATCCACTTGTAGCGATGCGACGATGTGTCATGCGCTTGCTATCGCAACGCTTAACGGTCCCGACAGCGTCCGTTCATCCGTGCTCGAAAGCGCCAGCGCAATCAATCGCATAACAGTCTCCGCTCGACAGCCACATCAAGGATCGCGCATCTTGTGGGGGCGCTATTAGTCAGAAAAATCAATGAGTTCCGATCGCATCTTCGCTTCACGGCGCGCGCATCCAGACCGCCGCTCGGAGCTCCTATCGCCGATACGGCGGATGGTTGCGGCGTGCGCGAACCTGCTCAAGCTGCCAGAAGACGCGCACAAAACATGAGCCCAGGCAAACTATGATGAGCAGCAGCAGGACGACCTGATCGGGAGCGGCAAGATGGATCATGCCCCTGACAAAGCAACACCTATGCCATCTGTTCCCCGCGGTGCTCCGCGCCCGGGTATGCAGACACGCTACTAGTGCAGCCCGCCTGTCGCCGTATCCGCATATGCGCTGTCGGAAGCTGATTGAGTGTCGGGCGAGATGTCGAAAGCGCCGAGATGGAATTCATCGCCGACCGCATCCGCCGACGGCAATTGCGCGAGGAGTGTGAAGGCAGCGTCGGGATATTGCTTCCAGACTTGGAGGTCGCCCTCCGTGATCGTCAGCCAGCCGAACGTGTACATATAGCGTCCGGGCTCGGTGACCCGGCCGACGCGTTCCCAGGTGATCTTGTTGACAGCCATTCGGTCTCCGATCGCAAGCGAGCAATGACAGCGAAGGCCGCGCACAAGGCACGGTCGGCATCAGTTTGCATTGGCAATTCGGGCCAAGGCAAGGCGATCAGTCGAACGCGGTTAAGGTGCGGCAGTCATTGCGCGAGCGCGTGGCCGCGGCGGACGGGGGCGATCAGCCGAACGATCTCACAGGCGGCCAAGAGGCCGAGCAGCCACGCGACATTGAGCAGTCCGAGGCGGGTCACGATCGCCGTCGTGAAAGCGCTGGCGCCGCCGAGGACAGGCGTGACGGCGAACAGCGCGAACTCGTAGGCGCCAAAGGCGCAAACAAGAGTGAGAGCAAGCACCAGTGGCATGCGGTTCCAGGGCAGGGCACGGAGAAGAGCTGATGACGCCGCGGTTGCGCCGAGCGCTGCGGCGCCGATTGCAACACCCCAGGCCAGCGTGGCCGCATCGACGGGATAGTGGAGCGCGGCGAACCCGATGGTTTGGTTGACGAGCCACGCACCGGCGACGACGAGCAGAGCCGGCCGCAGCGCCAGCGTGGCCGCGGCTATGACGGCGAACGCCGCAAAGGGCGTCGCGCAGGCGAGCGCGAAGCTCGCAAGGGCGCATGAGGTGGTCAGCAGCGCGAAATAGAACGCCGCTGCATGGCGCGGCGCGACCGGACGAAGGCGGACGTGATCGACGGAAGGCGGCATGAAATATCCTCTCGTCGAACTCTAATACATTTTCAGGTCTGAGACAGTCCGGATGAGGTCACGGGTTGGCGGGCGGAACCCTGGCTTCACCGGCCGATGAGCAGGACGACCGTCGCCAAGAAAATGGCGAAGCCAATAGCGGGGACAATGATCCAGACGGTTTCGTTCCTCATGCAGTGATGAGGCAGAAATTTGCGGTATTCCGATAGCTATACGTTGGTTTGAGCGAGGCCTGCTGCGGCGCCCCTGACAAAGATAGATATCTTAATTACATCAATCTGTTGTCTGTATTTTTGAAGGCGGATTCTCCCGTTGATGCACAACGTCAACCCCCAAGCTTTGCGTCCGCGAACATAGGGAGGGATCGCCGCCTAGCCGGATTGTCCGAAGATCGTCTGCCAGTTGTTGGCGGCAAGGCCCGACACGGCATCGCTGTCCACGCTGCGCGTTTGAAGATCGCGATAGATCTGGCCGAGCCTGCGGATCACGGCTGGATCCCGCCGTAGCCCAGTGGCGACGGTCAGGATTTCGACCAGGATGAACTGCGCGATATAGGCATCGGTACCGACCCGCATGGTGGCGTCGTCGGGCACGTCAAGCGGCAGGACCCAGCGCGCAAGTCCTGCCAGTGGCGTTCCGGCGCGCGTCATCGCCACGACCGTCGCTCCGCGCTCGCGCGCGAGCTTCACTGCCTCGAGCAAGGTCGGCATGCGGCCGACATAGGAGATGGCGACGACAACGTCTCGACTGGTCATCGACGAGGCGGAGACCAGCTGGAAATGAGCATCCGAGAACGCGTTCGCCGTCAACCCCAGCCGGAAGAGGCGAGCCTGAAGATCCTGCGCCATGAAATGCGATGTTGCGCCCGTACCGAAGCAGTCGATCCGGCGCGCCTGGTTGAATGCCGTTGCGACCTGTTCGATCACGGCCGGATCGACCAACTTCTGCCACTCGGCGATCGCGGCGATCGTGCTGCCGATCAGATTGCCGACAATGGCCTCGGTTTGGTCGCCAGGCCTGAGGCTGCGATGCAGATGAGGCGTGCCCAGAGCCAGGGCTGCGGCCAGTTTCAGCTTCAGGTCGCGCACGCCCTCGCAGCCGACGCTTCGGGCGAAGCGAATGATGGTGGGCGCACTGACGCCGACCTGCTCGGCAAGCACCTCGACATTCGTCCGCAGGATCGAATCGGGGTCATCGAGCACGAGCTGAGCGATGCGCTGCTGCGAGGCGGGTAGTTTCGGCGACGCCAGGCGGATCGTGGTGATGATGTCCGTCGCACCCGAACCGGCATGCCGATCGGTTTCCGGCGCTGGCTTGTCCCCGTCGCGCGTCATGAGGTCATGAGCTCCTGGACATCACTGCGGATGCAGGCCACAGCGTGGCCCTCGGCCACCGTTTCAAGCGCAGGAACGGTCGTCGCGCAAGCCTCGATGGCGAGCGGGCAGCGCGTGCGGAATACGCAGCCCGAGGGCGGCGATTTCGGACTGGGCAGATCCCCCTTGAGCAGGCGCTGTGCCTTCGGCGCGTCGGGATCGGGCTTCGGCGCCGCCGCCAGGAGCGCCCGCGTATAGGGATGTCGCGGGTTGCGGTTCACCTCTTCGGCCGTGCCGACCTCCATCAGCCGGCCAAGATAGAGCACGGCGATGCGGTCGCACATCAGCTCGACGACGTCGAGATCGTGTGAGATCAGCACCATGGACAGACCAAGCTTACGCCTGAGGTCCTGAAGGAGATTCAGCACCTGCGCCTGCACCGATACGTCGAGCGCCGACACCGGCTCGTCGGCGACGATCAGGCGCGGCTCCACGGCAAGCGCGCGGGCGATGCCGATGCGTTGCCGTTGCCCGCCGGAGAATTCGTGGGGATAGCGGTCGGCGTGGTCCGCGGAGAGGCCCACGAGTTCAAGCAGCTCGGCGATCCGCGCAGCCCTCGCCTTGCCGCGGGCCAGGCCGTGGGCGTCGAGCGCTTCGCCCAGGATCTGTCGAATCCGCAGGCGGGGATTGAGGCTGGCATAGGGATCCTGGAACACCATCTGCATGCGGCGGCGAAGCGGGCGCAACGCGCGCTCGTTGAGCGCGGAGATGTCCTTGCCTTCGAAGCGGATCGTTCCGTTGGTCGGATCGAGAAGCCGTAGCAGGAGGCGGCCGATCGTGCTCTTTCCCGACCCGGATTCTCCGACGAGACCGAGCACCTCGCCGTCGCCGACCGAGAACGACACGTCGTTCACGGCGCGCACCCCTTGCGATGGCGAACCGAACCATTTGGATAGGCCATTGACGGAGAGCAGGGGATCTCCCTGGACAGTCATAATGACCTCCATCTGATGCAGCGGGTGAGGTGTTCCGGCTCGGCGAATTCCAGCCCTGGGGGCGCGGCGCGACAGGCATCGGCCGCGTGTTCGCAGCGCGGCCCGAAGCGACAACCGTCATGGATCGCAAGCGCGCTCGCAACCGTGCCCGGTATGGCCTTGACGACGCGACGACCATCGGCGCCGCGATGGGCCCGCGCCGGCAGGCAGTCCATCAGGCCGCGCGTGTAGGGATGGCGCGCTCCGCGGAACAATGCGCGCACCGGTCCCGCCTCGACGACCTGACCGGCATACATCACCGTCACCCGGTCTGCGACTTCGGCGACCACTCCGAGATTGTGGGTGATGAAAAGGACGCCCATGCCGGTGTCGTGGCGCAGCCGGTCGATCAACGCCAGGATCTGCGCCTGGACCGTGACATCGAGCGCCGTCGTCGGCTCGTCGGCGATCAGGAGCGAGGGATTGCAGGACATCGCCAGTGCGATCATCACGCGCTGGCGCATGCCGCCCGACATCTCGTGCGGATATTCGAGGGCGCGGGACGCGGCGGCCGGGATCTCGACCAGCTCGAGCATCTCGATGGCGCGCTTTTGCGCTGCGCGACGATCGAGCTTCATATGCTGACGAACGGCCTCGGCAATCTGCTCGCCGACGGACAGAACGGGGTTGAGGCTCGTCATCGGCTCCTGGAAGATCATGGCGATCTCGCCGCCCCGAAGTTGCTGCATGGCCTCGCGCGGCAGGGTCGCAAGATCGACCGAGTCACCGCTGCGCCGTCGGAAGAGGATGCGACCTTCGGCGACGCGCCCGGCGGGCCGCGGCAGAAGACCCATCACGGCGAGGCTGGTCACGGATTTGCCGGATCCGGATTCGCCGACGAGCGCGACCGTCTCGCCGGCATGAACCTTGAGGTTCACGCCGAGGATCGGCGTGACGGTGCCGGTCTCGGTGTCGAAGGCGACCTTGAGATCGGCGATGTCCAGAAGGGGCGATGTGTCGGTCAAGATGTCGCCTCCTTACAGCGACTTGCGCAGCTTGGGGTCGAGCATGTCGCGCAATCCGTCGCCGACAAGCTGCAGCGACAGGGCGGCCAGCACGATCGCGAGGCCCGGAAACACGACAAGCCAAATCGCCTGGTCGCTGAAGGACTGGCTGGCGGCAATCATCGTGCCCCAGGTAGGGACCTCCTGCGGCACGCCGGCCCCGAGGAACGACAGGCCTGCTTCGGCGAGCACTGCATAGGCAAAGATGAAGGTCGCCTGGACCAGCACCGGCGAGGTGACGTTGAGCAGGACATGCACGCTCATGATCCGCCACGTCGAGACCCCGAGCGCCCGCGCCGCCTCGACAAAGGGGAGCTCGCGGACGACCAGCGTGGAGGCGCGCACCACGCGCGCCACGCGCGGGGTGTAGACGATGGCGAGCGCGAGGACCACGTTTGTGGCGGATGCGCCGAGCACGGCCACCAGGAAGATCGCCAGCAGAATGTCTGGCAGCGCCATGAAGGCATCGATGACGCGCATGATCGGACCGTCGAGGCGGCGGAAGTAGCCGGCGAGGATACCGAGCAGGGTGCCGCAGGCGACCGACATCATCACGACCGATGCGCCGATGCCGAGCGAGGCGCGGCTTCCGTAGATGATGCGTGAGAGGACGTCGCGGCCGTATTCGTCGGTGCCGAACCAGTTGACCGCGCTCGGCGGCCTGAGGCGGCGGGCGACCCTGACCGCGTTCGGATCGAACGGCGAAATCCATGGCGCGGCGAGCGCGACGACGATGAGGACGAGGAGGATCAGCGCGCCGATCAGCACGATCCGGCGACGGAACAGGCGGCGAAGAAAGAGACCGAAGCCCAACACTGCATCGTCCTCCGTCAGGTCCGCACGCGCGGATCGACCAGCGCATAGATGAGGTCGACGGCGATGTTGATGATCACGTAGATGCCGGCAACCACGATCAGTGCGCCCTGAATGACCGGGTAGTCACGCCGGAGCACCGACGATACGATCAGATTGCCGATCCCGGGCAGGCCGAATACCGTCTCGGTCACGATGGCGCCGCCGATCAGCAGCGCGCCGGTCAGGCCCACGACGGTGACGATCGGAACGAGGGCATTGCCGAAGGCGTGGCGCAGCACCACCCGCCGCTCCGAAATGCCCTTGGCGCGGGCGGTCCGAATGAAGTCTTCGCCGAGCACGTCCAACATGCTCGCGCGGGTGAAGCGCACGATCAGGGCGGAGTTGACGATGCCGAGCACGGTCGCCGGAAGGATGAGATGCGCAAGCCGTTCGGCGAGCGGGGCGCCGGGATCGCCATAGCCGGCGACAGGCAGCCAGCCGAGGCGAACGGCGAAGAACTGGATGAAGAGCAGGCCGAGCCAGAAGCTCGGGATGCTTGCCGACAGCATGGCGATGGCGCTGAGAATCTGATCGACGAGCCGCCCGCGCCAGACCGCCGAGGCGATGCCACAGGGGATGCCGATCAGGGTGGCGAACGCAAGCGCGAACAGGGCAAGGAAGAAGGTCGGCTCGGCGCGCTCGAGCAGCGCCTGCGTGACCGGGCGCTGCAGGAAGATCGAGTGGCCCAGATTGCCCTTCACCACCTCGGCGAGCCACAGGCCGAACTGGATGAAGAGCGGCCGGTCGAGGCCGTAGGTTGTCCTCAGCCGCGCGATATCGTCGGCGGTCGCCTGGTCGCCGAGCATGAGCGCAGCCGGATCACCCGGCGCGAGTCGTGTCAGGAAGAACACGATCGCGGCCACGATGAACATGACAATGACAAGGCCACCCAATCTCTTCGCCAAGCGACTTGCCATGGCACCCCCTTAAAGCATCCAGAGAGGCGGCAGGCCGGTCCGGCGACGAGCGGAGCGATGTTCCGCTCGTCGGCTCGGCCAGGCCCGCGAGCCGACCTTAACCGAGGTCGACGTTCCAGAAGGCTGGCCACGGCATCGGCTTGTAGCCCTTCATCTTGCCCGTGGCGCCCGACAACGCTGCAAAATTTCCAACGCGAATGTACGGCACCTCGTCGGACACGACCTGCTGCACCTTGCCCCACAGCGCGCCGCGCTTGGCCGCGTCGGTCTCGCCGTTGAAGGCGGCGAGCGCGGCGTCCTTGGCCGGCGTCTTCCACCAGCCGGGCGCACCGTCGCTGAGTTGCGGAGGCGACAGCATCGGCTCCGGCAGGAAGGCCGAGTGCGTGACATAGACGTCCCAAAGCGCGGCGTCGCCGCGACGCTGGATCAGCGTTGCCCAGTCCACCACGTCGAGCGTGGCGTTGAAGCCGGCTTCCTTCAGGTTCTCCGCCATCACGAGCGCCATGCGATTGTGGAACTCGTACTGCTTGGAGTTGAGGATGCGGATCGGCGTGTTGTCGTACTTGGCTTCGGCGAGCAGCTTCTTGGCGGCGGCGGCATCCGCCTTGTTGTAGGACGAGGCCCCCGCATCGGAGTAGAAGGGCGACCCCTTTGGGAAATGCTCGGCCGAGGTTGCAAAGAACTTCTCGTCACCGAAGGCCGCGAGCAGCATGTCTGCTTCGCTGAGCGCGAGCTGGAACGCCTTGCGCACCCCGAGATTCGCCATCGGGCCCTGCTTGGTATTGGTCACCACATAGGGAAAGCCGTAGGGCATGGTCAGGATTGGCTGGATGCCGGACGCGCCCGAAACCTTCTTCATGGACTCGACCGGAAGCTGGTCGGAGAACTGGTATTGGCCGGCAATCACGCCTTCGACGCGGGTGTTGGCGTTCGGCACGGGAATGAAGCGCAGCTCGGTGAGCCTGGCCTCTCGCTTGCCGGCATAGCCGCTCGGCGCCTCGGTTCGCCCGACATAGCCGTCGTGGCGCACGAGCAGGGTGTATTGGTCGGGTTTGCGCTCGACGAAACGATAGGGGCCGGTGCCGACGAATTCGGTGAGCGGATTGGCGATCGTCTCCTTGGCCATGATCGCAGCCATGCCGGAGGGCAGCGCCAGATGGCTGAGCAGCGACGGATTGACCGCCTTCAGCGCGATCTCAACGGTCGCCGCGCCCTTGGCGGTGATCGCATCGACGGTAGTGCCGACCGACTTGCCGCGCGGGGTAAGCTCGATCCAGCGCTTCAGGGAGATGACGACATCCTCGGCGTCGAGCTTGCGGCCATTGTGCAGCACCGCGTCCGGGCGGATCGCGATGGTGTAGAGCTTGCCGTCGGCCGAGATCGTCGGCATGTCCGCCGCCAGCATCGGGCGAAGCGCCCAATTGGCGTCGAAAGTGTAGAGCGTCTCGTAGACGTGCTGCATGATGGTGCCGATCAGGTCGGCGGTGGAGGCCATCGGATCGAGCGATTGCGGCTCGCCGACCATGGCGAGGTTGGCGCTGGTCCCGCCGGCGGCATGGACCAGTCCGTCCGGCAGGAGCGTCAGCGCAGCGGCGCCGCCGCCGAGCTTGAAGAACGTGCGCCGATCGAACGGCAGTGTGATCCCCGAGATAGTCATGTCAGCTCCCCTTGGCGGTTGGCGTGGATGCAACTCCCGCAGCATCTCCGATCGGCCTTTTTCCGATCATGCGGCGCCAGGAGCGCCGCGATCAGGGCGAGCTTCTTCTGTTTGCACATCGGCAATGCGTGATGTGGTGTAATTTACTTACACAAATTCGCGGCTGTCAATGACGAATTTGTGTCCCAGCAAGAATCCCCAGATCGGTAACATAACAAAAATGACTATAATAATGGCATTTCTGGACTCCGGACGAAAAATCGCCTTGCGAGCTCGATGGCCGCGCGTGTAAATAATATTCACATCGAAATTCGACGACCGGCTGTGGACGTCCAAGATCCCGTCGATGCGCGGTGCGGGCCAAAGGTAAATCTCATGACGACATATGATCTTGTTTTGCGCGGTGGTCGGGTCATTGATCCCTCCCAAGCCGTCGACGACACCCTCGACGTGGCCTTTGCCAACGGCCGCATAGCTGCGCTCGGCAAGAACCTCGACACAGGCGGCCGTACCGAGGTGCGCGACGTCTCCGGAAAGATCGTCACGCCCGGCCTCATCGATCTCCACACCCATGTCTATTGGGGTGGCACGTCGCTCGGCGTCGATGCCGTGGCCCTGTCAAGGAACGGCGCGGTCGCGACCCACGTGGACACCGGCAGCGCCGGGCCCGGCAATTTTGCCGGCTTTCGCACCCATGTCATCGAGCGCTCGCCGGTGCGCATCATCCCTTACATCAACGTCTCGTTTGCCGGCATCTACGGCTTCTCGAAGCGGGTGATGGTCGGCGAGAGCGGCGATCAGCGCCTGCTCGCGCCGATCGACACCGCCGAGGTGATCCGAGCCAACCGCGATGTGATCGCGGGCATCAAGGTGCGCGTCGGCCGCAACGCCAGCGGCACGGCAGGGCTGGTGCCGCTCGACATCGCCCGCCAGGTCGCCGACGAGGTCGGCATGCCGATGATGGTGCATATCGACGAGCCGCCGCCCACGCTGCCCGACGTGCTCGCGCGCATGCGTTCCGGCGACATTCTCACCCATTGCTTCCGGGCCTTCCCCAATGCGCCGGTCACCGCCGAGGGGCGCGTCCTCGACGCGGTGCTTGAGGCGCGCGGTCGCGGCGTTCTTTTCGACATCGGTCACGGCATGGGGTCTTTCGCATTCTCGACCGCGCGCCCGATGCTCGCAGCCGGCTTTGCTCCCGACACCATTTCGAGCGACGTGCATGCGCTTTGCATCGATGGTCCCGCCTATGACCTCGTGACCACCCTGTCGAAATTCCTGTTTCTCGGCATGCCGCTCGCCGATGTGATCGCGCGGGCGACATGCAAGGCGGCGGCGGCCCTGCGACGGCCGGATCTCGGCACGTTGGCGATCGGCGGTCCCGGCGAAGCCTCGATCCTCGACCTCTCGGCCGGACGGTTCGCGCTGACCGATTCCGTCGGGGAGACCGTCAGCGCCGAACAACGGCTGCTGGCCGCGGGCCTCGTCATCGGCGGCAAGTGGTGGAGCGCTCAAGGCCGCGCCTGAGATCAAGGAGCGTGCAGCGGCGGTTCATTCGCTGCATCCGATCACCTCGTATTCGAACGCCACGCCCTCGCGATCGTTCTCCTCGACCCTCGGCCTGCCAGACTTCGGCGCATATACGTTGGTTTATCGTCACAGTGTTTTCCAATTCTCACCAAATTTGCGGGTCAGCAAACGAGCGCAAATGAGAACAAGGAGACCTAACGGGAGGACACGTTTTGGCCATCAAGAATGCCGTCATTCCTTTGGACGATAAATATCTGCAGAAGGCAGCAAATGTTACCGGGGCAATCGACGATGCGTTGCACGAGGTGCAGGCCGCGCGGCGTGACCTCACTATTACTGGCTTCTGCGTGCGGCAGGCAGAAACGCTTCGCAGAATAGGTCGAGCCAGAGCCAGCCTTGCTTATCTGCTGCAATCCGGAGACGCTGGCAGGAGCTAGCTTGCCGAAACCAGGTTGGGGGCTACAAAGCACGGGTCTTCAAACGATCCCTTGTTCCTCCGGCATCGCCGCACTCCCTGTTGTGCAGGCGGGAGGCGCTCGGTCTCTCAGCCACAGACGCTTACGGGCACAGCCTCGGCCGGTGATGGCGGCTCAACGTGCCGAGGTTTCTCTTGTTCCTGGGCTATTCCGGTGGGCGATGTCCCGGGGATGTAAGCCACTCGTTTCAAGAATCCGCCAGATCAGCGCTTCTGGGGAGAGATGGTCATTTCTAGCAAATGTTGCAGAGAGGCTGGCATGGCTTCCCCTTCCGCCCAGCGCCGCTGCAGCTCACCGGCGATATCCATCGTTACGACGCGTGACCATCCCTCGGTGGTGTTGAAACAGACGATGCGCGCGGGGTCGCTATACCGGCCGTCCAGGAGGTCGCGGATCAGCGTTTTGTAATCATCCTCGTCGTCACACCAGCAGCGCCCCACCCAAATGCCGGAGGCGTCCAGCACAATGTAGGTGTCATGGTCTGCATCGTACGGCACTGACGGCTAGGCCCGTCGGTTCACGCTATTCAGCGCCACTCGTTCTCGGGCAGTTACTTGGGGCAGTCGAAGTTGCTCCAGCCCTTGCTCGATTACTCGCAGGTCCTTCTGGACCTGCTCCCGGGCCCGACGCGAATCGAAGCCGGATGCAGCCTGCAGATCTTTGAGCAGCCGGTGCCGAAGTTCACGCATATCGTCCAGCGCTCGCCGGTTCTTCAAACGCACATAAGCGGAAACGATCAATTCAATGGTCGTCGATGGCATGGGGTAGCTCCTCAAGTAAGCTTTTCTGACCCGGCATCGCTCTTTTTTGCTGAGCACTGAAAATCTCAGTTGGTTTCGAATGTGCAATGACGATGCCACAGGCTTGTGACGCTGCCGTGCCTCTGAAGAGGTACCTCTTCCTCGTCATAGCGACCAGGAATATGCGGCAACGGGCCGTGTTCGTTCTGATGCTTCGGTCCTGCCTGACACACCATGACCGAAGGCGGTCGAACTCCTACGACCCCAGCTTCCCCCGGCCGGGGTCGTTTGTCTTTCGAGTCTAATGCCCTTCGCGAGTGCCGCACAAAAATGGCCCCAACTCGAACTGGCGGGGCTGAGGCCAGATTGCTGGACTGGCGAGGCTATCGCCAATCCGTGCGCGAGTTGGCGGCCTCTGTCGCCAAGAGCCGGACATAAGTGCCGCTTTCGTGCAGGCCAGCGGGCCCGGCACGGCGAGGAATTGGGCTGAAGGCGCGTCCAACCCGGGGCAGCCACGACTGATGGTTGGTGTCTCAGGCGAACATTGGTCGGGTGCGGCGCGGTTCACGGCGCCACAGACGAACTTCGTCAAGGCGCATTGCAGGCGCAGGTTGGGGGCCTTTGGCGCTCCCTAGCGGAATCGAACCGCTCTCTCCACCGTGAAAGGGTGGCGTCCTAACCGATAGACGAAGGGAGCAAAACTTGCGCCGTGCCGGGGCCCAAACGAGTCGTGCCCGGAATGCCCTGCGGCGGGCGAACGTATAGTGGCCTTTCGCGGGTGGGGCAAGCCATTCGGGAACGTCTTTTCGGACCGGTGGAGAAACCCGCCCCCGGGAAAGTTCGGGGGCAATTTCAACGGTTTCTTAGGGTTCCCTGCGCTAGCGCTAGAGCAGGAGATTTCCAACCGATGGCCGCAGCCAAGAAGCGGGAAGCACGTAAACTGCTGTCCCAGCATGCCTGGATCACGCTCGAGGGCGGGTTCGCCGCGCGGCATTGCCTCGTGGCTGACATCTCCACCTCGGGCGCTCGCATCACGCTTGACGAGGACGCAGCTCAACTGCCAGGCGTCATCCGGCTAGCCTTCGCGCGCGATGCACGGACCGGCCGGAGCTGCCAGGTGGTCTGGCGGCGAGGCAAGTCCGCCGGGATCAAATTCATCTGACCTTCGGCCCCGTGGTCCGGATGGAAAGCGGACCGAGCCCGCGCTACAAGGCAGCATGCGCGCTCTCTCCATCATCGCCATCGGCTGTCTCGCAATCTCGTCGGCTTCCGCTGAGACGGCGCGCCTGCCCACCTCGGATCGATCTCCCCAGACCGGCAAGGTGGTGCCGCTGAAGAGCACGGGGAGCGCGAATGCCTGCGCCGCCTACGGCCCGGGCTTCGTCAAGGTCGAGAGCACCGGAAGCTGCGTGAAGATCGGCGGCACGATCGATATCGGCGTTGCCGCATCCAGCCGGCGTTAGCGCCGCGTGTCGGCGAACGTCTTATCGCTCGACATCATCGTTCCAATTCTGGTGTATTGCGCGCTGTTGTTGTGGGTCGGACGCGGCATGAGTTGGACCGCGCGCCTCGCGACCGCCGCCGTCACACTCGCGCTAATCGTCTGCGTGCTGCTGGTCGAGCGCGGCTGGCGCTAACCTTCACGACATCGGCGGTGCGACGTATCTATCGAAGCCCGGCCGGCTCGCGAACTCTGCGAACCAGCGATTCAGATTGGAAAGCGTCGGGCGGGTGATGCCCTCGACGCCGAGCCAGCGCCGCGCATAGGCAGCGAGCGCGATGTCGGCAATGGTGAAGTCATCACCCTCGACGAAGCGGCGTGTCGCGAGCTGCTGATCGAGGATGCGCCAGACCTCGGCCGCAGCGTCCGCATCCTTCTGGATCCGCGCCATGTCGCGCTCGGCCGGCGGCGTGCGCACGATGCCCCAGAACACCGGACGATCGGCCGGCTGGAGCGTCGAGAGCGTCCAGTCGAGCCAGCGGTCGACGCCCGCACGTCGTTTCGCGGCTTGCGGATAGATCGGCGTGTCCTGACGATAGGCGAGGCAGAGATAGCGCATGATGGAGTTGGATTCCCACAGCACATAGTCGCCGTCGACCAGCGTCGGGATGCGCGAATTGGGGTTCATTGCGAGGTACTCGGCATCGCGGGTGCGGCCGAACTGCATGCCGGCATCGATGCGCTCGAAAGCAAGATCAAGCTCGGTCAGGCACCACAGCACCTTCTGCACGTTGACCGAGTTGGCGCGGCCCCAGACCGTCAGTTGCGGCTTTTGCTCCGGCACGTTGCTCCTCCCATGCTTTGCGGCGGGTGATAGCGGAATATCGTGCGCCGCGCGAGCAGCGTTGGCGAAGCCGTCTCATGCAAAAAGCTCCGCCTCGGGGCGGAGCTTTCAGACACACCCGATGACGGTGACAGCCGTCAGTGGCCGAAGAACAGCCACAGCAGAATGATCACCGGGATCGGCACGCCAAGCAACCACAGCAATAGCCCTCGCGCCATTTGCGTCCTCCTCCAGATGTCCTCGTTGAGGAGTGAACGCCGACGGGCAGGGCTCGTTCCAGACGGAATTCGCGTGCTGCTTACCAGTGACCGGTGTTCGGCATCGACAGCCACGGCTCCTGCGGCGGCTTCGGATCGCCCTTCTGGAGCAGCTCGATGGAGTGCAGGTCGGGCGAGCGGACGAACGCCATGTTGCCGTCGCGCGGCGGGCGGTTGATGGTGACGCCGGCCTTCATCAGCCGATCGCATGTCGCGTAGATGTCGTCGACCTCGTAGGCGAGGTGACCAAAATAGCGGTCCTCGCCGTACTTCTCCTCGTCCCAATTGTAGGTGAGCTCGACCAGCGGCGCGCCGCGCGTCTGCGGCAGCTTCTTGAGCGCTTCGAGATCGTCCGCCGAGCACAGGAAGACGAGCGTGAAGCGCCCCTTGTCGTTCTCGATCCGCCGCACCTCCGTCAAGCCGAGCGCGTCCTGATAGAATTTCAGCGCGACGTCGAGATTGCGCACGCGCAACATGGTGTGGAGGTAACGCATGGTCTTTTTCTCCCTAGACGGTCTTTGACTGAGGTGGGCTGGTTCGGCCGTTCCATAGCAGCAAACGCGCGGCGAGGGCAGGGGGAGGAGCGTGCAACCGGCTGCATGGCAGGCTCGCGCTTCACGCCGCTGCTCGACGCTGTCGGCGCCAAGTTGTATCGTTGCGGCCGCCATGAAAAATGGGCTCTACTCCATCCACATCCACATGCTCGACGGCGTGAGGGGCCGCGACAGCGGCGTGCTGGTGCTGCGCGATGGGGTGTTGCTCGGCGGCGGGCCGTATTTCTGGTCACAAGGCACGTACACGGTCGGCAACGGCACCTGGAAGGGCGAGCTTGCCACCAACCAGCACACGCCGTTTGCCGATCCCTTTGTCCGGCCGCTGTTCGGCGGGCACGAGGTCACCAGCGGGTTCTCCGGGACGTTCACCGATAAGGAGGCGGAGGTGTTCGGCACCGTCCTGGTCGGCGGCAACCGCAGCCTGAGCTTCCGCGCGACGTTGAAGCGGCTCGCCGACATCTGATCGCGTGCCGGAAAACGCCGCGCGGCAAAGCCTAACGAAAGCTTGCGCAAGATCAGATAACCCTATTCGGTTAGGTTAAAAGCTGGATCGCGTTGCACTTGCGGCGCATTGCGATAGGTGTCGGCTCGCAGGCAAAGCCACACGAGAGAGCCAGACACAATGGCCATGACGCCACCTTCGATGCCGTCCTTCTACCAGGCCGACCGACAGACCTTTCGTCGTGTCGTGGTCGTCGGCATGCTGTTCTGCGCCGCCTTCGTGGTGATCAGCTTCTCGCTGCGTCCGCAGATGGAAGACGGCTCGCACGTGCTCGTGAAGGCCGACCGGCTGGTGCGGACGGCGGGGCAACCACCGCAGACGCACTGAGCGCGCTGCCGCTCGTTCGAATCCTATCGCCGCAAATGTGAATCGTCACCGGGGCCGCGGGCCCGTGAGGTGCTGCGCGCGGCGAGCGCCAGGAATCCGGCGTAGCCAACCAGGTTGAGCACGACTTCAAGCCACGCGGGCATCGCAGCCTCTTTGCGCGAACGAGGATGGCCAACGCGCTAAGGGCGGTTATGTTCCCGACTTGGCGACCGGAAAGTCGCTCAGGTCCCGGAGGATGGATCCAGCCGCCGCCCGAGGCTCGAGACCGAGGTTGCCGAAGGCGAGTCCTTCAGGAACTCGGCGATTGCGCGGGCAAGTTCGCCGTCGCTCATCGGCGTCGGTGGCGGGCGCAAGGCGCCAACCCCGAAGCTGCGGACGATCTCCTCATAGTGTTCATCTTGGCGTCTGGGGATGAGCCTGCGGATGCGGGCCAGCAATGCGGATATCGGCAAACGGACCTCCTCAAATGCCATCCCCATTGGCAAAGCGGCGCCTCTGCTGCCACCGCGCCATGAAACTGAAAACCCCGCCAACACCACGGAGGATGCTGACGGGGTCTTCGTGCTTTCGCCTCGACCCGGATGGCGGAGGCTCCCGCACTTGGAGGTCAAATGCGCCGGCGAGCCCGTTTGTTCCACGATGGCTCGACTTTTTTCGAATGGCCCGGGTTCCGCCGGCGTCGATCGTCCGCAACCATCGAACGACGCGGGCGTTGGTCCCTGCACGAGCGATGGAGGAGAAAGCGCATGAGAAAGAGTTTGGCAGTTTTGGCCACCGTTGCGACCGTCGGCGCGACCGCGATTGCGGCACCGGCAGAGGCGCGCGGTCGCGGCATCGGACCGGGGCTCGCGTTCGGGCTCGCGGCCGGCGCACTCACGGCGGGCGCGATCGCTGCGTCCCAGCCGTACTATTATGGCCCGGGCTACTATGACTATGGTCCGAGCTATTACGGACCGGGTCCTTATGCCTATTACGGCGGTCCGGTGTACTACCGGCACCATCACTGGCGCCACTGGTAAAACCAAAAGCCAAAACGAAAAAAGCCCGGAGCAGCGCTCCGGGCTTCTGCTTGTTCAATTCAAAACGGCCTTACGGCCAAAGCGACGGCCGCTCGACCTTGCGGGCGTTCTCCAGCGTCGAGACAAAATATTCTTCCCGCTCGCGTTTGAATTTTTCCTGAGTTGCGCGAAAAGCGGCGACGCGCGCGGCGATCTCTTCTCGGTCCCTTGCTTTGCGCTGTTCTTCTTCTGTCATGTCCATCCCCTTCTTACCAACCGAACTCAAGCGCTGCCGCCGCATCGCGTTGAGTCGGACTCGAACGGATGCATTGTTCGACCTCGAATGGGGCGTCAATGGGGACGAGGCATTGCCGGATTGTGGATAAGCGATGGGCGGAAAAACTTGCCGACCTCGCCGCGCTTCATGGTGGATAAGCGTGTCAACAACCTTGTCGCTTGCGCGCTCTCCCGCTAGCCCCAACCGGCAAATCAGGTGGCGGAGATCGATCCGGACTCTCTGAGCATCGGAGAGCTGACGGAGTTGCAGCGACGGGTCGAAGCACGACGTCGGCTCGCGCCGTGTGACACCCGCCGCGGCTGCCCGATCTGCAGGCTGCGGGGGCGTCATTTGCGATGAGAGAGATCATCGCGATCGGCCGGGCGTGCTATAGGAGGCACGTTCGCTAACGGGATGGCTGCCTATGATTGCATCAGATCTTCGCAGCGGCGTCGACAGACTCGGCGACCTGATCGCTGCGGCACGCACCATCGTGCCGTTCACCGGTGCGGGCATCTCGACCGAATGCGGCATCCCCGATTTCCGTTCACCGGGCGGATTGTGGACGCGCAACCGTCCGATCCCGTTCGACGAATTCGTCGCGAGCCAGGAGGCGCGAGATGAAGCCTGGCGCCGACGCTTCGCGATGGAGCCGACCTTTGCCGCGGCAAAGCCCGGACGCGGCCATCGCGCGCTGGCCTCGCTCTACCGCGCCGGCAAGGCTCCCGCCGTCATCACCCAGAACATCGACAATCTGCACCAGGCCTCGGGCTTCGCCGCCGACCACGTGATTGAGCTCCACGGCAACACCACTTACGCGCGCTGCATCGGCTGCGGTGAGACCTATCAGCTCGATTGGGTGAAGCAGCAGTTCGACGCAGACGGCGCCGCGCCCGACTGCACCTTGTGTGCCGAGCCGGTGAAGACGGCGACGATCTCGTTCGGGCAAGCAATGCCGGAAGATGCGATGCAGCGTGCGACCGAGCTTGCGCAGCAATGCGATCTCTTCATCGCGATCGGTTCCTCGCTCGTGGTGTGGCCGGCAGCGGGTTTTCCGGTGATGGCGAAGAATTGCGGCGCGCGTCTCGTGATCATCAACCGCGAGCCGACCGAGCAGGACGACATCGCCGACCTCGTGATCCACCACGACATCGGCGAGACCCTTGGGCCCTTCGTCGGCAACTGACGTCGAATTTGATTCGTGGCTATGCAAGGCTGTTCATAGGTTCCGTCGAATCTCTTTTTTGTCTATGCGCCGCAACCGGGAGTGTTATCTTTTGATTCGAGAGATTCGTGTGGCGTCATGGTGAGAAGTTCTCGTCCTGACGCGTGATTCGGCACCGTCGCTGAGGGCGGTCTGCCTTTGATGTGTGAGGTCCGGGGTTATGGGGTCGTCGGACGGATTCGAGTCCAAAAAGGTCGGGGTTCCCCCGGCAGGTGCGTCGTCTGGGCGGCTGGCACCAGGCGAGATCGCAGGTGCCGGTCGCGATGCAGCGCTCAATCCCTTCACCGGGCTCGGTGAAGCCAGCGCCAATCTCGTCGAAGTCACGGGCGTCATCAAATGGTTCGACGCTTCGAAGGGCTACGGCTTCATCGTTCCCGACAATGGCTGGCCCGACGTGCTACTTCACGTAACCGTGCTCAGGCGCGACGGTTTCCAGACCGCCTATGAGGGCGCCCGCGTCATCGTCGAGTGCATCCAGCGCAGCAAGGGCTACCAGGCATTCCGCGTCGTCTCGATGGACGAATCGACCGCGATCCACCCGGCCCAGATGCTGCCGCCGCGCACCCATGTCACGGTGACTCCGACCAGCGGGCTCGAGCGGGCGCAGGTCAAGTGGTTCAACCGCCTCCGCGGCTTCGGCTTCCTGACCTGCGGCGAGGGGACGCCCGACATCTTCGTGCACATGGAGACGCTGCGCCGCTTCGGCATGACCGAGTTGCGGCCGGGCCAGTATGTGCTGGTCCGCTTTGGGCCCGGCTCCAAGGGCATGATGGCCGCCGAGATCCATCCCGAAACCGGATCGCCGGGGCTCCAGTCGCACTAGCTTCCAGATCCGTCCCGCCGGCTGTTCCCGAATTCGTGAGCAGCCGGGGCGGGTGGGGCCGTCTGGCATTTGCCATGATCGCCGGGTTAGGATGCGCGCCCCATCCCACGCCGCTGGCATGAGTGCCGTTCCATGAATTTTGATCGCAAGGCAGCCTGGTCCCTGGTCCGGGGCTTTTTGGCCGTAGTCCTCGTTTTTGCCGCCTGCGCCGGTCCCATGCGGGCCGCGAGTTTCCAGCCGCTCGAGATTGCGACCAAGAGCGGCGTTCAGGTGTTTTCCGTCGAGATAGCCACGACCGAGGAGGAAAAGACGACCGGCCTGATGTACCGGAAGGAGCTCGCGGACGGGAAGGGCATGCTGTTCGACTTCTCACCCGAGCAGGAAGTGACGATGTGGATGAAGAACACCTACATCTCGCTCGACATGATCTTCATCAGTGCGGATGGCCGTATCCTGCGGATCGCCGAGAATACCGAGCCGATGTCGACCAAGATCATCCCCTCGCGCGGCCTTGCCAGGGCCGTTTTGGAGGTGCCGGCCGGCACGGCACAGAAATACGGCATCCGCCCCGGCGACCGCGTCGCGCACCCGCTGTTTGGTGCCAAATAAAGCCAAAATCGGCACCGTACAGCCGCCTTGCTGGCGGCCCTTGAAGCGTGTATCGACGGGGCCTGCTGGACATTCGGGGTATAGCGCAGCCTGGTAGCGCGGCAGTTTTGGGTACTGCAGGTCGTTGGTTCGAATCCAGCTGCCCCGACCAGCTCCGCCTCGGCCCTTGAGGCCGTGACGCTGACATTTTCCAAACGGTCCTGACGCCTGCTTTGGGCGGAAGCGGCGTTGAAGGAAAGGGCGGATCGCTCATCTCGCGTTGCGCCCGGCAACACCTAAGGTGAGGCTCCCATGTCGATCGCGGCGATCGGTTCGACCTCCAGCGCAGCAGCAACGTCTCGGTCCGCGGCAAGCTCCTCTTCCTCGGCGACATCGTCCACATCGGCGACGACGTCATCGCCTTCGGCGACTGCGTCGTCCTCTCAATCGGCCGGCGGAAGTGGCGGTGCGGGCGGCGGTGGCGGCAGCTCGGCCAAGACCATTGTCAGCGAGGTCTCCACGACCGTGAACGGGATCACCACCACGGTCATCACCTACTCCGACGGCACGACCGAAGTCGAAACCTCGGTCAGCGCGCAAGGCGGCCAGAACCAGGGCGGTCAGGCCAGCCAGGCTGGTCAGACCTACACGGCCCAAGGCACGCTCGGCACGACCACCGGCAGTACGTGAGGCAGAGGGGCAGGACCGGGATTGGCGGTCGGTCGCCACGCACCGGCGTCTTGCAAAAGCGCCCGTTCAAACCTTGAGTCGCTGTTCGCAGTGCGTCGCGACTTCTGCGCGATTTTTCAGACAGATGGCGTATTTGCCACATGCGAAATTGCCGCCGCTTTATCGAACCTTTGGGGCTCGCAATAGACATACGGGTATTGGGGATTTCAGCGCCCAATATCTAAACGGACGCCGCCAAGCGATGATATTCCGCTTGAGCGGCGTCGCGCTTTTGACAGCCGACAAATTGACCGGGCGGACTGTCTCAGCTCGACGCGCACCAGCCCAGCGGGAACGGGATGAACGGCCAGACCGTCTCGTTGTCGTTTGCTGCATCGGGGAGCTCTTCGCGGGCTTGTCCGACGGTCGGTGCCGACCGCGGAGACGCGATCGTCAGATGCAAACAAGCACATTTCAGATTCACGTTGAGCAAATTCACGTTGGGCAAATTCGTGCTGAGAAAACTCATGTCGATCGACCCGGATTGCAGGTGTCTCAAAAATTCAAATTCAGTTCGAAATCGTCACGCGCATCAAAACGGCGCGGTCACCTCAAATCTCGCTCGTATTCTAGAAAAGAACGGGCACTGTTTCAACCGCCACGGCCTACACATCCACGACAGTTAAGGTTGACCGGTTAGGTTAAGCGCACGCTCGTGTTGCGGCCATTTTGTCCACTGTTATCAAATCGATCCGGCTCGCCGCTGTGCCTATGTACGTAGCACACACACCGTCACCGGCATCGCGGCGCTTTCGTTTCTCGCGGGTTTTTCGTGATGGTTTTCGATCGCAGCTCCCAAATTCCCGATTTACGATCCGGTTGGACCGAGATCTGGCACTTGTGGACCATCATCGTGCCGAGGCGCTCAATCAACGGGCAGTTGGTCTACGGCAAGGTCTGGCGCCGCCACGACGGCCGTCAGTGGATCTACAAGAAGTTCACCGAATACAGCGAGGACGAAGCGGCCTGAAGCGGCCGCTTGCCTCGGTCAGCCCGCCTTCGCAGCGGTGGCTGCCGGCTTCGCCGCGGCGGGCGGCTTCAACGGCTTATCCTGTCGCTTAGACCAGGAGATGTAGTAGGCGACCGTCGTCATGATCGCGATTCCGGCGATGCTGACGAAGAGTTGCGCGAACAGCGAACCCGAGCTCATCGACAGTTCGAAATGGCCGACGAAGGACAGGAACACGCCGACGCAGAACACGGCGAGCGACTGCTGTCCGCAGACGATTACGGGATCGAAAATCTTCCACTCCAGGCCCGGCCAGTCCTTCGGCACGAAGCGGATCACGAGGATCACGATCACGACGAAATGGATGAAGCGATAGGGCGCAAGGTTGGTCTTGTCGTTGGGGTTGAACGCCGAGAAGAGCCACTCCGGAAACATCGCGCCGAGGTTCGGGAAGCGACCGGCCATGGTCATAATCAGCGCGAACAGCAGATAGGCGAGGCACAGATAGAGCGTGATCTGTGAGTTGATCAGCGTCATCGAGCGCCGCGCGCCGCCCATCGCGCACCAGGCGCCGAACACGAACAGCACCTGCCAGCAATACGGGTTGAAGTACCACTGCCCCGCCGGATAGGCGGTCAAATTCCAGCCGAAGTGACGCGCGACCAGCCACAGAACGATGGACAGCGCCATCGTCAGATCGGGCTTGCGCAGCATGAACCAGAGTATCGGCGGAAACAGTCCCATCAGTACGATGTAGAGCGGCAGAACGTCGAGATTGAGCGGTTTGAAACGCAGGAACAGTCCCTGCCGCAACGTCTCGGTCGCGTTGTCGACGAGCCCTGCGACGTTGAACTCGTTGATCATGTCGGAATCGCCGAAGCGTAGCGCCAGATAGCTGATCGAAGCGATGTAGATCACGAACAGGATGATGTGGGCGACATACAGCTGCCAGACCCGCTTGGTCAGCCGGGTGGCGCCGACGATGAAGCCGCGCTCCAGCATCATCCGCGCATAGACGAAGGAGGCGGTATAGCCGGAGATGAAGACGAAGAGATCGGCGGCGTCGCTGAAACCGTAATTCCGCGTCGTGATCCAGTTCACGACGTTGTCGGGGATGTGATCGAGGAAGATCGCCCAGTTCGCGACCCCGCGAAACAGGTCCAGCCTGAGATCACGGCCTTTTTCGGGAAGCGTTGCGTTGATGTTCAGGAAGACCATTCGAAGCGGACTTTCGAAGAGGAAACACAGAACACGAGGGGCGTGCGGCGAGCGCCAGCAGATCAGCCGTACCGCGGCGCCAGGCTCCCGGTCCGCGGTGTGCGGGGGGCGAGATTGTCACGGCGCAGCATAATGACTATACCCGTTGGCAACGCTACCTCCAGGATCGTGGAATCACCGTTCAAATTCCCGATACGGGTGTTCTCTATACTATCCCGGTGGTTTCCACCAATAGCTTCGGTGACGCAGAGAGTTAGACCGAATAGACGTCAAAGGGGTCCAGCCGTCCAATGACCGCACGCATTTTCAAGCCCGCCAAGAACGCGATGCAATCGGGCAAGGGGAAGACCCGGGAATGGCAGCTCGACTATGAGCCGGAGCAGCCGCGCGCGGTCGAGCCGCTGATGGGCTGGACCTCGTCAGCGGACATGAAGCAGCAGATCACGCTGCGCTTCGCGACCAAGGAGGAGGCGATCGCCTATTGCGAGCGCAAGGGCATCGCCTACGAGGTGATCGAGCCCAAGGAGTCGATCCGTCGCCCGGTCGCCTATGCCGACAATTTCTCCTTCCGCCGCGGCGAGCCTTGGACACATTGATCTGGACGCACTGATCGCCCTGAGCGCCGGCCGCACTGCTGCCAGCCTTCCCTAGAGCCCTTGGCAGGGATTTTCGCGCGTGCTTCGCTGTCGCGAAGCGTGACGAGTTCATGACGAGGTGGGTATGGCCGGGCGTTACCAGCTCGACGGCGTCGACCTGAGGATACTGTCGGAGCTCCAGGAAGACGGCCGTGTCCGCAACAATGAGCTGGCGCACCGTGTCGGCGTCTCCGCGCCGAACTGCCTGCGGCGGCTCAAATCCCTCGTCAGCCGCGGCGTGATCAAAGCGGTCCGCGCCATTCTGGACGAGCGGCTGCTCGGCTACGAGGTGGTCTCGTTCGTCGCCATTCAGCTCGGTAGCCAGGCCCAACCGATTCTGGAGACCTTCGAGACGTCCGTCGCGGCCATGCCGCGCATCCAGCAGTGCTGGCGGATCTCCGGCGATACCGACTACCTACTGAAATGCGTGGCTCCGAGCGTCGAGAGCATGCGGCAACAGCTCCTGCATTTTGCCGCGATGCCGAACGTGAAGAACGTCCGCAGCTTTCCGGTGCTGGGCGTTGCCAAGGACGTCCCGCTGCCGGTAGAGGATATCGCCGCTGCGACCGCGCCCGTCGTTTGATCAAATGTGAGCCCCAGCGCGCCCCATTTCCTTTGCAAGCCTAACGGTACCTGGTGCGAAACTCGCGCGGCGAGGCGCCGGTCCAATTGCGGAAGGCGCGCGAAAAACTCTTCTCGTTGCGAAAACCGGCGATCTCGGCGATCCGCTTGATCGGTGCGCGGCCGCGCATCAAGGCTTCCCTGGCGAGTTCGAGCTTTGCCTCTTCCTTCAACGCGCGCAGCGAGGTTGCCTCGTCGTGCAGGCGACGATGCATGGTGCGGGTCGACAGCGCAAGCGCACTTGCGACGTCGTCGGCGGTCAGGATCCGACCGCGAGCGCTGCGCAGCACGCGCCTGATCCGCTCCACCATCAGGCGGTCGCGCCGGTAGGGCAGCACGGTGAGGCGCAGCGCACCCTTCAACATGCTGTCGAGATCGGACGGGCTGCGCTTCAGCGGCAGCGCCAGATAGCGCTTGTCGAAGGTGATGCTGGCGCGCTCCGCATCGAAGCTGACGTTCTTGCAGAAGATTGTTGGATAGACCGAGACGTGGTGCGGCTCGGCATGAGGGAATTCCGCGGCGCGGAGCGCGATCGCAGAATCGACGGCCCAGCATGAGAAGCCGAGCACGTAGCGCAGCAGCGTCACCAGGCAGAACTCGCGCAAGGGCCCCAGGTCGCGCTGCTCGCGAATAGAGATCACGGCCGTGTCGCGGTCGACCGCGAGCTCGAACAGCACGTCCTCGGTGAGGATGCGATGATGCCGGCACCAGCGCTTCAGCGCCACCTCGAGGTTGGGGGCGGTGATCGAGGCCCGGCACAGCATGCCATAGGTGCCCCAGGGCAACCGTCGCGAGAACCAGCCGAGCGCCTCGTCGTCGAGCTCGCGCATGGCATGGCCCGCCAGGACCTCGAACTGGGTCGCCGTGACCCGCCCATCCGCCGATTTCAGGAGGTCCGTGGGCACCTGGCTCCTGGCTAGCGCCTCGGCCGGATCGCGGCCATATCTGGCGTAGGCGGCAACCACCCCGCGCACGAAGGCGGCCGGTGTCACCGCGCGGCGGGGAGCTGCTGCGGAGGCTTGAAAAGGCATGCCGAATCCTCGCCAACTATGGCGGAAAATGCAACCTTTTCGACGGCCCGAATTCCCGTTCGGGGGTAGGTTTGCGGACAAGACAAGACCGGAGGAGCGGCCCATGAACATCCCGAGCATCGATTTCGACCTGGGCGAAGACATCACCATGCTGCGCGACACGGTGCGCGCCTTCGTGGAGGCTGAGGTCGCGCCGCGCGCCGCCGAGGTCGAGAAAGCGAACCTGTTTCCCGCCGACCTCTGGAAGCGCTTCGGCGATCTCGGCCTGCTCGGGATGACCGCGCCGGAGGAATACGGCGGCTCCAATATGGGCTATGTCGCCCACATCGTCGCCATGGAGGAGATTTCGCGCGGCTCGGCCGCCGTGGGCCTATCCTACGGCGCGCATTCCAATCTCTGCGTCAACCAGATCCGCCGCAACGGCAATGACGCGCAACGCCAGCGCTATCTGCCAAAGCTGATTTCCGGCGACTATGTCGGCGCGCTCGCGATGTCCGAGCCCGGTGCCGGCTCCGACGTCGTCTCCATGAAGCTGCGCGCCGACAAGCGCGGCGACCGCTATGTGCTCAACGGCTCGAAAATGTGGATTACCAATGGCGGCGACGCAGACGTGCTGGTGGTCTATGCCAAGACCGATCCGGAAGCCGGCCCGCGCGGCATCACCGCCTTCCTCATCGAGAAAGGCTTCAAGGGCTTTACGCACGGCCAGCATCTCGACAAGCTCGGCATGCGCGGCTCCAACACCTATCCCTTGTTCTTCGACGAATGCGAGGTGCCGGCGGAGAACGTGCTGGGCAGCGTGGGCGAGGGCGTCAAGGTGTTGATGTCCGGCCTCGACTATGAGCGCGCCGTGCTGTCCGGCGGTCCGCTCGGGATCATGGCGGCCTGCATGGACGCTGTCGTACCCTACATGCACGAGCGAAAGCAGTTCGGTCAGCCGATCGGCGACTTTCAGCTCATGCAGGGCAAGCTTGCCGACATGTATTCGACCTGGCAGGCCACGCGCGCCTATGTCTACGCCGTCGGCCGCGCCTGCGACCGCGGCGGTCACGCGCGCTCGCTGCGCAAGGACGCCGCCGCTGCGATCCTTTACTCCGCCGAGAAGGCGACGTGGATGGCGGGCGAGGCGATCCAGGCGCTCGGTGGCGTCGGCTACACCAGCGAATTTCCAACCGGTCGTCTTTGGCGCGATGCAAAGCTCTACGAGATCGGCGCCGGCACCTCGGAAGTGCGCCGCATGCTGATCGGCCGCGAGCTGATGGCGGAGACGGCCTGAACGCATTTGGAATCGCCGCGAAAATGGTCCACCCTGTTGCGGCATCTCACCACGTCAATAGAAACGCTGGATACATGCCGCTCCACTCCTCCATCGATCCTTCATCATCGGATTTCGCAGGCAATGCCGAGGCGATGCGCGCGCTCGTCGCTGACCTCAGGGAAAAGCTCGCCCAGGTCGCCGGCGGCGGCGGTGAGGCCTCGCGCAAGCGACACACCGCGCGCGGCAAGATGCTGGCGCGCGAGCGCGTCGATCTCCTGGTCGATCCCGGCACTGCATTTCTGGAATTGTCGCCGCTTGCCGCCTACGGCCTCTACGGCGGCGACGTGCATTCGGCCAGCGTCGTCACGGGGGTCGGGCGGATCTCGGGACGCGAGTGCGTCATCGTCGCCAATGATGCCACCATCAAGGGCGGCACCTACTACCCGATGACGGTGAAGAAGCACCTGCGCGCGCAGGACATCGCACGCCAGAACAATCTTCCTTGCGTTTACATGGTTGATTCCGGCGGCGCCTTCCTGCCGATGCAGGACGATATCTTCCCGGATGAGCGGCACTTCGGCCGCATCTTCTATAATCAGGCACAGATGTCCGCATCCAGCATCCCCCAGATCGCCATCGTGATGGGGTCGTGCACGGCCGGCGGCGCCTATGTGCCGGCTATGTCGGACGAGAGCATCATCGTGCGCAATCAAGGCACCATCTTCCTCGGCGGCCCGCCGCTGGTGAAGGCCGCGACCGGCGAGGTCGTGAGCGCCGAAGAGCTTGGCGGCGCCGACGTGCATTCGCGCCAGTCCGGCGTCACCGATCACTACGCCCAGGACGATGCGCATGCGATCGGCATCGCGCGGCGTATCGTGGGTACACTGAAGCCGGCGACGCGGCCGAACCTCAACATGCGTCCGCCACGGGATCCGCTGTTTGCGGCGGAAGAGATCTACGGCGTCGTGCCGGTCGACGGCCGCAAGCCCTTCGACGTCCGCGACATCATCGCGCGCATCGTCGACGGCTCGGAGTTCGACGAATTCAAGAAACTCTACGGCACAACGCTGGTCTGCGGTTTCGCCCACATCTGGGGCTATCCGGTCGGCATCATCGCCAACAACGGCATCCTGTTCAGCGAGAGCTCGCTGAAGGGCGCGCACTTCATCGAGCTGTGCTGCCAGCGCGGTATTCCCCTGGTGTTCTTGCAGAACATCACCGGCTTCATGGTCGGCAAGAAATACGAGGCCGGCGGCATCGCCCGCGACGGCGCGAAGCTCGTCACGGCGGTGGCGACCGCCTCGGTGCCGAAATTCACCGTCGTGATCGGCGGCTCGTATGGGGCCGGCAATTACGGCATGTGCGGGCGCGCCTACAGCCCGCGCTTCCTCTGGATGTGGCCGAACGCGCGCATCTCCGTGATGGGCGGCGAGCAGGCCTCGATGGTCCTGAGCCAGGTCAGGCGCGACAACATCGAGGCCAGGGGCGAGAGCTGGTCGAAGGAAGAGGAAGAGAAGTTCCGCAGCCCCATCCGCGCGCAATATGAGAGCCAGGGGCATCCATATTATGCGACGGCACGGCTGTGGGACGACGGCGTGATCGATCCGGCCGATACACGGCTCGTGCTCGGGCTTGGGCTGTCAGCGGCGTCGAACGCGCCGATCGAACCCACGAAATTCGGCCTGTTCAGGATGTGACGATGGACCGCTCAAACCTCTACCGGCGCTTTCGTACGCTCCTGATCGCCAATCGTGGCGAGATCGCCTGCCGCGTCATCCGAACCGCGCGCGCCATGGGCCTGCGCACCGTCGCCGTCTATTCCGAGGCCGACCGCGACGCGATGCACGTTGCGCTCGCCGACGAGGCGGTGCTGCTGGGGCCCGCGCGTGCACGGGACAGCTATCTCAATATCGAGCGGTTGATCGAGGCGGCGCGGAAAACAGGCGCCGAGGCCGTGCATCCCGGCTACGGCTTCCTGTCGGAGAATGCCGAGTTCGCGCGCGCCTGCCTGGACGCCGGATTGATCTTTGTCGGCCCGACCGCGGGGATGATGACGGCGATGGGCTCGAAATCGGGCTCAAAGGCACTGATGGAGAAGGCCGGCGTGCCGCTGGTGCCGGGCTATCACGGCGAGGCGCAGGACGAGGCGACGCTTGCGAAGGCGGCCGAGAAGATCGGTTTCCCCGTGCTGGTGAAGGCCTCCGCTGGCGGCGGTGGCCGCGGCATGCGCATCGTGCGCTCGGCTGCCGAACTCGGACCTGCGATCGTCAGCGCCAAGCGGGAAGCTAAAGCCGCGTTCGGCGACGACACCATGCTGATCGAGAAATATGTCGACAATCCCCGCCATATCGAGGTGCAGGTGATCGGCGACAGCCACGGCAATCTGTTGTCGCTGTTCGAGCGCGAATGCACGCTCCAGCGGCGGCACCAGAAGGTGATCGAGGAAGCGCCGTCGCCGACGCTCAATGCCGCGCAACGCGAGACCGTCTGCGCCGCCGCGCGCAAGGCGGCCGGCGCGGTGAGCTATGTCGGCGCCGGCACGATCGAGTTCGTCTCCGACGGCAAGGACGTGTTCTTCATCGAGATGAACACGCGTCTCCAGGTCGAGCATCCCGTGACCGAGCTGATCACCGGGATCGATCTCGTCGAGTGGCAGTTGCGCGTTGCGTTCGGCGAAGCGCTGCCGCTGAAACAGGATGAGATCCGCCTCAACGGGCACGCCATCGAGGCGCGCGTCTATGCGGAGAACCCGACCAAGAGCTTCATGCCTTCGGTCGGCAGGATCTCGACCTGGCGTTTGCCTGAGGAGGCCGGCGGCCTGCGCATCGACGCCGGCTATCGCCAGGGCGATACCGTCTCGCCCTACTATGACGCAATGCTCGCCAAGATGATCGCCTGGGCGCCGACGCGGGATGCGGCGATCGAGCGGTTGAACCGCGGGCTCGAGAATTCCGACGTCCGCGGCATCGTCACCAACATTCCGTTCCTCTCGGCGCTGATGACGCATCCGAAGGTGCGATCGAACGCGATCGATACCGGCTTGATCGAGCGGGAGCTGGCCGGGCTGACGGCGGCCGGCGCTGCGCCCGGCGAGCTCGAGCTGTGTGCCGCGGTTGCGGCGATCGTCAACGCGGAGCGTGGGACCGCTCAAGACGATGCGAATTCACCCTGGCGGACCTTTGGCTGGCAGCCGGTCGGGCGGCGTCAGCGCAGCTTTGCCTTCCGCGTCGGCCACGGGCCGGAGCACAAGATTTCGCTGAACTACGGCAGTGGTCCCTCGACGCTGGTCATCGGTGAGCGGGAGCTGGCTTTCGCGATGGCGCCGAAGGAGGGCGGATTCGATTTGACGCTCGACGGCGTCAAATCATCGGTCGCTGCCGTGATCGATGGTCACGAGCTCTATTTGCGCACCCGCAATGGCCGGTTCGATCTCCACTGGGTGGATCCGTTCGGCGGCGAGAGCGAGGAGCATGTCGGCGAGGACAAGATCGCCGCGCCCCTGCCGGGCACGGTCGTCGCGGTGCTCGCGGCGGAGGGGGCCAAGCTTGAAAAAGGCGCCGCAATCCTGACGCTCGAGGTGATGAAGATGGAGCAGACGCTGCGCGCGCCATTTGCGGGCGTTTTGAAGGCGATCAAGTGCAAGGTCGGCGACATCGTGCAGGAAGGCGTCGAGCTTGCTGAGGTCGAGCCGATCGGCGAGTGAGATCATGAGCGACGAGGTCCACATCATCGAAATGGGGCCGCGCGACGGCCTCCAGAACGAGAAGACGCCGATCAGCGTGGAGGCACGCATTGCCTTCGTCGAAGCGCTGGTCGCCGCCGGCCTTCACACCGTCGAGGTCGGCGCCTTCGTCTCGCCCAAGGCGATCCCGCAGATGGCCGGCTCCGACGCCGTGCTGCGCGGCGTGAGCCACGTGACGGAAGCCGAATTCCACGTGCTGGTGCCGAACGAGAAGGGATATGATGCCGCGCGCGCAGCGGGCGCGAAGGTCGTGTCAGTGTTCGCGGCGGCTTCGGAAGGATTCTCGCGGGCCAACATCAATTGCTCGATCGCGGAGTCCATCGAGCGGTTCAAGCCGGTCCTTGCGCGCGCCAAGGCCGACGGCGTGAGGGTGCGCGGCTATATCTCCTGCGTGCTGGGGTGCCCCTTCGACGGCGAGATCAAGCCGAAAGCCGTCGCCGAGCTCGCCAAGACGCTGTGGGATCTCGGCTGCTACGAGGTTTCGCTCGGCGACACCATTGGCGTCGGCACGCCGACCAAGGCGAAGGACATGCTGCGCGCGGTTACCGCGAACCTCCCGGCCGCTCATCTTGCGATGCATTTTCACGACACCTATGGCCAGGCGCTCGCCAATCTCTATGCGGGGATGGAAGAGGGCGTCCGCATCATCGATTCCGCCGCCGGCGGGCTCGGCGGCTGTCCCTATGCGCCGGGTGCGACTGGCAACGTTGCAACCGAGGACGTCGTCTACATGCTCGAAGGCATGGGAATCAGGACGGGCGTCGACATGGATAGGCTGCTGGCGGCAACCAACGAGATCAGCCGACTGTTGGGCCGACCGCCCGTGAGTCGTGTGGCATCCGCTTTGAACGCCAAGCGAAAGCGCGGCAGTTCCTAGCTCTCCGTCATTGCGAGGAGCGAAGCGACGAAGCAATCCAGTATCGTGCCGCGGAGGCAGTCTGGATTGCTTCGCTTCGCTCGCAATGACGGTGTTTGCGGGTTCACCGGCTCCCGTCCGGCCCCATCACCAGATCCGGCAGCCAGGTCGAGATCTCCGGCACGAAGCACAGCAGGAGCACGGCGCCCATCATCAACAGCACGAAGGGCAGCGTGCCCCAGATCACCTCGCTGAGGGGGATGTCTGGCGCGACGTTGCGGATGACGAAGATGTTGAGACCGACCGGCGGGTGGATCAGCCCCATCTCCATCACGATGGTCATGACGACGCCGAACCAGATGATGTCGAAATTGGCAGCACGCAGCGGCGGCAGGATGATTGGCGCGGTCATCAGGATGATCGAGACCGGCGGCAGGAAGAAGCCGAGCACGATCACCATGGCGAGGATCGCGAACAGCAGGCCCCAGCGCGGCAGGTGCATCGCGACGATGGACTCGGCGGCCGATTGCGAGATGTGCAGATAGCTCATCACGTAGGAATAGAGCAGCGACATGCCGATGATCATCATCAGCATGGTCGATTCCCGGATCGTCGACTTCATAATCGGTCCGAGATCGGTCGGCCGCCAGACGCCGTAGATCATCGCGATCAGCGCGAGCGCGAGCAGGCCGCCCAGTCCCGCAGTCTCCGACGGCGTGGCATAGCCGCCATAGAGCGCGATCATGACGCCTGTGAGCAGCAGCACGAACGGAATAACGCGCGGCAGCACGCTGAAACGTTCGGCGAGCGTGAACTCGTCGCGAGTCAGGATCGCAGCCTGAGGGCCCCCCTTGTTGTAGGCGGCTTCAGCCGCTGCATATTCCTGGCGGAAACGGATCACGGCATAGGTGCCGAACAGGCTGACCAGCAACAGCCCCGGGCCGATTCCGGCGAGGAAGAGGCGCCCGAGCGATTTTTCCGCGGCGACTGCGAACAGGATCATGGTGATCGAGGGCGGCAACAGAATGCCGAGCGTTCCGCCGGCGGCGATGATCCCTGCGGCAAAGCCGCCGGAATAGCCGCGCTTGCGCATCTCGGGAATGCCGGCCGAGCCGATCGCCGAGCAGGTCGCGGGCGAGGAGCCGGCCATTGCGGCGAACAGCGCGCAGGCGAAGACGTTGGCGACACCGAGGCCGCCGGGCACGCGATGCAGCCAGGCATGCAGGGCCGAGTAGAGATCCTGGCCGGCGCGCGACTTGCCGATCGCCGCGCCCTTCAGGATGAAGAGCGGGATCGACAGCAGCGTGATCGAGGCCATTTCCTCGTAGACGTTCTGCGTCACGGTATCGAGCGAGGCGGCGGGCATATAGATGCCCATGAACACGACCGCGACCGCGCCGAGCGCAAACGCGATCGGCATGCCGGAAAACATCGCAAACAGCGTCGCCAGCCCGTAGGTCAGGCCGATACCGAACACGCTCATCGGCGCTTGGCTCCGGTGAAGGGAAGGGCGAGCTGCACGATGATCTGCACGCAAAGCAGGCTCATGCCGAGCGCCATCAGGCTGTAGGGAATGGCGAGCGGCGGCGACCACATCGAATTCGAGACCTGGCCGTCGACATAGGCCTCATGCGTCAATGTCCAGGACTTCCAGGTGAAGAAGGCGCAGAACAGCAGCGTCACGGCGTCGACCAGCCAGAGCCGGATCCTGTTCGCGAGCGGCGACAACAGCCCGACAAAGGCCTCGATGCCGATATGGCCGCGATGCTGCTGCACATAGGCCGCCGTCATGAAGGTCGCGCCGACCAGCAGGAACACGGCCGCCTCGTCCTGCCAGTAATTGGCAGCCTTGAAGAGGGCGCGGCTGAGCACGCTGTAGCTCAGGATCGCGCAGGCCGCGACCAGCGCGACCGCTGCCAGCACGACGACCATGCTGTTGAGGACGGCGAGACCGCGATCGAGCACCGCCGCAAGCCCGTGGCGTACGGCGGCATCGACCGGTTCGTCACGATCCGGAAGCGGACCGTGCATCATGCCGAGACTTCGGTGGCAAGCTTCAGAAGGTTCGCGGCGGTCGCGGTCTTCGCGCCATAGTCCTTCCAGGCGGTATCGCGGGCGATCTCGCGCCACTTGCCGACGGTCGCCGCGTCGAGCTTGCTGACCTTGGCGCCGGCCTTCTCGTAGACCTTGGCGACCTCGATGTCGTCGTCCTGCGCGCCCTTGCGGCCGAAGGCTTCGAGCTCGGTGCCGACCGCAAGCAAAATGTCCTGATGGTTCTTCGGCAGCTTGTCGAAGATCGCCTTCGACATCATCAAGGGCTCGAGCATGAACCAGTAGGAGGCGCCGGCGCCCGAGGTCAGCGACTTCGCGACCTCCTCGAGGCGGAAGGAGATCAGGCTGGTTGAGGAAGTGATGCCGGCATCGCACGCGCCAGTCTGCATTGCCGCGTAGATTTCGTTCGAGGGCACCGAGAGCACCGAGGCGCCCGCGGTTTGCAGCACCATGTCCATCTCGCGCGAGCCGCCGCGCACCTTCATGCCCTTGGCATCTTCAGGCGCAACGATCGGCTTGGAGCGACTGGCGACACCGCCGGCCTGCCAGACCCAGGTGAGCAGGATGATGCCCTTGTCTGCGAGGAAGTCGGAGAGCGCCTTGCCAACCGGCGCCTTCTTCCAGCGCATGCCCTGGTCATAGGTCGTGACGAGACCCGGCATCAGGCCGATGTTGGTCTCCGGCAGTTCGCCGCCGGCATAGGGCATCGGATAGAGCGAGATGTCGAGCGCACCCTTGCGCATCGCGGAGAACTGCGCGTTGGTCTTGATAAGCGAGGAGTTCGGATAGATCTCGGCGGCGATATCGCCTTTGCTGCGCTTTGCGACCTCGGCGGCGAACATGCGGCAGAGACGATCGCGGAAGTCGCCCTTGTCGATCGTGCCGCCGGGGAATTGGTGCGAAATCTTCAGCGTGGTTGCGGCATGTGCGGTCCCGGTGCCGAAACGGAGAATGGCGGGCGCGGCAACAGCCGTGGCGAGAAGGTGACGACGCGTGAACATGGAATGATCCCTTTGAACGGTTCTTGATGATTGGGTCTTGAGGCCGACGTTTAGGCCTATTCTAGCCGGTCTTTCGCCCGATATTCTCTAATCTGATAGTTCGAGAGCGAATGCGGCGGCAAGTCGCGGTGGCGCGGATGTTGCGCTGCACACTCGCTCTCAGGTTCCGCGCACTAGCATGGTTCACGCGGGCGAAATTGTGTCGGGCTGGAAACGGAAACGGGGCGAGGGCCCGGAAAAAATTCGATCGCCCGTGTAACAACGGGGTCGGCCGTCCCGTCGAGCAGGAATAGCGGCATCCGTCGCTGGCAACCACCACCCTCGAAGGGAAGATGAACCATGACCATTCGCACCCGCATCGCGCTCGGCGTCTCCGCTGCCGCTCTCTCGCTCAGCCTTGCGCTCGCACCCGCAGCCTTCGCTCAGGACAAGATGGGTAAGGACGACGGCATGATGAAGAAGGACACGATGTCCAAGGACGGCATGAAGAAGGATGCCATGTCGAAGGACGACGGCATGAAGAAGGATACGATGTCCAAGGATGGCATGAAGAAAGACGACGGCATGATGAAGAAGAACTGATCGCACCGTCATCGTCAGTCCGGGGCGCGCGACGGCGCGAGCCCCGGACTGCGCAACGACACATTGCGGACTCGATGCGGTTGGGCTCGCGCTTGGCGCGGTCCCATCGCATGGCTCCGGTGTGACAGTTACTTCCGCTTGCCCTTGGCCTTGCGTGCGGCATAGCGCGCGTCGCGCTTCGCCTTCTGCTCGGCTTCGAGCTCGGCCAGCCTTGTGGCGGCCTCCTCGGCCTCGCGAGCAATTCGCGCGGCTTCCGTAGCCGCGGCCTCTTCCTCACGCCGCTTCTGCTCGGCCTTTTCTGCCTCCCGTGCCGACTTTATCTCGGCACGCTTGGCGGCAACCGCCTCGCGCTCGGCGCGTCGCGCCGCAACCGCGGGATCGTCAGGCCCGGGCTGGGATTTGAACTTGTTCAAAAGATTTTTGCGGGCGTCCTGTGCCGCCTTTTGCCGGTCTGCGAAGCCGGGTTCCCTGAATCCACTCATCGAACGAGCCTTGTCTTCCTCGCTTTCAATCCTACATCATCGCTTGTGGGTGCGGCGGCCGCGAACCAACGCGCGCCGCGCGACGAACAAGCGTGTACATCTATGCGCGTCGCGAAGCCACCCATAATCGCAGCCTATCAGGTCGCGAAAAATCGCTGGAATCGCCGATCTTTCGTAGTCCGGAAAAACTGCCGAATTGTGATCCCTCTAACAAGGGAGCACGGGGGCGGCGCCTAGTGTCCGCACCGAGACGAACGGAGCTACGGCGATGACTATTTTCGGGCTGTCCCTGCGATCACTTGCGATCACGTTTGCGACAGTGGCACTCGCCGGCGTTGCCGTTTTCCTGGCCCAGCCCAAGCCGGTCGAAAGCGGCTTGCTTGGCGCCGAATGGCAGTGCAGCCGGACGGCGTTCGTGCTCACGACCTGCGCGCCGCGCGTGCAGCAGGCCGCCTCGGCATCGAACAAGGTGGCGCTTCGCGCACCCAAGCCCTGAGCAGGGTGTGACGCGGCGCCGCAGAGATGGTAAGGGGCAGCAATTCACGGCTTCACCTTGCCATGCCCGATACCCAGCCCAACTCGCAATCAAAGCCCCAACCAAGGCCGCCCGGCGATAATCGCCGCGGCGCCATCGCCGGACTGATCATAGCCGTCGTCATCCTCGGCGTCGGCCTTTGGCTGGCGCGCGATCTCACCGCCGCCAGCAAGATGCAGGATTGCCTGATGTCGGGGCGCACCAATTGCAACGTGATCGAGCCGGCGCGTTAACGCGGCAGACGAAAAATTGCCGTGATCTTAATCATTTGTAACGAGACATCGCTGATCAACGGGATCAGCTTTGGTCGCCGGCATCAACCGGAGCCCGGCATTGTTGGGCTTCCGAACCGCGGCGACGGCAGATGAAAAGATAGAAGTAAGGGGTAGGCACCAATGCGTGCATCCAGCCGGATGAAGATTATCATTCCCTTGGTTTCGGCCGTGTCGCTGTTCGCGCTTTCGGCGCAGGCGCAGGACTCGAGGGTTGCACAGCCGCCAGGGCAGGGCGCGGGCGCGCCGTCGCAGGGCAACGCTCCCCAAACCCGCAAGGGACCGCCACCGCAACAGGCGACGCGAGTTGCGCCGCCGCAGGGTGCGCACCAGGGGCCGGCGGGCGGACCGCCGCCAGGGCGCTATGTGGCCCGCGGGCCGGTGCCGCAGCGCGACTGGGGCGGACACGCCTATCGCGGCAACCTTGCCTGGGAAGGCGGACGCTGGCGGCATGAGAATCACAATGGCCG
>NZ_BSOW01000019.1 GCF_030160715.1 Bradyrhizobium iriomotense
ACCTGCGCGGTGAATCCTATGGCCTCCTCATCGACACGATCGGCGAGGTGCTGCGCCTGCCCGAGGACGGCAAGGAGGAAAACCCCGTCAACCTCGATCCCCGCATGGCCAAGCTCGCCGGCGGCGTTCACCGCCTCGACGGCCAGCTCATGGTCGTCCTCGACGTCGATCGCGTCCTCGAGCTCGCGCCCGAGATGATGGCGGCCTGAGACGACGGTCGGCCCGCCGACCGACCAGCAATTGGAAGTGTCCCGCCGGGGACAGGAAGTAGAGGTTCACATGAGAACTTGTCTCGTCGTTGATGACTCCAGTGTCATCCGCAAGGTTGCGCGCCGCATCCTGGAAGGCCTCGACTTCCAGATCCTCGAAGCCGAGGATGGCGAGAAGGCGCTGGAAGCCTGCAAGCGCGGGCTGCCCGACGCCGTGCTGCTCGACTGGAACATGCCGGTCATGGATGGCTACGAATTCCTCGGCCATCTCCGTCGCATGCCCGGTGGCGACCAGCCCAAGGTGGTGTTCTGCACCACCGAGAACGACGTCGCGCATATCGCGCGCGCGCTGCATGCCGGTGCCAACGAGTACATCATGAAGCCGTTCGACAAGGATATCGTGACGGCGAAGTTCCAGGAAGTCGGCCTGATCTGACCGTGCTGCCCGAGGGCTGAACGGATCCTTCGGCGTTTGTTTCAACTGAACAGTTCCAGTCTGAGTTGGTGAGTAATGAGTGTTGCGTTCGCTGGAAGTTCGACTGTCAGTCCGTCGCGGGAAGGGCCACTGCGCGTGATGATCGTCGACGATTCCGTCGTCATCCGCGGTCTGATCTCGCGCTGGATCGGCGCCGAGCATGACATGGAGGTGGTGGCTTCCTTGCGCACCGGGCTAGAGGCGGTCAATCAGCTCGAACGCATCAATCCCGATGTCGCCGTGCTCGACATCGAAATGCCCGAACTCGACGGCCTCAGCGCGCTGCCGCAGCTTCTGGCCAAGAAGCGCGACCTCGTCATCATCATGGCCTCCACGCTGACCCGCCGCAACGCGGAGATCAGCTTCAAGGCGCTGTCGCTGGGCGCGGCCGACTACATTCCGAAGCCGGAATCGACCCGCGAGGCCTCCGCCGCCGACATCTTCCATCACGACCTGATCCAGAAGATCCGTCATCTCGGCGCGCGGCTGCGCAGGAAGTCGGCGGTCGCAAGCCCGTCGCTCGCGCCCGCGAGCCCGGCTCCGCTTGCGCGCGAGCCCGTCGCGCGTCCTGCGGCACCGGCGCCGGCCGCACCAGCAGCCTCCGCCGCCTCGCTCGTCAAACGCTCGTTCTCGACGCAGACCCCGAAGGTGCTGTTGATCGGCTCCTCGACCGGTGGGCCGCAGGCGCTGATGTCGGTGGTGACTGATCTCGGTCCGGTGATCGATCGCTTCCCGGTGCTGATCACCCAGCACATGCCGCCGACCTTCACCACCATTCTCGCCGAGCATCTGGCGCGGTCGAGCCGCAGGCCCGCCCATGAGGCGATCGACGGCGAGGCGGTGAAGCCGGGCCAGATCTATCTCGCGCCAGGCGGAAGGCACATGCGCGTGGTGCGGAGCGGCACGGATGCCGCGATCGCGCTCGACGACGGACCTGCGGTGAACTTCTGCAAACCCGCGGTCGATCCGCTCTTCACCTCCGCCATCGACCTCTGGCACGGCGCCATTCTGGCTGTGATCCTGACCGGCATGGGCTCGGATGGCATGCGCGGCGGCAAGGACATCGTCGCCGCCGGCGGCAGCGTGATCGCACAAGACGAAGCCACCAGCGTGGTGTGGGGCATGCCCGGTGCGGCCGCGAATGCCGGCATCTGCGCCGCGATCCTGCCGCTCAATCAGATTGCGTCGAAGGTCAATCGGCTGTTCTCGGGAGACCGCTCGTGACGCCGATGGACTATGAATATCTGCGCAAGTTCCTGAAGGAACGTTCGGGCCTCGATCTCTCCGCCGACAAGACCTACCTGGTCGAAAGCCGGCTGCTGCCGCTCGCGCGCAAGGCCGGCCTCGCCGCCATTCCCGATCTGGTGCAGAAGATCAAGACTGGTGACGGCAAGCTTGCGACCGACGTGGTCGAGGCGATGACCACCAACGAGACCTTCTTCTTCCGCGACAAGGTTCCGTTCGATCATCTGCGCGACACCATTCTGCCGGGCCTGATCCAGGCGCGCGCGGCGCGCAAAAGCCTGCGCATCTGGTCGGCGGCATCGTCGACCGGGCAGGAGCCCTATTCGATCGCGATGTGCCTGAAGGAGAAGGGCGCCGCGCTCGCCGGCTGGCGCATCGATATCGTCGCCACCGATCTGTCGCAGGAGGTGCTGGAGAAATCCAAGGCCGGCGTCTACAGCCAGTTCGAGGTGCAGCGCGGCCTGCCGATCCAGTTGCTGGTGAAATACTTCACCCAGTCCGGCGACATCTGGCAGCTCAACGCCGACGTCCGCTCCATGGTGCAATTCCGCCAGCTCAACCTGCTCCAGGATTTCTCGCATCTTGGCACCTTCGACGTCATCTTCTGCCGCAACGTGCTGATCTATTTCGACCAGGACACCAAGGCGGTGATCTTCGAACGCATGGCGAAGAGCCTCGAGGCGGATGGCACCCTGCTGCTTGGTGCGGCCGAGTCCGTCGTCGGCATCACCGACGCCTTCCGTCCCGTCGCCGACCGCCGCGGCCTATACCAGATCAATCCGGCGCGCGGAGCACGTCCGGCCGGCGCGCCGATGCTCGCAGGCATGAGGATCGCCGCGGCGCGGTGATCTGCTCTCGTCATTCCGGGCTCGCGATGGAGCCTGTCATCGGGCCGCGGTTTGCGTGGACCCGTTAGTCACGCCGCGGAATGACGCACGCTCTACAAAATCGCGTGTGGCAAAAATCGCGACCTGTTGCCGGTGATCGGGCTTTCGTCCTCGCGGATCGACAGGCCGCAGGGCTCGTGGTTGACGAGCCAGCTTCCGACCACGGGATAGAAGCCGGAAAAATTCGGGAGCGGCGAGAGTGCCTGACGGACGAAGCCTTCGGCGCCGTAGGGGCCCGCGTGCTCGTCGAGCGGCACGCCGCCCGAGACCAGCGTGACGTTGGCGCCTTCGCGCGACAGCAGCGGCTTGCGCACATAGGAGCTGCCGAGCTCGGTCGCGCGCGGATCATCCTCGAAGAACGCCGGCAGCAGGTTGGGATGGTTCGGAAACATCTCCCACAGCAGCGGCAGGATGCCCTTGTTGGAGAGCACCGCCTTCCACGGCGGCTCGATCCAGCGTGTCGGCGCCTCCTTGAGCTTGGCGCCGAAGGCGTCGTGGAACATCCATTCCCAGGGATAGAGCTTGAAGGCGAGCGCGATGTCGCGGTCGTCGAGATCGACGAAGCCGCCGCCCGCCTCGCGCCAGCCGATCTCCTCGATGTCGAGCAGCGTGGTCGATAGCCCCGCCTGGCGCGCGGTGTCTTCGAGATAAGCGAGCGTGCCGGTGTCTTCTTCATTACCGGTCGTGCCGGTCAGATGCAGATGCTGGCCTGCCGCGATCGTCTTCCAGGCCTCGATCAGCTGTTCATGGATGGAGTTGAACTGGTCGGCGCGCGCCGGGATGATGCGCCGCTCGATCGCCTGTTCGAGCCAGGTCCATTGAAACACCGCGGCCTCGAAGATCGAGGTCGGGGTATCCGCGTTGTATTCGAGCAGCTTGGCCGGAGACTCGCCGTCGAACTTCAGGTCGAGCCGGCCGTAGAGGCTGCGATCGTCACGTTCCCAGCTCTCGGCGATCAGGTCCCAGAAGGCTTCCGGGATCTTCAACCGCTCCAGCAGCCGTTCATCAGTGATGATGCGGCCGGCGAGCTCGATGCACATCGCGTCGATCTCGCCGGTCGGCGTCTCGATGGCGCGTTCGATCTCGTCGAGCGTGAAGGCGTAGTAGGCCCGCTCATCCCAGTAGCGTTCGCCATCGATGGTATGGAAGTCGAAGCCGCATTGTTCGGCGGTTTGCCGCCAGTCGTCACGCTCGGGACAAATGATACGCTGCATGCGCTAGCCGCCGCCATGACCGTGGCCATGACCATGGCCGGCATGGCCGTGTCCATGAACGACATGCAGCGTGCCGCCGAAGCCGCCATAGGTGGCGGGGCGGCAATAGGGTTGTCCGTCGATGCCGGGAACGGCTGTCATTCCGGGTCCACAGTCGTAGGGCCGCCGCACGAATCCCATCGAGACCGCGCTGACCGTGGCGCTGCCCATCAGCGTGAGCACGACCCGTCGTGAACGCTTCATGTTGCTTCCTCCCTGCGCCAGTTAAGCAGACCGGCCAAGAGCGGTGAATTCAAAACTCGGGTAGGCTTAGCCGCTCCCCGAGAAGCCGAAGGCATGCGCGAACGAGCCGAAGCCACCTCGTGTCACTCCGCCGGACCCAGAGTCGGACGAGCCTCCGGTTGAGGAATGGCTCGAGGAGTCGCTGCTGAAGAAGCTCGAGCGCGATGACCAGCGGCCGCCGCTTCCGCCGGACGAGCCTCGGCTGGTGCAGCCCGTATCGGGCTGGGCCGGCGCCGCCATGCCGGGCGCGGGCGGATCGCAGTTCTGCCGCGGCATCAGCGTGTAGGCGGTGGTGCCGACCGCGATCGTGCCCATCACCAGCAGCGCGACATGGCCGGAGCGCTTGACCGGCTCCTTCGGCGGCAGCGGCAAAGGCTGTGGCTGGCGCTTGCCGAACTCCTTGTTGGGGCGCTTCGCGGCCATGGTCAGTAGATCATGCAGGCGGCATTGAGCAGGCCTGCGGCGAGCGAGGAAAGGCCGAGCCAGATCGCGGGCGCCATGTCGCCCGCAGCGATCCGCGCCGACAAATTCGGCACCGGGATCTTCACGACATAGAACACGACGACCTGGACGATCAGCGCGATGAACGCCCAGATCAGGCAGTCCACCACATTGGCCGAGTGTGCGATGGCACTGAACAGCGGCGCGACGAAGCCGAGCAGGCTCAGCCCCAGCGCGATCGCGGCGGCCGGATCATTGTCGCGGATGAGCTGGAATTCGTTGTGCGGGGTGATGCGGGTGTAGACGAACAGATAGGCCACGATCGCCACCAGCCCGGTGCAGAAATAGACCAGAAAGGCCGGCAGGCCAGCAAGCGATTGCAGGATCATCGTTCCCCCGGGTGTCACGCCACCATTCGTCGGCAGGTGGAGGATACCGGTTCAACGGTTAGAGGGGGATGAAGCTCTGTTCGTGTCCCCAAAAAACGAAAACCCCGCCATTTGCGGCGGGGTCCAGTCGGGGATGAGCGAGCCAATGAGGCTCGCGGCAGAAGGAAGGCTCAGGCCGGGATCCGCTCGTCGGCCTCGTGCGGCTCGCGCAGCACGTAGCCGCGGCCCCACACGGTCTCGATGAAGTTGCGGCCCTCGGAGGCGTTGGCGAGCTTCTTGCGGAGCTTGCAGATGAAGACGTCGATGATCTTCAGCTCGGGCTCGTCCATGCCGCCATAGAGGTGGTTGAGGAACATTTCCTTGGTGAGGGTCGTGCCCTTGCGGAGCGAGAGGAGCTCCAGCATCTGGTATTCCTTGCCGGTCAGATGCACGCGCTGGCCGCCGACCTCCACCGTCTTGGTGTCGAGGTTGACGACGAGGTCGCCGGTCTGGATGACCGACTGGGCATGGCCCTTGGAGCGGCGCACGATGGCGTGGATGCGGGCCACCAGCTCGTCCTTGTGGAAGGGCTTGGTCATGTAGTCGTCGGCGCCGACGCCGAGACCCTTGACCTTGTCCTCGATGCCGGCGAGGCCGGAGAGGATCAGAATCGGTGTCTTGATCTTGGAGACCCGGAGCTGCTTGAGCACGTCGTAGCCGGACATGTCGGGCAGGTTGAGGTCGAGAAGAATAATGTCGTAATCGTATAGCTTACCGAGATCGACGCCCTCTTCCCCCAGGTCGGTCGTATAGACGTTGAAGCTTTCCGACTTCAGCATCAGCTCGATCGACTGCGCGACGGCGCTGTCATCTTCTATCAGCAAAACGCGCATGCCAGTTCCCCATAGTCGCCGCTCCGGGCGTCAGGTCGGCCGCATTCGCGGCACTCAACAAAACGCCTTTGAACAACTGATTCGGATCCTGACGTCACATGGTTAACAAAGTCTGATTCTGGAACGCAAGACCTCACGGTGCAATTTTCGTCGAATCGCCCTAAGATGTTGCGCAGAAGCAGTTTTCGTCACCTGGTTCCGTTCAAGTTCCACTTTAAGAGACGGGCCTAACCGACTCTCGCGACTCCCCTTCTTCTGTCGGGCAGGCGCTCAGTCACAAAGACAGTGACGCAATGATTAATGATGCGGGTAAACACGAAGTTAAGCGCCGTTCAGAAATGTGGCGAAATTTAAGGGTTTCGTCATGAAGGGTCGCGGATGAAGGCCGGATCATGAAGGCGCTGGCCGAGCAGATCGGGGACATCGACGGCGTCAATATATATGGCCGCGTCGTCGGCGTGCGCGGCCTGATGGTCGAGGTCGCAGGTCCCATTCACGCGATGTCGGTTGGCGCGCGGCTCGTGATCGAGACCGGTGCGAACCGTTTCATTCCCTGCGAGGTGATCGGCTTTTCCGGCAACAACGCTGTGGTGATGCCGTTCGCCGGACTCGAGGGCGTGCGTCGCGGCTGCAAGGCTGTGATCGCGAATGCCGCCAATCAGGTGCGGCCGTCGGCGGCCTGGCTCGGCCGCGTCGTCAACGCGCTGGGCGAGCCGATCGACGGCAAGGGGCCGCTGCTCCAGGGCTCATCGCCGATGCCGTTCCGCAATTCGCCGCCGCCTGCGCATTCGCGGAAGCGCGTAGGCAGCCCGCTCGATCTCGGTGTGCGCGCGCTCAACACGTTCCTGACCTGCTGCCGTGGCCAGCGCATGGGCATTTTTGCCGGCTCCGGCGTCGGCAAGTCCGTGCTGCTGTCGATGCTCGCGCGCAACGTCGACGCCGATGTCAGCGTCATCGGGCTGATCGGCGAACGCGGCCGCGAGGTGCAGGAATTCTTGCAGGACGACCTTGGTGAAGAGGGCCTGGCGCGCTCGGTCGTCGTGGTCGCGACCTCCGACGAGCCGGCGCTGATGCGGCGGCAGGCGGCGTATCTGACGCTTGCCATCGCCGAATATTTCCGCGACGAGGACCAGGACGTGCTCTGCCTGATGGACTCGGTGACGCGCTTTGCCATGGCCCAGCGTGAGATCGGCCTCTCGGCCGGCGAACCGCCGACCGCCAAGGGCTATACACCGACCGTCTTCACCGAATTGCCGAAGCTCCTGGAGCGCGCAGGCCCCGGCATGGGGGTCGGCGCCATTACCGCGATCTTCACGGTGCTGGTTGACGGCGACGACCATAACGAGCCGATCGCGGACGCCGTCCGCGGCATCCTCGACGGGCACATCGTGATGCAACGCTCGATCGCCGAGCGGGGGCGCTACCCCGCCATCAACATCCTCAAATCCGTCTCCCGCACGATGCCGAAATCGGCCGACCCGCAGTTCTGGCCGACCATTCAGAAGGCCCGCCAGGTGATGGCGACCTATGCGGACATGGAGGAACTGATCCGGCTGGGCGCCTACCGGGCGGGGTCCAGCCCCGAGGTCGACGAGGCGATCCGGCTCCATGAGCCGCTGGAGGCCTTTCTGCGGCAGCGCAAGGACGAAAGTGCCGGTTTGGCGGACGGCTACCGCCAGTTGGCGCAAATCCTCCAGAATTTGGAAACGGAACGCTAACTTTGTCAGGCCATCATCCGCTCCACAGAGTAGCAGAGCCGGTCGGGGCCCAATTTCGGGATCGGGGAGACCGGTGTTGTCCCACGTGCAGCTAGGGGACTTCTGGGGAGTACGAGTCGATGAAGTCACGTGAAACGCTCATTCGCCTGAAGAAATTTCAGGTCGACGAGAAGCGCCGCAGGGTCACCCAGATCGAGAGCATGATCGCGGACTTCCAGCGCATGTCCGTCGATCTCGAGCGCGAGATCCTGACCGAGCAGGAACGCGCCGGGATCAACGATCCCTCGCATTTCGCCTATCCGACCTATGCCAAGGCCGCAATCCAGCGCCGCGAGAACCTGACCCGCTCGGCCGACGAGCTGAAGGGCCAGCTCGAGGAGGCCAAGGGCGCGCTGGCCGAGGCTTTTGAGGAATTGAAGAAGGTCGAGCTCCTGGACGAGCGCGACCAGGCGCGCGAGCGCGCCGAGGAGAGCGCCCGCGAGCAGGCCGACCTCGACAGCATCGGCCTGATGCGCGCCCGCATGGGCGCCATCGCTTAAAGCGCTCTCAGAGCACCACAGCCAAGGAACGGCAAAGGAATTGCGTGAGCCCGGCCCCCAAAGGGTCCGGGTTTTTCGCGTGCGATGTCCACAGCGTAGCGCCCGGCCCCGTGGTGGCGGGCTTTGCCGCGCGCTATGGTAGTGGGGTTGAAAGGGCCTCGCGGGAAAGCGACGGGGCGGTGCGCGTTGGGGGACTGAATGCTGACGCCAGCAGATCTGGTCTGGCTGATCGCAGCGGTGGCGAAAGGCGACGAGGCAGCTTTCGAGCGCCTCTACGGCGCCACGCGCGCGAAACTCTATGGCGTCGTGCTCCGTATCTTGCGCCGACAGGATCTCGCAGAGGAGGTCATTCAGGAGACCTACGTCAAGATCTGGAACAGCGCCGGCCAGTTCAATCCGGCGTTGTCCTCGCCGATCACGTGGATGGCGTCGATCGCGCGCAACCGTGCCATCGACCTGGTGCGCAAGAAGACCGAAGCCTCCATCGAGGAGGAGCCTCAGGCGATGGAGGTTGCCGCCGACAGCCCCGATCCGCTCGCGCGGCGCGAGATGACGGAGGAGTTGAAGCGGCTCCTGGAATGCGTCGGCAGGCTCGAGCCGGACCGCCAGAAGCTCGTGCTTCTCGCCTATTACAACGGCTGGAGCCGCGAGCAGCTGGCAGAGAAGTTTTCCGCGCCCGTCAACACGGTGAAGACGTGGCTGAGGCGCAGCATGATGGATATCCGGGAGTGCCTTGGGTTGTAATTGATGGCCTACACTGAGGACCATATCGCGCTCGCCGCGGAATATGCGCTCGGCACACTCGATGCCGACGAGCGCACGCAGGTCGAGACCATGATGGCGGTGGACAACGAGTTCGCCGGCCTCGTGCAGGCCTGGCAATTGCGGCTGGGCGTGTTGAACCAGATGGTCGGCTCGGTCGAGCCGCGGCCGATCGTGTGGGAGAACATCAAGGCTGCGATCGGACCCATCAGGGCAACAGAGGAGCCGCAGGCGCTGCCTGAGGCGCCGCCGCCTCCGGTGTCGGAGCCGCCGGCCGAGCCGCAAGCTGCGCCCGACACCGCGCCGCAATTCGTGCCGCAAGTGCACGCGCCCGATTTCACCGTCTCGCAGGTGCCGATCGTCGACGACACCAACGTGATCTATCTCGAAGGCCGCGTGAAGCGCTGGCGCAGCATCGCGTCCGCCGTCGGTGCGCTTGCCGCTGCGCTGTTCGTGGTGCTGTCGCTTCAGATCCTGCGGCCCGATGCGCTGCCTGGCGCGCTCCGTCCCGCGCCGCGGATTCAGACCGTCGAGGTGAAGACGCCTGCCGCGCCGCTGACGCCGTCATCGCAATATGTCGCGCTGCTGCAGGGACAGGGCGGCGGTCCCGCCTTCATCCTCACCATCGACGGCGCGACCAAGAATTTCACGGTGCGCAAAGTGGGCGCCACGCCGGAGCCGGGCAAGAGCTTTGAGCTCTGGCTGATCTCCGACAAGCTGCCGCGCCCGCGCTCGCTCGGCGTGATCAACAATGGCGACTTTACCGCGCGCCCGGTGCTCGCCGGCTATGATGCCGACCTCATCAATGCCGCCACCTACGCCGTCACCGTCGAGCCCGCCGGCGGCTCGCCCAGCGGCCAGCCGACATCCGCGCCGGTATTTTCCGGCAAGCTGATCGAGACCGTGCCGCCGTCCGAGCCGCAGGCCCCCCCAGGCGCCAAGAAGTAGATCGCGTAGCCCGGGTGAGCGGAGCGATACCCGGGACTGGTCGATCTCGCATGTCGCCCTGGTCCATTTATCCGTCGCATCCCGACAATCCCGGCGGACTGTGGCGCCCCATTTGAACCTCCTTCCGTTTCACTGCGTCAAATTCGCGCAATTTGGCTGTACCGGCGCGGTTCGCGCCGGAGTGAAGGGGCGAGAGACATCGAATGCTGGATCCAGCGAAGCCGCCGGGCATCTTCATTCATCAATATACGGGGCTGCCGCGCGGCCCGGCGTTCGAGCATTGGCGTGAGCGGGCTTTCGGATCGTGCGGGCTCGACGTCGCGCCGAGCCACGGCGACAGCATCGATTGCCGCCTCCAGGTCAGCCTGGTCGGCAACATCGTGCTCGGGATTCCCGAAGGTGCCTCCGCGCAGTTCTCGCGCACGCAAGGCGGTCTTGCCGACGGCTGCGACGATCTCGTGCTGATTGCGGCGCATTCGGGTCTCGTTCGCGTCCAGCAGAATGGCCACACGATCGATCTCGCGCCATCGCAGATGGTGCTCGCTGATCTCAGCATCACCGGCTCCGTCGGCCACACCGAGCAGGATCGTTTCACCACCATCCGCATGCCGCGCCGCGCGCTGCTCGAGATCAATCCACGCGCCGAGGAGAAGATCTCGCAACTCCTCTCCGACGGCGCGGTCGCCGAAACCATCACGCGCTACCATGCGCTCGCCGCCAATCACGCGCCGCATCTCGATGCGGTCGGCCAGCGCCTCACCGCACAGCACATGGTCGATCTCGTCGGTCTCCTGCTCGGCACCGATGCCGAGCACGCAGCGCTTGCCCGCGGCCGCGGCCACGCCGCCGCGCGTCTCGATCTGATGCGCGCCGACGTGATGTCGGCGCTCGGCCGCAACGATCTCAGCCTGTCGGAAGTCGCCGGACGCTCCGGTCTGAGCCCGCGCCAGGCGCAGCGGCTGTTCGAGCAGGCGGGCACCACCTTCACCGAATTCGTGCTCGAGCAGCGCCTGTTGCTCGCGCGAAAGCTGCTGCAGGATCCGCGATCGCGCGCACGCAAGATCAGCGACATCGCGCATTCCTCGGGCTTTGCGGATCTGTCCTATTTCAACCGCGCCTTCCGCAAGCGGTTCGGCTCGACGCCGTCGGAATTGCGCGAGGCGTGACACGCTCAATCTCGCTGCTTCGGAAGACCCGCATGGAGATTCAGTTGACAGTCGCCGCACGCCGAATGGTTGGCGCGCTTGCCCAAGACGATTCACGCCGTCCGATGCAATTCGTTGGCATGCGCTGGCGCAGCATGTTGAACGAATGGATCAAGAGAGTGGTCAGGGTGGGCGGCACCGCGCATCGCGGGCGCAGTGCGTGGATCGCGCCGATCATGTTGGCGATCGACACCGCTCTGTCGGAAGCGGAAAGCGAGCAGACAAGAGTCAACGGAAGCATCGAGGATGCTCTGGCGCGTTCCGCCATCACGTTGGGGAACGGGACGGACGAATATCTCGAGCGAGAGCCGCTGGACAATGAGAACCAGCACCGCCTTGCGGTCGACATTTCCAATGGCCATCGGCAGCTCGATGAGTTGGCAGCTACGATCGCGGATCTAAGATCCGTGAAGGCTGACCTGTTGTCCCGCTTCCCGCATCCGAAACGACTGGAGTGACGCGCAGGGATAGGGAGCTCAATTTCCCATTGAGCAGAAGCGTGGTGGCGCGCGACGGGCGAAATCGAGGCGTTTTGTCGCTGCCAGAAGCCGCAAAGTGTGCCACGGCGAAACTGTTTTCACGCGTCGCGAAACACGCCTGAAACATTCGCCTCGCACCATCATCGGATTGACGAGAACCGCGGCGGCGCTTTTCGCGCGCAATGGTGCTGATCGCCGGCGAGCTTTGCCGGTATCGGAAGCACCCTTTTTGAAGAAGTCATTTTTTGAAGGTCACACTGACGTGACCGGGAGGGTCTCATGGGCCGCTTCATTGACCGGCCGTTTGCCCTGTTTGCGTTGCTGATGTCTGCTCTTTCGGCGCAGCTCGCGTCGGCGCAAACCATTGAGCAGGCTCCGACCAGCCTGGCATTGGCGAGCACTGATGCAGCAATACTCGATATGCGTCTATCGAAGCCGCTGTCGCGTAGCGAGGAAGCGGCGCTCAGGCCCAAGGATCGCTTCAGGGAATGCGCACACTGTCCCGAGATGGTGGTCGTCCCCGACGGCAGCTTCATGATGGGCGCTAGCGCGAGCGAGGTGGGCAGCACCGAGGACGAGCGGCCGCAGCACCAGGTGACGGTGCAGCGCTTCGCTGCGGGACGTTGGCCCGTCAGCTTCGACGAATGGAGCGCCTGCGTGGCCGCAAGAGCGTGCAGCCCTCATCCGACCGAGCCGGCCGAGCACGTGCGCGATCCCGTGACCGGCATCCTCTGGCAGGAGGCCAGCCACTACGTGCAGTGGCTGTCGCGATTGACGGGGCGTCCCTACAGGCTCCTCAGCGAAGCCGAGCGCGAATACGTCGCGCGCGCCGGCACGACCACCGCCTTCTGGTGGGGCGATGGCGCCGATCCGCATCTCGCCGACATCGCGGCCGCCAATCTGGTCGCCGATATCGGCATCGTGACGATCGCGACCACGGCATCCCCGCCGCCCTCGGCCAACCCGTTCGGCCTCTTTGAGGTCCATGGCGGCGTCTATGACTGGGTCGAGGATTGCTGGCACGACAACTATGTCGGCGCGCCGAATGACGGATCGGCGTGGATCGCGGATGATTGCAAGGGCCACGTCCTGCGCGGCGGCGCCTTCAGCCGTGCGCTCCAGACCCGCCGCTCCGCTGCGCGTCTCTGGTTTGGTCCCCCGAACCGGATGAGCTATATGAGTGTACGCGTGGCACGGTCGATGGGGCCGTAGGAAGCGCGAAGCAGGACTTGGAATGGCGCGCGTCGTAGTGCTCGGTGCCGGGTTCGCGGGGCTTTGGGCCGCCATCGGTGCTGCCCGCAAGCGCGACGAGATCGGCGCGGCTGGCAGCGACATCGAGATCCTCGTCATCGACCGCAACCCGTACCACAACATCCGCGTGCGCAACTACGAGGTGGATCTCAGCGAGGTCGCACTTCCGCTGTCACAGCTTCTCGATCCCGTTGGTGTCGGTCACAGGCTCGGCGACGTCGAGGCCATCGACGTTGCGAAGGGCAGCGTCACCATCACCGCGAATGGCACGAGCGAGAACCTCGACTATGACCGGCTGGTGCTGGCGCTCGGCAGCGAGGTGCCGCGGCCGGATATTCCGGGTCTCGGCGAGCACGCGTTCGATGTTGACACTTATGCCGCTGCCCTCAGGCTCGAGAACCATCTGACAACGCTCGGCCGCAGCGCGCCTGCACCGGGGCGAACGACGGTCGTGGTGGTCGGCGCGGGCTTCACCGGGATCGAGGCCGCGGCCGAGATGCCGAGCCGGCTCGCGCGCGCGGGCATCGCCGGTGGTCGCGTCATCCTGATCGATCCAAACCCGGTGGTCGGCGCGACCATCGGCGAGCGCGCCCGTCCGGTTATCAACGAGGCGCTCGCAGCGCTCGATGTCGAGACGCACCTCGGCGTGCGCATCGAGGCGATGGATGCGGCAAGCGTCCGCTTGAGCTCCCGCGAAGTCATTCCGACCCAGACGGTGATCTGGTGTGCCGGCATGCGCGCAAGCCCGCTAACCGCGACGTTGCCGGTCGAACGGGACCGTCTGGGCCGCATCCTGGTCGATCCCTTCATGCGCGTTGCTGATCTCGCCCACGTCTTCGCGGCCGGTGACGTCGCGTCCAGCGTGGTCGACGGGTTGCATCCGACCGTGATGTCCTGCCAGTTCGCGCGCCCCATGGGCCGCTTCGCCGGCCACAATGTTATCGCCGACCTCGCAGGCCAGCCGATGCTGCCGCTGCGGATCGACTGGTACGTGACGGTGCTTGATCTCGGCTCTTGGGGCGCGCTCTATACTGAAGGCTGGGACCGCGAGGTGCGCACGACAGGAGCCGCGGCGAAAGCGACCAAGCAGATCATCAATCACCAGCGCATCTATCCGCCGCTTACCGGCAAGAAAGAAGATTTGTTCGCCGCTGCTGCCCCGACAGTGCAGGCGCCGCCGCCAAGGAAATGACGGCGCGCGCCGTGGTCTCCTCGGAGTCGTCCTCGCGAAAGCATGGGTCCTGGCTTTCGCCAGGACGACTCCGAGTGGGCGGCGCGAGCATGCCGCGCCTCATTCTGGCGTCGTAGCCTTGGGTGGAGAGAGCTGGTGCGCTGTCTCGGCGGCGATCGTCAACCGTAGGAAAATCGCGACCCCAGAAATGAGAAAGCGCCCGTGGGGGGCGGGCGCTTTCTGTAGTCGACTTGGGGTTGGGGTCGTCTACATATCCACATGGCGACTTTGGGGGGCTGGTAAAGAGCCACGTGAATTCTTGAATTCCGTCAAATCTCCTCAGCGAACCAGTGAAGCGTTCGAACTGGTGATTGCAACCGGCTTGCCGGCCTTGATGACGCGGGCGGTCTGGGTCGTGCCGTCATCGGAACCCGATCGCGCCGTGATGCCGAGGCCCGCCACCGCGATGCCAGCAACGAGGGCGACGACCACGATCTTGAGGTGGGTCGACCGATCCGCGCTGTAGATCGAGTGGTTCATGGAAGCCTCCTGCCGCCATCTACCGAAGTAGTCGCCGGCTTCATCGGCGAGGTTCATGCCTTCGGTGCCCAACAACGTAGTAATCGGAAGATTCGTTCCCAAGAGGCGATCACAAGGGCGTGAATAGACGTGAACAGCCGCGATCGAAAAGTCGCGATCGTGAATATTTATTCAGGTAACTCAGTCTGTTAGCTGGCTACCGCGAGTTCCTGAGCCAAATCAGCGGGTTGCCCCAAAACTGCAAAAACCATTTGCCTGTGGCGAAAAAACACGGATGAAACTCGGGCAAATCAGAAGCAAATCAGATGCTTCCAACCGTTTTCAGCCGCGCCCGCGGATGGATTTCCGCCTGCGACAGCACGGTGGTTTGGGCGCGGAACCGCTCCACCAGGGAACGCACGAAGGGACGAATTGCCGCAGAGGTGACCAGCACCGGCGCCTCGCCCTCGCGTGCGGCGCGCTCGAAGGCCTCGCGCACGGCAGTCATGAACTCCGAAAGTTTCGAGGGTTGCATGGCGAGGCTGCGCTCCTCGCCCTGGCCGATGATGGATTCGGCAAAAGCCTGCTCCCATCGCGCCGACAGCGCGATCAGCGGCAGGTAGCCATTGTAGGAGGTGTTCTGCGCGCAGATCTGCCTCGCCAGGCGAGCGCGGACATGCTCGACCATGGTCGAGGGATTGCGCGAGAAGGCGAGCGAATCGGCGATGCCTTCCAAAATGGTCGAGAGATCCCGGATCGAGATGCGTTCGGCGAGCAGGAGCTGGAGCACGCGCTGGATGCCGGAGATGGTGACCTGGCCCGGCACGATGTCCTTGACCAGCTCGCCCTGCTCCTTCGGCAGCTCCTTGAGCAGCTTCTGCACCTCACCGTAGGACAAGAGATCGGACATATTCGTCTTGAGCAGCTCGGTGAGATGGGTGGAGAGCACGGTCGCGGCGTCGACGACGGTGTAGCCCTTGAGCGAGGCCTCCTCCTTGAGGCTGGCATCGATCCAGGTCGCGGGCAGGCCGAAGGTCGGCTCGGTGGTGTGGATGCCGGGCACCTGCACCTGGTTGCCGGCGGGGTCCATCACCATGAACTGGTTCGGCCAGATCTTGCCGGTGCCGGCGTCGACCTCCTTGATCTTGATGATGTAGGTGTTGGCCTCGAGCTGGACGTTGTCGAGGATGCGGACGGCCGGCATCACAAAGCCCATCTCGATGGCGAGCGAGCGGCGCAGCGCCTTGATCTGCTCGGTGAGGCGGTCGGTGCCGTCGGGTCCGTTGACCAGCGGCAGCAGCGCATAGCCGAGCTCGATCTTGAGGTCGTCGATCTTCAGCGCCGCCGAGATCGGCTCTTCCGCGGCGGCGGCGCCCGGCGCACCGGGCTGACCTGCCGCGGGCGCGGCCTTGGCGGCTTCCTCGGCCCTGGCCGTGGTCCGCTTGTGGTTGCGCGCCGACCAGGCCAGCGCGCCGGCGCCGGCGCCGAGCGCAAGGAAGGGGATGGTCGGGATGCCCGGCAGGATCGCCAGCACGAGCATCACCGCCGACGACATTGCGAGCGCCTGGGGATAGCCGGAGAACTGCTTCATCAGCGCCTTGTCGGCGGCTCCGGAGACGCCGGCCTTGGAGACGAGCAGGCCGGCCGCGGTCGAGACGATCAGCGCCGGCACCTGGGTGACGAGGCCGTCGCCGACGGTCAGCAGCGTGTAGCTGCGCCCGGCGTCGGCGAAGGACAGGCCCTGCTGCGCGACGCCGATGATCATGCCGCCGACGACGTTGATAAAGACGATCAAGAGGCCGGCGATGGCGTCGCCGCGGACGAATTTGGAGGCACCGTCCATGGCGCCGAAGAAGCCGCTCTCGTCCTCCAGCGCCTTGCGGCGCTCCTTGGCGACCTTCTCGTCGATCAGGCCGGCGGACAGATCGGCGTCGATCGCCATCTGCTTGCCGGGCATGGCGTCGAGGTGGAAGCGCGCTGCGACCTCGGCGATGCGGCCCGAACCCTTGGTGATGACGACGAAGTTGACGATGATCAGGATGGCAAAGACGATGATGCCGATGACGAAATTGCCGCCCATCACGAAGCTGCCGAAGGCTTCGATGACGTGGCCGGCTGCATCCGTGCCCTCGTGCCCGTGCGACAGGATCAGGCGGGTGGAAGCCATGTTGAGCGACAGCCTCAACATGGTCGAGATCAGCAGGATGGTCGGGAAGGCAGAGAATTCCAGCGGCGCCTGGATGAACAGCGACGTCATCAGGATCAGGATCGAGAGCGTGATCGAGATGGCCAGGAAGAGGTCCAGCACGATCGCAGGCAGCGGCAGGATCAACACCACCAGGATGGTGAGGATGCCGAGCGCCAGAGCGATATCGCCGCGCTTGAGGATGTTGCCGATTTCAGTGAGGGAGGGGATGCTCGGCTTCGGGCCGCCGACCCCTTGACCCGCGGTGACGTCGACCATGGTTGCTGCCTCCCCGCGTGATTGCCGCCCACGCGCGCCAAACGTCTGCGCGGCGGCCGATGGGCCACCGTTCCGAAAGTGAGGCACCGCACTGGCGTCCACGGGGGATCTCCCGTCTTACGCGGCCGACGACACTCGACTTCACCCGGCAATTTTTGCCCGGTGTATGGTTAGCAAAGGGTTAACGGAGGGTGCGGCAGGAGTACGGGGAGGGGGTTTTTAGCCGTCATTCCGGGGCGCCCGAAGGGCGAGCCCGGAATCCATCGTGCCGCAAGCAATGCGGAGACATGGATTCTCTGATGCGCAATTGCGCATCATAGCTCGCGCCAAGAGGGGCGCGCCCCGGAATGACCATGGTGGAAGGCCGACGATCCTACTTCGCCTTCTGCATCTTCGTCACCGTGTACCCCGACGCCGCCTCCTCGGCCTCGAAGCTCACCTTGTCGCCGACCTTGACCTGCTTCAGCATCGCCGGGTCCTTGACGCGGTAGACCATGGTCATCGGCTCATCCATGCCGAGGCTCTTGGCGGGACCGTGCTTGAGCGTGATTTTACCCGCGCCCTCGTCGATCTTCTTGACCTCGCCGCTGATTGTGGCGCCCTCGGCCGCGAGGGCGCCGATAGACAGGCCTACGGTCAGCGCCAGCGCGGCGGTGATGCGGATGATCTTGCTCATGGGAGTCTCCATTGCTCACTTCACGGTGACGTGGCCGACCATGCCGTATTCGCGGTGGTCGGGGATCAGGCAGGAAAATTCGAACGTGCCAGCCTTGGTGAATTTCCACACGATCTCGGTCGTCTTGCCCGGCGCCAGCCGCGCGCCGTTCGGATCGTCATGCTCCATGTGCGGGTGCTTCTTCATCACCTCGGCATGGGCGAGATTCTCCTTCGTGGTGGCGAGCAGGAATTCGTGGTCCTCCTTGCCGACATTGCGCAGCACGAAGCGGATTTGCTCGCCGCGCTTGACGGTGATGCGCGAGGGCTCATAGGCCATCTCGCTTAGCGCGATCTCGATGGTGCGCGCCGGCTTGTTGGGATCGCCGGGCTCACCGGCCGAGAAGGTCTCGTGGGCGTGATGCTCGTGTGCGAGCGCGGGCGCGGCCAAAAGCGAAAGTGCCGCCAGTGTGATCATTGCAGTCTTCTTCATCTTTGTTCTCCAGTTGGTGGTTCGTCGAAACGCTCGTTCACATCTTCATTTTCGTCGTCGGCGCGCTCTGCCGTGCCGGCTCCGCGGCAGGCGATGCGACCTCATAGGCGACGGTGCCTTGCGGGAATTGGTAGGGGCCGGGGTCGCTGTAATCGCCGCGTGCCATGCCGTCGCGGATCTTCATCACCGTGAACATGCCGCCCATCTCGATCGGGCCGAACTGGCCTGAGCCCGTCATCATCGGCAGCGTGTTGTCGGGCGCGGGCATCTCCATGTTGCCCATCGCCATGCCTGACTGGCCCATCACCATGGCGTCGGGCGCGAGCTTGCCGACCGCACGCGCGAGGTCCTTGCGCGACACGCCGATGAGATTGCGCATGTCGTGGCCCATCGCGTTCATGGTGTGATGCGACTTGTGGCAGTGGAACGCCCAGTCGCCGGGATTGTCTGCGAGAACGTCGAACACGCGCACGGCGCCGACCGGCACATCGGTCGTCGTCTCCGGATATTGCGCGCTCTCCGGAATCCAGCCGCCGTCGGTGCAGGTCACCGCGAAGCTGTGGCCGTGCAGATGGATCGGGTGGTTGGTCATGCTGAGATTGCCGATGCGCACGCGCACCTTGTCGTCGAGCCGCACCGGCAAGGGGTCGATGCCGGGAAAGACCCGCGAATTCCAGGTCCACATGTTGAAATCGGTCATCTCGTTGACCTTCGGCAAATAGGTGCCGGGGTCGACGCGATAGGTGCTCATCACGAAGACGAAGTCGCGGTCGACGGGGCGGAAGCTTTGATCGCGCGGATGCACGACGACCATGCCCATCATGCCCATCGCCATCTGCACCATCTCGTCGGAATGCGGGTGGTACATGAAGGTCCCGCTCTTCTTCATCTCGAACTCGTAGACGAAGGTTTTGCCGGGCGGGATGTGCGGCTGGTTGAGCCCGCCGACGCCGTCCATGCCGCTGGGAATGATCATGCCGTGCCAGTGCACGGTGGTGTATTCGGGCAAGCGGTTGGTGACGAAGATGCGGACCTTGTCGCCTTCCACCGCCTCGATCGTCGGGCCCGGCGACTGGCCGTTATAGCCCCAGAGGTTGACCATCATGCCTTCGGCGAATTCGCGCACAACGGGCTCGGCGACGAGATGGAATTCCTTCCAGTCGCCGTTCATGCGGAACGGCAGCGTCCAGCCGTTGAGCGTGACGACGGGGCGATAGTCCGGCCCGCTACTCGGATGCAGCGGCGGCTGCATCACCACCTTATCCATGTGCGGGGCTTCCGGAATCGATGCGGCCTGGACGCGGCCGCTGACCACCGACGCGCTTGCAAGCGCGGCCGTGCCCAAAAATCCTCGGCGGGAAAACATGTCGGCCTCCATCTCAGTGCCCGCCATCGGCAGGCGCTGCCGCGGCGATGGTCGTCGAATTGTCGGTGCCGCCCGCAAGCGCGCCGCCATTGACGGCGGTCTGCAACTCGGACTGCGCGAGGAAGAATCTTTGCCTGGCGTCGATCGCGCCGCGCAGCGAGGCGAGGCGCTGCCGTGCTTCGGTCAGAAGCGCGAAGATGTCGACCTGCATGCTGGAGAAGCGGAGCTGCATCTCCTCGGTGATGATTTTTCGCAGCGGCAGGATCTCGCGCTGATAGTGGCTCGCGATGTCGTAGCTTGAGCGATAGGCCCGGTAGGCATCGCGCGCTTCCGAGCGCACGTTGACGGCCCGCTCGGTCAGGCGATTGAAGGCGAGATTGTAGGTCTCGGTCGCCTGCCGCACGCGCACCTCGCCGCCGTCGAAGATCGGGATCTGGAACTGCACGTCGAAGCCGCGCTCGCGAAATGGCGCACCTTCCGGATCCTGGGTGCGGCGGGAGATGCCGGCGAGATCGAGCAGCGTGACGAAGCGCGTCGCCTCGGTGAGGTTCAGCGACTTGGCGAGCGCCGTCAGTTCCAGCCGGGCGATCTGCAAGTCGATGCGATGGGCCACCGCATCCGTCTCGATCGAGGGCAGCGCGGACGGCCGGCGAGGCAGCGGCGGCAGCGCGTTGGGCAGGCGGAAGTCGAGGCCGTCGTCCCACAGCCCCATCAGTCGCGCGAGCCGCTCCCGCGTACTCGTTGCCGCCTGCCGCGCGGTGGCGAGATCGGCGGTGGTCTCGGCATAAAACACCTGCTCGCGGGCCTGATCGAGCTTGTTGATCGATCCGGTCTCACCGAGCTTCACGGCGAGTTGCGCGGTGGACTCCGCCGTCGACTTCGCATCCGTCAGCAGCACGACCATCTCGTTGGCGGCAACGGCGCGGACATGGGCGCGCCGCACGTCCGCGGCGAGCCGTAGTGTTGCCAGCGCCGCGCGCAACTGCGCCTGGCGGAAACGGTCGCGGGCGATATCGGAGCGAAACGGCAGCGTCGCCAACGCCAGGATATCGCCGACGACCTGGCGCTCGACTTCGCTGGCGCCATCGCCGGCAATCCGTGAGACCGAGAAGACTGGATTCGGCGGCAGGCTTTGCTCGACGAGATCGGTCTCGGCCAGCGCCAGCTCGTTATAGGCAGCTTGCAGCCCCTTGTTGTTGAGCAGCGCGACCTGCACGGCGGCATCCGCGCTCAGCGTCCGCGACAGCAGGCGGCGAACGCCGTCGTTGACCGCGGCGGCGCCCTCAGCCGTCCGCACGAAAGCGACATCCTTGTTGATGGTCCGGCTGGTCAGGTCCGCGACTGTGGTCATGCCGCTGTCCGGCGAGAACGCTGCGCATCCGGACAGGCCGAGCGCGGCGAATGCGAGCAGGCCGCGCGCGAATGGGTGTGCCATGGCGCGCTCCTACTGGTCCGATTTCGGTCGGGGCGCGACGCTGTCGTTGCGTTCGCGCCACGGCGCCGGCGCCGCCGGCCTGAGGCTGTTGTAGGGCGCGATCGTCGAGCGGTAGCGGGCGGGCGCGACCTTGGCCGCGGGATCGGCGGGATCAGCGCTCGCCAGCGGCGTGGTCGTCGCGGGCATGCAGCCGGACAACGCGAGCACGCTCGCGGCCAGGATCGGCCAGATGAATCGAAAATGTCGTCCGTGCGCCGCAGATGCGGCGGCAGACTTCGCCCCGAGAAGCGTAAGCATGGGTAATCCCTGAACTGTCTGATGACCACGAGCCCGCGCGCGCAGAGATGCGCGAGGCCTCGAATCGTGACGTCAGGTCAGGCGATGGGAGGACGGTAGAGCAGGGGTGGCGCCTCGCTGTGCAGGCTCACCGCGATCTCGGGCGCGCAGGCAGAGGTCGGCTGGACCGGTTTGGCTACGTCCGGCAAGGCAGCAGGCAGCGCGCTCGCGCACATCATCGCGCAGCAGGGGCCTGGTGCGCCCTTGCCGTCATGATGATGTCTTGCGGGTGCATCCTGCGCCGCGGTCTGGTGATGCGCATGCGCAGCGGCGTGATCATGGCCGCCGTCGGCGTGCATGTGGCTCTCACCGTGCTGATGCGCGAGAGCAACCGTCTGCAAATCATCGCCGAGGCATGGCGCGGGACCGCTGCCCCAGGCAAGGGCTGCTGCCGGCGCAAGCACGCAGAACAGATAGGCGAGGGCGACAAACCGCCCCACCCTGATCCGCATCGATCGCGTCAATCGCAACAACATCCCGTCGACATGCCCTTTGCGCGGCAATGTTGCACACGCAGATTGCAAACTAATGGCAAAGCACGGTTCCGCCAAGCTCTTCTTACCGCAGCGCACCGCGCATGCCCAATATCGCGGCATGATGCTTGACCGCAAGGCGGTCAGCGAAGAAGGTCCCGCCGTGCACGCGCCAAATCACCCGCAACGACCGACCGGCTTCACCCCTGATTCGCGTCAGGCCTGGGTGCGGCTCGTGATCGCGCTGGTGATCGGCTCGATCGGCGCGGTCGGCATGTGGGCGGTCGTGGTCGTGATTCCCGTCGTGCAGGCCGAGTTCGCAGCCACGCGCGGCGCGGTGTCGCTTGCCTTCACGCTCATGATGTTCGGCTTCGGCCTTGGCGGCGTCATCGCGGGCAAGATCACCGATCGCTTCGGCATCGTGCCGGCGATGGCGATCAGCATCGCGTTCCTGGGCGTTGCCAATGTGCTGGCGGGTCTGTCGACCATGCTCTGGCAGTTTGTGGCGGTGTATTTCCTGATCGGGCTCGGCACGTCCGCGACCTTCGCGCCGCTGATGGCGGAAGCCTCGCACTGGTTCGAGCGCTATCGCGGACTTGCCGTGACCATTGTTGCAGGCGGCAATTATGTCGCGGGTGCGATGTGGCCGCCGATCGTGAATTGGGGCCTGCAGACCGTCGGCTGGCGCATGACCCATATCGGGATCGGCATCGTCTGCGCGAGCCTCATGACCATTCTGGTGCTGATTTTGCGCGCGCAGATGGGCGACGACAAGGTCAGCAATCACGCCAATGCCGCGCCGCCACGCGTCGATCTCAAGCTCTCCACCAACACGCTGACGGTGCTGCTCTCGCTCGCCTCCTTCTCATGCTGCGTGGCGATGTCCATGCCCCAGGTCCATATCGTCGCCTATTGCGGCGATCTCGGCTTTGGCGTGGCGCGCGGTGCCGAGATGCTGTCGCTGATGATGGGCTGCGGCATCGTCAGCCGGATCGGCTCGGGCTTTCTCGCCGACAAGATCGGTGGCATCCGCACGCTGCTGATCGGCTCGCTCGCGCAGGGCTTTGCGCTCGCCTTCTATTTGTTCTTCGACAGCCTGACCTCGCTCTATTTGATCTCCGCGATGTTCGGCCTGTTCCAGGGCGGCATCGTGCCGAGCTACGCCATCATCGTGCGCGAGGCGATGCCGGCAAAGGAGGCGGCGACCCGCGTCGGCATCGTGATCTTCGCTTCCGTGTTCGGGATGTCCTTTGGCGGCTGGATCTCGGGCGTGATCTTTGATGCCACCGGTTCCTATGCCGCCGCCTTCGTCAACGGCGTGGCGTGGAACGCGCTGAACATCGGCATCGTCGTGCTGCTCCTGATCCGCTCGCGGTTAAATGCGGCGAAGGCCGAGCCGGGGTTTGCGACTTAGATCGCGTGCACTCGTAAAGCCTGGGCGTCGGCTTGAGCTAAGCAGCAATTTGCTCAATCAGAGCATTGCCGGTTTTGACCAACTGAGACATTGGCACGGGGCTCCTGATCCGCGTTTTGCGTTCAGGACCACGGCGGCTCTTCGCTCGGCCCGGCTGCCTCGTGGTGGATCGTGATACCCGCCGAACGCAATCCGGTCAGCAATACCGTTCTTACCGAGGCTGGATCGAATCCAATATCCTTGGCGTTTGGTGGATGTGCCTCGCTGCCCTTCAATCGGAGCGCCAAGTGCAAATGCTCGCAAAGGTGCTGAACGAGGAGATTGGTCTGATCGTCAGTCATGACCTGCTTTCCTGCTACCTTTTGCTACCCAACCAGGTAGCGCACATGAACAGTACACGCGCTAAACCGCTTGCCCGGCTTTCTGCAGCGAGCAGCCCGTGATCTTGTAGTTGCCGTCGGATTGCTGCTCGAGCGTGTAGAGCGCTTCCCAGGCTTCGCCATCGGTGTCGATGATGTGGACCTGCTGGCCGATCCAGTCGCCCTCGACCTTGGTCTCGCCGAACTCGAAACTCTTGTGCCGGTAGACCGGCGCGTAGGCATTCTCCACCATCGCCATGAAGATGTCGGCGGCCGGAAAGATCTTCTTGATCGAGGGCGCGGCGTAGGAATAGGCGGCCGCCGCATCGCCGCGGGCAAAGGCCTGCTCCTGGGCGCGGATCACACTCTTGGCGGCTGCGATGTCGTCGGCCTGCGCGGCCGCAAAACTCAGGAGGAACGTGATCAGCAACACCGCAATGCGCATCACTGGCTCCGTACTATCGTTTTCGCTTCGCCGCCGGTGTTGTCTTCTTGGCGGTCGCGCGCGCAGATCGTTTGGGCTGCACCCGAAGCCCGTCGACGAACACGTCGAGGAGCCGCAGCGTCGTCGATTGCCAGCCGGGCTGATCGTGCATGTAGCACATGCCGATCAGCGCGCGCAGCAGGTCCTCGGGGCTGATGTCGGCCCGGACCTCGCCGGCCGCAACCGCGCGCGCGAGCAACGTGCCGACGGCTCTGGTCAGGCGGTCGAATGAAAAGGCGTGCAGCTCGGAGCCGCTCTGCACCGCGAGCGCCAGCGCCGCCGACATGCCCTTCTTGGTGGCGACGAACTCGACGTTGGAGCGCAGCCAGCGCCGCAAGGCGTCGACCGGATCCTTCGCGCTTCTGAGTTGCTCGGCGAGCTCGCCGAGCTGTTCGACCTCGCGGCGATACACCGCCTCGAACAAGGCCTCGCGCGTCGGAAAGTGACGATAGAGCGTGCCGATGCCGACACCGGCGCGCTTGGCCACCGCTTCCAGGCTCGCCTCAGGCCCGCCGGCACTGAACACGGCCTTGGCCGCCTCGAGCACGCGCTCGCGATTGCGCACGGCGTCGGCGCGGGGTTTTCGGATGGGGTCGACCAGATCGTCCATGCGACCAATCTAGATCACGATCTGGTTAGATTGAACCCTTTGCGCGGCGCAGCGCGTTGTTTGCACACGGGGTTTTGACGAATTCCAGGAATTTGGCGGCCACTTGCTAAACGGAGGATGCCTCCGTATATCCGATCTCATATCGTCCCGGCTCGCGAGCCACGGGCGACAGATCGACTGCGGCCACGGCGGTGGCGCGCATGCGATCGACCCATGTCCATATCTGATCGGAGCCCTGTATGACCCACTCCATCAGCCTCACCGTGAACGGTGCGCGGCGCGATTTCCAACTCGACGATCCTCGCGTCACGCTGCTCGATCTCCTGCGTGAGCGTCTGCAACTGACCGGAACCAAGAAGGGATGCGACCGCGGCCAATGCGGTGCCTGCACCATCCTGGTCGACGGGAGAAGGATCAACTCCTGCCTCGCACTCGCCATCAGCCATGACGGGGCCGACATCCTCACCATCGAAGGCGTTGCGCGCGGCGACCAGCTTCATCCGGTACAGGCCGCCTTTATTGCCCATGACGGGTTCCAATGCGGCTTCTGCACGCCCGGCCAGATCATGAGCGCGATCGGAATGATGCGGGAAGCGCAGGCGGGCGATGATCCCGAGCGCATCAGGGAATGCATGAGCGGCAATCTCTGCCGCTGCGGCGCCTATGCCGGCATCGTCGATGCCGTGCTCGAGGTACAGACCCATGAAGCCAGCCAGAGGCGCTCCGCATGAAGCCGTTCGATTACGTCAGGCCCGCGACCATCGCCGAGGCCGTCACCGCCGCCGCGCAGCCCGGCGCGACCTATCTTGCCGCCGGCACCAATCTGCTCGACCTGATGAAGGGCGGCGTCAGCCGTCCGGATCGTCTGGTCGACGTCACGCGCCTGAAGGGGCTTGATAGGATCGAGCACCTCGCCGACGGCAGCGTGCGCATCGGCGCGCTGGTGCGCAATGCCGATCTCGCCCACGATATGGCCTTCGCAAAGGCTTATCCGGCGGTTGCCGAAGCGCTGCTGTCGGGTGCCTCCGCGCAATTGCGCAATGCTGCAACGGTCGGCGGCAACCTTCTGCAACGGACGCGCTGCGCGTATTTCTATGACCCCGCCAGCCGCTGCAACCGGCGCGAGGCCGGCAGCGGATGCGACGCGCACGGCGGCGAGAATCGATTGCACGCCGTGCTCGGCTGGAGCGAGGGCTGCATTGCGACGCACCCCTCCGATTTCTGCGTGCCGCTGGTTGCGCTCGACGCCATCGTCGAGATCGAAGGCAGGAGCGGCCGGCGCGAGCTGCCCCTCGACGAACTGCATCGCCTGCCGGGTGCGGCGCCCGAGCGCGAGACGGCGCTCGAGCCCGGCGATCTGATCGTGGCTCTGCGCCTGCCGGCCGTTGCCCGCGATTTCGCAGGCCACGCGCGATATCTCAAGGTTCGCGAGCGCACGTCCTATGCCTTTGCCGTAGTGTCCGCTGCGGCGGCGCTGAGGATCGAGAACGGCAAGATCAGCGATGCCCGGCTTGCGCTCGGCGGTGTCGCCGCAAAGCCCTGGCGCGCCCGCGCTGCGGAAGCGGCGCTGAAAAGCGTCACGCCCGACGCGGCGAGCTTCCGCGCAGCAGCGCAAGCTGCGCTCGCTGATGCAAAGCCGTCTGGCGACAACGCCTTCAAGATCGAGCTCGCGCGCCGCATCGTCGTGCGCGCGCTCACCCTTGCCGCCGCTGGAACGCCCGCGCGCATTCCGGCGCTGCCGGCCTCTCCCTTTGCCTCCGGAGCCCTGCATGCCTGAGATCAGCCTCACCTCCGCGCCTGCCCATATCCGTCACGGCTCGAACATCGGCCAGCCACTGACCCGCCGCGACGGGATCTCGAAGGTCAAGGGGCAGGCCGCCTACGCCGCGGACCATCATCCCTCTCGCATGTTGTTTGCGGTGATTGCGGTGTCCAGCATCGCGCGCGGCCGCGTGGCGGCGCTCGACGTCGCGGCGGCCAGGAGCCACAAGGGCGTGGTCGATGTCATGACGTCGCAGCACAAGCCTGAGCTCGCAATCGACCCAGACATCAAGACCAACCCGTTCGTATTCCGGATGGAAGTCTTGCAGAGCGATGAGATCCGCTATGCCAATCAGCCGATCGCCGTCGTGATCGCGGAGACGCTGGAGGCGGCGACCGAAGGCGCAGCACTGCTCGCGCCGCGCTACGAGGCGCTCAGCCCCCGCGTCGGTCTCGATGCCGGCGAAACGTTCGCGCCGCCCGTCGTCGGCGTCGGCAATCCTGCGCAAGTGCAGCATGGCGATATCGACGCCGGGCTCGCCTCGGCCGCAAAGCGGATCGAGGCGACCTACGAGACGCCGCCGCAATATCACAACGCCATGGAGCCGCACGCGATCGTAGCTAGCTGGGACGGCGACACGCTCTCGATCGATACGCCGAGCCAGGCCATGGTGATGGCGCGCGCCCGTGTTGCCGAGCTGTTCGGCCTTGCGCCGGAAAAGATCCTGATCCGCAGCCCGTTCCTCGGCGGCGGCTTTGGCTCGAAGGGGTTTTTGACGGGACCGCAGATCCTCGGCGTCATGGCGGCGAAGCTGGTCGGCAGGCCGGTGAAGCTCGTGCTGCGCCGTGAGCAGATGTATGGACCGGTCGGCCATCGTGCGCCGACGCGGCAGCGCCTGCGGATGGGCGTCGACGCTGACGGGCGCCTCACCGCGATCGATCACCATGCGAAGACGGTGTCGAGCAGCTACGACGATTTCTACGAGCCCGCCGCGGACGCCTCGCACACGCTCTATTCGAGCCCTGCGATCAGGACCACGCATGAGGCCGCGCGCGTCGACACCGGCACGCCGCTGTTCATGCGCGCGCCCGGCGAGGCAACGGGATCGATCGCACTCGAAAGCGCGATCGACGAGATGGCGCTTGCCTGCGGCATGGACCCGCTGGCGTTCCGCCTGAAGAATTATGCCGAGGTCGAGCCGACAACGGGCAAGCCGTTCTCGTCGAAGGCGCTGCGTGCGTGCTACGAGCAGGGCGCGGCGCGCTTCGGCTGGACGAAGCGGCCGCTTGCGCCACGGCAGATGCGCGATGATTCCGGCCTCCTGGTCGGCTGGGGCATGGGCACCGCGACCTTCCCGGCGCTGATGTTCCAGGCCGAGGCGCGTGCGGTGATCCGCCGCGACGGCACCGGCGTAATGGAGACCGGCGCGCATGACATGGGGCAGGGCGCCTGGACCGCACTCGCGCAGATCGCGGCTGACAGCCTCGGCCTCGACGTCGATCGCGTCGAGTTTCGCTCCGGCACGTCCGATCTGCCCGATGCCGGCATTGCCGGCGGCTCGGCGCATACCGCAACCGCGGGCAATGCGATCCACACTGCCGGCGCGGCGGTGATCGCGAAGCTTGCCGATCTCGCCACCAGGGACGAGCGCTCGCCGCTATTCGGGGCCGGCAATGCCGGTGTGATCGCGCGCGACGGCAGGTTGTTCCGGCGCGACGATGAGAGCCGCGGCGAAACCTATGCCGACATCCTCGCACGCGCTGACCTCGCCGAGATCGATGCGCGTGGCACCGGCGCGCCGAACCCGACGGCGCAAACCGACTATGCGATGCATGCACATGGCGCCGTCTTCGCCGAGGTGAAGGTCGATCCCGAGCTCGGCCAGATCCGCGTCTCGCGCATGGTCGGCGCGTTCGCCGCGGGCCGCATCATCAATCCGCATCTGGTGCGGAGCCAGCTCCTCGGCGGCATGATCTGGGGCCTGTCCTTTGCGCTGCACGAGGAAGCCATCACCGACCGGCGTAGCGGCCGGATCATGAATGCCAATCTCGGCGAGTACCACATTCCCGTGAACGCCGACGTGCCACCGATGGATGTGCTGACGGTCGAGGAGCACGATCCGCACGTCAACGCGCTCGGCATCAAGGGCGTCGGCGAGATCGGCATCACCGGCAGCGCCGGCGCGGTGGCGAACGCCGTGTGGCATGCGACGGGCGTGCGCGTGCGCCGTTTCCCGATCCGGATCGAGGAACTGCTGACGTCGGCCTGACAGGCAAGATACCGCGCCCCTGATGACGGCATTGCAGGCGAGCTGGGTGGCGGCGGGACCCGTGCGCCGGCGTGCCTCAGAACGTCGGCGGCGTACAGGCCGAGATGACCTCGCAGGCCTTGCCGCCGACGCAGCGGAAGCGGTGCGGCCTGCGGCTTTCGAAATAATAGGCATCGCCGGGATTGAGGATGCGCCGCTCGTCCTCGACGGTCACCTCGAGCTTGCCGGAGATCACCACGCCGCCTTCCTCGCCATCATGCACCAGCGGCACGCGGCCGGTGTCGCTGCCGGGCTCGTAACGCTCTTTCAGGATCTGCAAGCTCCGGCCGAACAGGTTGTCGCCGACCTGGCGGTAGGAGATCGGCTTCTTGCCGACCTCGGTCAGCTCCTCGGCGCGGTAGAAGATCTTGCGCCGCGTCTCCGGCTCGAGCGCGAAGAACTCGGCGAGCCCCATCGGAATGCCGTCGAGGATGCGCTTGAGTGCGCCGACGGACGGGTTCATCTGGTTGGATTCGATCAGCGAGATCGTCGAATTGGTGACGCCGGAGCGTTTGGCGAGCTCGCGCTGCGACAGCTTGTGGCGGGCCCGGATGAATCGCAGCCGTCCACCGATGTCGACGCTCATGGTCCAAATCCCTGTTGCAGGTGTTGCGGATCGCGCAAATATGGACCGGCCGCCCCAGCTAGATCAATGGGTTGTGGGTGCGCAGAAAAGGACTTGTTGCACTTTAAAAGCCGTGGCTCTGCTAGCAGGTCAGCAAAGGAGCGGCCTGTGACCCTTCACCAGATTCCGAACACCATCAAGACCGATTCGCACTGGATGCCGTTCACGGCCAACCGGCAGTTCAAGAAGGAGCCGCGCCTGTTCGCCTCGGCCGAGGGCATGCACTACACGTCCGTTGACGGTCGCAAGGTGATCGACGGCTCCGCCGGCCTTTGGTGCGTCAACGCCGGCCACGGCCGCAAGCAGATTGCCGCCGCCGTCGAGAAGCAGCTCATGACGCTGGACTTCGCGCCGTCATTCAACATGGGTCATCCGCTGTCGTTCGACTTCGCCGAGCGGCTCGCCGAGATCGCGCCGAAGGGGCTCGATCGCATCTTCTTCACCAACTCCGGCTCCGAGTCGGTCGACACTGCGCTCAAGATCGCGCTCGCCTATCATCGCGCCACCGGCCAGTCGAGCCGCACCCGCCTGATCGGCCGCGAGCGCGGCTATCACGGCGTCGGCTTCGGCGGCATGTCGGTCGGCGGCATGGTGGCGAACCGCCGCGCCTTCGCGACGCATCTGCCGGGCGTCGATCACATCCGCCACACCCATGATCTCACCCGCAACGCCTTTGCCAAGGACCAGCCCGCGCACGGCGCCGAGCTCGCCGACGATCTCGAGCGTCTTGTCGCGCTGCACGGCGCCGAGACGATCGCCGCCGTCATCGTCGAGCCGGTGCCGGGCTCGACCGCGGTGCTGCCGCCGCCGCAGGGTTATCTGAAGCGCCTGCGCGAGATCTGCGACAAGCACGGCATCCTCCTGATCTTCGACGAGGTCATCACCGGCTTCGGTCGCCTCGGTACGCCGTTCGCCGCCAATTTCTTCGGCGTCACGCCGGACCTGATGACGACCGCGAAAGGCATCACCAACGGCACCGTGCCCTGCGGCGCCGTGTTCGCGAGCCGCAAGGTGCATGACGGCGTGATGACCGGCCCGGAGGGCCAGATCGAGCTGTTCCACGGCTACACCTATTCGGCCCATCCGGTCGCCTGCGCCGCCGGCATCGCGACTCTCGACATCTACAAGGACGAGGGCCTGCTTACCCGTGGCGCTGACATCGCCAACTACTGGCGCGATGCGCTGCATCAGCTCAAGGGCCTGCCGAACGTCGTCGATATCAGAAATTGCGGCTTGATGGGCGCGGTCGAGCTCGCGCCGCGCGAGGGCATGGTCGGTGCGCGCGGCTATGACGTCATGGTCGACTGCTTCAACACCGGACTCTATCTGCGCATGAGCGGCGACTCCTTTGCGATGTCGCCGCCCCTGATCGTGGAGAAGAGCCACATCGACCAGATCGTCTCGATTCTCGGCGAGGCCATCAAGCGCGTGGCCTGATAATTGCTCTCGCGGTCCTTGACCGGTTGTTCTTGCTAGCGGCGCGACAAACGCCGCGGGAGTGGTGCGAAACGTGAAAGTCCTGATCCTCGGCAGCGGTGTCATCGGTGTCACCTCTGCCTACTACCTTGCGCGTGCCGGCCATGAGGTGACGGTCGTCGACCGTCAGCCGGAGCCGGCGCTCGAGACGTCCTTTGCCAATGCCGGCGAGGTTTCGCCCGGCTATTCCTCGCCCTGGGCAGGTCCCGGCGTGCCGGTGAAGGCGATCAAATGGCTTCTGATGAAGCACGGCCCGCTGGTGATCCGGCCCAAGGTCGATCCCGTGATGTGGGTCTGGCTGCTCAAGATGCTGCGCAACTGCACGTCCGCGCGCTACGCCGTCAACAAGAGCCGGATGATCCCGATCGCGGAATATAGCCGCGATTGCCTGCGCGCTTTGCGCCAGGACATCGGCATTCAATATGACGAGCGCTCCAAGGGCACGCTCCAGCTCTTCCGCTATCAGGCGCAGCTCGACGGCACGGCCGAGGACATCGCCGTGCTCAAGCAATATGGCGTGCCGTACGAGGTGCTCAATCGCGAGGGCTGTATCGCGGCAGAGCCCGCGCTCGCGAGCGTGAAGGAAAAGTTCGTCGGCGGCCTGCGGCTGCCGGAGGACGAGACCGGCGACTGCCACATGTTCACGCAGGCGCTGGCCAAAGAGGCCGAGAAGCTCGGCGTGCGCTTCATGTTCAATATGTCCATCGACGGCATCGTCACGGACGCTTCGCGCGTCACGGGCGTTGCGACCGGCGGCGGCCTGTTGCGGGCGGATGCTTACGTCGTCGCGCTCGGAAGCTGGTCGTCGCGTCTTGTTGCGCCGCTCGGCATCTCGCTGCCGGTCTTTCCGGTGAAGGGCTATTCGATCACGGTGCCGATCAAGGACGCCAGCGGTGCGCCGGAATCGACCGTGATGGACGAAAGCTACAAGGTCGCGATCACGCGGCTCGGCAATCGTATCCGCGTCGGCGGCACCGCCGAAATCTCCGGTTATTCCGACAAGCTCTACGCCGCGCGCCGCGCCACGCTCGATCACTCCGTGTCAGATCTCTTCCCGCGCGGTGGCGACCTCTCCAAGGCCACGTTCTGGAGCGGTCTGCGGCCGATGACGCCGGACGGCCCGCCGGTGATCGGCGCCACCCGCTATGCAAATCTCCATCTCAACACCGGCCACGGCACGCTCGGCTGGACCATGTCCTGTGGTTCGGGACAGGTGCTTGCGGACATGCTGTCGGGCAAGAAGCCGGCGATCGATACGAGCGATCTCACGGTGAATCGCTACGCGCATAGGTTTGGCTAAGATTCTCACCGCCCGTCATTGCGAGGAGCGAAGCGACGAAGCAATCCAGACTATCTCCGCGGAGACAGTCTGGATTGCTTCGCTTCGCTCGCAATGACGACTGGGGAAGCATCGCTGCCTTCTTCTTCTCCCCGCTTGCGAACGTAGGGAGAGGGAGAAAAGTCAGCTCGCGCCCGTCACGCAGTTCACCCACAGCACCACGGCCTTCGCATCATCGGCCGGGTTGGAAAACCGGTGCGGCCTGCGGCTGGCGAAACGAAAGCTGTCGCCCGTCTTCAGCGACCAGGTCTCGGTATCGACAGTGAGCATCATCTCGCCTTCGAGCACGAGGCCGGCCTCTTCGCCGTCGTGGGTGTAGAGCTCATCGCCGGTCGACCCGCCGGGCTCGAGATGCACCAGGAACAGGTTGAGCCGGTTCTCGGCACCCGCGGCGCTCAGGAGCTGTTTCGAAATGCCGGTGCGCCAGAGTTTTAGCTCGGGGCGTTGCATCCCGCGCGTCACCACGGAATCGGATGCGCTGTCCGTGCTCGGGCTCGCGCCGAACAGCGCGGCGATGCCGACGCCGAGCACGTCGGCGAGTGTCGCGAGCACGCGGAGCGAGGGCGAGGAGAGGCCGCGCTCGATCTGGCTGAGGAAGCCGATCGACAGCGACGTGCGCTCGGCAATCGTCTCGAGCGAGAGTTGCCGTGTCCGCCTGAGATCGCGGATGCGGCGTCCGACCGCGACGTCCATCGCCGGCTCGGCCGGCCTCGCAGCCGGTTTGGCGACGGCCTTTGCCTTCTTCACCGCTTTTGCGGCGGCCGGTTTGCGCATTCTTTTGCCACCGCTCACGTCAAACCGCTTCCTTCATGTGTATGAAAATCGCTTGCATCGCTCGCGAAAGTGTGACCAAATTTTCATATTGGTGAAAATAAGCCGAAACGGCCCGACCCGCAACATCTGCCGTCACAGGCTGCGCGGGCGCCGTCATCGGCCGAACCCAACAGGGGGATTGCGATGAAGCGTTTCGTTCAGGCCGCGGTCGCGGCGCTCGCCCTTGCAGCCAGCGTTCCGGCATCCGCGCAGCAGGTGCTGAAGGTCGGCTCGACCCCGACAGGCATCCCCTTCACCTTCCTCGACACCAAGACCAATACCATCCAGGGCGTCATGGTCGACCTCATCACCGAGGTCGGCAAGGACGCGGGCCTTTCCGTGCAGATCGAGCCGATGCAGTTCTCGGCGCTAATCCCCTCGCTGACCTCGAGCAAGATCGACATCATTGCCGCCGCGATGTTCATCACCGCGCCGCGCAAGGAGGTGATCGACTTTTCCGATCCGATCTACACCTATGGCGAAGGCCTGGTGGTGCCGAAGGGCGACACCAAGGCTTATGCCTCGCAGGAGGATTTGAAAGGTGAAGTGGTCGGCGCCCAGGTCGGCACCGCCTTCGTCGACGCGCTGAAGAAGTCGGGCCTGTTCAGCGACGTGAAGGCCTACGACACCATTCCCGACATCCTGCGCGACGTGAACGCGGGCCGCCTCAAGGCCGGCTTCGCCGACTATCCGATCCTTGCCTACAACCTCAAGCAGGGCGGCTTCCCCGAGGTGCGCCTCGTTGCAAGCTACAAGCCCGTGACAGTCGGCTCGGTCGGCATCGGCGTGCGCAAGAGCGACACCGAACTGCTCGGCAAGATCAACGCCTCGCTCGGCCGGCTGAAGGCGAACGGCACCGTGGACAAGATCCTCGAGAAATGGGGCCTGAAGGGCTGATCGCCGATGCAGGGCTTTTGGCGCGACACCGTCGAGTTCTTTCCGATCCTCCTGAACGGCGTCGCGCTCACGATCGTCGTCACCATCGGCTCGCTGATCCTCTCGACGCTGCTCGGGCTGGTCTGGGCCCTGATGCGGGTCTCCGACATCGGCTTCCTCGCAGGCCTGAGCGCCAGCGTGATCAACGTGATCCGCGGCATCCCGATCATCGTGCTGCTGTTCTATCTCTACTTCGTGATGCCCGATCTCGGCGTCACGCTCACCGCCTTGCAGGCCGCGATCCTCGGGCTCGGCATCGCCTATTCGGCCTATCAGGCGGAAAACTTCCGCGCCGGCATCGAGGCGATCGACAAGGGGCAGATCGAGGCGGCGCAGACCATCGGCATGGGCTGGTGGCTCACCATGCGCCGCGTGGTGCTGCCGCAGGCGGTGCGCATCGTGCTGCCGCCCTACGGCAACGTCATGATCATGATGCTGAAGGATTCCTCGCAAGCCTCGACCATCACGGTCGCCGAGCTGGCCTTGCAGGGCAAGCTGATCGCGTCCTCGACCTTCAAGAACACCAGCGTGTTCACGCTGGTGGCGCTGATGTATCTCACCATGAGCATCCCGCTGATCCTTCTGGTCCGTCATTTCGAGAAGCGGGCCGGCAAGCGATGATCGAGCTCGACGACGTCCACAAGAGCTTTGGCAAGGTCGAGGTGCTCAAGGGTATCACCGCGTCCGTCGAGAAGGGCGAGGTGGTCTGCATCATCGGCCCGTCCGGCTCCGGCAAGTCGACCATCCTGCGCTGTATCAACGGGCTCGAAAGCTACGACCGCGGCGGCATCAGCGTCGAGGGCACGCGCGTCGATCGCAATGCGCCGTCGATCGTCTCGATCCGCACCCAGGTCTCGATGGTGTTCCAGCGCTTCAACCTGTTCCCGCATCGCACCGCGCTTGAGAACGTCGTCGAGGGGCCGCTCTACGTGAAGAAGGAGCCACGCGTGCAGGCGATGGAGCGCGGCCGCGCGCTGCTCGCGCAGGTCGGGCTGGCCGAAAAGGCCGACATGCATCCGCCTCAGCTTTCCGGCGGCCAGCAGCAGCGCGTTGCGATCGCGCGCGCGCTCGCGATGCAGCCCAAGGCGATCCTGTTCGACGAGCCGACCTCGGCGCTCGATCCCGAGCTCGTCGGCGAGGTGCTGTCCGTGATGCGCAAGCTCGCCGACGACGGCATGACCATGGTCGTCGTCACCCATGAGATGGGCTTTGCCCGCGACGTCGCCGACCGCGTGCTGTTCATCGACGGTGGCGTCATCGTCGAGCAGGGACCCGCGAAAAGCGTGCTCAACCAACCGCAGCATGCGCGGACGCAGGACTTCTTGCGCCGCGTGCTGCATCCGCTCTGATCCGGTGTCCGACATGACCGCGCCTGCCCGCCTGCCTTTGCCTCCGTCTCTCTACGCCGACACCGCCGCTGTGCCGGTGGCCACGCCGCCGCTCGATGCGGACAAGACCGTCTCCGTGGCGATCGTCGGCGGCGGCTACACCGGCCTCTCCACCGCGCTGCATCTGGCCGAGCAGGGTGTCGACGCGCTGGTGCTGGAGGCGCAGGAGCCGGGCTGGGGCGCATCCGGCAACAATGGTGGCCACACCAATCCTGGATTGAAGCACGACCCCGATCAGATCGAGGCCGATTTCGGCGCCGATCTCGGCCGCCGCATGATCGAATTCTCCTACGGCACGACCAATTTTACCCACGACCTGATCCGCCGCTACCAGATTCCTTGCGAGGCGCGGCAGAGCGGCACGCTGCGCGCGGCCTACAACGAGGCGAGCGCTGCGGCGATCGAAAGCACCGCAAAGCAATGCATTCGCCGCGGCATGCCGGTGACGCTGCTGGGTCGCGAGCAATTGCGTGAGATGACCGGCTCCGACCGCTATGTCTGCGCCATGCTGGATGCGCGTGGCGGCGATCTGCATCCCCTCAGCTACGCCCGTGGCCTGGCACGCGCCGCGATCTCGGCCGGTGCGCGCGTGCACGGCGAGGCGCCGGCGCTCTCCCTGCGTCGCGAGGGCACGCATTGGCGCATCGAGACTCCGCATGCGGTGGTGCGCGCCGACAAGGTGCTGCTCGCCACCAACGGCTTTACGGATGATCTCTGGCCCGCGCTCCGCCGCACCATCGTGCCGGTGTTTTCCTCGATCGCCGCGACCGCGCCGCTCTCCGACGAGGTCGCCCGTTCGATCATGCCGACACGCCCCGTGCTCTACGAGAGTGGGCACATCACGGTCTACTACCGCATCGATCAGCAGAACCGCCTGCTGATGGGCGGTCGCGGTCCGATGCGCTGGATCAATTCGCCGTCCGACGTCGCCTATCTCATGCGCTATGCCGAGCGGCTGTGGCCGCAGCTCAAGGGCACAAGCTGGACCCACGGCTGGAACAGCCGCCTTGCGATCACCAGGGATCATTACCCGCATGTGCACGAGCCAGCGGAGAACATCCTGATCTCGCTCGGCTGCAACGGCCGCGGCGTCGCGCTCTCCACCGCGATGGGCGCGCAGCTCGCACGCCGCCTGATCGGCGGCCGGAGTGCCGAGATCGACATGCCGATCACCGGCATCAAGCCGATCCCGCTGCACGCGTTCTGGCCGGTCGGGGTGACGAGCGCGGTGATCGCCGGTCGGGTGAGGGATCGTTTGGGAATATAGAAAAGCGCCGCCCGATCTCGGGCGGCGCTTGGCGGGTCCGTGCGAATTCAGCAGCGGCCCTGCTTCCACAGGCCGGGCGGGCATCCCCCGCCGCGCCAGCCGACCTTGCGCCCGTGATACCAGCCCGGCGGCGTGCCATGGTGATGTCCATGGAACCCACCGTGGCCGTGGCCGTGTCCATGGCCATGACCGCCTTTGGCGGATGCCGCGTTTGGCATGGCGAAGCCCGCCGCGATGATCAATGTCGCGGCGAGCGCAAGTTTCTTCATACGAAAGCTCTCCTCTTGGGCGTGCGCATCTGTCCGTTCAATGAACTGACATTGATGCGGTAGTCGCCCGCGAATGTGGAGGAGTCGTGACGCTCAGGATTCGGCGACCGCGTCACTCCAGGGTTGAAAGATCTCGACTGCGCCGCTGTTGGTTTCGCCCTCGCGCATCACCACGCTCGGGCAGGCGAACTTCATCGGCACGGCCTGCACCTGCGTCTCCTCATAGTCGAAGCGCGCGGCCAGCGCCTTGCGCGCGTCCTCGGGCAGGCGGCGGTCGCCGGTCACCACGGCGCCTTCGCTGGCGTCGATTCGCGGCTGGTGGATCGCGGCATCAAGGTCCATGCCGTAGTCCATGACGAACGACACAAGCTGCGTCACCGCAGGCAGGATGCGGCGGCCGCCGGAAGCGCCGACGGCGAGGCGTTTGCCGTCCTTGGTTTCGGCGATGACCGGCGTGATGTTGGTGAGGCAGCGTTTGCCGGGCGCCAGCGAGTTGGTCGTGCCGGGCGTCGGATCGAACCACATGATGCCGTTGTTCATGGGAATGCCGGAGTGCGGCGTCAAATATTTCGAGCCGAAGGTGGAGAGCAGCGTCTGCGTCACCGCGGCCATGTTGCCCTGGCGGTCGACCACCGAGAAGTGCGTGGTGCAGCCGGGCGCGAGATATTCGGCGCCGAGCGAGCGTTTTCCCTCAGCATCGCCCATGTCCTTGAGTCGTTCGCGATAGGCCGCTTGCAGGGCGGCCGCGTATTCACCGTAGGCGGTTGCATCCGGTGTGCCTTCCGGCCTGAGGTTCTGCTGCAAGAGCCGCAGAGCATGCGCGAGCGTCGGGCCGGCGGTGAGTTCGGGTGTCGCAAACACCTTGCCGCCGCGATAGGGGATGTTGAGTGGCTCGCGCAGATGGGCGCGGAAAGCGGCGAGGTCTTCGACCGAGAGGGCGCCGCCGTCGGCCCTGATGTCGGACGCGATGCTCCTCGCGAGATCGCCCTGATAGAAGTCGCGCGGACCGGCGGTGGCGAGATGCGCCAGCGTCGCCTGCAATTTTTGCTGCGGCAGACGCGTCTCGGCCTTGATGCCCCACGGCGCGTTTGGCGGCAGGCCGTCGACAAGATACGCCTCCGCGCTGGCGGGATAGCGCCGCAGGTCGGCCGCCGAGTTTGCGATCATCAGCGTCGTCCACCAGTCGACCAGCAGGCCTTCTCCGGCGAGCTTTGCGCTCGGCGCGACCAGGTCCTTCCACGGCAGCTTGGCGTGGCGGCGATGCGCCTCCTCCATGCCGGCGACGACGCCGGGCACGGCGATCGCACCGGGGCCGTGGATGTTGCGGTCGTCCTTCACGCGTGCCCAGGGGAAGAGATCGGAGGCCGAGCCTTGGCCTGTGATCGGATAATCCTCGACGCGCAGGCTTTGCGGCGCACGCATGTTGTAGTCGATCACCTCGTAGCGGTTATCGCTGGCGCGATAGAGCACCATGACGCCGCCGCCGCCGATGCCGCTCATCCAGGGCTCCAGCACGTTCAGCGCGAAGGTGGTGGCGACCACCGCATCGACGCAGTCACCGCCCGCAGCCAGCACCTCCGCCCCGATCTCAGCCGCCCGGCGCGACTGTGCCGCAACGATGCCACCCTTGGCGAGACGGGCGGGCTTGCGGGGCTCTTGGGCATAGCTGAACTGGTGAGGCATCATGTCTCGGGGCCGATTTTGTTGCGTTGGATGGAATTGCACCGGAGCGGCGCAGAGCCGAACAATGGCATATCGCGGCCGACGATCCAGACCGAAGCGCAACATGGCAGGTGTGAAGGAGACGCAAGATGGCGCCGCGCTTCCCTCTCCCCTTGCGGGAGAAGGTGGCATAGGCGGCCTTCGGCCGCCGTTTCTTAACGCCGATGCTCTGCATCGGCGATGGCGCCGGATGAGGGTTGTTTCCGCGAACTCAATTGCATCAGTCTTAGTTGCGGAGAGAGACCCCTCACCCGCCTCGCTTCGCGAGGCACCCTCTCCCACAAGGGGAGAGGGGAAAGCCGCACTACCCCCCGATCCTCGCAAACACCTCCTCGACCGGCACTGGCGGCTCGACGTTGAAGGTCTCGCGCAGCACCTGGCCGAGCTCGTCGGCGCTATCGATCGCGCGCTCGCTGCGTACCTCGCCGTCGCGCGCTTCAATCGTCAGGCGGCGATTGGCGAGCTTGTAGCGCGCATCGGCTGCGACGCGCTCCATGATCAGCGTGCTGGTGAAGGGCGTCGCAGAGCTGGTCGCGGTGAAATAGTTGCCGAGCTCAAAGTCGGACTGGATCTGCGGCACGAGGTCGAACACATACATGGTCCGCCATCCCGGCGGCCGTTGCGCGCTGAGCGAATAGAGGCCGCCAGCCTCGCCGAGCCGGTAGATGCCCATCGCGGTGCGCTGCTCGATGTTCGTCTTGAGCTGCAAGGGCGCGTCGAGCACGCAGGCGCCGAAGCCGACATCGGCGATATAGGGCCCCTCGGGCAGCTCGACCTTGAGCAGCATATGCGTCTTCGGCCCGAGCGGACTGTCGGGCGCGGCCATCCACCGCACGCGCGCGCAAAGGCCCGTCACGGTGAAGCCGATGCGCTCGAGCGCCGCCTTGAACAGCGCATTCTGCTCGAAGCAATAGCCGCCACGCCGGGAGTCGACGAGCTTGGCCTGCACGGCCGGCAGATCGAGAAGGACGGGCTGCCGCAGAAGCGGATTGAGTCCCTCGAACGGGATCGCATTGACGTGAGCGCTGTGGAGTGCGGTGAGGGTGGCGAGGTCCGGCTTCACCTCGCCCTTGTGGCCGATGCGCGCCAGATAGTTGTCCAAGTGCAATTCATTCGGCATCAAATGGTCCCTGCGGCCTGAAACGGCGGGCAGGGTAGACAAGGCTGTTCCCTGGTGAAAGCCTTAAATCGGATCGTGGTGATGGGAAGGATTTTGCGCTGCGGTCCGGTGAGCCAGGACTCGGAGTCGGGCTCAGAGCCGGCCGTCCCCGCGGCGGTTGCCGTGCTTGGCATGCCATTTCGGTCCCGGGCCGCGCATGTAATGCAGCTCGGGACGGTAGGGATTGCCCGCGAGCTTCACCAGCGTCTGGCACCGCGTGGCGATCGCGGAGACGTGGTGGCGAAGCAGCGTGAGCGAAGCGATCAGCATGGCATCGTCCTCAGTGCGGCTTGCCGAGCACGGAGATGAACGGCAGGTCGAAGATCTCCTCGCCGTCATCGTCGCTGACATGCAGGATCCAGTCGCGCCAGTCTTCGTCACCGGGCACCATGATCATCGATTGCATGATCTGCGCGGCGCGGTCGCGCGCCTCGGTCAGGTTCGACACGGCTGTGCCGCGCCGGTCGATCAACATGCCTTCAGTATTCGAGCAGTGAAAATAAACTTGGACCACAGCCGCCTCCTTGGGAGAGCGAATCGATACAACCACCAATATCATTCTGACGATGGCCGAAATATTCGGGTTCAACCCGGTAAGGGAATTTACGGATGATTCGCTTCACGGGACGGTGAGCGCGTTACGGATCATTAACCTTCACCTTCGGCTGGACGGCGCTGATGCGGCGTGGAACTCTCGATTCGCCCGGGTCGGGGGAGGGGTAGCTTGCATTTCACGAGAACAACCTGTGGTCGCCTGTGCATGTTCGCGGGCGTTCTGCTCGCCGGCCTTGGCCTTGCGCCGCCGGCATTCTCCGACCCGATCCGGAAAAGCGGCTATGCGATCGGCTCTGAAACCTGCGGCAGCGGCGATCTCGCCTTCCCGAGACTCAAGATCGACCTGAAGCAGGGGTTTTGCGCAGGTCTCGTCGCCAGTGAAGAGGATCACCTCAAGTTCCCGCGATCGATCGTCCAGATCCCCGGTCATGAGCTGTTCGTGGTCGCCGACATGGGCGGCTGGGGCCACACCGACGGCCGGCTGCTGCTGCTCGATCCCCGCGCGGCGGAGGGCAAGCGCATCAAGGAGCTCATCACGGGGATCGAATATCCCTTTGGTCTGGTGATCGGTCCCGACAAGAAGCTCTATGCTTCCACCGACGAGACGATCTTCCGCGTCGATCCGCTGGCCGACAATCCGCGCAGCACGGTCGAGACCATCCTTCATCGTCTGCCGGGCCGCCGGCTGACATTGCCGGATGGCACCAGGCTCGAGGAGAGCGCGCACCCGCTCAAGCAGTTCGTGTTCGACCGCACCGGGCGGCTGTTCGTCAATGTCGGTTCGCACAGCGATGATTGCATCACCCACCCGCCGATCACGCGGCCATGCGCTCCGGCGGAAGGCGCCTCGGCGCTCGCCGCGATCTGGATGTTCACGCCGCCCTCGGGCGGGATCTTCCCCGCATTGAAACCCACCGATCCCGATCCGCCGCACCAGGTCTATGCGCGCGGCTTGCGCAACTCGATGGCGCTGACACTGCATCCGCAATTTCCCGATCCCGGCTACGCCTTCCTGCAAGGCGAGAACGGCCGCGACCTGCCTGACATCTTCAAGCCGAACGAGGAAATCAACGCGATCGAGCCGGGCAAGCACTATGGCTGGCCCTATTGCTACGACCTCTCGACGGTGAGCCCGGAATTCAGGCTGGTGCTGCAATCGGGTCCTTACAAGAACCTCTGCACCAACGGCGCGCTCTACAAGCAGCCGTTCTCGCTTCTGCCGCCGCATGGCGCCCCGCTCGGCATGCTCTACTATCACGGCCAAAAATTTCCGGAGCTGGAGGGCAGGCTGCTGATCGCGCTTCACGGCTATCGCCCGACCGGCAGCCGCCTGCTGATCTATGAGGTCGACGATCACGGCTTCCCCAAGATGAGTCCGCCGCCGGTCCGCTACCATGCGAGCTGCGCCGCCGAGCCGACGCGCAGCTTCCAGACCGAGGCGGGCGAGGTCGCGGCGGCGCCCTTCGCGGAGCTGATCTCCGGCTGGCACCGCGTCAACGGCGCGCGGCCGCAGGGCGCGCCGGTCGGCATCACCGTTGCGGAGGATGGCGCCATCTGGCTGGTCGAGGACAGGAACCAGACCGTGATCCGCATCGATCGCGCCGAGGGTAATGCGCCGGAGCCGCTCCCCTGCGACATGCGCAGCGCGGCGCAGATCGACCAGCTCGCCGCCTTCGTTGCGCGGGACGCGCAGAACAGCGACCGGCTCTCGGCGCTGCGCAAGGGGCTCGTCGAAAAGCACTGCGTCGGCTGCCATTCGGATTTCGGGCTGAAGCAGGGCCAGCCCGACGCTGAGAAGGATCAGGCCGTGCTGCGCTTCATGCTGTCGCAGGACGGCTGGATCTATCCCGGCGATCCCGAGTCCGGAAAGCTGCGCACGCGCCTGCGCGGGCTCGGGGCGGAGAAATTGATGCCGCCGGGCGGCGAGGCGCTGGCGAGGACCGAGCCGGGCTACGCGCGGCTGCTCGACTATGCGGACTCGCTGGTTGCGAAGATGGTTCCGGGAGCGCGCATGCGCATCAAGCCCGGCCCGCCGACGCGCAAATTCGTAGCGCGCAGCGGCAAGGAATGCGGCGAAATACCGGCCTCCAAGGTCGTCGTCGTGACACAAAGGACCGCTGTAGACAAAGCCGGCTTCAGCCGCTTCTACCGGCCGGCCGATCCCTATCTCAATGGCGAATGCACCGACGACGATGGCTATTATATCCAGCAGAACTTTCTGGTGCCTTTGCAGTAGCATTGTCATGATCGCAGCGGCGTCGCCGGCCCTTGCGCAGACGAAACTGTTCGAAAGCGCGCAGGTGACGCCGGCGGGCGAATACACGTTCGGCATCGAAGGGCCGGCCGTCGATCTCGACGGCAATCTGTTTGTGGTCAATCTCGGCAAGCCCGGCACGATCGGCAGGTTGCCGGCGGGCGGTGCGGCCTCCGAGGCGTTCGTGGAGCTGCCTCAAGGCAGCGTCGGCAATTCCATCCGCTTCGATCGCGACGGCACCATGTTCGTCGCCGACTACAAGGGGCACAACATCTTCGCGCTTGCCAAGGGCAGCGCGGAGCCACGACTCTGGTTTCATTCCGACGAGATGAAGCAGCCCAACGACATCACGATCGCGCGCGACGGCACGATCTATGCGAGCGATCCGAACTGGAAGGGACGCGAGGGGCACGTCTGGCGCATCGCCAAGGCTGCGGACGGATCGGCGCAGGGCCAGCTCATGACGGCGCCGCGCGCAATGGGCACCACCAACGGCATCGATCTCAGCCCGGACGGCAAGACACTTTATGTCGGCGAATCCAACAGCGGCGAGGTCTGGTCTTACGCCATCCGCGGTACAGAGCTCACCGACGCGAAGCTGATCAAGACGTTCCAGCCCGACACCATCGACGGCTTGCGCACCGACGTCAGCGGCAGGCTCTATGTCGCGCGCATTCTCAAGGGCACGATCGCGGTCATGAAGCCCAATGGCGCGGTCCAGCGCGAGGTCGCGTTGAAAGGCAAGGAGCCGACCAACCTCGCCTTCGGCGGCGACGATGGCAAGACCGTCTTCGTCACGCAGCGCCAGGGCGGCTTCATCGAGGCCTTCCGCACCGATCAGCAGGGCCGCGAGCATTGCCTGCAACGCGGCCGTTGCTGAGCCACGATCCGCGCTACACGCAAGGCACGTGCGCAAGATGCGGCATTGTTCTTGCTTGCATCGTAGCGCCGCCGGGATCAAGAGACATCAGCGATCCCAAGGCAATGGAGCCGCCCACGTGAAAGCCGTCTGCACCGAACTGCATCGCAGCCACGATCCGCAATTCTTTCTTGTGCGCGGGGTCGTCAAGCGCACGACCGAACAGCCCGAGCGCGCGGACCGGCTGCTCAAGGGTTTGAAGGACGGCAAGCACCAACTGGTCGAGCCGACCACATTCGGGCAGGGGCCGCGCGCGCGTGTTCATAGTCCGGAATATCTCGCCTTCCTCTCCGAGGCCTGGGACGCCTGGACCGCGCTCGGCGATTCCGGTCCGGAGATGATCGGCAACATCCATCCGGTGCGGCATGCGGCGACCTATCCGACGCATATCGTCGGCAAGCTCGGCTGGCACACCGCGGATACCGCTGCGCCGATCGGGCCGGGCACCTGGACTGCAGCCTGCGCAGCGACGGATGTTGCGACCACCGCGGCGCAGCTCGTGATGGACGGCGAGGGTGCGACCTACGCGCTCTGCCGTCCGCCCGGCCATCACGCCTATCGCGACATGGCCGGCGGCTTCTGCTTCCTCAACAACAGCGCGGTCGCGGCCGCGCATCTGCGGCTGAAGCACGAGCGCGTCGTGATTCTCGACGTCGACGTGCATCACGGCAACGGCACGCAAGGCATCTTCTATGCGCGGCCGGACGTCTACACGATCTCGATCCATGCCGATCCGGTCGCGTACTATCCGTTTGTGTGGGGCTATGCGCATGAGCGCGGCGAGGGCGCGGGGCTCGGCACCAATCTCAACATCCCGCTGCCGATCGGCACGGGCGACGACGGCTACATGCAGGCGCTCGCGCGCGCCAAGACGGCGATCGACGCGTTCGCGCCCGGCGCGCTCGTCGTGGCGCTTGGCCTGGACGCCTCCGAGCACGATCCGCTGAAGGGGCTTGCCGTCACCACGCCCGGCTTCCGCCGTATCGGCCAGGCGATCGCGCGGATGGGATTGCCGACCGTGTTCGTGCAGGAGGGCGGCTATCTCTCCGATATCCTCGGTGCGAATCTGACCTCAGTGCTCGCGGGGTTTGAAGAGGCGCGGTGAGGCCTGCCTCGCGCGGTGAAAAACCGGATTTTGCGTGAGCAAATGCCGGCTGAGTGGATGCCGTGCCTTTTCGATCCAGTTGAGCTAGTCTTCAAAAAACTGTGAGACCTATCCAGGCCGAGGTGAAGTTTTGGCTCTCAAAATTGTAGTTGAGGGCGTATTCTCTTCGACGGAGTTCAGTCGAACGGAAGCAGCATGCTGGAGACCGAGCCGGGCGCGGCGACGGAAACGGGTTTGAAAGGCTGGCTCGAGGGCGCGGGGCTCGGCCAATACACCGAACTTTTTGCACAGCATCGTCTCGATCTCGACGTGCTGCCCGATCTGACGGAGGCCGATCTCGCGGAGCTCGGCCTGCCGCTCGGCGATCGCAAGCGGCTGCGCCGGGCATTGGCGACGCTGCTCTCGCCCGAGCCGGCCGAGCCTCCGCCCGCCCCGCGTCCCACGGCGCGCGCCGAGGTCGGTGCCGAGCGGCGGCAGCTCACCACCATGTTCTGCGACATGGTGGATTCGACCCCGCTCTCGGCCCGGTTCGACCCCGAAGACGTGCGCGACATGATCGCGAGCTTCCGCGAAACCTGCGTCCGCGTGGTCAAGCATTATGAAGGTTTTGCCGCCCGCTTCGTCGGTGACGGCATTTTGGTCTATTTCGGCTATCCGACCGCGCATGAGGACGATGCCGAGCGCGCGGTGCGCGCCGGGCTCGAGATCGTGCGGGTGCTGTCGTCGGCCCGCGCGATCGAGCCGCGTGGCGCGCTCAGCCATGCGCCGGCGGTGCGCATCGGCATCGCCACCGGTCTCGTCGTGGTCGGCGATCTCGTCGGGCAGGGCACCGAGGAGCGCGATTCCGCAGTCGGCGAAACCGTCAATCTCGCCGCGCGGCTCCAGGGATTGGCGCCGCCGAACGGCGTGGTCATTTCCGCCTCCACGCAGTCGCTGCTCAAGGGCAAGTTCGACTACCGCAATCTCGGCGTCCAGGCGCTCAAAGGGCTTTCCGAGAAGGTCCAGGCCTGGCACGTGGTGCGGCCTTCGCGCGTGGAGACGCGCTTCGCCGCGTCCATGGGTGCGCGGCTGACGCCGCGCGTCAATCGCGAGGAGGAGGTCTCGCTGCTGACGGGGCGCTGGCAGCAGGCGAGACAGGGCGACGGACAGGTCGTGGTGCTGTTCGGCGAGCCCGGCATCGGCAAGTCCCGCATCGTCCAGGAGATCTTTGCGGCCATCGCGGGCGAGCGGCACGGGCAGGTCTCGTTCCAGTGCTCTCCATACTATACTTCGACCGCGTTCCATCCGTTCAGCGCGCAGCTCAAATTCGCGCTCGGGCTCGACCGCGAGGATGCGAACGCGACATCACTTGCCAATCTCGAGGCGGCAGTGGCCGCCACGGGAAGCGACGTCGCGCAGGTGACCCCGCTGTTTGCCGCGCTGCTGTCGATCGCGACGGGAGATCGTTACCCGCCGCTCGATTTGTCGCCGCAGCAGCAGAAGGACGCGACGGTGTCCGCCATCGTCAGCCATGTGCTCGGGCTCGCGCGCGAGCAGCCGCTGGTGATCGCCTTCGAGGACCTGCACTGGATCGATCCGACCTCGCGCGAGGTCATCGATCTCCTGGTCGACAAGGTGCAGGGCCAGCCGATCCTCGTCGTCATCACCGCGCGGTCGGAATTTCAGCCGAGCTGGAATGCGCATTCGCACATCACGACGCTGGTCTTGAACCGCCTGAGCCGGCAATTGCGCACGACCCTGGTCGAGCGCGTCGCGGGCCGGGAGCTGCCCAAGGAGATCGTCGAGGAGATCATCGTCAAGACCGACGGCGTGCCGCTGTTCCTGGAGGAGTTGACCAAGACCGTCCTCGAATCCAACCTTTTGACCGAACGGCACGGCCGCTACGTGCTGTCCGGCGAGTGGCGGCAGCTCGCGATCCCGGCGACGCTGACGGATTCGCTGATGGCGCGCCTCGACCGCATGGGCCCGTTCAAGAAGATCGCGCAGATCGGCGCCACCATCGGCCGCGAATTCTCCTACGAGACGCTGCACGCCGTCGCCAACACGCCGGCCGACCAGATCGAGGCGGCGCTCGATCATCTGGAGGAAGCCGGCCTGATCGTGCGCCACGGCCACCCGCCGGATGCGCTCTATGCGTTCAAGCACGTGATGATCCAGAACGCGGCGCATGCGAGCCTGTTGCACAGCGAGCGGCGCAAGCTGCATGCGCGGATCGCCCAGGTGCTCGCCGAGATGTATCCGGAGAAGACCGCGCGCGAGCCCGAGCTTCTCGCCCATCATCTGACCGAATCCGGCCAGAGCGAGGGCGCCGCGGACTTCTGGCTGAAGGCCGGCAGGCAGGCGGCGAAGACCGGCGCCAATCTGGAGGCGATCGGGCACTTGCGCAGGGGCCTGAGCGTCGTGCAGGCCAACGCGCGCATGCAGGGCGCCGACCGGATCGAGCTCGATCTGCGCATCGCGCTCGGCAACGCGCTGATCGCGGCCAAGGGCTACGCGGTGCAGGAGGTCGAGGAGAACTACATCCGCGCGCTCGAGCTCGGCCGGCAGCTCGACGACGAGGAGAAGGCGTTCGCGGCGACGCGCGGCCTCTGGGTCTGCCATTTCATCCGCGCCGACCTGACGCGCGCGCACGATCTCAGCGTCGAGCTGTTGAAGTTCGCCAAGCGCGTGCGGTGGAATGAGCGGGCGCAGCCCGCGCAGAAAACCGGCTATCTCATGGAGGCCCATCGCGCCATCGCGATGACCATGCTCTATCGCGGGCGTTTCGCGGCGTCCCAGCATCATCTGCACCGCTGCATCAACCTCTATAGCGTGGATCTGCACGCCGACCTGGTGGTGCGGCACGGCACCGATCCCGGCGTCGTGTCGCGGTCCTATCTCGGCTATCTCCTGTGGTTCCTTGGCCGCTCCGATGCGGCCCGCCAGCACAGCGAACAGGCAATCGCCAACGCCGAGAAGATGCGACATCCCTTCACGCTCGCCTTCGCGCTGGTGTTCGGCGCCTATCTCTGCCAGCACCTGCGCGACGTCGAAGGCACCCGCGATTACGCCAACCGCGCCATGATCATCGCCACCGAGCACAATTTCCTGCACTGGAAGCAGCAGGCTGCGATCCTGCGCGGCTGGGCGTTGACGCAGCTCGGCGAGGTCGACGACGGCCTGAGCCAGATGCGGGTCGGCCTCGACGAGTACGAGGCGATGGATTCCTGGCTCGCTGGCTGCTGGTTCAGATGCCTGTTGGCCGAGGCCTATGCGACAGCCGGTTTCCGCGAAGCGGCCTTGCGCGCGCTCGACGGCGCGCTGGCAACCGCGCGGCGCACCGGTGATCACTTCTACCTCGCCGAGGTCTATCGGTTGCAGGGCGAGATCACGCTCAGCGAGGGCGGGCCGACCTCGGCCCGTGATGCCGAGGATCTCTATGAGATCTCGCTCGACGTCGCCCGCAAGCAGGGCGCTCTGTCCTGGGAGCTCCGGACCACGATCAGCCTGGCGCGCCTTTGGAAGAACGCCGGCAAGGCCGGGCAGGCCGAACGGCTGCTTGGTCTCATCGTCGGCAAGTTCAGCGAAGGCTTCCTGACGCCGGACCTGGCGCAGGGGGTGCAGCTGTTGAAGGAGCTCGGCACCGAGGCCTACCCGGTGCAATGAGCGAGCGTGCCGCCGCGCGACCTTCGCGCGCTCGCGCAGATGATCCCACATCGTCATGGCCGGGCTTGTTCCCGGCCATCCACGAACTTTTCCGCCGCACGAAGACCGTGGATGCCCGGGACAACAAGCCCGGCCATGACGCGTTTGTAGGGCCCGAGATTCATATTGCCTGCGATTGGCGTTCCGCTTAATAGTCTTGTACAGTTGACCAAGAATAAAGTTCGGCCGGCCACCTTTCGCGCAGGTAAGGGCCGGTCGACGCGCGGCCATGAGTGCGCGCGTCGCGCCAACGGAGGATGGATCGAAAGCATGTCCGCAAGCGGCTTTGGACTCGCCGGCATCATCGGAATGCCGGTCGCGCATTCGCGCTCGCCGGTGATTCACAATCATTGGCTGAATGCCCACGGCATCCGCGGCGTCTATGTGCCGCTCGCGGTCCAGCCCGAGCGGCTGAAGGACGCGCTGCCCGGCCTTGTCGCCCTCGGCTTCCGCGGCTGCAACGTCACCATGCCGCACAAGCAGACGGCGATGGCGCTGCTCACGCGCGTCAACGACACCGCGCGCCGCATCGGGGCCGTCAACACCATCGTCGTCGAAGAGGACGGCACGCTCTCCGGCTTCAATAATGACGGCAACGGCTTTGTGCAGAGCCTGCGCGATGCGCGTGCGGACTGGCGTGCCGACGAGGGGCCGATTTTGCTGCTCGGCGCCGGCGGTGCCTCGCGTGCGGTGGTGGTGGCGCTGCTCGAAAACGGCGCGCGCGAGATCCTGATCGCCAACCGCACGGCGGACAAGGCGGAAGCCTTGGCGAAAGAGTTCGGTGCAAATGTCCGCACTCTCGCCTGGGCCGACCGCAGCGCCGCCGTCGCGGACAGGGCGCTGGTCGTCAACTGCACCGATCGCGGCATGGTCGGCAAGGACGCACTCGAGATCGACCTGTCGCGGCTGAAGCCGTCGACGCTGGTTGCGGATCTCATCTATACGCCGCTCGAGACCCCATTCTTGGCCGAGGCCCGCGCGCGCGGCTGCAAGACCGTGAACGGGCTTGGCCTCCTGCTCAACCAGGCGCGGCTCGCCTTCAAGGCCTGGTTCGGTGTCATGCCCGACGTGACACCGGAGCTCATCAAGGCCATCGAAGCGACCTTCTAGAAGCACTTCGCCATGACCCTGCCGGCGTGTCCCAAGATCGATTGCCACATCCACGCCATTGATCCCGCGCGGTTTCGGTACGCGCCCGACACGCCCTATCGGCCAAGCGGGCAGGAGATCGCGCCGGCCGCACAGCTGCTCCGTGTGCTCGACGTCTACGATGTCAGGCACGCGCTCGTCGTCGCCACCAACACCGGCTATGGCAGCGACAGCCGCATCCTGCTCGACACGCTCGCGCAAGGGAAAGGCCGCTTCAGGGGTGTCGCGGTCGTCGAGAACGACGTCGATGTGAGGGAGCTGGAGCGGCTCAAGGCAGCCGGTGTGATCGGCGTCGCCTTCAACGTTCCATTCCACGGCACCGATTATTATCGCAACACCGCGCCGCTCCTGGCGAAGCTGACAGATTTCGGCCTGTTCCTCCAGATCCAGGTCGAGCAGGATCAACTGCTCGCCTTGCTGTCGCTGATCGAAAAGTCCGACGTCAAGCTGGTGATCGATCATTGCGGGCGGCCGTCGGTCGAGCAGGGCCTCAACGGCAAAGCCTTCCAGGCGCTGCTGGCGATCGGCCGCACGCGCGATGCGCACATCAAGCTGTCGGGCTACTACAAATTCTCGAAGCTGCCGCATCCCTACGAAGACGCCTGGCCGTTCATCACGGCGCTGGTCGAGGCCTTCACACTCGATCGCTGCGTCTGGGGCTCGGACTATCCGTTCCTGCGCGCCCCGGAGCGGCTGGATTATGGGCCGCTGCTCGCGGTGCTGAGCCGGCTCTTTCCCGATCCGGCCGATCAGCACCGCCTGTTGTGGCGAACGCCGGCACGACTGCTCGGCTTCGACAGCATCGCCGATCAATCAGCATAACAAATAATGGAGGGAGAACGTCATGAAGGCTTTGGGACAATGGAGCGGCATCGTCGCCGCCGCGTCGCTATGGGCAGGTCTCGCGCAGGCGCAGACGACCGTCTACATCCCCGATGTCGTCGAGCTGTCCGGCCCCGGCGCGGTCTCCGGCACCAATTGGCGCGACGGCGTTGCGCTGGCGATCGACGAAATCAACGCCTCCGGCGGCATCCTGGGCCGCAAGATCGCGACCGAGCATCTCGACACCCAGAGCAATCCCGGCGTCTCCCGCGCCCAGGTGCAGAAGGTCCTGGACAAGGACCCGTATGTGGTGCTCGGCCCGATCTACTCCGGCTCGGTCAAGGTCAACATGGCGCTGACGCAAGCGGCCGAGATTCCGCAGATCGTCGGCGCGGAAGCTGCTGACATCACCACGCAGGGCAATCCCTGGGTGTTCCGCACCGCCTTCGGTCAGCAGTTCTCGATGCCGAAGATCGCCAACTATCTGCACGACAAGCTCAAGGTGAAGTCGGTCGCGGTGGTCTGGGTCAACAATGATTTCGGCAAGGGCGGCCGCGACAATTTCGTCAAGGAAATGAAGACGCGCAATATCGACGTCGCGGCCGATATCTCGACCGAGCAGGGCCAGGTCGATTTCGGCTCCGACGTCATCAAGCTGAAGAGTGCCAAGGCCGATGCCGTCTTCGTCTACACCAACGAGGAGGAGAGCGCGCGCTTCCTGATCGAAGCGCGACGGCAGGGCCTGTCGACGCCGCTGTTCGGCGAGACCACGCTGCTCAGCCAGAAGGTCGTCGAGCTCGCCGGCCCCGCCGCCAACGGCGTGCGCGGCCATGTCGGCCTTTCCGCCGATGCGCCGGTCCCCGCGATCCAGGACTTCGCGAAAAAATTCAGCGCGCGCTACAAATACTGGCCCGACCACAATGGCATCAAGGGCTACACCGCAGTCTATCTCGTCAAATACGTCACCGAGACGATCGGCAAGTTCGACAACAAGGCCTTCGGTGCGGCCATGAAAGGCCTGACGCTGACGCCGGACAAGGCGCCCGGCATGCTGATGGAAGCGACCTGGGACCAGAATGGCGACATCGACCGCGCGAGCTTCCTGGCCGAGATCGTCGACGGCAAGCAGAAGATCGTCGAGACGCTGCCGAAGCTGAAGGGCGGGAAGGCGGAATGAAGGCGGGCGCTTCGGCGCCGTCCGTGCCCCTTGCAAGGCGGCGTCCCCGTGGACTTGGTGGCGTGACGCCGTGACGCCGCCGCCTCATTTGAAAACCTCGCAGCATTTTTCGCCCCCGGAACCCTCGCGCAGAACCTGCATTATTTCGGGGCTATCCAGAGCCGCAAGGCGAACGAAATCAGCGCCACCGTGCCGACGCCCCCGAGCCAGAGCGCTGCGAACCACAACAGCCGTTGCGCGAGCGGGCGCGGATTCGGATCGGGCGGCATCAATGATACCCGCTTCCAGGGTGTACCTTGCCACGAAACACCCAGTAGGCCCACGCGGTATAGCCGAGGATCAGGGGGATGAGCACGGAGACGCCGAACAGCAGGAAGATCTGGCTCTTTTCCGGCGCGGCTGCCTGCCAAATCGTGATGCTCTGCGGCACGATGTAGGGATACATGCTGATGCCCAGCCCGGCATAGGACAACGCAAACAGTGCAAGCGACAGAAAGAATGGCTGGTAGTCGTATTTGTTGGCGAGCGCGCGGAGCAGCAGCACGGCAATCGCGGTGACCGCGATCGGCACCGGCGCGGTGAAGATGATATTCGGCCAGGCGAACCAGCGCTGCGCGTATTGCACATGCAGGAGCGGCGTTGCGATGCTGACCGCGACGATCGCCCCCAGCATGGCGATCAACAATAGCCAGCTCAGACGATAGGCGCGGTCGCGCAATGTTCCTTCGGTCTTCATGACGAGCCAGGTCGCGCCGAGCATCGAATAGCCGATCACGAGCGACACGCCGGTGAGGATCGAGAACGGCGTCAGCCAATCCCACCAGCCGCCGGCATATTGCCGCGCCTCGACGTCGACGCCCTGCAGGATGGCGCCGAGCGCGATGCCCTGCGCCAGCGCCGCAAGCCACGAGCCGCCGGCAAAGGCAATGTCCCAAGGGTTGCGTTCCGCCTGCGCGCGCCAGCGGAATTCGAAGGCGACGCCGCGGAAGACGAGCGCGATCAGCATCGCGATCATGGGCGTGTAGAGCGCGGGCAGCAGCACGGCGTAGGCGAGCGGAAATGCCGCCATCACGCCGCCGCCGCCGAGCACGAGCCAGGTCTCATTGCCGTCCCACACCGGCGCCACGCTGTTCATGATCACGTCGCGGTCGGCTTTCGCCGGAAACAGCGGAAAAAGAATGCCGAGCCCGAGGTCAAAGCCATCCATCACCACATAGACGAAAATGGCAAAGGCAATAATGAGCGCCCAAATCGTCGCGAGGTCGATGGCGAGGCTCATTGGATCACCCCTTCGATCGCAGGCGTGATGCCGGCCGTACGTGTCGGCATCTCGTGCGGCGGTCCGGCTTCACCGGGATGCGGGGGCTGCGCCATCAGCCGCAACAGATAGGTCAGGCCGGCGGCATACACGACGAAATAGGCGATGACAAAGGCGAGCAGTGAGGAGCCGACGGCGGGGGCCGCCAGAGGCGAAGCGGATTCGGCAGTCCGTAGCAGATTATACACCGTGAACGGTTGCCGTCCGGTCTCGGTGGTGATCCAGCCCGCGAGCACGGCGATGAAGCCGGCCGGTCCCATCAGAACCGCAAAGACATGCAGCAGCCGCGAGTCGAACAACGTTCGACGCCAGCGGCACCAGAGGCTGAACAGGCCGAGGCCGAACATCAGGAAGCCCATGCCGACCATGATGCGGAACGACCAGAAGGTGATCGGCACCGGCGGCCAGTTTTCGCGTGGCACTGTGTCGAGGCCCGGCATCGGAGCGTACGGCCAGTGCTTCAGGATCAGCGAGCCCATCCTGGGAATTTCGAGGGCGTATTTGACTCTCCCTTCCTGCTGGTCGGGCAGGCCGAACAGGATCAACGGCGCACCATCGGGATGGCTCTGGTAATGGCCCTCCATACCCATGATCTTCACGGGCTGGTGCTCCAGCGTGTTGAGGCCGTGCTGGTCGCCGGCGAGTATCTGGATCGGCGCCACGAGGGTGGCCATCCACATTGCCATGGAGAACATCACGCGGGGGCCGGCGAGATGCGGGTCGCGCAGCAGATGAAACGCACCGACCGCGCCGACCACCAGCGCCGTGGTGAGGTAGGCCGCCAGCACCATATGCACGAGGCGATAAGGAAAGGACGGATTGAAGATCACCTTGAGCCAATCCACCGGAACGAACTGGCCATCGGCGTTCACCGCATAGCCAGTCGGGGTCTGCATCCAGGAATTGGAGGAGAGAATCCAGAACGCCGAGATCAGCGTGCCGATCGCGACCATCAGCGTGGCCAGGAAATGCAGCCGGGGGCCGACGCGCTTGAGGCCGAACAGCATCACGCCGAGGAAGCCGGCCTCGAGGAAGAACGCGGTGAGCACCTCATAGGCCATCAGCGGGCCGATCACAGGACCGGTCCTGTCGGCGAAGACTGACCAGTTGGTTCCGAACTGGTAGGCCATCACGATGCCCGATACTACGCCCATACCGAAGGCGACCGCAAAGATCTTGAGCCAGTAATTGAACAGGTTGAGGAAGACCTCGCGACCGGTCAAAAGCCACCGCGCTTCCAGCACGGCAAGGTAACTCGCAAGCCCGATCGAGAACGCGGGGAACACGATGTGGAATGACATCGTGAAAGCGAATTGTGCGCGGGCGAGCGCGACCGCATCCCATCCTTCGAACATGACGTACCTCTTCGACCTACGCGATCAATTGTCCTTCGGGATCTCGGCGTATGCAATACCGGTAAGGTTACCCCTGTGCGCAGATCACCTCGTTGCCAAGGCGAGTACCTTGGCCGAGATAGTCATTCGGGCAGCCCTGCTTGCCGCAATCCTTCTTCATATCGCGCGACGTCCTCGGCACGTCGATAAGGGCCAAGCACATCCTTGAGATTGGAAAGGCGCAGCGTGGGGCTCAGTTCTCGCAGCCGAGCCACTGCCTTGCGTGCTTGCTCCGGTCGACCGGCCATTGCGTTGCTTGCGGCGGTGATACGTAATCCAGGTCGATAGTCCGGACTGCACTGCAATGCCATTGCCGCCCATGATGCCGCTTCGTCATAGCGCTCCAAAAAGAAATGTGCATACGCGGTCCCGGCTCGCATGCCCATCAGCCACGGATCAAGTGGGCTCAGGCGAATGGCACGTGCGAAGCGCTCGATTGCCGATTCCGGCTCGCCGAGCCAGAGCTTTACCCAGCCGCCGAAATTCCATGCCTCAGCCAAATTGGAATTAAGCGCGAGCGCACGATCAACTAAGCCGGCACCTACCCCGAGATCCCCAACGACAAACGCTAACGCATTCCCGCCGGCGGAGAGCGCGATCGCGTCATCCTTGCCCAACTCAACTGCCCGTTGGGTGAGCTTCTTCACTTCGGCAATCGCGTTCGCTATGTCCGGAATCCAGCCATTGATCCTAGCAATGAGGTAGCAAGAGGCTGCGCGACCGTAGGCGGTGGCAAATTCCGGGTCGAGCTCGATCGCGCGGTTGAACAGACGCAATGCCTCGTCGTTCGCTTGCCGGTTCCCAAACTGATGAAGCCGGGCCAGACCGCGCAAATAGAGGGCATAGGCGTCGAGACTAGTGGTCGGCTTGCGTTTGGCGCGCTCGATCTCAGCTTTTTCCACCGCAGGCGCAATCGCCCCGACAACGCTCTCAGTCACCTGGTCCTGCAAATCGAAGATGTCGCCGAGCTCGCCATCAAACCGATCGGCCCAAATATGTGCTCCAGTAGCGGTATCGACGAGTTGTCCCGTAATGCGCACTCGGTTTGCCGCCTTGCGAACGCTGCCTTCCAACACGTAGCGCACCCCAAGCTCACGCCCCACCTGCTTCACGTCGACGGCGCGGGCCTTGTAGGTGAAGCTTGAGTTTCGGGCGATGACAAATGGCGCCTTGAAACGGGACAGCGCCGTGATGATGTCCTCGGCCATTCCATCGGCAAAGTATTCCTGTTCGACATCGCCAGACATATTCTGGAACGGAAGCACCGCAATGGAGGGCCTGTCGGGCAGCGGAGGCGGGCTCTCGGCCTCGGCAGCAAGAACTGGCGCAGCCTCTCGCGTTTCAGTAGGCGCACCGACCTCAAAGGTCCTGATTGGCTCCTGAATGTCCTTTCCATGTTGAACGCCAAGATCCGTACCTGGGTCGGTGACCGAGGCTAGCGCGGGCATTTCTTCCTCGATGATCTTGCCAACGAACCGGAGGCCTCTGCGAGAAACCGTCCGGATCAGGCGTTGCTCCTTGCCGGTATCCCCGATTGCCTTGCGCACGGCATTGACGTGGCTGGTCAGCGTGGATTCGGACACGATACGTCCTTGCCACACCGCCTCCAGAAGATCGTCCCTTGTCACGACCTGTTCCCGGTTCTGGACCAGGAAGAGCAGCAGATCGAACACCTTCGGTCCAATGGGGATGAGCTCGGAGCCTCGCTTGAGCTCGCGCCGATTAGCATCGAGGCAATAATCTTCGAACAGAAACGGCACTTCTGATCCTTCTTGGACAAGAAGCCAAGGAAAACTCAATCGCAATTCAGGCCGACTGCAAGGTTTTTTCCGCCCGAAACAGTACACATTTTCTCAGCCTTCGGGAACAAGCCGGTTCGAGAAATGGCTGGCGCCGCCCGGCGCGCGACGCGCGCTGAGCTTCGCAATCAACGCAGCAAATCTGGCCGCGCCTGGTCACGGCCCCGCCACCTGCATCGCCTCCCCAATGCGAGGATACGTTCATGAACAAGCATATATCGCGCGATTCCTTGGAGGACGCGTCAGTTGCGCCTGAGGCGTGCCAAGTCACGCCGGCCAATGCAGAGCGCCCTCACGCCGGTGCGGAAATGGCGCGGGTGCTCGGGACCACGGCATTTCGCATGGCTCTGGACACCTCCGGTGCCGCGATCGCCCACCGGAAATATGAACGAGTGCACGACGTCTGCGGGCCCAAGACCCACCACGTCATCATGGCTTACAACGGCTCGGTACAGCGCATGGAACGGCGGTCGGGACGATCAGTTGCGACCGGAACGTTCCGTCCCGGGGCTGTGATAATCATTCCGAAAGGATCAAGCTCGCGATGGGACGTTCCAAAACCTGTTGACGTCGTTGAGTTCTATCTTCCGCACGCGACGCTCGAGCGCGTCGCCGAAGAAGCCGACACCGCCGGACCAGTCAATCTCCTGGAGCGAACGGCGCATCCCGACCCCGTTACATCCGGATTGCTCTTGACCGCGGCGGATGCCCTGGAGGGCAACGAGGCTCTGGATACGCTGTTCAGGCGTCAACTGACAAACCTTCTGGCTACGCGTCTCCTGGCTGCGCACACCGGCTTGCCAACCACGATCCAGCCCACCGTGGGTGGTCTTTCGCCGAAGGTGCTCAGCCGCGCCATCGAACGCCTGCGGCCGGACAGCGATGCGGACGTCTCCCTCGCCGCGCTCGCCTCGGATGCCGGTCTGTCGCGCTTCCACTTCTGCCGCGCTTTCAAGAAAAGCACCGGGGTGTCGCCGCACGCCTGGCTGCGTCAGCACCGGCTCGAGGAGGCCAAGAACATGCTGCGCGACACCGACGCGTCGGTCATCTCGGTCGCAGTCGCGCTTGGCTATTCCACCCAGACCGCGTTCGCGGCTGCCTTCAGGAAGCTGACCGGCGAGACCCCGAGCAATTGGCGACAGCGTGCACGTTGACAGCATCGCCTATGCGGGAAACAGCATGATGGCATATTACCAGTGATTTGCCCGACGCGTCAATTTATTTCGTAAAATCCGTAGTTATCACGCCTGCGATCATCGGCTCCTTTGCATGGGGTTGTTTTCGATATTTTTGTCGGGCCATAACGAAGACGGGGTTCTGCGCAGGTGAGGTTCCGCGATAAAGCGCCGCCGACAGTTGCTGCGGTCAAGTCCGGATGAGACGTGGCGTCCGATCGCGGTGCCAAACTCGAACAGGCCTCTTCCACGGATATAGCGGGGCTTTACCTTGATTTGGAAAGTGAGTTCCCCGCTGTACCCGGCCCCGGTAAATTGTCCCGTGATGCCCCCCGACAATCCATCCTGAGCGCGATCATGCATTCCGTTGCACTGCTGACAGCCAGCTACGCCAAGGATATCGAGCGCTTCTCGCTGCTCGCCGAGAGCGTCGACAATTGGTTAACGGGATACACCAGGCATTACGTCGTCGTTAACGACGAGGACGTTCCCCTGTTCGCGCGGTTCGCCTCCGACAAGCGCGTCATCGTGCCGGTGTCGCGGTATCTGCCGCGATGGCTGTTTGCCGCGCCCTCGTTCCTGCGGCGGGGCAACCGCAAGGTCTGGCTGTCGCTGCTGTCATCTCCGGTGCACGGCTGGCACATTCAGCAGATCGTCAAGATCGCGGGCGTGCTTGGCGCCCCCGAGCAGCGCGTCTGCATTTTGGATTCCGACAATCTGTTCTTCCGCGAGTTCGACGTCGGCCAATATGCCGGCTCCGCGAAGGCGCCGTTGTTCGTCACGCGCGGTGCGATCGGCGCCGAGACGCCGTTGCACTGCCTGTGGCTGCGCACTGTCGATCAATTGCTCGGGGTGCCCGACACGCCCATCCCGGCGGACGACTATGTCGGCAATGCGCTGGTCTGGGACAGGGATTCGGTGCGGGCGATGACCGACGCGATCAGCTCGGCGACCGGAACGAACTGGATCCTGGCGCTGTGCCGCCGCAAGAAATTCTCCGAGTACCTGCTCTACGGCCACTTCGTCGCCAATTCACCAAAACATCTGGCGGCGCACGAGATCACCGAGGACAGCATTGCGGTGTCGCACTGGGACGACACGCGGCTCGACCGTGCGGCGATCGAAGCGATGATGCGTGCTGCCTCGCCCCGGCAGGTCGCGCTCTGCATCCAGTCCTATTCGTCGACCTCGATCGAGGACATCCGCGACGTGTTCCGACGGCGCTCGCGCGCGCCGAGTCTGGCGCCAGGCGATCACGTCGGTGATGGCGTCGGGATCGAAGCGCCGAAGACGGTGCGATAGAGCATGATCCGGAAAAGTGTGAAGCGGTTTTCCGAAAAGATCATGCTCAAACAATGAACCTAAGCGCGATGACAATTCATCCCAATCTCATCGCGCTTTGGCGCGCCGCTCAGGTGGCCTTCGTGAATTTGCTGATCACGTCCATCAGCGGCTTCGGCTGGAAGTTGCCGTCGAGCGGCAGCGGCCGGTTCGGCTGCTTGTCGGGCCGCTTGAACGTCCCGTTGATCCAGCTGTAGCGATCCGAGATGCCCCAGCTCAGGATCGAATTGAGCGGGCCGCTCGCGGTGATCGCCGTCAAGAGGTCGTCCACGCGCTTGGCCACGATGGTGTCGCGCTGCGCCGGATCGCCCGATAGTTTCTGGTCGTCGACGTCGAGCTCGGTGACGAGGACCTCGAGCCCCCACGAGCGGACCTCGGCGACGAAGGCGGCAAGCCCGTCCTTGTCGATCTCGAGCTCGGCATGCAGATGCGACTGCAATCCGACCGCGTGCAGCGGGACGCCCTGATCGAGCAGCTCCTGGATCAGGTTGCGGTAGGCCGCGCGCTTGGCGATGAAACTGTCCTTGGCGGATTCGATGTCGTACTCGTTGATCGCGAGCTTGACGAAGGGATCGGCGGCCGCCGCCGTGCGGAAGGCCAGCGGAATCCAGCGCTGGCCCAGCATGCTCGACCAGTAGCAGTCGCGCCGATCGGTGATCTTGCGCGGATTGTCGGGGATCGGCTCGTTGACCACGTCCCACGAGGTCAGCTTGTCCTTGTAGTAGGCGACGACGGTCGAGATGTGATCGACGAAGGCCCGCTCGGCCGCCTTCGTCTCCTTGATCTGCTTCGTCCAGTCCGGGATGTCGTGATACCAGGCCAGCGTGTGGCCGCGCATCGTCAGGCCATTCTGCCGGGCGAAGTCCAGGATCGCATCGGCGCGCTCGAACGCAAAGGTGTGCGGATCCGGCCGCAGCATCGGCCATTTCAGTTCGAGGACCGGAACGATCTGCGTGCAATATGTGCTGATGGCCTCGCCGAGGCGCGGGTCGGCCTGCAAATCCCACAACGTGGCCGCGGCGCCATAGCCGGGACGGCGGCTGAGCAGCTTTGATGTCTGGGCACCTGCCGCGGAGCCGGCTGCGAGCGTCGCAACCGAGCCGAGCAGAAATTGGCGTCTGTCGAGGCTCGCCATGTTGCGCGTTCCCTAACGCGCCGACAGACGCTGCATTACGGCTTGCGCGATCTCGTAGTAGTGCAGCGCGCCTTTTTCGAGCGTGAGGTTGTCGAGCATGTAATCGCGCGGCTTGAAGTTGCCTGCCTGGCTGTGCGCCCAGAACTCCGCCCAGCGCGCCCCGAAGCCTTCCGTGTTGGCGAATTTCATGCCGCAGCGCTCGTCCCAATAGGGCACGGAGGAAACGCCTTCGAAGCGGACTTTATGCGGAAAATAGTTCGGATCCTGCCATGCGCCGCCGCGATCCCAGGCGAACACCGACACGTTGCTCGCAAGCGCCTGTTGGCAGGCGATCCCCTGGCTCTCATGCTCGCACAGGAAGATCATGGTCCGGCAACGCGCGAGCGCGGCCTGGTAATCGTCCTCCTTGTAGCTGCCGTAGCGGATCTCCTCGAACGAGCGGCCGCTCGCACGCAGATGCGCGCGGATCGGCTCGATCAGTTCCTGCTCGTAGCGATCGTGATCCCAGCGGACCTTGTCGTAGAGCAGCACGTCGACGCTCTTCCGTGCGGCCGGCTTGGGCGACCAGGCATCGGTATCGATGCCGACCGGCCAAGCCTCGACGCTCGGCCAGCCGGGCCTGCACATCTCGACGTACCAGTCGCAGGGGACCACGATGTGCTTGATCGGGACGCGCGTCAGCAGATCCGGATCGTCGATCGGATGATTGTACATGGCGACGCCGAGCAGGATCGGGTTCTTCCATTCGATCCGGTCGAGCACGAACGGCCGGCCGATGATGCAGGCGAGCTCCTCGGGGTGCTTGCGGATATAGCGGTAGTCGTTGACGCGATAGCGAATGCCGAGCCTGTCGAGGCCAGCGCACAGATTGAGGAACACGCGCTGCTGGCCGCTGATCCACGGCTTGCCGAGCAACAGGCGCCGGAGCAGCGGCCGCAGATGCCGGTCGCCCTGAAACCAGCGGTCGTCCCTTTCCTCGAAGAAGAGATTGAGCACCATCCGCTCGCCGCGCGCGTTCTCCGGCTGCTTCGGGGGCAACGCCGCACTCACGCTCCGGCCGGCGCCCTTGCGGCCGGCATCGGAGAGGTACACATCCGCCCGCGCACGTTCAGCAACTTCCATGTCAGTCGGGTCCACACTTGGCGACGGTCGGCGACGCTCGAAACCACTGTTTCTATTGGATGATTGAACCTACGAGTTCAAGACAACCGCAAATTTAACGCTAACGTACGAAATAGAGCCTAACGGGGAATTCGCCGATCCGATTAGCCCATTTATGTGAGTATTCTCGGACATGCTGCGGCGCAGTCGTCAAAATAGCCAACCCGACGTCCAACTGATTAACGATGCGTTAATTGGCTGGGACGGTCACGCTCCCTTGCTCGCATGCTGAATCGCCATTTCTCCATCTATCTTGCGGCCTACATCCTGCCCGCCGCAGTCGGCTTTTTCGCGATCACGGCCTACACACGGCTCCTGAGTCCGGCCGAGTACGGCGTCTATGTCGTCGGCCTCAGCATCGCCGGCATCCTGGGCGCGATTTTCTTCGCCTGGATCAGGCTTTCGGTCTCGCGCTATCAGGCGATGTCGCCGGAGGTGGATTTTCGCGGCACGGCGATGGTCGCCTTCGCGTTGACCGTTTCCGCTCTCTGCGCCATGGCGCCCTTGACGTTCCTGTTCCATCGCGACGTCAGCTACGAGCTGCTGCTCGCCAGCGTGTTCGTCGCCATCACCGCGAATGCGGTCGATGTCGGTCAGGAATTCGAGCGCGCCAAATTGCGTCCCTACAGGTTCGCGGCAATTGCAATCGCGCGCAGCCTGTCGAGCGTCGGCTTCGGGCTGCTCGCGATCTGGCTGGGCTGGGGCGGGCTGGGCCTGCTCGCGGCGTTCGGGCTGGGCTCGCTGACCGGCATCATTCTCAATCTTGCGGGCGACAAGACCAGGATCGCGCGCTGGCAGAAGAGCCAGCTCACGCAACTCGCCCGCTACGGCCTGCCGCTGACCATAGGCGGCCTCTCGGTCGCGCTTTACTCGACCAGCGACCGGTTGATCGTCGCCTACCTTCTCGGCAAGGACGCCGCCGGCATTTTCGGCGTCGCCGCCGATCTGCCGCGGCAGTTCCTCGTGATGTTGGCCTCGAGCGTCGCGGCGGCCACCGTGCCCATCGTGTTCCGGACGTTGAGCCAGGAGGGCCACGCTGCGACCCGCGAACGGCTCAACGAAAGCCTCGAGCTCCTGCTCGTCGTGATCATGCCGGTCGCGATCTGGCTCGCGCTCGCTGCGGACCAGGTCGCCGGAACGCTGGTCGGCGTCGACTTCCGCGCCGGCGTGTCGGCGCTGCTGCCGATGCTGGTCGTCGCGCGGATGCTCGGCATCGCCAATCAGTTCTACGTCCAGATCAGCTTCCAGCTCGCCGAGCGGCCCTTCATCCTTGCGGCGCAGTCGTTCCTCACGCTGGTGTTGAGCATCGCGCTGATGTTCGCGCTGATTTCGGGCTTTGGGCTGTATGGCGCAGCGCTGGCAACGTTTGCGACCGAAGCCATCGGCTTCGTGGCTGCGGTCGTGCTCATGCGCCGGGCCTATGTGCTGCCGTTCGATCCCAGCCGGCTCGCAGGCGTGGGCGCCTCGGCCGCGATCATGGCGGTGGCGATTCTCGCGGTGCGATCCCAGGTCAACGGCACCGGCCTGCTATCGCTGATCGCGGTGAGCTTGACCGGCGGCATTGCTTATGCCGGCGCAGCCTGGCTGCTCAATGTCGCGAACGCCAGAACGCTGACGCTACGTCTGTTGCGAAACTTCAACCGGAAAGCCCTCGGCGTCTAGCGGATACGACTAGCCGCGACCGACGAGATGCGCCGCGGAGCGCCAGGCATGATGCGCCATCGCCTGGAGGTTTCGGACCGTTTCGACGCGAACGAGTGCGGCATCAGTGCTAAGCGTTGCACTGGCGACCGCACCGAGCGTCGCGCTGCGGTGGGTGCGCAGCACGTCGCCGAGTTGTGTCGCACAGCGCTCGAGCTCGGCGATGGCCTCGTCAGTTGGAATCGCGCGCGGACCGGTCATGGCGTCAGCGCCATGCGGGACTGGCGTGACCGGCTGCGATCCGGAAGGGTGGGGCGGCACGGCCACGCCGCGTGTAATTGCGGCTGCGCTTCGCATCGCTTCGGCGCATAGCTCTCCGGCGCGGATGTCCTCTGGTCCGTCCGCCACCGAAGCGAAATTGATTCCACTATTTGCCACATCGGTCAGTCGAGACGCGTGGTCGAGTGCGTGCAGTGTGCTCGTCATACGTTGTTGCTCGTCCTCGGTATCGGGCGGTCCGGTGACCTCCGACAAGAAGATCTGTGCCTGGCGCAGGGCTTCGGCGGCGTCCTGCATCGATACGGCATCCTTCCCAAGCAGAACCGGTGCCGCGCGGCCGGCAAGTGCCGCCTCGACCCAGGTGCATACCGTGACGAGCACGCGCGCGATCGTTCGGCGCACCGCCTCCACGGCCACGATCGGGGTCGCGAGCGCCGAGGGATCGAGGCACCGTGTGAGCGGCGAGCCGCGCTCGGGCAGGATGCGCTCGACCAGCCGCGTGAACCGGTCGACCAGCGGCAGCAGGACCACCACGCCGACGACGTTATACGCGGTGTGATATCCGGCCAGCAGCGTGACGCCATCGATACTGTCAGAGGCACGCACGAGCAGGGGGATGACGACCGGAAAAAGCCCGAGCGCGATGACGGCCGCGATCAGCTTGAAAAGAACATAGGCGATGGCCAGCCGCTTGGCGGTGGTGCTCGCGCCAATCGCGGCCAAAGCGGAGCTCGTTGCCGTCCCGATATTCTGGCCGATGATCAGCGCACAGGCCTGGTCCAGCCCGATTGCGCCGGCGAAGTAACCGGACAAGGTCACCGCGACGGCGGCGGTCGACGACTGCATCAGCGCAGTCATCACAAGGCCAGTCACGACGAGCACCAGTGCGCCGAACAGGCCCGACCACCACCACCGCCCGTCGGGACCTGTGAGAACGGCAGGAAGGTCCGCCGGGTGCAATCGTTCGGCGAGCCCGCCCATGCCCTGCTGCAAGGTGGTCAGCCCAAAGAGCACGAGCCCGAATCCGGCGAGCGCTGCGCCTGCGCCGGATATTCGCCCGCGCGCCAGGAGCTTGGTCAACGCACCGGCGAAGATCATCGGCAGGGCCGCGGCGGTGAGCGAGACGCGGACGCCGATGAGCGCGACCAGCCAGCCGGTTCCCGTGGTGCCGATATTGGCGCCGAACACCAGCCCCAAGCCTTGCTGGAACGTCAACAGGCCCGCGCTGACGAGACCGATCGTCGTCATCGTCGTTGCACTCGATGACTGCACCAGGAGCGTGACGATAGCGCCCCAGAACGAGCCGTGCAGCGGCGTCGCCGCGGCCTTGCTGAGCACGGTGCGCAGCGCGGAGCCGGCCAGCACCTTCAGGCCTTCCGTCATCACGGTCATGCCAAGCAGGAAAAGACCTACGCCGCCGAGGACCGAGATTGCCGTGGACATGCGGGCTCCCAACGTGAACGACGATCAGGCCAGCCCCCTTTGACTGTAGCGCAGTTGCAGAGGCGAAGGCAGTCGACGTAACAGCGTGAAAACTGCGCGCCACATTGAACGTTCAGTAAAATAATTCGCTAAACAAAATTGCCGCGCGTCGATCGCCGTGAAACATGGCGGCGTGGGCGCGGCCCGCATACGAGGGTTGGGCGCGAATTCATCAAAATGGCAGTTATGCTGCTGCATTGCAGCGAAGTCGTAGGTGGGCGCAGCCGCCGGACAGCTTTTCGTTGTGCTCGCCAGAAACCGGCTTGACGGCCCCGAGAATTTAGTAATACGTTTAGTACTACAAAAAAATAAACATCGCGCATCGAGCTGATGTGTGGGAGGAGCCCAGACCGTCCGGACCCGTTTCCGGGCGCGGTCAGTCTCGTCCTCAAGTCATCTCATCGCTCATCAACTCGGTTTCAGGGTCTTGGCGTCGTTTCCGAAAAAGGAGCGCGCCGAGCGGGTTCGGTGGTTCAACGATAGAGAGGAAACGGACATGCGAAGACTCAAATGGCTAGGTGGTGCAGTGACGTCTGCGGTCCTTGGGGCCGCCGCGCTGGTGGTGACGGGCGGCGGCGAAGCCGCGGCCCAGGGGAAGCAGCTCACGCTGTGCTGGGCGGCATGGGATCCGGCCAACGCGCTGGTCGAGCTCGGCAAGGACTTCACCAAGCAATCCGGTATCGAGATGAAATACGAGTTCGTCCCCTGGACGAGCTATGCCGATCGCTTCCTCAACGAGCTCAATTCGCACGGCAAGCTCTGCGACCTGATCATCGGCGACAGTCAGTGGATCGGCGGCGCCGCCGAGAACAAGTGGTACGTCAAGCTGAACGACTTCTTCGACAAGGAGAAGATCTCGATGGACGATTTCGTCCAGGCGACCGTCGTCGGCTATTCGCAATGGCCGAAGAACTCGCCGAACTACTGGGCGCTGCCGGCGATGGCCGATGCGGTCGGCTGGACCTACCGCAAGGACTGGTTCTCGCGACCCGAGATCCAATCGGCGTTCAAGGCCAAGTACGGCCGCGACCTGGCGCCGCCCAAGACCTATGACGAGCTGAAGGACATCGCCACGTTCTTCCAGGGCCGCGAGATCGACGGCAAGAAGGTGTACGGCGCCTACATCTTCACCGAACGCGGCTCCGAAGGCATCACCATGGGCGTGACCAACGTGCTCTACAATTACGGCTTCAGCTACGACAATCCAAAGAAGCCGTACCAGATGCAGGGCGTCGTCAATTCGCCCGAAGCGGCCAAGGGGCTGGAGTTCTACAAGGAGCTCTACAAGTGCTGCACGGCGCCGGGTATGACCAACGCCTACATGCAGGAAGGCCTCGATGCCTTCAAGTCCGGCCAGGTCGCGATGCAGATGAACTGGTTCGCCTTCTTCCCCGGGCTCTACAAGGATCCGAACGTCGGCGGCGACAAGATCGGCTTCTTCGTCAATCCGGCCGGTCCGAATGGTCACTTCACTCAGCTCGGCGGGCAGGGCATCTCGGTCGTCGCGACGTCTGACCACAAGGACGATGCGCTCGCCTACATCAAGTGGTTCGCGCAGCCGCCGGTGCAACAGAAATGGTGGCAGCTCGGTGGCTACTCGGCCCTGAAGGCGGTGGTCGACGCGCCCGACTTCCCGAAGAGTGCGGCGTTTGCACCGCAGTTCCTGGAGTCGATGGGCATCGTCAAGGACTTCTGGGCCGAGCCGTCCTACGCGCAACTGCTGCTCGACATGCAGAAGCGGGTGCATGACTACGTCGTTGCCGACAAGGGCACTGCGCAGCAGGCGCTCGATCTCCTCGTCAAGGACTGGACCAAGGTCTTCAAGGAGCAGGGCAAGCAGGTCGCGTCGCAATAGGCACGGTATTCGCGTCAATCGAACTGATTTCCCCGGGGATGTGCCCCGGGGAAACCGAACCAGCCAGCCGATGGACAAGATGACGACGATCCTTCAACCCGATGATGCTATGATCCCCGGCGTGAGCGAGCCCGCCAAATCTCGTGCCACGCGGCGCGTCCGCGGTCTGTCGGACCGGGCCATCGCCTGGCTCTTCGTCGCGCCGACGATCGCGCTGCTGCTGGCGATCAACATCTTTCCGCTGGTCTGGATGATCAGGCTTTCCTTCACGAGCCTCAACCTCAGCATGTCCTATCTGCCGCTGCGGTTCGTCGGGCTGGATAATTTCACCGACATCCTTACCGACGAGGATGTCTGGATCAGGCTTCAGACCACGGCGCAATTCGTGATCTCGTCGGTGGCGTTGCAGGTGGTGATCGGATTTGGGCTCGCGCTGCTCATCAACCGCCAGTTTCGCGGTCACAGCTTCTGGACCACGATGATCCTGCTGCCGATGATGCTGTCGCCTGCGGTGGTCGGTAACTTCTGGACCCTGCTATTCCAGCCGCAGATCGGACCGTTCAATTACCTGATCAGCCTGTTCACCGGCGTGCCGCCGAGCTCGTTCAGCATGACCGGCGAGGTCGCGCTGGCGCCCTGGACGATCGTCCTCGTCGATACCTGGATGTGGGCGCCTTACGTCATGCTGATCTGCCTCGCCGGACTGCGCTCCATTCCCGACTACATCTATGAGGCCGCGGAAGTCGATCGTGCCTCGGCTTGGCGGCAATTCTGGTCGATCACGCTGCCGATGACGGTGCCGTTCCTGATGCTCGCCGTCCTGTTCCGCGCCATCGAGAATTTCAAGATGTTCGACATGGTCAACCTACTGACCTCGGGCGGACCGGGATCGACCACTGAGCTGGTCTCGATCACGCTGAAGCGCGCGGCATTCGAGAAATGGCGCACCGGCTATTCCAGCGCGCTCGCCATTATCCTGTTCGTGACCGTGTTCGGTGCAGCCAACATCTACGTCAAGGTGCTCAACAAGGTGAAGCAACGATGACTGCCGCTGTCGCCAAATCCACCGCCCACTCGATCGTCGAATCCTCGTCGCGCGCAAAGGCGGTCGCCGGCAGCCTGGTCATCCTCTATGCGATGATCACCATCCTGCCGCTGGTCTGGATCGTCGCCACCGCGTTCAAGTCGCAGAGCGATGCGATCGCCTATCCGCCCAAGGTGTTGTTCCAGCCGACGTTAGAGGGCTATGTGAACCTGTTTACGGTGCGCACGCGCCAGACACCGGATTTCATCGCCAAACTGCCGCCGCCGCAGACCTGGTACGACAAGCTCGTGCGCCAGCACGACATGGTGATTGCCGGTCCCTCGAAGGTCGTGCCGCGTTTCGTCAATTCGCTGATTATCGGCTTCGGCTCGACCTTCCTCGCCGTCTTCCTCGGCACGCTCGCGGCCTACGCTTTCTCGCGATTTCGCATTCCGCTTGCCGACGATCTCCTGTTCTTCATCCTGTCGACGCGCATGATGCCGCCCGTCGCGGTGGCGATACCGATCTATCTGATGTATCGCCAGCTCAACCTGACCGACACCAGGCTCGGGATGATCCTGCTCTACACCGCGGTCAACGTCTCGCTCGCGGTCTGGCTGCTCAAGGGGTTCATCGACGAGATTCCGCGCGAGTATGAGGAGGCGGCGCTCGTCGACGGCTACACGCGATTGCAGGCGCTGCGCAAGGTGGTGCTGCCGCAGGCGGTGACGGGCATCGCGGCAACCGCAATCTTCTGCCTGATCTTCTCCTGGAACGAATATGCCTTCGCGGTTCTTCTCACCAGCGGCGAAGCCCAGACCATGCCGCCCTTCATTCCCTTCATCATCGGCGAGGGCGGCCAGGATTGGCCGGCGGTTGCTGCCGCGACCACGTTGTTCGTCGTCCCGATCGTCCTGTTCACCGTTCTGTTGCGCAAGCATCTGTTGCGCGGCATCACCTTCGGAGCTGTACGCAAATGAGCGGTTCTGCGATTGCCAATGGCGGCTTGATGCGCTGGTTCCGGCGCGGCCCCTGGGAGACGGGAGCGACGATCCTGATCGGCGGCGGCATCGTCATGCTGGTGCAGCCCTTCTCACTCGATCTCTACAGCTATTCATTCGTGACGATCCTGGCCGGCACGCTCGGATACGTCATCGTGAGCCACTTTCCGGAGTAGGGCTGCAGAGATGGCACAGATCCGCGTCGAAAACCTGCGAAAATCGTTCGATCAGTTCACTGCCGTCGAAGGCTCGAACTTCACGATCGACGACGGCACCTTCTTTGCGATGCTCGGTCCCTCCGGCTGCGGCAAGACGACGACGCTGCGCATGATCGCCGGCCTCGAGCTGCCGACCGAAGGCAAGATCCTGCTCGATGGCAAGGACGTGACCTTCGACCGTGCATCCGCCCGCGACATCGCCTTCGTGTTCCAGCTTTTCGCGCTCTATCCACATATGAACGTCGCGGGAAACATCGGCTTTCCCCTGAAGTGCCAGGGCATGGGCCGCCGCGAAATTCGCCAGCGCGTCGAGGAGACCGCGCGGCTGCTGCGGATCGAGCATCTGTTGTCGAGCAAGACGTCAAAGCTGTCGGGCGGCGACCGCCAGCGCGTGGCACTCGGCCGGGCGATGGTACGGCGGCCAAAGGCCTTCCTGATGGACGAGCCGCTCGGGGCACTCGATGCCGAGTTCCGCCATCTGATGTGCGGCGAGCTCCGTGATCTCCATGATCGCATCGGTGCGACCACGATCTACGTGACCCACGACCAGCTCGAGGCGATGTCGATGGCGGACCAGATCGCGGTCATGAACAAGGGCCGCGTCGAGCAGATCAGTTCGCCACAGGAGATTTATGACCGGCCGGCGAGCATGTTCGTCGCCGACTTCATCGGCTCGCCGCCGATGAACTTCCTGCGCTTTGAGGGCGGCCTGCACTGCGGGGACCGCGCGATCAGCTTCCACGACACCGACATTATCGTGCCCGAGATCCGCGAGGACCGCGCCAGCGCGCCGCTGGTGCTCGGTGTGCGTCCGGAGCACATCCGCTTCACCGACGCGGCCCCGGTTCGCGGCGAGGTGTTCGGCGCGGAATATCTCGGCACCACGCAGATCGTGACCGTCGACACCGCGCATGGCCGCGTTGCAGCCCGGCTGCCGTCCGCCATGCCGGTGCGGGTCGGCGAGACGGTCGGACTCGAGTTTCACTCCGAACGGCTGGCGCTGTTCGATGCCGGCAGCGGCCTCGCGATCCGGACCGCGAATGGGGGAGGGGTGCGCCATGGCTGACGTGATCCTGCGCAACATCAGCAAGCGTTTTGGCGCGATCGAGGCGGTGCGCGAATTGTCGCTGGCGGTGAACGACGGCGATTTTCTCGTCCTGCTCGGCCCGAGCGGCGCCGGCAAGACCACGACGTTGCGGCTGATCACCGGGCTCGAGCAACCCGATTCGGGCTCGGTCATGATCAACGGCCGCGACGTCACGCTGGATCCTCCGGGATCGCGCGACATCGCGTTCGTCTTCCAGCAATATTCGCTGTATCCGCACCTGACGGTCTACGACAATCTGGCGTTTCCGCTGCGCTCCCCGGCGCGCCGCGTTCCGGAGCCGGTCATCCGCAAGCGCGTCGAGCAGACCGCGGAGCTGCTGCACATCGCCAGCAAGCTGAACAACCGCGCCACCCGCCTGTCCGGCGGCGAGATGCAGCGCGTCGCCATCGGCCGCGCCCTTGTGCGCGATCCCTCGATCTATTTGATGGACGAGCCGCTGTCCTCGCTCGATGCGAAGCTGCGCGCCGAGCTTCGCCTCGAGCTCAAGCGGATCCAGCTCGAACTGGGGGCCACGGTGCTCTACGTGACGCATGATCAGGTCGAGGCGATGACCATGGCGACGCGCATCGGCGTGATCAGGGATGGCCGGCTCTTGCAGATCGGTACCCCGCGCGAGATCTACGAAAACCCGACGGATAGCTACGTCGCATCGCGGCTCGGCACGCCGCAGATCAATCTTCTCCCAGCCCGCGTGCTGTCCGAAATCGCGCTCCCGGCGGGGACGGAGACCGTCGGCGTCCGCACCGAGCACCTTCAGCTTGCCGCGCGCAATGGCGGGCCGTTGGTCGGCCGCGTGCACCGGGTCGAGCACCTCGGCGAGCAGAATCACGTCCACCTGGACTATAAGGGCCAGATGCTGGTGACGCTGGCCGATCCACGTGAGGCGCTGCAGGCCGGTCAGGAGATTGAATTGCATCTGATGCATCCGCTTTATTTCGACGGCGCGGGACAGCGTATCCCCGCAGCTACCCACTGAGGACGAATCGATGTCGTTGCAACCCGAGACATTCAAGTCGCTGGTCAAGGTGGCCGCCGAGCAGGTCATCGCCAGCGCGCCGGAGCTCACGACGCTGGACCAGGCGATCGGCGATGGCGATCACGGAACGAACATGAAGCGCGGCTTCGAGGCCGTGCTCGGCAAGCTCGATGCGATCTCAGCGCAGCCGTTTGACGAGGCGTTGAAGACGATCGGCAAGACCCTGGTGATGACCGTCGGCGGCGCGTCGGGGCCGCTTTATGGCAGCTTCTTCCTGGCCGCGGGTGAGGCGCTCTCGCATGACAAGCATTTGCCGGACGATCTCGCCGAGGTCTTCGCAAGCGGGGTCGACGCGGTGAGCAAGCGCGGCCGCTCACACGCCGGCGAGAAAACCATGCTCGACGTGCTCGTTCCTGTCTTGGAGACGTTGAAGACGGATGCCGGCCAGCCCGACATCGTCGAGCGAATTCGCACCACGGCCGCCGAGGCCGCGGCACGGACCGCGCCGATGCAGGCAACCAAGGGACGGGCATCGTTCCTCGGAGCTCGCAGCGTCGGACATGTCGACCCCGGCGCGCGGTCGAGCTGCGTCCTTCTGCAAGCGGTGTGCGCGAGCCTGGAGGGACGGGCATGAACGACACTGTCGGCATCGTGATCGTCTCGCATTCCAAGGACATCGCCAAGGGCACCGCCGACATGGTGCGGCAGATGGTCGGCAGTGAGATCAAGGTCGCCTTCTGCGGCGGCAATCCCGACGGCGGATTGGGCACCAGCGTCGCCCTGATCGTCGATGCCATCAATGACGCCTGGTCGCCGAAGGGCGTTGCGATCCTCGTCGATCTCGGCGGCGCCGAGACCAACAGCGAAATGGCGGTCGAGATGCTGGACCCCGAGCGGCGGGATCTCGTCGTCGTCTGCAACGCGCCGATCGTCGAAGGCGCCGTGATGGCGGCGACTGAAGCGGCTGGCGGCAGCTCGCTCGCCGAGGTGCGGGCGGTGGCTGAGGAACTCTCTGCCGACTGACGTCGGCGAAGCGATGACGGAATATGGCTATGTTGGAAACTTCAAATGTGAACGGACAGTTCTTTACCGGCAACGTGCGGCTGGTGCACGCGGTCGGCATGCACGCGCGTCCCGCAGTCAAGCTGACGAAGCTTGCCAAGAAGTTCGAGGCGCAGATTTCCGTCCGCGTTGCCGGCGCGGCCGACTGGATCAATGCCAAGAGCGTGGCCAAGATCATGGCCATGCGCGCCGCCCATGGCAGCATCATCGAGATCAAGGCGTTCGGCGGTGATGCGGAAGCCGCCGTCACCGCGCTGGTCGATCTGATCGCGACCGATTTTCCGGATGGGACGGCGTAGCATGCGAGACAGCGCTTCAGGACTGGCCTACCGCGGCAGAACCGCCTCGATCGGTTTTGCCCAGGGGCCGTTCGTCCGGGTCGATGCGGGCGCGAACGGCGAACGGGTCGCCGGCACCCTGGTCGACGAAGCGCTTGCGCTGCGGAGTGCGATCGACACCGCGAGCCGGCAGATCGCCGAGCTTGCCGCAATCGCCGGCGGCGAAGCCGCGCAAATCCTGGAATTCCAGGTTGCGCTGCTGGACGACGAGGACCTGATCAGCGCGATCCTCGCGTCGATCGGCGAGGGGGAGGCCGCGGACGCCGCCTGGCGCGCGGCGCTCGACGAGCAGATCGCGGATTATAATTCAGCGCCGGACGAATATCTGAAGGCGCGCAGCTCGGACCTTGCCGATTTGCGCGATCGCGTGCTGAACATTTTGCGCGGCGGCGAGGGCCATGCGCTGAGAATTCCGAGCGGTGCGGTCGTCTGCGCCGACGATCTGCCGCCTTCGCGCTTCCTCGAGATCGACTGGTCCGGTGGCGGCGGCCTGGCGCTGCTGCACGGCAGCCCCACGAGCCACGTCGCGATGCTGGCGCGCGCCCGCGGCATCCCGATGGTGGTGCAGCTCGGCGCGGTGCCGGCGGCAGGAGCCACGGCGCTGCTCGATGGCGAGGGCGCAACGCTCGAGCTCGATCCCAGCGTCGAGCAGATCGGCCTGTTCGAGAAGCGGCGGGAGATGCACCGCAAGAGCAGGGCCTCCGCGCGAGCGATCCTGCGGCGGCCGGCGGCGTCCTGGCGCGGCGAACGGATCAAGCTTCTCATCAACATCCAGCGGGTCGAGGATCTCGACTATCCGGATGCGCAATATGCCGACGGCGTCGGCCTGATGCGCACCGAGTTTCTGCTGTCGGAGCGCGGCCTGCCCGACGAGGAGACGCAGTTTCAGGTCTACGACCAGGTCTTGCGCTGGGCCGACCGGCGTCCGGTGACGATCCGTACCTTTGACGCGGGAGGCGACAAGCCGGTGCCGGGCTTCACGTCGGATGGCGAGGCAAACCCCTTCCTCGGCGTTCGCGGCCTTCGTCTTTGTCTCGCCAAGCCCGAGATCTTTGCGGTTCAGCTCCGCGCGCTGGCGCGGGCCGCGGTGCGCGGAAATCTCAAGGTCATGCTTCCGATGGTGACTTCAGCCGACGAGCTCGAGGCGGCACGAAAGCTGTTCGCCGAGATCGTGCAGGGCTTGCAGGCGAAGGGCACTGCCGCGATGCTTCCGGAGCTCGGAATCATGGTCGAGGTGCCGGCGGCGGCGCTTTCGATCGCCAGCTTCAAGAGCGCCTTCTTCTCGATCGGCTCGAACGACCTTGCGCAATACGTCCTTGCCTGCGACCGCTCGAATGGAGCTCTCGCGCCTATGATGGATCCCTTGCATCCGGCCGTTATCGAACTGATCACGCGGACCGCGGAGCACGGCCGGCGCGCCGGGATCCCGGTGAGCCTGTGCGGGGACATGGCGAGCGACCCGCGCTGCATTCCTGCGCTGCTCGATTGCGGGCTGCGCGAGCTCTCCGTGAATGTTTCCGCGCTTGCGCAGATCAAGCAAACGATCGATCGTCTGGGCGGCGGAGGTGGGACTTGACTGACGCCGTTGCCGATGAACCGGCGGAAGCCGGCGCCGTTGCCGTCTACAAGCGCATTTTCAAGGAGGTCCTGGACAAGCGCCCCTCGGGAATGCGGCTCCGGCTCGCCCATGCCATGGGGAAGAACCGGAGCTTCGTCAGCCAGATCTCCAATCCGGCCTATCCGGTGCCGATCCCGGTGCAACATCTCAATACAATCTTCGACGTCTGCCATTTCCCTCCGCAGGCCAAGGCAGCGTTTCTGCGCGCTTATGCGCGCGCCCATCCGCGCAGGATCAGCCGGCTGACCGAGGGACCGCACGAGCGGACCTTGACTCTGCATTTGCCCGATCTCGGCAGCGGCAAGCGGAATGCTCAGCTCGACGCGCTGCTCCAGGAGTTCGCGCGGCGGCTGATTGCCATCATGCAGGAAAAAGAATGAGGCAGGAAAATCAGTGATGGGGAGGGTCGCATGAAGAAGTTCATCAATTCCGTCGACGATGTCCTGGCCGAGAGCCTGGACGGCTTTGCCGCGGCGCATGCCGATCTCGTCACGCTGGGACCGGAACGCAAATTCGTGCGCCGCCGTGAGCCCAACCGGAAGAAGGTCGCGCTGGTTTCCGGCGGCGGCAGCGGGCACGAGCCGTTGCATGCCGGCTTCGTCGGTTACGGCATGCTCGACGCCGCCTGTCCGGGGCAGGTCTTCACGTCGCCGACGCCGGACCAGATCGTCGAGGCCGCGCAGGCCGTCGCCAGCGAGGCCGGCGTGCTGTTCATCGTGAAGAACTACGCGGGCGACCGCATGAATTTCGAGATGGCGGCGGAGATCGCCGAAGGCCGCTTCGCGACCATCGTGACGGATGACGATGTCGCGGTGGAGAACTCCACCCACAGCATCGGTCGCCGCGGCGTCGCCGGGACGCTGATCGTCGAGAAGATCGTCGGCGCGGCGGCCGAGAAGGGCCTTGATCTTGCCGGCTGCGTCGCGCTCGGCGAGCGGGTCAATGCGCAGACGCGTTCGATGGGCGTGGCGCTGACGAGCTGCACGGTCCCGGCCGCGGGCGGGCCGACCTTCGCGCTCGGCGAAGGCGAGATGGAGATGGGCGTCGGCATTCACGGCGAGCCCGGGCGTCGCCGCGTCAAGCTGGAGCGGGCCGATGCCATCGCCTTCGAGATGACGACGGCCATCGCGGAAGATCTCGACGCACGCGCGGGGACCGAAGCGCTCCTGCTCGTCAACGGTTTCGGCGGCACGCCCACGATCGAGCTCTATCTGATGTACCAAGCGGCGCGCAAACTGCTCGAGAAGCGCGGCCTGCGCATCAGCCGCTCGCTGGTCGGCAGCTACGTCACTTCGCTGGACATGGCCGGCTGCTCGCTCACGCTAAGCCTGCTCGATGCCGAGACGACGGCGCTGTGGGACCATCCGGTGCGCACCGCAGCCCTCAAATGGTGAGCATCGCCTGACATGGACCGTCGACCGATCCCGAACTCCGCCGCGATGGAATGCCGGCCCCGCTAGCGGGCTGTCCACGCGCCGGTTTGCTCCCTGAAACTGGCCGTGCCATCAGGCACGGCATTTTTTTGGGGGTGTTCAGCGACGTCAGAGCGCGGCAGGATCAGGTCGAGATAGTGCTCTTCCGGCGACTGGTCACGGGACCCGCAAACTGGTTCGGTGGCCAGTCAGGTCCCGTCGAAAGAAGGAGCGGCCCGATGGCCACGCGGATCATGATCCTGAACGGCCCCAATCTCGATTTCCTCGGCATTAGGGAGCCACATATCTACGGCTCGACGACACTTGGTGAAATCGAGGCGGGCTGCAATGAGGTCGCCAGCCTTCTGGACGTCTCGCTTGCGTTCCATCAATCCAATGTCGAGGGTGAGCTCATCGGCTTGATCCACGCGGCCCGCGGCAGCGCCGATGCGATCATCATGAATCCAGCCGCGTTCTCGTTCACCTCGATCGCCCTGATCGACGCGTTGAAGATCTTCGATGGCCCGAAGATCGAGGTCCACATCTCGAACATCCACGCCCGCGACGAGCTGCACCGGCATTCGATCATCTCCAGCGCGTCGACCGCCGTGATCTGCGGACTTGGCCCCTACGGCTATATCGCTGCCATCCTGGCCGCCGTTCAACGGCTGGGGCGACTGCCGGCTACGATCCCCGCCGCGCTGCGCGGCCTGGAGGTGAGCGGGAAAGCTTAGACGGGACTGGAACCCATGTGCCGGGATCCATGTTAGTCTGCCGGTCGCGCTGGCATTCCCGAGGATGTGATGAACGGCGACATGTGTTTGGCTGGCGGGAGGCCGGCCGCCAACGCAGAGTGGCCGTTACGGTGGTACAAGCCCATGAAACGAACGGATCGCGCCAATGCAACCGAAGCCGTCGATCCTCGCTTCACGGATTTGGACGCGTGGTCCGGGACCGCGGCATTGGAGGCGATGTGGGAAGGTCAGCTCGCGGCGGTCGCAGCCGTTGGCCAATGTCTTCCTGCGCTCGCCGCGGCGACGGATGCGGCGGCGGACGCGCTCGGAGATGACGGGCGCCTGGTCTATGTCGGCGCAGGGACGTCGGCCAGGGTGGCCATCCAGGACGGCGCCGAGCTGACGCCCACCTTCGCTTGGCCTCAGCAACGGGTCCACTTCATCATCGCGGGCGGAGAGAGCGCGTTTGTCACCAGCGTCGAAGGCGCGGAAGACGACATGGACGACGCGATCGCCCAGATCGATGCGGCAAGGCTATCAGCGCACGACGTGGTCATTGCGGTTGCGGCGAGCGGCACGACCCCGTTCACTGTGGCCGCCTTGCGCCAGGCCGGCCGGTACCAGGCCGTGACCGTCGGCATTGCCAACAACCGCCAGGCCCCGCTGCTCGCGGCAGCGAAATATCCTGTCCTGGTCGAGACCGGGCCGGAGCTCATCGCCGGCTCGACGCGGATGAAGGCCGGCACCGCCCAGAAGATCGTGCTCAATTTGATGTCGACCGGCATCATGCTGCGCCTTGGTCGCGTCTACCGCGGCATGATGGTCAACATGCTGCCCACGAACGCGAAGCTGAAGCGCCGCGCCGAGGCGATGGTCGCCCGCATTGCCGGCTGTAGCGAGGCGCAAGCTGCCTCCGCCCTGGAAGAGACCGGCGGCGACATCAAGTTGGCCGCGCTCGTGGTGCTTGGATACGACAGGACCGAAGCGGCGAAGCTTCTGGCAAGCCACAAGGGCAATCTGCGTCGCGTGTTTGATGATCTGGGGTGAAGGCAGCGGCCGCCCACAGCTGTGGAGCTGTTGCGCCTCGCATCACCTCGAATCAAGGGGCGTTCGCAATTGTGCGAAGACCGGGCGCCGTGGAACGAAGATCATTCAACCGAACGCCTGTCGCTCCATACGCAAATGCCTGCTCGATAATGTCGATGATCTGCGCGGCCGCCTCTCCGGGCGAAAGCCCTGCGGGCCGGATATTGGATATGCAGTTGCGGCTCGAATCCATCGTGCCGATCATCGGTCGCCAGGTGATGTAGGCACCGAGCGAGTCGGCAGCCGACAGACCGGGCCGCTCGCCGATCAGAACCACAGTCAGCCTGGCGCCCAGCAACTGGCCTATCTCGTCGCCGATGGCGACCCGTCCTTGTTCGACGACAACCAGCGGGCCGATGGTGCGGCCGCGCGCCACTAGGAGCGGTCGCAAACAGTCGAGCACCGGCAGGAGATTGGTCTCGACGGCCAGGGCCGACAGACCATCGGCGGCAACGATCGCGATGTCATCTCCCCGCGTCGCTCCCTCGACGACAGCGCGCCCGCTGGCAGACAGACGTCGCCCCAGATCCGGCCGGCGCAGATATTCCGACCGGTCGCTGGCGGCGCTGTGGACGCGAGCGACGCGCCAGCCCTGCTCGCGAAGCAATTGGCCGAGAGTCTCGAAATCAAGCGCGGCGTGAACCGCGTCCCGTGCGCGCGCGTGGTCAAGCATGAACTGGAGGTTTGTCGCTGTCAGCTGTCCGGATCCGGCTCGCCCGAGCCCGATCCGGGCCGGCGTGAAGCGTCGCAGCGGCGCGAGGTGGCTGGCGACTGCGAGCTGACCGCTTTCATCTGGTGGACGGTCCGGCATCATCAGGCTTCCATGGCTTCGATCAGCGCCACGGCCGGGCCGATGGCTGCGGACGCCGGCCTCTCAAGCAAACGCCCGTCCGCATCGGTGAGCCCCGTCTTGCGCAGCCAATCCTCGAACTCCGGCGCGCATCGCCGGCCGAGCGTTTGGCGAACGTAGAGGACATCATGATACGCCAGGCTCTGATAGTTCAGCATGATGTCGTCGGCGCCCGGGACTGCAATGACGAACGTCACCCCGGCCGCACTCAGCAGCGTGAGCAGCGCGTCCATGTCGTCCGCATCGGCTTCTGCGTGGTTGGTGTAACAGACGTCGCAGCCCATCGGCAGGCCGAGCAGCTTGGCGCAAAAATGGTCCTCGAGCCCGGCTCGCGTGATTTCCTTGCCGTTGTAGAGATATTCGGGGCCTATGAAGCCGACGACCGTGTTCACCAGCAGCGGCTTGAACCGCCGCGCGACGGCATAGGCGCGCGCTTCCATCGTCTGCTGATCGACCCCGAAATGCGCGTCTGCGGACAAGGCGCTGCCTTGCCCGGTTTCGAAGTACATGACGTTCTTGCCGACCGTGCCGCGGTTGAGCGAAAGCGCGGCATCATGAGCTTCCGCCAGAACGGATAGATCGATCCCGAACCCGCGATTGGCCTTTTCCGAGCCTGCGATGGATTGAAAGACGAGATCGACGGGGGCGCCGAGATTGATGGCCTGGATCGCGGTGGTGACGTGGCCGAGGCAGCAGCTCTGCGCCGGAATGTCGAGACGCTGCCGGACTTCATCGAGCAGCGTCACGATCCGCACATAGTCTTCTACGCTGTCGGTCGCCGGGTTGACGCCGATCACGGCGTCGCCGACTCCGAACAGCAGCCCATCAAGCAGGCTGGCGGCGATGCCGCGGGAATCGTCGGTCGGATGGTTCGGCTGCAGCCGCGTCGAGAGCCGTCCGGCAAGCCCGATCGTATTGCGGAAGGCCGTCGTGACGCTGCATTTGGCGGCGATGACGATCAGATCCTGCGCGCGCATGATCTTCGAGACGGCGGCGGCCATTTCAGGCGTCAGGCCCGGAGCAAGCGCAGCAAGATCGCTCGTCGTGGTTCGCGCGTCGAGCAGCCATTCGCGGAACGCGCCGACCGTCAAATGCGATATCGCCGCGAAGGCAGCCTGATCATGGCCGTCGAGGATCAATCGGGAAACCTCATCCTCCTCGTACGGCACGAGATCGACGTTCAGAAAGGTCTTGAGCGGGAGGTCGGCGAGCGCCATTTGCGCTGCGACGCGCTCGATGGCGCTCTGCGCCGCGATCCCGGCCAAGGCATCACCGGAGCGCGCCGGGGAGGCTTTGGCAAGCAGGGTCTTCAGGTCGGCGAAAGTCCAGCGCGTGCCGTTGACCGTTGCGTGATAAGACATGCAGGAACGCCTCTCACAGAGATTTCGTCCGACGCCGCCTATTCGGATGCAGCGCCGGCGTTCTTCCGCGATCGACGCGCAAGCAAATTCGCGACGATCAGCAAGAGGATCGACAAGCCCATCATCAGCGTGGCCGCCGCCGTGATCGCGGGGCTCAACTGCTCGCGCAGGCCCGTGAACATTTCGAGCGGCAGGGTACGCTGCTGGGCATTAGCAAGAAACTGAACCACGACGACTTCGTCGAACGACGTCACGAAGGCGAAGGCGGCGCCTGACAGGACACCGGGCAGGATCAGCGGCAGCATGACACGAAGGAATCCGGTCAGCGGCTTGGCCCCGAGAATGGACGTGGCCCGCATCAGGTTGCGGTCGAAGCCCGCCAGGCTGGCGCTGACGGTCACCACGACGAACGGACTCGCCAGAACGGTGTGCGCAAGGATGATGCCGCCGTAGGTGTTGGCGAGGCCGATGCGTGCGTAGAAGAGGTAGGTGCCGACCGCCGTCACGACGACGGGGACGATCAGAGGCGAAATCAGCAGGGGCACGACGAACCGGCGTCCGGGAAATTTGGGATCGGACAGGCCGATCGCAGTCAGCGTTCCCAATACGGTCGCCAGGATGGTCGTGCCAAATCCGATCAGCAGGCTGTTGCCGATTGCGGCGCGCCAACGCGGCGTGCCGAGCACGACCTCATACCAGCGCGTCGAAACGCCGGCGAGCGGGAAGGTGAAGAAGGAGCCACTGTTGAAAGACAGCGGCACGGGCACGAAAATCGGCACGACCAGGAAGATCAGCACCAACACGCACCAGAACCAGAGCGCTGCGACGCGGATCCGTTCGGCATTGGTCGGATATGGCGACAACAACATGGCGCTTCATCCCATCTTGAAGAGGTCGAGGCCGAGATAGCGCGTCATCGTGATGTACAGGCCGAGCGTGGACGCGAGCAGCACGAAGCTGAGCGCGGCGGCCATTTCCCAGTTGAGCTCGGCATTGACGTAGTTGGCGATGAAGTTGCTGATGAGCTGGTCGCTGGCCCCGCCGATCAGCACGGGCGTGATGTAGTAACCGAGGCACAGGATGAAGGTGAGCAGGCAGCCGGCCAGAACTCCCGGCATGACCTGCGGCAGGTAGATGCGCCGGAATACGGTGAAGGGACGACCGCCGAGTGATTGGGCTGCCCTGAGTTGCGAGGGCTGAACCGAGCGCATCACGCTGTAGATCGGAAGAAGCGTGAAAGGCAGTTGGATGTGCGTCATCGCAATGATGAGGCCGGTGCGGCTATACATCAGCTCGATGCGGTCGGATGTCACGCCGAGCCAGAGCATGAGATCGTTGAGGATGCCGTATTTCTGCAGGATGACGGTCCAGGCGGCGGTGCGCACGAGGATGGAGGTCCAGAACGGCAGCAGCACCAGAACCAGGACGATGGCGGCCATCGCCGGTCGCAGGTTGGTCATCAAATATGCGAGCGGAAACGCAAGCGCCAGCGTCGCCAGCGTGACGAGTGTCGCGATCAGGAAGGTGCGGCCGAAGACACGCAGGAAGACCGCTTGATCGGCGGGAACGGCACCGATCGTCCACTGACCGGTCCAGCGCAGGTCGAAGGCGCTGAGGAGAAAGAACGACGTGAACCTGTTCGTTCCGACCCGGATTGCGCTCCAGCTCTTCTCCTCGCCGAGCAGTGGCGCTGCCTTGATCATGGCCTCTTTGGTGATCGCCTGATCCTGCGCGGCGAGGCGGGCCACGCGTAGCACTTGGCTGCGCGCGCCCGGCAGGCGGGTGTTGAGGTTCTTGGCAAACTCATAGACGGTCCCCGCGGCCTGGCCGTCTTTCAGATCGATAGCGAAGGCGCGGAAGACCGCCTCGTCCGGCACGCCGGCGCCGCTGTCCTGCCGCAGCGCCGCGATGGTGAGCGGTAGCGCGTTGGCAATGGTCGGTTCGTACACCGCCCGCGACAACAGCGCCACGATCGGCGCGCCGAAGCTGAACAACAACAGCAGGAGCAGTGGCGCGGCCAGCGCGAGCGGGCGCAGGCTGTCGCTATGATCTCTCGCGCTGATCCATGTTTTGGTCGTTGGCATTGCGATCGACGACATGAAGCGATCCTCGCGTGGTGCGGGATCGGGCAGAAGGTCCGATCCCGTGGTGCTGGCGCTGTTATTGGGCGAGCCAGGCGTTGAAGCGCTTGACCAGATCCTCGCCGTGATCACCCCAGAACTCCACGTCGCCGACCAGATAGTTCTTCATGTGGTCCGGCGCGGTGGGCAGTTTCGGCAAGACGTCCTTGGGAACGAACGGGGTCGAGTCCGACAGCACCGGGCCATAGGGGATGAAGCGGCCGAGCTGCGCGCCCACGTCGGGCTGGGCCACGTAAGCGAGATATTTGTAGGCGAGGTCGAGATTCTTGGCGCCCTTCGGGATCGCGATCATGTCGTACTCGACGATCTGGTTGTCCCAGACGATCGCGAATGGACGCTTGTCCTGATCGATAGCGCTTTGGATGCGTCCGTTCCACGCCGTCGTCATGACCACCTCCTTGGAGGCGAGGAGCTGCGGCGGCTGGGCGCCGGCATCCCACCAGACGATGTCCTTCTTGATCGTGTCGAGCTTCTTGAAGGCGCGGTCGACGCCATCAGGCGTTCCCAGCACCTTGTAGACCTCGGCGATCGGCACACCGTCGGCCATCAGAGCCCATTCGAGATTTTGCGCAGGAGCCTTGCGCATGGCGCGCTTGCCGGGGAATTTCTTGGTGTCGAAGATATCGAGCACCGAAGTCGGCGCTTCCTTCAGCACGGTCGTGTCATAGGCCAGCACGTCGCCATAGACGTCGATGCCGACGCCGCAATCGAGTGCCGTGCCCGGCAGGAATCGCGAACGATCGGCGACCTTCGAATAGTCGATACGGATCAGAACGCCGGCGTCACACCCCTGGAGCACGGTCGAGGTCTCGACCGTGACGAGATCGATTGGCACATTGCCCGTCTCGACCATCGCTTTGATCTTGCCGAGCTCGCCGGTGTATTCCTGCTCGTTGAACTTGACGCCCGCCTTCTTGGCGAAGGGCTCGAACCAGGCTTGGCGCAGCGCGGCCTGCCATGCGCCGCCGGTGGCCATGATGGTGAGCTCTTCGGCGCCGACGGGCTGAAGCTGACAGATGATCGCGGCGCCCGCCAAAGCAAGCAAATTCGTCCTGCATACGCTCTTCATGAACCACTCCCCGTGTTCGATGGTTTGCCGTCCGCGACGGCGCCCGCCGGAAAAGCCCGGCAATCGGATGCCGGCCAGCAGAGCTCGATGGCCTTGCCCGCCGCCATTGTTGCTTCCGGTCCGATCTTCACGGTCAGCACCTGTCCGCTCGCCAGGCGCGCGAGCAGACGCTGATGATCACCGTGATAGATGCAGCCATCGACCGTCGCCTGAAGGCGATTGTCCGATTGGCCGTTTGCGTTCGACAATGCGATCCGCTCGGGCCTGACCGTCAGGTGGACTGGAGCGCCGGGACGAAGGTCGCCGATCGCGAGCGCAGCGACCTTTAATCCGTTCGGCAGGGCAACGACGCATCGCCCGTTGCCGACGCTTTCAACCTCGCCGTCCAGCGCATTGTTTTCGCCGATGAACCCGGCGACGAACGCAGTTGCCGGCTCGTTGTACAATGCGTCGGGTGTTCCGATCTGAACGATGGACCCGCTGTCGAAAATGGCGACGCGATCCGACATGGTCAGCGCTTCGCTCTGGTCGTGGGTCACATAGACGATCGTGACGCCGAGCATTTCGTGGATCTGCTTCAGCTCGATCTGCATGTGTTCGCGCAACTTCTTGTCGAGCGCGCCGAGCGGCTCGTCCATCAGAACGAGCGCCGGCTCGAACACGAGCGCACGGGCGAGCGCGACGCGCTGTTGTTGGCCGCCTGAAAGCTGTGTCGGCTTGCGGTCCTTGAAGCGCTCGAGCTTCACCATGTCGAGCGCCCGCGTGACGCGCGGTGCAATCTCGGCCTTTGGATACTTCCGTACCGAAAGCGGGAAAGCGACGTTGTCGGCCACGCTCATATGCGGGAAGAGCGCGTAGTTCTGGAAAACCATGCCGATATTGCGATCGTAGGGCGGCAGGCGGTCGACCGATTTGCCGTCGAGCGTGATGACGCCCTGGCTCGGCCGCTCGAAGCCCGCCAGCATGTTGAGCGTCGTGGTTTTGCCGGAGCCCGACGGCCCGAGGAACGTCAGGAACTCCCCGCGCCCGACGCTCAGATTGAGCCGTCGCACGGCCTGGAAGGAGCCGTAGTTTTTCTCGACGTCGATGAAATCGACGAACTTGGCGTCGCGGCGTCCGTCGCTGGCCGGCTCGCGGGTCAACGCCGAACCCGCCTCCCGGCTGACGCTTCCCGGGGCGGTCCATGTATTGGGACGGCGCTGCGCGGCCGCGCTCGAACTCTCGGGAATCACCGACTCCTGCTTGGCCCAAACCATCGCTGACCTCCAAGAACGCGTCTTCGTGCCTCAGCTATTGTATGACCATACAAGTCACCTTTGAGTGACGGTACAACCAGACAATATGGTCGTCAATGCCAACTTATGCACATTTTTAGGTCAGATATATGGACGTTTGTTCGGCATCGATCGCTTATTCTCTGGAGACAAGTTGAATTGTCTGACGTATTCGCGCATGATAGGTGAAGTGTTCGGAGGACGGTGAACGCCAAGGACGCCGGCGCGGTATGCTCGAAAACCTGGAACTGCCCGAAAGCGATGCACCCATCTATCAGCGCCTGGCGGATGCCATCGGCGAGCGCATCGCGCGCGGCGAGCTCGTAGCGGGCGAGAGGCTGCCGCCTCATCGCGAAATTGCGCGCTCGCTCGGCATCAACGTCACGACCGTCACACGCGCCTTCTCGGCTTTGCAACAGCGTGGTCTGGTTGAGGCGCGTCCCGGCCGCGGAACCCTGATCGCGATACGCGAGACGGAAGAAAGCTCCTTCAAATCCGCGCCCAGCGACGAAGCCGGATTGATCGATCTGTCGGTGAACAGGCCGGCGACGTCAGCCTATCTCGAGGCGTTGTCGACGCTGATGCCCCGTCTCGCCAGGGATCGCCGGTTCGGCAGTTTGCAGGACTATCACCCGCCCGAAGGTCCGCTATGGGCGCGCTCCGCGGTCGCGGATTGGCTCAATGGCGTCGCCGGAGACGGTGATGCCGGCCGCGTGGTCCTGACGGACGGCGCCCAGCACGGCCTCGCCTGCGTCCTGCGGGCCTTGGCCGAACGCGGCGACGTCATCCTGGCGGACGCCATCACCTATCAGGGCATCGGCGCGCTGTGTCGATCGCAGGGGCTCGACCTGCGGGGATTGCCGATTGACCGGGAGGGCATGCGGCCGGATGCGTTCGAGACCGCCTGCGCGACCTTGCGGCCTCGCGCCGTTTTTCTCGTGCCCAGCCTGCACAATCCGACGACGGTCACCTTGAGCGAAGAGCGCCGCCGTGCGCTGGCCGCAATCGCCCGTCGCCACAACGTGCTGATCATCGAGGACGATGTCTATCGTCCGTTGCTCGATCGCATCATTCCATCCTTCGCAGCCCTCGAGCCTGAGCTGACGGTTCATATCAGTGGACTGTCGAAATGCATCGCGCCCGGTCTTCGCTATGGCTTCGTGGTCGCCCCCCGCGCGGTTCTGGGCAATGTCGCGGCCGCGCTGCGCATCGATTGCTGGAGCATCAGCCCGCTCACCGCGCTCATCGCCACCAATCTGCTCGAAGACGGGACCGCGACGCGGATCATCGAAGTCCAGCGGGAGGAACTGCGCAGGCGGCAAGCCGTTTTGCGCGAGGTGCTGGCGGCCTTCGACGTTCAGACCCACGAGACCTCGCCGCATGCCTGGTTGCATTTGCCAGAACCCTGGCGAGGCGCCGGATTCGCCCGGGCCTGCCGTCAGCGTGGCGTCGGCTTGCTTCCGGCAGACGCATTCGCCGTCGGACGCGAAACTCTCGCTCATGCCGTGCGGATCAACCTGGGTGCGGCGCCTTCGCTCAATGAGCTGCGCCATGCGCTTTCGATCATCGCTGCGCTGTTGAATGCCGGCCATCTCGAAATCTCCGGCTCAGTCTGAAGCGTCATGGCAGCGCCGATCAAAACGGATGTCGCAATCGTCGGTGCCGGCATCATCGGGCTTGCGATCGCATTTCGGCTGGCGGCGGAAGGCCGGGAGGTCGTCGTCATCGACCCGAACGAGCCGGGCTCGGGAGCCTCATACGGCAATGCCGGTGCCATCGCGCCCTATGGCTGTGCGCCGATCGGCAACCCCGACGTTCTGCGCACTCTGCCGAGTTTGCTCTTCGCCTCGGACAGCCCGCTTGCCATTCGCCTTGCTGGGCTGCCTGCACTGCTTCCCTGGCTGTCGCGCTTTGTCTGGCAGTCCATGCCGGCCCGCGCGCGCCGCAATGGTCATGCATTGGCGGGTCTCCTGAAGGAGGCGATTCCGGCCTGGCGCGATCTCGCGACGCAGGCGGGAGTTTCGGATCTCTTTCGCCATGAAGGCTGCCTCTATTTCTATCGTGAGAAGATGCCGGCCGGGGACAGCGAATGGGCCGCGCGGCTCAGAGACGAATTGGGTGTCCGGCACGACAGGTTGACCCCGGGCGAAGTCGCCAGGCTCGAGCCTGCGCTGCCTCCGGCGGCTGGCGGCGTGTTCTTTCCGGATGCGGCGCATATCGTCGATCCCGGTGCCTTGACTCGACGGTTGGCGGCTGCGGCGGAAGCGAGAGGTGCTTCGCTTCAACGCTCTCGTGTCGAGCAGCTGGAGCCTGGGAACGGCGGGCACGTCACGCTCACCTGCCGCGATCTCGTTGTCGATGCGCGTGCCGTCGTTCTCGCCGCCGGCGCATGGTCGCGCTCTCTCGCGCGGCAAGGTGGAGAGAGCGTTCCCCTCGATACCGAGCGTGGCTACCACATCGAATTCGCGATGGAGGCTTGTCCCATCAAGAGGCCCGTAAGCCCTGTCGATCTCGGGTTCTACATCACGCCGATGGAAGGCCGTCTGCGAGTAGCCGGCACGGTCGAGCTTGGCGGCCTGTCCGCGCCCCTCAATCCCGATCGTATCGCTGTGCTCGAGCGCGGTGTGCGCAAGCTGTTTCCGGATCTGGGACCCGTCCAGACCCAATGGCTGGGCTTTCGGCCGTCGCTTCCCGATTCACTGCCGGTGATCGGACCCAGCCGACGCTATCCAAACGTGATCCTCGCGTTTGGTCACGGACATCTCGGCATGACGCTCGCGGGCGCGACGAGCCGCATCGTCGCAAGTCTCATCGAAAATCAAAACGATGTTTCGAGCTTTCCGGCATTCCGACCCGATCGGTTCAGCTGAGATGGTGTGCAGTTGAGCTGTCGGGTCGTTATATGAGCCCGGGCGAAATCTGCCAGTTTTGCAATATGTCCGCAGGCGGTACAGGCGAGGCGTAGCCGACAAAGTCTGGTACGGGCAGGATGTCGGCGAATGACCCCGAAGCGGACATTGGCTAGTGCATCGGGGTCAACTATGATCAAGCGCAGCTGCAACAGCTTGGGTGCTTGCTCAATGACCGGACGCGGCTTCACACGGCTGCTTTGCGTCGCCTGCGCAGTGGCATTCCCTTTCATGCTGGATGCGCTCACACTGAATTCGCATCGAGCCTTCGCCCAGGCAGCACCGGCCTCACAAGGTGCCGGCCCTCGCTTCCGTGCGGACGGGCCGAATGCGGACGAGTTCGGCCAGAAGGAGGGGTATCCGAGTTGCAAGGGAATTGAGTATGTCGACCAAACGCGCTGCCGCGTCGGAGCACTGAGCCGCTATGACGCGCTGTTTCCTGCGCGCACCATCACGGCCCCGAAACAATCAGTCCCGCTGGCGCGCGCAGCGAGCGAACCCGTCATTCGCTATGGCTTCGCCGGGCTCGAGTTGACGCTCGACGACTACCTCAATCGTCAACCGGTCACCGGCCTGCTGATCGCGAAAGACAATACGATTCTGGTCGAGCGTTACCAGTACGGTCGCACCGATACGGATCGCCTGACGTCCTTCTCGATGGCGAAGACCGTGGTTGGGTTGCTGATCGGTATCGCCGTGAAGGAGGGCGCCATCCGGTCTATCGACGACCTCGCGGAAGCCTATGTCCCCGGTCTGAAGGACACCGAATACGGCCGCACCCCGATCAAGGCGCTGCTACTGATGGCCTCAGGCGTCGCCTTCTCGGAGGACTACGCCGACCGATCCAGCGACATCAACAAGCTGGCACGTATGACGGTTGAGCCGGGCTCTCCCGGCAGCCTCGCTGCGGTGAAGCAGTTCAACACTCGTCGCGACGCGGCGGGTGCGCGCTTCTCCTATTCGTCGGCTGAATCGCTGGTTCTCGGCCTTGTGCTCGCGGCCGCCACCAAACGGACCGTAGCCGACTATGCCGCCGAAAAGCTCTGGCAGCCGCTAGGAGCGGAAGCCGATGCGACGTGGATCATCGATACAACCGGGCAGGAAATTACGTTTGCCTATGTCAATGCGGTGCTGCGCGACTGGGCGCGTCTCGGCCTGATGCTGGCCAATCGCGGCAATTGGCAGGGCAAGACCGTCGTTCCCGAGGACTGGCTCACGGCGTCGGCCGCGAATGCGCTTCCGACCGACTCGCCGCTGACGAAGTACGGCTATCAAATCTGGTATTCCGCAGACACCAGACGTTTTGGGCTGCGAGGCCTTCGCGGACAATTTGTCTTTGTCGATCCGGACCTGAAGCTTGTTCTCGTGCAGACCGCGCTCAGCGGTGGCCCGCCCGAAACCGCCGAGCTGTTTGCTCTATGGAACGCGCTGCGAGCACAGGTTCAGTAGGCCGCAGTGGCAATGCCGGCGATCGAGTGCAAGATGCGCCATCCGGCCTGCGCTCGCACGACCGTGTCAGCGTCAAGCCGATCGATGTGAAAGCTCTTATAGGGTAGAAGGCCGTTGCAGAGGCTTAATTCGCTTGAAGCATCTCTTGAATCAATGGCGTCGGATCGGCCTCGGGATTCGTCCAATCGGCGATGCTTGGATGGGTGGCGACGATGACGATCTGGCCTTCCGCACGATAAGCTGTGGTCGCCCAGCCACGATTGTTTTTCTCGACAAATTGCGCGATTGGCCGCGCATTCGCCTTGAGCTTGCGGTTTAGCTGGCCGCCGGTGGTCTGTCCGAAACAGACAACCACCTTCGGCTTGAGCCTGGCGATCACTGCTTCGTGGAATGGCCAACACTGATCGACGAGTTCGTCGACCCCACCGGCCAAATTCGTTTCCCGGCGACTTCGCACGAATATCAGATTGCTCGCGGGTGTTTCACGAGGATCGCGTTCGAGTTGTCGCAGCATATGAAGGACGCGCGGCTGCATTTTGTGTGTGCCGGGTTTCCTGTTTTGCCAGCTTTCGTCGCTATAGGCCGACCAGCGATCTGGGAGCTGCGTCAGGACCCGCGCGGTTTCGGAGCCGATTGTTTCGGCTGCCTGCGTGGTCGGGTCGCCACCGGGGTTCAATCCGATGAGGTACAGATCAGTGGGACGACTAAAGGCGGCGCGCCCCGAATAGAAGACCTTTCCAGACCGGCGGTTGAGGGCTGGATCAATCGTTTTCGCGAAATGTTCAATCATTTGCCGTTGTGATGCTCCATTGTGCTCCGTCATTTGGTTCGCTTCCGCCATCGCTCATGCACATAACCGGCGAAGTAGTCGCCAGCGAACGCAGCAGAGACGGCGACCAGGATCTTGAAGGCCAAGATGACGAGGTCGTCCATCAGTAGCCGTCCCGAAGCCGGTTGATGTTCTGCACGGCGGTTGCCGCCCAGACCAACGCGCCGACCCAGCCGATGAAGGTCCAGCCGAGCAGCAGGTTGAGCAGGAAGATCGCCAGCGTGTTGTGATGACCGCGAAACACTGCGATGATCGTCGGGAAGAAGTAGCAAGCGATCATCACGATGATGAGCATCAAGCCCATTGCGGCGTTGCCGCCATCCGATGCGGCGATCGCCGGGGATGCCGTCAGCGCCATCGTTGCCAACGCGAACAGATAATGCTTCAAGCGCATGGCCGCGCTCCAAGCCACCGCACCAGCACATGCTTGTCGATTGCCGCAGCAACCGTCACTTGCCAGCGCAGCTCGCTTCGCTTGCGCGGCAAGGGCTTCGAATCGTCCGCCATCGTAACGTATACGTTCGCGGCAATCTTGGCCTGCTCGAGCGGACTCAGGTCATCGATCCCTCTCACAGCCGCTCCCCTTTCGGGCCGATGCTGCCGCGAGAAATCAGGTTCTGTAGGGCTTCGTACTTCAGATCTTCGCAGTATTCCCGCAGCCGAAAATTGTCGCCCCATTCTTTGGCGCAGTTGGCTTTGATCACCGCAACTTTGTCTTGCGGCAGTTTGGCAATATCGGCAGCTCTGAAGTCGCCTGCCGATGCAGTGGAGATCAGCAGCGCGAGCGCTGCGGCGGCGAGTAGGGATCGTCTCATTGATCTGAGTTGCTCCTTTTGTATTGGCCGGACTTGATCAACGGCCACGCTTGTTCGTATCGCATCACGTCGCCATGCTTCGCGCGCCAGATGGGCGTCGATGCCGTCCCAACCGTTGCCTTGGAAAACGCGCTGACACTCCGGGCAAATGCGTGGTGCAGATAGACATCGTTTCATTGGTCTGGCTTCTGTTGCGCTGTGATTTTACGAACGGACGTCAGTTGCCCTTGGGGCACCATGTCGCGAGGCGCTTGGCCTTGGCTTCCGGTCCGGGCACATAAGGCAGGGCGTGGCCCTCCTTGAGCAGGACTTCGCCGACATCGACCTCGCCCGTGTAGACGCGGGCCAACGTCCGGCCGAACCGGTCCGAGACCGTCAGGGGTGTAGGACACGTCGCCTTTGTCGAGCAGCTCGCTTAGCCGCTGTTTGGCAGCGAGGCCGAGCTTGTACTCGTTCTCGCAGCGAGAACGGAAGGTCTCGGGGGTGTCGATCTGCAGGATGCGAATCCGGGTCCCGTCGATGTCCACCGTGTCGCCGTCGACGACGCGGACCCCGGCCATCGCCGGGCTCAATGTCGCCAACGTCAGGACGGTCGCGAGCCGCGTCTTCATGGCTACTCGCACGCGATGCCGTCGTTGTCGCGGTCGAGGTGGCGAGCATAGCCAGGCTCGCCGACACGCATGCGGGAGTATCCGGCGGCGCGGGCCTCCCTGCATGTGCGGAAGAAGATGTCCGGTTTGCTGGCGTCAGCCTTGGCTTCGTTGCCGGGCTTCACGTCGGCAACGACCTCGTCGCCGGTTTTGGCTTTGATCGTGCCTCTGGCCATGACGGGACTGGCAAACACCGCCATGGCGGCAGCAAGAGTGAATAGGTGTCTCATTCGAAACAGTCTCCTTGCAGGGTGGGTGTCCAGCCGCACGATTGCAGCTCTCCCAATGCCCCCACCCCGGTTGGCTTGCGCCGCCGGGGACAAGGCGAGATGGATTGGGTCACGCCGCCCGCCGGTCTTTGGCCTCGGCGACTGCCGCGTCGATCATCTGGCGGTAGCGATTGCGCCGCTCCCCGAGGGGCATGAACTGCTAGGCCAGGGCACGTTCGGACGCCGCTCGCCGATCCGCGCCACGACGAACGACGGCTTCAGGCCTTGGCGAACGACCTGAACGTGTCGCCGGTATCTCGCGCCTTGCGCATGCCTCTGGTTCACCGAAGCGGTATTTAGATTGCCGCCAAGGAATTCTCTTGTTATTTTGCGCCAAAGACTTGGTTGCGAATAATGTCGCGAACTACCACTGGACGATCGATCAAGCGATTGTCCGACCTGCCAATGGTGCAAGGGGGACTGTCGCGACTGGCTGCCGACCGCGTGCGCAAAGCGGGAGTCAGATTAGAGCCGCTGTTGTCGCGCGTCGGGTTGGCGCTTGACCAGATCGATGATTCCGAACGACGTATCGGCGCGTCCAACCAGATCGCTTTCCTCGAGGCCGCGGCCCATGCGCTGAAAGACGATTTCCTTGGCTTTCACCTCGCCGGCGAGTTCGATCTGCGAGAACTCGGATTGTTGTATTACGTCATGGCATCGTCCGACACACTTGGAGATGCGCTGAATCGCGCCGCGCGCTACAGCCGCATCACAAATGAAGCGATCATGCTTCAGTATCAAAACGCCCACGAACCAAAACTGCGGCTAGTATATTCGGGGGTTCCACGTCATGCTGATCTCCAGCAGATCGAATTCTGTATTGCCGCAATAGTTCGACTAACTCGCGTGTTGAGCGGCCGTCAGTTTTTTCCCAGGCACATATCCATCAGTCACATCCGGCCGAAAGGTATCGCGAAGTTTGCCAGCCTACTTGGAAAGAGCCTTGAATTTGGCGGTGCTGCGGACGAAATCAATTTCCCGGTTGGCTCAGCCGATTGGGCGCTGGTCGATGCCGACAAGCGATTGAACAAGATCCTGCGCGAGCTCTGTGAAGAGAGTCTTAGCTCGCGCAGGAGCAACACCAGTGCGCTCCGCGTTCAGGTCGAGAACACAGCCTCGCCTCTACTTCCGCACGGTCTCGCAAAGATGAATGTTATTGCCAAGAAACTTGGGATGAGCCCGAGAACGCTGACACGTAGGCTTGCCGAGGAGGGCGCAACATTTAACGAGATCCTACAGCAGCTCAAGGCAAGTTTGGCAAGGCGTTACCTGGAGGAGGATAGTTTGCCGATCTCAAAGATCGCCTGGCTTCTCGGCTTCGAGGATGCCAGTTCGTTCAGTCACGCATGCCGACGGTGGACTGGCAAGTCGCCCCGAGAGCTTCGGCTTTCACGTTGATTCAAGGTGGTGATGGCTTCCACGCTATCGAGCCTTGTTCAATAAGCTTCTTGTCCTCCGGCAGGTCGCCCCAAGACAACCAGTGGTATAGCAGCGGCGAGATCGGCACCTGCATGCCATTTGGACACCGGTGGTTCTCGCACCATTGCCGGCCAGTTACGACCACGCCTTGCAAGTTGATGTCCGGCGTATGGATCAGTTTGCGTCCGCATCGCGCGCAGTGGTTCTCCGCTTGGTTCATGCCGGCCCTTTTGCCTGCTCTTTGCTCCAGACCCCACGGGAACTGCAGAACGCCGCTATCACCGTCTGTTGCCGCTCGTTCCTGTGAGACTTGTCGAGTGGTTATCGAGGCGGCGGAAATCAGCAGAAAGCTGACCTGGGCTCTCATCTCGCAAGCGAGGCAGAATTAAAGGTGCGTTGAGGCAAGGGTCTTGTGAATGCACGCCAATGATTTGTCGGTTCGCGCCGCAGACGACCTGGCACATTTGAACAACACTTTGGCCTACCTACGCACGTCGAACCCGGTTCGCCACCCCACATCGAGAACGCGGCGATTGGGACCCGCTACGGTCGTTGGGGACCGTACAGACGATATGAGAAGGCTGAGCCATGAAGACACTCGCAGCCGCACTGTTTGCGGCCACTGCCACCGCTTTGTCCGCTAACGCCGCACTCGCACTCGACCTCACATGCGCTGTGCCTCCACCGGATATGGACCCGCACGCTGTGGTCGCGCTCCGCATCACCGGCCGAGAATATGGAAACACCATCCGTAATCTGCAACCGGTATTCACCCTCCAGAACGGTGAGACCCGCGATCGTTCCGTCCAGTACCAGAAGGGATGGCGCGTTGAACCGGTCAGCTCATCGAGCGGCCCGGCCACGATGTGGCAGGGATACTATGGACCCGGCAACCACCACACTGTCGCGTTCGTCAAGCCGAATGATCCAAATGAAACCTATCGCGAGGATCATTACACCGACAAAGGTGTGCTTGAGCACAAAGACGCCTTCCGTTGCTGGCCGACCGGAACACAGCCCACAGTCGCTTCCAACGCTCCAGTTCAAACCAGCGAACAGGACGCGCATAATCGTTGGGACCAGCCCAACCCGAACACGCAGGACCTCCAACTACAGCGCCAAGCGGATCAGTCCCGCACTCGTTACGAGAACGCCCAACTAGACGGTCTTCCGAATTGCGGTGATGCGAATGTTTGGCGGGTGTTGATGAAAGTATTCAGCAATTCCACATTGGGCCACGTAGATGAAAGCCTCATGCGGATAATTCAACCGGGTCAGGCTCAGAGCATTGGGATCGATCGTAACAACGGTGCTAAATTCTGCCGGATCACTCTCCATGGCAATGAGCAGGCTGCTCACGAAATAGAAGATGGCATTATCGGCAAGCATACGCTGTCGCAGATCGCCTACAACATCAATCAAGCCGAAGGCGCCGGCAACCCGGAGACGCTTCGATACAAGATCCAGTTGAATGGCGAAGGTGGCTGGGTGCTGTACGTTCTCAACAACCCAGGGCACTAGGTCCTCCAAGCCCCTGCGCGGCGATTGGGACTCGATGCGGCGCATGAGCCCGCAAGTGGGCCCAACGCGGATCTCCGGCGATGTCCGCCTTCGTACCGCCCGTTAGGACAAAGCAGATATCGCGCGTGACGACGCTGGACTGGTAAATCACCCGGGAGGTCCGGCGTTTACACCGAAGCTTGGCCTGATTGTCTCTTATCTTCCGGTAAGTCGCCGCAAGGATGGGCTAGCAGCCCATGGTGCGTTTTGATGTTTGGCTACTGTCTGGGCACCCCACTGTATATGCGCCAAGGGAAACGGCTAAGAGCCCGAAAACGGTTGATCTAGCTCAACAGTCGCCTTGTCGTTTCGATGCCCGCTCAATGCGGTCATATTGTCCTGCATTCCATTGGAGCTACCATGCGCACAATCTTGGTCGCACTGACGCTGTTAGCAGCCGTCACCACTGCTCATGCCGCACACGATTATCCTTGGTGTGTCTATGGCGGAGGGCTTGGCGCCTCCGGTGACTGTTCTTACCAGACAAGAGAACAGTGCTTGGCTTCAGCATCCGGCCGGTGGAATACATACTGCGATATGAATCGGCACTATCTCTTTAAGCAGCGGCGCGCATCACATCCCAAGAAAGTCCACCACAATTGAAGGAGACGATGGGGGGTAGGGTGCGTCGATTCTTTGGCGCGCTCGCCGCGGCGACCAGGTCCCCACAAAAGTTGCGCATCCCCAAAATTGGAAACCTCAATTATCAGTCAGACTATTTGACCGCGCCGCAACTGTCTTGGTACGCCAGCGAGGTCCGCGATCCGGCCCCAGCCCGTCTTCGCTTCCGCTGCGCTCCAGCTACGCCGGACATGCTTCGCCCTTCCGTCTAGCGCGTGGGTGCGCCACGCGTAGCCTGCGGTCAACGGTCCGCCTTCGCCGAGAGGCTTCGGCGCGACAGCCTTCACTCGCTTCGCTGACCACTTGCGGCAACGGCTTGCCTAGCCGAAGCTCGCGAAGCGAGCGAAGGCTGGTGGGCCCGGCAGGACTCGAACCTGCAACCAGACCGTTATGAGCGGCCGGCTCTAACCATTGAGCTACAGGCCCCGCCGCGAGGCGGCCGCGGCAGGTGCGGCCGGCAACGGTGCGCCGTTCGTTTACAGGGCCTGAGCCGGGGGTGCAATGCCGACCCTGATCGACCGAAATGCCGGCGCTTCCCCCCAAGCCGTGCCCGAGGTGTCGCTTACGAATTACCGAAGTTGGCGATGTTGCACTTATGCTCCTGTTTTGCCCGACGTGTCAACTGACCGGGCGTCGACCGCATCCGTTCAGACCGCCATTTCTCCTTTGCATGGGGTTGTTTTCGATAATTTTGGTCGGGACGAGACCCCTCCGACCGTGCAGGGGCCTGGGCAAGAGTGCAATGCCGCCCATCAGTCGACCGAAACGCCCGCAAACTCGACCACTTTGCGCCATTTCTCGGTCTCGTCCTCGACCAGCTTGCCGAACTCGGTTGATGTCATTGGCCTCGGGATGCCGCCGGTCTCGGCGAGCCGTGCCACCAGCTTCGGGTCCTTCAGCGCCTCGCCGACGGCCTTGTTGAGGAGATCGACGATCTCGCCCGGCGTGCCCTTGGGCGCCGAGATGCCGTAGAAGCCGACCGATTCGAATCCCGGCACTGTCTCGGCGATGGCGGGCACATCGGGCACGCTCGGCCAGCGCTGCGGCGAGGTGACGCCGAGCGCGCGGACATTGCCGCCGCGCGCCTGCTCCAGCGCGGAGGGAAGGTTGTCGAAGATCAGCTGCACCTTGTTGGAGATGATGTCGGGGAAGGCGATCGCCGAACCGCGATAGGGCACATGCACCATGTCGCATTTGGTCATCGCCTTGAACAGCTCCGCCGACATGTGCACGGAGGTGCCGTTGCCGGAGGACGCATAGGAGATTTGGCCGGGATTGGCCTTGCAGTAGTCGATGAACTCCTGGACTGTCTTCACCGGCATGGCGTTGGAGACGACCAGCATGTTGGTGAGCTGCATGATGCTTGCGACCGGCGTCGTGTCGCGCAGGAAGTCGAACGGCAGCTTCTTGTACAACGAGGTCGAGATCGCGTTGTTGGGCGCGACGAACAGCAGCGTATAGCCGTCGGGCGGCGCGTTGATCGCCGCGGCGGCCGCGATGTTGCCACCGCTTCCGGTGCGGTTCTCGACGATGAACTGCTGGCCGAAGCGATCCGACAGCCATTGCGCCATGATCCGCGCCACGATGTCGACCGGGCCGCCCGCGGCAAAGCCGATCAGCCAGTGCACCGGGCGGTTCGGATAGTCGGCGGCGGAGGCGGGGGGTGAAGCGCCGACGATGCCGGAAAGAAGAGCAAGACCGAAAAGACCGCGACGCAAAACTCCCAACATGACGCCTCCCATTGCTTTATTGTCGTTGCCGCCATGCTTCCATAAAATCGAGCGGCTGCCTACATCGTCACGAGTTCGGTTTGACGCAGCAGGCGCCGAGGAGCCCTCATGAAACTTCGTTCGCTGATCATGCTGGGCGCGGTGCTGTTTGCAGGCGCAGCCACGGCCCAAAATCAACAGGATGGAGACAAGGCCATTTCGAAAACGACAATCAGCCTCGGCACCGCCACGCCCGGCGGCGGTTTCCCGCTTTATGGCAACGCCTTCGCCGACGTGATGAATACGGCCGATCCCGCGCTCGCGATCGCCCCGCGCAACACCAAGGGCAGCAACGAGAACATTCCGCTGCTGGAGAAGGGCGAGCTCGACCTCGCTTTGGTAGCCGGCGAGCCGGCCTACGAGGCCTTTGCCGGCATCGGCCGCGCGCCGGTGCGGCTAAAAATTCTCACGGCGATCTATTCCAATCCCGGCATGTTCGTGGTGCGGGCGGATAGTCCTTACAAGTCCATCCGCGATCTCGTTGGACAGCCGGTCGCGTTCGGCGCGAAGGGCTCGGGCCTGCCGATCCTGGCGCGCTATGTGCTCGACGGCCTTGGCCTCAAGCAGGACGAGGACTTCAAGGCGATCTATCTCGACCGCGCCGGCGACGGCCCTGCGATGGTCGAAGACGGCCGCGTCGCCGCACTCTGGGGCGCCGGCATCGGCTGGCCCGGCTTTGCCGCGGTCGCATCGAGCGCATCCGGTGCGCGCTTCATCGCGCCGAGCGCCGAGGAGATCGCGCGCATCCGCGCAAAGCATTCCTTCCTGAAGGCGCTGACGGTGCCGGCCGGCTCCTATCCGAAGCAGACCGAGCCGATCGCCTCGCTCGGCTCCTGGAGCTTTGTGCTTACGCGCGAGGATTTGCCGGACGATGTCGCGTATCGATTGGCGAAGACGCTACACGCTGTCGAGTCTGTGTTCTGCAAGAAACTCGCGCAGGCCTGCGAGACCACGGCGGCGAATACCGTCGCGGCCGCGCCGAGGCCGGAATTGATTCATCCGGGTGTGATGAAATACTTCCGCGAGATCGACGTGGCGAAGTGACATGGCAGTCTCGTGCCCCGGATGCTGCGCAGCGCGCCGCGCTTGCGGCGTGATGCGCTGCTGATCCAGGGCCCAGTGTGTGCCTGGTGGAATCGTGGGTCCCCGGCTCTGCGCAGCGGCACTTCGCGCCGCAGCGCGTCCGGGACACGGAGTTCGCGTCTATTTCTTCACCAGCGGACAGGCCGGATCGGTCGGGCCGAACGCCTGGTCGCCGGAAATGGTCGCGAGGATCTTGTAATAGTCCCAGGGATATTTGCTTTCCTCGGGCGACTTGACCTGCACCAGCCAGAGGTCGTGCACCATCAGATTGTCATCGCGCAGCTTGCCGTTGCGGGCGAAGAAATCCTCGATCGGCTTCTCCCGCATCTTCGCCGCGACCTTGAGCGGATCGTCGGTGCCGGTCTCCTTGACGGCGTTGAGATAGTGCATCACGGATGAATAAACGCCGGCCTGCCACATCGTCGGCATCCGGTTCATCTTGGCGAAATAGCGTTTGGCCCATTCGCGGGTCTTGTCGTCCATGTCCCAATAGAAGGACGTCGTCAGCAACAAGCCCTGTGCGGCCTGAAGGCCGAGGCCGTGGATGTCGGTGATCAGCGCGAGCAGCGCCGCCATCTGCTGGCCGCCCTTGAACACGCCGAACTCGGCGCCGGTCTTGATCTCGTTCATGTTGTTCGGGGGGCCTGCGGCAATGCCTATGATCTTCGCCTTCGAGGCCTGCGCTTGGAGCACGAACGAGGACAGGTCGGGCGTTGCCAGCGGCGGCCGCACCGAGCCCAGCACCTTGCCGCCACTCGCCGTCACGACCGCGGACGCATCGCGCTCCAGGGAATGTCCGAAGGCGTAGTCATCGGTGATGAAGAACCAGCTGTCGCCGCCGCGCTTGACCACGGCCTGCGCGGTGCCGACCGCGAGCGCGCGGGTGTCGAACACCCACTGGATCGCGTAGGGCGAGCAGAATTTGCCGTGGAAGTCGGCCGTCCCGGTCGAATGGGTGATGAAGAGCTTCTTCTTCTCGTTGGCGATGTTCTGCACCGCCAACCCCACCGCCGACACCGGGACGTCGACGATGAGGTCGACCTGATCGACGTCGTACCAGCGCCGTGCCAGCGCCGCGCCGATGTCGGCCTTGAGCTGGTGGTCGCCGACGGTGATGCTGATCGGCTTGCCGAGCACCTTGCCGCCGAAATCGTCGATCGCCATCTGCGCCGCCGTCACCGAGCCCTGGCCGGTCGGCGTCGAGGCCGGGCCGTTCATGTCGGTGAGCACGCCGATCTTGACGACGTCGTCGGACAGTTGCGCCGAGGCGGTGCCCGACAGCAGCGTCACGGCCGCGAGCGCGGCGACGACGGACAGTCCTGTTCTGACTGGAGTCACGCTATTCCTCCCCTCATGCGGCTCGTTGGCCGCTGTTCCCTTGATTTGATTGCGGCCGGGTATGGCCCGGCTGAATTGGTTTCTTTTGCAACTATTTGGGGCCGGGCGTCAACGTTGGTCAGGCGGAGAAGCGGATCTGGCCGGCCGGCGAGGGATCGTAGCCAGTCAGCTCCTCGGCACGCTGGCGCAGCTTCTTCTCGCTGAGGAACCGGATCAGCGCCTGCATCGGCGGGCGGAAATAGCTGCGCTGCCGCATGGCGAGATCGAAATTCTCCCAGAGCAGCGGGACGAAATCGAGCCCGGCCGACTTCGCCGCCCCCCGCGTTGCGACGCCGCAATCGGCGTGCCCGGCGCGGATCGTGGTGGCGAGGTCGGGCCCGGTGAGGCTCGGCGCATCCAGCCGGCGCAGATCGCGAAAGGAGGCGCCGGCCCGCTTGAGCAGCACGTCGAGCAGCATCTGCGCGCCTGCGCCCTCTTGCCGCAGCGCCATCCTGGCCCCGAGCGCGAGCACGTCCGGCAGGCTGCGCAGCCGCTTCGGGTTGCCGGGGGGCACCAAAAGGCCCTGCTCGCGGCGCACCAGGCCGACCAGCAAGGCATCGTGCAGGTCCGGCGCGGTGCGCAAGGCGGCAGCATTGGCGTCGTTGGCGAAATTGTCCGAGCTGTCGAGGCCGTGAAAATGCAGCGCCGCCGCCATCACCTCGTCGCGCTGCAAGCGTTCCAGCCCTCGCGCGGTGCCCTCGTTGAGCGAAGCAAGGCCGGAGCCGCACTCCCTGAGGCTCCATTCCAGCAGGCTGTCCTGACTGCCGCCGACGATCGGCGGCGGCTCGGTCGCCCTCATGCCCGCCGGGCGCGCCAGGCCTGACAGCACCCATAAATCGAGCTCATGGCGCGGGAACAACCACTTCCCCGTCACCTTGCTACAGGGAATCGCCCCGTTGGTGACGAGCTCATAGAGCTTGCGCTCGCCCAACCGGAGGTAGTCCGCCGCCTCACCGGTCGTCAGAAATTCCATTCTGCATTCCTATGCATATCTTTGCTTTCTTTTTGGCATTTGACGCAGGCCGGAATTTTTGCAGTTGAATGTCGTCTTATGGGAACCATGCCCGATCATCTCAGTGCTTTGCAACTCATCCTCAGCGGCGATCCTGCGCTGCTGGCGATCGTACGGCTCTCACTTGGTGTGAGCCTTGCGGCAGTGGCGCTGGCGTCTGCCATCGGTATGCCGCTCGGCGCGTTGCTGGCGCTGACGCATTTCCGGGGGCGCGCTGTCCTGGTCGTGCTGCTCAACGCGATGATGGGCCTGCCGCCGGTCGTGGTCGGGCTTGCGCTTTATCTACTGCTGTCGCGCGCGGGGCCGCTCGGCGAACTCGGCATTCTCTTCACGCCGACGGCGATGGTGATCGCGCAGACGGTGCTGATCGTGCCGATCATCGCCGCGTTGACGCGGCAGACGGTGGAGGACCTCTGGGTCGAATATCACGACGAGCTTCGCGCCATGAATGTCGGTGCGCTCGGCCGCATGACGACGCTGTTGTGGGATGCGCGCTTCAGCCTGCTCACGGCGCTACTGGCCGGCTTCGGCCGCGCTGCGGCGGAAGTCGGCGCGGTCATGATTGTCGGGGGCAATATCGCCGGCTTTACCCGCACCATGACCACGACGGTGGCGCTGGAGACATCCAAAGGCAATCTGCCGCTGGCCATGGGTGTCGGCGCGATCCTGATCGTCATCGTGCTCGCCATCAACGCGGCCGCATGGGGCACGCGCGTCTGGTCGCAGCGGGTGACGGGGTGACCATGCGGGCGCCGATCAGCGATCTTCCCATGGTGCTCGAGGACGTCTCGCTCCGGAGGGGCGCGGCTGCGATCCTCGATCGCATCAGCCTTACGATCACGCCGGGTCCGCCGACGCTGCTGATCGGCCCCAACGGCTCCGGCAAGACCAGCCTGCTGCGGCTGTGCATGGGACTTGTGACGCCGACGGGCGGCCGCATCAGTTGGGGTGGCCGCAGCGATCCGGCGCCGACGCGGCGCGCCTTCGTGTTCCAGCGCCCGGTGATGTTGCGGCGCACGGCCGCAGCCAACGTCACCTACGCCCTGGCGCAGGCCGGCGCGCCGCACGCGCAGCGGACCGGTCGCGCGGCGGCGCTGTTGGAGCGGGTCGGCCTTGCCGATCTCGCGCACCGTCCGGCGAGGCTCCTCTCCGGCGGCGAGCAGCAGCGGCTGGCGCTGGCCCGGGCGCTCGCGCGCGATCCCGAGCTTCTCCTGCTGGACGAGCCGACCGCCAATCTCGATCCCGCCGCAACGCGCGCGGTGGAAGAGATCGTCACGAGCGCGGCGCAATCCGGAATCAAGATCGTGATGGCCTCGCACGATCTCGGCCAGGTGCGGCGGCTTGCGGGCGAGGTGGTCTTCCTCGCGCGCGGGACGCTGTGCGAGCGCGCGCGGGCGAGCGAATTCCTGGACCATCCGGCAACGCCGGAGGCGCAGGCCTTCCTGCGCGGCGATCTCGTGATTTGAAGGTGGAGTTTTCTGATGGCTTTTCGCCGCCCGTTCCTTGCGCTCGCGATGCTGCTGGGCATCGCCTTGGTCAGTTCGACTTCGTCGGCCGAGGATCGCTCGATCGTCGTGGCCTCGACGACGTCGACGCAGGACTCCGGCCTGTTCGGTTATCTCCTGCCGCTGTTCAAGGCCAAGACCGGCATCGACGTGAAGGTGATCGCGCAAGGCACCGGCCAGGCGCTCGACACCGGACGCCGCGGTGATGCCGATGTCGTGTTCGTGCACGCGAAGCCGCAGGAGGAGAGGTTCGTCGCCGACGGATTTGGCGTGAAGCGTTTCGACGTGATGTACAACGACTTCGTGCTGATCGGGCCGAAGAGCGATCCCGCCGGCGTCAAGGGCAAGGACATCGCGACCGCGCTGAAGGCGATCGAGGCCAAGGGCGCGCCGTTCGTCTCGCGCGGCGACCGCTCCGGCACCCATGCCGCCGAACTCGCACTCTGGATCATCGCCGGCATCGACGTCGCGAGCGCCAAGGCTGCCTGGTATCGCGAGATCGGGCAGGGCATGGGCGCGGCGCTCAACACCGCGAGCGCGATGAATGCCTATGTGCTCTCCGATCGCGGCACCTGGATCGCGTTCAAGAACCGCGGCGATCTCGACGTCGTCGTCGAGGGCGACAAGCGGCTGTTCAACCAATATGGCGTGATGCTGGTGAATCCGGAAAAGTATCCCAGCGTGAAGAAGGAGCTGGGGCAGACCTTCGTCGACTGGCTGATCTCGCCGGAGGGCCAGGTCGCAATCGCCGGCTACAAGATCGACGGCCAGCAGCTGTTCTTTCCGGATGCCGCGAAGAAGCCCGATTAGGCGAGTTGCCAAACGGGGCGCTGCGTGGTCCTTCTGAGGGATGACCCAGCGCCTGCCGCCGTCCCTCACACCGCTCGATCTCGCGCTCGCCGCACTGTTGCGCGGCGTCGAGCCGGTTACGCCGGTCGATTTGCCGCTCACCGAGGTGCTCGGCTGCGTCGCGGCCGGAATGCTGCCGCTCGGTGCTTATCCGCCGTACGATATCGCTGCCTCGGATGGCTGGGCCTTGCGCGCCAGCGATCTCGTCGGCGCGTCCTCCTACTCGCCGTTGCGTTTGGCAGCGCCTCCGGTTTGGGTCGATGCCGGCGACGCGATGCCTGAGGGATGCGACTGCGTGCTCGATGCCGATGCGGTCGATATGGCGGGGCCGATCACTGAAGTGCTCACCGAAGGTTTTCCCGGGCGGGGAGTCCGGCGGACGGGTAGCGATATGGCCGCGGACATCTCGATCGTTTCCGCGGGCCTGCCTGTTCGCGCGACCGGGCTTCTGCTGGCGCGAGCTGCGGAACTGAAGACTTTGAGCGTGCGGCGTCCCCGGCTGCGCATCGTCAACACGCCCGGCGGCACCGTGGCCGCGCAGCTCATTGAGGATCAGGCTCGCGCCGCGGGCGCGCAAGTGACTGCTGCTGAGGCAAGCGCGCGCGATGCGGCCTCGATCGCGAACGTGCTCGATACCAGCGCTTGCGACCTGCTGCTGACGATCGGCGGCAGCGGCGTCGGCCGCAAGGATGCTGCCGTCGCTGCGCTGGCTGATCGCGGCGAGGTCCTGGCCCACGGCATTGCGATGCAGCCGGGACGAACCGCGGCGATCGGAAAGCTCGGATCGGTTCCCGTCATCGCGCTGCCGGGCGCGCCGGATCAGGCATTTGCGGCCTGGCTCGCGGTGGCCTGTCCGGTGCTGGATCATCGGTCGGCGCGGGCCTCGCGCAAATCCGTCGCCATGCCGCTCGCCCGCAAGATCGCCTCAAATGTCGGCATGGCGGAGATCGCGCTGCTGGCCGAGGAACAAGGCGCGTGGCTGCCGCTCGCGGTCGGTGAGCTGTCCTTGCAGGCGATCGCCCGTGCCGATGCATGGCTGCTCGTTCCCGGCGACAGTGAAGGATTTGCGGCGGGTGCGCCGGTCGATGCCTATCTGATGCGGGAATGATATGGGTTCCGGCATGAACAAGATTCCGCAACCGAGCGACCGCGGTTCGGTCGATCAGGAGCAGTTCCTCAAGATCCTCTCCCGCGAGGAGGCGCTGGCGCGCTTTGAAGCGGCGCTGTTCCCCCGCGCGCTGCCGAGCGAGATCCGCACGCTTGCGGCTGCGCTCGGACGCGCACTCGCCGAAGACATTTTTGCGCCGATCGACGTGCCGCCCTTCGACCGCTCCAATGTCGACGGCTTTGCCATCCGCTCCGCAGATCTTGCCGCGGCGAGCGAGGCCGCGCCCGTGCGTCTCGCCCTAAACGGCGAGATCATCGCCTGCGGCACGGCGCCGGTGCTACAGGTCGCCTCCGGCACGGCGACGGCGATCGCAACCGGCGGCCCGCTGCCGCGCGGCGCCGATGCTGTGGTCATGGTCGAGCACACCCAGCCGGCGGGAACGGGCGCGATCGAGGTCCGGCGCGCGGCTTCGCCGGGCCAGTTCGTGTCCTATGCCGGCTCGGACATCGCGCGCGCCGAAGCCTTGCTGCGCAGTGGCACCATCATCGGCTCGCGCGAGATCGGAATGCTCGCGGCCTGCGGCATTGCCGAGGTCAAGGTCGTGCGGAGGCCGCGCGTTGCGGTCGTCTCGACCGGCGACGAGCTGGTGCAACCCGGCGAGGTGCTCGCGCCCCCTGCGATCTACGACACCAATGGCGCGATCGTCGCGGCTGCGATCGACGAGAACGGCGGCGCGGCGCATTTCGTCGGCGCCATTCCGGACGACGAGGCCAAGCTCGAGGCGGCGATGCGCGAGGCGCTGGCGGAGGCCGACATGCTGGTGCTGTCGGGCGGCACGTCGAAAGGGGCGGGCGATGTGTCCCATCGCATTATCGGACGCCTCGGCCAGCCCGGCATCATCGCCCACGGCGTCGCGCTCAAGCCCGGCAAGCCGCTGTGCCTTGCGGTCTGCGACGGCAAGCCGGTGGTGATCCTGCCGGGCTTTCCGACCTCTGCGATGTTCACCTTCCACGACATGATCGTGCCGGTGTTACGGCGGATGGCGGGCCTGCCGCCGCGTGCGGATGCCAAAGTGAGTGCGATGGTGCCCGTGCGCATCGCCTCCGAGCTTGGCCGCACCGAGTTCGTGATGGTGTCGCTGGTCGAGGCCAGGGACGGATTGATCGCCTACCCCTCGGGAAAGGGCTCCGGCGCGATCACGTCCTTCGCGCAGGCAGACGGATTTTTGCGCATCGATGCGCTCGCCGACCAGATGCCGGCGGGCACCGAGGCCGAGGTGACGCTGTTCACGCCGCATGTGCGCGTGCCCGATCTCGTCATCATCGGCAGCCATTGCACCGGGCTCGATCTCGTCACCGCGCCGCTTGCGCGTGCGGGCTTGAGCGTGCGCTCAATTGCGGTGGGCAGTCTCGGCGGTCTGGCGGCGGCGCGGCGCGGCGAGTGCGATCTCGCGCCGATCCATCTGTTCGACGAGAAGACCGAGACCTACAACACGCCCTATCTCGCCGACGGGCTCGAACTGGTGCCGGGCTGGCGGCGGATGCAGGGCATCGTGTTCCGTCTGGGCGACAGGCGTTTCGAGGGCTTTAGCGCAAAGGACGCCGTCGCTGTGGCGCTCGCCGATCCCGCCTGCATCATGGTCAACCGCAACCAGGGCGCCGGCACGCGCATCCTGATCGACCGCCTGCTCGGCGGCGCGCGGCCCGAAGGCTATTGGAATCAGCCGCGCTCGCACAATGCGGTGGCTGCCGCGGTGGCGCAGCATCGCGCCGACTGGGGCATGACCATCGCGCCGGTCGCCCATGCATCCGGCCTCGGTTTCATTCCGCTTGCAGAGGAGCATTATGATTTCGCGCTGGTGAGCGCGCGCAAGCAGCGCCGGGCGGTGCAGGCTTTTCTGGATGCGCTTGCCTCGGACGAAAGCCGCGCGGCGCTGTCGCGGGCCGGATTCCGGCCGGCGTAAATCAGTAAATCAAGAGAGAGAACCGGTAGCATCTGCTCGATGGCTATGACGCCTGGATCGTGCCGCTCGCGGCCTGATCAGGCTGCGCCCGTAGGCGTTCGCGCTCTTCCGCCTCGGCAAGTGCGCGCTGTGCCGCGGGCGGAAGTGGTTTGGTATCCGGCGGGACCTCGACGAGCTTGTCGGCGCCGGTGGTCAGCCGCGCAAGGTACTGCGAGTCGGCGATGAAGATCGCGATATCGAGCGCGAAGTTGACCGCGCGGACAAGGAATACCAGGAAGCCCCAGACAATCTCGATCATCACCGTCAACCGGTAAAGGTATCGAACGATCCTTGGTCGCGCTGCGGCTCAACCCGGTTCAGGGTACGTCCGGCCCGTGAACTCGCCGCCCTGCCACAGCGACCAATGTGGCGAGGATCAACCCATGCCCCTGTCGTCCCAGCTCAATTTCCGCATGATCGCCGCCTTTGTCGCGGCCGCCGGCACGCTGTTCTGGCTCTACACCTTCTATGCCATCGCGCACGTCCCGCCGGGTGACGGCACCGGGTTTCAATGGCTCGCGGTGTTTCCGCTCGGGATGATCTTCGCCCTGTTCTTCCTGCCGGCCTGGCTGCTGGTCGCGATTGGTCGGCTGCCGCGATTTACGATGCTTTTTGGCCTCTGCGGCCTGATCGCCTTTGCGATCGTGTGGGCGCAATTGCTGACCGAATTCCCCAAAATCCAACTTTATTGAGCTGAACGCTCATCCAGCGCCGCCAACCGCTCGGCTTCCGCGATGTCTTCGACCGTGTTGGCGTTGAAGAACGGATCGAGCGGCTCCATCGGCCAAGTCACCGTTGCGAGCGGATAGCGCGCGGTCCAGCGGTCGATCTTGCGGATGTCTTCGACGACGAGAGCTTGACGCAATTCGTCGCGCAAGGCGACGCGCCACAATCCGATCACCGGATGCGACTGCTCGCCGGACGCGGCGACGGCGAGCTGCGCATTGTCTGCCGCGCGCGCCGCATGCAGGCGTGCGACGAGATCGCGCGGCAGGAAAGGGCAGTCGCCGGCGGCGCTCAAAACCCATTTGATGCCGGGCCGGTTCGTCGCGGTCCAGTCGAGCGCGGCGAGAATGCCGGCGAGCGGCCCGGGATAGCCCGGCACGTCATCGGCGACGACGGTCAATCCGAACGCGGAAAAACGCAAAGGCTCGCCATTGGCGTTGAGGATCAGCCCGTCACATTGCGGCTTCAGGCGCGCGATCACGCGCTCCAGGATAGTGCGGCCGCCAATCGTTCGCATCGGCTTGTCGCCGCCGCCCATGCGCCGCGCGAGGCCGCCTGCGAGCAGCACGCCCACGGTGGGCGGAATCTCAGTCGTCACCACCTTCACCCTTGCGCTTGTGCTTGGCCGACTCCTCCTCGACATAAGCGAGGTTCTGGTCGTAGACGATGCGCTCTTCGCCTGCGAGCGCGATGAAGCGCTTGCCGCGGGTGCGTCCGATCAGCGTCAGCCCGACCTGGCGGGCGAGATCGACGCCCCATGCGGTGAAGCCGGAGCGCGACACCAGGATGGGGATGCCCATCCGTACCGTCTTGATCACCATCTCGGAAGTCAGCCGGCCCGTGGTGTAGAGGATCTTGTCGGAGGCCTCGACGCCGTGGCGGTACATCCAGCCCGCGATCTTGTCGACGGCGTTGTGGCGGCCGACATCCTCGGTGTAGCAGAGCGGCGTGCCCTCCTTGCACAGCACGCAGCCATGGATCGCGCCGGCCTCGAGATAGAGCGAGGGCATGGTGTTGATGGTCTGCGTCATCTGGTAGAGCCAGGAGGTGCGCAGCTCGGCCTTCGGCAGCGCCACGCTTTCCACCGCTTCCAGCAGGTCGCCGAATGCCGTGCCTTGCGCACAGCCCGAGGTCTGCGTGCGCTTCTTCAGCTTCGCCTCGAAATTGGTGTGATGCGAGGTGCGCACCACGACGACCTGGAGGTCGTCGTCATATTCGACCTCGGTGACGACGTCGCTGTATTTCAGCATGTTCTGGTTGAGGAGATAGCCGAGCGCCAGATACTCCGGATAGTCGCCGATCGTCATCATGGTGACGATCTCCTGGGCGTTGAGATAGAGTGTCAACGGCCGCTCCATCGGCACCTTGGTCTCGATCCTCGCGCCGGCCTGGTCGACGCCCACGACGCTCTGCGTCAGGCGCGGATCGTCCGGGTTCGGGACGATCAGGGGGACCGGGGCTTTGTCGATCTTCATCATGGGCGCGAGGTTAGCATGACATTCGGCTCAGGCCGATATAAGCATGGTGGGGAGAAAACGAAATGCCGCCTCCCTCGTCATTGCGAGGAGCGCAGCGACGAAGCAATCCAGACCGTTGCCGCTGGGGGATTCTGGATTGCTTCGCTTTGCTCGCAATGACGGTGGAAGCGGCGGTTCCACATACCGCCTGCGCCTCGCGGAGAAAGAACTGGAATGAAAATCATCGGCCTGGCGGGGTGGAGCGGAGCGGGCAAGACCACGCTGTTGACGCGGCTGATTCCGCATTTCAATGCGCAAGGCCTGCGCGTCTCCGTGATCAAGCATGCCCATCACCAGTTCGACGTCGACGTGCCCGGCAAGGATTCCTGGCGCCATCGCGAGGCGGGTGCGGCCGAGGTGCTGGTGGCTTCCGAGAAACGCTGGGCGCTGATGCATGAGCTGCGCGGTGCGGCCGAGCCGCGGTTGCCGGAACTGCTCGCAAAGCTGTCGGCGGTCGACCTCGTCGTGGTCGAAGGTTTCAAGCGCGAACCGCATCGCAAGATCGAGGTGCACCGCGCTGCCAATGCCAAGCCGCTACTGTTTCCCGACGATCCCGGCATCGTCGGGATTGCAACCGACGTTGCGGTTGAAACCAGGCTGCCGACGGTCCATCTCGATGATATCCCGGCAGTGGCCGCGCTCGTCTTGCGCTCCGCAATGCCGGCCGACGAGGCGATGGCAAAGAGCGCGCTCGCGCGCTGACGAGGCATCATGGCGCAACTGTCCGACGATTGCTTTGCCTTCGGTGGGCCGATGATGTCGGTCGATGACGCCGTCGGCCTGATCGCGGCCCGCGTCAACGCGATCGCCGACATCGAGACCGTGGCGCTGGTGGATGCCGACGGACGGGTGCTCGCGCGCGACATCGTCGCGCCGCTGCCGCTGCCGCCATTCACCAATTCCGCGGTCGACGGCTATGCGGTACGCAATGCGGACCTGCCGCAAGCGAACGCAGAAGAGTTTCCGCTCGACGGTCGTATCGCGGCTGGCAGTGCCGCCGATCATCCGATCAAGCCCGGCCATACCGCGCGCATCTTCACGGGCGCGCCGATGCCGCAGGGGGCCGAGACCGTCTTCATGCAGGAGGACGTGCGGATTGATGAGAGCGGCAGGATCGTTCTGCCGCCTGGGCTCAAGCCCGGCGCCAACGTCCGGCCCGCCGGCGAGGACATTCCGCAAGGCCACGTCGCCTTGCGCGCCGGCCAGCGCTTGCGGCCACAACATGTCGCGCTCGCCGCCGCCTTCGGCCTGACCACGCTTGACGTCGTCAGACGCATCCGCGTCGCGGTGTTCTCGACCGGCGACGAGCTGGTCTCGCCGGGCGAAGTGCGCGCGCCTTCGCAACTGTTCGACTCCAACCGCTTCATGCTGATGGCGATGCTGCGCCGGCTCGGCTGCGAGGTCTCTGATCTCGGTATCTTGCGCGACGCGCAAGCCTTGCTCGCGGACGGGCTGAAGCGGGTCGCAGGCCAGCATGACCTGATCCTCACCACCGGCGGTGTGTCGACCGGCGAGGAGGATCACGTCAAGGCCGCTGTCGAGAGCATCGGCACGCTGGTGCTGTGGCGAATGGCGATCAAGCCGGGCCGGCCCGTCGCGATGGGCATCATCGGCGGTACGCCGCTGATCGGCTTGCCCGGCAATCCCGTCGCGAGCTTCGTCACCTTCGTCCATGTGGTGCGGCCGACGGTGCTGGCGCTCGCGGGCGGCCTGCCGGAGCCGCTGCTTCCGATTCCCGTGCGCGCCGCCTTCACCTACAAGAAGAAGGAGGGCCGACGCGAATATGTGCGCGTCTCCTTGCGCAAGGCCGAGGACGGCGCGCTCGAGGCCATCAAGTTTCCACGCGAGGGCGCAGGGCTTCTGTCCTCTCTCGTCGAGACGGATGGGTTGGTCGAGCTCGGCGAGGCGGTGACGCGGGTCGAGCCCGGTCAGAGCATCGGGTTTCTATCCTACGCCAACATGATCTGAGCGTCGTGCATTGACGCTCCCGACCCGCCTCGCCATGGTGCCGCCATGACCAGAACGACTCTCGATCTCACCGGCCTGAAATGCCCGTTGCCGGCCTTGAAGACGCGCAAGGCGCTGAAGCCTTTGCGCGCAGGGGATCAGCTTGAAGTCCACTGCACCGATCCCCTGTCGGTGATCGACATTCCGAATCTGATCCGCGAGACCGGCGACAAGGTGGAGATCACCGAGCGCAACGACGCGCGTATCGTGTTTTTGATAGAAAAGGCGAATGGTCCGATAGAAGAGTCAAATGACGCGGTGCACTCTTAAATTGCGGATTTCTACTTTCGTCTATCGACATTGCCGCGCCGGTAATTGGCTCTCCGCATCGGCACCCAACTTGTGCTATCCGCATTCATGCGCGTGGTTCGATGGGCCAAGGGACATCGCCCATCGGCGTCCGGCATAAGACCTCCCTTAAAGGGGTTAGACATCTCGTATGCGCTTCGTGATCCCGGCGCATGTCGATGGTGAATTGCGGCGCAATCAGCAAGCTGGAGCGCGCGGGCTGAGGAACGGGATCGCAGCAGCAGGCGCTCAGAAGGGCGGCTGCAGGGGAGGATTGTATGGCTACAGTTGAAAGCGCTGGGAGACTTTCGAGCGCTGGCGCGGGAATTCTCGATCGCGAGCGCACGATCGCGACGGCCGGCTTCAATCGCTGGCTGGTGCCGCCGGCCGCACTTTGCATCCATCTGTGCATCGGCATGGCCTACGGCTTCTCGGTGTTCTGGCTGCCGCTCTCCCGCGCGATCGGGTTGACTGCGCCGAAGGCCTGCCCGGACATTTCGTTGTGGCAGGAGCTCTTCACCACGACGTGCGACTGGAAGGTCGCAAGCCTGGGGTGGATGTACACACTGTTCTTCGTCGTCCTCGGCCTCTCCGCGGCGATGTGGGGCGGCTGGCTCGAGCGGGCCGGGCCGCGCAAGGCGGGCTTCGTGGCGGCCTGCTGCTGGTGCGGCGGCCTCCTGCTCGGCGCCATCGGCATCTATCTCCACCAGCTCTGGATCATGTGGCTCGGCTCCGGCGTGATTGGCGGCATCGGCCTCGGGCTCGGCTACATCTCGCCGGTGTCGACGCTGGTGAAATGGTTCCCGGACCGGCGCGGCATGGCGACCGGCATGGCCATCATGGGCTTCGGCGGCGGCGCCATGATCGGCGCGCCGCTGGCCAACTGGCTGATGGACTTTTTCAAGACTCCGACCTCGGTCGGCGTCTGGGAAACCTTCCTCACCATGGGCATCATCTATCTCGTCTTCATGATGATCGGCGCGTTCCGTTATCGTCTGCCGCCGACCGGCTGGAAGCCGGAGGGCTGGACGCCGCCGAGCGAGAAGAAGACGATGATCTCCGAGCATCACGTCCATCTCAACAACGCGCACAAGACGCCGCAGTTCTGGCTGATCTGGGGTGTGCTGTGCCTCAACGTGTCGGCCGGCATCGGCGTCATCGGCATGGCTTCGCCGATGCTCCAGGAGATCTTCGCCGGCAAGCTGATCGGCCTTCCGGACGTCGGCTTCAATGCGTTAAACGCCGCGCAAAAGGCGCAGATCGCCGGCATCGCCGCGGGCTTCGCAGGCCTGCTGTCACTGTTCAACATCGGCGGTCGCTTCTTCTGGGCCTCGCTGTCGGACTATATGGGCCGCAAGAACACCTACTATACGTTCTTCATCCTCGGCATCGTGCTCTACGCACTGGCGCCGACCTTTGCAGCGATGGGCTCAAAACTGCTCTTCGTGCTCGGCTTCGGCATCATCTTGTCGATGTATGGCGGCGGCTTCGCCACCGTGCCGGCCTATCTTGCCGACATGTTCGGGACCCAGTTCGTCGGCGCCATCCACGGACGGCTGCTGACGGCGTGGTCGACTGCTGGCATCATCGGTCCCGTCGTCGTCAACTACATCCGCGAGTTCCAGCTCGCGGCGGGCGTGCCGCGTGACCAGCTCTACAACACCACCATGTACATTCTCTGCGCGATGCTGATCGCGGGTCTGATCTGCAACCATCTGGTCAAGCCGGTCGATCCGAAATGGTACATGAGCGAAGCGGAGGTGGCGAAGCTCCAGGCCTCGACCGCGGGCGCGAATACCGGGCAGACCGGCTCGTTCGGGATCGGCACGGGCGGCCTCGACGGCAAGGCGGCGCTGTTCTGGCTGTTCGTTGCGGTTCCGCTGGCCTACGGCGTCTACAAGACGCTCGAAAGCGCGGTGAAGATCTTCTGATCTTTAAACCCACATCATTGCGGGATGCTGAACACTCGACATCCCGCGATGCTCGTCTTTCAAGTCAAGAATGGGATCTAGGGGGATTCTTATGCTTCGCACCCGTATCTGTATTGCCGCCATGCTGCTGGCCGCAAACCTTCATGCCGCGTCCGCGCAAACCGCGGCGGCACCTGCCACCACAGCGCCGGCCGCGACGACCGAGGCCAAGCCGGGCAAGATCAAGCTCACCATGCAGAAGCTCAAGGACATGAAGGCCAAGTGGGCGGCCAACAAGCCGAAGCTGAAAGCATGCCGCGCCGAGGTGAAATCGAAGGGCCTTACGGGCGACGACCGCTGGTTCTACATCGAAGAGTGCATGAGCAAGACCTGAGGCCATGGCCGCTCGAATCGGGTGAGGGGGCGTGGAGCTTTGGCAGGCTGCATGCCCCTTAAATGCTTATTGGAACATAAGAATTATCTTGGCATCTGGTATACCAATGGCTAGACTTGGAGTTGTTCTAAAGAAGGGATACGAGACGCATCGATGAGCCACGACGTGCACCAGGTCCGCTCGTTCGAACATCCGGGCGAGGGACGGAAACGAGCCAAGGCCACGCCCAAGGGGCGGCAGGTCGATCCGACCGCCGCTCACGAGATCGAGCAATTGCTCGCCGACAGGCCGCGCCGGCGCGACCTGCTCATCGAATATCTCCACCTCATCCAGGACAAGTTTCACCAGATCTCGGCCGCGCATCTGGCAGCGCTCGCCGACGAGATGAAGCTCGCCTTCGCGGAGGTGTTCGAGACCGCGACCTTCTATGCGCATTTCGACGTCGTGAAGGAGGGCGAGCCGGACATCGCCCCGCTCACCATCCGCGTCTGCGATTCCTTGACCTGCGCGATGATGGGCGGCGAGAAGCTGCTCGAGGACCTCCAGAGCGCGAGCGGCCCGGGCATCCGCGTGGTGCGCGCGCCCTGTGTCGGCCGCTGCGACACGGCGCCCGCCGCCGAGGTCGGTCACAACTTCGTCGATCACGCCACCGTCGGCAACGTTCTGGCCACCGCGAAGGCCGGCGACACCCACGCGCATCTGCCAAAATACATCGACTACGACGCCTATGTCGCCGCTGGCGGCTACAAGCTTCTCAATCGCCTGAGCTCCGGCGAATTGCCGAAGGATGATCTGCTCAAGGCGCTCGATGATGCCTCGCTCCGCGGCCTTGGCGGCGCCGGCTTTCCCACGGGGCGCAAATGGCGCGCGGTGCTGGGGGAGCCCGGTCCGCGGCTGATGGCGATCAACGGCGACGAGGGCGAGCCCGGCACGTTCAAGGATCGCTACTATCTCGAAACCGATCCGCACCGCTTCATCGAGGGCATGCTGATCGGGGCGCATGTCGTGCAGGCTTCCGACGTCTACATCTACATCCGCGACGAATATCCGGCCTCGCGCGAGATCCTGGAGCGCGAGATCGCAAAGCTGCCGCCGGGCGCCCCGACGCTGCACATGCGGCGCGGCGCCGGCGCTTATATCTGCGGCGAGGAATCATCGCTGCTCGAGAGCCTCGAGGGCAAGCGCGGACTGCCGCGGCACAAGCCGCCTTATCCGTTCCAGGTCGGTCTGTTCGGCTTGCCGACGCTGATCAACAACATCGAGACGTTGTGGTGGGTGCGCGACATCGTCGAGAAGGGTGCCGACTGGTGGAAGAGCCACGGTCGTCATGAGCGCCATGGCCTGCGCAGCTTCTCGGTCTCGGGCCGTGTCAGGAATCCCGGCATGAAGCTCGCGCCCGCCGGCATCACCGTGCGCGAATTGATCGACGAATATTGCGGCGGAATGGCCGACGGCCACACGTTCTACGCCTATTTGCCGGGCGGCGCGTCCGGCGGCATCCTGCCGGCGTCCATGGATGATATCCCGCTCGATTTCGGCACGCTGGAGAAATACGGCTGCTTCATCGGCTCCGCCGCGATCGTGATCCTGTCGCAAAAGGACAGCGTGAAGGCAGCCGCGCTGAACCTGATGAAGTTCTTCGAGGACGAGAGCTGCGGCCAGTGCACGCCGTGCCGTGTCGGAACCCAGAAGGCGGCGCTGTTGATGCAGAAGCCGGTCTGGAACCGTGCCCTGCTGGACGAATTGAGCCAGGCGATGCGCGATGCCTCGATCTGCGGGCTCGGACAGGCGGCATCGAATCCGCTCACATCCGTGATCAAGTATTTCCCTGACGAGTTCAAGGAAGCGGCCGAATGACCAGGATTACGTTCGAGCTCGACGGCAAGCAGGTTGAAGCGGGTCCCGGCGAGACCATCTGGCAGGTGGCCAAGCGCCAGGGCCGTGACATTCCGCACCTCTGCTATTCACCGGCGCCAGACTATCGGCCCGACGGCAATTGCCGCGCCTGCATGGTCGAGATCGAAGGCGAGCGCGTGCTCGCCGCCTCCTGCAAGCGCACCCCGTCGGTCGGCATGAAGGTGAAGACCAAGAGCGCCCGCGCGGTTGCTGCGCAGAAGATGGTGATGGAGCTGCTCGTTGCCGATCAGCCGGCGCGCGAGACCTCGCACGATCCGGACTCGAAGTTCTGGCACTGGGCCGAGACCACCGGCGTCACCGAGAGCCGCTTCCCCGCCGCCGAGCGCTGGGAAACCGACGCCAGCCATCCGGCGATGCGCGTCAATCTCGATGCCTGCATCCAGTGCGGCCTGTGCGTGCGCGCCTGCCGCGAGGTGCAGGTCAACGACGTCATCGGCATGGCTTATCGCAATCACGATTCGAAAATCGTGTTCGACTTCGACGATCCGATGGGCGAGTCCACCTGCGTGGCCTGCGGCGAATGCGTGCAGGCCTGCCCGACCGGCGCCCTGATGCCGGCCGTGATGCTCGACGAGAAGCAGACGCGCGTCACCTATGCCGACAGGAAGGTCGATTCGCTCTGCCCGTTCTGCGGCGTCGGCTGCCAGGTGACCTATGAGGTCAAAGACGAGAAGGTGATCTATGCCGAGGGTCGCGACGGCCCCGCCAATCACAACCGCCTTTGCGTCAAGGGCCGCTTCGGCTTCGACTACATCCACCATCCGCATCGCCTGACAAAGCCGCTGGTGCGGCTGCCCAATGCGAAGAAGGACGCCAACGACCAGGTCGATCCGGCCAATCCCTTCACCCATTTCCGCGAAGCGTCGTGGGAGGAAGCTCTCGACATCGCGGCCAAGGGCCTGGTCAAGATCCGCGATGAGAAGGGGGTGAAGGCGCTGGCCGGCTTCGGCTCGGCCAAGGGTTCGAACGAAGAGGCGTATCTGTTCCAGAAGCTGGTGCGCACCGGTTTTGGTTCGAACAACGTCGATCACTGCACGCGGCTGTGCCACGCCTCGTCGGTGGCAGCGCTGTTCGAAGGCTTGAGCTCGGGCGCGGTGTCGGCGCCGTTCTCCGCAGCGATGGACGCAGAAGTGATCTGGGTGATCGGCGCCAATCCGACCGTGAACCACCCGGTGGCCGCGACCTTCATCAAGAACGCGGTCAAGCAGAATGGCGCAAAACTCTTCGTCATGGACCCGCGCAGGCAGACGCTGTCGCGCCACGCGACCAGGCACTTGCAGTTCAAGCCCGGCTCCGACGTCGCGATGCTGAACGCGATGATCAACACGATCATCACCGAAGGCCTGACCGACGACCAGTACATCGCCGGTTACACCGAAGGCTTCGAGGACCTGAAGGAGAAGATCAAGGAATTCACGCCGGAGAAGATGGCGCCGATCTGCGGCATTCCGGCGCAGACCCTGCGTGAGGTCGCCAGGACCTACGCGCGCGCAAAATCCTCGATCATCTTCTGGGGCATGGGCATCAGCCAGCACGTCCACGGCACCGACAATGCGCGCTGCCTGATTGCGCTCGCTCTGATCACGGGCCAGGTCGGCCGTCCCGGCACCGGCCTGCATCCGCTGCGCGGCCAGAACAATGTGCAGGGCGCCTCCGACGCCGGCCTGATCCCGATGTTCCTGCCCGACTATCAGCCGGTCGGCCGCGACGACATGCGCGGCAATTTCGAGAAGCTGTGGCAGCAGGATCTCGATCCCGTGCGCGGCCTGACCGTGGTCGAGATCATGAATGCGATCCATGCCGGCGAGATCAGGGGCATGTATATCGAGGGCGAGAACCCTGCGATGTCCGATCCCGATCTCCAGCATGCGCGCGAAGCGCTCGCGATGCTCGATCATCTCGTGGTGCAGGATCTCTTCGTCACGGAGACTGCGTTCCATGCCGACGTCATCCTGCCGGCCTCAGCATTTGCGGAAAAGGACGGCTCCTTCACCAATACCGATCGCCGCGTGCAGCTCGCGCGCCAGGTGATCAAGCCGCCGGGCGATGCGCGGCAGGATCTCTGGATCATCCAGGAGATCGGTAGGCGGATGGGCCTGCCGTGGAATTATTCGGGCCCCGGCGATGTCTATACCGAAATGGCGGAGCTGATGCCGTCGCTGAAGAACATCAGCTGGGAGCGGCTGGTGCGCGAAGGCGCCGTCACCTATCCGGCCGACGATCCGAACAAGCCAGGCAACGAGATCATCTTCACCACGGGCTTCCCGACCGCGAGCGGCCGCGGCAAGATCGTGCCGGCCAAGGTGATTCCGCCGGACGAGCTGCCGGACGACGAATATCCGATGGTGCTTTCGACCGGCCGCGTGCTCGAGCACTGGCACACCGGCTCGATGACGCGCCGCGCGCAGGTGCTCGACCAGATCGAGCCGGAGGCGGTGGCCTTCATGTCGCCGAAGGACATGCGCAAGAAGAAGCTTGCGCCCGGCGACTTCATTCGCCTGGAGACTCGTCGCGGCGCGGTCGAGGTCAAGGTCCGCTCCGACCGCGACGTGCCGGAGAACATGGTGTTCATGCCGTTCTGTTACGCGGAAGCGGCCGCCAACCTCCTCACCAACCCGGCGCTCGATCCCTTCGGCAAGATCCCCGAGTTCAAGTTCTGCGCCGCGCGCGCCGACCGCGTCGAGATGCGCGACGCGGCGGAGTAAGGCTCGGCGGTAGTTAGCGGCTCCGTGCAGCCAAATCCCCGGTGTCGTCCCGGCGAAGGCCGGGACCCATACCGCGGAATCCATCGATTGCTGATAGTCGCAGTACCGGACTACAAATCTTCGCCAAACCACTCCCTGTGGTTACGGGTCCCGGCCTTCGCCGGGACGACGGCTGAGTGTGTGTGGCGGATATGCGTGCCCAAACCGTATGCTTCCGCGGCGGGCAGACTGGATTGCTTCGTTGCTTCGCTCCTCGCAATGACGGTGCTAGATGATGGCGCATGTCCAAAGTGACCCCCGCCACACGCGCGCTCGCCGCCGCCGGCATATCCTTCACCGTCCACGCCTATGACTATGATCCCGATGCCGAGAGCATCGGGCTTCAGGCTGCTGCCGCGCTCGGCGAGGATCCGGCGCGGGTGTTGAAGACGCTGATGGCGCTCGTCGACGGCAAGCCGGTTTGCGTCGTCGTTCCTTCCGACCGGGAAGTCTCGATGAAGAAGCTTGCGGCCGCCGCCGGCGGCAAATCGGCGCAGATGATGAAACCGCCCGAAGCCGAGCGCGTCACCGGCTTCAAGGTCGGCGGCATCAGCCCGTTCGGGCAGCGGCGCGCGGTGAAGACCATCATCGACGAGGGCGCGCTCGCGCACGACCTCGTCTATGTCAATGGCGGCCAGCGCGGCTTGCAGGTGCGGCTCAGTCCGCGCGATGTGCGTGACGTCTTGAAGGCCACGGCCGCGGATGTGCTAGCCTGACCGGCGGCCGGCTCGCCGCGGTCTTGAGGGGGTGCCGAATGGCAGACGGCCGGAGCGGGTTCATCAGGCGATGGCGCGGTGCGGTGACGATCGCGATCGTCCTCGGCGGTGGTGCTCCTGTCTCGGCTCACCAGGCCAATCTCTCCACCGCGCGCGTGGCCCTGGCCAGGGACCGCTCGGTCGTGATCGAAGTGGCCCTCAAGGGCAGCGATGTCGACAGGCTGGTCGGCACGAAGGTCTACGATCCGAGGGCGGATGACGTTGATCCCGCGGCCGTCGCTGCTTCATCAGCAGCGATCCTCGCCTACCTGGCCGGGCACCTTGCGGTCGCAGGCGCCGATGGAACGGCATGCCCGGCCATCGCTCCCGCGGTCATCGCAGACGACGATGGCATCATCTTTCGCAGCACCTATTCCTGCGCCGATGTCGCCGGCGACATCGTCTATCGCTCGACGGTGCTGACGGAGAAGGATCCCGGCGCGCGTCAGGTTGTGCTGATCGCGCAAGGGGGCCGTGAAGCCCAAGTGCTGCTCGATGACGGCAACACGACCATCACCCTGTCGGCGCCCGCGCCGCCGATCTCGTCGACCATGGGCCGCTATCTCGTCACCGGCATCGAGCACATCTTTCTCGGCTACGACCACATCGCCTTCCTGATCGCAGTGATGCTTTGGGCGCGCCGGTTCATTCCCGTGATCAAGATCGTGACCGCGTTCACGATCGCGCATTCGATCACGCTGTCGCTCGCGGCGCTCGGCGTCGTGATCATCCCGAGCCGGATCGTGGAGCCCACGATCGCGGCCTCGATCGTGTTCGTTGCTCTGGAAAATTTCCTTTCCCGCGATATCGGGCGGCGGTGGCAGGTGGCCTTTGCCTTCGGGCTGGTCCACGGATTTGGCTTTGCCAGCGCGCTTCAGGAGATCGGCCTGCCCTCGGACGCCGTCGTGCCGGCGCTGGCCGCCTTCAACGTCGGCGTCGAGATCGGGCAGGTCGCGATCGTCGCGATCGTGCTCCCCATCCTGATCGCGCTCGACCGGCTGATCGCAACGGATAGCGATAAACCAACGCGGGCGGCGCCGCTGGTCTATGGGTTATCGTTCGCGATCAGCGTTCTCGGGTGCTATTGGCTTATCACCCGCATGCTGGAAGCTTAGTTCGCCGAAGGCGGGGATAAGACCGGCACCTCTACCGTCATCATCCGAGCCATATGAACGGGAACGTCCCATCGGGATGGTCGGACGGTTGCGGCGCCCGAATGTGCGGCACTGGCAGCTCGCGGGTCCGATAGGCATGTGCGGCTGGCCGCGTTGGAGTAGTTCGCGCGCCGGCAATCGGGCGGGCCATTGCCGCAACGGGAACGGCGGCAAATGCAACTGTGCCGACCGCGAGCGCCGTCAGTGCCAGGATAGCGGGGCGCATCTTGCGGACAGTCATGGGAGTTCTCCTTGCAGGGGGTGCGGCAGGCTCCGATAGCTCGCCGTTCATCCCCGAGATCTCGGTGGCCGCGATCCCATTCCCACAAGGTTTCGTGATCGATCGTCCGGCGACGTCTCGCTATTGCTTCTGCAAGAGCTTCAGCCTGCATCGCAGCGCCTCACGAATGTGAGCGCGCGCCAGTTTTTCGGCCTTGTCGCCGTCGCGGGCGGCAATGGCGCTGATGATGGCTTGATGTTCCCTGTGGCTGGTCTCAGGCCGGTGGGTGACGGAGAACGTGGTCGGGCCGAGCAGCGCGATCCAGTCCTGAAGCTCCTTCGAGGCGTTGTCGAGATAGCGGTTGCGTGCGGCGCGGCAGATCGCCTCGTGGAAGGTGCGGTTGAGCCTCGCCATCTCTGCAGCGTCGCCGGAGTGTTCGGTAAAGGCCTGCTCGATATCCGTCATCGCGTCGATCTCGAGGCGGGAGGCGTGCTCGGCGGCGAGCCGGGCCGCCGCGCCTTCCAGGATCTCGCGCATGGCGTAGAGCTCGAGGACCTCGGAAATGTCGAGATTGCGGACGATGACCCCGCGGCCCGCGGCCGGTTGCACGAAGCCGCGCGCGGCGAGTCGCCCTAGTGCCTCGCGAACCGGCGTGCGGCTGACGTTCAGCCGTTGCGCGACTTCCTCCTCCCGCAAGCGGTCGCCGGCGCGGTAGCTGCCAGCCTGGAGGGCCTCGCACAGCGAGCGGAACACGGCTTCGCCCAGCGCTACGCCGGAACCGCGATCGATCGATCCGCTTGTTTTTGCGGGGCGCCTGGCCATGGTCCCTCCGATCCCGGCGCACAGTTGCCATGCACAGCGGAGCGTTGCGCCAATCTTGTATATCTTTGTATACAAATGTGCGCAATGGCGCTAGCGTCAGGAAAACATGGAATGGTTCCAGCTCCGGGGACCTGGCAGGCGCGATGAGCAAGAAATACGACGTGCTGGTGATCGGCGGCGGCAATGCGGCGCTCTGCGCGGCAATCGCCGCGCGGCGCGGCGGCGCCTCGGTCGTCGTGCTGGAAGGCGCGCCGAAATTCTATCGCGGCGGCAATACGCGCCACACCCGCAACATGCGCTGCGCGCATGACGCCGCGACCGAGATCCTGACCGGCCCATACACCGAAGAGGAGTTCTGGAAGGACCTGCTGCTGGTTACGGGCGGACAGACCGACGAGGAGCTGGCGCGCCACATGATCCGGGAGTCCAAGGATATCCTGAACTGGATCGTGGAGCAGGGCGTGCGCTGGCAACCCTCGCTCGGCGGCACGCTGAGTCTTGGGCGTACCAACTCCTTCTTCCTCGGCGGTGGCCGGGCGATGCTCAATGCGCTGTATCTCACCGCCGAGCGGCTCGGCGTGGAGATCCACTACGATGCCGAGGTCACCGATCTCGTCATCGAGGACGGCATGTTTCTGGCCGCGCGTCTCAAGCGGCCGATCGATGGCGCAGACGAGATCCGCGCGACCTCGCTGGTCGCCGCCGCCGGCGGCTTCGAGGCCAACATCGAATGGCTCAGGGAATATTGGGGCGAGGCCGCCGACAATTTCCTGATCCGCGGTACCCCCTATAACCGCGGTTCCATCCTGAAGATGCTGCTTGCCAAGGGCGTGCAGGAGGTCGGCGATCCCACCCAGTGCCATGCGGTCGCGATCGATGCGCGGGCGCCGAAATTCGACGGCGGCATCATCACACGGCACGACTCCGTCGTGTTCGGCATCGTCGTCAACAAGCACGCGCAGCGCTTCTATGATGAGGGCGAGGATATCTGGCCGAAGCGTTACGCGATCTGGGGCCGGCTGGTCGCGGCGCAACCGGACCAGATCGCCTACATCATCTTCGACTCGACCGTCGTCACGAGTTTCATGCCGACGCTGTTTCCGCCGATTGCGGGGCAGACGGTTGTCGAACTCGCCGGCAAGCTCGATCTCGATCCGGTCGCGCTGGAAAAGACCGTCACCGATTTCAACGCCGCGGTGCAGCCCGGCACGTTCGACCACACCATTCTCGACGATTGCCGCACCGAGGGCATCACGCCGCCGAAGACGCATTGGGCGCGGCGGATCGAGACGCCACCTTATCTTGCCTATCCGGTACGTCCCGGCATCACCTTCACCTATCTCGGCACGCGCGTCACCAAGGAAGCACGCATGCTGATGAAGGATGGCAAGCCATCGGCCAACATGTTCGCGGCCGGCGAGATCATGGCCGGCAATGTGCTTGGCAAGGGCTATGCCGCCGGCATGGGCATGACCATCGGCAGCGTGTTCGGGCGGATCGCAGGACGGGAAGCAGCGAAGCATGCACGGAACTAGGATTCTTGACGAAGCCGACCGTCTGATGACGGTCTGCAATTCCTGCCGCTACTGCGAGGGCCTGTGCGCGGTGTTCCCCGCGATGGAGATGCGCCGCGCATTTTCAGACGGTGACCTCAACTATCTCGCCAATCTCTGTCACGCCTGCGGCGCCTGCTACGTCGATTGCCAGTTTTCGCCGCCGCACGAGTTCAACGTCAACGTCCCGAAGACGCTCGCCGTTGCGCGCGCGGAGTCCTATGCGGCCTATGCCTGGCCGCGGGCCCTGTCCGGCGTGTTCGCACGCAACGGTCTCGTCATCAGCCTCATGGCTGCGCTCAGCATGGCCGCGTTCATCATCGGCTTTGTGGCCGCGCACGACCGTGACGTTCTGTTCGGCGTTCACGCCGGCCCCGGTGCCTTCTACAAGCTGATGCCGCACAACGCGATGGCGGCATTATTCGGTGCCGCGTTCCTTTACGCGATCCTGGCGCTGGTGATGAGCGTTCGCGCATTCTGGCGCGACATCGGTGCGCCGATCGGCGGCCGCGCAGACGGCGGCTCGATCTTTCAGGCGATCCGCGATGCCGGCGAGCTCCGCTATCTCCATGGCGGCGGAGTCGGCTGCTACAATGAGGACGACCGGCCGACCGACCGGCGCAAGCTCTACCATCACCTCACCTTCTACGGCTTCCTGCTGTGCTTTGCCGCGACATGCGTCGGCACGCTCTATCACTATCTGCTCGGACGTGAGGCGCCGTATCCGTGGTGGGACCTGCCGGTCGTGCTCGGCACGCTTGGCGGCATCGGCCTCGTCGCCGGACCGGTCGGTCTGTTCGCCGCCAGGATGCAGCGAGATAGCGAGCTGCGCGATGAGGGCCACTACGGCATGGATGTCGGCTTCATCGCCATGCTATTCCTGACCGGCATCACCGGTCTTGTGCTACTGATCCTGCGCGAGACCGCCGCAATGGGCCCACTGCTCGCGCTGCATCTCGGCGCGGTGTTCGCGCTGTTCATCACCATGCCTTACGGCAAGTTCGTGCACGGCATCTACCGCTTCACGGCCCTGGTGCGCTACGCGCAGGAACGGCGCAGCGCGAGCTAGCCTTGCTCACGCCACCTCGCGCCGTCGCGGCTCGGCGGGTGCGATCTCGAAGAATGCCGCATCGAACGGCCGCGGGGTCCCGATCGCGTAGCCTTGCGCATAGTCGATGCCGATGCTGCGCACGGCCTCCAGAATCGGGGCGGTCTCGACGAATTCGGCAATGGTGCGGATGCCCATGATCTTCCCGACGCGATCGATCATCTCGACCATCGCGCGGTCGACGCGGTCGGTCAGGATGTCCCTGACGAAGCCGCCGTCGATCTTGAGATAGTCGATCGGCAGCTTCTTCAGATAGCCGAAGGACGACATGCCGCTGCCGAAATCGTCCAGCGCAAGCCGGCAGCCGGTACGCCGCAGCGCGGAGATGAAGTGGCTTGCCCAGTCCAGGTTCGAGATCGCCTTGGTCTCGGTGATCTCGAAGCAGATGATATCCACGGGGATGCGGTTGGCGCGGAGCTGCTCCTGGACGAATTCGACAAAACCTTCGTCGGCAAAGGTCTGGCCGCAGAGATTGATGGAGCAGGTCGCGATCGCGGCCGGCTGCGGCCGGCGTAGGCTCTCCGCGAGGCGCCGGAAGGCATCGCGCACCACCCAGCGGTCGATCAGCGTCATCAGCCCGTAGCGCTCCGCGGCGGGAATGAACTCGCTCGGCGGGATGATCCGTCCCGAAGGGTCCTTCAGGCGCAGCAGCAATTCGACATGGCGGCCGGCGGGATTCTTCTCCCGCAGCGGCGCGATCTCCTGGGCGTAGAGGCAGAAGCGGTCGTTCTCGAGCGCCTCCTGGATCCGGTGCACCCAGGTCATCTCGTCGACGCGCTGCAAAAGCGCGACGTCGCGCGAATGATAGAGCTGCACGCGGTTTCGTCCCTTCTCCTTCGCGCCGTAGCAGGCGACGTCAGCCTGCCGTAACGCTTCCTCGACGTCAATCTGCGCGCTGGAGATGCAGGCAAGGCCGATGCTCGCGGTCACGGCAAAGGTCCGTTCGCCCCAGGTGAAGGAGAACCGTTCGATCGCAACCCGGAGCTGCTCGGCGAACTCGGCGGCCTCGAACGAGGTGCGGCCGCGCACGATCAGTCCGAACTCGTCACCGCCGAGACGCGCCACGACGTCGGAGACGCTGCCCTGTCGTTGCAGCAGGTTTGCGATATCGCGCAGCAGGCGGTCACCGGCGGGATGGCCGCACGTGTCGTTGACAACCTTGAACTGGTCGAGATCGAGCAGGAACAGCGCCAGCGGTGCGTCGCTGCTGCCAAGCCGGCGCAGCTCGCGCTTCAGGAAGGCCTCGAATGCGCGCCGGTTGGCAAGGCCGGTCAGCCAGTCGTGCGAGGCCTGCCAGGCCAGACGTTCCTTCTCGGCGCGCAGCGCGTCCTCGAAGGATTGTCGTTGCAGCACCAGGCGACGCGTGTGCCACACCAGGAGCAGGATCAGGATCGCAGCGGTCGTGATGTTCACGAATGTCAGGATCAGCTTGATCGTGCGTGAGCCTTCGCCGAGCACGGTGGAGAAGCGGATGGCGTGCGCGGTGAACTGCCGGTTCAGCTCCGACAGGCGCGACGACAGCACCTGCAGCCGGGCGTCGTCCGGCGGAGTGCCGTTCTTCAACTCCGACTCGATCGCCTCGCCGAACACGCTGAGCTCCAGCAGCATGGGATCGGTGGCGGTCCATTCCTGGATCGCGGCCTTGAAGAAGCTGACGCCGCTGAAATGGCGGAACAGCCAGATCATTCCGGGGATGTCGTCCGGATGGTTGCCGCCCTGGAGGAAACCAATGCGGGCGGCCTCGGTGTCGACGGGGTCGCGCTCGAGCTCCCATCGTCCAAATTCATCGCCGATGGGAACGGCAAGCGAGGCTTGATATTGCCGGAACAGCTCCGGGTCGCCCGAATGCAGGTAGAGATTGAGGAAATAGACAGCGTTCTTCTGGGAGCGTGACCACATCGCTTCGCCGGCGACATAGGCGCGGACCGACGACATGACCTCGAGGCTGACGCCTGCGACTGCCGCTTGCAGCAGCACCACCGCGACGAACGGCGAGACCAGCCTGATCATGTGAAGGAAGCTGCGCCCCTTCATCGAAGCTGCGGCTCTGCGCAACACTCTGCGTTCCCCAATGCGTCGCCGTCCCAAGCGGAGCGTCCCGCTTACAACGCAGAGTAGGCGCCTCGGGCCTTAACTCGACCTGAAAATGTCCGGGGAACACGGATGACGGTAAATGCGCTGTGAAACCTGCGGTGGTAGATCGACAAAATACCGCGCGGCCGGAACTCGCCGGCAACATGTTGGCGCACGTCGCGGATTCCCCAGGCGCCAATTTACCCGATTGAAAGCTCTCGGAGTTCCGCGAGGCGTCAGACCAGCACAGCTTTGCGCACGCGGCCGGCGTCGCCGAATACACGCAAGTAACGTTCGATCTCGGACGGCATGCCGGTCGCCTTCTCCGGATTGTCGGAGAGCTTTACGGCCGGCTGTCCGTCGACCGACGACACCTTGCAGACAAGCGAAATCGGATCGAGATTGACCGAGCCGTCCGGTGGGCAGCCGACGAAATCATTGGTGAGGTTGGTGCCCCAGCCGAAGGAGAGGCGTACCCGACCCGAGAAGTGATGATAGGTCTCCTCGATCGAGCCGACATCCATCGCATCGGAAAAGACGAGCAGCTTGTCCTTGGGATTGCGGCCCTTCTTCTCCCACCATTTGATGATCTCTTCGCCGGCCTGGATCGGCGGCGCGCTGTCGGGCCGGAAGCCGGTCCAGTCGGCGACCCATTCCGGCGCATCGCGCAGGAAGGCTTTGGTGCCGAACGCGTCGGGAAGCGCGATCAATAGGTTGCCGCCATAGGTCTGGCGCCACTGGTCGAGAATGCGATAGGGCGCCCAGCGCAACTCCTCGTCGTCCTTGGCGAGTGCGGCCGCCACCATCGGTAGCTCGTGTGCATTGGTGCCGATCGCCTCGAGGTCGTTGTCCATCGCGAGCAGGACGTTGGACGTGCCGATGAAGGATTGCCCGAGCCCTTCCTTCACGGCCTCGACGCACCAGCGCTGCCAGAGGAAGCCGTGCCGGCGACGCGTGCCGAAATCCGACAGGCGCAGATTCTCGAGCTGGCGCAGCCGCTCCACCTTGGTCCACAGCTTGGCCTTGGCGCGGGCATAGAGCACGTCGAGCTCGAAGCGGCCGCGGCCCTTGATCGCCGAACGCGAGCGCAGCTCGTTGAGGATCGCAAGTGCCGGGATCTCCCACATCGTGGTGTGGGTCCAGGGCCCGTGAAAGTGCAACTCGTACTGGCCCTCGACCTTGCGCAGCTCGTATTCGGGCAAGCGGAATTCGGCGAGCCAGCGGATGAAGTCGGCCGAGAACATGTGGGTCTTGCCGTAGAACGTGTTACCGGCAAGCCAGATCAGCTCCTTCTTGGTGAAACGGATGGTGCGGGCGTGGTCGAGCTGGGCGCGCAGCTCACCCTCATCGATGATCTCGGCGAGGCGCACATGGCGCGAGCGGTTGATGACCGAAAACGTCACCCTCTGATCCGGGTAGAATTCCCGAATCATCTGTAACATCAACAGCTTGTAGAAATCGGTGTCGAGCAGGCTGCGGACGATCGGGTCCAGCCGCCAGCTGTGGTTATAGGTTCGGCTCGCAATATCGGTCACGGTCATGGCCGAATTCTAGCGTGGCGGATGCGGCGCAACCAGTGGGTTTGCCGGGGGGGCAGGGCGCCCCCTGTTCATGCCCTCGCGGCGGTCGCCGCGACCGCCTCGAGCTGGCTGCGGATCCAGCGATGGGCCGGGTCCTTCTGGTAGCGCTGGTGCCAGACCATGAACATCGGCAGCTCGGCAAGCGTCCTTGCGCGCGAGGCGAGCGGAATGTGCACATGCGCGAAGTCGCGCATCAGGCCGCCTGCCAGCAGACTCGGCATGCTCGCCAGCATATCGGAGCCGCGCAGGAAGGTCGGTACGCCGGAGAAGCTCGGCACGGATATCGCGATGTCGCGGTGGAAGCCGTTTGCCGCAAGCCTGCGGTCGAAGTCGAGCCGCTCGTTATCGGTATAGACCACGGTGACGTGGCGCGCGGCGAGATAGGCATTGCGCGTCGTCGGCGCCGACCGCGCCGTTCGGTCGTAGTAGCAGACGTAGTGATCTCGCAGCAGGCGCTTCTGCACGATGTCGATGCCGGACGGCGGCAGCGGGCTGATCAGGAGGTCGCAACGGTTCTCGCGCAGCATGGCAGGCGAGGGCGATTGCGAGGGGATCACGCGCAGATTCAGGCTCTTCACCTGGGCTGCGACATGGCCGAAGAAGCGCGGCAGCAACAGATCGCGCTGGAAATCATTGGCGGCGATCGTCAGCGAGAGTTGCGCGGCGTTCGGTTCGAAGGTGAGGCCACCGGCAAAGCTCCGCATCTCGTCGATCAGCGCGCGCGCCTTGGCGGCGAGCGCCTGGGCATGTGCGGTGGCGACGATGCCGCGGCCGGATTTGGCGAACAGGGGATCGCCGGCGATGCGCCGCAGCTTCTTCAGCCCGTGGCTGACCGCGGATTGGGTGAGGCCGAGCCGCGTCGCGGCCGCCGTCACCGAGCCTTCCTCGAGGACTGCGAGAAACAGCGACAGCGAATGGCCGTCGAGGGCCAAATGATCGATTTCCTTCATGTAATACATTATAATTCATCTATTTATTTTGAGAATAGGCCGGCCCATGCTCTCCCCATAAGCCGCGCGCCCGACCGGGCGCCAAAGGGAGACAACGCCAGATGACCGCCCAGGCCGCTCGCATCGCAGCCGCGCAGGACGCCGCCCGCCTCAACCGCCCAGAACCGTTCACGTCGCCGCTTGGCGACGGCGGCTTCTTCCAGCGCGACCGTTCGATCCATCCGCCGGCGTACGCGCCCGGCTATAAATCCTCGGTGCTGCGCTCGCCGCGGCAGTCGCTGCTCTCGCTGGAGAACTCGGTCTCGGAGATCACAGGGCCCGTGTTCGGTCACAACGACCTCGGGTCGCTCGATAACGATCTGATCCGCAACTACGCCAAGGACGGCGATCCCGTCGGCGAGCGCATCATCGTGCATGGCCGCGTGATGGACGAAACCGGGCGCGGCGTGCCGAACACGCTGGTCGAGGTCTGGCAGGCCAATGCCGGCGGCCGCTACCGGCACCGGAAGGACACCTATCTCGCGCCGATCGATCCGAATTTCGGCGGCTGCGGCCGCGCGCTGACCGACGACACCGGCTATTATTACTTCCGCACCATCAAGCCTGGCCCCTATCCCTGGCGCAACTTCGTCAATAGCTGGCGGCCGGCCCACATCCACTTCTCGGTGTTCGGCTCGGGCTTTGCGCAGCGGCTGATCACGCAGATGTATTTCGAGGGCGATCCCTTGATCCCGGTCTGCCCGATCCTCACGACGATCCCGGACAAGGACGCGCTCGACCGTCTCGTCGCGGCGCTCGACCTCAATGCCAGCGTGCCGCTCGACTCGCTCACCTACCGCTTCGACGTCGTGCTGCGCGGCCAGCGTTCCACCTATTTCGAAAATCGCCCGGAAGGAAACTGAGCCATGGTGCAGAAGCTCGATTATCTCAAGGAAACCGCGTCGCAAACCGCCGGGCCCTACGTCCATATTGGCCTGATTCCGGGCATGGCCGGGTTCGACATCTTCGAGAAGAATTTTTCCAACGTGCTGGTCACGCCTAACACCAAGGGCGAGCGCATCACGCTCGAGGGCCGCGTGCTCGACGGTTCGGGCACGCCGCTACGTGACGTGCTGCTGGAGATCTGGCAGGCCAACGCAGCCGGCCGCTACAACCATCCGGCCGACCGCTCCGCGGGCGCATTGGACGAGGACTTTCGCGGCTGGGGTCGCGCGGGTTCGGATTTCGACAGCGGGTTGATCACCTTCGAGACCATCAAGCCGGGCGCGGTCACCGATAAAGCGGGGCGCAAATGTGCCCCGCACATCAATGTCTGGATCGTCGCCCGCGGCATCAATATCGGGCTCAACACGCGGCTCTATTTCTCGGATGAAGAGGCCGCCAATGCCGCCGATCCCGTGCTCAATCTGATCGAGCAGCCGGTGCGGCGGTCGACCCTGATCGCCAAGCGCAGCGAGCGCGCCGGCAAGGTCGTGTACGCCTTCACGATCAATCTGCAGGGGCCCGAGGAAACCGTGTTCTTCGACGTCTGACGCCCTTCGCCGCCTCCCGAGAATCCGGCCTCGTCCGACGACGAGGCCGGATTTTTTGCGAAAAGCCCACACCGATCGCCCATTCCCGCGGTCGGCTGAAGCCGGTAGCATGGCTCAACCGGGGCCAGGGAAGGGTCATGAAGCAGCGCTCTCGTGCAGGCGGCGGGCCGACCAAATCGCGCAGCGTTGCGGCGAAGGCGCGAACGCGCGGCAGCGCGCCAAAGCCGGCGCGCGCGTCCGCTTCCGCAGGCGCGAAAGCAAAAGTCGCGCAACTCGCTCTCGAACTTCAGGAGGCCCGGGAACGCCAGGCCGCCACGGCCGAGGTCCTGAGCCTGATCTCGGATGCGCCGACGGATCTGGCGCCGGTATTCGACAGGATCGTCAGGAACGCGGCGCGACTCTGCCAGAGCGTTCTCAGCGCCGTCTACCGAAGCGATGGCGAGCGCGTTCACCTCGTTGCCTACGATCAGTTCTCGCCGGAATCGGTGGCGGCGGTCCGCAAAGCCTATCCGGCGCCGCTTTCGAGCGGAAACCTGATCTCGGTCGCCGTTCGCGAGCGCCGCCTCGTGCACGAGCCGGACGTGCTGGTCTCGGGCGGATACAGCGAATTGCAGCGAACGTCGGGCTATCGCAGCATCCTCGTCGTGCCCATGATGCGCGACGAGGTCGCGATCGGTGCGATCGCCGTCATGCGGCTCGAACCGCAACTATTCCCAAAGGTGCAGGTCGAGCTGCTGAAAACCTTCGCCGATCAGGCGGTCATCGCGATCGAGAATACGCGACTGCTGACCGAGGTGCAGGAACGCACGCGGCAACTGTCGCAATCGCTGGAAGAATTGCGCGCCACCCAGGACGGCCTGTTGCAAACCGAGAAGCTCGCCGCGCTCGGGCGGTTGGTGGCGGGCGTCGCGCACGAGATCAACACGCCGGTCGGGACCAGCCTGACGGTCGCCTCTGCATTCGTCAACAAGGCCAATCGATTTGAGGTCGATGTCGCGAGCGGCGGTCTGCGCCGGTCGACCCTGACCGAATTCATCGGAGCCAGCCGCGAGGCCGCATCACAGATCATCATCAACCTCAATCACGCCGTCGACCTGATCCAGTCGTTCAAGCAGGTCGCGGCCGATCGCAACGTGTCGGATCGCAGACGCTTCGATCTCGGCGAGGTCACCGAGCAGGTCGTCAAGGGACTGCGCTCGGGCCTGCGAAGCGAAAATCTCTTGGTCAGGGTCGAATGCGAGCCAAATCTTGCAATGAACAGCTACGCCGGGCCTTACGGGCAGGTGCTCACCAACCTCGTGATCAACTCCGCAGTGCATGCCTTTCCGGACGGCGTGCGCGGATCGGTTCATATCGCGGCGCAGGCGCTCGGCAAGGACAAGGTCGAGGTGCTGTTTTCGGATGACGGCTGCGGCATGACCGCCGACGTCAGGCGCCAGGCGTTCGATCCGTTCTTCACAACAAGGCGTGACCAGGGCAGCACCGGTCTCGGATTGCACATCGTCCACAACATCGTGACCAGCCGTCTGGGCGGCCGGATCAACCTGGAGACGGAGCCCGGCGGGGGAACGACATTCCGCATCATCGTGCCGCGCGAAGCTCCGCCGGAATTCACTGCAAAATGAATGGGGCTGGTTGACCCAGCCCCCGGATGAACGACGTCTTCGAATACGCTGCAGACGATCGTCGGCCTTTGTTCAGACCAAATTTCGCCAAACTGGTATTGGCCCTTAAGCACCGGGGCAGGACAGTATGGAGTCCTGCATGTTTAAGCCTGTTCTTGTTGCGTCTCTGCTTGTCGCGATCTGGTCGACCGCTTCGGAAGCACGTCCTTCCCGCACCAATCCGGCATCGGAATGCAATGTGACGATGCCGTGCGATTTCTCATATTCTCAAGTTCGCCGTGAGAGAGTTTCGCTGGATACGCGACGAACGCACCTCGTGATGCGAGGAGCGGTCGCTGGCGCTCCAGCCGCCGTGACCGAGGTGAACGTTTCCGGCACCCAGATCGTCGGTAGTCGTCCGTCCGGTTGCCCGCGGAATTTCTGTGGTTGCGGCGCGGCCCTGCACGTCTTCGGCCGGATCGTCCCGGAATTGAACCTTGCGTCCAATTGGCTGCGCTTCCCGCGGACATCGCCCGCACCGGGAATGGTTGCGGCCCGACGCGGACACGTCTTTGTCCTGGAGCAACACCTGCAGGGCGACATGTGGATGGCGTACGACGCCAATTCAGGCGGTCGCTCAACGCGCATTCACGCGCGGTCATTGCGAGGCTATACCGTCGTCAATCCGCACGCGACATAACGACAATCAGGTCGTCCGGTCGCCCCCCACGTAGAGATCATCATTCATCGCCATGGAGCTGCGCGCGAAAGGCGCGCGGCGAAAGTCCGGTCGCGGCGGCGTAGACCCGGCTGAAATAGGCGGGATCCTCGAAGCCGAGCGCGTAGGCGATCGTCGATACAGGCAGGTTAGTGTAGACGAGGTTGCGCCGCGCCTCGCGGATCAGCCGGTTGAGGATCAGATGCGACGCGGTGTCTCCGGTGGCGGTGCGCGTGATCCGGTTGAGATGGGTCGGCGTTACCGACAGCACCTCGGCATAGTCGGCAACGCTCCAGCGTTCGAGATGGTGTGCCTCGAGCAGCGCTTCGAACCGGCGGAAGAGGTCGGAGTCTGCTGAGCCGCTGCCGCCGCTCTTGCCGGCGAGTTCGCGTGCCACGAGGCCGATCACAGCCGCCGACAGCGCTCGCAGCACATGCGCGCGGCCGAAGCCGCGGCCTGCGTGCTCGGCAAAGATCTGCTTCATGGTGGCGCGGATCTGCGGTGTCCCGCGCACCACGGCCGATTGCGACAGTGCGCCGCGCAGGCCTTCCGAGGCGAGCAGTGCCTCGTCGAGAATTTCGGCTGCGATCGTCAGCACCCAACCCTGCGTGCCCGGGATGAAGCGGAAGCCGTGGACGTGGCCGACCGGCACGTTGACGATCTGCATCGGCTTGAGCGGCACCACGCGCCCGTCGAGCGTCGCTTCGCCACCGCCGCGCTCGATCAACAGCACCTGGTGCAGCCGCGCGTGGCGGTGCACGGCCAGCGTCCAATCATGCAGCACCGAGCGGGAGGCTATGGTCTCGCAATGCACGACGTCGGGCAGATCGCCGGATTCGCCGAACAAATTGTAGACCTTGATGGTCGATGTCGAGGGGGCAGGGGGCATGTTCGAATTGTACAAGACAAAGGCCAATCCCTCCATCCGTTTGCCGCACGAAATCTGCGAAAAACTCGCAAAAGGGAGGACGGGAAAATGAAAGTTCAGGTCTGTATCATCGGCGGCGGCCCGTCGGGACTGCTGCTGTCCCAGCTCCTGCACCTGAAGGGTATCGACACGGTCGTGCTGGAGAAATACAGCCGCGATCATGTGCTCGCCCGAATCCGTGCCGGCGTGCTGGAGCACGGCTTTGCCAAGCTGATGCGCGAGGCGCAATGCGGCGAGCGGATGGACCGTGAAGGCGAGATCCACAAGGGGTTCGAGATCGCCCATGACGGCGTGCTCTCGCATATCGACCTGCACAAATATTCCGGTGGCAATTCGGTCCTGGTCTATGGCCAGACCGAGCTGACGCGCGATCTCTACGAGGCACGCGACCGTCTCGACGGCAAGATCGTGCACAATGCCGAGGACGTCACGCTGCACGATCTGAAGTCGGACAAGCCGTTCGTGACCTATCGTGCGAACGGGGAGACCATCCGCGTCGACTGCGACTACATCGTCGGCGCCGACGGTTTCCACGGCGTCAGCCGCAAGTCGATCCCGAAGGACGTGCTGCGCGAATACGAGAAGGTCTACCCGTTCGGCTGGCTCGGCGTCCTGTCCCGCACCAAGCCGGTCTCGCCGGAATTGATCTATGCGAAGCACGAGCGCGGCTTTGCGCTGTGTTCTTTGCGCTCGCAAGTGCTTAGTCGCTACTACATCCAGGTGCCGCTGACCGACAGGGTGGCGGACTGGCCGGACGGGGCGTTCTGGGCCGAGCTGAAGCGCCGTTTGCCGGACGAGGTCGCCGCGCACCTGATCACCGGACCATCGATCGAGAAAAGCATCGCGCCCCTGCGCAGCTTCGTCGCCGAGCCGATGAGCTATGGCCGCCTGTTTCTCGCGGGCGATGCCGCCCACATCGTGCCGCCGACCGGCGCGCGCGGGCTCAACAGCGCAGCCTCCGACATCTACTATCTCTATCATGCGATGCTCGCCCATTATCAGAAGGGCGACGATTCCGGCCTTGAGGGCTATTCGGCCAAGGCGCTCGCGCGGATCTGGAAGGCGCAGCGCTTCTCCTGGTGGATGACGATGATGCTGCATCGTTTCCCCGACCGGATCGATTACGAGGATAGGCTCCAGCAGACCGAGCTGGAATATTTGCTCTCGTCAGAGACAGCGCAGCGTCTGCTCGCGGAGAATTACGTTGGGCTGCCGTTCTAAAGCGCGATGAGATTAGGATGAATCATCATCGCGCTTCAGGTTGTCGTTTGCGCATGATCTTTTCGGAAAACCGTTTCACACTTTTCCGGATCATGCTTTAGGGCGCTACTTTCCTTCCAGCGTGTTGACCGGCCTCCAGCCGGCCGGTGGCGGATTCGCTGCGAGTTCCGTTGCGCGTCTTGCAAAGAGCGCTGATGGCGCATCGGTCGCAGCCAGGTGTTCGAAGCAAGCTGCGGCTTTTGCAAATTCGCGCGCCCGCCAATAGTCGAGCCCCTCGGCATAGCCTGTTGCCGTCTTTGCCTGCTCCGGCGTCTCCGCGCCTCGCGTGGCCAGAGGCTCATAGACCCTGATCGCCTCGCCGCGGCCCTTGACACGGACGGCGTCGAGCTCGCGCCAGACAAAATTGTCGGCGGTTTGCGCGACCGTCATCTCGGAGGCCATGATCGAGGTCGCAAAGTACTTGTTGGCGCCTTCGAGGCGCGAGGCAACGTTCACGGTATCGCTCATGACGGTATAGTTGAAGCGGCGGCGCGAGCCGATATTGCCGACCACGGCCTCACCGGTGTTGAGGCCGATACGGTGCGCAAGGCTATCGAAGGCGGCATGGCTGCGGTTGAGCTCGTCGAGCCGTGCGTTGCACGCGAGCGCCGTGCGGACGGCGTTGCAGGCGTGATCGGGATCGGCGACCGGGGCGCCGAACACCGCCACGATGGAATCGCCGATATATTTGTCGACGTAGCCACCATGGCTTTCGATGACGTCGGTCATGGCGGAGAGATACTCGTTCATCAGCGCGACCAGCTCGCCCGGCGTCATCTTTTCGGCGATCGAGGAGAAACCGGCGAGATCGGAGAAGAACACGGTGACGTTGCGCATCTCGCCGCCGAGTGCGGGCATCTTGCCAGAAGCCACCATGCCCTCGATCACCTGCGGGGCGAGGTAGAGTGCAAAGCTCCTGCGCAGGAAACGTTCATCGCGATCTGCGATGATGAAGCGGTAGCCGATCATCAAGGCAGCCGCGGCAAGCCCTGCCAGTACCGGCTCGGTGAGCGGAAGCGCCAATCCACGTACGAACAGGCTCACGGCGCAAGCGGTGTGGACGGTCATGAGAGCAAGATAAGCGAGCATTGCGCGGCCAGGCGCAAGCAGGCAGGAAGCGAATGCGATGATCCCCGCGATGGCGATCGTGAGGATCGTCCGCATGGGAAAGCCGAGCTCGCTCACCGCGTCGCCCTCCATCAGGTTACGTACGACGGTCGCGTGCACGAAGACGCCCGCGATATCGCTGCGCGCTGCCGGTGCTTTCCCTGCGGAGGCGGGCAGGGCGCAGCGCGGCGCGGGCGTCCCGTCATAGCCACCGGCAAGACGCAGCGAGGTTAGCTTGCGGTCATCGGCGTTGAGCGCGCTGCCGAGGATGACGACCTTGCCATCGAAGGCTCGGCGGAAGAACTCGCCGTCGCCCTTCTCGACGCAGGCGCGCAAATCCGCGAAGGAGAACTTCGGAACATCGCGGCCGACTCCGCGGAAATTGAGCGTCAGCGTGTTCGGCTCGGCGCTCGGGATCGCATAGCCGGCTAGCGCCGCGCTGCCGTCGGGCGCAAGCTCCGGCTTTGCGCCGAGCGCGCGCGAGGCCAGTTCGACCGCCATCGCGGGGACCTGCTTGCCCTCGATCGAAAAGCTCAGCGGCATTCGCCGGATCACGTCGTCGGGGTCGGTGTTGACGTTGAGCGCGCGGATATTACCCTTCACCGCCAATTGTTGCGCGCGATACGGAACGTCCGGACGGACGTTGCTCAGGCTCTCGCCGAGCACCAGCTTGCCGGCATCGGATGCTTTGCGCAGAGCGATCAGGTAGTCCCGGTCAAAGCCCTTCATGCGGTCGCCGAGTGGCGCATCGCCAAAGGGAATCTCCGACTGCTCGATCGAGCTCGGAAAGATGACGTCGAAGCCGATCGCCTTGGCTCCACCATCGACCACGGCGCCGATCACGCGTCCGATCTCACGTGTCCATATCAGGGTCGGCGAACCCTTGAACGGCGGCGTGTCATAGGTTTCGTCGTCGATCGCGATGACGACGACGGGCGAGGCCGCGGCATCGCGACGATCGCTGAAAAACGTTGCGCGCAGGGCTGTCAAGATGTCGAGCGAAAGCCCTTGCAGCGTACTGAGAGGCGACGAGGTGAAGACGGCACCGGCGAGCAGCGCGATCACGATCGCCGCAACGATGTCCCGCCTGCCGATCCCTCGCATCGCCCCGTCGCGCGCCGCCTATTCGAGCCGCAGCAGGCGGCCGACGATCGGCGTCGCAGACGCGGTCGCGTGAGCGTCGACCTGGAAGGTGTAGCGCCGCGCGCCCAAGGTCGCGAGATAGGTGCCGCCGGGGGTCAGCGTTTTGCCGGCCTTTGCGAAGTCATAGAACTTCCCCGCGACCAGACTATCGCTCTTCAGCGGTACGGTGATGGTTGGCTCCCTGCCGTCGGTGCGCTCGACGACCAGCGTGCTGCCGCTCTTGGCCTGGACCAGCGGCGAGACGGCGTAGATCGTGGGCAGCTTTGCCGGCGCGCCCTTCGTGTCGGAGCGCATGGTGCGGAAGGTGGTTGCCGCACTCTGATTGGCCTCACGCTCGGAGAGCTGCGCAGCGTTGGCGTCGCAGGGCACCTTGACACGCTGGACGTCACCGAGCTGCACCGAGCTCTGCTCGGCGCCGACGAGGACGACCCCGCCGGTGATGGTCTCGCGCCAGCATGATTTGAGATAGCCGAGCACCAGCGTGCCCTTTGGGCCGAGCTTGATAACCTTGCCGGGCGCCACGTAGTCCATGAACTCGACGCCGTCGACCTTGCCCTGCACGTCCTCGACGATCGCGGCCGGAGTTTCGGCCCACGCGGGCGCCGCAAGGCAAAACACGCCGGCCATGGCACCGATAAGGCGTCTCATGAGCTTTCCCATCCAATTCAAAAGGTCCCTGGCGTCCCCGCGTAGCAGGGGGTGGCTGCAGGAAATGTGACCAGAATCACTCTCGTTATTGGTGCACTTTATCCGGGATAGGTTCAATGCGCAGCACGCAGGGCGTAATGCCGCCGGATCGGCCGGCAAGCCGCTTTGGAGGCCGCCGTCAAAGCTGCTGGTCGATGAGTTCGCCGACCGGCACGCCCAGCGTCTGCGACGGATACTCGCCGAACATCGCGCGGTAGTAATGCGAGAACCGTCCGAGCTCGTAGAAGCCCTGCTGCATTGCGACGGTTGCCACCGTCGTCGTGCCGGGAATGCTTTCGCGCAGGATCGAGTGGATGGCGCACAGGCGCTTGTGGCGCAGGAAGGTCACCGGCCCCACGCCGAACACTTCGTTGAAGGCGCGGTGCAGCGAACGACGCGGCACGGCAAGCGCGACGCAAATCTCCGAGATATGGACCGGACGGGTCCCGGCTTCCTCCAGGAAATCCTCGACCTTGCGGATGATCCGTCGCGCCGACGGCAGGCGTGCGTTTCCGTCCGGCGGCAATGAGGACAGGATCGTCATTCCCATGCACTCGGCGATCGATCGCTTCCAGAACTCGGCAGATGATGCTGAAAGAGCGCCGTCATGCGAGCCGAGCTGGAGCACGATCCGGCTCAGCCGCGACGCGGCGACGTGGCCGACGTCAAGATCGGCGCGAAAGTGGTTCTTGTGGCGCCAGCTTTCGGGATCGGCAAGCCGCGGCTCGCCGCCGAAGATCGAGGCAACTTCGTCGAGGTCGAGCCGCATCGCCGCATAGGCGGAGGCACCGTGGAAGATGCCGTCATGCTCGACCAGCGGCGGCATGACCAGCACGTCGGTCGGCCGCATATCGAACGACCAGTGATTGACCCGGTCTTCGGCCGTCAGCAGCATGCCGACGATCAGCTTGTCGTCGCTGGCGATCCGCTGTGTCCGCATGCCGACGTTGAAGGAGCCGATGCTGAGCGAAAAATCGCCGATGCCCACGTGAGACAACGTGCCGCGGAGCCTGCCGCGCCCGAGCTGCATCACGTCGACATGGGTCCCGTGGACAGCCTGATGGAGCCCTTCGAAGCCGTCGAGCCGTCGCGAATCAACCAGTAGATGCGTCCCCATTTCCTGAGCGTGGCGCCGAAGCGTGTTGATTCTGCGGCAAGTAGCAGTCCCGTGTCATCACACCGCCGCGACGAACTCTCTCCGAAGTTGAGGAAAATCTTCCTTGATTTATAGGGGAGGTGCTCAGGGCTGCGCGGATACGATCGGAAGAATCTCATCATCGCGCGCTAACGCGTTGCGTCTGCACGCAAGGCGCGCTGGCACGATTTGCACATGTCAGCGCGCGAAACTTGAGTTAGCCTTTGCAACCTCAATGATTTTCGTCGCGATCATCCGCCGAAAGCGGATCACGCGCCGCAAGGCCGGCTGCGTGCGCACTGACGCGCGCGCAGAGAAAAGGAGGGCAGGGGCCATCGGCTCTTCGAACCTCCGGCAGACAGGGGAACTCAAGCAATGTGCCGCCTGAGACGCGCAAGCCGCAACCGCCGACATCTCCGGACTACCTCACTCTGAGGCAGCGGAAACGATGTGGAGTTTGACCATGTTGCGGGTGGACATGGATCACTGCGTGTGGCGGCCGGACGACACGCGGACCGGCGAGATGGTGTTCGTCTCCGGCGGCACCTTCCTGATGGGCTCCGATCATCACTATCCCGAGGAGGCACCGAGCCACCGCGTCTCGGTCGACGGCTACTGGATCGATCGGACGCCGGTGACCAACGGGCAATTCAAGGAGTTCGTCAACGCGACCGGCCATGTCACCGAGGCTCAGATCGTCCCTGACCCGAAGGACTATCCCGGCGCGGTGCGCGACATGCTCTATGCCGGCTCGCTGGTGTTCTTGCCGCTTCCGCGCATCACCGATCTGAGGGACTGGAGCCAGTGGTGGACTTTCATGCGCGGCGCCAACTGGCGGCATCCTTACGGTCCGAAGAGCAATCTCGGGGGTCTCGACGATCATCCGGTCGTCCACGTCTCCTATAGCGACGCACTCGCCTATGCGCGCTGGGCCGGCAAGGACCTTCCGACCGAAGCGGAATGGGAGTTCGCCGCGCGCGGCGGGCTCGACGGCGAGGAATTCGCCTGGGGCAACACGCTGACGCCGGGCGGCAGGCACATGGCCAACATCTGGCAGGGAAGCTTCCCTGTCCAGAACCTCGGCGAGGATGGGTTCGAGCGTACCTCGCCGGTCATGGCCTTTCCTGCGAACGGCTACGGCCTCTACGACATGATCGGCAATGTCTGGGAGTGGACCTCGGACTGGTGGTCGCCACGGCATCAAGCCGACGCAGTGAAGCCCTGCTGCATCCCGCTGAATCCGCGCGGCGGTCGGGAGGAGGCGAGTTTTGATCCATGTCAACCAAGCATCCGAATCCCTCGTAAAGTTCTGAAGGGCGGCTCGCATCTGTGCGCACCGAACTACTGCCGCCGCTATCGCCCGGCCGCGCGGCATGCAGAACCCGTCGACACGTCGACGTGCCATGTCGGGTTCAGGTGCGTGGTGAGATCGCCGCTTGGCGTTGGTCGCGAACGAGAAGGAGTTGCTGCAACATAGGAGTATCGCATGAGCAGCGAATTGGAGAATAAGAACAACAAGTCCCGGGCTGAGCAGACGATCAATCGCAGACATCTCCTCTTGGGCACGTCATCGATCGTCGCGGCCGCGACGCTGACGTCGGAGGCACTGGCACAGGCCCAGAAGGCCGCGCCCGCGGCGACTGCGGGCCCGTCGCCCGGTCGCAAGCCCAACATCCTCGTGATCTTCGGCGACGACATCGGGCAGGCCAACCTTTCTGCCTATTCCTTCGGCGTCATGGGCTATCGCACGCCGAACATCGATCGCATCGCCAGAGAAGGCATGATGTTCACCGATTATTACGCCGAGCAAAGCTGCACGGCGGGGCGATCTTCGTTCATCACCGGCCAATGCACCCTGCGCACGGGATTGTCGAAGGTCGGCATTCCCGGTGCGGCCGTCGGTCTCCAGGCGCGCGACGTGACGATTGCCGAGCTGCTCAAGCCGCTCGGCTACGCCACCGGCCAGTTCGGCAAGAACCACCTGGGGGATCGCAACGAATATCTGCCGACCGTGCACGGCTTCGACGAATTTTACGGCAATCTGTACCACCTCAACGCGGAGGAGGATCCCGAGAACTGGTTCTATCCCCGCGATCCCGGATTCCTGCAGAAGTTCGGACCGCGCGGCGTCCTGCGTTGCAAGGCGACCGATCGCGACGATCCGACCGAACACCCGCGCTTCGGACGGGTCGGCAAGCAGGCCATCGAGGATACCGGCCCGCTGACGAAGAAGCGGATGGAGACGATCGACGACGAGACATCAGTCGCCGCCATCGACTTCATCAAGCGCCAGGCCCAGGCCAACACGCCATTCTTCTGCTGGTTCAATTCCACCCGCATGCACTTCCGCACGCATGTGCGCGCCGATCATCGCGACAAGCCCGGGCTGAATTCGCGCACCGAATACGCCGACGGGATGATCGAGCACGATGCGACGATCGGGACGATCCTGAAATCGCTCGACGATCTCGGCATCGCGAACGACACGATTGTGATCTACACCACCGACAACGGTCCGCACCAGAACTCTTGGCCGGATGCCGGGACCACGCCGTTCCGCAGCGAGAAGAACACCAATTGGGAAGGCGCATTCCGCGTTCCCTGCATGATCCGGTGGCCCGGCCGGATCGCAGCCGGCTCCGTCTCGAACGAGATCGTGAGCGGCCTGGACTGGATGCCGACGCTGCTTGCCGTTGCCGGCGATCCAGACATCACGCAAAAGCTTCTCACCGGCTATCAGGTTAGCGGGAAAACCTACAAGGTCCACCTCGACGGCTACAACCAGCTTGCCTACCTCACCGGACAGCAGCCGAACAGCGCGCGCAAGGAGTTCATCTATTTCAACGACGATGGCGATCTGGTTGCTGCTCGCATCGAGAACTGGAAGATCGTCTTCGAGGAGCAGCGAGCGACGGGAACGCTGCGGATCTGGGCCGAACCGTTCACGAAGCTCCGCGTCCCGAAATTCTTCAATCTGCGCTCCGATCCCTATGAGCGCGCCGACGTCACGTCCAACGTCTATTATGATTGGCTCATGTCGGACGCGGCGGGCGTCATGATCGGCGGACCGACGATCCTCGGGCAGTTCCTAACGACGTTCAAGGAGTATCCGCCGAGCCAGCGGCCTTCGAGCTTCAGCATCGATCAGATGGTCGAGAAAATGCAGCAGAGCTTCGACGCCGTGCAGAGCAATTGACGGTGGCGAGCTGGATCAAGACGAGGCAGCCGAAGCGTGATGCGTGCAAGCGGCTGCCGCGGTGGCGGTGGTGCGTCGCAGCAGCCCCGCTTCGTCTGGTACTCGTCGGCGTAGTGCTCGCGTCGGTCTTTGCGTGGCATGCATCGGCCCAGGCCAATCCACTGCCGTCCTGGAATGACGGCGCGGCGAAAGCGGCGATCACCGACTTCGTCGCGCGCGTGACGAAAGACGGTGGCACGGCTTTCGTGCCGCCGTCCGAGCGCATCGCCGTGTTCGACAATGACGGCACGCTGTGGTGCGAGCAGCCGATCTATTTCCAGCTGGCCTTCGGGCTCGACCAGGTCCGCTCGATGGCGAAAGCGCATCCCGAATGGAGGCAGCAGCCGTTCAAGGCGTTCCTGTCGAACGACAAGGCAGCATTGGCGGCGCAGGGCCAGAGAGGCCTGTTGACGCTGGTCGCCGCCGCGCACAGCGGCATGACCACGGACGCCTACGCGCAGTCCGTTTCCAACTGGCTCGGAAAGGCGCGACATCCGCGGTTCAACCGTCCCTACAATGAGTTGGTCTACCAGCCGATGGTCGAATTGCTCGGCTATCTGCGCGCCAACGGCTTCAAGACCTTCATCGTGTCCGGCGGCGGCGTCGAGTTCATGCGGGTGTGGACCGAGAAGACGTACGGCATTCCGCCGGAGCAGGTGGTCGGCTCCTCCGGCGTCACGCGGTTCGAGAGCGGTCCCGATGGCCGGCCGGTGCTGATGAAGCTTGCCAAGGTCGAGTTCGTCGATAGCGGGCCGGGCAAGCCGTCCGGCATCAACCGCTTCATCGGGCATCGGCCGATCTTCGCATTCGGCAATTCGGATGGCGACCAGCAGATGCTGCAATGGACCGCGGCCGGACCCGGCGCGCGCTTTCTCGGCATCGTCCATCACACCGACGCGCAGCGCGAATATACCTACGACCGCCAGTCGAAAGTCGGCAAGCTCGACAAGGCGCTGGACGAGGCGATGCAGCGCGGCTGGACCGTCGTCGACATGAAGCAGGATTGGAGAACGGTATTCGCATTCGAGCACGGCAGTGCGGGGGCAGCGCAATGAGGGCGGACCAGGCTGCCGATGGATCGATGAGCGCGAGGTCATCGCGATGAGCGGTTACGACATCTTCGCCTGGATCGTGCTGGTGATTCTCCTCGCGAGCGCGATTGGCGTGGTATGCATCGCCGGATGGCTGCCCGGGCACATCGCGACCTCGCGCAACCATCCATGGGCGCAAGCCGTGACGGTTGCAGGCTGGGTCACGCTGTTCTTCGGCTTCGCACTATGGCCGATCGCGCTGATCTGGGCCCATGTCGACGTGCCCTCACGCAAGGCGGGGGATGCGTAATGGGGATCGCGATCTTCAACACCTACCTCGTGCTGCTGTTCGTGCTCGTGCACTTCGGGATCGTGCGCTTCAACCTGTTCTGGAAGGCCTCGCCGGCGATCGTGCTGGTGCTGCTGATGTTCGGGCTGCTGGTCCCGATGGGTTGGGGCGCCCCGCAAGGCGATGCGCTCGTCGTGCGCAACGCGGTCTCGATCGTGCCTGACGTCGCAGGCGAAGTGACCGATGTGCCGGTAGTCGCGAATGCACCGCTGAAGGCCGGCGACGTCCTGTTCAAGATCGACCCGACACCCTACGCCGCGCAAGTCAAGGCGATCGATGCACAGTTCAAGCTCGCCAGGACGCGCCTCGGGCAGATGACGCAGCTCTACGAGCGCGATGCCGGGCGCGGGTTCGATGTCGAGCAGCGGCAGTCGGAGGTTGATCAGCTGTCCGGTCAGCTCGAATCCGCGCAATGGAATCTCGACAAGACCGTCGTGCGCGCACCGAGCGACGGCTATGTCACCAACCTTGCGCTGCTCAAGGGCGCGCGCGTCGCCAACCTGCCGCTATCGCCGGTGATGGCGTTCATCGACACGTCCGTGACCATCATCGGCGTGCAGATCAATCAGATCGATGCGCGCTTCATCGCGCCCGGTCAGGAAGTCGAAGCCACCTTCAAGTTCGCGCCGGGGCAGATCTACCCCGGCAGGGTCGAGAGCGTGCTGCAGGCGATCGCGCCCGGCCAGACCCGGACATCCGGCACGGCCGTGATGCCGAGCGCGATCGAGGCGGCCCCCTTCGTGGTGCGGGTCAGGCTCGACGACGCTGATTTTACGCGACGGCTGCCGGCGGGTAGCGCGGGGACTGCGGCCATCTACACAGAGCACCTGAAGCCGACCCACATCGTTCGCCGCGTGATCCTGCGGCAGCTCGCAATCCTCAACTATGTGAATCCGTTTTGAGGCAATGACATGAGACAAGCTGTTATCACGATCCTGGTTTCGATGCTCATCGGTCCGCCGACGCTGGCGCAATCGCCTGTGCCCGTCACCGTGGACAATTTCGCCCGCGCGGAATCCGATCTCTATTTCGGCAATGGCATCAAGGATGCCGGGGGCACCGGCAGGCTGTTTCACCATCGCGAGCCGATGCAGATCGAAAAGCAGGGTGTTATCCGGTCTAATCGCGACACGCTGTATTCCATGGTCGTGTTCGATCTCGATGCCGGCCCGGCAACGATCACATTGCCGGACGCGGGCAAGCGCTTTCGCTCCCTGATGGTGGTCAACGAGGACCATTATATCGTCGGCGACGTGGAGTATCGTGCCGGGAGCTATACTTTCGACCGGAAGCAGGTCGGGACGCGCTATGTGCTGATCGGGTTGCGGACGCTGGTTGATCCCAACGACCCCAAGGATGTCGAAAAGGTTCACGCGCTCCAGGACGCGACCACGATCGGCCAGCAGGATGCCGGTCGCTTCGAGGTGCCGAACTGGGATGCTGCCTCGCAGAAGAAGATTCGCGATGCGCTGCTGGTGCTCGCTTCCGCCACAGGCGGTTTCAAGGGAGCTTTCGGTGCCAAGAGCGAGGTCGATCCGGTCAGGCACCTGATCGGGACCGCTGCGGGCTGGGGTGGCAATCCCGATAAGGACGCGACCTATCTCAGCGTCGAGCCGGCCAGGAACGATGGCGTTACGGTCTACAAGCTGACCGTCCCCGGCAACGTGCCGGTCGAAGGTTTCTGGTCGATCAGCCTCTACAACGCCGAGGGTTACTTCCAGAAGAACGATCTCAACGCCTACTCGCTCAACAACATCACCGCAACGAAAGCGGCGGACGGCTCGGTCGCCGTCCAGTTCGGAGGCTGCGACGGCAAGATTCCGAACTGCCTGCCGATCATGAAGGGCTGGAACTACACCGTGCGGCTCTACCGGCCACGCGAGGAGATCTTGAACGGAACGTGGAAATTCCCGGAGCCGCAACCGGTGAGCTGAAGATGAGGACAAGGAGGGCGATCATGAGGCGAACCATCGTTGGAGCAATTGCCATCATGCTGGTGACCGCGAGTGCGTACGCACAGGATCGCTCTTCCGAGGACCTCAACGCGCGAAACATCCAGCGCCGCGCGGTCGAGGCGATGATCTGGGCAATGCCCGCGGTGAATACCGATCTGATGCTCCAGGCGATGCTGACCAGCACCAAGGCCAAGGTCAATGAGATCGTCTACTGGTCGAAGCCGGTGAATTGGAAGAACCAGACGCTGACCCCCAATCCGGATGCGATCTATCTGATGTCGTTCTGGAACGTGAAAGACGGTCCGATCGTGATCGAGATTCCGCCGGCGCAAGGCGGTTCGATCGCGGGAAATATCGTCACCGCCTGGCAGATGCCGCTGGAGGACGCAGGTCCCGAAGGCGCCGACAAGGGCCAGGGCGGGAAGTATTTGATTCTGCCGCCGGGCTACAAGGGCGAGGCGCCAGCGGGCTACATTGCGCTTCAGTCCGACACGTTCAGCGGCTTCGCGCTGCTGCGCTCCAATCTCGCCGGCCATGGCGATGCGGATGTCGCGAAGTCAGTCGCCATGGCAAGCTGGTCAAGGTCTATCCGCTCGCTCAAGCTCAAAATCCGCTGCCGACCAACTTCACGGACGCCTATGATGTCCTGTTCGATTCCACGATTCCCTATGACTCAAGCTTCTATCGCAACCTCGACCGCGTGGTGCAGAACGAGCCCTGGCTCGATCGCGATCGAGCCATGATAGATCAACTCGCGACCATCGGCATCGAGAAGGGTAAGATGTTCAACCCGGATCAGAAGACGCTCGCGCTGCTTGATCAGGCCGCACACGAGGCGCATGCGCTGCTGGAGCAGCGCTATGACGCCGGCTTCGCCGTGATCAATCCGGGCATCCGCTGGTTCCCGGCCGCGGTGGCGGAGATGGTGAAGGCGGCGAGCACCGGATACGCCGACCCGAGCACCTATCCCGTCGACGTGCGAGGGGTCACCTACACGCTCGGTTTCACCGGCATCAAGCGCGTCGGCACGGCGCAGTACTACCTGATGGCCAACAAGGACAGGGACGGACAGCCGTTCGACGGCGCCGCCACCTATCGCCTGACCGTGCCGGCGAACGCGCCCGTCAAGCAATATTGGTCGGCGACCGTCTATGACCGCGAGACGCACGCGCTGGTGCGCAACATGCCCCGCGCAAGTCGCGCCTCGATCAGCGCCGGCATCCAGAAGAATGTCGACGGTTCGGTCGATGTCTATTTCGGCCCGAAGGCGCCGGAGGGCAAGGAGGCCAACTGGGTGCCGACCGATGCCGCGCGAAAATTCGAGCTGTTGTTCCGCCTCTACGGACCGGAGAAGCCGCTGTTCGACCACAGCTGGAAGCTGCCGGACGTCGAGCGTGTGGCGACGACTGTGGGCGGGGCTACGAAGTAGCGGGTCCGCGCCCTCGTTTCGAGAAGGTGATTTGGGTGGGTGCAACGTCAAGTGGGGAGACGCGACATGATCGGACACATTCGACAGGCCGCGCTGCTGGCGGCGCTCGCAACAACCGGCGTCGCGCCTCAGCCCGCGCTCGCCGACGCTGGCGGCGTCAGCTTCTGGCTTCCGGGCATCTTCGGCAGCCTTGCCGCGGTGCCGGGGATGCCGGGATGGGCCTACTCGACGATCTACATCCATCTGCAGGGCAATGCCGGGGCGGGGCAGAATTTTGTCACCAGTGGAGGGGCGCGCGGGTCGGTAGCGGCCGGCATCAACGCGCACGTGGATGCACTGGTTCAAGGCATCACTTACACGTCGCCGATGTCTGTGCTCGGCGGCCAAGCTGCCTTCACGGTGCTCGCCGCGCCAGGAAATGTCGGCATCGGAATCGATGCCACGCTGACCGGACCAAGGGGAAACACCATCTCGGGGAGCGCATCAGACAACCGCACGACGCTGACCGACGTGTTCTACCAGGGCACCCTCAAATGGAATCAAGGCGTCCACAATGAGATGGTTTACGTCGTTGGCAACATTCCGAGCGGCACCTATGATTCCAGCCGCCTCGCCAATTTGAGTTTCGGCTTCCCTGCGGTCGATGCGGGTGCCGGCTACACGTATCTCGATCTAAAGACCGGACATGAGTTCTCCGTCGTCGGCGGGCTCACCTACAATTTCGAGAATCCGTTCCTCCAGTACCAGAACGGCATCGATTTCCATGTCGACTGGGCCGCGTCGCAGTTCGTGACCAAAAACGTCCACATTGGTGTTGCCGGCTATTTCTTCCAGCAGCTTACGGACGACCGCGGCCCCGGGGCGAAGCTTGGTGGCTTCAAGGGGCAGGCGATCGGCATCGGGCCGCAGGTCGGATTCATCATTCCGCTGTCCGAGGGTTACCAGGGTTATCTCAATCTCAGGGGCTACAAGGACCTGGAGGTCGAGAACCGGCTCAGCACCTGGACAGCGTGGGTGACGTTCGCGATTTCGCCTGCCGCGCCAGAGCCGGCGTCGGCGAAGCCGATCGTTCGCAAATATTAGAGGAGGCGCGCAGGACGATCCGATGACCGGAGACCGGACCACTGGCAAGCGTTCATTTCGCATCGGCTTTCAGACATCGATCATCACGGTGTTCGTGGCGGTCATGCTGCTCGTCGGTCTGGCGCTGGTTTATCTCAGCTTCGAGCGGGTCACGCTGATCACGCGGACGGCGGCGAGCGGCTTCATCGAGAAGGTGGCGCAGCTCGGCGCTGACCACGTCGATGAGCAGTTCAAGAACGTTCGCGACAATCTCGACGTCCTGTCTGGCCTGCCGGCGATCCAGGAGGCAGATATCGCGGACAATTCGCGGCTCTACAGCCTGATGGCGGCGATGCTGCGCAATAATCCGCACCTCTTCAATCTCTATATTGGTTATGAGGATGGCTCGTTCCTCGAGATGGACGTCATCGACCGCGCCAAGCCGGCCTTCAGGGCGAGCCTGCATGTCGACGAGGACGCGGCCTTCCGACTGGTCCTGATATCGCGCACAGGTGGCGCCGCGCCGGCCACCATCTTCCTGTCGGAAAACCTGATCCAGGTGGCCGAGGTGGCCGGCCCCAATGGCTACGATCCGCGGACGCGGCCGTGGTATGTCGAGGCCTTCAGGAACGGCAAGACGCTGCTGACCGGCCCCTACGTCTTCTTTGCGACGGGCGAGCCCGGCTACACGCTGCGGACGCCGCTCAAGGAGGGGCGCCGCGGTGTCGTCGCCGGCGATATGCTGCTCAACCGGTTCGAGGATATGCTGGCGCAGCAGAAGCTCGGCCAATCCGGCCTGGCATTCCTGTTCAACGATTCCGGCCACATCGTCGCGCATCCCGAGATGAGCCGGCTGATGGCGGAGATACCGGAGCGGCAGGACGATCTGCCGCAGCTCGGCGCACTGAAATTGCCCGCCGCGGAGCCGGTCATCCGATCGTGGCGAGAAGGCGGGCCGGATCAGCAATTCTTTGCAGACGCGTCTGGACGCGTCTACGTCGCGGCCGTGCACCGGCTCGAGACGGCGGGCTCCGCCAATATTCGCCTCGCGATGATCGCGCCGCTCGACGAGTTCTATTCCCGGATTATCGATGAGCGTCGCACGCTGTTTGCGCTTGCGCTCGCCTTTGTCGGCGGCACGCTTCCGTTCGCATTCTGGCTGGGGTCGCTGATGGCGCGCCCGCTGCGCAAGCTGGCTGAGGAGACCGACGAGATCCAGCGCTTTCAGATCGCCGAGCGGCCGCGAATCCACTCGGTCATCGCAGAGGTCGAGGAGCTCGGCCGTTCGGTGTTCACGATGCGCAGCGTGGTCCGCAGCTTCGCAAGCTTCATCCCGCGGCAGATCGTGCGGCAGCTGATCGAGACGGGATCCGCGCTCAGCCTCGGCGGATCGCGGCGCCAGGTGACGGTGCTGTTCACCGACGTTGCCGACTTCACCGCCAAGACGGAGAAGGCCGATCCGTCGCAGGTGATGATCTACACCTCGCGTTACTTCGCCGCGCTGTCTGAAGAGATCATGAGGCACCAGGGCACCATCGACAAATATATCGGCGATGCCGTGATGGCGTTCTGGAATGCGCCGGCCGACGATCCCGATCACACCGTCAATGCCTGCCGTGCCGTCCTGGCGTGCATTGCGGCAAACGAGGCGCTCAACAAGGATTTTGGCCGCGAAGGCTGGCCGCCCTACGACACCCGCTTCGGCCTTCACGTCGGCGACGCCGTAGTCGGCAACATCGGCTCCAGCGACCGGATGAACTACACAGCGCTCGGTGCCACTATCAACCTCGCCTCGCGTCTGGAAGGTTTGAACAAGAACTATGGTACGCGTGTGCTGGTCAGCTCCGCCGTTCGCGATCGCGCTCGGCACGTGTTCCTGTTCCGGAGCGTCGACAGCATCAGGCCGAAGGGATTTGCGGAGGCGATCGAGGTCAGCGAGCTGCGCGGGGAGCTCACGCGCGCGGACGACGCCGAGATCGCGATGTGCCGCCGCTGGGACGAAGTGCGCGCTGCGATTGCGCTGGAGGCAGATGAGACCGCCGTGGTCCGGTTGTCCGGCTTCCTGCACGACTATCCCAAGGATAGCGTCGCGCAATACCATGCGCAGCGCTTCCGAAAAGCGGCCGGGAATCCGGGGCGGGCCGCATGAGCGTCGGCGGCACCAGGGGCGGGCTGTCCATGAGCCGGCGGCAACTGCTCACGCGTGCCGCGACGCTTGTGGCTGCATCCACGCTCGCCGCGCCTGCGATCGCGCAAGCCAGCGCGAAGGTCAGGCTCGGCTACCTCCATGTGGTCGCCGTCGACGGCCATATCTGGACCGGGATCGACCGCGGCGCGTTCGACAGGCATGGGATCGAGTTCGAACTGCATGAGTTCAATACCGGTCCGGAAGTATTCGAGGCCATGGCGAAAGGCCAGCTCGACGTGGCCTCGGCCGGTGGGGTGATTTCCAACTACCTGGCGCTCGGCCGCGGCCGCGGCTTCCTCATCAACGACATCGAGGTTGCAACCGCCCAGCTCTGGGTCCGGCCGGCGCTGGGCGTGAGCCGTTTTGCCGATCTCAGGGGCAAGCGCATCGCAACGACCCGGAAGACGACGGCGCACATCTTTCTCGACCGCGCACTGCGCGCCAACAATGTCGCGCCGTCCGAAGTCGAGATCGTCGACGGCAGCATGTCGGCCGCCGTGCAGGCGTTCATCGCCGGCGATGTCCCGGCCGTGGCGTTATGGGTGCCTTTCAACATCACCGTGCGCACGGCGCTTCCCGACGCGGTCAAGCTGGTGGATGCCTCGGCCTTCTTCCCGCAATCTGCCGTGCTCGGCGGCTGGGTGGCGCGGCCGGGCTACGATGCGGAGAACAGGGATGTCCTTGTCCGCATCATCCGGGCTTGGGTCGAGGCGAACGACCATATGGTCCGTAACGGCGCGGCGGCAGCGGAAAGCTTGCAGAAGAACCACTACACGCAGGCAGCCGTTGCCGACATCACCGAGGCTTTCAAGGCGCAGAAGCTCTACTCATCGCGCGAGTGGAAGCGGCTTTATTCTGACGGCACCGTTGTGAAGTGGCTTCAGCAGGTCAGCGACTTCTTCATGGCGGATGCCGGCGTCGCCAGCGCGGTGCGGGCGTCCGATTATTTCGACACGGGTCTTTATCTCGCCGAGGTGAAGTAGGGCGACCGGCTTGCCTGTCTGGCAAATCAGCACCTTCCGGGTAAGGAGCCGTGTCAGTGCGTGCAACTTGTGTGAATTGGTTTGAGAAGCGTTAACCGTGGCCGAACCGCCGTGCGATCCGCCATTGTCGCGCCCCAGACTTGGTAGCAAATATGCGCGACTTTTATTGCGGGTGTTTTCCATGCTGAAAGACGGCAAATACGCTGCATGGTTCAGGACCTCGCGTGGCCAGGGGACGGGGATCGTGCACCTCGCGCAGGGCCGGATATCGGGCAGCGACAGCTTCTTCACCTATGGTGGCTCCTACCAGGTCGACCAGGATCGTTTCACTGCTGTGCTGACCACTCGCCGTTACGCCGACGGCATGCCCACTGTGTTTGGACTGGACGAGGTTGAGGTCAAACTTTCCGGCATCTGCACCGGCGCGATGGCGACCTGTTCGGGGCGCGCCAAGGAGGCGCCCGACGTGCTGTTCGAGGCGACACTGATCTTCAGCCAGGATGAAGCGCCGCCGCCGGACCCCAAATGCGCGGTCGTCAAGCTCAAGCCGGATAAGTTGCCGAAGGCGGTGGACAGCCGTTCGCGGCCGCGCCCGCCGCGCGTACCCGGGCCGTCAAAGAGTCCACTGGCCTGATGCCGCTTTTCGCGGCAACGAGATTTGCCGCGCCTTGCGAATATGCCGTTTCGTGGAAATCCCCACCTTTTGGTTGTGATGGTAGCCACTTCGGATTTTACCCGCAGCGAGACGGGAGTCTCATCGCGTCAAATCAAACTAAGTATCAAACACCGATCGTCGGCGATGCGATGATCGCGAGAGCGTGATCTGCTCGTATTTGAGAAATATATTTGACGAATACTGGTTGTCGCTCCTACACTCGCAACCAAAATAAGAGTGGGAGGAAACAAATGCGGTGGCCTTTGGCATCGCGCAGTGTTGCTGTTCCGGCCACCACTCCTCGCATCCCCTTCAATATCGCCAAGCCCAACCAGGAGCAGATCGTTCTCCTGATCACGATCGTGCTGCTGATCGTGTTCGGCTTCACGCTGAACGGTTTTGCGACCATTTCCAACCTGCTCAATCTGTTGCGAAGCATTTCAATCCTCGGCGTGCTCGGGCTCGGCATGGGGCTGATCGTGATTAGCCGCGGGATCGATCTCAGCGAAGTCGCGACTCTGGCGGGCTGCTGGGCGATCGGCCTGATCGAAATGCAGCGCGGCATGCCGGTCGGAGCCGCCGTCCTGCTGGCGCTCGCGATCGCGCTGCTGATCGGTGTGATCAACGGCGTCATGGTTGCGTTCGTGGAGGCGCCGCCGTTGTTCGTGACGCTCGCGGCGGGCTTCGTCATCTATGGCCTCGCGTTCTGGCTTGCGCCGGCCTGGGTGGTCTATGCGCCGAGGGACGCACCGGGACTGATGTTCGCAGGTGCCGGGCGGCTGTTCGGCATTCCCGTGCCGATCCTGGTGTTCGCCGTCTCGGCGATCGCGATGCACCTGTTCCTGTCGCGCACCTCGATCGGCCGGTTCATCTATGCCCAGGGCGACAATCCGGAAGCGGCGCGGCTGACCGGCATTCCGTTGCGGCCGCTGATCGTCCTTGAATATTCGCTGGTGGCCTTCCTGGCCTGGCTTGCCGGCCTCGTCTGGGTCGGCACGACCGGCAGCATGCAGATGGCGATCACGCAGGGCACCATGATCTTCGACGTCGTGCTGGTCGTCGTGATTGGCGGCATCAGCCTGATCGGTGGGCGCGGCAGCGTGTTCTCCGTCGTGGTCGGCTGCATCCTGATCGGCACCTTGCTCAACGCCTTCACCATCATGGACGTCAACAGCGAGGTGCAGAACATCATCAAGGGCGTGGTGCTGCTCGCTGCCATCGTGCTCGACAACTTCCTGCATCCGCGGGACGAGGAGACGGCACGGCAAGGTGACTAACGAGGAATGCCGGTCAAGGCATCCCGTTTTCGACAATCAAAAACAGGACGAGGAGGATCCCATGAATAGGAAGTTCTGGACGATCGCGGCGGCAGCTGCGGCGCTTGTTGCGCTGCCGATGTTGGCGGCAGCACAGGAGGAAGGCGGCACAAAGACCGCGCGCGAGCTTCGCGCGTCTTACGACAAGTCGCTGCAAGGAAAGACGATCGCATACCTGCCGATCGCGCTCGGCGTTCCCCTCTCCGATGAATGGGGCCGGGTGGTGCAGGAAGAGGCCGAGTGGCGCGGCATGAAGTTCATCGTCCGCGATCCCAACAACAACCCGTCGGCGATGCAGCAGGCCTTGACCGCGCTGGTCGACCAGAAGCCGGACGTGCTGATCGTGCAGAACCCGAGCGTCACGCTGCTGATGAAGGATTTGAAGCGCGCCGAGAGCCAGGGCACGCATGTCATCCAGATCAACATGTCCTCGAACTACAAGTCAGGCGCCTTCGTCGGCGCAGATTGGCGCGAGATCGGCAAGATGCTTGCGACCGAAGTGGTCAAGGCGTGCGGCACGGGCACCGGCAAGTCCGGCAAGGTCCAGATCGTGCAGGGCGAGCTGACGGCGGCGGCCAGCGTCGACCAGGTCGGCGGCATCATGGAGGTCCTGAACAAGGATACCAACATCAAGGTGGTCTCGAACCAGGCTGCCAATTGGGACGCCAACACCGCGCTGAACATCACCGCCACCGTGATCCAGCAGCATCCCGATCTCTGCGCCTCGATCGGCTTCTGGGGCATCATGGAGTCGGGCGCCGCGCAAGCGATCCGCAATGCCGGCAAGATCGACGACGTCAAGGTGTTCGCCTCCGGCGAGGGCTCCTCGCTCGATTGCGATCAGGTCAACTCCGGCAATTTCTACAAATTCCTGAGCTACAAGGCGACCGAGCAGGGCCATGACCTGATGTTCGCCGCCGAGACGCTGCTGATGCTCGGCGACAAGCCGGGCACGCGGAATCTCGAGTTCTACACGCGGCCGGTCTGGCTCGATAAGACCAACGCCTCCGGCGCCAACTGCTTCGCACTTCCCAAGAAGAGCTGACCTGAACGTTGGCCGGTGTGCGCCGTCGCACGCCGGCTGCTTGGGAGTGCCAGGATCATGTCGACGATCGAAGCCTTTGCCGAGTCTCTTACAATGTCGGCGCGGCGGTTCTCGCCCCGCCTGCTGCTGTCCGAGCTCTTGCTGAAGCAATGGTTCGAGCCGGTCGTGCCGTTCACGGTGATGATCGGCCTGTGGCTCTATTTCGCGCTCACGATTCCCGACTATGCCTCGGTGCAGAACACGCTATCGCTGCTCCGGCTGTTCGCCGAATTCGGCTTCGTGGCGCTCGCCATGGGATTTTGCCTGATCAGCGGCGGCATCGATCTGTCCGTCGGCGCGATCTTCGCTCTGTGCAATTTCGCCGCGCTGTTCTTCCTGCTGGTGATGGAATGGCCGGTCGGTCTCGTCGTCGTGGCGACGCTGGCCGTCGGCGCCGTGCTCGGCAGCATCAACGGCTTCCTGATCGGCTTTCTGAAGACCCGGCCGTTCCTCACCACGCTGGTGACGCTGATCATCCTGCGCGCCTCGGTCAACCTGCTCAATACCGGCTACGCGCAGGTGTTTGCAACCAATTCCGTTGACAGCGATGCCTGGGATTTCATCGGTGGCGGCAGCGTGCTCGGCATTCCCGTCAATGCGGCGACGCTGTTCGTCGTGCTGCTCGTTTGCCATATTTTCCTGTCGCGCTCGCGCTATGGCTGGCACCTGACCGCGATCGGCGCGAGCCGCAAGGCCGCGCGGCACGCCGGCATTCGTGTCCGGCTGATGCTGTTCCTGACCTACGTGTTGTCGGGCGCGCTGTGCGCGGCGAGCGGCATCTTCTACGCGGCGCGGCAGGCGAGCACGGATTCCACGACCGGCGTGGGCTGGGAATTCCAGGCGCTGACTGCGGTCGTGCTCGGCGGCATCTCGCTCGCCGGCGGCAAGGGCACGGTGTGGCGGGCGATGATCGGGGCGTTGATCATCTTCCTCCTCATCAACGGCCTCGTGCGCATGGGCATTCCCGGCTACGTCACCTCGGCGGTGACGGGCATGATCCTGCTCGCCGCCGTCGGCATCGACGTCAAATGGTCGAAGAATCGCGGCAAGGCGATCCAGAAGATCTACGTGAACCCCGCCTATGTGGCGCTAGCGCCGGCGCCATCGGTGCAGCCGGGGGCGGCCTCGCCCTATGCCCAAAACGACCGGCTGATCCGCGCGCAGGCGATCGGGCTCGACCAGGTCGAGGGACCGGAAGACGTCATCCTCGACCGCCAGGGCCGGGTCTATGGCTCGACCCGCGACGGCAACGTGATCCGCTTCTCTGGGCCGAACTTCGAGACGCGCGAGGTGTTCGCCCATATCGGCGGCCGGCCGCTCGGCATGCAGTTCGACCGCGACGAAAATCTGATCGTCGCGGTGGCCGGCATGGGCGTCTACGGCATCGCGCCGGACCAGCGCGTGTTCAAGGTCACCGACGAGACCAACCGCACCTGGTACAAGCTCAACGACGACTCCCGCCTGCGCATGGCCGACGACCTCGACATCGCGCCCGACGGCAAGATCTATTTCAGCGACTGCACCACGCGCTACGAGATGACGACCAACACGCTCGACATCCTCGAAGCAAGGCCCAACGGCCGTGTGGTCTGCTACGACCCCGCGACCAAGACGACGCGCACGATCATCAACCATTTCTATTTCCCGAACGGCGTTTGCGTCTCGCACGACGGCAAGTCTGTGCTGATCGCGAGCACCTCGCTCTGCAAGGTCTTCCGCTACTGGATCGAAGGACCGAAGAAGGGCAAGACCGAAGTCCTGATCGACGAGCTGCCGGGCAACCCCGACAACATCAATCGCGCCTCCGACGGCACCTACTGGCTGGCGCTGGTCGGTATCCGCACGCCGACCTTCGATCTCTCCGTGCGCAAGCCGGGCTTCCGGCTGCGCATGGTCAAGCAGGTGCCTGCCGACGAATGGCTCGCGCCGGCGCTCAACCACGGCTGCGTGCTGAAGTTCAACGAGCAGGGCGAGGCGCTGGAATCTTGGTGGGATCCGACCGGCATCTCGCATTCGACGCTGACCTCGATGCGCGAGCACAAGGGCTATCTCTATCTGGGCGGGCTCGAGAACAACCGCATCGGCCGCATCAAGCTCGACGGTGTCGATGAGAGCTGGACCGGCTATGACGCCTATTGGGGCGACAAGAGCAGGGTGGTGAGTTAGCGATGGGATTTTTCGATCACCTCCTGCGCGACATCCGCAGCGTCATCGATCGCGATGGCGGCCAGAACGCGATCCCGCCGCTCGACGGCGCGCTCAGCCCGAACGACCGGCTCGATGGCTGCACGGTGATTGGCGAGCCCTTGCCTGGCATCGACGACGTCGTCGCGGCCGCGGACGGCGCGCTCTACCTGTCCGCCGGCAAGCGGGTCCTGAAGCTCTCGGGCGATGATCTATCGACACGGACGCTGGTTGCCGAGTTCGACGGCGAGGCGGGTGGGCTCGCGATCCACCCGGACGGGCGACTGCTGGTTTGCGTCGCCGGACGTGGCCTCGCGGCGATTGACCCAGCCAACCCCAGCCCGCGCTGGCTGGAGACCGTCGACGGCCGTGGTCTGTCAGGTCTGCTGTCGGTCACAGCGGCGCCGGACGGGCGCATCTTCGCGGTCGAGGGTTCGACCGGCCGCACGCCGGATCAGTGGCGGCGCGATCTGATGGAGAAGCAAGGCAATGGCCGGCTGATCGCCTGTGGATCAGACCTTGGGAACGCATCCGTGCCGTTGCGGAACCTGCCGTATCCCTATGGCGTCGCGGTCTCTGCGGACGGTGGCAGCCTGTGGCTGACCGAAAGCTGGGCCCATCGCCTCAGCCGCTTCCCGCTGACCGCCGATGGCCTCGGGCAGGGCGAGGTCATTGCGGGCAATCTGCCGGGCTATCCCGCAAGGCTGCATCCTGACGGCAATCGGGGCTTCTTCCTCGGCCTGTTCGCGCGGCGCACGCATCTCATCGAGTTCGTGCTGAAGGAAGACGATTTCCGCAAGGAGATGATGCGCACGATGCCGGAGAACTACTGGATCGCGCCGGCGCTTGCCGGCGGTGCCGACTGCCTGGAGCCGATGCAGATCGGCGGCGTCAAGGCGCTCGGCATCCAGAAGCCGTGGGCGCCGCCGCGCTCCTACGGATTGCTCGTGCATCTCGACGCCGAGGGCGAGGCGACTGAAAGCCTGCACAGCCGTGCCGGCGGCCGCTTCCACGGCGTCACGGCCGCCTGCAAGGTGCGCCAGGGCGTGGTGATCGCCGCACGCGGCACCGGCTGTCTTCTGCTCCATTCGGGAGAGCTCAGATGAGCGACGGGGCCAATCTCGCCAACGGCGCAGCCGAGCCCGTGCTCGAGATCATCGGCGGCAGCAAGATCTATGGCGGCGTGCACGCCATCGAAGGCGTCAACTTCAACCTCTATCCCGGGGAGGTGCATGCGCTGGTCGGCGAGAACGGCGCCGGCAAATCGACGCTGTGCAAGGCGATCGCGGGTGCGATCGGGCTCACCTCCGGCGAGTTCCGGCTCGACGGCAAGCCCGCCAATTTCGAGCAGCCGCGCGATGCGCTGAACGCCGGCATCTGCATGGTCTATCAGGAGACGAGCCTGGTGCCGACCATGACGGCGGCGCAGAACATCGAACTCGGCAACGAAAAGCTCCTGACGCGCTTTCGCACGCTGAACATCCAGGCCCAGCAGCTCCTGCAATCGCTCAACTTCCACGTCGATCCCGCAACGCCCGTGGCGATGCTAGGTACCGCCAAGAAGCAGATGGTCGAGATCGCGCGCGCGATCTACAACAAGGCCCGCATCATCATCTTCGACGAGCCGACCGCATCGCTGACGCCCGAAGAGATCGTGCATTTCTTTCATCTGGTGCGCGACCTGCGCGCCCGTGGCGTGTCGATCATCTACATCTCGCACGCGCTGGAGGAATCGCTCCAGATCGCGGACCGCATCACGGTGCTGCGCGACGGCAGGCTGGTGATCACCGCGCCGGCAAAACAGCTCACGCGCGATAGCCTGGTGCAGCACATGGTCGGCCGCGAGGTGGCGCAGGCCGTTTATGGCCGCAAGGAGAAAACGCACCAGCGCCGCGAAAAGGTGCTGACCGTCGAGAACGTCACCATGGGCATGGCGGTCAAGAACATGTCGTTCTCGGTCTATGCCGGCGAGGTCGTCGGTATCGCCGGTCTGATCGGCTCGGGCCGCACCGAGATCGCAAAAGTCATCTACGGCGCGCTGAAGCGAAACCTGATCAATGGCGGCACCATTCGCCTGCGCGGAAAGCCGATCCGCTACCGCGTGCCGCGGCAGGCGATCAACGACGGCATTGCCTACATCACCGAGGATCGCAAGGCCAACGGTTTCTTCGAGACCATGGTGGTCGACGACAACGTTTATCTCGGCAAGCTCGCCACCAAGAAAGGTTTTAGCTTCCTCCTGTCGCGCGCAAGGCGCGGCAAGCTAGCCAACTATTGGGTCGAGCGTCTCAAGATCAGCGCGCTCCAGCGCAAGGCAAGGATCATCGAGCTGTCCGGCGGCAACCAGCAGAAGGTAGTGCTGGCCAAGACGCTGGTGCAGGATCCCTCGATCATCATCTTCGACGAGCCCACGCGCGGCGTCGATGTCGGCACCATTCCGCACATCCATGCCGAGATCAGACGGCTCGCCGACGAAGGCAAGGCGGTGGTCGTGATCTCCTCCTACCTGCCGGAGGTGCTTGCGGTCTCCGACCGCATCCTGGTCGCCCGCACCGGGCGCATCGTCGCCGAGTTCGACGCCGCCGAGGCCACGCAGGACAAGATCCTCTACGCCGCGGTGCATTGAGTTCGCTCTCGGCGGGTACCGTTTCACGCTACCATTCGGGCTAGGGTCCCTACCTCTTTCGGATGACCTGAAGCGCGCCGTAAAATCAATTGCCAGCTTCTCGTGTCGGCAGTGTGCTGTCGTGCCTCGACTTCGCGGCGAACGAACCGACGCGAGCACGCGCATTGCGACGATGCAAATCGCGATCGGCAAGCTTTCAGGAGGCGCAGGTGAATCGACGACGATTGCTGTTTCCATCTCTGATCGCAATGCTGCTGGAACTCGGTGTGCTACCGGCTTCTGCCGGCAATTGTATTTGGAAGTTGGATGGCTTCGAGCTCAATGCGGATATCGTCTATTGGAATTTTGTCATCGGCTCATCTTCGGAGTGTTTGCAGGGTCTTCGCGGCAATACGATGCTGATCGATCAGGTGAAGATCATTGAGCCACCAAAAGCAGGCAGCCTGAGGATTTCCGGACCGGCCTTCCACTACAGAGCGCCGTCAGCGGCGGGATCTCTTGATTCCTTCAGATTGGAAGTCCTGGGAGAAAATCACAGGATCCGCGGTACGTCCGTGATCGTTGTGGGCGTGGAAATACGCTAGATCATCTCGCCGCAATTCGGCCCCGCGGAGTGGCGGTAACGTACCCAAGCCCCAATCATTGCGGGGCGCGGACATTCGTTTGGTTACTGTTTATGGCGGGGTTGGCAGAAACCGCAGGCGGCGCACCCTGAGCGATCGGATTCCTGAACGGGTTGCTGTTTGGTTGCGTGGCCACGGGGAAGCGGCTGTTTCCGGCGGTACTTAGGTTGCTGCTGCTGGACTGTGACGGCTGTGCGGCTCCTCCAGCATGAGCGGACATCGAGAGGGTCAGAAGCACCGCGGGGAGGAAAAACTTGATCATGGTGATCTCCATCAAGTTCAGCTGCGTACCGATTGCAAATTCTGCGCGGCAAACGTCGTGCGTCCCAATGGCCTTTCGGGTACGTCCTATACCTCTTTCGGATATTTGTGCGGTCTCGAGTGGCTCTCTCCGGTAGCCAGGATCATGCGGGTGGATCCCTCTCGTCCCGGCGTAAGCGCTGCCGTGGTGGCGTTGTGGAAAGTGATGTCGCGATCGGCAACCCCGCCTTTACGAATGCGCCCTACGTTGCGGGTCGCGCAACGGCGGTCAGGAACATGCCCCAGGTCTGGATGACGTACGATGAACTCGCGACGCTCTGCAATTGCAGCGCGGCGGAAGCCAGGCTCATGGCGCGACATCTGTCGCTTCACCGTCGCAAGAGCAGTGACGGTGCGACGCGCGTGAAGCTTAATCTCGCGTTGACGGCCCGCTTCTTCGCCAGCATTCGCGAGTCGGAGTTCGATCTCGATGGTGCGATCGAGGCCTTGCGCGATACCCATCGGCAGATGGCCGAGCTTTTGACGCCCGGAGAAGGCGACAAGCGCGGGGGGCTTGAGGCGTCCTCCGCGCCCCATCCCAAAGGATGACATGGTCGACGCCGCGCCAGGCGGACACGATGCCTTCGAATCGGGCATAGATCTGCTGCCGGAATTTCCCGTTGCCGCGGGTGTTCCACCAGAACGGGTCGAAGCGCAATACGACCTGGAGGTTGGGGAGGATGTCATGACGAAAGCCGTGCGTCTGGCAGGTGCAATACTCTTGGGTGCAACAGTTTTGGGCACGACGGCCAGTGCCGAGGTGATCAAGCTCACGGCCGAGCTCAAGGGCAGCAACGAGGTGCCGCCGAATTCTAGTTCCGGCTCCGGCAAGGCCGAGGCGACCTTCGATACCGACAGCAAGGTCCTGACCTATGCGGTTACCTATTCAGGCCTGACCGGGCCCGCGGTTGGCGCGCATTTCCATGGCCCGAGCGAGCCCGGCAAGAATGCCGGCATCGCGCTGCCGTTCAAGTCGGCCCAGAGCCCGATCCAGGGCACAGCCACGCTCTCGGATGCACAGGCTGCGGATCTCCTGGCCGGCAAGTGGTACGCCAACATCCACACCGCGGCGAACCCGGGGGGCGAGCTCCGCGGGCAGATGGCGAAGTAGCAGCAGACGTGCGCAAAGACGGGTTTAGCGCTATTGCTGGCGACCGATCCCGAGTTCCCTCTGGAGCTGCGGGGTGAGGCCCATCGCGCCCTCGGTGCGGCCCTGGCCAGTTCCCAGACTACGCGTGCCTGTCGATGGGGTCGAAGATGAAGATGATGATGCGGGGGCAGCCGATGACGGCGGTGAGCTCACGGGGCTGCCATATCCGCTGCGGATGCCGTTCGAATTGGTGCTTTGAGCCCATGCAGACCCACTAGCGATGAGCCAAGCGGCAAGCAGCGCCGTCGCCATTCCCTTCATGACCAAATGATCTCCTCGATGTGGCCGGGAGAATAGGCAGGCGGGGCGTCCTGCGGCAAGGCCTTTTGCCGCATAGCGGCGTCGCTACGCGTCGGGCCCGTGAATTAGGAGCGTGCCCGAGGCAAAAATGCCAGAACGGTTTGCGCAATGCTGACCCCGACAACGCCACCGGCCGCTTTCTGGATCACGTCGAAGAACGCTGCGTCGCGGTCAGGACGCAGCGCTTGCAAGAGTTCGAGCGAAACGGCAACGCCGATCACGAGCAGGCAGGCCTGCGTGAAGCGCCCGGGCAGCACGAACGCTAGCAGAAAGCCCAGCAGTCCATAAGCGCTGAAGCGCTCGATCACGACGACCCAATAGGCCTCGTGATGACCGATCAGCACGGGACGCCCCGTCAGCGCGGCGAGAGTTGCGTAGACGATGATCGCGAGGCAAATGCCCGTTGCGGCAATAAGCTTGTTCCGGGTCATGGGCCTATCTTAATGCAACGATAGCCTTGCCTCAGAGGAAGTTAAGGACATCGTTAATGTCCTGCTCAGGGGGCACACGTCCTTGTGACCACGCCATGGGCAGCGCACCGGCCGTGCTTGCCTCATGAGCAATCCGCGACTCGTTTTTTCTCGGCTGCTATCCTTATCGCCGCGATACGGCGCACACGCTGAAAATGGCCAAAAACGTTTGCAAATGTGCTTGCCGACCTTATCCCTGCCGAATGCATTCTGCGTTGCGAAGTTCGTGGCTGTGGCCATAGAATGCGACGGACGGCCGGCGAGGGGTAAAGGGGAAAACTCGAGGAGCCTCCCTATGCGCGTGTTTGCCATTGCTTTGTCCGTGCTCCTCTTGCCCGTTGCAGCTCGCGCGCAAGAGAAAGTGCAGCAGCCAAAAACCGATCCATGCACCTATACCATCGGGGGCAAGCAATACGAGGTGCCGATTGGTGTGAAGATTTGCTTCCGCTCGCCACCTCCGTACGGCGATCAATATTCACTTCAGCAGTGTTTCCCGCCACTGAGCGAGTTCGCACTGGTCAAACGCGGCGATCCTCGTTGCGAGCGATATGAGGACCGGCAATAGCGCTCCCTGGAGCAACCGTTCTGTCCCTGAGGATCGGTCTACCGCTTGCGCGGTACCGAGGATGGGATTGTGTCGAAATTGATTCAGGCGACCAGCACCGCTGCTGAATCGGCAGAGATCGACCGGCGCGTTTTGAGGAGCTCGATAAATTTGGCAAAGGGCAAGGGGGCTGCAACCAGATAGCCTTGGCCTTCCTCGACGCCGCAGGAGATCAGCGCGCGGACCTGCTCGTCGGTCTCGATGCCTTCGGCGATCACCGTCATGTGCAGGTCGCGCGCGAGCTCGACGAGCATCTCGACGATGGTCGTGGTCGACGCATCCACCGTGATGGTGTCGACGAAGAACTTGTCGATCTTGATGGTGTTGGCGCCCAATCCCTTCAGCCGCGACAGGCCACTGTGGCCGACGCCGACGTCGTCGATGGCCACGCGGAAGCCATAGTCGCGCAGCTCGCGCACCACGGACGCCGCACGCGCGAGATCGTCGAGCTCTTCGCGTTCGGTTACCTCGACTACGATCTGCCGCGCCGAGACCTTTGCGGCCAGCACTGTGCTGCGCAACGTCTCGACGAAACCGGCACTCAAGAGGTGCTTTGGTACGACGTTGAGTGACAGCTTGAAGTCCTTGTCCGCCTTCAGGTGCGGCTGCAGGTCGGCAAGCGCGCTGCCCAGGATCTGCCAGGTCATGCCCTGGATGCGCCCGCTGGATTCGGCCAGCGGGATGAAATTCATCGGCGGCACCACCGAGCCGTCCTCGCGCAGCCAGCGCGCCAGGATCTCGCAACCGATGATCCGGCCCGTGCGCAGCGCGAAGATCGGTTGGAAATACGGCTTGAACTCGCCGCGCGCGAGGCCACGGTCGAGATCCGCGACCGGACCCTCCATGCGCCGGCTCCTGGACAACAAGATGCCGAAGAGGATGCCGAGCGCGAGAGCGAGCGCCATCGCGGGCCAATAGACTTCAGAATTCCACGTCGCCAGCACCGCGCGTTCGACGCGAATGGTGGTGCGAAGCGGATAGCGCGCCGAGCTCTTGTCGAAATCGGTGGCCTCGCGTAGCGCCTTGTCGGCGTCGAGCATGAACGCCCCTAGCTTCTCACCATTGCTCAGCGCGAGCAGCACCTCGCTGTGCGCGCGCAGTTCGGCCGGCATGATGTCGAATAGGCTCGAATTGACACCGAGGATCGCGACCAGCGCCTTCCTGTGGTCGATGTCCCGGAGCACGCCGAGGGCGTCACCGCCGAACTGCTCGACCCGGAACAGGAGCAGTCCCGTATCGCGTGATCCCTGCATGTCTGCGCGGTGGACCCAGCCCTTGTCGAATTCCAGCGTCTCCGAATAGGCCGAACAGATCACCGAGCCGTCGGCATTGACGAGGCGGACGTCCTTGACCGTGGAACGCTGGTAGACGTGGAGGCGGATCGCCTGGAGCGAAGCGGGGCTGCAATCGGCAAGTCCGCGGCCCGCGAGCTCGTCGAGGCTAGCAGCGGCAAAGTCGATCGCGAACTCGGAACGGCGCAGCACCACCCCGGTCAATTCGTCGAGCTGGCGCGCCTGCTGATGGCGGATGAAGCTCGTCGCGGCCAGGTGGCCAGCCAGACCAAAGAGCAGCGTGCTCGCGAACACGAGCGCGATGAGGGAGACGGGCGGCCGCGCTGGTTTCATCCGGTCCGCGAGGGGTTAACAGAGGATGACTCCAATCCTACCCTCCGAGGCGCTAAGATAAGGTTTAAGCCGTCAGGGGCGGGCAACAGCCAAAGGTTGAGATCGCCTGAATCGAGCGCTGGTCCGAAACAATTCCGGAACCTACCTGTCGGCCTCAGCTCTTCTTGACGGCCTTGGACTTGAGCGACAGACCAAGCCGCAACGCCATGCGCTTGATCGCGTCGGGCGACCGTCCCATCTGCTTCGCGGCCTCTTCCAACGTAATTGAAGACTTGGCCAGCTCCATTAACCGGCGGTCTTCCTTGAACGACCAGGGCTTCCGGGCCATGACGAAAACGATCCTCTCAGCGTCAACACAACGACAAAGCCGCCAAGCGACCCATGTTCGCTCGACGGCTTTGCTTGGGTGGGGCCGGGCCTTGGGGGAGCCCGGTGCTGAGATGGATAAGCGATTGGCGAAAACTCGCAACAAAGACCGCGCATTAAGCTAACTGCTCAACCTTACCGCGACGAAATCAGCGCGCGGAGCACCGTACAACCACGGGAGTTTCGCTAGGCAAGGCCGATCCGTGTGCGCTGATATCCGCGGTCGAGAATGTCCTGCCACCATTTGCGGTGATCGCAGAACCAGCCGACCGTCTTGGCAAGCCCGCTCTCGAAACTCTCTTCAGGACGCCAACCGAGCTCGCGCTCGATCTTGCTCGCGTCCATCGCATAGCGTCGATCGTGGCCGGGACGATCGGTGACGAAGCTGATCAAATTGCGCCGCGCGCCGGTAGGTCCTGGGGCAATTTCGTCGAGCAGATCGCAGATGCGCTCGACCACGTCCAGGTTGGTTCGTTCGCTGCGGCCGCCGACATTGTAGGTGTCGCCGGCCTTGCCATGCGCGAGCGTCAACGTCAGCGCTCTCGCGTGGTCCTCAACGAAAAGCCAGTCGCGGACATTCTTGCCGTCGCCGTAGACCGGCAGCGGCTCGCCTGCGAGACCGCCGATGATCATGTGCGGAATCAGCTTTTCCGGGAATTGATAGGGGCCGTAATTGTTCGAGCAGTTCGTCACCAGCGTGGGAAGCTCGTAGGTTTCCCGCCAGGCCCGCACGAGATGGTCCGACGAAGCCTTGCTCGCGGAGTAGGGCGAGTTCGGTGCATAAGCCATCGTTTCGCTGAACAGGCCCTCAGGGCCGAGCGAGCCGAACACCTCGTCGGTCGAGACATGCAGGAAACGAAATTGCGGGCGCTTCTGCGGCGTGAGGGTACGCCAATAGCGCAGCGCCTCCTGGAGCAGCGTGAAGGTGCCCACCACGTTGGTCTGGATGAATTCGGCCGGTCCTTCGATCGAGCGGTCGACATGGCTTTCCGCGGCCAAATTCATCACGGCGTCGGGTTGATACTTGTCGAACAGCTCACGCAGGCCGGTGCCTTCGCAGATACACTGTTTCTCGAATGCGTAGCGCGGATGACCCGCGGCTCCCGGAAGCGAGTCGAGGTTGGCGGCGTAAGTCAGCTTGTCGATGTTGACGACGCGCGCGCCGGTCCCTCCCAGCAGAAGACGGATGACGGCCGAGCCGATGAAGCCCGCCCCGCCGGTCACGAAGATGGTGAGACCATCAAAGCGCATGCAGTCCCTGCTCAGGAGCTGCCCGCCTCGTGCCTGAATGAGCGGTAGACTGACAGCAAATATTCGCCATAGCTGCTCTTGGCATTCTTTTGCGCCAGCTTCTCGAAAGCATCAAGGGAGATGTAGCCCTTTCGCAGCGCAATTTCCTCGGGGCAGGCGATGCGCAGCCCCTGGCGCTGCTCCAGAATCTGCACGAAATGGCTGGCCTCGACCAGCGAGGAATGCGTGCCGGTATCGAGCCAGGCAATACCGCGGCCGAACAATTGCACGACCAGATCGCCGCGTTCCAGATAGACCCTGTTGACGTCGGTAATCTCAAGCTCGCCGCGCGCAGACGGCGTGATGCCGGCCGCGATGTCGAGGACGTCGTTGTCATAGATATAGAGACCGGTGACGGCGACGTTGGACCTCGGTTTTGCCGGCTTCTCTTCGATGGAGAGCGCGCGACCGTTGCTGTCGAGCTCGACAACGCCATATTGCTCCGGCGTATTGACCGTGTAGCCGAAGATCGTGGCGCCACGCGTGCGCATGACGGCCTGGCTCAGCATCTCGGGAAGACGGTTGCCATAGAAGATGTTGTCGCCGAGCACCAGCGCGACGGAATCCCCGCCCACGAACTCACGCCCGACGATGAAGGCATCCGCCAGACCCCGCGGATGCTCCTGGAACGCATAGGAAAACTTAAGGCCGATCGCGGATCCATCGCCGAGGAGGCGCTGAAACAGCGGCTGGTCCTGAGGCGTCGTGATGATCAGAATGTCGCGGATGCCGGCGAACATCAGGGTCGACAGCGGATAGTAGATCATCGGCTTGTCGAATACGGGCAAGAGCTGCTTCGACACGACGGCGGTCACCGGATAGAGCCGGGAGCCGGTTCCACCTGCCAGGATGATGCCCTTCATGTGCCCTCGGAACGCTGCTCCGCCCTTGATACGCGATGGCTGGACGCGTGCAAGCCGGTTCTTAAACCCGCGATGGGGGTCGCGTGATCGGCCCGTCATTCCGACATTCAGCTCCGCTTCAGTGGGTGCGCCGTCTGGTGCCAAGCCCAGGCCGTGCGGATGATCGTGGGCAGGTCGGAATAGCGCGGCTTAAAGCCCAGAACGTCGCGAGCTGCGGAGGGATCGGCGACAAGATAGGTCGGGTCGCCCGGCCGCCGTGGCCTCACGACGCGGGGGACCTCCCGCCCGGTCTCCTGCCTGATCGCGGACAGGATCTCCCGCACCGAGAAGCCTGCGCCGGTGCCGAGATTGAAGCTGCCGCCGGCATGTCCGTCGAGCAGCAGCCTCAAGGCAGCGACATGCGCGGCGGCAAGATCAGTGACGTGGATATAGTCGCGAATTGCGGTGCCGTCGGGCGTGTCGTAGTCGTCGCCGAAGACGGCGAAGTCGCCGACATGGCCCTGCAGCGCCATCATGGCGCGCGGGATGAGATGCGTCTCGTTGTCACGCAGCTCGCCGATGCCACCGGCGGGATCTGCCCCGCTGGCATTGAAGTAGCGCAGGCAAAACGCGCCGAAGCCATAAGCCGAGCGGTAGTCGGCGAGCATGCGCTCGATCATCCATTTCGACGCGCCGTAGGGGTTGATCGGTACGCAGGTGAAATTCTCCGGCAGCGCCTTGCTATCGGCGTTGCCGTAGACCGCTCCGGTGGAGGAGAATACGATGCGATGGCAGCCGGCGTTGTGCATGGCCTTCAACAGCGACAGTGTGCCCTGCACATTGTTGATGTAGTACTTCTGCGGATCGGCGACGGACTCGCCAACGAGGCTCGCGGCGGCGAAATGCATCACGGCGGAAATGGTCTGATCGGCGAAGGCCCTCGCAAGCGTTGCCTCGTCCAGGAGGTCGCCGGTGATGAGCGGGCTAGATAGGAAGCGGCGATGGCCGGTGGAGAGATTGTCGTAGACGATCGGCTGATAGCCGGCCGCAGCCAGCGCGCGGCAGGCGTGCGAGCCGATATAGCCGGCGCCTCCTGTAACGAGGACAGTCGGTCGGTTGGTCATTTCGTCTCCGCGGCTTGGCAGGGGCTCAGTCCGGGCCATTGATAGTGCGCACCGACCGCGGTGGTCAAATCGGTCCGGTCCATTAGCCTTAATCGTCATCGACTGGAACGGTCGGCGTCGTCTCACCCGCCTAGTGACGCTAAATTGATAACGAGCTAAGTTGACGAGATGTTTTGGACCGCGGGCCGCGATCGATGGCGCAAAAACGAGCTCATTGTGGCGTGATAATGCTCATGCTGGTGACGCTCGCCGGCGGCGGAGAGGGGCTGGCTGGCGATCAGCCCGCATCGCCGGGAGCTTCGACATCGGAAATATCTCCATCGGCCGATGCGGTGGACGCCCAGAGTGTGCTATCGCCGGACAGCCTTATGTCCCGCGAGGACTGGAAGCGCCGCATTGCCGACGCGCGCAAGCGCGCGGATCAGGCGCGATTGGACTGGAAGCTGCAGGCGCCGTTGCGGGCAGCGATCCCGCCCGATCCGCCCGAAAAAATCGCGACCCAGCGCGTGCTCAACGACGATACGCTTCGACCAGGGGATGTCGTGTCGACGGATAAAGGGCTCTTCATCTTCCGCGGCAGGTCTGGTCCGGACGGCGAGACGCCGGAGTTCGTCCCGATGACTCCGCGCTGATAAGCGTAGGAGTTCTCATCGCCTTGCGTGCGGTGAGAGCGCGACAATCGATTCACACCGAACTAGTTCCCGCGACAAGTCAGATTGAACATCAAATCTAATTGCGCACAAACCGCGCATTGAATCCTGTTGCATTGTTTGTGCGAGACACCTTGCGTCACGAGATCGACGAATTCGGTCTGCTATGTCTTTCGCAAACAACAACGCGAACACTGACATGCTGCAGAGAGCTCTAACTGCATTGCCGCTTGCAAAGATCAGAGAGCGGGCATTTGAAGGCGCATTTTTCAGCGTGACGCTAATTGCGATGGCAGGCTGGGTCTATTTCATCACGCTGTTGCTGGTGAAGTTGTTCCTCTGGTTCCTTGGTTGATGAAAACCCAAGTTCACTTCGCGAGCAGATGCTGCCCAAAAAATCTCGGGCATGGCGAGGAATTCAGCGACGTTCATCATGATGTCGTCACAACTGGACGATGAGAATAGCGCCAATGAACAGGGCATCCGGGGAGATCGAAACGTTCCGCAAATGGAAAGATTGCGATGGCGCCCGTGCTGATGCTGCTCTTGATCTTCTTCGCTGGTTTCGGTCTTGGTTACGCGATGCGCGCGTGGCGGTCGCGCAAGCGTCGTGAGCGCCGGCGGCTGTACGCCCCTTATGATCCCACCCGCTCTCAGCCGGCTGCGTCTCTGACCAGCACCCGACGGGCATTCTAAGGAATTACAACCTAAGTGTAGGAGTCGTGTATCCGACGATCAACGGGAGTAACCATGTCTGGTTAGGTTAAGCCATATCCGCCGTTGCTCGGGCGGCACTCGGTAGCTAGGTTGCGCACGAATTTTGCAAAACAAATGATTGCCGTTCGTGTTGCGTTGATTGGGGGTGCTTGATGATCTGGCTGATTGCTCTGATCGTGCCGCTGGTGGCTGCTCCCCTTTTTGTCAGGGCCTATAGTCGACGTCTCGACGCGTTGGCCGGTCCCTGGATCGTCAAGCAGGGGGCGCGCCGTGACTAGCTTGAAGAACAACGCTCCACGCCGGTATTTTGTCGATGAGGTGGGACGACGCGTCTTGATCGGCCTGACGCACGAGGAGACCTTTGAATTCGAGCGTCTGGACGGCCAGGCGGCCCTCCCTCAGGAAGGGGGGCAGGCCGCGCATGATGACAGAGGCCTGTGGGTAGCGGGCGACGAAGCGCGCTGGCGGGAACTCTATGCCAAGCACGAAGGCGCCTGGAAGGCCTGGATGGCGCAAAGCCGGGCAGATCAGGGCGGCAGCTTTAGCCTTTATTAACCATGCCGGACCCATTTTCTGGTCTGGCGCCTCAAACCGGAAAAGGCACGCATGTTCCAGCTGTTCTTGCGGGCTCGTACCCACAGTTTCCTGAGAGATCGCCTGGGCGGCGAGCAGGTGTTCCGCGCGCGTTCACCCGAGCGGGATGCGGAGACCGACCGGACGCGTATCGAAGCCATCATGGACGCCATCGAAAACGCCTTGCAGGCGGCCGAACGCGAGCAGGAGGGCCTGAACCGCCGGGTCGAGGACGTGCTGGCGCGCGCCGCGGTGACCATCGGTAATGGCGATGACGAGTATCTCGAGCGCGAGGCGCTGGACAGCCACCACCAGGATCTGTTCGACAAAGAGATCCAGAACGGCCAGCGCAGGCTCAAGGAGCTCGGCTCCTCGATTGCGCATTTCAAGTTCTTGAAGGCGGCGATGCTGAGCCGGTTTCCAGAATATAGGGGGGATAGACTGGTTCGTTAGTCGCCCGAACTCACGCTTCGTCAATCCACTGGGCCAAGAGGTGTCTTAGCAGCAGATAGTCAGCCAAGATCGTTGCCGCAGCTATGACTAACACGCACAAAGCGGATTGAACTGCTAACATTTGCTTTGCCCCAAACGCTGTGAGGCTAACGTGCGCGTCTAGCTCAAGACCAAGTCACCGTCGCAGTGGGCTCGAGCAGCCGCACTCGAAAGCTGTGCATCGATATCTCAAGCTAGCCAAACAGCTTTTGGACCTGCCGCGAGCAACTGTTCGGCCGGCTAATTCTTAATTTCGGCAGTATCGACCGAGGCTGTTCGGTACTCAAGGACCCCTTCAGAGTACCTCGGATTCGGTATCCGCGCGCATCGAAGCGATCATGGACGCGATCGAAGCGCCTTGCAGGCGGCGGAGCGGGATCAATCAGGCCTGAACCGCCGGTCGAGGATGTGATGGCAGGCTGCGGTGCCCTTCGCTAACGGAAATGACGAATACCGCGAGCGCGAGGCCGGACAATCATCATCAGGATCTGTTCGTACAAGGGGAAAACCGGAATGGCCAGCGCAGGCAAGGAGCCCAGCTCCTCGATTGCGCATTTCAAGTTTTTGAAGGCGGCAACGCTGAGCTGGTCTCCGGAGTGAAGGCACAGCAGCAACTAGGTATCGATAGGCGAATGCATTCTTATCGAGCAATCAATTGCCTCGAAACATCTTTGCATTCCGTTGAATGCTGAGATGGCGACCTTAGTCCAGCGGCGATGTCGCCTGACTTTAGGAGGCGAATTAAGGACGGCGTTCCTTTTGTCGAGGAGATTTCCTGAGCTGTGCTAGGCGTACGGAGATGGACCGTTCGGAGCGCTGCAATTTAGCAGCAATCAACCGCGGTGGATCTCCCGCTGCATCGAGCTTGAGCAGCTCCGCTTTTTGATCTTCGGTCCAACGCGTACTCTTGTTGCGCGCCATTGGCGCCGCCTTCGGCAGATTTCGTGGAAAAGGACTAAGCCCCGGTAGCGCACGAAGTTCCGATCGCCTTGGTCCACGCAGTGCCTAAGAGCGCACACTTGCCCTGAGAGTGAGCACCCGAAGGACGCCCAACTCCACCTAACGCATCGAGACGAGCTAACAGCAAGCGTGCGCGAGCGGCCGACCACGCCGGTGAAATTGAGTTTCGCGCGTCATTCCCCGCCGCATGGCTACGGTGATGTTGCGGAGGATCTGCTTGAGTTGAGGGCCGAGCCGCGCATCGACAGGCCGGAGCCTTGCGATCCATTGGTTGAGCTGTGGGGGCCGCTACCCAAACACGGTTGCGACGGTTAGAACTCGTCGATCCACTGCCGCAAAAAATGATCCAATAGAACATAGCTGACGAAAGTAAACGCCATGCCCAAGACGAACGCGCAGGAAAGAGATTGAATTGCGATCACGGCTCTACCCCTGAACCACGAGGCTAGGTGATCGCAATTGCTACTCGCTTAATCGAACCTGCGAGATTTGAGGCATCCTGTGCCGCGGCCGATTTCTGGGATTTCTAGTACGCCAGGACTCGCTCCGGATAGGCCGGATTGGCGTAGCGGACGTAGGTGCGAACCGGACCGTAATAATAGTGCGGCTCGTCTCTGGTGCGCGGGTCAAACCCGTAGGAATAAGCCTGCTCGAGCGAATGGTGTCGGACGCGCGCCACGATCGGACAACCGCACCGGGGGCCGCAATACGGATTAGGACCGCGGTCAATATACGGCACGGTCGCGGCGTGCCGTGTGATCGGAGGCACGGCATAGTCGGCGGCAAAAGACGGCGCCGCGGACGCGACGGTCAGGCTCGACGCGAGCGCGAGAAAAGCGAAAGATGATCGCATGGCTGGGCTCCCCAAGGTGTTCCAATCTTAGACGGTCAAATCCGAACGAGCAATACGTCTCCCGGAAGCAGTAGTCGGTCCCCGAGACTGCTGAACGGGGCGACCGACCAACTAGCGACGTAGCGTCGCCAAAAATGTGGGGGCGATCGTCTGAATCGCTTCTTCCAAAAACGCTTTGCCACGGTTGGAGGCGCGGCGATAAGCTGATACGACCGCGGCCTTCTGGTCCGGTTGACGCGTCAGCATCAGGCGCACGTCGCCTTGCGCCAATTCCCTCAGATCGGGATCTTCAAGTGCATCAAACCGCGTCGCGGTATCCAGCCGCACCGCCATCAGTTCGGCCTCGTTCGGGGCGGTGAAGTAGGCCATCCGGAGCGCTTCGACGGTCGCCGGGCCGCTCGGATCGCGTTGTGCCTCGAGCAACGCCAGGGCAAGCCACAGTTCGGCGTCGTAGGGGACCCTCGAAAGAGCGTTTGTGAGCTGTGAACGGGCGAGGTCGTTCTCACCGCCCGGGCCGGCTGCAGATTGGCCACGCTGGATCGCCTCAAAGGCCAGGTTAAGCGCCTGACTGCCCAGAACGCCGGAATCAAAGGGGGCGAGGAGGCTGACCCAACGCGGCATCGCTGGAGAGGGCGTCATCGCTTGTTGCGGGTCGCGTGGAAATTTCGGGCGTTCAGAGGCAATCATCCCGCCGAGGCGCAAGGCGAGTCCGTAGACGCCGATGAACAGGGCGAGGCCAGTCAGCACGGCGCGAGTGGCATTCGACGAGTTCATTCAACAAGCCTGGCCATGCCGCTCGTGTCAAAGTGCAAGCAGGTTATCGTGCTGAATCGTCAACAGTGTCAAATTGCCCGTCGCATAGGCGCCGGTGTCGATGTTGACTCGGTTGGAGCGGATATCGGGCTGTTGGACCGGCGTATGCCCATGGACGATATATTTGCCGAAATTGTCATCACTCAGGAGAAACTCCTCGCGGATCCATAGCAGGTCGTTTTCCTCCTGCTTTGCCAGCGGCACACCCGGTCGCACGCCGGCGTGGACGAAAAAGAAGTCGCCACACACGAAGCGTGGCCGGAGCCCTTGAAAGAACTTCATTTGATGCGGCGGAATGGCCTGCGCCAGCTGTTGAATCAGTTCGGCCTGCTCGGCCGGATCAGGGTTGAGCGAAGGTCTCAGCCCATAAGACGTCAGCGTTTGGAGCCCGCCAAATTGCCGCCACTCGTTCAGACGGGCGGGGTCCTGCAGGACGTCAAGCAGAAACGCCTCGTGATTGCCCCTCAAGAAGACAGATTCGTGCTTCAGGCCGCGTTCGATGAGGAGCTCGATCGTCCGATTGGAGTCCGGACCGCGGTCAATATAATCGCCGAGAAACACGTGAATCGCGCGCCTCGAGCCGATCGTGGTGAGATCGCGGTCGATCACGGTAAACATTTGCTGGAGGAGATCAGCGCAGCCGTGGACGTCGCTGATCGCATAGATGCGAAGTCCGTCCGGCAGCTTCGGCTTGCGTAGCTTGGATTTTGATCGCGACGATCTTAGCATTTACCGAAGGGCTTCCATGGCACTTTCGAATCATATGCCCGAATCACTGATGGCCCATAGTAAACGGAACGAAAAACGCCCATGCGGCTTTTGATTCTATTTAGTGGGTCGAAATAGCGCAGAATTTCAAACTGTTACCGGTAGCCTCCTAGCCGATAAAGTCTTGGGGAGCAACCAATGCGCAACGTCTCGATCATGGCCGCGGGGGCAATCGCTGCGGTCGTCAGTTGGTTCCAGCCGGCGCATGCGGGCCTGCTGGGAATGCCGATGGGGCTGCAGTCGGCAATCCAGCATATCAAGCTGGAGACGCCGACGTTGCCGCCGATGGCGTATACGCAATTCTGCCTCCGCTACCGGGGCGAGTGCCGGGCGCGGCCGCTGTTTCGGGGCGGACCGGTTCGGTTGACCGAGGAACGATCAGCTGACCTGAAGGAGGTCAATCTGATGGTGAACCGGGAGATTATGCCGGAGCGCAACGACCTTGGCCTCGCCGGCGAGCAATGGCTGATCAACCCGAGCCGCGGCGATTGTAACGACTATGCGGTGAGCAAACGGCATGAATTGCTGGCGCGTGGTTGGCCGGCGCGGGCCTTGCTCTTGAGCGAGGTGGTTGTCAATTCAGGTGAACATCACCTCATCCTGGTGGTCCGCACCAAGAGCGGAGATCTGGTGCTCGACAACATGACGCAGGTCATCAAGCCGTGGTCGCGCGTTCCGTATCGCTGGGTCCGCATGCAGATGCCGAATTCCAGGCTTTGGGCAACTATTGCGGCCAGCCGGGTCTGAGCTCGTGCCGGTCTAGGCGGCGCTGGTTCGTCCCGTAGATTGCGAGATGCCGAGTCCGATCATGACCGCGAGAACGATTTGGGCGCCGGACGTCAGCAGGCTGGGCTCAACAAAGCTTGCGCACACGGCGCAAAGCACGCCGGCAGCAGCCAGTGAGGCGAAGAAGGAATCGCGCCCCCGGCCGACAGCGCCTCGCAAATTGAAAAGAAAGAGCTGGAGCGCAAGCGCGGCAAGAACGAGCAGCGCCGGTCGTCCCCATTCAATCGCGACGGAGACGGCGGTTGATGGAGGCATGACAGGCCCGCTGCTCCCGAAATCCCGATAGATGCGCGAAATCTCCGCGAAGCTGCCGACGCCGTTTCCGACCCATGGCGAGCCCGACAAGGCGCGTTGCGCAATTGCAAGCGACTCATCCGTTGACGATTCGGCGAGCCTCAACAGGTCTGTTGAGGCAGCAGATCGGGCGAGCCCCGCTCCGGTCGCGGCGATCAGGATGACGGCGAGAATCGTCGCCGGCCAGGGACGAAGCCCCAATCGGCGCATGACTGCGACAATTAGCATCAGCGCAAATCCGAGCCCCGTCAGGCTGAGAAGCTGCCTTTGCCCAAGAGCCACGATCGCTCCAACCGAAACTGCAATGCCACAAACGCCCAGAAGCATCTGCAACAGGCGCGGAGCCGAAACAGGGAAGATCGCGTCGGAATGATTGAGGTGCCGCTCGACGGCCATGGTGATCACGGCTCCATTGGCCAAGGCTCCGAGCAGGGCCATCAACGCGGCCGTGCCGCTGGTCGTTGCCAACTGGTCGGCTCGTCCCAGCAAAAAGGCGAGCGCAACGAGTGTCGCAGCCGCCGTCAAGATCAGCAGAGTCAACTCGGCCCGGCGCCGGTCTTTGGTAACGAGGACGGTGGAAACGATCACCGCCAGGACGGCCAGATACCAGACCAGGCTGTGCAATGTGGCGCCGGGATCGATGCTGATGTGCCCTGACAGCGAGGGCGCGTTCAACGCGATTGCTGTGCTCGACCAGATGGGATTTGTGAGCGAGGAGGCGGGAGAGGGGATGATCTGCACGATCATCCAGACGATGGGGACAAGAATCGCCACGGCGAACCGTTTCAGGGTCTGCTTGGCCAAGGCGATCTCGGGCGAGGTCGCAAACGTGGCTGCAAAGGCCAGCGTGAGCGCGATCAGGGGCAGAATCGCAGGTTGCACGTAGCCGTCATTGGCAATGACGGCTACAGGAGCGGTGGCCAACAGCGCGACCAGCAAGTAAGAAGCTATGGACAAGGAGGCTTTTTGATGCGCGAGATGTTGCCGACCAGAGAAAGCGGGATGTGAAAGCAAGTATCGCACGTGAATTGCTGGTCGCCAAATGCTATTGGCCAACTAGAAGATAGCCCTCCCGTGAGTCACGCTGTTAGGGAGCTAAGGGCGCCAATCCGCCGAGCGCTATCGCCGTTGATCGACGGATGCCTTCTTGTAGAGCAGCGCCACGGAAGCCTTGCGCGCAGATCCAGGCTGCGCAAATCGCGCGAGCAGCGTGCCCTGCGCCAAAAGACCAAACGCGTAACCCAGTTGCGGTGCGAGCCCAACCAAAAGACCAGAGCCGAACGCGGCTGCTATGCTCGTCCCGAGAGTGAGCTCGATCGCGACAGTGGCAATCATTGTGAGCAGGCAGAAGGGCACCAGAATCCAGACGCGAAAGGCCCAGGCCAGGACTGCACCAACAAGAAACAAGAATATGGCAGCCGCGATCATAAATGTGTCTCCGGCGTCCACCCTTTCACCCAAATTCCTAAGGAACCGTCAATCGCGCCCTCCGCTGCCGCGAAGGGTTAACGAATAGGGCAGCTCGCGGTCAGCGTTTTCATTGCGGCGGCGAGACCCATGAGTGGAATGACGCCGCGGATCGGGGCGGGCTTAGCCTCGATTTCAACGGATAGTTGGGGAGAATTCTGCCAATCGTGGGCCGCGAGGTCGGCTGCAGTCTGCGGCAGCAACAAGGCTTCGCCGGCTTGGACCACGGTCGCTTCAAATTCGCTGCGGCCCCCGGTCGTGCTCAGTGCCAACTTGGGACGGTCAGCACGCGATCTGCGTTCCAGAGTCACCAGAATGACTTCGACGCCTTTTTGGCCACATTGAAGATTCAGACCGGCAAGGCTCAGGTCTGACTTCGAGGAATCAGCCACATGCATGACCGAGACAGCGTCGGGTCCTCCAGACGGATTTTTGGTGCGCACCAGCCGCCATCCGCCCTCGAGCGCGGTGATGCGGCTGGCGCTGGTGAGCTGCTCGGACGCCTGTTGGTCGCATTGTCGTTGCTGATCCGCACTGGCGCCCGAGATACACCCTTGGAGCGGCCGATTGGCCGGCTCCGACCGTGCAGGTCCTGCGAGCAATAGCGCGATGAATGGGATGAGACTTAAGCTCTTCATGGGTCGCAGTTGCGCCCAAATGGACTGTCAAACAAGCCCTTGACGAATTGCCCGATGTTTTGGCAGTAGTGAATTCAATCATAATAAATTTATTCATTGCAACATAAGTTTTATTGCAATGCAGCATCTTCGATGGTTCTCTAGTTAAGCTTGAATTTGCTGTCGGCGCATTGTGGAGGTGATTTTGATCCCTCAGAATCCAATTCCGGCCGTCCCCGCTGAACAGGTGGCGGGAGGTCAGCCGGAGTCAGATCTCCGGGTCGTTGTTAGACGGCCCGGGCGTCGCATCAAGGTTCCGTACTTTGCGCTCCAGCACGTTTTGGCGTCTGTCGACGCCGCGGTGATCATGTTCGCCAGTGTGTTCGGGGGAGGGCTGTACCAGATCATTGCCTATGGCGATCTCAACCACGTCGAGCCGGTCCTCGGCGCCGGTCCGGTGGCAGCCTTGCTCTACGTTCTCCTTGGGCATTCGACCGGATTTTACGACCTGCGCGAGGCGCTGGCGAAAAAGAGAAGGGATGTCGGACGTATCTTCGCGCAATGGTCGTTGGTCGGCCTGTTGCTGGCGCTGCTTGCGTTCCTGATGAAAAGCGGTGCCTCGTTCTCGCGCGGATCCGTCATCTGTTTTGGCGGTCTTGCCCTTGTATTGCTCGTGATGTGCCGTCGCCTGGCGAAACGACTCGTGTCCGCGGCGGTTGCTGAGGGGCAGGTCCAGGGCCGGCGCGCGATCTTGTTGGGAACGCGCGAGGAACTGGCGTCGCTCGGGGCAGAGGAGCTGTTGGAGCAGTATGGCCTGAGCGAGGTGGAACGCGTTACTTTTTCAAGCCAGAGCAATGGCGGATTCGCCATGACGGCGGATGAATCGTCCTCGCTTGAGCGAGCCCTTGCGGTTGCGCGCGAACGGGGTGTCGACGAGATCGTGCTGGCATTTCCTTGGAGCGATACCCGCAAGATCGAGCTCGTGCGCGATGGATTGAGAATTTCGCCGCTTCCGGTCCAATTGTTGCCGGACCGTCGCATTCGTTCGTTGGCGGGGAATCCGTCGTATCGCCTGCAGAATTCGCTGTCGGTGGAGATTCAGCGCGGGCCGCTGACCCGCACAGAGCAGGTGTCAAAGCGGATACTCGATCTTATCGGAGCGTCGCTCGGTCTGATCCTGCTTGCGCCCTTGATGCTGCTGAGCGCACTCGCGATCAAGCTCGATTCACCGGGGCCCGTGCTGTTTCGCCAGCGACGCAACGGCTTTAATGTGAAGCAATTCCCGATTTTCAAGTTTAGGACGATGTCCGTCATGGAGGACGGTGCAACCATCGTGCAGGCCAGGCGCGTTGACTCGCGGGTCACCAGGGTCGGGCGGATCCTTCGTCGCACGAGCATCGACGAGGTTCCGCAGCTGGTGAACGTATTGCGGGGAGAAATGTCCTTGGTTGGTCCGCGGCCGCACGCGCTCGCGCATGACAGTCATTACGGCCAACTGCTGTCGGACTATGCATTCCGGCATCACGTGAAGCCCGGCATTACAGGCTGGGCTCAGGTCAAGGGATACCGGGGCGAGACCGCGCGCGTCGAGCAGATGAAGGGGCGGGTGGATTGCGATCTTTGGTACATCAACAATTGGAGCCTAGGGCTGGACCTTAAGGTCCTACTGCTCACCTGCCTCGAACTTGTGCGCCGCAATAACGCCTATTAGGCGGCGCCTGCTCAAGACACGACCAGCCCTGTAGCCGCATTGCAACAACCTCTAGTTATCGTAGTTCCGGCGTCGTTCGGTTCATTGACTCACTTTGGGAATTCGCCGAGTTTGACTTGGAATTAATGGGGACTTGGGTGGTGGTAAAACGGGGTTTCCTGCTCGTAAGCGTGCTTTCGGCTGTGGCGTTAAGCTCGGCCGGATGCGCAATTATGCCGATGTCGGGTCCTGAGGATCACGTCATCAAAAGCGAGCACACGGTGAACGGCCCGGAATACGGGCTGGTGAAGCTCACGCCCCAAGTCGTCGATATTGTCAGGGAATACGGACCTGGCGCTATTGCCGGCTCGTTCCCGGACAATCGGCCGCCGCCCTCCATCAAATTCGGCATTGGCGACGTGGTTGCGGTCTCGATCTTCGAAGCGGCGGCGGGCGGTCTGTTCATCCCGGCCGAGGCCGGTGTCCGTCCGGGCAACTTTGTTTCGCTGCCCAACCAGAATGTGGATTCGGCCGGGTTCATCACGGTTCCCTATGCCGGTGCGATCAAGGCGGACGGGCGTACGCCTAGCGAAATTCAGCAGGACATCGTCAAGGCGATCGGCAACCGCGCCATCGAACCGCAGGTCGTGGTCTCGCTGATCACCCAGAATACCTCGCTGATCAGCGTCCTGGGCGAGGTCAATGCGCCCACCCGTTTGACCGCCAATGCGGCGGGCGAGCGTGTGCTGGACGTCATCTCCCGCGCCGGCGGTCCGAAGGGGCAGGGCTGGGAGACATGGGTGACGCTCGAGCGCAAAGGAAAGCGAGCGACCGTTCCGTTTGGCGCGCTTGTCTACCAGCCAAGCAACAACGTCTGGGTTCACCCGGGGGACACGATCTACGTCTACCGCGAACCGCAGATCTTCCTGGCCTTCGGGGCATCGGGCGCGCAGGGCCAGTTCCCGTTCGATATGTGGAAGATCAACATGGCGCAGGCGATGGCCAAGGCGGGCGGCCTGCTCGACGCCCAAGCTGAGCCGAGCGGCGTTTACGTGTATCGCCGCGAGCCGCGGGAGCTCGCCGAGCGGCTGGGCGTCGATTGCTCCAAGTACGTCGGACCCACGGTGCCGATCGTCTACAACGCGGATTTCCGGGATCCGGCCGCCTACTTCCTCGCGACCAAGTTTGACATGCGGGACAAGGACGTCTTGTTCGCGGCCAATGCGGCGACGGTTGATACGGCCAAATTCCTGCAGTTCGTTCGTGTCGTGATCGCAACCGCCAACGATACGATCGTCACGGCGAACAACGCGCAGATCCTCAAGATCACTTCAAGGCAATAGTGAACTCCTCGCCACGTACCATGTACGTGGCGATTTGGCCGGATGCGGAAGGAATCCTCGCTGCCGTCGCCAATTTGGCAAGTTCAGATCACCCCTTATGCACGGCCACCGGGTGACGCGTGTTGTTACCTATGATCGCGTGGGTTGCGGATTCCAATGATCGCGCGCAGGTATTCCAATCTGATGCCGCGCAACGTTCCAATCTGATCGCGCGCAGGTGAAGCACCCGATCGTTAAGGTAA
>NZ_BSOW01000020.1 GCF_030160715.1 Bradyrhizobium iriomotense
GCGGTCATTGGCCGAGAGTTCTCGTTTGAATTGTTGGCTGCAGTGGTACCATCCAAGCCCAAAGAACTTGCGGCCGCTTTGGCGCTGCTTGTGGCGGCAGGCCTGATCGGCGCGCGAGGAAGTCCGCCGCAGGCGACCTACACCTTCAAGCACAGCCTCGTGCAGGAGGCGGCCTATTCGACCTTGCTGATCAGTCGTCGCCAGACGCTACACAAGCACATTGCCGAGGCGTTGCAGAGCAGGTTTACGCAGATAGCCGACGTGCAGCCGGAACTATTAGCCCATCATTTCGCTGAAGCGGGACTAATCTCGCAAGCGATTGATTGGTGGAATCGGGCTGCTTGCCGGTCAGCAGAGCGGTACAACAACGTTGAAGCGGTCAGCCAGTTCAATCGGGCTTTGAGGCTGCTGACGGAGCTTCCGGATGAATCGCCGCGGCAACGCCGGGAGTTCGAACTGCGGGTTGCACTCATTGAGCCGCTATATGCGACCCATGGCTATTCGGGGACGGAGGTCGAGCAGAACTACGCCCGGTTGCTTGAACTCGGCCAGGGCTTGACAGAAACGCGGCAACTGTTGCGCATCCTGTGGGGTCGGGCCGGCGGAGCTTTGGTACGGTGCGACTTTGCGCGTACCGATGCCTACGTTCAGAATTTTCTCGAGTTGGCGCACAATGCCGGAGATGCAACGTCGGCAGCGCAAGGAGTTCGAATAAATGCAATGATAGCGCTCGCTAGCGGCGAGCTGGTCATGGCGCGCGAGCGGTTCCTCGCAGTGATAGATCAATTTGAGCGCGCAGGCACGGCGACGACGCTCGGCAACTATCTGACGATTCCGCGTCCAACGACCCTGGCGCAATATTCGATCGCCGCGCAACAACTCGGGCTTCTAGACGAGGCAGAGGAACTATGTGCGCGCAGTTTGCGTGAGGCCCGCGAGAGCAGCCACCATCTTACAAGCTGCTATGTAATCTATCATTGCGCGATGAAAGCAATGGTTGATCAGGATCCTGCCACCGTTTTCTCGCTAGCTGAAGAGCTCGTTGAGATCATGGATAGCCATCATGTTTCCTACTGGGAATGTTTCACGGAAGCGCTTCTTGGCTGGGCCTCGGCCAAAACAGGCGCATTGGATACTGGCTTGGCCCGACTGCATCGCAGCGCGGATATCCGCGATAGAATGCAGACCAGGATCTGGAGTCCCTATTTCCTGATCAGCGAAGCCGAAATCCTGTTGCATAACCAGAGGGGCGGCGAGGCCGTCACGTTGTTGGATCAAGCAGCGACAGAGGCCAACGCGACTGGGCAGCACTACAGCGAGGCTGAAGGGTTTCGGGTACGAGCCTGCGCGAGACTGTCCCAAGGCGCACCGCTCGCGGAGGTCGAGGCGCTGTTTCAGCAAGGACTGGCAATTGCGCGACGGCAGAGCGCGCGGCTGTTCGAACTACGGACCGCGACGAGCCTGGCACAAGTTTGGCGGGATGTCGGACGACTTGATGATGCACGCGCGCTGCTCGCGCCTACTTTGGCTTGGTTTACCGGCTGTCGCGGCAGCGTGGACCTGAACCAGGCTCGCGAGGTGTCGAACAGCATGAGTTAATTCGATCTTGCGAGCTCTGCTCATCGCGGCTTGGGAAGAATCAGTTTGTATCGCTGCCAACGGGAGCACTGTCAGCCGCGCTTATTCCCTGAGTCTCTCACCTAGATACTTGCGAAGGAATATTGCGCCGTCGCGACTCCTCCCGGCATGCAGCTGCTTAACCATCTGTTAACCATAGCTTAGTCATGATGCTGCTGGTGTGTATGTGTTCTCGACGAGCTTGAACTGCATGGCGCAGCGTAGTTCCAGAGCGCCGGTTGGTGGGGATAAGGACGTCCTGAGCTTCCCCTCACCGCTGGCACCAGACAAGGGAGCAACAGCCCTCGATCTGGTATATCAAGCGGCCGATGTCTTCCGCGGTATGGAGGAGCGCGCCCGCGAGACCGAAGCCCGTGCCCAGTCGCTTTGCACGAGTGCCCTGGAAAGATTGCGGCTTGCGGAAACGCGAGCGGAGGCCGCCGAGCAGGCACAACGTGAACTGATCGTCGCTGCCGAACGTAAGTTGCAACATGCGTGCCGAGCGCTGGAACAAGCCCAGTCCTGTATTGAAGCACAGAAGGACAAGTTGACGGCCGCGGAGCTTCGTGCCGAAGTTGCCGAAGCCGAAACGCGACAAGCCAAGGAAGCGCTCGCGCTCGTTGAAGAGGCCATTCGCAAGCGTCTGCTGTGCGCAAACCCGCATGCCGATGGCAGATTGGCGGCGGTAGCTTGATCGATTGCGACTACAATGGCTCACCGGGTGCTACCGCTCGGGGGCGCGGCACGGGCGAACTCACCCCGCTGTGAGCCTGGCAGTACCGCCTCCTTTAGCATTTGAAATCGGGTGGGATGGGGTTCGACCCAAATAGGGTCCGGTGCAGCCTGAGAGACTCATTTTACTTACGGGACCACACGCCGCGTGACCCGCACGCGCCAACTCAGAACCGGGCGGTAACCAACTATTAACCATGTTGGGCGGGGGGCGCTGAAAGAGAGTCCGACCTTGCCGATCCGCTTGCAAGGGATCATTCTAAGGCTGGGTTGATCGAAGCGGCTCTCGCGCCACCAGCGCCCTAGCGACCGGAGCCAATGATGCCAGTGCCCGACGGGGCCCGCGCCGACAGTGCCAGCGTCCTAGCGGCCAGAGAAAGCGAGCATCGACCTCCGCGCCCCACGCCGCGCAAGCGCTGGCGCGACGGAGGGGCGCGGTTGGGGTAACGCCCAACGCGTAGGAGGTTGCCATGCACCTTCATTCATACCGGGACGAAAGTCGCTCCAGGCACTTCGACTTGATCGGCCACAACTGGTCAATTGACCTGATCACAGTAACGGCTGCTGGCATCCTGGTGGTGGGCTTCGCCGGCGCCATCGCAGCCTTGCTGGTCCGATAAGGCCCTTGGTCTGTGCTCCAGTTGCAAAGCCGGGCGCGCTGCAGGACGGACGAACCGGGCTAAGGTCGGGAAGGCGTCGTCTTGACCGGCGGCAGGCCGGTACGATCGATCACGTCTTCGCCGACGATCTTCACGGGCTTCGCATCTCGATCAAAGGACATGAGGGCAAATAGCCGATCTCGACGGTGAAGCACGTCGAGAGCTGATTGATCTCGTTTGGTCCGGATCTATTCCGCGCAGCGTGCCGTATGGGCCATGAAGATCCGCCTCCAAGCACCAAGATCGGTCCTACCGCGCGGCCCGACAGAAACACTGGATCACGGTGAAGAACCGAAGCCATCCGGCGATGGAGCGCGAGATCCAAGGAACGTCCGCTCGTCAATCCGGTTGGCAAGTGAGGTCTCGCGATCGCATCTTGCCAGACCTGGAGCGACTTCGTTGGCAAAAGAATTGGTCTCGAGGACTGAGCTTGAACTCATTGCTCTTCAGGAAATTCGAAGCTTTCCTGGTGCCGAATTGGTTATCCCCGTCGAGCTCGAGTGCGACTTTGGTCGGTCTGCCGGCATAAATTGGACACTCCATGTCGTCGCGAAGGAAGGGGCCGATCTTGATCGTATCCACCACGCGGCCAAGACGACCAGTGACCGGCTGAAGCGCAGATACGATCTTCGGTTGGGCTAATTCCGCTCGCTCAGCAGAGGCGACCGCATGGCAGGCAACGAAGCGATCGAGCAACAAAGGTGGAACTATGACCGTCCTCCTTCACGTCAACACTGGCAAACAGGTTGGCGATGCAGAGCACATCAAAGTCTTCGCCACGGCTGATACGGCGGAACGGTGGTTTGAGGAGAAACGACCCGGAGGGTGTGGCGTTCGAATACGAGGTTGTGGAGTGAATCACGTAGGCCGAAGACAGCGATTTGCATACCGGCAATCGCAGCCCTTGCGCCGGCTATGAGCGCGGCACTAGAGGCCGCGAATTGCGGTGATCGAGGCACGCGTCGGAGCCGGACTCGTTGACGCCATAGCCGAGCTTGCCCATGCCCCCGGTGATGCCGATGGCACGCGCGCGAACTTGGCGCTGGGCCCCACGGAATCGATGCCCTAACTTGTCGATCGACTTGACCTAGATCAATCCCTTCTCGGTAACGCGCAAGCTGCGCACGTAATAGCCTTCTCTCTGAACGGCTGACCTGATCTCGTCGCTGACTTTGCAAACCCTCTTTCTGCTCCTGCGCCACTTATGCCTGGAGCCAAGCGCGGGTATCGTTGAGCCCGCGCTTAGGACGAGCAAGTCGCGCTTATCGTTGCGATAGACATCAAACATCTTTCGCCCCCGTTGATCATACTGAAACAAAAATCGACATATATTTCGGTCTCGACCGCGCAGCCTAATGTCTCGGATGTCGACGCGGGTTGTAAATGTGCAACGGTCGCCACTTTCTGCGTCACGGTGTCCCGGTTGGGAAGGTACTGATACATGCCCCCAGCGCATCAGCGTCATCCTTGGCATGTACAGTTGTCATTCTGACTGCTCGCCGAGAGTCGAGCGCTGCCCAGATCGAACCTTGATCTAGATCAAGCCGAGGATAGCCGGAGCGGTGTGCGTCACCCGGCGGAAATGGGTGATCAAGGAGTTCGACCAAGCTCGACCAAAAACTTAGGGCGGGTATACCGTCTGGATGTGGCCGCCAGCTTTGAGAATTTGTGCTTGGAAATCAACGCGGAAACATCTTCATAAATGATTGAGTGGGAGTAGGGGGGCGGCTGGCATCGCGCGGCTTAGAGTAGTTTGGTCGAGTTGTTTTCGCCTCTTTTGCGTTGAGTTTCTGACCGAAGTAGTGAGCTTGACCTATCCCAGCAGAGGTCCGAAATCCATTACGTCTTAACTGATGGAGTATCGCGGCGCGCTCGATCGTACAAATGGATCGGGCGTTTAAAGTCTGGCTGGGAGCACCGACAGGTTTTGGCGCAAAGCGGCCGAAAGCCGAATTGCCGCTCCCGCCGGAATTTGCGGCAGTCCGGCTCCGCGCAGTGCTCTGCGCAGCTTCAAAACAACCCTCATGGGGACGTGCACTATAGTAGATCAAGCGGACTCTGGAGGCAGCGGATTTGGGCAGCTGACCTGGCGGAGTTGCAGCATTAGCGGCAGCGATCCCGCGCGGCTCCAATTGCTATGCCGTTCGTGTAGTCCGGTTCGGCATTCCGCCGGCCGCCACGATCTCCGCGCTCAAGACCTCGATCGTCGTGCGATGCCGCATTGCCGTCTGCCGAATGAGCGCGAACGCGTCCTTTTCTGACATGTCGTGACCGCGCATGATCTGCAGGACGGCGGCGAACACGACCCGCCGGGACCGGATGCGATCCTCCAGCTTTTCGATGTGCGCGGCTTGCTCCAATCTTTGTTGCGCTGAATCGAACGCGACCACAAGTGCGGTGTAGAGCCCTGCAGAACGGAGCGGCTTGACGAGAAATGACGCGGGTCGCAGGTCCAGCAGCCACTTCAATCGACTGGGCGTTTCAGTTCCGATCAGCGCAATAATCGGGATGCTGCCTTTCCACAAGATGGCATGGTCGGACTTGATGGGAATGCAGTCTGCATCCAACAGGATGACGTCGGAAGACTGGTCACGCGGCGGCTCGGCCGGATCATGCTCGGAAATCGTCATGCCGAGGCGACTGAGCTGGCGGCGTACAATCGGGATTTCGCGCTCATCCCTCATCACCATGAGAGCGCGACGGCCACGGACGGAAAAGGGGGATGGTCTGGTCATTTCACGATACGCAAATGGTTCGAGCGTTTCGCTGCTGCATCATTTCTCTTTCCCGACCTCCTGCCAATCGCGCTCAGGTCGAGGTTCGAAAGATAGGGATCAGGACGTTCAGGGGCATCCGCTTCCCAGAAGATGCTGAACTGACATCCAGGCATGGAGCGTGCCAGCCGCGGCGTAAGGAAGCAGTGATTGTTCTCGGGATCGACCCAAACCGGACCCTGCGGGGAATCGTAGCGATGATTTGCCGCGGCGCGCCGCACGGCGCCAACCTCCGCCGAACCCGCGCGGCGGATGGCGCGGGCAAGCAGCATGACGCACACATAAGTGGACTGTCCGTCGACCGAGAGGCTGCTGTCCTCGCCATGGCGCGCCTTCCATCGCGCCACAAAGCTGCGATTTTCGGCACCCTCGATGCTCTCGAAATAAGCGGATGAGGTGATGCACCCGACCGAGGCCGCCGATCCGATCAGCTTGAGCTCAGGCTCGCACAGGCTGCAGCTCAGCATCGGGATCGAGAGGCCGGCACGCGTCGCCGCCGCATGGAGGGCGCGCATGAACGCGTAGCTGGATTCGCCGACCAGCGTATTGAACACGACCGGGGGTCTTCGGTCGATGACCTCCGTGACGATGTGGTCCACCGCGGTCTCACCGAGTTCGAGCAGGCGTTCGGCAAGGATACGGCCGCTGGCGCTGGTCACGATTTCGCGGATGACGCGGTTCATTTCCCAGGTCCAGATATAATTGGACCCGATGCAGAATACGTCGGCGGAGATGTGGTCGAGCATGTGACGCACCAGCGGCACGACATGCTGGTTGGGTGCGGCGCCGACATAGATGACGTGGTCGCTGCTTTCGAACCCTTCGTAGCGCGCGGGATGCCAGAGCAGCCGCTCGGTCCGTTCGACGATCGGAATGACCTGCTTGCGTGAGGCCGAAGTGTAGCAGCCGACGATATGACCGACGTGCTCCTCGCGAATGAGATCGGCGCAGGCGGTGTGATATTCGGCGACGACCCCGCCGGGATCGCGGAGGTGAGCTGTGAACGTGAAGTCGAACGCGTCGCTCTGGTTGATTTCGTCGACCGCCATCAACGCGCTCTTGCGCATTTCGCCGGCCATCATGGTGTAGGGTCCCGACTGGGAGAACACGAGGCCGAGAGGGATGGACGGCTTGCTCACGAAGAAACCCAGATGCTGTGCGGCAACAGTCTCGTCGCAGGAAACTAGGCCTTGCTTCCTTGCATCGTCAATCCGCACTGCACGCCATTGATGCGGCCAGCATAAAAAAGGTGCTGACGTCGCATTGACAAGGCTGGCGGCGCTAAGACACAATAACGGCTACGTGAGCGCGTGCATGGCGAAAGAGTTCTCGCACAGCCGATGACGTCTGAGTGACGACTTCCAAGTTTCGATCTGCACCGTAACCTACGCGACCATTGATAGCATCGGCATTGTTGCCATTCGGGGCCTTCTCGGGCCGCGGGTGGCTTTTTTCGTTTTGTCTCCCCGACATGAAGGGTGGAGCATGGCAGTTCGCCTTCCGACGCTGGAGCAGATCGAGGGTCTCGGCGCCGACTTTGGTCTCGTCCTCACCACCGATGAGATCGCTGCATTTCAGCAGGCTTTCAAGGGGCCGTTGACGTCCTACGGCCGCCTGGACGAGCTGGTGCCGCCGACGCTGGCGCCGGTCGCGCCTCGCTCGCCGGGCTATCGGCCTGTGGCGTCCGAAAATCCTTACGGCGCCTGGTACTGGAAAACGAACATCCGCACCGGCGCAGAAGGGGTGTTGAACGGCAAGAAGATCGCGATCAAGGACAATATCTGCGTCGCCGGCGTGCCCATGATGAACGGCTCGGCGCTGCTCGAAGGCTACGTCCCCGAACTTGACGCCACCGTCGTGACGCGGATCCTCGACGCCGGTGGCACCATCGCCGGCAAGGCAGCGTGCGAGGATCTCTGCTTTTCAGGCGCGAGCCATACTTGCGCCGGCGGCGTGATCCGCAATCCGCACAATCCGGCTCACAGCGCCGGCGGTTCCTCCGGCGGCAGTGCCGCGCTGGTGGCATCGGGTGAGGTCCCGATGGCGCTCGGCGGCGACCAGGGCGGCTCGATCAGGACGCCGTCGAGCTGGTGCGGCGTCTACGGTCTGAAGCCGACCTGGGGCCTGGTGCCGACCACCGGCTCGATGCCGATCAGCTATTCGGTCGATCATTGCGGCCCGATGTGCGCTTCGGTCGAAGACGTCGCACGCCTGCTGACGGTCATCGCCGGTCACGACGGCTGGGACACCCGGACCATTGCCGCGCGCACCGGCGACTATATGGCGGCGCTCGGCAATCCGGCGAAGGGATTGCGCATCGGCGTATTGCGCGAAGGGTTTGGGCATCCCGAGAGCGATCCCGCGGTCAACGAGAAAGTCCAGCAAACCATTGCGGCGCTGGGCAAAGCAGGCATCGCAAGTGAGGACGTCTCCGTGCCATGGCATCTCGATGGACCGCACGTCTGGAGCGGCGTCATCCTGGAGGGCGCCGCCGAGATGATGCTGAAAGGCTACGGCGTCGGCAACAACGTCCAGGGCTACTATCCGGTCTCGATGCAGGAGGCGCTTGCGCGCGGCATGGGGACGCGGATCAACGACGTGTCGCCGACGGTGAAGCTGGTGCTGATGCTCGGCGAATACATGCATCGCTACTATCACGGGCGCTATCATTCAAAGGCGCAAAATCTCCGGCTCTTGCTGCGTCGGGCCTACGATGACGCGCTGCAGAAATTCGACGCGCTGGTGATGCCGACGATTCCATTTACCGCGACGCCGATCCCGCCGCCCGATGCGCCGCTCAACACCGTGATCGACGTCGCGCTCAACATGCAGGCCAACACCTGCTCGTTCGACGTTTCCGGGCATCCTGCCTTCACCGTGCCATGCGGCCGCGTCAATGGTTTGCCGGTCGGCCTGATGCTGGTCGGGCGCCACTTCGAGGAGGCGACGCTGATACGGCTGGCGCGGGCGATCGAGGCCGCCGGAGACTGGAAATCGAACTGAACAAGGCAAATCCGGCGTCGGCGTGCTTGCATTGTCGATTGCCGCCGAGGATTTCGCAATGACCGACGAAACCTGGCTGAAGAGCTCGATCATGGCAAAGCGCGGCCTCGCAAAGGGCCACGCGGGACGACGCCACGAGCTCACGATCGAAAAGCAGGGTCCTTTCCATTACGTCTACGGTCCTTACACAAAGCCGGTTCTCACCATCGATCCCGGCGACGTCGTCGCCGTCGAGACCGAAGACGCCTTTGGCGGCGTCATCACCAGCGAGAAGGACAGTCCGACCGCAAAGCTGAAGTTTCCCTTCCTCAACCCGCAATGCGGCCCGATTGCCGTCAACGGCATCGGGAAGGGCGATTGTCTGGCTGTGCATATTCTTGCCGTGGAGACCCGCGGCGCGCAGCCGGCCGGCAAGACCTGCATCATTCCGGAATTCGGCGGCCTTGTCGGAACCGCGTCGACCGCATTGCTCAATCCGCCGTTGCCGGAGCGGGTGAGGGTCATGCATGTCGACAAGGACGGCGTGCGCTGGAGCGACAAGATCACGCTGCCGTACCAGCCGTTCATTGGCACCATCGGCATATCGCCCGAGATCGAGGCGATCTCGTCGCTGCAGCCGGACTATCACGGCGGCAACATGGACCTGCCGGACGTCGCGCCGGGCGCGATCCTGTACTTCCCCGTGCATGTCAAGGGCGGCTTTCTCTATGTCGGCGACTGCCATGCCGCCCAGGGTGACGGCGAATTGTCGGGCGTCGCGATCGAGCAGCGCGCGACCGTGACGATGCAGATCGACGTCATCAAGGACTGGAGCTTTGCGTGGCCGCGGCTCGAGACCAGGGAATTTATCATGACGATCGGCAGCGCCCGGCCGCTCGAGGATGCGGCGCGCATCGCGTATCGCGAGCTGGTTCGCTGGATGAGCGCCGATTACGGCTTCGACGAGATCGACGCCTACATGCTGCTCAGCCAGGCCGGGCGGATGCGGCTCGGCAACATGGTCGACCCGAAATACACGATGGGCGCGTCAATTCTGAAGAAATACCTGACTTCATGAAACATCGGCAACCGCGAGGAGGACTAGTGCTATGAGGGTCAATCGCAGAACGTTCATGCAGGGTACGGCGGCCACCGCTGCCGCCGGGATGTTTTCCTCCAGCGCCGTTGCGGAAGAGCCGATCAACGTCGCCAGCATTCACGATCTCTCCGGCGGCCTCGACATCTACGGCAAGCCGATGGTCGACGCGATGACCCTTGCCATCGAGGAGGCCAATGCGGCGGGTGGTCTCTTGGGCCGACCGCTCAAGCTGATCAACTACGACACCCAGTCGAACATGCAGCTCTACACCCAGTTCGCGCAGCAGGCGGCCCTGAAGGACAAGGTCGCGGTCGTCCATGGCGGCATCACCTCGGCCTCGCGCGAGGTGATCCGGCCCGTGCTCGACAAGTTCAAGACGCTCTATTTCTACAACACCCAGTATGAAGGCGGCGTCTGCGATCGCAATCAGTTCGACACCGGTGTCACTCCGGCGCAGACGGTGGAGAAGCTGGTGCCCTATGCCATGAAGAAATGGGGCAAGAAGGTTTACGTGATCGCGGCCGACTACAATTACGGCCAGATCACCTCGCAATGGGTGAAGAAATACGTCATCGAGAACGGCGGCGAGGTTCCCGCGATCGACTTCTTCCCGCTCGACGTCACCAATTTCGGCCCGACCATCTCCAAGATCCAGGCAGCCAAGCCGGATTTCGTCTGGTCGGCGCTGGTCGGCGGCGCGCACATCTCGTTCTATCGCCAATGGGCGGCCGCCGGCATGCGCAAGAGCATTCCAATGGCGTCGACCACTTTTGCGGTCGGCAACGAGCACATCGTGCTGTCCCCCGATGAATGCAACGGCATGCTGATCTGCTACAATTATTTCCAGGACCTGAAGAACCCGGTCAACGAGAAGTTCGTCGCAAGCTTCCTCAAGCGCTTCGGCGCCGACTATCCCAACATCACCGAGCTCGCGATGGGAACCTATCAGGGGTTCCGGCTGTGGGCCGAAGCGGTGAAGAAGGCCGGGAGTATCGACCGGATGAAGGTCATCGAAGCCCTCGAAACCGGCATCAGCATCGACGCGCCGTCCGGCAAGGTCACGATCGATCCGCCGACGCATCATTGCGTGCTCGACGTCCACATCGCCGAGGTCGCCGACAAGAAGCTCAAGGTGCTGGAGGATTTCGCCCAGCAGAAGCCGGCCGATACCGCCGCGGTCTGCGATCTCATCAAGAACCCGACCGACAACCAGCAATATGTGATCAAGATTTGAAAGCGGGCCGACCCTCAATTCTTCCTTGGGAAAGGTGAAAGTGGATCTCGTCGCTCTCCTGGCCATCCAGGTCCTGTATGCGATCGCCAGCCTGGCGCTGATCAGCGTCGGGCTGGCGATCATCTTCGGCATGATGCGCGTCATCAACCTCGCGCATGGTGAGTTCCTGATGCTCGGCGGCTATGCGGCCATCGTCGCCACCAGCCACGGCATCAGCATCTGGATCGCGATGCTGGTGGTGGCGCCCATCGTGGTCGGCCTCATCGGCGTCATCGTCGAGCGGACCATCATCCGCTTTCTCTATGGCCGCATGATCGACACCATGCTGGCGACCTGGGGTCTCAGCCTGTTCCTGGTCGGGCTGACCACGGCGATCTTCGGCAATACCACGGTCGGCATCTCGGCGCCGCTCGGCAGCTTCCAGATCGGCGCCTACCGTACCAGCGTCTACACGCTGTTCGTGATCGCGGTCGCGGCCGTGGTGCTCGCTGCGATCTTCGCACTTATACGCTGGACGCGGCTCGGCCTGATCGCGCGCGGAACGATGCAGAACGCCAACATGGCGGCAGCGCTGGGCGTCAATCCGCCGCGCGTCTATGCCGTCACGTTCGGCGCCGGCGCCGCGCTATCGGGGCTCGCTGGCGCGGTGCTGGCGCCGGTCTCCGGCGTCTTTCCCACCATTGGGGTCGCCTATGTCGCCAAATCCTTCATCACGGTGATCGGCGGCGGCGCCGCCATCCTCAGCGGCACGGTGTCGGCATCGGCGCTGTTCGGGACCATCAACCAGATCGCGACCTTCGTCACCACGCCGGTGTTCGGTGAAGTCGCGTTGCTCGCGGCCGCAATCATCCTGATCCGCCTGCTGCCGCAAGGCATCACCGGCCGCTTCTTCCGGAGAGGGCTGTGAACGCCCGCTCGCTCAATCTTGTCGGCCTCGGCCTCGTCGGCGTGGTCGGAGTTGCGTTCCTTGTGCTGGTGCCGCGCGTCGTCGAGCTCGACGTCGTGCTTGAGCTCACGGTCTACATGATCATGGCGATCCTGGCGCTGAGCCTCGCTCTGGTCTGGGGCTATGGCGGCATCCTTTGTTTCGGCCAGTCGGCGTTCTTTGGGCTCGGCGCGTATACCTACGCAATCGCGATGTTCAACATCGGCGAGAGCACGGTCCCGCTTCTGCTCGCCGTCATCGTGCCGGCGGCCTTTGCGGCGCTGCTCGGCTATTTCATGTTCTACGGTCGCATCAGCGACGTGTATCTCGGCGTCATTACGCTGACGGTGACGCTGATCCTGTTCAATTCCATCAACTCGACGGCGGGACCGGAATTCCATATCGGCTCGGCACGGCTCGGCGGCTTCAACGGCATTCCCGGCATCCCGCCGCTGAATTTCCCGGGCAACAAGGCTGCGCCGATCGATCTCGAAGGCATGTTCTATCTGGCGACTGCCGCACTGCTCGCGACCTATTTTGGATTGCGCCTGCTGCTGGCGAGCCGGTTCGGCCGCATCATCGTCGGCATCCGGGAAAACGAACGGCGCGCCGAGCTGCTCGGCTATGATCCGCGCGCCTACAAGCTTGCGACATTCACCATCGGTGGTGCGCTGGCCGGATTTGCCGGCTGCCTGTTCGCCAATTGGGGCAACTTCGTCAGTCCCACGATCTTCGGTCTCGCCCAGTCCGCGCAAATCATCATCTGGGTCATCGTCGGCGGGCGCGGCACGCTGATTGGGCCGATCGTCGGCTGCATCGGCATTCAATGGCTCACCACCGCGCTCGGCGCCAACCAACCGAGCGGCGGCTCGGACCTGTGGGCCAAGATCTTCGCCAATGCACCGTTGATCTTCGGCATCATCCTGATTGCCTTCGTGCTTCTGGTGCCCAAGGGGCTGGTGCCGACGCTTGGCGATATCGGCCAGTCGCTGCTCGCCTCGCGTGGCAAGGGAGCCAAGCGGCTCCAGCCCAAACGGGCGGAGGAGGGCTGATGGCCGCACCGCTGCTTCAGACCCAGGATCTCAGCATGCATTTCGGCGGCGTTCGCGCCGTGCGCCATGTCAATTTCTCGCTGGCCGAAGGCGAGCTGCGTTGCCTGATCGGTCCCAACGGGGCGGGCAAGAGCACATTCTTCAAGATGCTGACCGGGCAACTGGAGCCGACCCATGGCCAGGTGCTGTTCCGCGGCAAGGACATTTCGCACGCGCATGCCCACGACATCGCTCGGCTCGGCATCGGCATCAAGACCCAGGTGCCGAGCGTCTTCGATGGTCTTTCGGTGCGTGAAAATATCTGGCTGGCGGCAAACCGCCTTCATGCCGGCGACAAGACGAGGCGCGTCGTCGACGAGATGCTGACGCGGGTCGGCCTGACGGAAGCCGCCGATCGCCTGGTGGGGCAGCTGGCCCACGGACAGCGGCAATGGGTCGAGCTCGGGCTCGTGCTGGCGACCGATCCTGAATTGATCCTGCTCGACGAGCCCGCCGCCGGCATGACCCATGAGGAGGTCAACAAGACGGCTGAATTGGTGCGCGAGATCAACCGTACCAAGGCGCTGATCGTCGTCGAGCACGACATGCAGTTCATCCGCATGATCGCTAAGCAGGTCACCGTCTTCAACCAGGGGAGCGTGCTGGTCGAGGACACCGTGGACAACATCATGCGCAATCCGCAGGTGCGCGACGTCTACCTGGGCAAACAGGCGGCCGCATGATGCTCGATGTACAGGGATTGCGAACGGGGTACGGCCGGATTCCGATCCTCAACGGGGTGAGCTTCTCCGTCAATGAGGGCGAATTCATCGGCATCCTCGGCCACAACGGCATGGGCAAGACCACGCTGCTGAAGGCGCTGATGGGGTTTTTGCCGGCGACCAGCGGCCGTGTGATGTTCGGCCATGACGATGTCACGGCGATCGAGCCCTACCGGCGCGCGCGGCTCGGCCTCGGCTACGTGCCACAGGGCCGCGAGATATTCCCCGGGCTCACCGTCTACGAGAATCTGCGCATGGGCTGCAGCACGCAGGACGGCGTGGAAGGCGACATCATCGCAACCGTGCTGGAGGAGTTTCCCCGCCTGAAGCCGTTGCTCGATCGCCCCGGCGGCGCGCTGTCGGGCGGCGAGCAGCAATTGCTGGCGATCGCGCGCTGCCTTTGCGGCGACCCGCGGCTGATCCTGCTCGACGAGCCGACGGAAGGCATCCAGCCCTCGATCATCGACGAGATCGCCGACACCCTGCAGCGGCTCCGGGCCAGGAGCGGGCTCACCATGATCCTGGTCGAGCAGAATCTGGACTTCATTGCTTCGCTGTCGCAGCGGATCCTGATTATCCAGAAGGGCGCGATTACCCGGGAAGTGGCGCCGGGCGAGCTCGGCGACGCAAGCCTCGTCGGAGAATTCGTCGGTATCGCAACGTAGGCCCGCCGCACGCGGGCATGATCAGAGGGAGACCCAAGCCATGGCCGTCAGGAGACCTACACTCGATCAGCTGCGCAGCGTCGCCGAGGATCTCGGCATGCATATGGGCGATGCAGAGCTCAAATCCTACGACGCGCTGATGCAGGCGAACTACGCCGCCTACGATGCGGTCGATGCCATGCCGGACTATGTGCCGGCAGTGAAGTATCCGCGCACGCCCGGCTATCGTCCCGAGGGCGAGGAAAACAAGTTCAACGCCTGGTACGTCAAGACCGAGATCAAGGGCGCCCCGAACGGCAAGCTTGCCGGCAAGAAGATCGCGCTCAAGGACAACATCTCCCTCGCCGGCGTCCCGATGATGAACGGCGCATCGACACTGGAGGGCTATATCCCCGATACGGATGCCACGATTGTCACCCGCATGCTCGACGCCGGCGGCACCATCGTCGGCAAGGTGCATTGCGAATATTTCTGCTTCTCCGGCGGCAGCCACACCTGTGCGGCGGGTCCCGTACACAATCCGCACAAGATGGGATACTCCGCCGGTGGTTCGTCCTCAGGCAGCGCGGTGGTGGTGGCGACCGGTGAGGCCGATATGGCGATCGGTGGCGATCAGGGCGGCTCGATCCGCATTCCGGCCGCTTTCAGCGGCATCTACGGCATGAAGGCGACTTATGGCCTTGTGCCCTATACGGGCGTGATGCCGATCGAGCTCACGATCGACCACACCGGCCCGATGACGGCCAATGTGCGCGACAACGCGCTGCTGCTGGAGGTGCTGGCAGGACCCGACGGACTTGATCCGAGGCAGGGCGCGCTCAAGGTCGGAAAGTACAGTGACGAGATCGACGGCGGCGTCCGAGGATTGCGTATCGGCGTCGTGAGAGAAGGATTTGGTCATCCGAGCTCGGAGCCGGACGTCGACGCGAAGGTCAAGGCTGGTGCCGACCTGTTCCGCAAGCTCGGCGCCACTGTCGAGGACGTCTCGGTCCCGATGCACCTCGCCGCGCCGGCGATCTGGCTGCCGATCGCCGCCGAAGGCGCCACCGAGTTCATGATGAAGGGCAACGGCATGGGAACGAACTGGCGCGGTCTCTACAACACCACGCTGCTTGACGCCCACTCCGCCTGGAAGCATCGCGCGGACGAACTGTCCGACAGCCTCAAGATCACGATGCTGCTCGGCCAATATTTCACCAAGCACTATCGCGGGCACTTCTACGCCAAGGCGCAGAATTTGAACCGCAAGCTGCGCGCAGCCTATGACGAGGCTTTGGCCAAATACGATCTGTTGCTGATGCCGACCCTGCCGATGAAGGCGACGCCGATACCCCCGGCGGATGCGCCGCGCGAGCTCTACATTCAGCGCGCGTTCGAGATGGTTCCCAATACTGCGCCGTTCAACGCCAGCGGACATCCGGCGATGAGCCTTCCCTGCGGCCTGAGCAACGGTCTTCCGATCGGGCTGATGTTGATCGGCAAGTATTTTGACGAGCCGACGATCTATCGCGCCGCCGCCGCATTCGAGGGCGCCGGCGACTGGAAGAAGATGTAACCGGACCGAGGCGGCCTGCCGGCATGCGAGCAGGCCGCCGCACCAGCAACGGAGGCGACCATGGATCTCGGATTGCAGGGAAAGAGAGCGCTCGTAACCGGCGGCAGCAAGGGCATCGGGCTTGCAATCGCAGAGCTGTTCGCGGCCGAGGGCGCCAACGTCGCGATCTGCGCGCGCCAAGCCGACGAGGTTGGCAACGTCGTGAAGAGGCTCGCGGCGAAAGGAGTCAAATCGTGGGGCAGGGCGATCGATGTCGCCGATCCGGTCGCGTTGAAGGGCTGGATCGACGGAGCCGCCGCTGAGCTCGGCGGCATCGATACCATCGTCTGCAACGTCAGCGCGCTGGCGGTCGGCGACACGCCGGAGACATGGGAGAAATCATTTCGTACCGACATGATGCACACCGTCAATTCAGTCGCGGCCGCGGTGCCTTATCTGGAGAAGTCGAAATCGGCTTCGATCATCATCGTCTCGAGCGTGTCGGGCTTCGAGGTCGATTTCGCCGCCGGCTCGTACGGCGCCTTCAAGGCGGCCCTGATCCACTATGCCAAGGGCCTGAGCAACCAGCTGATCGCCAAGGGCATCCGCGTTAACGCGGTGTCGCCGGGCAACACCTATTTCGAAGGCGGCATCTGGCAGAACATCGAGCGCGGCATGCCGGATCTCTACAAGACGGCGATGTCGCTCAACCCGACCGGACGCATGGGCACGCCGCAGGAAGTTGCGGCCGGCGTCGTTTTCCTGGCGAGCCCGGTCGCGAGCCGCATCTCGGGCACCAACCTCATCATCGATGGGGCGCTCACAAAGGCTGTCTAGCCAGACGTTCGTCGAAGTGGTTGTTGTAACTCGCATAGGAATGGCGACGATGTCGAGGCGCATGTTGGGAGAACGAAAAGATCATGCGGATTCGAGTTGCGCTGGCTTCCGAAGACGCCAAGTTGAACGCTAGACTCCTTCTTCTGAGATCTTTGTAGGGGCGAAGGCCGTTGGGAGTGGCGTCGCGCATTCGGCCGCGCGCCTTAAGACCCACTCGCAGGCCACTCTATTGGACGAGGCACCCTGGTCGAAGCCCCAGGGCCGGCAGCTCTTGGCGCAAAGCGGCCCAGTATGGCTGGCGCGCAGTGGCAAGTGAATGCGAGGCGCATTGAACGAATGGACCAGCGCGTTCCTCGTCTCTGACGGTATTTGAAGCCACGGCGCACCAGTGCGGGCATGGCAATCTTTGGCTACGCGGGTAGCGCTGATCAGTCGATTGACTCCAATAGGTAGTGGATTCGCCAGCATTGCGAATGGCTCGAATTTTTCTGTGAATTCAAGACCGAAAGATTGCGGCGGACATCCCGTCGGGAGTTGTCCGTCAAACTTGAAGATTTGTGATTGCAAATCAAGGGCGAAACGTCGTCCGAAATGATTGAGTGGGTAGTGCGGCCGGCTAGCATAGCGCACTGTGGCGCAGTTTGTTCGAGTTGTTCTCGCCTCCTTCGCGTTGAGAGTTCTGATCGATGTGGTGAGCTTGGCTTATCGCAGCAGAAGTCCGAAATCCATTGCGTCTTCACTCATGGAGTATCGCAGCGCGCTCGATCGTACAAAAGAGTCGAGCGCTTAAAGCCCGGCTTGGCACACCGGCAGGTTTTGGCGCAAAGCGGACTCACTGGCCGTCATGTCCGCACTGCAATCCTTGAGCGGTTTCCGTTTGCGACGGATCACCGCTCCTCAATACGCCCCGGCTTAAGCCATTGTCTTGAAGGGGCTTTTTCAATCGAGGAATGAAAGACCCGTGTGCAGCTACGGTGACTACCTACGGATCGCGTTCGACGACGGTTGATGCCGGCGCAAAAGCGGACGCGACCAACTGCATCGCAGATCTCGACAGATGCATCATTGACCGCTGCAGGCCGAGATGATCGCTCAATGTTGCCCCCTCATGCTTGGGGCGGAATAGACCGCGCTCGTGAAGGATAGGAATTACGAGTACAGAGCAATACGGCGTGGATAGCGCGCCCGAACTGCTTGCGGCGTCGAAAACCGCTGGCGGGATATCAACGCGCTACGGGTTCATTGCCGCGGGCGATACGAGACACTGCGTTGTAACATTCAAAATTCGGAAACGTCTCCGACAGCGAAGCCAGCGAAGCGACCTGGCCGGTAGGGCTTCGGATCGACGATGGGCGCCGCCCCGGTCACGATATCCGCGACCAGATGGCCGGAGCCTGGACCGATACCAAAGCCGTGGCCGCTGAAGCCCGCGGCCAACATCAAGCCGGGTAGACTCGAAACCTCTCCGATGACCGGCACGCCATCGGGTGTCGAGTCGATGTAGCCCGCCCATGCAGCCGTGATTTTCGTGTCCCGCAGTGCAGGTAGAAGTTCGAGGGCGCGCCGGTGCGTGAGTTGAATCGTGCTTCGATCTGGTGCCGGATCCAGAATGCGAACACGCTCCATCGGCGTCGGGCCGTCGAGCCGCCAACGACGGAGCGTTTCATGTCCCGACCTTACACCCTCGAGGCCGCCGGGGAGCAGACTGCGCCAGCGCCGCAGGAACATCGGGAGGAATTGCGGGGCGAAGCGCAGTTGCTGCGCGGTCGGATCGACCCGCCCTCGGCCGCTGATGGCGAGTGTATATCCGCCATCGCAGCGTTTCGTCACCGAAATGCTGGAGGTATGCATTGCATCGGGCAAGCCCTTCGCGCCCTGCGATACTGAAAGGATCGACGACCGGATTGATGCGAGCGGAAGGCGGATGCCGGACTGGTGGCAGAAGGAGGAGGACCACGCCCCGCCTGCCAATATGGCGACCTTCGTGCGAATCGTGCCGCGCTCGGTCACGACCCCACTCACCCGACCGCTTTGGGTCTCCAATCCACGCGCCGCGCAGATCTGGTGCACGGTGCTTCCAGTTTTCAGAATGGCCCGCGCGACCGCAGGCGCCGCATTGGCGGGATCGGCGATGCCGTCGCTCGCCGAGAGGACGCCGCCCTTCCAGGCCCGCCCGGTGGCTGTCCCATGGGATGTCGCTTCGGTCGCATCAAGCATGCGAGTGTTGACGCCGACGCCCCGGGCGAAGTCGCGCCAGCGCGCCCAGCCCTCAAGTTCGGTCTCATCGTTGCTCAGATAGAGGAGGCCGCAGCGAGAGAAACCGGTATTCTCGCCGCTTTCAGCGCCAAACCGCTCCCACAGGTCCAGGCTTTTGGTCGCCATCGGCAGCTCTCGGGCATCGCGGTTTTGCTGGCGGCACCAGCCCCAGTTTCGGCTGGATTGCTCGGCTCCGATCCGACCCTTCTCCACGAGTGCGATCCTGAGGCCCCGCATTGCGAGATAGTAGGCGGCGAAGACCCCGACGATCCCGCCTCCGATGATTACCGCGTCGGCGCTGGCGGGGAGATCCGGCGATGTCTCAATGTGGCTGAGTGGCGCGGTCATCCTGCGTTCCTGGACTTGGACAGCTGCATCCTAGCTCGCGCGGTCGAGCGGGCGGCACCAGATTTCGTGACATCTCAGCATTTTATGCTGTATGCTCTCAGTGCTATAAAATGCTGTTCTGTCCGGATCTTGCTCGTCAGTGATGGACGCTTACCGCAGTCGAAGTAAGATTGTGGTCGCGCTGCGCCGAATTTTCTGCTGCGGCTACTCGACGGAGGACGGTCAATGAAGCTGGATCGGATCGACATCAAAATCCTCCACGAGCTCCAGAAGAACGGGCGCATCACGAACGTCGAGCTTGCCGAGTTGGTCAATCTGTCGCCCAGCCCATGTCTCATGCGCGTGAAAAGATTGCAGACCGAGGGCTATATCGACGGCTACTCCGCCCAGATCAACATGCGCAAGCTGGGCCAGACCCTCACCGTGTTCACGGAAGTGACGTTGAAGAACCATCGGCAGATCGATTTTGCCCGCTTCCTGAGTGCGGTCGAGAAGGTCGACCAGCTCATCGAGTGCCATCTGGTCTCGGGAGGCTACGACTACATGCTCAAATTCGTCACCGCCGATATCGGCGAGTACCAGACGATCATGGAGCGTCTGACGGACATGGATATCGGCATCGACAAGTATTTCAGTTTCGTCGTGCTGAAGTCGCCCATCGTCCGCTCTCACATGCCGCTGACCAGCCTCTTTCCGCTTTGATTGCCGCCGGCACGGGGTATCTCTTAGTTGTGACAATAGGTTCGCACCTGCTCGGCGTCCTGATGCAATGTGTCGAGCCAGGCCGGGTCCAGCTTCGGTACCGAAGAGAACAGAAGCCGACTATAGGGGTGCTCTGGCGCTTTCAACCTGGCCGGCGCGATCTCCTCGACCTTTTGACCGCGATGCATCACGATGATTTCGTCGCAGATTGCCTGAACGACGGAAAGATCATGGCTGATGAAGATGTAGGACAGCCCGAGCTCTCGCTGCAGGTCCTTCAAGAGCTGGATCACCGCGGCCGCTACCACGGTATCAAGCGCCGAGGTGATCTCGTCGCACAGGATAAGGGTTGGTTCGGCAGCGAGCGCGCGCGCGAAATTCACTCGCTGCTTCTGACCGCCTGAAAGTTCTCCCGGCCGCCGATGGCGTATCGACTTGGGGAGCCGGACAAGATCGAGAAGCTCGCCGATGCGCGCATCGCGCGCTTTACCCTTCATGCCATGGTAGAAGGTAAGAGGTCGCCCCAGAATGTCTTCCACCGATTTCGCAGGATTGAGTGCGGTGTCGGCATGCTGAAACACGATCTGTATCTGGCGAAGTTCGTCGCGCGTGCGGCTGCGGCCGGCTCTCCCCAATTCCAGGCCGTTGAACATGATGTCCCCCGCATGGGTTGGCAGGATGCCAGCGATTGCCCGAGCAAGGGTCGATTTTCCGCAGCCGGACTCGCCGATGATGCCCAGATTTCGACCGCGATCCAGCCTAAGGCTCATCGATTTAACGGCACTGACCAATGGTTCTCCGCTGCCCGCACGAGAGCCGTAGCCCACGGTCAGCTCGTTCACCAGAAGCAGCGCCTGCTTTGTGGCTTCCTCGCTTTCTGGTGGCCGCTCTTGTGCCTTCGGCCTGAACGCCGCCAGGAGCTCGCGCGTATAGGGGTGGCGGGCATCTTCAAGAATCTTGCTGGTCGAGCCCGCTTCTTGGATTTCACCGTTTCTCAGCACGACGATCCCGTCGGCGATCTGGGCGACGACGGCCAGATCGTGGGAGACATACACGCCGGCAATCTGATGTTGGGTTGTGACAGCCTTGAACGCGCGCAGCACCTCCACTTGTGTGGTAACATCAAGCGCTGTGGTGGGCTCGTCGAAGATGATGATCTTCGGCTGGCCGATCAGGGCCATGGCGGCGGCCAGGCGCTGCAACTGGCCGCCCGAGACCTGATGAGGATAGCGGCTGCCAATCGTTTCCGGCTCCGGCAGCGACAGGCCCCTAAACAGCGAAATGGCTTTCGCTCGTGCCTCGCCGGCCGTCATGAGCCCATGGATTCGGGCCACTTCGATGACTTGATCCATGATCGTGATCGCCGGGTTGAACGCGGCGGCAGCGCTCTGCGGTACGTAGGCGACCGTCGTGCCGCGGAGGTGGGACCGTTCCGACTCCGAAAGGCTGACCATGTCGATGCCATCCACCCGCACTTCGCCGCCTGTAATTCTGCAGCCCTGCCGGGCGTAGCCCAGGAGCGTCATGGCAATCGTCGTCTTGCCTGAGCCGCTCTCGCCGATCAGGGCGACGATCTCGCCCTCGGCGATATCGAGGCTGACGTCCTTGATGATCTCGATCTGCCTGCCTGAGTCGGTCGTCGCTTCAACCTTCAGGTTACGGATCTCGACGAGGTTTCGCGTCATTCGACACTCCGATCGCGGATCCTGGTCGGCAGATTGTCGATCAGAAGATTGACGCTGATGGTGAGACTTGCGATGGCCAGCGAAGGAAGGATCACCGCCGGCGCACCAAAGGGCAGGCCGCCAATGTTCTCGCGCACAAGCGCGCCCCAGTCGGCGTAGGGTGGTTGTACGCCGAGTCCGAGAAAAGACAGACCGGAGAGCAGAAGCACAATGAAGACGAAACGCAGGCCGAGATCGGCCAGCACGGGGCCGAGAATGTTGGGCAGGATCTCGGAGGCGATGAGATAGGGAAGGCGTTCGCCTCGAATACGGGCCACCACCATGAAGTCCATCGTGTTGACATTGACCGAGAGGGCGCGGGCGAAGCGGTAGGCGCCCGGGATGTAGATCACAGCCAACGTCCCGATCAGCGCCGGGATCGACGAGCCGACCGCGGCGACAACTACGAGGCCGAATAGCTTGCTGGGGATCGAGTTCAGCGCATCGAGAAACCGGCTCAGCAAAGTGTCTAACCAGCCTCCGGCAACCGCCGCGGTCATGCCGAGTGCGACGCCGGCAAAACAGGCGATGGAGACGGCAGCAAGCGAGATGCCAAGCGTATAACGCGCTCCCATCAGGATGCGGGAAAAGATATCCCGTCCCAGATAATCGGAGCCGAACCATAAGTCCCGGCTCATCGGCCCGAAATAATCCGTATCGACGATCTCGCCGACGGAATGCGGGATCATGTGCGGAGCGAAAAGCGCCACGACAACCCAGAGAAAGATAACGCCAAGGGCTGAGAGGCCTACAAGATTGGCGCGGTAGCCCAATCGAATCCCGCGACGATCGGACAAAGTCGAATTCGTCATCGGAGCCTCGGATTGGACAAGACGGCGATGATATCGGCCGCCGTTATCAAGAACAGATAACCAACACAGAAGATCATCGCGCATGTCTGGATCAGCGGGAGGTCGCGGGTAGAGACGGCATCAACCATCAGCTTTGCTATGCCCGGATAGTTGAAGATCGTCTCCACAATGATCACACCGCCGAGCAAATACGACAGCGAAAGCGCGACCGAATTGACGATGGGGCCAAGCGCATTTGGCAGCGCATGTTTCAGCACCAATCTGGAACGTGAGGCCCCCTTTAGGAGCGCCATCTCCACATAGGGTGTGTTCAACGTCTCGACTACGGCGGCGCGGGTCATTCGGATCATCTGCGCAGAGACACCGAATGTGAGCGTCACAACCGGCATCGCATAGACCCGCAGCAGGTCATGGAACGACTTGATCTCGTTGGTGAGCGACAAGGCCGGCAGCCATCTGAGATAGACTGCGAACAGCAGGACGGCCAGAGTCGCGATCATGAACTCCGGTACGGAGATGATGCCGATGGTGGCGACCGTAACAAACCGGTCGTAGAGTGTGCCGCGCCAGATCGCGGCGGTGATGCCGAGCGTCAGGGCGAGGGGCACCGAGACTGCGGCGGTCAACCCGGCAAGCTTCATCGTGTTGGCAAATCGTCCGCGTATCAAGTCGGCGATTGGCACATTGTTGGCATAAGATGTTCCGAAATCGCCCCGGAAGAGGCCGCCGATCCATCTCAAGAATCGAAGGATTGCCGGGTCGTTGAGATGCATCGCGTTGCGCAAGCCCTCGATCGCTTCGGGCGTCGCCGACTGTCCGAGCAGGATCGTGGCCGTATCGCCTGGCAACAGCGCGGTGGCAAAGAAAACCGCAAATGAAACGATCACGAGTGTGATCAAGGCGATGAGCAGCCGCCTTATCACGAGCGACGAAACCTGTTTCCTCACATTCGCGCTCCCGCATTTCGTCAGTCCTCGGTCCCGATATCAGGACCGAGGCCGAGACCTCGAAGGCCGATCAGGCGGTAAGCCAGATATATTCGGCGAAGGCATAACCCATCATGCCTCCGAGCGGGTTGGGCTCAAGTCCTTTCAGCTTGTCGGTGATGGCGTCCACATTGGAGATATAGGCCGGAATGATGGTGCCGGCTTCTTCCGACACCATGATCTGCATGTCGTTGTAGATTTCACGACGCTTGGCCTGATCGAGCGCCCCACGAGCCTCGATCAGCATCTTGTCGAACTTTTCCGAGCTGTATCGGCTCTCGTTCCATGGCGCATCCGACTTGTAGAGCAGGGAGAACAGAATGTCGGGCGTCGGACGTGGGTTGATGTTGCCGAAGTGGATTGGCGCCTTCAGCCAGTAGTTGTTCCAGTAACCATCGGTGGGTACGCGCTTCACGTCGAGCTTCAAACCAATCTGCGCGGCAGTCGCCTGAACGATCATGGCCATGTCGATCGCCGAATTGGCAGCATCGGAGGTGATGACCTCGATGGACTGGCCGAGAACACCGGCCTTTTGGAAATGGAATTTGGCCTTCTCCGGATCGAACTGCTTCGGTTTGAGGGCCGCGTTGTGGAAGAAGTTGGCTGGCGACACCGGTTGATCGTTGCCGACGACGCCGAAGCCGCGCAACGCAGACTTCACAATCTGCTGCCGATTGACCAGATATTTCATGCCCTCGACGAAGTCCCGGTTGTTGCCGGGCGCCATGTCCATGCGAATGTTCAGGTCCGTGTAGGTGCCAGAAGTGGTCGTAGATAGTGTGAAGCCGTTCACGCCCTCGAACAGACGCACCGAACGAGGATTGATGGCGGCAGCGAGGTGAATGTCTCCGGAAAGCAGGGCGTTGATACGCGCGTTTTCATCCTGGATGGCGAAGAACTCGAATGAGTCGACATTCGAGCTTTCTTTGAAGTAGTTGGGATTCCGTACGCCGATCGAGCGCACGCCGGGCTCGAACTGCTTGCATTTGAAAGCGCCGGTCCCGTTACCGGACGAGAAATCAGTCGTGCCGTCGGCCACGATCATGAAGTGGTGCATGGACAGGATCGTCGGAAGATCTGCGTTGGGGCTCGCCAGCGTGACCTCAAGCGTATTCTTGTCGACGGCCCTGAATCCCGTCATCTGAGCGGCGATCGTTGCGACCTTCGATCCCGTTGCCTTGTCCTGATGACGCTTCAGCGAGAAGATGACGTCATCGGCGGTAAGGTCCTTGCCATTGTGGAAGGTAACGCCTTTCTTCAGCTTGATTGTCCAGCTCTGCGCATCGCTGGTCTCGATCGACTCGGCGAGCTCCATCTGGGGTACGCCCGCCTTGTCGAGAAATGTCAGGCGGTTGTAGAAGGAGCAGCAGCGCACATAGTCGGTCGAGAGCGAGGCTTTGGCGGGATCGAGCGTGTCGGCAGTCGAGGAGGACCAGCCGGCTGCCTTCAAGGCGCCTCCTTTGACGGGCGTCGCGGCTACCGCCTCGGACGCGCGTCCGACGATGGCGCTGGCGGCGGTCAACGCCACGCCGCTCGCCAGCATCAGCTTCAAAAGATCGCGCCGCGAAGCCCCGCTGCGGATGGCGCTCTCGACCATGGCATCGTCTGAAGAGGACCAGTTCGTCGTCTTGTGGCTCATGTTAATCCCCTCGTCGCTGGCTGGTGGCTGATGCTGCGGTGAGCGGCAGATTATTCTGCCGGCCATTGCGGCGGATGCCTGCTGTCTCGTCGAAACGATCCGGCTGCGGCGTCTCACCTGGCTTGCATTCTTTCCCGCGCTCGAAGTCTCGCAGGTTAGTCCCGCGATGGTGGACGAAAAAACCGGGGCCGACGGCACAAAATTGCGAAGATGCGGCGATTTGTAGTATTTCAGACCTGCCGTCAGCCGCGCGCTTGTGCATGCCTATTAATGTTGCAATGCGGCGCGCACATCGGCATCGGCCAGTGTTTCGTCGAGGGTCTTGGCCGTGCGCTCGATGATGGCTTCGATATCGGAGTCGGAACAACACAGTGGCGGGGCATAACCCAGCACGCCTGTCGGGAAGGCCCGGATGATCAGGCCGTTTTTCCAGGCACGGTCAAAGATGCGCCTTGCAGGTTCTGCCGCGATCGGAAGCGGGGTCTTTTGTTTCTTGTCGGTGACAAGTTCGATGGCGGCCAACATGCCGCGGCCGCGCACGTCCCCGACGAGGGGATGATCCTTTAGCGATTGAAGGCCCGCCATCAGGCGTGCGCCCGCTTTCACGCCATTGGCCAGCAGCCCGATTTCGTAGAGGCGCAGCACTTCCAGGGCAACCGCGGCACTCACGGGATGAGCAGAGTAGGTGTATCCTTGTCCGACCGCGCTCGAACCTGCCGCATCGGCGATCGTGCCGTAGACATGATCGGACAGGAAGACAGCACCCATCGGCACATAGCCTGAGGTCAATCCCTTGGCGACCGTCATGATGTCCGGCACGATTTCGTCCTCGCTGCACGCAAAAAGCGGACCCGTTCTGCCGAACCCGGTAATGACCTCGTCCGCCACGAAGAGGATGCCGTAGGCCTGACAGCGCGCGCGCATTGCCTTCATCCAGCCCTTCGGTGGCACGAGCACGCCGCCTGATCCCTGGATCGGCTCCGCATAGAACGCGGCGACGCGTTGCGGGCCTCCGATCTCCGCAATTTTCGCATCGAGCGCCGCCAGCGAGGCCGCGATGATGGCATTCCCATCGTGTCCGGCAGGATTGCGATACACATAGTGCGAGGGGATCTTGTGCTGCCAGCTGAGCGGCACGCCAAAGCCGGCATGGAAGGTAGACAGTGCAGTCAGCCCGGCGCCGACCGTCGAGGACCCGTGATAACCTTGCTCGATGGAGATGAATTGGTCGCGCTGCGGCTCACCTCGGGCATGCCAGTAGTAGCGAATGAAGCGTACGGAGCTGTCGACTGCGTCCGAACCGCCGAGGGTGAAATAAACGTGGTCCAGGTCGCCCGGAGCCCGCTGCGCCAATTCCGCCGCAAGCCGAATCGCCGGTTCCGAGCCAAGGCTGAAATAGCCCGTTGCGTAGGGAAGCTCACGCATCTGCCTCGAAGCGGCCGCAACGATGCTCTCGTGCCCATAGCCGGCATTGACGCACCAGAGTCCGGCGAAGCCGTCGACGAGCTGGTGGCCGGAGGCATCCGTCACCGTCGCTCCCTCGGCCGATCTCAGCACCTTGACGCCGGTTGCCTCGTGGCCCCGATAGGAGGTGACCGGATGGATGAGATGGGCCCGATCGAGCTCAATGAGTGAGTTGCTGAGCATTCAAGTCTCCGCTTATCCGAAAGCCTGGCTGGCAAGGGCGAATGTGGTGAGCGGCGCGGCGCCGGATCGCCGAATGACAGGGCGCTGCATGGCAATGCCCTCGTCTACGCGGACGAGTCCCTGGTCAGCCAGCCAAGGCCCGAGCGCGGTCGCTTCGGCTGTATCCACGCGAACGAAATGCCCTTGCCGGCCGGCCATCATATAGGCGAGCAGAGCCTTGCCGTCCTCAGCGCTCGCGGCCACCACGGGGCCGATTACCTCGCCCCTGCCAAAGCAGCGCAAAGCACCAAATCCAGTAATCCCCGAGCCGTCCCCAAGCACTGCGAGACGGCCGATCTTGGCAAGAACGCGAAGCAGTTCTTCTCGGTCTGCGCCGAACGCCCTTCTGTCGAGATCAACGATCGCGGATATCTCGTGCGGCTCTGCTAGCCGGACTTTGGTAGGAGCCTCGACATGTCGGACCTGGCCCTGATGCTGGATAATGCTGCCGGTTTGGCAAAAACCGAGCTTTTCATAGAGTGGCAACCCTTCGGGGGTTGCAATGAGCCGCAACGCGCGCGAGCCTGCCAGCGCGATGGCTGCCTCCATAAGCCTGCGGCCCAATCCGTGCCCGCGGGCAGCTTCATCGACGATCACCATGTTGATGGTCGCGACATCTTGCTTGTAGGGCGTCATCAAAACTGTCCCGAGGACAGTCGAGGCCATTGCGTCCAGAGCGACGATCCCCGCGCTGAGATAGAGCGCCATTTCCCAATCCTCGAGGCGGTGCGGCCAGTTGGCTTGGTGCGAAAGGCGTGCGGCACCTGCGAGATGCTCGGCGCGGAACGCGGTGAGCAAGATGGTGCTCGTGGTCATCGACTCGTTTCCTCTGTCCGGCTCCAGTGTCCTGTCTTAGAGGCGCGCAGATCGTCTGAAGGGCGCGGCGCCAACAGTATCTTCCACCGCAGCCGACGGAGAAACCGCATCTTATGCCGCGCGGGCGCTCTATCATTTCCACTGTGACATCGCGCGAACGCGCCAGGATGAATATGATGAGCCAATTTCGCCCGAAATACGTAACCTTTGACTGCTACGGCACGCTGACCAATTTTCAGATGGCAAAAGCAGCGCAGGATCTCTTCGGCGCGCTTCTCTCGGAGGCGCAGATGATCGAATTCATCAGAGATTTCGTGGCGTATCGGCTCGACGAGGTTCTCGGCGACTGGAAGCCCTACGCCGAGGTGGTTCACAACGCGCTGGAGCGCGCCTGCAAGCGCAACGGCGTCGCTTTCAAGGTCGAGCACGCGCAGATGGTCTACGACCGCGTGCCGACCTGGGGACCGCATCCCGACGTTCCTGCTGGCCTTGCCAAAGTCGCCAAGGAAATTCCGCTCGTCATCCTCTCGAACGCCATGGATGTGCAGATCCCGTCCAACGTCGCGAAGCTTGGCGCGCCGTTCCATGCGGTGATTACGGCCGAGCAGGCCAAGTCCTACAAGCCGCGCATGAAGGGCTTCGAGCACATGTTCGATGCGCTGGGCTGCGGGCCGGAAGACGTGGTGCACTGTTCCTCCTCGTTCCGGTATGATCTGATGACGGCGCATGACCTCGGCATCAAGAACAAGGTGTGGGTCAATCGTGGACATGAGCCCGCCAACCCCTATTACGGCTATGTTGAGATCAGAGATATTGCCGGACTGCCAGGCGTGTTCGGCCTCTGAAGTCACAGGATCTGCGGTGAAATACGTCTCTTACTGGCACGACACCGCACCAGTCTTCGGCGGCGGCGCTGAAGGTCCCGTCGAGGGGCACTATGACGTTGCCGTGATTGGGGGCGGCTTCACGGGCCTGGGAGCGGCGCGCCAGCTCGCCAGGGCGGGGATCAGGATCGTTGTTCTCGAAGCAGACCGTGTGAGCAGCGGAGCCTCGGGCCGGAACGGAGGCCACCTCAACAACGGCCTGGCTCATAGCTATCTTGCCGCGAAAGCGGAATTGGGCAAGGAGCGAGCGACCGCGCTCTACCACGCGCTCGATGCCTCGATCGACACGCTCGAAACGCTGATCGCGGAGGAGGGCATTGAGTGCAGTTTTCGTCGTGCCGGCAAGCTGAAGCTGGCGTCCAAGCCAAAGCACTTTGACGCGATCGCGCGCAATTTCGAGGCGGTCCATCGCGAGGTGGATCTGGAGACCGCGTTGCTGTCGGCCCAGGATCTTAGCTCTGAGGTGGGCTCTCCCTTCTTTGGCGCGATGCTCTCGAAGAAGAGCGCCATGATGCACATGGGGCGCTATGGCGTCGGATTGGCCGAGGCAGCCAAACGCCGCGGCGCGATCATCTTTGAGCAGGCGGCCGTGACTGGCCATGCGCGGGAAGGATCTCGCCACCGCCTGACGACGTCGCGAGGGAGCCTCACCGCGGACCAGGTGTTGTTGGCGACGGGGGCCTATACCACACCGAATTTCCGCTACTTCCGTCGGCGGATCGTCACTGTCGGCAGCTTCATCGTCGCGACCCGGCCACTGAACGCCGCTGAAGTCGCAGCGACGATGCCGGGCAACCGCACCTGCGTTACCTCGCTGAACGTCGGCAATTACTTTCGGCTCGCTCCCGATAATCGTTTGATTTTCGGTGGACGCGCGCGATTCTCGGCGACCTCCGATCAGCGCTCCGACGCCAAGAGCGGCGCGGTGCTCGCGGATAGTCTCGCGCACATCTTTCCGCAATTTGCCGGCATTGCGATCGACTATTGCTGGGGTGGGCTCGTCGACATGACCAGCGACCGCTATCCGCGTGCCGGCTACCAGGACGGGCTATGGTACGCAATGGGCTATTCGGGCCATGGTGCGCAGCTGTCGACCCATCTCGGCATGATTGTCGCTGACGCGATGCTGGGACGAGAAGACAGAAATCCGATGAAAGGTCTGTCCTGGCCCGCGGTGCCCGGCCATTTTGGCAAGCCGTGGTTCCTGCCGCTGGTGGGGATGTACTACAAGGTGCTCGATCGCGTTCAGTAGTACGAACGCGAGAACTGTCCGCTTCAACCTCGGACGCAATCCGGGAGCATCGAGGGCCAAGTTGGTGCCGCGGGGCTGCGTGTTGGCGGGAGAGGGCGCAGGCAGTGCGCCCTCCGGCTCGCCACCGGTCAATCCAGCCCGCCGATATGGAAGGTCTTCAGCTCCAGATATTCCTCGATCCCGACCTGCGCTCCTTCGCGCCCCAGGCCGGATTGCTTGACGCCGCCGAAAGGGGCCACTTCCGTCGACACCATGCCCGTGTTGAGACCGACCATGCCGGCCTCCAGCGCCTCCGCAACACGCCATGATCGCTTCAGATCTCTGGTGTAGAAATAGGCGGCGAGCCCGAACGGCGTCGCATTTGCGATGGCGATCGCATCCTCGTCGGTCTCGAAGCGGAAGAGCGGCGCGACCGGGCCAAATGTTTCTTCGTGCGCCAGCACCATCTCGGTATTTGCATTGGTGAGCACGATCGGCGCTGTAAATTGTGCGCCTTCGGGCAGTGCAGCCGATCGGGTGGCAATACGAGCGCCCTTGGACAGCGCGTCTGCGACATGGCGGTTGATCTTGCTGATCGCGGCCTCGTTGATCATGGGTCCAATCGCAACACCCGGCTCAAGACCCGGACCCACTTTCATGTTGTTGGCGCGGGCGACGAGCTTCTCCGCGAATGCATCGTAGATGCCCGCTTGCACGAGAATCCGATTGGCGCATACACAGGTCTGGCCGCCATTGCGGAATTTTGATGCGACCGCACCCTCGACGGCGAGATCGAGGTCGGCATCATCGAAAACGATAAACGGCGCATTTCCGCCGAGCTCAAGACTGACTCGCTTGACGCTATCAGCGGCGCCGCGCATCAGGAGCGAGCCGACACGGGTCGAACCCGTGAACGAGATTTTGCGCACGGTTTCGCTGGCCATGATCTCTGCGCCGATCTCCGTCGGCAGGCCCGTGACCACGTTGATCACGCCCGCCGGTATCCCGGCGCGCTCGGCCAGAACGCCGAGAGCCAGCGCCGAATAGGGCGTGAAATCGGAGGGCTTGATCACGACCGTGCACCCCGCCGCGAGCGCGGGCGCCACCTTGCGTGTGATCATCGCGTTCGGGAAATTCCAGGGCGTGATGATGCCGCACACGCCAACCGGCTCCTTGAGAACCACGATGCGCCGGTCGGCCTTTGGTGACGGGATCGTCGTGCCGCCGATGCGTCGGGCTTCCTCGGCGAACCATTTGACGAAAGAAGCACCGTAGCGGATCTCGCTTTTGGCCTCATCCAACGGCTTGCCCTGTTCGAGCGTCAGAATTCGCGCCAGATCATCCAGATGCGCGATCATGAGCCCGTGCCAGGTCTCCAGAAGCGCGGCGCGCTCGGCGTTCGTTCTTGCGCGCCAGGCGGGGTAGGCCCTGGCGGCGGCCGCAATGGCGGCGCGCGTGTCATCCCGCCCCATATCTGGCACAGTGCCGAGAACCGTCTGCGTCGCCGGATCGATGACGTCGATCGTCTTGCCCGAGAGCGCTCCCTGCCATTCGCCACCGATCAAGCCCTGCTGGCGGAAGAGCCCGTTGTCGCTCAGCTTCTGCATATTCCGATCCTCGTCTGTTAGGAGAGCTTTGAAAGCACTGCGGCGGTCACGGCATCGGTCCGCTCTTTGCCTTGGATCGTACCGATGCCCCGAGATGTGGTCGCCTCCAGCGCGGCCATGACGCGAGCCGCAGCCTCGCGCTCGCCGAGATGGTCGAGCATCATTGCCCCCGACCAGATGGCCGCGATCGGGTTGGCAACGCCGAGACGCGCGATGTCGGGCGCCGAGCCATGAACGGGTTCGAACATCGAAGGAGCGCTGCGGTCCGGGTTGATATTGGCGGAGGCGGCAAAGCCGAGCCCGCCCTGGATGGCCGCGCCAATATCGGTCAGGATGTCGCCGAACAGATTGGAAGCGACGACGACATCGAGGCTCTCCGGCGCAAGGATCATGCGCGCAGCGAGCGCATCCACGTGGTAATTGTTGACTTCGACATCCGGGTACTCAGCGGCAATGCGCCGCGTCATGTCGTCCCAGAAAACCATCGAGAATTTTTGGGCATTCGACTTGGTGACCGAGGCGAGCTTTCCGCGCCGCTTGCGCGCCTGATCGAATCCGAAGCGCAAGATCCGCTCCACGCCGGCGCGCGTAAACACCGCGGTCTCGACTGCGACCTCGTCGGAGGTGCCCTGATGCACGCGCCCGCCCGCGCCCGCATACTCGCCTTCGGTGTTCTCGCGAATGCAGAGAATGTCGAACTTGGTCGCTTTCAGCGGGCCGTTGACGCCGGGGAGCAGGCGGTGCGGCCGAACGTTGGCATATTGCGCAAACTCCTTGCGAATCGGCAGCAGGAGCCCATGCAGCGACACTGCGTCCGGCACTTCCGCCGGCCAGCCGACGGCGCCGAGCAGGATTGCATCGAACTTCCGAAGGGCGTTGAGGCCCTCGCCAGGCATCATCATCCCGGTGTCCTTGTAGTAGGCACAGGACCACGGAAATCGGGTGCCATTGAGCGCGAAGCCCGAATGCCTGGCGGCAGCCTCGAGCACCGCCCATGCGGCGTCCGTCACATCGCGGCCAATACCGTCGCCCGGAAGGAGTGCAATCGCGTAATTCTTCATGCTGCTTTCTAAACGTGAATGAGCACGCTCTTCGAGCGGCGGTTGGCGTGATAGGCGTCGCGGCCAAGGTCCTTGCCGATGCCGGAGCGCTTGTAGCCTCCCGTCGGCAGGATGTGGTCACGCGATCGGCCGTAACGGTTGACCCACACAGTTCCGGCCGGGATTGCGCGCGCCAGCCGCATCACGCGAGAGACGTCGCGGGTGAAGAGCCCGGCGGCAAGACCGTAGGTCGGATGGTCGGCGAGCGCCAAGGCCTCGTCCTCGGTGGTAAACGTCTGCAGCGTCAAGACCGGGCCGAAGATCTCTTCGGTGATGGCGGGAGAAGAGTGATCCACGTTCGCAAGAATCGTCGGCGCATAGAAATAGCCGTTGCCCTCCATCGGTACGCCGCCGGTGAGGCGCTCGGCCTCCTGCGCACATGCTGCTTGCACGATTGCGTGAATCCGCGAGCGCTGGCGCTCGGAGATGATCGGGGAATAGGTCGTTGTGGCGTCCCAGGTAGGGCCTGCGCGAACGGCTTTCATACGAGCGAGGATGGCGTCAACGAGCGGCTCGGCCACAAAGGCATGCGCGATCAACCGCGAGCCGGCGACACAGGCCTGGCCGGCGTTGGCGATAATGCTCCCGGCAATCGCGGCGGCGGCCTGGTCGAGATCAGCGTCCGCAAACACGATCTGTGGGCTTTTGCCGCCGAGCTCGAGCGTCATCGGCTTGACGCCGGTGCGCGCAATGTTGGCCATGATCGCAGATCCCGCAGCGGTCGATCCGGTGAAACTCACTTTGGCGATGTCGGGATGTCCCGTAATGGCGGCGCCCGTCGTCAGCCCGTCACCGAGCACGACGTTGATGAGTCCCGCAGGCAGGCCCGCCTTGACCGCCAACTGGGCGAGCAAGACGGACGACAACGGCGTCAGTTCGGACGGCTTGAGCACGACCGCATTGCCCGCCGCGAGGGCCGGTCCGAGCTTCCAGCCAGCCATCGAGACTGGAAAATTCCAGGGCGTGATGGCGCCGACGACCCCGAACGGCTCGGTCATGATCATGCCGAGATGCTCTTCGTCGGTGGGCACGAGATCACTGCCTTCCTTGTCGGCGAATTCAGCGAAGAAGCGGATCTGCTCTGCCGTGACCGCGATGTCTCCCGCAATCAGTTGTCCCACCGGGCGGGTGGACGAGACCGCCTCGAGCTTGGCGAGCGTTTCGGCCTCGCTCTCGATCAGATCGGCCCATTGCCGGAGCACGGTCGTCCGCTCTCGGGGCCGCACGCCGCCCCAGTTGCTGGTCTTCAAAGCCTTCCTGGCGGTCTGGACCGCCTCGTCCACAATCTCCTCGGAGGCGATGGGACACTCCGCGTAGAACGCGCCGTCCGAAGGACGGCGCATCGGAAGCAGACCGGGAGACTCCAGCAGCCGATTGCCGACGAAGTGGCCGATGGGCAGCGAAACCTGATCCGGATCGAAGCTCAGGCTCATGACACCGTGACGTAGATCTTGCGGACAGTCTCGACGGTCTTCCACACGCCGGTAAATCCGGGCTTCATGACGAAGCTGTCGCCGGCTCTGAAGGTGAGGGGGGCGCCGCCGTCGGGTGTGATCTCGACGAGGCCGGAGATAATGTGGCAGAACTCGAACGTCTCCCCCTTGATCGAGCGCGTCTCGCCAGGGGTCGCCTCCCAGACGCCGGTATGTATGCGTTCACCCTTGGCCACGTCCTGCGCCCAGGTCTTGAAATTGGGTGCGCCGGTAATGAGCCGCTCCGGCAGCGGCGTGGATTCTTTCGGGGCAAAGGCCGGATTTGGATCAATCAGCTTCAGCAGCATGTTAGCTCCTCTCAGTAACTGCGAGTCCGATCCACGAGCCCGATGGGATCGAGGCCCAACTCGTATCGCTTGATGTTTTCGATGACCGCACGTGCGGCAGTTTCCGCCTGAGTTACGCCCGCCACGTGCGGGGTGAGCAGCACTTTCGGATGAGCCCACAACTCATCGCCGGCAGGTAGAGGCTCCGGCTCGGTGACGTCGATGACCGCGCCCGCGAGCTGACCTGCGTCCAATGCAGCGAGCAGTGCGGGTTGATCAAGTTGGGCTCCGCGCCCTGCGTGGACGAGCGCAGCTCCCTTCGGCAGCCGCGCAAACAGGTCCCCATTCAGGATCCCGCGTGTCTCCCCGGTGAGAGGGAGCAGGCAGACGAGGATATCAGTCTCCGCGAGCATTTGGGCCAGACCGGCTTGTCCGCAATATGTCGTGACACCGTCGATCCTCTTTTCGGATCTGCTCCAGCCGCTCAAGCGAAAGTCGAAAGGCCTCAAGCTGTCCAGCACGGCGCGCGCGAGCACGCCAAGGCCGAGCAGCCCGACCCGCCGGTCGGCAGCCTGCTTCTGCGGGAGAGCTCGCCATTGGCGGCGTCGCTGCAAATCAAGATAGGTGGGCAGGTTGCGGTGGAGCGCCAGCACCGCGAGCGTGACGTACTCCTGCATCATGCGGATGATGCCGTCTTCCACCATCCGCACCACCTTTACTTCGGGCGGAAGCGCGGCGAGCGGAAATTGGTCGACGCCAGCCCCAACGGAGAACAGAATTTCAAGGTTGCGGTAACGTTCAAGTGCTTCTGGCACAGTCCAACTGACCACATACCGCACCTGATCGGGATCAACGGTGGTCGGGTCGATTGCGAAGGGAAGGTGTGGGAGCTCGCGAGCGAACGCGCTGCGAAATACCGCCCCACGCTGCGCGTCGGAATTAAAGAGAAAGGTCATGGGCTATCTTGAAGCGCAGAGAATGGCGGGGTTCGCCGGACGAAGCCATCGTAACGGGCGGTACCCTGGTTTCATGCCGAATGCGGTGGCGATTTGGTGGATTGTTTCGTGAGGCGGCCGTTCTGAAATGTATTCTGCCGCGGGGCCGGGTTTATGCTGGGATTGACCCGATGCCTTGGAGCGAGCCGAATTGCCATCATTCGACCTGCGTCGGGCGCCAAGCCGAGGAAAGTCATGAAAAGTCGCGTTTCCAATTCGCTGACGATCGATGCTTTCGAGGCTCGCGCGGTCGACATCGACAAGGTCGAGCTGGAGCAGCTTCATGCACTTTCGATCGGCGTCGGCTGGCCGCACAGAGCTGAGGACTGGCAGTTCCTGCGCGACGTCGGCCATGGCATCGTCGCTCACGACGAGATCGGACGGGTGCTGGGTTCAGCCATGTGGTTTCCTCATGGCTCGGATTTTGCCACTGTCGGCATGGTCATTACCTCTCCTCGGCTTCAGGCACTCGGCACCGCACAATGGCTCATGAAGCGCGCTTTCTCCGAGTGCAAGGGACGCAATCTGCGCCTCAACGCCACGCGGGCAGCGCGGAAGCTTTATCTCTCGCTCGGTTTTCGATCCGAGAGCACAGTCTTCCAACGTCAAGGCGAGGCGCGTCGGTCCGGTGAGACGCCAGATCCTCTGGCAGGAGCAGATCTACGCCGTCTGGGCGACGCGGATCTCGGGGCTGTCACTGGGCTCGATGCGCGCGCGTTTGGTGCATCGCGTGTAAAGCTGCTCACGGCTCTCTTGGATCAATCCGTAGGGTTCGGGCTCTACCGAGACGGTCGCCTCGAGGCCTTTGCGCTCTGCCGTCCGTTTGGGCGAGGCCATCTCGTGGGTCCCGTCGTGGCGTCAAACGACAAGGACGCGATCGTGGTGGCTGCACCGCATGTGGCTGCCCATGAGGGGGAGTTTCTGAGGGTTGATACACACCTCGCCGAGGGTGAGTTCTGCACTTTCGTGGCTTCGTCAGGCCTCGCTCTCTTTGACACCGTGACGACGATGTCGCTGGGGGGAACCTTCCTCAATCCCAATGACCGTTCTGGAGGCATGCCCGTGACCTACGCGCTTGCGAGCCAGGCACTTGGATAGCGCAAATCACCTAGTGTTCGCCACGCCTGCCATTGTTGCGCTCGCGCTACTTGACTCGCACCACCGCGCCGTCATCCACCGGTGCAAATCCGGCAGATGTAAGCCCGATCAGTAGCGCAAAAAACGACCGCGAGCACGTGCGGACAATTTTGAGCGGTCTTCTCTTCCTTGCGTATAACCTAACGCTGCTCAGATTGCGCAGGTTCTGATGTACTCGGGATTTGTCTAGGCGCCTCTCTGCTAGGACTTGATAGCCCTCTTGCTCGCTGGGCGCCGACGAGAGCCGGGCGTTGGGCACAATGGTCGAAAACTACGGTACAAAATACGGCAGGATACGCCGTGGTTGACACCGTAGATTGCTCGCAGCTCGCACAAGAAATGCGAACAATTCCAGCGAAATTTGACTGACACCCCTTCCGCCGACAAGAGGGCTCCTTCTAACGAGAGCCAAGATCTTCAGTTCGTCGACAAATCCGGGCACTCGGCGAATATTCTAGGGTACGATTGCAACCAGTTCGCGCTCCTCAACCGAGAACTTGAAGGTAGCCCGTACCAACTGGTTGCGCGATGGCGGCGCCGGGCGCAGAGCGAACTTTCAGTCGTACAAAACGCGAGCTGGCGGAGAAGGCCGCTTCTGGCGCAAAGCGGGTCAGTATGGCTGGTGCGCAGCGGCGAGGGAACGTGAGGGGGCATCGAACGACCGGACCAAGCGCGCTCCTGATCTCTGACGGTATTTGAACCTACGCCGAACCAGTGCGGTAATGGCAGTCCTGGCCACGCAGGCAGTGCTGATCAGTCAATTGACTCCGATAGGTAGCGAAATCGCCAGGATTGCGAACGGCTCGAATTTTCCTGTGAATTCAAGGCCGAAAAATTGGGACGGGCATACCGTCGGCATTTGTCCGTCAGCTCCAAGAATTTGTGCTTGGAAATCAACGCGGAAACATCTTCCCGAATGATTGAATGGGAGTAGGGGTATAAGCAGCCGAAATGGGTAGCGATATCTACGACCCGAGGTTTGTGAAGGGTGTTTTCGATCGCTGCTCAGACCGGTACATCGCTTTCAGCCTGATCTGTTCGTTCGGTTTCACGGAGCGTTGGCGCGCGCAATGTGTCGCAGCGATGCCTGCGCCAGAGGGCGAAGGCGCCCGCGGTTACGATCTGATGGCTGGGACGGGCGAAGTCTGGCCCCACCTGTTGAAGCGTTTCAACGATCTCGGCTCAATCACGGCCGTCGATATCTCGTCCGGCATGCATCGTCGCGCCATGGAGCGCCTTCACGCTCACCGCTCCCACCGGATCGAGTTCATCGAAGACGACGTGCTCGCAAGCGATCTGCCCTCGGAGAGTGCGGACTTCGTCATCTCCACTTTCGGAATGAAGACATTCAACCCTGGGCAACATGCGCAACTGGTCGCCTTGATCGCGCGCGTGCTGAAACCCGGCGGAGTCGTCTCCATGATCGAGGCTTCCGATCCGAAAGGATGGTGGCTCCGCCCGTTGTACCTGTTGCACCTCAAGGTCGTCTTGCCGCTCATAGAACGCATCTTCCTTCGCGGCGCGCAGGACTTTGCGATGATCGGCACCTACAGCACCAACTTCGGCAGTGCTATCCAAATCGCGGCTATGCTGCGCGATCACGGGCTGGAGGTGGAGTTTTCAAAGTACTTCTTTGGCTGCGCCACTGGCGTTGCTGGGCGCAAAATCGGGCCGATTGGCAAGACCAGCGCGTAGGATGGGTGGAGCGCAGCGACAGATGAGTTGCACGGGCGCTCCTCACAAAGAACGTAGGCTATGCCTGTCGCGCCAAGCGGCATAAGCATCTCACGAACAATGCGAGCCTCGCATTCTACATACCACAGTGGATGCGGAAGTTCCGAAGCGACATCAATCATGGCCCTGAGTGGCCGGCATCGATCGCGAACAAAAAAGTGCCTTATTGTCGCTGCGGCCCAACACGAATAATTCTGTCTTCGGGACGAATATACTCGCGCATCGTCAGCAAGATAGCGGTGCATCCTAACAGCAGGACATAGATGTCAAATGGCGTGGCAATAGTTACAGGAGCCAGTCGCGGTCTAGGACGCGGCATTGCAAGGGCGCTTGGGGGAAAGGGTTTAACTGTTTATGTAACCGGCCGAAATCTTGAAGAACTTGAACGCGCAGCCGAGGAAGTCGATTCCAGAGGTGGTAAAGGCATTGTCGCTCAGTGCGACCATGCAGACGACTCGCAGGTTGAGGCTTTATTTGCGCGGGTGCGGCAGGAGTCCGGACGGCTGGATATTCTCGTGAACAATGCCGCGGCAGTGGACCTTCGGGCACTCCCGGCGCCCGGTGGATTTTGGGAGAAGTCGCTTGGCCTCGCCGATATGATCACGGTCGGACTCCGGTCCAACTATGTAGCTTCCTACTTCGCTGCCCCCCTCATGATCGAGACGCGCAAAAGTGTGATGGTGCATATCTCGTTCTACGGAGCGGTCTCATATCACTACGGGCCGGCCTATGGCGCAGCAAAGGCGGGTACCGACAAGATGAGCTTCGACATGGCTGTCGACTTGCGGCCCCATGGGGTGGCCTCGCTATCGATTTGGCCCGGGCTGATCCTGTCCGACATGTTCAAGGCAGTTCCTAAGGAAAATCTTCCCACGAAGCTGGTCGACGATCTTCCGAATTTCGAGATGCCGGAGTTTACGGGCCTTGTGATCGAGCGTCTCTGGCGGGATCCGGATGTTATGATGCGATCAGGTGAGACGTTTATTGCGGCCCAACTCGGGATAGAGTTCGGCATCGAGGACCTCGATGGAAAGCAACCTCGGCTCTATCCGGAGTTGGGCAGCCCTGCGGGCCGCTTTGTCATTCCTAGAAGGGATTCGTAGTAGAGGCGGGTCGCAGGGCGAGATAAAGTCACGCTGTTCTAGCGTAATTTTATCCCGGTCTTTTCCCTTTCCTTGGTTCTATCGTAGCGCATGTGTGCATCGCCGATTTCCGTGTCATGCGTTCTTGCCCATTTGGTAAGACTACGAACTGTCTCAACAAGACTGAGGCCAAGCGAAGTAAGTTCGTAGCTAACGCTCAAGGGAATGGTATCGAGAGGCGTTCTCATTACGATGCCGTCACGTTCGAGTAGGCGCAGGGTAAGCGTCAGCATTCTTTGGGAGATTCCGCTGGTGCTGCGACGGATGTCGACATATCGCTTTGGCCCTTCGGCAAGCGCAGAGATGACCAGCAAGCTCCATTTATCTCCGACGCGATTTAGAATCTCACGGGTACGCTCACAGTAATTATTATGCAGGTGCTTATCGTGCATCGGCGGGCATCTCATTGGTGAACAAAACGAAAATACGTGTCTATCTCAAGCCATGAACGCGTTGAAGAGTCTCAATTACACCATGGCCGTTGCTGAGTTGGGCAGCGCGTAGGATGGGTAGAGCGCAGCGATACCCATCAATCCGTTTTGCGCGGCGCAATCGATGGGTATCGCTTCGCTCCACCGATCCTACGAACTACGCGACATCTTCTCAAATCGCTTGATCAGCCGTTCCCGCTTCATCCGCGACAACCGCTGGATCCAGAATACCCCGCCGAGCTGATCAATCTCGTGCTGGTGGCATACCGCGCGCAAGGCCTCCGACTCTTCGGTCTGCATGTTGCCGTCGACATCCTGATAGCTGATCCGGACGCGGGCGTGGCGCGTGACCTCATCGTTGACGCCGGGCATCGAGACGCTGCCTTCGCGGTGCAGGATCATCTCGGGTGACGCCCATTCGATCTCGGGATTGACGTAAGTCTGCGGGCCGTCCTTGGCGTCTAACTCGAGCACCACGACGCGCAAGGGGATGCCGATATGTGGCGCCGTGATGCCGATGCCGGGTGCGGCGCGCATCGTTTCGAGCAGATCGTTGGCTAGCTCTCGCAACGCGTCGTCGAACACGGTCACGGGCCGTGCCGGGAGCGCGAGCCGGCGGTCGGGATAGCGGACGATCGGGCGGATGGTCATGATCTCTGGTGTTCGACGGCAACGATTCCGAAACAGCGTAGCGCGGGCGGCTTTGCTGCCCCAAGCAAACCGCTGCGCCGTCAGCCAACCTCGATGTTCATCTCGGCAATCAGCCGCTCGCGACCCGCCAGGGAGTTTAGCGCCTTGTCACCCAATTCCCTCGCGACGAGGTTGAGCAGCGCTTCGCAGAAGACGACATAGGCGCCCATGCTGTTCGAATAGAAGCTGCTCGCGTGGGGGATGAAGAAAGCATGCGCGGCGGGAGGAACGAGCGGTGACGACCGGGAATCCGTAATCGCGATAACCGTCTGGCCGTTCGAAGCCGCGACCCGGGCCACCTCCGCGACGCTGCGCGTATAGGGCGCGCAGCTGGCGACGATGACGACGTCGCCCCGGTCGAGCTGAGACAATGCCTCGGCGACGCCGAGGCGCGGCGCGTCCAGAAGCGCGACGTCCGAGCGCACCATGCCCAGGCAATAGGTGAGAAAGCTCGCCAGCGAGTGGAATTGGCGAACGCCATGGACACGAACGCGGCGGGCGCTTGCCAGCAGCCGGGTGGCCCCTTGCAGAGCGGCTCCGTCCAGCTGTCCGAGGAATCCGTCGACATTCGCTGCCGTTTCGCGCGCCAGCTGCGCGAACGCCTCGACTTCGGCATTGCCGACGGACGGCGCGGCCATGAGCCGGCCGGCCTGGCGGCTATAGAAATACTGCTGGTCGTTGGCGATGGCCTTGCGGAAGACCGCCTGGAAATCGCTGAAGCCTTCGAAGCCGAGGCGCTTCGCCAGTCTGGTCAGCGTCGACGGATTGATGCCGAACTGATCGGCGAGCTCCGAGATCGAGCGAACTGCCGACTGTTCCGGCGCTTCCACCAGTTTTGCGAAGACATCATGCGCTTTGGCGCCGAGCGAAAAGCCTGCCTCGTCGCGGCCGATCGAGAGCGCGAGTGCCCGGAGATCCTCGATGGTGCGCGGCGGCTCCGCGACGGTTTCCTCTGGCATCACGCTGATCCTGTTCACGCCGCGAAGGGCACCAACCCATCCCGCATATCGAAGCGAGCTGCTTCGTGCGATCCATCGTAGACAGACCACTCGACCTTGTCAGCCCCGACCCGGAAGAGGGCGCTTGCGAGCGTGTTCTCGACGTCGCTATCGGCCGGATCTGTGCGGTAGATCGGCAATTCCGCGTCGGCTGCGTCCCACAAGATGCCGAGCGCGCGTCCCTGGGGTTCCGACTGGAGCGTTTGGCCGAGCAGCTCCTCGCCGCGCCGTTGTCGCACGCCGGACGAACCGGTGACGATCTGTGACATGCGGCCGGTGTCCGCATGGATCAGATGATTGGAATGGACACGCGGCGCCTGGACCCGATCGACCGACAGGGCCCGGGCGGTGAACTCGACGCTGAGAAGCCGCTCGTCCCCGGCTTGCGCCAAAGTCAGGTGAAATGCGCCGGCGCGCGGCGCGGATTTGAGCACGGTGAGGGCGCCGTCGAGGTCCGCTGCGTCGAGGATCGCGCGGGCGAGCACCATGCGCGGCGTGCCGGCGCCGCCGGCCAGCGGCCTGATATTGTTGACGGTCTGCACCAGTCCCTTCGACGTCGCCGCAAATGTGTGTCCCGGCAGCGAGCCTGGGTACACGAAGGCTGCGAACGCTGCGCCTCCTTCGGATGCAACATGGGCAAGCGCGCAGTTGCCGGCAAAGTCGGGGTCGCCATCCTCGTTGTGGCCGATCACATGCGCAGAGCCGGGCAATTGCACGGTCGTGCAGCCGTCCGGCGCCATCGCCCAGATATCGCCGCGGCAGTTCCACAGGAAAACGTCGTCGAAAGGCATTGCCAGCCCGATGGCGAGGCCCTGCAGCTCGGCCCAGTATCTCGGAAACCGATCCCGGACGATGGCCGCCATCTCGCCGATCGAGGGATCGCCGCGGCGCGTGGTGAGTTCGCGCCACGCAGCGGAGATGCGGAAATGGTCGTGCAGGGCCGCCCGGCCGAAGCGCCCAAGGGCAGCTCCGACATCAAATGGCGAACCTGCGACATCGATGAAGGAAAGCCGGCGGCCGGCGTCATACGACATGTTGCAGAAACTCTTTCAGGCGAGGGTTTTGCGGATTTGCCAGCAGCTCCCGTGGCTCGCCGTCGACGGCGATCTTGCCTCCTTCCATGAAGATCAGCCTGGTGCCGACCTTGCGGGCAAAGGCCATCTCGTGGGTGACCACGATCATGGTCATGCCTTCCTCGGCCAGCGCCTGCATGACGCGCAGCACCTCATGCCTCAGTTCTGGATCGAGCGCCGACGTCGGCTCGTCGAACAGCATCAGCTTCGGCTTGACGGCGAGCGCGCGGGCGATCGCGACGCGTTGCTGCTGGCCGCCGGAAAGCTCGCTCGGATAGTGGTGGGCGCGGTCGGCGAGGCCGACCTTGCCGAGCATTTCCAGCGCCTGCTTTCGCGCATCCTGATGCGACTCGCCGCGCACGCGGCGCGGGCCAAAGGCGACGTTCTCGAGCGCCGTCATTTGCGGAAACAGGTTGAACTGCTGGAAGACCATGCCGGCTTCCTGGCGGATCAAGCGGACCATGCGGCCGCCGGCCTTGACGCTGATGCCGTCGACGACGAGATCACCGCCGTTGATCTCCTCCAGCGCGTTGATGCAGCGGAGCAGCGTCGACTTGCCGGAACCGGAGGGACCGATCAGCACGACCTTCTCGCCAGGCTCGATCGACAGGTCGACCTGGTCGAGGATCGTGACCTGGCCGAACCGCTTGGTGACCTTCTTGAACTCCACGATGCTCACAGGATGCGCATCCTCTTTTCGGTCATCCTGAGGATAAGCGTGAGCGCGCCGGTCATGATCAGGTAGAACATCGCCACGGCGGACCAGATTTCGACGGCGCGAAAGTTGGCCGCCATGATTTCCTGGCCTTGCCGCGTGAGTTCGCCGACACCGATGACGATGAAGAGCGACGTATCCTTCAGGCTGACGATGAACTGGTTGCCGAGCGCCGGAATCATGCGGCGGAAGGCGAGCGGGCCGATGATGTAGAGAAGCACCTTCCAGAGTGGCAGGCCGAGCGCCAGGCCGGCTTCGCGCAATCCGCGATGGACGGAGAGAAACGAGCCGCGCACGATCTCGGCGATATAGGCTCCGGCGTTGACGATGATGGCCATGATCGCCGCCGCGAGCGGGTAGATGCGGACATTCGCGAGGATCGGCAGCGCGAAATAGATGAACATCACCTGCACGATGATCGGCGTGCCGCGTATGATCTCGACATAGGCGAAGGCAATGGCGTTGAGGACGGCATTGCCGTAGGCGCGCGCCAGGCCGGCGGCGAAGCCGATCAGCAGTCCGCCGGCGAGCCCGGCCAGCGCGATCAGCACGGTGAGGCGGGCACCCTTCAAGAGCTCAGGCAGGGCCTGCCAGATAACCGACCACTCGAAATCCATGAGAGCTTTCCTTCAAGAGAAGGCGCGCCGGCGGCCATGCCGGCGCGCGCGGGATCAGCTCTTCGGCGGCTCGGCGCCGAACCACTTCTTGTAGATGGCGGTGTAGGTGCCGTCGCCCTTCAGCTTGATGAGCGAGGCGTTGACCTTGGCGATGAGCTCGCTGCCCTTCGGGAAGGCCATGCCATATTGCTGGGCCATCATCTGGGGACCTACGGTCTTCACTTTCCCCTGACCGTTGGTCTTGATGTAGTAGAGGACGTTGGGGGTGTCGTGCATTGCGGCGTCCGCGCGTCCGGTCGCGACTTCGAGATAGGCGTTGTCGCTGTTGGGAAAGAGGCGGAGCTCCGTCCCCTTGAAGTGCTCCTTGGCGTAGTCGGTTGCCGACGTGCCGGTCTTCACGGCGAGTGTCTTGCCGGGAAGGTCTTCCGGACCCTTGATCGTGCTGTTGACCGGCACCATCAGCAGGAAGCCGCTGTCGTAATAGCCGTCCGAAAAGTCGATGACCTTCCTGCGCTCGTCCTTAATGGTAATGCCGGCCAGCCCGACGTCGACCTGCTTGGTCTGGAGCGCCGGGATGATGCCGTTGAAGTCCATCGGCTGCAGCGTGTAGGTCACGCCGATATCCTTGGCGATGGCGGCCCACAGGTCGATGTCGAAGCCGACATACTTGTCGCCCTCCTTGAACTCGAACGGAACGAAAGCGGTGTCGGTAGCGACGATCAGGTCGCCGGCACGAGCAGGTTGGCCGACGGCGAGGGTTGCCGCGAAGGCTGCGGCGGCGGTCAGGCTGGCGAGCGTGAACTTCATTGCAGGGTTCCCCTTTGCTGGGATTGCCACACGGGACCCCGTCAGCATCGCACAGATATGGAAAATTAAAAGTGCATTCTTTTGTGCAATGCATTGGACATTTGCGTATTCCGGAGGCATCCAGTCAGCGCGGCTCCTTTGCATGGGGTTGTTTTCGAGTTTTTGGTGTCAGCGGCTGTTTGCACGCCTGAGCTTGCGTGCTCCGCGAGCGGTGGCTGCGCCCTGCGCTGCATCGGCGCCGCGATATCTGACGTGCTCGATGAAGGCGCGCAGTTTTGGCAGGACCTGACGTTTCCCCGGATAGTACAGAAAGACCCCCGGTCCCATGACTGCAAAGGGCGCGAGCAGCGCTTGCAATCGGCCGTCGGCAATCGGCGCTCTGGCGAGCGGGGCGGGCACCTGCGCAAGTCCAACACCTCTGATCGCCGCACCGAGCAGCGTGGCATAGTCGTGCGCGATGAGCGGCCCCGAGACGATGGCCTCGACCGACTTGTTGCCGTCGACGAAGGGCCAGGGCGCGATCGACCCGTTCGCGCGACGCAGGCGCAGGCAGGCGTGCTGACGAAGATCGTCGATTGCCGCCGGCCGCTTCCGCCCGCGCATATAGTCGGGGCTGCCGACGACCATGAACGGGAACGGCTGCGTCAGCCGCACGGCAATCATATCAGGCGCGATGAGCTGGCCGAGCCGGATGCCGGCATCGAAGCCGCCTGCGGCAAGATCGACCATCTCCTCGCTTGCGGCGATCTCCACCTCGATCTCGGGATAGGCCTGGCAGAAGGCGGCGATCACCGGCTCGAGGATCAGCGGAACGACCGAGCGGGGAACGGCGAGGCGCAACATCCCGGCCGGTCGCTGCCCGAGATCGCGCGCGGCCTCGCTCGCCGCAACGAGCTCCTCGAAGGCGGGTTTTGCGCGCGACAGGAATCGTTCGCCGGCTTCGGTCAGTCCGACACTGCGCGTCGTGCGCGCGAACAGCGCAGCTCCAATGCGCGCCTCGAGCGTGCGGACGGCCTGGCTGACCGCCGACGGGGTCACCCCGAGCTCGGCGGCCGCGCGCCGAAAATTGCGGTGCTGGGCAACGGCGAGAAATGCCTCCACGCCGTCGAGCGCGCTCTGCCTGACTGTGAAGTTCTGCTTCATAGCCCGTCGACATTATCGCGGATAGTCGCGCGCCGGAAGCGGTCCTATGTCTGCAGGGAGACCTGAAACTCAACGGAGTCTGGCTGTGACCAATATCCTTGATGGCGTACGCGACCACTATCGCGCGACCGGCTTGACGGAGCGTCTGAAGACGGCGCTCTCCGTTCTTGGGCCGGAGGACCAACCGCTCGTGCCCCAGCAACTGGCCATGCTCGACCAGTTCCACACCCGCGGGCTCGCGGCGACGGCGGAACTTGCCAAGCTGGCCGGAATTGCCGCCGACATGCCGGTTCTCGATGTCGGTTCGGGCGTCGGCGGGCCGGCGCGCTTTCTCGCGGCGACGTATGGCTGCCGGGTGATCGGCGTCGATCTCAGCGAGCCGTTCGTCGAGGCCGCGCGTTACCTGACGGAGCGCACGGGAATGAGCGGGCGGGTGTCGTTCGAGGCCGCCAGCGCGTTGGACCTCCCGTTCGACGACGGCCGTTTCGAGGTGGCGTTGCTACAGCATGTCGCCATGAACATTCCGGATCGCACACGACTCTATCGCGAGATCCGGCGCGTGCTGAAGGTGGGCGGCAGGTTTGCGACTTTCGACATCGTATCGAAAGGCGACGAGCCGCACTATCCGGTTCCGTGGGCGCGAACGCCGGCGACGAGCTTTCTTCTCTCCGCCGCTGCCACACGCGAGGCGATCGAAGCAGCCGGTTTCCGCTCGCTTGTCTGGCAAGACGACAGCGAAGCCGCCAAGGCCTGGGCCACCCAGCTGCGCGCATCAGGCCCGCCGCCATCGCTCAATCTCGGCGTGGTGATGGGGCCGGGCTTCGCCGAGCTTTCCGCGAACCTCGGACGAAATATTTTGGAAGGCCGGCTCGGCGTCCTGACTGCGGTGTTCGAGGCCGCGCCTATCAGCGTGTGAAAGGAATCCAGATGTCACCGGCAACCGTCTTCCAGATCCATCTCGTTCTTGGCTACGTCCCGTGGCTGCTCTGGCTCCGTACCTATGGGTGGCCCTGGCTGAAGTCGATGGACCAGGTCGAGGCGCATCGCGCCATCGCCACCTTGCACAGCTTCCGCTTCTTCGGACTCGTTTTTCTCGTTCCCGGCGTTATCGGGCCTCAATTGCCGACCGGCTTCGCGACCTTCGCCGCCTACGGTGACTTCGCGACCGGATTGCTGGCCATGCTGGCGCTTCTCACGGTGCGCATCCGTCCGATGTTCTGGCTGTTCGTCATTGCCTTCAATCTCGTCGGGGCCGCTGACATCCTCATCGACTACTATCACGGCAATCAGCTCGGCCTTGCGCCGCTGGCCGGGGAATTGGGCGCCACTTACGCGATCCCGATCATCTACGTGCCGCTGCTGATGATCACGCATGTGGCTGCGTTCTATCTGCTGATGTATTCGCGGGGGCGGGAAGGTTCCGTCGCGATGGCCGCATAGGGGACCTGATTGAGGGCTTCGGATAGGGCCTGATCAAATCCGAGCGCGCGGCAAAATGCGACATCGAATGGCCCTATGCGCGGCGCAGGATGCAAATGGGTTGAAGCCCTGATCGTTTCTCATTTGCATCCAATCGTCGACAACGGAGAAGCCCATGAAGATCGTCGTCATCGGCGGCACCGGCCTGATCGGTTCGAAGGTGGTCGCCATTCTGCGCCAGGGCGGCCACGAGGTCGTCGCGGCCTCGCAAAAGAGCGGCGTCAACGTCATCACCGGCGAGGGGCTCAAGGAGGCCATGGCCGGCACGCAGGTGGTGATCGATCTCGCCAATTCGCCGTCATTCGAAGACAAGGCTGTGCTGGAGTTCTTCCAGACCGCCGGCCGCAATGTTCTCGCCGCCGAGGCCACAGCGGGCGTCCGACACCATGTCGCGCTCTCCATTGTCGGAACCGACCGCACGCCCGACAACGGCTATTTCCGCGCGAAGGTCGCACAGGAGAAACTGATCGAAGCCTCCCGCGTCCCCTACACCATCGTTCGTGCGACCCAGTTCATGGAGTTTCTCGGCGCCATCGCCGCATCGAGTGTGCAAGCAAACACGGTCAGGATGTCGCCCGGCCTGTTTCAGCCGATCGCGGCAGAAGACGTTGCCGCCATGGTTGCCGATGTGGCGCTCGCGGCGCCGCGCAACGGCATCATCGAGATCGCCGGCCCCGACCGCGCGCCGTTCAACGACATCGTCGCCCGCTATCTGAAAGCCATCGGCGACCCGCGAACGGTCGTGCGCGACCCCGAGGCGCGGTACTTCGGCGGCCGGGTCGAAGAGCACTCGCTGGTCCCGCTCGGCGAGGCGCGTCTCGGCCGTATCGGCCTCGACGAATGGCTGCGCGGCGCGCGGGCAGCGGGCTGATCCTGCCGACGAGCGACGCGTTCATGCTGTCATGAACCGCGCGACACGAGCAGCCGCCTGCGGTTGCATCGGGCGCGCGCATGGCAGCACATGGCAGCAAGAGACGCTTTGATCGCGCCTGGGCAGCGGTTCCATCCTTGCGAAAAATTTCACTAGTATGGATGGTGGTCCTGTCGGATCGCGCGCTGCCTGTTCGTCTTCATCCAGAGACATCTGTATGGGAGACCAGACATGAAACCTTCCAACTATCGCTGGGTGATCGTCGCCGCTGGCGGCCTGCTCAGCTGTGTCGCGATCGGCGGCATGTTTTCGTTGCCGGTATTCTTGAAGCCGATCGCAAATGAGACCGGGTGGTCGGTGACGGGCATCTCCAGCGCGATGACGATCGGGTTTTTGGCGATGGCCTTCACCAGCATGGCCTGGGGTACGCTGACCGACCGGTTTGGACCGCTGCCGGTGGTGCTGACGGGATCGGTCGTGCTGACGCTGAGCCTGACGCTCGCGAGCCACGCGACCTCGCTGATCGCGTTCCAGTTCATCTTCGGCCTGTTGGTCGGCGCCTCCTGCGCCGCGATCTTCGCGCCGATGATGGCGACCGTGACCGGCTGGTTCGACACCCATCGCAGCCTTGCGGTCTCGCTGGTGTCGGCCGGCATGGGCATGGCGCCGATGACGATGTCGCCGCTCGCAGCCTGGCTCGTCTCCAACCATGACTGGCGCACCTCGATGCAGATCGTGGCGCTGGTGGTCGGCGCGATCATGATCCCGGCTTCGCTTCTGGTGCGCCGTCCGCCGGCGCTGGCGAATCCGCAGGCGGCAACTTCCGAAGTGGGCGCTCAGCAAGCTGAGATGTCGCTGTCGGAGGCGCTGCGCTCGCCGCAATTCCTGATCCTGGTCGCGACCAATTTCTTCTGCTGCGCGACGCATTCCGGCCCGATCATCCACACCGTCAGCTATGCCGTGAGCTGCGGCATCCCGCTGATCTCGGCGGTGACGATCTACAGCGTCGAGGGCTTTGCGGGCATGGGCGGCCGGATCGCCTTCGGCCTCATGGGCGACCGCTTCGGCGCCAAGCGTGTGCTGGTCTCGGGCCTGCTTGCGCAAGCCTTCGGCGCGCTCGCTTACGTCTTCGCGCACCAGCTCGCTACGTTCTATGCGGTCGCCGCCGTGTTCGGTTTCATCTATGCCGGTACCATGCCGCTCTACGCCTCGCTGGCGCGCGACAATTTCCCGCTGCGCATGATGGGCACGGTGATCGGCGGCACGGCGATGGCCGGCAGCCTCGGCATGGCGACCGGCCCGCTCGCCGGCGGCCTGATCTACGACGCGTTCTCGAGCTACGCCTGGCTCTATATCGGCTCCTGGGTGCTCGGCCTCTGCGCGTTCCTGATGGCGATGACGTTCAGGCCGTTTGCGAAGCCTCAAGGGGAGGCTGCGCCGGCGACGGCGTGAGCGAGGTCCTGTAGCCCGGGTGAGCGAAGCGACACCCGGGTTCTGTCGCACCAATCCCGCATGTCGCGGAGCCTGTCATCGGGCGTCGCGCCGACCCGGTGGCTCATGCGGGCTACGGCCGAAGCTGCGCTTCGATCGCAGCCTTGTCGATCACCGACCAGACCTGCCAGATTTTTCCGTCGCGGAATTCGTAGAACACGTTCTCGCAGAAGGCGACGCGCCTTCCGTTCACATCGAGCCCAAGGAATGTCCCGACCGGCGTGCAGTCGAATGTCAGCCGGCTCGCGATATGGGGCGGATCCGAGACCAGCAGCTCGATCTTGAAACGGAGGTCCGGAATCTCGCGAAAATCGCGCTCCAGCATCGCGCGATAGCCGGCGAGCCCGATCGGCTTCGCGTTGTGCGAGACGTCGTCATGGACGAACTGTCCGAGCGCCTGCCAATCCTGCCGGTTCAGGCAGGCGATGTAGTTCCGGTAGATCTCGGCGAGATCGGACTTCGCCATAGCATGCTCTCGTGCCGCGCAAGTTGGATCGCCGGTGCACCAAATCAGGGCCGTCGCCGCAGATGCTCGACGAGCGCGCGCAGTTTTGGCGCGCTGTTGCGGCGGCTCGGATAGTAGAGATAGAAGCCGGCGAAGAAGGGGCAATATTCCACGAGGATCGGCACCAGCTCGCCGCGCTCGAGAGCAGGCCGAAAGCTCGCTTCCATGCCAAAGGTGATGCCGGCTCCGGCCACAGCGAGCTTGATCATCAGCGCCATGTCGTTGGTGGTGATCTCCGGCGCGTACCGCTACGCTGAAGTCCTTGCCGTCCTCGGCAAACTCCCAGCGATAGGGCGCAGCTTTCGGCGCGGGACGCCAGCCGATGCAGCGATAGGATGCGAGCTTGGAGGGATGCGTGGGCACGCCGAAGCGGTCGCGAAAGGCGGGCGCGCAGACCGCGAGCTGGCGTTCCTCGCCCGCGATCGGCACCGCGATCATATCCTGCTCGATGACCTCACCGAGACGGACGCCGGCGTCATAGCCCGCGGCGACGATGTCGAACTGCTCGTCGGTCACGGTGATGTCGACCTGCACCTCTGGGTTTGCCGCGGAGAAAGACGCCAGAACTGGGCCCGAGAGAAAGTGCTCTGCGATCGAAGAGACCGCGAGCCGCAGGAGCCCGCGCGGGCGGCCGTGCAGCGCTTCGGTGTTGCCGAGCGCTGCCCGCATGTCGGCGATCGCGGGGGCGACGTCGGCGTGCAGGCGTTCGCCAGCTTCGGTCAGGCTGACACTGCGGGTCGTGCGGCGGACCAGCGCGATGCCGAGGGTTTCCTCCAGCCGACGGATTGTCTGGCTGACGGCCGAGCGCGTCACGCCGAGCCGGTCGGCTGCCGCGCGAAAATTCCGCTCCTCGGCCACAAGCGTGAAGACGGCGAGGGCGTTGAGATCGGGTTCCATTGGTTAGCATACCTTGCCAAACTGATAAGAAATCGTCGTCTTATCACGACATTGGCGCAGGCCTATTCCTCAGGCAACCGCTCGCGAAGAGCAGCCAGGAAAGGTCAGATTCATGCCCCTCGACAAAGTCATTCTCGTCACCGGTGCTTCCAGCGGCATCGGGGCAGGCATCGCGCGCGAGCTTGCCGCCGCGGGCGCAAAAGTCCTGCTGGGCGCACGGCGCGTCGATCGCTTGAGAGGACTTGCAGCCGAGCTGAACGGGGCGGGCGGGACAGCGCTGGCGCGTCCGCTCGATGTGACCAACCGCGTCAGCGTTGCGGCATTTGTCGATGCGGCCCGCGACGTATGGGGCCGCGTCGACGTCATCGTGAACAATGCCGGCGTGATGCCGCTGTCGCCGATGGCCTCGCTGAAAGTCGAGGAATGGGACCGGATGATCGACGTCAACATCAAGGGCGTGCTCTATGGTATCGCTGCGGTTCTGCCGGAGATGGTGGCGCGCGGCTCGGGCCATGTCATCAACATCGCCTCGATCGGTGCGCTCAGCGTGTCTCCGACGGCCGCGGTCTACTGCGCCACCAAATATGCTGTGCGGGCGATCTCGGACGGTTTGCGGCAGGAGCACGACAACATTCGCGTCACCTGCATCCATCCCGGCGTGGTCGAAAGCGAGCTTGCCGACACCATCACCGATCCCGTTACGGCCGAAGCGATCAAGTCCTATCGCGCCATCGCGCTCCAGCCTGACGCCATTGCCCGCGCGGTGTGCTTTGCGATCGAGCAGCCCGATGATGTCGATGTCAACGAGATCGTCGTGCGCCCGACGCGGACGGCCTCGGTCGCGCTGGATCGGTGATGATCAAAGCCGTTTTTCGAAGAACAGGTCGGGGTAGGGGTCGTCGTTGAAGCGCGGGATCTCGCTCCAGCCGGTCCTGCGGTAGAGCTGGCCGGCTTCGGGGAGGGCGCTGTTGGTGTCGAGGCGCAGCACCGTGATGCCGAGCTCGCGCGCCGCGTTCTCGCTCGCCTCCATCAGGCGCCGGCCGAGCCCCAGACCGCGCGCGGACGGGCAGACCCACAGCCGCTTGATCTCGGCATAGCCATGGTCGGTTCCCTTCAGCCCGACGCAGCCGATCGGGAGTGTGTCCGACATCGCGACAATGAACGTGCCGCGCGGGCGGACCATGTCCTTGGCGTCGGGGTCGCGCGACAGCTTGACGTCGAACCCCTGTTTGAAGCGGCGTGCGAGCTCGGCATAGTACTCGCCGAGGCAATAGCGCGCCTCGTCGCTGCGCGGGTTCATGTCGGTCAGCGTGGTGCGGCTTTGCCCGAGCGCGGAGCCGATCAAGTCCATCGCGGCGAGCAGCGCGTCGCGTTGCGAATGGCCCGCGAGCAGGGCCTCGGCCTGCGCGTTGGACAGCGCCTCGTAAGCACTGAACTCGCGCCGGCCGGCGCGCGTCAGCCGGGCGACGCGTCGACGCGCATCGTCCTCATGCGGGCTCGTCTCGATCATCCCTTCGTCTTCGAGCGAGCGCAGCAGGCGGCTCATCAGCCCGGAATCGAGGCCGAGATAGTCGCGGATCTCGGCGACATCGGAGCGTCCGTGGCCGATCGCATTGAGCACGCGCGCGGCACCGAGCGGCCGGCCGCGCCCGAGGAAGGAGGTATCGAGCGCACCGACGGCGGAGGTGACGGCACGGTTGAAGCGGCGGATACGGGAGATGGGGTCGAGCATATATCTGACTTTAGTCAGATAATATCTTCAGTCAATAGGGCGCTTCACTTCGCCAGCGCCAGCAGCGGCTTGTCCTTCTCGACGATATAGGTTGCAAGCTCGCTGGCGGTGCCGCTGCCGACGTTCTTCGCGGCATGGACGGTGCCGGCCGGGATGAACAGCACGTCGCCCGCCTTCAGCGTCACCGGGCCTTTGCCTGCGACATCATATTCGATCGCGCCCGCGAGCACGTAGATGATCTCTTCGCCGGGATGAGTGTGGTTTCCGAACGCCACGCCAGGCGCAAGATCGACGCGGACCTGGACGGCCTCGCGTCCGGGAGCGCTGAGGTCGTGACGCTGCAGATCGGTGCGCGTGACGCCGGGCTGGCCCTGTGCCGCGGCCGGCAGGGTGAGAAGATTTCCGGCGAGCAGGGCGGCGCTCGCCAGAACACGTACGGTTTTCAGGGGATGGTTGCTCATGGTTGGCTCCTTCGTCGGCTTGACCGCACCGCACGGACCCAGCCGATGTCGGCTGGTCCGCGTCGGAGATGTGCGGTTCGATCCGTTCAGATGAGGGTGGTGGTCACGTCGATGTTGCCGTGGACGGCCTTGGAGTAGGGGCAGATGCCGTGCGCGGCCTCGATCAGCTCCTGCGCGACCGCGCGGTCGACGCCGGGGACGCTGACGTTCAGTCGAGCGCGCAGGAAGAATGCGCCGCCGGCATTGTTGAGATCGATCTCGGCGTCGACTTCGGGCTCGCTCGGCAGCTTCACCTTGCGCTGCTGCGCCGCAAGCTGGAGCGCGCCGAGGTAGCAGGCCGACCAGGCAGCGGCGAAGAGATTTTCGGCGGCCGGATGCGGCTGTGCCAGCTTGATGTCGAGAAAACCGTCCGCTGAGTGTGCGGCGCCGTTGCTGCCCGCGGTGACGTGGGTCTTGCCGGTGAAGAGAACTTTTGCAGGCGTGGTCATGACGAGGTCCTTTCGCGTTATTTTGATCGTATCCGATCTAATCGTATGCGTGACGAAATAAACCTGGGCTCCGTCCAGGTCAAGCTCTTCCGATTTAATCGGATGCGATTTATATGGATCCAGAGATCACAAAGCCCGGAGGTTCCCGTGACCCGTTCGCCGAAATCCGCGCCGAGCGGCCGAAAACTGTCGAATTTCCTATGCTTTGCGGTCTATTCCGCAAATCTTGCCTTCGGCCGCGCCTACAAGCCGGTCCTGGATGCGGTCGGGCTGACCTACACCCAGTACATCGCCATGGTGGCGCTGTCGGAACAGGACGAGCAGACCGTCGGCGTGCTCGGCGAAAAGCTGTTCCTGGAATCCAACACGCTGACGCCGATCCTGAAGAAGCTCGAGCAGATGGGCTACATCCGCCGCCACCGCGATCCCGCGGACGAGCGGCAGGTGAGGGTGAGCCTCACGCCTTCGGGGAGAAAGCTGCTCGACAGGGATCTCGGGGCGCAGATCGTCGAGGCCAGCGGCCTCGGCGACGACTTTCCGGTGGTGCAGAAGACCGTGAGCCAGCTCCGCGATAACCTCCTGCGCGTAACGCAGGAGGTCGATGAGTCCTGAGCCGCGTAGAGCCGTTCTTCAAGTCGGCAACGGCTGGCCAGCCTGCTCCTTGACGATGTAGTCGGCGTACCAGTCCGGCCAATTCTCATCGAGCTTGCCGCCGGTCCGCTTCTCGTGCTCGCCATGCGCGCTGGCCGCGCGCCGCAGCGCGCTTGCGAGCTCGGTTGTCGAATTGAACGTCGTGTCGGCCTCGACGCGGCCCGGCAGGCGCGTCGTGATCTCCTGGAGCAGCCAGCCATTGTCGTCGGGATCTCGGAACGAGGCGAAGGAGCGGTAGCTGCTGCGCGCAGGCTCCGGGCCGCTGACGCGGCGCGAGCCGAAGAGGTAAGGCTCGTCCGGGCCGCTGTGCGTATCGCCACCGCCGTGAAAGACCTCGCCGACCTCGATGCCGCGAGCAACGAGCGCGTCGCGGGCGGCCTGGATGTCGGAGACGATCAGATACAGGCCCTGCGCGGAGCCGGGCTTGGCCGGCGTGACGTTCCTGCCGAAGATGACCGAGGCGTTCGAGCCCGGCGGGGTGAACTGGATCACGCGCCACTCATCGCCGGAGACGAAGTCGGCATCGAGCCGCCAGCCGAGCTTTGTGTAGAACGCCTTGGCGCGATCGACGTCGGAGACGGGCACGACGACGATCTCGAGCTTGAAGTCGACGGCACGGGTGATCTCAGTGCTTGCATTGACGCTGGTCATGGATCGCTCCTCGATATCCTCGATATGAGTATCGCGGCCGCTGACGTAGGTCATTCCGGCGGCCGGGCGAATACGCGCTGATCGGCAGACACAGTTTCGTCACGCGAACGAATAGCGGCCGGCTGGGCAGCGGCGTGCACATCGCAGGATGGCGTGAATTTGTGGCAAGTCAGCGGAGGGCCGCCAGCGGGACTATGTTTCGGGTCGGATCAGCTTGATGTCCTGGTCGGCGGCCCAGCCGGCAACGTCCTCGCGCTTCAGTGCGGTGCCCATTAGATCCGGAAACTGGTCGGGCGTGCAGGCGAAGACAGGGATGCCGAGGCCGGCGACCTTCGCCGAGAGTGTGGGATTGTAGGCTGGGCGACCGGTATCAGTGAGCGCCAGCAACACGATCACGTTGACGCCTCGCACCGCGAGCCGCGCCAGCCGGTCGACCAGTGCGTCCGCATTGCCGCCCTCATAGAGGTCGCTGATCAGGATCAGGTGTGCCTTGGCGGGCCGCTCGATGCGTTCCTCGCAATAAGCGACCGCCCGATTGATGTCGGTGCCGCCGCCGAGCTGGACGCCGAACAGCACCTCGACGGGATCGGCGAGCTCCTCGGTCAGGTCTACGATTGCTGTGTCGAAACAGACGAGCTTGGTTGCGACCACCGGCAGCGAGGCCATCACCGCCGCAAAGATCGAGGCATACACGACGGAGGTTGCCATCGATCCCGACTGATCGACGCACAGAATGACTTCCTCCAGATCGACGATGCGTCGCTGCTGGCGCAGGAAGCCGATCAGCCGTTCGGGCACTACGGTGCGGTGTTCGGGCTGGTAGTGTCGAAGATTGGCCTTGATCGTGCGCGGCCAGTCGATGTCGGCAAAACGAGGGCGGTTGGTGCGCAGCGAACGGTTCAGCGCACCGCGGATCGCATCCGCAGTGCGTCGCTCCAGCCGCTCCATCAGCTCGGCCACCACCTTCGCGATGACGACGCGGGCGGTGTCCTTGGTCTTCTCCGGCATCACGCCGCGTAGGGCGACCAGATCTGCGATCAAGTTGACGTCCGCATCGACGGTCGCGAGGAATTCGGGCTCGACCAGCATCTGGCGCAGACCCTTGCGCTCGAAGGCGTCCTTCTGGATCACCTGCACCACGGGGGCGGGGAAGAATTCGCGGATATCGCCGAGCCATTTCGCGACGCGCGGCGCCGACCCGCCGAGCCCGCCGCGACCCTTCTTCGGCGCTTCGTCACCATCGCCATAGAGCGTTGTCAGGGCCTCGGACATCCGGCGGTCGCTGTCGGACAGCGTCGGGCCGTTCTCCGCATCCTCGGCATCGACGCCGAGTGCAAGTGTCCAGCGACGGCTGCGTTCGTCGGTCTCGCTCATCGTGCCGCTCCGGATGTGAGGAGTGCGAGGATACGTGTCTGGTGCTCCGGCCAGATATCGCTTGCGCGTGCGATCAGCCGATATCCTCTGGCGCCACCCGTGCTGCGTGCGAATAGCGCGTCCATCAATCGCCTGCGTTCGGTGCGGTCGAGCGCCGAGAATACGCGGCGGAACAGCGGCAGGCTGGCAGTGAAGGCCTCATCGTCCAACGTCATCAACCAGGCGTCGACCGCGCCGCGCAACGCTCCATCATGGATCAGCCGCTGACCCGCGCCCTCGAAGAACCCTTCGAAGAAGCCGGCCGCTTCCGCGACCGGCGTTCCCGGCGAGAGCATCCGCGCCAGCAGGCCTGCCGCGTCCTCAGCGGCGAGCAGCTCGGCCTCGTAGAGGAGCCGGGCGGCGGTGCCGGCGATCAGCCGGGTCGCCTGGTCATCGTGCAGCAGGGCTGTCAGCGCGTCGCGCCATTTGGCGACGACGTCGGCCTCGAGTTGAGCGAGCTGGATCGCGGCATCGCCCGCCAGGATTGCGCCGCGCAGCTTGGCCGCGGCTGGACCGTCGAGATTGCGCGCGGCGTAGGGCAGGGCGAGAGACGCCTGCACCACGATGCGCGGCATCAGGGCGGCGAGATGCTCGACCGTGCCGGCGCGCGCCTCGCCATAGCGCAAGATGTCGGCCATCGGTGGCAGTGCGCCGAGCAAGGCCTGGCCATCGCTGGTGAGCGCCGCCTTGGTCTCGAGCGCCCCGATGCCGCATTCGGTGGCGCGCGGCAGATCGGCGATCATGGCATTGCGCACGAGGCTCGCCAGCGTCCCGAGCTCGGCCTCCTTGCCTATCGCTTCGATGAGGCGTCCACCGGCGGCTTCCGCGATGGTCGAGCCGTAGATGAGATTTTCAACCAGCCTTACCGCGAATTCCGGCTCCCAGCGCAACTGCCAGTTCTCGCGAAATGTGCCGCGGCTGCGTCCCATATCCGTCAGCCGTCCCCAGAGTATGTCGAGCACGTTCAGCCGGTGCAGCAGCGTGGAGCGCATTAGCCCGCTCTCGCTGCGCAGATCCAGCGTCAGCGGTCGCTCCAGCGCTTCGGGTTTGAGCCGCACCGCCTTCTGCTGGCGCTGAAGGTCTTCAAGCAGCGGCGCGAGTGGCGTCGCGGACGGGATCGATCCGACGCCCGAGCCGATCAAGAGCACCGCCGAAACATCGTCCCACACGGCGCGCTCGCCATTGCAGAGGCAGGCGATGGCCGCCTCCCGCAGTTCCGCGAAACCCGGTGCAGGGCGGCCGCGCAGGGCCGCAAGCGCGGTGCCGAGCCGCTGTGCCTCGATCACCGACGCCGTCGATACGAAGTGACCGCGATCGCGCAGCACGCGCGCGACCGTGGCCAGCCACACCGCAGCCCGATCGCCCTCGGGTGTCCCCCAGAGATGCGCGCACCAGCCGGGCGCGACCACGCCCGCGCCATAGCCGCTCGCGCGGGCCAGACGCGGCGCGGTCCATGGCGCCCAGGTCGCCTTGATCTTCGTCTTCGGCCGGCCCTTGAGCAGTTCGCGATCTGCGGCAAGGCTGCGGCGCTCGCCGAGCGCCGGCACGTGCCACGCACCGCAGACGACCGCGATGGGGCCATCGCACTCCTTCGCGACTTTCGCGATCTCGATCCGCATATGCGCTTCGCGCGCGGCCTCGCGGGCCGACAACGGCTTTGCTTCCGCGCGGAGTGCCGTCATCGCGTCGGCGACGGCCGCGAACACGGGGCCCGACGCAGGATTCTCCTCGATGACGTCGGACCACCAGGACTCGCCGTCGTCATATCCAGCCGCCGTCGCGAGCGCGCCGATCGGATCGCGGCTGACCGGATCGTCGTCGGCGCTCTGCGCCGTCTCCTCTGCGATGCCGCCGGCGGCGACGCCGAGCCTGTCCGATGCAGGCAGATCGATGAAGCGCAATGTCGCGCCGTGGCGCACCGCCCAGCGCACGGCCTGATATTCCGGCGAATAGTCGGCAAAGGGAAAGAAGCTGGCGTTGGCGGGATTGTCCTCTGCATAGGTGAGCAGCGCCACCGGCGTCACCATGTCAGGGTCGCCGAGCATCGGCAGCAGGTCCGATGCATCCGCAGGGCCCTCGACCAGCACCGCGACCGGCTTGAGCATGTCGAGCGCGTCCACAAGCCGCCGCGCGGATCCCGGCCCGTGGTGTCGGATGCCGAACAGGGAGACCTGACCAGAGACTTGGCCTGCCATTTGGCCCGCCTGGTCTCAGATCAGATCGGTGAGCGAGGCATAATAGCCTTCGAAGCCGCGCCGCTTCTTCAGCACGGTCTCGAGATATTCGCCGAGCACAGCAGTGTCCTGCACTGGGTCCTTCACGACTGCGCCGATCATGTTGCTCGCAAGCGTTTCGGGCGTCAGCTCGCCGTCATTGAAGAACGTCGCCTGGCTGATCCCGCCGATCATCACCGCGATCGCCTCAGCGGTCGAAAGCCCGCCCGAAGGCGTTTTGAGCGCGATCTTGCCGTCCTCGGTCGAGCCGGAGCGCAGCTCACGGAAGATCGAGACCACGCGCGCCACCTCGTCGGCGACGTTCTTCGGCGCCGGCAGGTCGAGATTTTGCGCCATCTCGCCGACGCGCTTGACGATGATCGCCACTTCCTCCTCGGCGCTGTCGGGCAGCGGCAGCACCACGACGTTGAAGCGGCGCTTGAGTGCGGAGGACAATTCGTTGACGCCCTTGTCGCGGTTGTTGGCGGTGGCGATGATGTTGAAGCCGCGCTGAGCGTAGACCGCCGTGTTGAGCTCGGGGATCGGCATCATCTTTTCGGAGAGCACGGTAATCAGCGTGTCCTGCACGTCGCTGCCCATGCGCGTCAGTTCCTCGAAGCGGCAGAGCTTGCCGCCTTCCATCGCGCGCATCAGCGGGGTCGGGACCAGCGCCTCGCGGCGAGGCCCGTGCGCGAGCAGCTGGGCATAATTCCAGCCGTAGCGGATCTGGTTCTCGTCGGTCCCGGCCGTACACTGGATGACCAGCGTCGAGTCGCCGGTGATGCCGGCCGCGAGATGTTCAGAGACCCACGATTTCGCGGTGCCGGGCACGCCGAGCAGCAAGAGGGCGCGATCGGTTGCCAGTGTTGCAACGGCGGTCTCGATCAGCCGCCTGTCGCCGACATATTTGGGCGAGACCGTCGTGCCGTCGGCAGCCTTGCCACCCATCAGATAGGTCACGACCTGCCGCGGCGAGAGTGCCCAGCCTGGCGGGCGATGGCCGTCGCCGGCGGCGAGCGCCTTCAGCTCGGCCGCATAGCTCTCCTCGGCGGGCAACCGCAGTTTCTCGCTCATGGCTTCGCTCCATTGTCGTCCAACGCGGCGTTGAGCCGCAGCATGTCGAGGCGCGGGTCGCCTTGCAGCAGGCCTGCGCCGGTCAGGTGTTCCAGCGACTGTCGCGCTCCATCGCGCGAGGCGATGAGCCCGACCGCATAAAGTTCGCTAACTTGATCGGAAGGCTTTGCATCGTCCCGCCGGAGTGCGGCGAGCAGCGCGTTGCCCGCAGGTGCCGAAAGCGGATCGGCGAGCCGCGCCGTTGCACCTGCGATCAGTTGCGCCGTTTCGAAGTTGATGCCGTGCCTGCGCAGGGCGACTTCGGCAAACCTTGCGCGCTCGCTGGGCGCAAGCCGCGGAGCCAGCGCCACGACCAGTCCGGTCGCATCGCGTTCGCTGATGGCCTCGGCCGCCTGCGTGACGAGCGCATCTGTCCCGGTCTCCGCGATCAGCTTGATCAACGCGGTGTCGGCCGCTTGGTCCACGTTCCAATCCCAGGCGGCAACCAGCTCGTGCGGTGTAACGCCGAGCGCACCCGAGAACGAGGTGAGATCGGCGCCGTCGAACAGTGCCTTCCGGCGTTGCCATCGTGCCGGCGTCTTGGGCGGTTCGGCCTGGATCACGCGCGAGCGGCGCAAGAGCCCTTTGGTCTTCAACGAGAAAAATCCGGCGAGTTCCGCAACATCCTCGCCGGCCCCAGGACCCCGGCCGAGACGCGCAAGCAGCGATGTCGCAAGTGCCTTGACCTTGGGGGCGCGGTCGTTCGCTGCGATGCCTCCGAGGAAGGCGATATCGTCATCGGATAATCGCTCCGACAAGAGCGATAGCAGGCGCAATCGCGCATCGGCGCTCTCGTTGCCGAGCTTTGCCTCGAGCACCGTGCGTGCCGCGGATGGATCACGGCGCCTCAGCTCGGCCAGTGCCGCCTTGCGCGCCGCGGGCCAAAAATCCTCCCAATTGTCCGCGGTGAGCCGGTCACTCGTCTGCTGCCGTGAAGCGATATTGGAGGCGGCAATCTCCGCCCAGTCGCGCCAAGCGGCGTAAACATCGGGCGCATCCTCGTCACCGGCCTCGGGCATCCAGTCCGCGGGATGCGAGGTCCAGCCGCGAGCTGCGAGAAAGTGGACGAGTTCGTTCTTGAGCTGCGGGTCCTTCTTCGCTGCCATAAGGCGACGCACGAGCGGGCGCAATGCCTCGGGCACGGTCGGCAGTGCGAGCGCGGGAATGTCGGGCAGGAAGCGCAGGGTCGAGGATGGCTCTGTCGTCACTGCGACGGCGAGGAACTGGCCAGAAAGGGCGAGCAGCCGCAACTCCGCCTCGGCAGGATCGTCGCCGAACTCGGCGCGCCAGAACGGCGCGGTGGGCGTGGCCGCCGAACCCATTGTCCAGCGGGTCAGCACCGCGCCGATCGCGTCGTAGATCGCCTGAGCATTCGCTGCCTCGGTCATGGTGGCCCGATCCGCCCCCAGGGAGTTTGCGCGGCCAGGATGGTGAGCCGGTTGCCCGACCAGATCGCGGCTGTGCGCGTGAGGCTGGTGCCGCACAGGATGCCCTGGGCTTCGGTAGCGACGGGCAGTGTCATCGCGCCGTCGGCTGATCGCCACCATATGTGGCCGGTGTCGTCACGCGCGATCCGCCCCTGCGGCAGCAGCAAGGGAATATCGATGATCCAGGGTTCAGCGAGCAGGGGGCGGGTCAACGCGTCGCTGGGCGCTTCGTCCGGTATCGGCCATTCGGCCGACGTCTCCTCCGTGGTGTCCCGTCGCACGAGCAGGGCGCGGAGCGGCTGCTGCGATGGGTAGAAAGCGAGTTCGCCCTGGAAGCGCTCACCGGGCGTGAAGACCGAGCCGCGCCGTCCGGCACTGGCGGGAAAGAAGTCGAGCAGCATCGCAAAGCGTGGACCGGTCGTGGCCAGATTGAGCAGCCAGGTGGTCTGCGATACCAATCCGTCGCGGCGCGTCCGGACCTGCTCGGCGAGCACCTCCCAGGGCGCGTTCACGCGCAGCGCTAGCGGATCGGTCAGCACCGTCTCGCGTGTCTCTGAGGTCGCGACCGCGCGCCGGATCTCGGCGTCCCGCGGCGTGGCGCGAAACGCGCGAGCAAGCAGCACCAGCTTGCCGAGTTCGACGACCGCGCCACGTGGCCGGTCGCCTGCCGGGAGCGCGAGCAGTCGGCCTGGCAATTCATCGATCCGCCCGGCCAGCACCGCGGCCTTACCATCGACGAGCCGCGCCGCGATACGCCGGCATCGCGCCGTTACGTCGTCGATGAACGGCGACAATCCCAGGCGAAGCTGATCGCCGACCCATTGCTCGAGCGCGTCGAGTGCATCCAGGATCGCGCGCTCGGTCTCGTCGCTACGCTTCGCGGCTTGCGCCTCACGCCGCGCCGCGTCCTTTGGATCTTCGATGGTCTCCGGCTCCGCGCGCTGAGCAGCGCGCAGGTCCTTGTCGCCGGCCGGCGCAGCATTGCCCGCTGGCTTTGCGGCTGATGCGCCGCGCCGACGGCCCAGCCAGTCGCTGACCCAGGAGGGCGTGTCGGCTGGCGTGAACGGCACGATGGCTTCCGCATTCAGCCACAACAGGCCGAGCACGTGCTTGCAGGGAAATTTGCGCGACGGGCAGGTGCACTTGTTGCCGAGATCGCGCAGGTCGGCCATCACCCGGTAGGGATTGGCGCCGGAACCGGCGCATTCGCCCCAGATCAGCGCGCCGTCCCCGCTGCCGCCGATACCGGACCATTTCGCAGGCTTGGCGAGCCCTGCGGCTGCCTTGAGCGAAGATTGATCGGTAGCGAGTTGCTCGACCGCTTTCAGATCAATCGCCACGCCGGGGTCCCAAATCGAATCCAGGACGGTGAGTATATCGGGGAAGGATCCCAGCGGCATGTCCAAGTCGTGACGCTTTGAATTTGCTGGTGAAACCGCCTTCGCAAGATCATCACGCCCTCGTGGCTTGCGTTTTTGATCTCAAAACATATCTTACGATATATCTAACATAGGAGACGTAAGATATGTTTCGAGACAAACACCACAATCGACCTGACGGAGACGAGCGGGAGTTCCGCTTTGCCTTTGCCATGGGCCGGCATGGCGGGCGGCATCGCTTCGGCCGCGGCGGGCATGGCTTCTTCGGACGCGGCGGTGGCGCCGACTTTCCGGGCGCCCGGCGGCTGTCGTCGCAGGACCTCCAGCTCGTCATCCTCGCCTTGCTCGCCGACCAGCCGGCGCACGGCTACGAGCTGATCAAGACCATCGAGGAGCGTTCGGACGGTTTCTACAGCCCGAGCCCCGGCGTGATCTATCCGGCGCTGACCTATCTCGAAGAGGTCGGGCACGCCAGCGTCGAGCAGGACGCCGGCCGCAAGCGCTACAGCATCACCGCGCAGGGCCAGGCCCATCTCGCCGAGCATCGTACGACCGCGGATGCGATCCTTCAGGCGCTGTCGCGGATCGGACGCCGCATGGACGAGGTGCGCGAGGCCTTTGCCGGCGTCAGCGATCTCGATGGCGATGCCTCCGACGAGTTGCATCGCGCCCGCCACGGCCTGAAGCGCGCGCTTCGTTCCAAGCAGGGCTGCGAACCCGATGAAGCGCGGCGGATCGCCAAGATTCTCGACCGCGCGGCGGCCGAGATTCTGCGGAGCTGAGGGGAATACGATCATGTCGCAAGAGCAACCGCACAGCCCGATCCAGGATGCGCGTGTCAACGCCGTGATCGAACGCATGCAGGCCGCGCGGCGCCGTCCTCCGGGCGGCGGACCGCGCGGCGGCTTGGGTAGCCGCGATCCGCATGCCTATGCCGAGCAGGGCTTTTCCATTCATCCCGAGCAAGGCGAGCTGATCTACCTGTTGTGCCGGGGCATGGGCGCGACACGCGTTGCCGAGTTCGCAACCTCGGTTGGCATGTCGACGCTCTATTTCGCGGCCGCGATGCGCGACAATGGCGGCGGCACCGTGATCGGCTCGGAGATCGTGCCGGCCAAGGTCGAGACTGCCGGGCGCAATCTCGACGACGCAGGCCTTGCCGCCTACGCCGAGATCCGCGAGGGCGACGCACGCCAGACGCTGCGCGATCTCGGCGGCCCCGTCGACTTCATCCTGATCGACGGCTGGCCGGGCGGGGAGGGACCTTCGCTTGCGCGCCAGGTGATCGAGATCGTCGCGCCGCAGCTTCGCATCGGCGGCTACGTCATGAACGATAATGCCGAGCCGGATTTCCTGGAGTTCGTGCGCGATCCCAAAAGCGGCTTCGTCTCGATGACGCTGCCGCTCAAGGGCGGCACGGAGCTGTCGCTCAAGGTGAGATAACGCTCGTCAGGCCTGCAACGCCTGCATCACGACCTGCACCACCTGGCTGCCTTCCGGCGTGGTCCAGTTGCCGACGAGTTCGGCGATCAGTTGATTGGTTCCGGTGAGCGTGACGCCGCCGCGTTCCATCCGGCGCAGCGCCATGTCTTCGCCGATCGTGCTCGGCGAGCCGCCGGCATCGACGACGACCTGCACGTCAAAGCCTTCGCGGACAAGCGCGAGTGCCGGAAATACCGTGCAGACGTCATTGGTGACGCCGGCAATGATCACCTTCCTGCGTCCGGTCGCCCGGACGGCGGCAGCGAAATTCGCATCACCCATCGCATTGACGATGCCGATACGCTTGATCCGCGCCGCGAATGCTTCCGGCAGTATCTCCGCAAGCTCGCCGAGGAGCGGGCCTTGCGCGTACTCCTCCATGCTGGAGGTCAGGACCACCGGCAGCTTGTAGATCCGCGCGAGCTTGGCGAGCATCAGCGCGTTGCGCTTCATCTCCTCGAACGGAATCGATTTGACCCAGCCCATGGTGCCGACCTGGTGATCGATCAGCAGCATTGCGGCGTTGTCGGCACTGAATTTTTCATAGGTCACTGCGTGCTCTCCATGTGTTGCGCGAATTGTCCGTCAGATCAAAAATGGGATAAATACGGATGAATTGAATTGACTGATCCATCATTGGAGCAATTGGAATGGATCATCTGAACGACATGGCCTTGTTCGTCGAAGTGGTGAAGGCCAGGAGCTTTCGGCGGGCGGCCGACGCGATCGGCGTGCCGAACTCGACGCTGTCGCGCCGGATCAGTGCGCTGGAGAAGGCGGTCGGGCTGCAGCTCCTCAACCGCACCACGCGCAAGATCGAGCTGACGGAAGCCGGCCAACTCTATTTCGAGCGGTCCAAGCGCATCGTCGAGGAGGCGCGGCTCGCGCACGAGCAGCTCGGCGAAATGGTGGCGCAGCCGAACGGAGTGCTGCGCGTCTCGCTGCCGGTGGATTTCGCCGCCATCTACCTGACGCCGCTGCTGTCTGAATTCGCCACGCACTACCCCGGCATCAGCTTCGAACTGGATCTCACGCCGCGGCGGGTCGATCTCGTGGGCGAGCCGTTCGATGTGGCGATCCGCATGGGTGAATTGTCCGATTCCGGCCTGATCGCGCGTCTGCTCGCCCGCGTGCCGCGCCATCTCTATGCCTCGCCGCGCTATCTGAAGCAGGCAGGTGAGCCCAAGGAGCCGGGCGAGCTCGCTCAACATGAATGCCTGTGCATGCCGCGGACGGCGTCCTGGACTCTCCAGGCCGGAACGAAGAAACGCGACATCGCGGTCAAGGGCCGCTTCACGCTCAACAGCGTCGGCATGATCTGTCGCCTGGCGGTCCACGATCAGGGCATTGCGCTCTTGTCCGAGGCCATCGCCGCCGAGGACGTGGCGCGAGGCCGACTGCGCCGCGTGCTGCCGAAATGGCAGGCCTCCCCGATCTCGGTTTATGCGATCACGGCGACGCGCCTGCTGCCCGCGAAGACGCAACGCTTCATCGAATTCCTCCAGACCCGCCTGGGACGCGCGTAGCTGCCGGCGAGACCAACAAAGGGATGGCCGATCACCCTTGCGGGCAGTGGGCAGATGAGGCGGACACATCGGCTTTTGAGCGCGAACCAGAAATCAAATGCTCGCCCAAACCGGACATGGATGCCTTGTGCTGTGCCGTTGGATGTAATTCAATTTTTGAGATGCGGCGCCACCAAGTGGCGGGATAGGCTGCCAGCCGGATCGAGGGCCGTATTTTGGCAAAGCCGATTGATACTGAGCGCAGGCTGGTCGCTATTTTTGCGGCCGATGTCGAAGGATACACCCGCCTGATGGGAGCCGACGAGGTCGGCACCATGCGGGATTTGACCCAGCGGCGACGAACTCTTGACGGTCTAATCGCCTCCCATCGCGGTCGGATAGCAAATACCGCGGGGGACAGCGTGCTGGCGGAGTTCGGCAGTGCCGTTGACGCAGTTCGATGTGCCGTCGAGGCGCAGGAGGCGCTTACCGAAGCCAATGGCGGGCTGTCCCCGGACCGGCAGATCAACTTTCGGATCGGCGTTCACGTTGGCGACGTCATGATCAGGGGCGGCGACCTCTTCGGAGATGCTGTGAACGTCGCTGCACGGCTGCAAACGCTCGCCAGCGCGGGCGGCACCTGCATCTCCGGTGTGACGCACGCTCAGGTCAGAAAACTTCTGCCTTATGCCTTCGTTGACCTTGGTCCTCAACAGGTCAAGAACCTCGAAGAGCCGATTCAGACTTTTGCCGTAACTGCGAAGGGCTCGTCGCCCAACGCGGCTTCATCGAATGCCTCGGTGCCACTTACGCTCCCGGACAAGCCGTCGATCGCGGTTCTGCCGTTCCAAAACATGAGCGGGGATCCGGAACAGGAGTATTTTGCTGACGGAATGGTGGAAGAGATCACTACAGCGCTCTCCCGGTTCAAGGCGCTGTTTGTCATCGCGCGTAATTCGAGTTTTACTTACAAAGGCAGAGCCGTCGATATCAAACAGGTCGGGCGCGAGCTTGGCGTCCGCTACATTCTCGAAGGTAGCGTTCGCAAAGCTTCCGGAAGAGTTCGCATTACCGGGCAATTGATCGATGCGGCGATCGGGTCCCACCTTTGGGCGGATCGCTTTGAAGGTGACCTAAGAGATGTTTTTGCCCTTCAGGATCAGATGACGGAGAGCGTGGTCTCCGCAATCGCGCCGAGATTGTTGCAGGCTGAAATCGAACTGGCGACGCGGCGGCGACCAGACAACCTCAGCGCTTATGACATTTATCTCAGAGCGGCAGCGCGGCTTTATTCTTATACCCGCGAGGGTTCAACCGAGGCCCTGCAGCTATTGTATCGTGCTTTGGAGATCGACCCTCGGTATGGCGTTGCGGCGTCACTGGCAGCAAGTTGCCATCTTCACAATATCAGTCACGGATGGGCCGTCGATCCGAAGTCTACGATTGAAGAAGCGACGCGGCTTTCGCGATTGGCACTAAATGTTGACGAGAATGATCCGGAGGCATTGGCTATTGCCGGTCGCGTAACGGCCTTCTCTGGCGATATCGATGCTGCTATCGAGCTAGTAGACCGGGCGGTCGCTCTCAATCCAAATTCAGCCAATGCATGGAACCGAAGAGGCTTGACCTATCGGCATGTTGGACAGCCCGATGAAGCACTTCGGAGTTTTGAGCGCGCTATCCGCCTGAGCCCAGTCGACCCCTGGATTTTCTTGATGTTCACGGGAATGGGGATTGCCTTCATTGACCTTCAGCGCTTCGATGAGGCGGCCGCGTTTGCAAGGAAAGCTCTTCGCAAGAACCAAGTTTCTTCGATGGTTTATCGCTGCCTCGCGGTCGCCTTGGCGCATCTCGGACGCGAGGCAGAAGCGAAAGAGGCAGTTACCCACATGCTTCAACTCGAGCCCAACTTTCGCATTGCTGAATGGGTAGCCCGCACCAGTTCGTCAAAGCTCGAGGTATTTATCGAGGGTCTGCGTAAAGCAGGACTTCCTGAATGAGTGACAATGCTGGCATATTGCCAGTGATTTGCCCGACGCGTCAAGTTGTTTTCGTAAAATCCGCAATGCGCGATCCGGCGGCCGTCGACTCCTTTGCATGGGGTTGTTTTTCATATTTTGCCGTGGCGTGCCGTGAGGGAGGCCAATCTGGGGGCCACACTCCTGCGCGCATCGTCATTTACCCCAGCCGCAACTCCTTCCGCGCCTTGCGCGTCAGCTTTGCGACCACGAGCGCGTGCGCCTGGTCGAGATAGGCGGCAAGCTCGGAGTCGGGCAGGGCCTCGTTGTCGACGAGTTGCACCCATTTGGCTCGCGCGAGATAGGGCGCGGGGCGCGCAAGACCCTGCTCGATCAGCATCGCGTAGGCCATGTTCGACGTCTTGAACATGAAGCCGCCGGAGCTCTCGACGAAGCCGCGCGCGAGCGCGAACATCTTGCCGCCGACCTTGAACACCGAGGTGCCTTCCCATTGCACCACCTTGGTTGCGGCGGGCAGTCGCAGGCAATGGGCTTCGAAGCGTTTGGGAGTCATGTCAGGGTCAAAAGAGGGCCGGGGCAAGATCATTGGCCGAGTGCGTGAAGCTCGACAAGCCGAAACTTCCGTGCGTCTTCACAGTTTTGCCCGAGGCACGCATTACCTGCAGCTTCTCACGAATCCACAGGCATCGCGGAGTTCCCATGCACACGCTGTCAGCCGACCGGCCGGCCACCCGGCTCGCGACACGCCTGTCCTTCCTCGTCGCGGGCTTCGGCATCGCCTGCTGGGCGCCGCTGGTGCCATTTGCCAAGGAACGGCTCGCGGTCGACGACGGCATCCTCGGCCTGCTCCTGCTCTGCCTCGGCATCGGCTCGGTCGCGGCGATGCTGCTGACGGGTGCCTTGAGCACGCGTTATGGCAGCAAGCCGATCATCCTCATTGGCGGCATTGGCCTCGCCGTGATCCTGCCGTGGCTCGTGGTCGCAAGCACGCCGGCCGCACTCGGTCTGGTCCTGTTCGGCTTCGGCGCCGCGCTCGGCTCGATCGACGTCGCCATGAATATTCACGCGGTTGAGGTCGAGCGCGCCGCGCATCGCCCGCTGATGTCCGGCTTCCACGCGTTGTTCAGCATTGGCGGCTTTGCCGGATCGAGCCTGATGACGCTGCTGCTGTCGATCCATCTCGGCCCGCTTGCGAGCACGCTGATCGCCTCGGCTCTGATGCTGGCGGCGATGATCGCGGCCTGGCCGCTCCTGCTGCGCAGCGCACAGGCGCAGGACGGACCGTTGTTCGTCCTGCCGCACGGCATCGTGCTGCTGCTCGCGCTGCTTGCCGCTGTTACCTTTCTCGTCGAAGGCGCCGTGCTCGACTGGGGCGCGCTGCTCATCGTCGGCGCCGGCCTCGTGCCGGACACGCAAGGCGGGGTCGGCTACATGCTGTTCTCGATCGCGATGACCGCAGGACGGCTCGGCGGCGATGCCGTGGTGGCGCGGGTCGGCGATCGCGCCACGTTGATCGTCGGCAGCCTGCTGGCGATCGCCGGCTTCGTCGTTCTGCTGACTGCGCCGATCGCCGCCATCGCGATGGCCGGGTTCGTCCTCATCGGCCTTGGTGCCTCGAACCTGGTGCCGGTGCTGTTTCGCCGCGCGGGCTCGCAACGAGCCATGCCCGCGGGCCTTGCCGTCGCTGCAATCACCACCGCGGGTTATGCCGGCGTTCTGGTCGGGCCTGCCGGTGTCGGCTTCGTGGCGCGGATCGCGAGCCTGCCGATGGCGTTTGCCATGCTCGGAGCGCTCTTGTGCCTCGTGACGCTAACCGCGGGGATCGTGACGTCGGGCGACCGCTCAAGCGGTCGCAGCCGCTAGCGCGGCCCGCCGCATTGTGAGTTGAGTTGTCATCACGGGCGGCTACCATGCCGTTCAAGCTTTCCGGCGGAATGCCGGAGACATCGTTGAGGGGAGGCGATATGAGCGGCCAGGCACGGGTGGTGAAGGGATCGGATCTGTTTGTCGCGGCGCTCGAGAATGAGGGCCTCGACCGCATCTTCGGCGTTCCCGGCGAGGAAAATCTCGACCTGGTCGAGTCCCTGCGCAACTCCAAGATCGAATTGATCCTGACCCGCCACGAGCAGGCCGCAGCCTTCATGGCCGCAACCCACGGCCGGCTGACGGGCAAGCCCGGCGTCTGTCTCTCCACGCTCGGCCCGGGTGCGCTCAACCTGTCGACGGGAGCGGCCTATGCGCATCTCGGTGCGATGCCGATGATCATGATCACCGGCCAGAAGGCGATCATGAGCAGCCGGCAGGCGCGCTTCCAGATCGTCGACGTCGTTGCGAGCATGAAGCCGCTCACGAAACTGGCGCGGCAGATCGTCAGCGCCTCGAGCATTCCAACCGTGGTCCGCGATGCCTTCCGCGTTGCGATGGAGGAGCGGCCAGGGCCGGTGCATCTCGAACTGCCCGAGGACGTCGCGGGCGAGGAGGTGGCGTCCGTGCCGGTGGTCCCGGTGCATCCGATCGAGATTCCCGTCGCCCATCGCGCCGCGCTCGACCGGGCCGCCGAGATGATTTTGGCGGCGAAGCGCCCGCTGGTCATGATGGGCGCGGCGACCAGCCGGCCGCGGTCGACCCACGGCATTGCGAATTTCGTGCGGCGGACGCAGATCCCGTTCTTCACCACGCAGATGGGCAAGGGCACCGTCCCCGGCGGCACCAATCTCTATATGGGCACCGCGGCACTGTCCGAGCGTGACTATGTCCACGAGGCCATCGACGCCGCCGACCTGATCATCGCGATCGGCCACGACGCGATCGAGAAGCCGCCCTTCATCATGGGGCCGTCGGGCCCGAAGGTGATCCACGTCAGCTACACGCCGGCGAGCGTCGAGCAGGTCTATTTCCCCGATGCGGAGGTCGTCGGCGACGTCGGGCCGAGCCTCGAATTGCTCGCCGACCGCCTCGAAGGCCGGTTGCCGGATGCGGGCGCACTGTTGCCGCTGCGCGAGCAGATCCTCAGCCACATCGCCGATCGCGCGACTGAATCGCGTTGGCCGCCGACGCCGCAAAGAATCGTGCACGACATCCGGCAGGTGATGCCGGAGAACGGCATCGTCGCGCTCGACAACGGCATGTACAAGATCTGGTTCGCACGCAACTACCGCACCAGGGTCGCCAACACGCTGCTGCTCGACAATGCGCTGGCGACGATGGGCGCCGGGCTGCCGTCGGCGATGATGGCCGCGATGCTGTATCCCGAGCGCCGCGTGCTGGCGGTCGCCGGCGACGGCGGTTTCATGATGAACAGCCAGGAGATGGAGACCGCCGTCCGGCTCAAGCTCAACCTCGTCGTGCTGATCCTTCAGGACAACGCCTACGGCATGATCCGGTGGAAGCAGGCGGTCGATCACTTTGCCGATTTCGGCCTGACGTTCGGCAATCCCGACTTTGTCCTGTACGCGAAATCCTATGGCGCCAAGGGTCATCGCGTTGAGACGATCGACAGTTTCGTGCCGACGCTCGATACCGCCTTCACGGAGGGCGGCGTGCACCTGATCTCGATCCCGATCGACTATTCGGAGAACGTGCGGGTGCTGGTCGATGAGTTGAGGGCCCGCGACAAGCAGGCGTAGCTGCAAGACATGCACTCAAAAGAGGAATTGAAATGATCCGCGTGCGCTGTATCACCGAGATGGGCATGGGCGTCGACGTCCATGGCAAGGACGCGACCAAGGCGGCCAAGCGCGCGGTGTCGGACGCGATCAGGCATTCGAGCCTCGGATTCTTCCGCATGCTCGGCAAGACCGCCAACGACATGTTCGTCGACGTCACGATTGCGGTGCCGAACCCGGAAGCGGTCGATAGGGACGCTGTGGCCAAGGAGCTGCCCTACGGCACCGTGACCGTCAACGCCGTCAAGGGCGGCCTCGAAATTCCGGCCGAGCAGGGCAGCGATGCCATCATCATCGCCAATGCGGCCGTGATCGTGAGCCTCGATAAGGAATAGAGCCCGTGTCCGATTCCGATTTGGCGCTGCTGGACCGGCCGATCTGGAGCGCACTGACGACACGACAGCGGGACCTGGCGCAGGGCGGTGCGCGGGCGCTGCGCTTTCCCTCGGCGATCGGTCCCTTCGCCGACATGGTCGATCTGTCGGCCGCGAGCTTTGCGGCTCTTGGCGAGTTGATGGCGCCGTCCGAATATGTGGTGCTGTTCACCCATGACGCGGTGACCGCGCCTTCCGGCTTCAAGGTGCTGCTGGCCGAGACAGGCGAGCAGATGATCGGCACACCCGCCGAGAGCCCGCTCCACGATGCCGAGATCATAACGCTCGGCGTCGATGACGTTCCGGCGATGGTGGCGTTGACCGCGTTGACGAGGCCCGGCCCGTTCAGCAAGCGGACGCACGAGCTCGGGACGTTTCTCGGCATCCGGGTTGGTGGCGAGCTGGTCGCGATGGCCGGCGAGCGGATGAAGCCCGGCAATTTCACGGAGATGACGGCGATCTGCGTGCATCCCGACCATCGCGGACGCGGCTATGCGCAGGCGCTGCTTGGAGCGATTGGGCGCCAGGTCGTGGCGCGGGGCGAAACGCCTTTCTTGCACGTGTTTTCCAACAACGCGTCGGCGATCGCGCTCTACCAGCGGCAGGGGATGAGCATCCGCCGCGGCCTGCATGTGACCGTGCTCCAGAAGGAGGGATGAGGCCCGGTGGCGGTTGCGACCGAGCCTTGCAGACCTGCCTTGGGCTCAGGTCCTGTAGTCAACGAGCAGCGAGCTCGATGCGGAAGAGGACGAGGCGCTGCCGCTGGAGCTGTAGGAGGTCGACTGGCTGGTCGCATTCTGGAGCAGTGCGATCAGCTCCTTCATCAGGTCGGCGGTGGTAGTGGACGACGAGCTGGAGGAGCTGGAGGAGCTGGAGTCCGTGCTGCTCGTGCTCGATGAGTCGCTGCTTGCATCCGGCGGCGGAGGGGGAGCGCCGGCGTCGCCGGAGAACGTGTTGGCGAACACGTTCTTGAGCTCGTCCGCCTGATCGCTGGTCAGCTTGCCGCTCGACACCTCGTTCTGGATGAGATCGTCGATCTTCGACTGCATCTCGTCGGGCGAAGGAGGCGTTGAGGCGCTCGAGCTCGATGCATCGCTCTTAAGAGCTGAATCGATGTCATCGAGTGCCGACGAGAGTGCAGAATCGTCGCTTGAGCTGATGGTGCCCGCGGAGACTTCCTTGGTGAGTTCGCTCTTGAGGCGGTCAAGCGGTGAATAGGAACTGGTAGAGGTTGCAGAGATCGAGGTCATTGCCGGTCACCCGTGATGAAGTTGAAAATACGCCTAACATGGGTGTGAGGCTAAAGGTCGCGCGCTTAACAGGGTCTTGCCGGATGCTTGCCGGAAAGGTTGCAGCGCTTTTCGTTGTGTTGCTCGGTCCGGGATGAACACGCGGCGAAACAAAAAAGTCGCTGCTGTCGGCGCGGCCGCGACATCGCGCGGGTGGGCTTCCCCGGAGCCGATTTGTCGTTATATCCATTTCAACCAATTCAGGGAGGCAGCAGCAGATGGATGCCAGGACGCGTGATTTTTCCGCCGCGCGGACGGCGATGCAGCGCTACGTCGATCAGGAGATCGTCGCCGGCGTGTCCTGGGCGGTGCTGCGCGGGCGGGAGGTCGTCGATCAGCAATGCGTGGGCCACCTTCGCCCCGACGCCTTTTGATCCGCCAAATTCGACTGGCGAATTCCAGTGGGGCGGCGTCGCCGGCACGCATTGGTGGATATGCCCCGCGGCCAATACGGCCGGTGTGCTGATGGCACAGCGGGCGATGGGGTTCTGGAATCCGTTCTTCTTCGAATTCAAGCGGCTCGCTTACGAGGCATTGCGGACAGGCTGACGTGCTCCGCGAAGATCGCTGGAAGTGAACGGCGCAAACGAAGTGGGAGGCGTCGCCTCCCACTCACTGTTTGCATCAGTCCTTCCAGGGATCGAACTCGCCTTCGCCGGCCATGGCGACTGCGAACGGTCGCAGCGTGTGCAGCACCTTGACCGTGCCGGCATGCTGAGCGAGCACCTCGGGCAGGCGCCGATAGGCCATCGGGCTTTCGTCGAGGTCGGCACCGATCAGGGTGACGCCGCGCTCGTTCAGCCAGCGGTCCATCTCGACACGGGTGAAGCGTCGCTTCGCCTCCTTGCGTCCGAACAGGCGGCCGGCGCCGTGCACGGTCGAATAGAGCGAAGCCTTCGCCTCGGGACTGTCGACGCCTTCGAGGATCACGGCGTCGTCGCCCATGGAGCCGCCGACAAATCCCCTCTGGCCAGGGAAAGCCGGCGTCGCGCCCTTGCGCACCACCCACAAATCCCGGCCGTCATGCGTCTCGCGCCAGGCATAGTTGTGGTGGTTGTGGATGCGCTCGGTGACGCTGCCGCCGATGATCTGGCGGACGCGCTCCACGACCCACTCGCGGCCTGCATAGGCGTAACGCCCGGCGAGCTGCATCGCCGCGATGTAGCGGCGGCCGAGTTCGGAATCCTCGTCGACGACGGCAGGCGGGACGTTCATCCCGTCCTTGCCGCCGGCGGCCTTCAGGTAGCGCGTCGCCGAGGTATGTCCGAGGCCACGGCTGCCGAAATGGACGCCGATCCAGACAAAACCGTCCTCGTCGCGCATCAGGTCGACATAGTGGTTGCCGGACCCGACCGTCCCGAGTTGGGCGACGGCCTTCTGCCGATAAGCTTCCATGTCGCTCTCGCGCCACGCATCGCCGTCGTCGAACAGCTCGTGCTCGGCGCGCTCGGCGTTGGCCCGGCCGATCCCGAAGGAGATCGTTTTCGCGACGTCGCGGATGATCGTGGGCACGATCGCCGAGATGTGGTCGAAGCGCGTATCGAGCCGCGCGGCCATGTTGCCGCAGCCGATGTCGAAGCCGACGCCGGAGATGCTGATCTGCTTCTCATAGGCGATGACCCCGCCGACCGGCTGGGCGTAGCCGAGATGTCCGTCGGCGCAGATCACGCCGGACACGACGTTGCCGACCGCCATGCAGTTGCGCATCTGCGCCACGGTCGCCTCGTCATGCTCGCCGAAGATCTTCAGCGGTGCATTCTTGAAGCGCTCATCTTGCGGGCGGAGGTTCGCGATCTCGCTCGCGGCCGCGCTGGTTTCACGGGCCAGTTGTTCTTTCCGCGCGGCGTCTCGATAGAGACACCAGGCAGGCTGGCCGCGTCCTTCGCCGACGCGCGAATCCGGATCGACGCCGGCGGCGAGGCACAGTTCGCGGGCACGTTCCTGGTGGGGATCGGGTCGTCGCATGGTCTTGCTCCTACTTCATTCCGCGCGCGCCGTCTGGCTCGCGCGGGTCATTGCCGGCTACTCGAGTTGGTCGGTTCCGCCGGAACTCCGCCAAAAATAATTAAACCAATCGGTTGACAATCCATTTTGGGCGCGTATGTTTAACCACATGGTTGAACAATTCGCGCATCTCGACGCCGTTTTTCATGCCCTCGCGGATCCAACGCGGCGGGCAATGCTTGGTCATCTGGCGGAACGGGAGCTCACGATCGGGGAGCTTGCGACACCGTTCAGCATGAGTTTCGCGGGCGCCTCGAAGCACGTTCGGGTGCTGGAGCATGCAGGCCTCGTCACCCGCACGATCCGCGGCCGTACCCATCTGTGTCGGCTGCAAGCCGCTCGCCTCGCGGAAGCTGATGCCTGGCTGCGGCGTTACGAACGCTTCTGGAATGACAGGCTCGACTCGTTGGAGGCGCTGCTGCGCGCCGAGGACGAAGCGCAGGCAAAAAAGAAGTGAGGAGCAGAACGATGGATGCAAAGACCAAGCCCGATGCCTATGGCGTGCTGATCGAACCTGCGACATTGAGGATCCAGCGCCTGCTTCCCGGACCGATCGAGCGTGTCTGGGCCTATCTGACCGACAGCGACCTTCGCCGCAAATGGCTGGCGGCGGGCGTGATGGAGACGCGGGTCGGTGCGCCCTTCGAGTTCGTCTGGCGCAACGATGAACTCAACGATCCCCCAAGCAAGCGCCCGGCCGGCTTTCCCGAAGAGCATCGGATGCAGAGCCGGATCACCGAGTGCGATCCGCCACGAAAGCTTTCGATTGCCTGGAGCAACAGCGGCGACGTGACCTTCGAGCTGGAGCCGAAGGGAAAAGGCGTGGTCCTCACCGTGATCCATCGTCGTCTGCCCGATCGTCCGACCATGCTCAAGGTCGGCGCCGGCTGGCACATGCATCTCGACATTCTGGTCGCGCGCATCTCTGGCGAGGAGCCGGAGCCGTTCTGGGATGGCTGGGCTCGGCTTCAGCAGGACTACGATCGGCGGTTGCCGGCCTGACGGAACGCACCAAACAACAACAGGAGGTTAGCCATGCAGACTCATGTCGTTTCGGCGCAGGAGTGGGAAGCTGCGCGTCAGCAGTTGCTCGTCAAGGAGAAGGCTGCAACCCGAGCGCGTGACGCACTGGCCGCCGAGCGGCGGCGGATGCCGTGGCTCGCGGTGGAGAAGAGTTACGCCTTCGACGGACCCGAGGGCAAAGCGAGCTTGCTCGACTTGTTCGCGGGCCGCCATCAGCTCATCGTCTATCGCGCTTTTTTCGAGCCGGGCGTGTTTGGTTGGCCCGACCACGCTTGCCGCGGCTGTTCCATGGTGGCCGACCAGGTCGCCCATCTCGCTCATCTGAACGCGCGCGATACCACGCTCGTCTTTGTCTCGCGTGCGCCGCAGGCGGACATCGCACGTCTCAAGGCGCGGATGGGATGGGAGATACCCTGGTACACGATCACGGACGGCTTCGACGCCGACTTCGGCGTGGGCGAGTGGCACGGCACCAACGTGTTTTTCCGCGACGGCAGCAATCTCTTCCGCACCTATTTCATCAACAACCGCGGCGATGAGCAGATGGGAGGTACCTGGAACTACCTCGACATCACACCGCTCGGCCGGCAGGAGGTGTGGGAAGACTCGCCCGAGGGCTATCCCCAGACGCCGACCTACAAGTGGTGGAACTGGCATGACAATTACGAGGCAGGTGCGGCGCCCGACAAGAGATGGGTCGAGGTGTCGGATGCTGGAGAGGCGGCGTTCCGGAAGCAGCAGGCGAGCGCAAAGTCGTGAGCAAGACCGCGGCGATCGGCGCGGCCAATTGGCTACGCCTCGCGGCCGCGCCGACCTTCGCGGTCATGGCGCTGCTGACGGCCGTTCTTGGCGGCGGATCGATGGATGCGTTGTGTTCGACTGCGGGGGCGTCGCCGTTCGGTGGAATGGTCCCGATGTACCTGCTGATGAGCGCGTTCCATTTGGCGCCCTGGCTGAAGTTGATCGGCAGCCGCCCCAGATTGTCTCGCGTGGGTGAAGGCCCAGCGTAAGGCGCAAGATCGAGTGACCCGGGCGCGGGAGACCGCGCCCGGGTCGTTCATGTGACGCATCAGTGCAGCGTCGTCTCCGACGCTGCGATCCACGCGATCACGGCCTCCGAGAAGCCGTTGACTCGGGTCCACGCGCCGTGGCCGACGCCGTGCTGATGCGAGGCGACGTTGACCATCGTGCCGCGTGCCTTGGGCTCGGGCACCTGGTCGTGGCTCTGCTCGTCGGTGAAGACGATCAGGCGATCACCCTTGCGGTCGATTTCCGCAACCGCCTTGCCGAGATACGTCCCGCCATGCGGCTGCGAGTTGATGATCGCATCCCGCAGTGCGAAGCCACGCCGAGGAGGAATCTTCACGACCTCGTTGGAGAAGGTGAAGATCTCGACCTCGTCGCAGATCTCGCGGGCGAGGATCGCAAGACCACACGCGGCTTCCGCGCGGGTCATTTCCGACTGCGCGGAGAGGGCCGCGAACATCGAGCCCGACACGTCGATCAGGAGCCGCGTGCGGCCGGGCAGCCGCACATGATCCTTGATCGACTTCAGCATCGCACCTTCGAGCTCGGGCTCGAAATCCGGCGCGTAGCGCGCGGCCGTGATGAAGCGATAGGGCAGGATACGATCCGTCCGCATCGCCTCGATCGCGCCCGCGATCACCTCGCGCGGCACCTGCGCATTCTGCATCAGTCGCAGGTTGCGCAGGAGCGCCATGCCGCCGAGCTTTTTCTCGGCGATCAGCCGCTCGAAGCTTTCACGCTTGCTCTTGCCGGCCGAGAGCGAAACCTCCCACGTGTCGGGGGAGGCGAGCTCGCCGTCGACGAGCTGCTTCCACACTTTCTCCTGCTCGGCGTCCTTCGGCTTGGCGTGCACCAGGAACAGCACATCCCTGATCCGCACCGCGCCGTCGCGGTCGTACTTCGCGAGCTGATAGGCGTCGAACTTGGTCAGCGCACGGGCAAGGCCCTTCTTGACCTGCGCCGAGACCGGTTGACGCTTGCGCTGCTGCTGCGGGCCGAGCGCGTCCGCCCAGTAGATCGCGAGCAGCTCCGTCATCTCGTCGGGGCGCTGGATCACCTGCGCGAGCGTGTCGGCAACCAGGGCGCGATGCTTCTCGCTACGCGCCATCTCGCGGACCACGAGCAGCGGCGCGTGTCGCAGCTTCATGACCTCGCGCGCCTCGATCGCAAGCTGCGCCACGCGGGCAGGAGCGACCTTCGGCACGAGAGCCTTGATGCGGTCGGCGATGGCGACGCCGTCCTCGTAGAACTGGTTCTCCCAGAGGAGGCAGTTCATCAGCGCGCGCTTCAGCTCCATCTCGGGCGTGAAGCGCACGGCGCGCGCACCCTCACGCGTGAAGGCGCGAACGATCTTGTTGAGCCTGACCATGACGGCCTCCTCTAGGTTGATGGTGGAATGGAAACGGTGCCGGGGAACAAGCGAGGCTGTACTGCCCCTTTCAGGGCTTCACAGAGCGGGCTCAATCTCCCAAGAGAGTCGAGGCACCGCCGTTGCGATCACGAAGTAACAGCGTTCTTCACCACCGGCGGTGGGGATGAAGTGACACGATCCGGGAACAGGCGATTGCTGTGACCCGGCCAACTGACGTTGGCCGGAAAGCGCTCTTTCCACTGAGCTACCGGTGCATGGAACACCGGACGGGATTCGAACCCGCGACCTCTCGCGTTGCAGGCGAAGTAACAGAAATCTTCACCACGGATCGTGATGGGGTTGGCGGGGAACCATCGATGCTGTTGCTGCTCTATCGAGCGGACTGAGCTACGGCATTTCAGCCGGCGGGATACGAACCCGCGACCTCCGTTCTGGCAAGCCAGCACGGCGCTCTAACCGAAGTAACAGACATCTTCACCACCGCCAGGCCGATGCTTTTGGCTTCGGCCTTTGACGGGTACGCTGGGGAACGGGCGATATCGGCGTTCAGTGACGACAACACAGGGTCTTTCCTTGCGGAGAGACTCTGCGCCGGGCCGCGTGCAAGCCTTTTCCGAAGCCGCATCCCGGTGCGTGTGTCAAAGGCGGGAGGCATACCCGCTTTGCCGTGGTGGAGAAGTATCCGACATCTTCACCACCAGCGTCGGTTGAGCCGCGACCGTCGCGGCAAACCGTCTTTAGAAAAAATCGATTGCGGCGCTTTCGACGCGCCGCCATTTGCGAACCCTTGCGAGGTTCGCTCTGCCATCGGTGTCCGGCTCATCGCCTCGTTCCCTCCGGCAGGCCCCGCGCGCTTGGGCACGCGCTTCTCCAGCGCGAGCCCCGGGATCCGGGTCTCCCGTTCCGGCATCGTGCCGGCGTATTCGAACGGGCCGCGCGGAGGGCAACAAAAAACCCTCCGGAGCGGCTGGCTCGGGAGGGTCCGTGAGAAGCGGACTTTCGATCTCGCCGTCAGGCAAGATCGCTCCCATGAGCCGGGCATGCGCTATCGATCGGTCCGAGACCGTTCGACAGTCGTGCAGATCTTTCGTAGCGGTGGTTCATCACTCGGTTCATGGTCTTTTCGCGGACGGAAGTGTTCGCGAGGGCGCGGGACATACGCCCGCAACTTGCGGATGTCAAGCGTGCTCGAAGACTTGCAGCAGACGGAAGAGGGGATGCCAAGCTATCTCGGCCTCGATGGCTTTCGGTTTGGCTGGGTCGCGGCCTGGATCGACGAGCGTGGTGACCACGGCTTTGACTATGCGCCCGGGCTCACGCGCTTGCTCGCGATGCCGCACAAGCGGGCGATGATCGACATGCCCATCGGATTGAAGATGGAAGGCTATCGCGTGTGCGACGTGCGTGCGCGCGAGCTGATTGGTCCTGCGGTTTTCCTCGGCGCGCGTCGAAACCTCTGGACGTTTCCGGACATGGCTGCGGCGAACGAGCATTACTGGCAGCGCAATGACAAAGGCGTGTCGAGCCAGCTATGGAATATCAGGGACAAGATCAGGGAGGTCGACGACGTCATGACGCCGCAGCGCCAGGCGATGATCGGCGAAGCACATCCGGAATTGATCTTCTGGAATCTCGCAGGCACCAAAAAGCTTGACCGAAAGACATCGGCGGCCGGACGCGAGCAGCGCATCGAGCTCCTGGAGAAGCGGGGCTTCGCCAAGATCCGCAAATGGCTGACGCAACGTCACGGCACGGGTATCGGTCGCGATGACCTCATCGATGCCTGTGCCTGTGCAGTGGCCGCGCGCGACAGCACACGGCACGTCGGCGACGATGAGATTGATCCGCGCGGATTGCGAATGGAGATCAACTACTAGATCGGGAAGATTCGGCAATATTTCGGGCGCGCCAGGAACCACGTCAGCCGAGCAGCGTTGGATGCCTGCACTGAAAGGATGGCGCTGAGGGACAATGCGATGAACGACGCCAGTCAATTGGCGACAGCGATGGTTGCGATCACGTTCACGGCCATGCTGCTGATCACGGGGCAATGGTTCGTGGATTACCAATTGGAGCATGAGGCGAGGGCGCCGATTGTCAGGATGGTGGCCCTGCCGCCATAGTGAGGTGCGGGATGAAGCACGCGGCCTTGCGTTGTTGCGCTGCTCGCCTAGATTGAGAGGCGACCCAACACCAAGTCCAAAGGTCCTGATGTCCGATCTCTCAGTCTTCCCGATCACCAAGCGCTGGCCAGCCAAAAATCCCGAGCTCCTTCAACTCTACTCCCTGCCGACGCCGAACGGTGTCAAGGTCTCGATCATGCTTGAGGAGATCGGGCTGCCTTACGAGGTCCATCTCGTCGACTTCGGCAAGGACGACCAGAAGACGGTGGAATTCCTGTCGCTCAATCCGAATGGCAAGATCCCTGCGATCCTCGATCCCAACGGCCCCGGCGGCAAGCCGCTGCCGCTGTTCGAGTCCGGCGCGATCCTGCAATACCTCGCCGAGAAGAGCGGCAAGCTTCTGCCGCAGGACGCGGCACGCCGCTATCAAACCATCCAGTGGGTGCACTTCCAGATGGGCGGCATCGGGCCGATGTTCGGCCAGGTCGGCTTCTTCCACAAATTCGCGGGCAAGGATTTTGAGGACAAGCGGCCGCTCGAGCGCTACGTCGGCGAGTCCAGGCGCCTGCTTGGTGTCATGGAGACGCATCTTGCCGGCCGGCAATGGGTGATGGAGGACGAGTACACCATTGCCGACATTTCCATGCTCGGCTGGGTCCGCAATCTCATCGGATTCTATGGCGCGGGCGATCTGGTCGAGTTCAACAAGTTCAAGGCGGTCGCCGACTGGCTTGAGCGTGGCCTGGCGCGACCGGCAGTGCAGCGCGGACTGAATATTCCGAAGCGTCCGTGAGGTCAGCTCAGCGCTTTGCAGGTCATGTACACCGCCATGAGCGAGACGAAACCGATCATCATCCGCCGCAGCACTGATTTGCTGACGCGGTTGGCCATGCGCGCGCCGAGATCCATGCCGACCCAGAGGCCGGCAAGGATGCCGATGACGGCCGGCCAGCCGACCACGAGGCCGTTGCTCCAGTAGATCCATGCCGGCGGAATGGTGGTGGGGATGACGGAGAAGATCAGGCTGACGAGTTGCGCCTGATGCTGCGGCACGCACAGGCCCGCGGCGAGCCCGACGGTGATCGCAAGTCCGCCGCCGATACCCATGAAGCCTGAGGAAAAGCCGGCGAGGGTGCCGACGAGGAGGAGAGGGAGCCACGGCAGCTCGCGCTGTTCCTTCTCGTCGTGACCTTTCTTGTGGTCGCGGCGCAGGACAAGGGCGGCGGTCAGCGCCGTGAGATAGACGACATAGGCCCATTGCAAAAAGCGGTCGGATACTGCGGCGGCGGCATAACCGCCGCTCACGCCGCCGATCAGAAATCCAATGCCGATCCAGACGATCCATTGCAGCGGGCTGCGGTTGCCGTTCTGCCAATAGCGCCGGATGCCGGCGAGTCCCGTCGGCGGTATCTGCGCGACCAGCGATGTCCCCTGGGCGACATGCTGCTCGGCGCCGAGCAGGAGCACCGAGAAGATCACGAGGCCGCCACCCGGGCTCACGCCGAGCAGGCCAGAGGTGAGACCGCCGGCCAGACCGACGCCGATGCCGGCGAGCAGCTCATATGCCGAGGACATCATCGCTCACGCCCTGGTCCGACGCCTGGTCTCCGCCCTGACCGGGCGAAAGCCGTCGAGCATGCGGCTGGCGGCGGCCGTGCACGCCTCCACATCGATGTCTTCGCCCCAGCATTTTTGCAGCACAAAACCCTGGAACATCGCGATCAGCGTGCGCGCGATCGCATCGGCGCTGACGTCGCGTTTGAAGACGCCGTCGTGCTGGGCCCGTTCGATCAGCGCGACGATGACCGCGCGTGGCATGTCGATGCCTTCAACGACGCTGGCGCGGACGCGGCGGTTACGCAGCGCCTCGGCCCAGCCGTGGATTCCGACGCGTCGGCGCGCCTCGCCTGCGGGATCGGTGAGCCATTGCGCATAGACGCGGACCAGCGCCTGCAACCGCTCAAGCGGATCGCCGGACCCTTGCGCGACCGAGTTGAGCACGGCCTCGCGGCGATGCCGGTCGTCGGCCAGCGCCTCGATGAGGTCGTCCTTGCTCTGGAAATAGAGGTAGACGGCGCCGTGGCTCAAGCCCGACCGTTTCACGATGTCGGCCATGCCGGTCTGGTGGAAGCCATTTTCGGAGAAGCAGGCGAGGGCAGCCTCGAGAATCTGCTGGCGCCGGCTTTCGCGCTGTTTTTCGCTGATCTTCGGCATCGCGGCTCGCTCGCAAAATAACTGACCAGATGATCGTTTTGCTTGGGATTTCTCTAACTTAAACACTGATATAAAAACCGATCAGTCAGTCATTTTTAACGTCGACGAACGGCGGCGTCAAGAGATCGGCCTGCCGTTGCTGGCGTGCCAGAAATCGAACGGCGCTACGATGTCTGACGGTCTGGGGCGGCTAGAACAGCCGGCCGCCGTTCGGCACGGCTTTGCTCGGCTGCATCAGCACGACCTTGCCCTCGGCGTCGGGGAAGCCGAGCGTCAACACCTCGGAAACGACCGGCCCGATCTGGCGCGGAGGAAAATTGACGACAGCCGCGACCTGCTGTCCCACCAGCGTTTCCAGCGGATGGTTTTCGGTGATCTGCGCCGAGCTCTTGCGCACGCCGATCACGGGGCCGAAGTCGATCCACAGCCGCCATGCCGGCTTGCGCGCTTCGGGGAACGGTTTTGCGTCAATGATGGTGCCGACGCGGATGTCGACCTTCAGAAACGTATCGAAGTCGATGGTCGGCGCAGCGGCGGCGGTGGAATCGTGATTGACGTGCATGGTGAAATCCGTGTGGCGAACTTGGGTGGTGAATATTGTGGGGCGCGCCGTAGTTTCGTACAACGCCGATCATCGTCACGCGACCCATGCATGAGGAGCGGCCTTGCCCACCACCATTTATGGCATCAAGAACTGCGACACCATGAAGAAGGCGCGCGCCTGGCTCGATTCCAACGGTGTGGCCTATGATTTCCACGACTACAAGGCCGTTGGCGTCGAGAAGGAAAAGCTCAAGGCGTGGAGCGACAAGGTCGGCTGGGAGACGCTGCTCAACCGCGCCGGCACCACCTTCAAGAAGCTACCCGAGGCCGACAAGGAAGGCCTCAACGAGAAGAAGGCGCTCGCCTTGATGCTGGCGCAACCCTCGATGATCAAGCGGCCCGTGCTCGAGATCGGCAGCAAGCTCCTGGTCGGATTCAAGCCGGATATCTACGCCAAGGACATCGGCGCCAGGCGCAAGGGCTAGTTCAGGGCGCGCGATCAAAGAGATCGTGGTCGATCGCCGCGCGCGGTTTCGGGTGCGACATCGCGTTATTTCCGCGCATCGGATTCTTGATCTCGAAGCCGCCGTCGTCGCTGATCGTCTTCACCTGATGCGATGACGTGGATGCGCGGGAAAATTTTCTATCGAGGGCTGGCCGAGCGCGCGAAAGACCGTTAACGACGGCCTGATGACCGATGCTTTGCAAGCGAGGTCATCGGGCAGGTGCGACATCAACGCCTTCGACTAAGGGAGCATCTATCCCGTAGTCGACGGCTCCGCCTGCTCCGCTTTCCGCCTTGCCTAACCCCCGTCACCTCCGGCATATTCCGCCGCCGGAGGCGGCGTTCCGGGAAGGGCTCCAAGGCTTCCGGAAAGCCGATAGCAATAAGCAAAGCCACGCGCGGCCAGCGCGTCGCGCGGGCAGGGGGAAATTTGTTTGGCCGATGAGTTCATTCTCGAAACGGAAGGGCTGACGAAGGAGTTCGCGGGATTCTTCGCCGTCCGCGATGTCGCCCTCAAGGTCCGCCGTGGGAGCATTCACGCGTTGATCGGTCCGAACGGGGCCGGGAAGACGACGTGCTTCAATCTCCTGACCAAGTTTCTCAGGCCCTCTGCCGGAAAAATCCTCTACAAGGGGCAGGACATCACCGCGATGGCGCCGGCCGACGTCGCACGCATGGGATTGGTGCGCTCGTTCCAGATCTCGGCGGTGTTTCCGCATCTCACTGCGCTCGAGAACGTGCGGGTCGCGTTGCAGCGCCAGCATGGCAGCTCGTTCGACTTCTGGCGCTCCAAGTCCGTGCTCAACCGCTTCAACCATCGCGCGCTGGAACTTCTGAACGATGTGGGCCTCAGCGAGTTTGCCAATACGCCGGCGGTCGAGATGCCCTATGGGCGCAAACGTGCGCTCGAGATTGCAACGACGCTCGCGCTCGACCCGGAAATGATGCTCCTGGACGAGCCGATGGCCGGCATGGGGCATGAGGACATCGACAAGATCGCGGCGCTGATCAAGCGCATCTCGGCGAAATACACCATCCTGATGGTCGAGCATAATCTGAGCGTGGTCGCCAATCTCTCCGACATCATCACCGTCCTGACGCGTGGACAGGTTCTGGCGCAAGGCCATTACTCCGATCTCTCCAAGGACGAGCGCGTCAAGGAAGCCTATCTGGGAGCCGGTCATGCCTGACACTGCGATCGCCGAGGCGCCGGCCAAGGCTGCAACGACCGGAGGTAACATCCTCCAGGTGCGCAACCTCGAAGCCTGGTACGGCGAGTCCCACATCCTGCACGGGATCAATTTCGACGTGAATGCAGGCGAGGTCGTCACGCTGCTCGGGCGCAACGGCGCCGGCAAGACGACCACGCTGAAGTCGATCATGGGCATCATCGGCAAGCGCGCCGGCTCGATTCGTTTCAACAACGAGGAGATCATCCGGGCGACCTCCGACAGGATCGCGCGCATGGGGATTGCCTTCTGCCCCGAGGAACGCGGCATCTTCGCAAGCCTTGACGTGCGGGAAAACCTGCTGCTGCCGCCGATCGTGCGGGCCGGGGGTCTGTCGCTCGACCAGATCTTCGAGCTGTTTCCGAACCTGAAGGAGCGCCTGAGCAGCCAGGGGACAAAGCTCTCCGGCGGCGAGCAGCAGATGCTGGCGATTGCGCGCATCCTGCGTACCGGCGCGAGCTTCCTGATGCTGGACGAGCCGACGGAGGGTCTTGCACCCGTCATCATCCAGCAGATCGGCCACACCATCGCGCGACTGAAGAAGGAGGGTTTTACCATCCTGCTGGTCGAGCAGAACTTCCGCTTCGCCTCGACCGTCGCCGATCGCTATTATGTCGTCGAGCACGGCAAGATCATTGACGGATTCTCCAATGCCGAGCTTGCCGCCAACATGGACAAGCTCCACGCCTATCTCGGCGTCTAGAACTGCCAACGAGAAACTTCAAAAAAGGAAAGTTGCATGAAGACCAGGTCGATTGCGTCATTTCTGCTCGGCACCGCGCTGTCGCTCACCGCGGTGGGCGCGGCTTGCGCACAGGACAAGGCCGTCAAGATCGGCGCGCTGTCTGATCAGTCCGGTCTCTACGCCGATCTCGGCGGCCCCGGCTCGACGCTGGCGGCGCAGATGGCGGTCGAAGACTCCGGCTTGGCTGCGAAGGGCTGGAAGATCGACATCATCTCCGGCGATCACCAGAACAAGCCCGACATCGGCACCGCGATCGCGCGGCAATGGTTCGACGTGGACAAGGTCGACGTCATCGTCGACGTGCCGAATTCCGGCGTGGCCCTTGCCGTCAACAACGTCATCAAGGAGAAGAACGGCGTCTACATCAATTCGGGCGCTGCGACCTCCGATCTTACCAACGCGCAGTGCTCGCCCAACACCGTGCACTGGACCTACGACACCTACATGCTCGCCCACACCACGGGCCAAGCGCTGGTGAAGGCCGGCGGCGACACCTGGTTCTTCCTCACCGCAGACTACGCTTTCGGCGCGGCGCTCGAGCGCGACACCACGGCGGTCGTGCAGGCCAATGGCGGCAAGGTCGTCGGCGGCGTCAAGCACCCGCTCAACACGCCGGACTTCTCCTCCTTCCTGCTCCAGGCGCAGTCGTCCAAGGCCAAGATCATCGGCCTTGCCAATGCCGGCGGCGATACCACCAACACCATCAAGCAGGCAGCCGAGTTCGGCATCACCAAGGGGGGGCAGAAGCTCGCGGCGCTGCTTCTGTTCCTCACCGACATCAAGGCGATCGGGCTCGAGACCGCGCAGGGCCTCAACTTCACCGAGACCTTCTACTGGGACATGAACGACCAGACCCGCGCCTTCTCCAAGCGTTTTGCCGCGAAGATGAAGAACGGCGCGCCGCCGACCATGGTGCAGGCGGGCGTCTATGCGGGCCTGCGTCATTACTTCAAGGCGCTGGAAGCGCTCGGCGGCAATCCGCATGATGGCGTCAAGGTCGTCGAGAAGATGAAGTCGATGCCGACCGAGGACGACCTGTTCGGCAAGGGCGAGATCCAGCCGAACGGCCGCACCATCCACAACGCCTATCTGTTCGAGGTGAAGAAGCCCTCCGAATCGAAGGCGCCGTGGGACTTCTACAAGCTGGTCGGCACGGTGCCGGGCGATCAGGCCTTCACGCCGCTGTCCGAAAGCAAGTGCGCGCTGTTGAAGAAGTAATAAGCAACAACGGTTCGCCGGCCATCGCCGGCGAACCACATGAGGAACGCTGAAGGGACTGGGTGCGAGATCGATGCAGGCTCTCTATGCACAGCTACTGGTGGGACTGATCAACGGCTCGTTCTACGCGCTGCTCAGCCTCGGGCTTGCCGTGATCTTCGGCATGCTGAACATCATCAATTTCGCCCATGGCGCGCTCTACATGATGGGCGCGTTCGTCGCGTATTTCCTGCTGAACAACGACTACCTCAGTATCGGCTACTGGCCCGCGTTGATCATCGCGCCGATCGTGGTCGGCATCTTCGGCATGATCCTGGAGCGGACCATGCTGCAATGGCTGACCGGGCTCGACCATCTCTATGGCCTGCTGCTGACGTTTGGCCTGGCCCTGATCATCCAGGGCGTGTTCCAGAACTACTTCGGCTCGTCCGGTCTGCCCTATGCCATTCCCGACCAGCTCAAGGGCGGCATGAATCTCGGCTTCATGTTCTTACCCATCTACCGCGGCTGGGTGGTGGTCTTCTCGCTGGTGGTGTGCCTTGCGACCTGGTTCCTGATCGAGAAGACCCAGCTCGGCGCCTACTTGCGCGCCGCGACTGAAAATCCGACGCTGGTGCGCGCCTTCGGCATCAACGTGCCGCGCATGATCACGCTGACCTACGGCCTCGGCGTCGGCCTTGCCGCGCTTGCCGGCGTGCTCTCCGCGCCGATCAACCAGGTGCGGCCGCTGATGGGCGCCGACCTCATCATCGTGGTGTTCGCGGTGGTGGTGATCGGCGGCATGGGATCGATCATGGGCTCGATCATCACCGGCTTCGCGCTCGGGGTGATCGAAGGCCTGACCAAGTATTTTTACCCCGAGGCCTCCAACACCGTCGTGTTCGTGCTGATGGTGCTGGTGCTGCTTGTGAAGCCGACGGGACTGACGGGAAGGGCGGCCTGATATGACAGCCTTGACAGACGACACCCTGCCTGTGACCGCGCGCGCGATGCGCGACGAGATGATCGTGTTCGTGTTCGTGGCGCTGGCTCTGGCCGCCGTGCCGTTCACGGGCATCTATCCGTTCTTCGTGATGCAGGCGCTGTGCTTCGCGCTGCTCGCCTGCGCCTTCAACCTGCTGATCGGCTATGGCGGTCTGTTGTCGTTCGGCCACGCGATGTTCCTCGGCACCGCCGGCTATTGCAGCGCGCATGCGCTGAAGGTGTGGGCGCTGCCGCCGGAGCTCGGTATCCTCGCCGGCGTTGCGGCAGCCTTCGTGCTCTCGATCGTGACCGGCTACATCTCGATCCGCCGCCAGGGCATCTACTTCTCGATGATCACGCTGGCGCTGTCGCAACTCCTCTATTTCATTTACTTGCAGGCGCCGTTCACGCATGGCGAAGACGGCATTCAGGGTATTCCGCAGGGCCATCTGTTCGGGATCTTCGATCTTTCCAAGCCCACGGTGCTCTACTACGTCGTGCTGGTCGGTTTCCTCGCCGGCTTCCTCTTGATCTACCGCATCATCAACTCGCCCTTCGGCGAGGTCTTGAAGTCGATCCGCGAGAATGAGCAGCGCGCGATCTCGCTCGGCTACCGCACCGATCAGTACAAGCTGCTGGCCTTCATCCTCTCGGGCACGCTGGCCGGCTTTGCGGGCTCGCTGAAGGTGTTCGTGGCGCAGAACGCCTCGCTCACCGACGTGCACTGGTCGATGTCCGGTGAGGTCGTGCTGATGACGCTGGTCGGCGGCCTCGGCACCATTTTCGGGCCCGTGGTCGGCGCCTTCGTGATCATCGCCATGCAGCAGTACCTGGCGAGCTACGGCCAGTGGGTGACGGTGATTCAGGGCGCGATCTTCGTGATCTGCGTGCTCACCTTCCGCCGCGGCGTTGTCGGCGAAATCGCACATTACTTCCGGAGATCTCTGTAAGTCTCTGATCTTGATGCGGTTTCTTTGGTTCCTGAAAGTGGTGGATGAATTGCTTCAGGCGGCGTGACGTGGCACGCGCGCGGCCTGAAAATGGTCTATGACAGTTGGGTGACAGTCCTTCCGGACCGGCCAATCTCAACCCGGCAGTTTTCCCCATGATACGTTGGTTTCGTGCCTTTCTCCCCAAGGAGGAACGGTTCTTCGACCTGTTCGACCGCCATGCCCAGACCGTGATCCAGGGCTCGATCGCGCTTCAGGGCATGCTGAACGGCGGCGAGGAGACGCCGGTCTATTGCCAGCGCGTCAACCAGTTCGAGAACGATGCCGACAACATCACGCGCGAGGTGCTGACCGCGGTGCGCCGCACCTTCATCACCCCGTTCGACCGCGGCGACATCAAGAACCTGATCACCTCGATGGACGACGCCATCGACCAGATGCAGCAGACCGCCAAGGCGGTGATGCTGTTCGAGGTCCGCACCTTCGAGCCGCCAATGCGCGAGATCGGCGGGCTTCTGATCGAGTGCGCCAACCTGGTGGGGCGTGCGCTGCCACTGCTTCAGGAGATCGGCAAGAACGTCGCCATGCTGACCGCGATCACGGAAGAGCTGACCAAGCTGGAGGGACGGGTCGACGATCTCCATGACATCGGGCTGAAGGAGCTCTTCCTGAAGCACCGCGACGGCAACGCGATGGATTTCATCGTGGGCGTCGAGATCTACGACCATCTCGAGAAAGTCGCGGACCGCTTCGACGATGTCGCGAACGAGATCAACAGCATCGTCATCGAGCAGGTCTAGGGCAGGGGCTGCGCCGTGGATGCCGTGTTGGGTCTTCCCGTCCTGGTCGGATTGATCGCCGTCGCGCTGCTGTTCGACTTCCTGAACGGCCTGCACGACGCCGCCAATTCGATCGCCACCATCGTCTCAACCCGCGTGCTGCGGCCGCAATTCGCGGTGTTCTGGGCGGCGTTCTTCAATTTCGTCGCCTTCCTGGTGTTCGGCCTGCACGTCGCCCAAACCATCGGCACTGGCATCATCGATCCCGCGGTCGTCGACGCACAGGTGATATTCGCGGCGCTCGTCGGCGCGATCGTCTGGAACCTCGTCACCTGGGCACTCGGCATTCCCTCCTCGTCGTCGCACGCGTTGATCGGCGGTCTCGTCGGCGGCGGCATGGCCAAGGCCGGGATCTCGGCAGCAGTCTGGAGCGGATTGTCGAAGACCGTGCTGGCGATCGTGCTGTCGCCGCTGGTCGGCTTCCTGCTCGCGATGATGCTGGTTGCGATCGTCTCCTGGGCCTCGGTGCGCTCGACGCCGTTCGCCGTCGACCGCGCCTTCCGCATCCTGCAATTCGCCTCCGCCTCGCTCTATTCGCTCGGGCATGGCGGCAATGACGCCCAGAAGACCATGGGCATCATCGCCGTGCTCCTGTATTCGCAGGGCCATCTCGGCGGTGAATTCTCCGTGCCGTTCTGGGTGGTCTTGTCCTGCCAGGCCGCCATGGCGATGGGAACGCTGATGGGCGGCTGGCGGATCGTCCGCACCATGGGCCTGCGCATCACCAAGCTGACGCCGATGCAGGGGTTTTGTGCCGAGACCGGCGGTGCCGCAACCCTGTTCATGGCGACCTTCCTCGGCGTTCCCGTTTCGACCACCCACACCATCACCGGCGCGATCGTCGGTGTCGGCGCCGCCCGCCGCGTCTCGGCGGTGCGCTGGAACGTGGCGAGCTCGATCGTCTACGCCTGGGTGATCACGATACCGGCGTCCGCGATCGTCGCCGCGCTGTCCTGGTGGGCAGTGCAGTTTTTCAAGTAACGAGCTTCAGCCCGACAATGCCGCCGACGATCAGCCCAATGCTGACGAGGCGCAGTGCCGTGGCCGGCTCGCCGAACAGGATGATCCCCAGCGCGGCGGTTCCGACCGCGCCGATCCCGGTCCAGACCGCATAAGCGGTTCCAATCGGCAGCGATTTGAGGGCAAGCCCAAGCATGACGCTTCCGGCCATGGCAGCAAGGGTGAGCACCGATGGAACCAGCTTGGTGAAACCCTCGGTGTATTTGAGGCCAATCGCCCAGGCGACCTCCAGGAGACCGGCGACGAACAATATGGACCAAGCCATGACGACCCTCCGTTCAAGGCAGGGTCGTCCCCGCGGGCAATTGCTTATGGAAGGGGAAGGTCGTCCTTCCCACCACCGATATGGGGGTGGTCACAGGGCTCCGCAATCACCACATGAGGCTTGATCAGCCTCGTTTTCCCTGCCAAACGCTCCCGCCATGTCCGACATCGCCATTACAGCCGAATCGCCGGCCCGTTCCCCGCTTGCCGTTGAAGTGGCGCGGCGGCGGACCTTTGCGATCATCTCCCACCCGGACGCCGGCAAGACCACGCTGACGGAAAAGCTGCTGCTGTTCGGCGGCGCCATCAATCTGGCCGGCCAGGTCAAGGCCAAGGGCGAACGGCGCAACACGCGCTCGGACTGGATGAAGATCGAGCGCGAGCGCGGCATCTCCGTCGTCACCTCGGTCATGACGTTCGAGTTCGAAGGCCTGGTGTTCAATCTCCTGGACACGCCCGGCCATGAGGACTTTTCGGAAGACACTTATCGCACGCTGACGGCGGTCGACTCCGCCGTGATGGTGATCGACGCCGCCAAGGGCATCGAGGCGCGCACGCGAAAACTGTTCGAGGTCTGTCGCCTGCGCGACATCCCGATCATCACCTTCATCAACAAGATGGACCGTGAGAGCCGCGACGTTTTCGAGCTTCTGGACGAGATCGAGAAGACGCTGGCGCTCGACACCACGCCGATGACGTGGCCGGTCGGTCGCGGCCGCGACTTCCTCGGCACCTATGACGTCGCCAACGGCGGCGTGCGCCTGCTCGAAGGCGGTGGCGCCAAGACCGGCGCCGCGCAGCAGATCGAGATCGCCGAACTGGCCAAGCTCAACGCCAATCTCGATGTGTCGGCGGTGAAGGACGAACTCGAGCTCGTCACCGAGGCTTCCAAGCCATTCGAGCTTGGGGCGTTTCGCGAGGGCCATCTGACGCCGGTCTATTTCGGCAGCGCGCTGCGCAATTTCGGCGTCGGCGACCTCCTGGAAGGCCTCGGCAAGTTCGCACCCGAGCCGCGCGCGCAGGAAAGCGACCAGCGCAAGGTCGAAGCAACCGATCCGCGCATGAGCGCCTTCGTGTTCAAGATCCAGGCGAACATGGATCCGAACCATCGCGACCGCATCGCATTCGCGCGGCTGTGTTCGGGCAAGCTCAGCCGCGGCATGAAGGCCAAGCTCGTGCGCACCGGCAAGAGCATGCCGCTGTCGAGCCCGCAATTCTTCTTCGCGCAGGACCGTTCGGTTGCGGACGAAGCCTTCGCCGGCGACGTCGTCGGCATTCCCAATCACGGTACCTTGCGCATCGGCGACACGCTGACGGAAGGTGAGGATTTCACCTTCGTCGGTGTGCCGAGCTTTGCGCCGGAAATCGTCCGCCGCGTGCGTCTCACCGACGCGATGAAGGCGAAGAAGCTGAAGGAAGCGCTTCAACAGATGTCGGAAGAGGGCGTGGTGCAGGTGTTCCGTCCGCGCGACGGCGCACCGGCGCTCGTCGGCGTCGTGGGCGCGTTGCAGCTCGACGTGCTGAAGGCGCGGCTCGAGGCGGAATATTCGTTGCCGGTCGAGTTCGAGGTGAGCGAATTCCAGCTTGCGCGTTGGGTCTCCTCGAATGATCGTAAGAAGCTCGACACCTTCATCGCCGCCAACACCTCCAGCATCGCAGACGATGTCGATGGCGACCCCGTGTATTTAGCCCGGAACGAATTCTATCTCGGCTATACAAGGGAACGCGCCGAGGGAATCGAGTTCGCCAATGTCAAGGACGTGAAGAAGAAGGGGTAAATCGCCCGTCCCCTTTCTCCGCCGTCATGCCCCGCGAAGGCGGGGTGTCCAGTACGCCGCGGCCTCTCGATTTCAATCTCGCCGTCTCTGGAATACCGCGTCGCCCGGGCAAGCCGGGCGACGACGCCGGTGCTTGAACGCGCGCATGTGAACGGACGCTCACTTGACCTGTGCGCGGCCGATGCCACGTTTGCCGATGTAGCATTGCGGTTTCCTGGTCATGTGGCGCTGCATCCTCGTTCTGCTCCTGATGACGGCGCTGCCGGTCTCTGCCGACGCGCGGCGCCGGCACTTTGAGCCGATTCAGTTCGAGCCGATTCCGTTCTCATACGAGCCGTGCGGCGGACCATTTCAGGGTCCCTGCATCACCGAGATACCCTTTCCGTTCGGCGAGACGCTCCAGGTCACGGTCGAGACCGTTCCATCGCAAGCCGACAGCGCGAAGTACCAAAAGCCGGATCATGATCTCGACACGATCGGTGACCTCATGGCCGAGCTGCGCTCGTGCTGGTCGCCACCCTCAGTCGATAGTGCGCGGGAGGGTATGCAGATGTCGGTGCGCTTCAGCCTCAACAGGTCGGGCAGCCTGATCGGCCCGCCGCGCCTGACCTTTGCGACGGCGGGCGCGCCCGCGGACACGCGAACCACGTACCTCGATGCCATTAACGCGTCGCTGAACGCCTGCCTGCCGCTGAGGCTCACCAACGGCTTTGCCGGCGCGCTGGCCGGACGGCCGATCGCGATCCGCTATGTCGACAATCGCGAGCTGAGGAAACCCGGGACGCAGCAGTGATCCGCGAATGACGCATTGCGGGCGGCAGGCTTGAAGTGATACCCGGTAGAGGGGGCGCTCGTTAAGGGGAGGATGCCGTGGGCTTGTTGGTGATGATCCTGGGGCTCGCGTTGTTTTTCGCGGCCCACATCTTCACGACGAAACGCGAGGCGCGCGCGCAGGCGATCGCGCGGCTGGGCGAGGGCACCTACAAGATCCTCTATGCGGTGGTCTCGCTGGCCGGCCTTGCCCTGATCGTCTGGGGTTTTGGCCACTATCGCGCCAGCGGCTGGATCGACATCTGGTATCCGCCGAAGGCGATGAAGCACATCACGGTCGCGCTGATGCTGCCGGCTGTGATCCTGGTGGTGGCGTCCTACATCCGCGGCCGCATCTATGCGACGCTGAAGCACCCGATGCTGGCAGGCATCAAGCTGTGGGCAGCGGCGCATCTATTGGCCAATGGCGATCTCGGCTCCATCATCCTGTTCGGGTCGTTCCTGGGCTGGGCAGTGTATGACCGGATCTCGCTGAAGCATCGCAAGGATGCCGGCGCCCCGCCGATTCCGGTTGGCGGCACCTCCAACGATCTGATCGCTGTCGCAGTCGGTGTCGTCGCCTATCTGGCGCTTGCCTTTGCCTTCCATCCCGTCGTGATCGGCGTTCCCGTGATGGGAGCCTAGAGCCAGCCGATCAGCGCAAGACAGAAGCGGCTGTCCGTGCAGGGAAGGTGACAAGAACAACAAGCCGGGAGCATCCCGATGGATTGGTGGCAATCGCAGATTCCGCCGATGCGGCTGGAGGCACGTTTCGGAGATCGCGTCGTGCCGGCGTTCGCAGACCGTCCCAAAAACATCTGGGAGATGGTGTTGAGCGCTGCGTCGCGAAATCCAGACGGCGATGCGCTCATCTGCGGCGAGCGTCGCCTGCGATGGCGCGACGTTGTGCCCCAGGCGGCGCAAGTTTCAGCGGGGTTGCGCAACAAGGGGCTGCAACATGGTGACCGTATTGCGCTCCTACTCGGCAATCGGATCGAGTTCGTGTTGTCAATGCTTGCTGCCGCTCACCTTGGGTTAGTGACGGTGCTGCTCTCGAAGCGACAGCAGAAGCCTGAAATCGCCTATGTGCTAGCCGATTGTGGCGCGAAGCTCTTGCTTTTCGAAGCGGCGCTCGCTGATCGGCTGCCCGATGCCGATGACGTGCCGGATCTCAAACATCGGATCGCTGTGGACGACGATGCGATGCTTTCGGAGTTTCTCGAGTTTGCAGATTGGGCGCCGCTCGAAGAGACCACCGACGTGGACGAAGAGCACACCGCGATGATCCTCTACACCTCCGGCACCACCGGCAGGCCGAAGGGCGCGATGCTGGCCCATTGCAACATCGTCCATTCCTCGATGGTCTTCGTGTCCTGCCTAAAGCTCACGGCGGCCGATCGGTCGATCGCGGCGGTGCCGCTTAGCCACGTCACCGGCATCGTCGCCAACATCACGACGATGGTGCGCTGCGCCGGCACACTGATCATCATGCCCGAGTTCAGGGCGTCCGACTATCTCAAGCTCGCCGCACGCGAGCGCGTCACCTACACGGTGATGGTGCCGGCAATGTACAATCTCTGCCTGCTCCAGCCGGACTTCGACAGCTATGACCTCTCGAGCTGGCGTATCGGCGGCTTCGGCGGCGCGCCGATGCCGATCGCGACCATCGAGAAGCTCGACGAAAAGATTCCCGGCCTGAAGCTGATGAACTGCTATGGCGCAACAGAGACCACATCGCCGTCGACGATCATGCCGGGCGAGCTCACGGCACGCCACATCGACAGCGTCGGCTTGCCCTGTCCCGGTGCGCGGATCGTCGCAGTTGACGCGGATGGGCGCGAGCTGCCGCGTGGCGAGATCGGCGAGCTCTGGATCGCAAGCGCGTCCGTGATCAAGGGCTACTGGAATAATCCGAAGGCGACTGCCGAGAGCTTTACCGGCGGCTTCTGGCACTCCGGCGATCTCGGTTCGGTCGATACCGACGGCTTCGTCCGCGTGTTCGACCGCCAGAAGGACATGATCAACCGCGGCGGCCTGAAGATCTATTCCGCCGAGGTGGAATCCGTGCTGGCCGGACATCCGGCCGTGGTCGAGAGCGCGATCATCGCAAAACCGTGCCCGGTGCTCGGCGAGCGCGTCCATGCTGTCGTCGTCACGCGCGAGGCGGTCGGGGACGAGGCGCTGCGTGCCTGGTGCGCCGAGCGGCTGTCCGATTACAAGGTGCCGGAGACGATTGTCCTCACCTCCGAGCCGCTGCCGCGCAACGCCAATGGCAAGGTGCTCAAGCGACAGTTGCGGGAGACACTGGCCGCCCTCTGAGGCCGGCGGAACCGAGAAGGCCTCTGGGTGAAGGGTTAACGCCTTGATCGGGCTCGCTTCGCCTTGCCACCGCCATATCGATAGCGTATCGCAGCCGCGACGCGGGGACGGGATTCCTGACGCGAACGCTACGGCGCGCGCTCCCGGCCGGGCATGGGATTGGCATAAGTGTCTGAATTATTTGACGAAGTCGACGAGGAAGTACGTCGCGAACAGCTCAAAAAGCTGTGGGACAAGTATTCGATCTACTTCATCGCCCTGATGGTGCTGATCGTGGCCGCGGTCGGTGGCTGGCGCGGCTATCAGTACCTGGAGGCCCAGAAGGCCGCCGAAGCCGGCGCCGCCTTCGAAAAGGCCGTGGAACTATCCGAGCAGAACAAGCACGCCGAGGCCGAGGCGGCCTTCACCGAGCTCGCGGTCAAGGCTCCACGGGGCTATCGCACGCTGGCGCGCCTGCGCGCCGCAGCCGAGGCCGCCGCACGCGACCCCAAGGCGGCCGTGAAGATGTATGACGATATCGCGGCTGACAGCAGCGCTGGTGCCGAACTGCAGGCGCTCGCAAAGCTTCGCGCCGGCGGCCTTCTGATCGACACGGCGGCCTATGCGGACATCCAGCAGCGGCTGGAGGCATCCGCCGCGGCCGGCTCGACCTTCCGCCATAGCGCGCGTGAAATGCTGGCCCTGTCGGCCTGGCGCAATGGCGATGCGGCCACCGCGCGCAAATGGCTGGATGCGATTGCGGAGGATGGTGAAACCCCGCCGGGCCTGCGCTCGCGCGCCGAGGCCTTGCAGGCTCTGCTGCCGCCGGTCGCCAAGAGCTGACGATCCGAGATAGCTGGACGAGACTTTGAGATGCGCCGTACGCAACGTTTGATCGCAGCTACTGTTCTGATCGCCTTCTCAGGCCTCCTGGGCGGCTGCTCGAGCGGCGGATTCGATCCGAGCGACCTCATGGACTGGCTCGACACCAAGAAGAAGTTGCCGGGCGATCGCAAGCCGGTCTTCCCCGAGGGCGTGCCGGGCCTGGAGCAGGGCGTGCCGAGGGACCTCTACAAGGGCGCACAGCAGCAACCGGACCAGCAGAATGCGGACGCCGCGGCTGCCGCAGCACCGCCGCCCGAGCCGCCGAAATCCGGCAAGGCCGCGAAGTCGAAGAAGACCAAGCAGCCGGCAGCTGCCGCCGCTGCGCCGGCTGGCGAAGTCGACGGCGAGGCCCAGCCGGAGGCGGCGCCGCCCACCGCGGCACCGGCGCCGAAGCAGAAGATCGTCCGCAAGCGCACCACCGCGCCGCCGCCGGATCAGGATCAGACCGCCCAGCCCGCGCAATCGACCCAGACCACGCAGCAGCAGTCGCAGGGAGCTTTCCCGGCGCCGATGCCGAGCGGCAGCTTCACCCGCTGATATTTTTCACTGCATTGACAGGCGCAGCCCCGGCAGCGCACGAATGACCCATGTCCTTTACGATCGCCATCATCGGCCGGCCCAATGTCGGAAAATCGACGCTGTTCAACCGCCTGGTGGGACAGAAGCTCGCGCTCGTCGATGACCTGCCCGGGGTGACCCGTGACCGCCGCGAGGGCGATGCAAAGCTCGGCGATCTCGCATTCACCATCATCGACACGGCCGGTCTCGACGAAGGCGCCAAGGGTTCGCTGACCGCGCGGATGCAGGAACAGACCGAAACCGCGATCGCGCAAGCCGACGCGCTGTTCTTCGTCATCGACGCGCGCGTCGGCCTCACGCCGACCGATCGCGCCTTTGCCGATTTCGCGCGCCGCGCCAACAAGCCGGTACTGCTGGTCGCCAACAAGAGCGAGGGCAAGCACGGCGATGCCGGCGCGATGGAAGCCTTTGCGCTGGGCCTCGGCGATCCCATCCAGATTTCCGCCGAGCACGGCGAGGGTATGGGCGAGCTCTACGATGCCCTGAGCAGCCTGATGCCGGAGCCGCCCGAGGAGGAGGAGGCCGAGGACGAGGAGGAGCTGTCCGAGGAGGAGGCCGCCAGGCGTCCGATCCGGGTTGCGATCGTCGGCCGCCCAAATGCCGGCAAGTCGACGCTGATCAACCATCTGCTCGGCGAGGAGCGCCTCCTGACCAGCCCGGAGGCGGGTACCACGCGCGACTCGATCGCGGTCGAGATCAACTGGAAGGGGCGCGATTTCCGCGTGTTCGATACCGCGGGCCTGCGCCGCCGCTCGCGCATCGAGGAGAAGCTGGAGAAGCTCTCGGTCGCCGATGCCTTGCGCGCCGTGCGCTTTGCCGAAGTCGTCGTGCTGATGATGGACGCGCAGCACCGCTTCGAGGAGCAGGATCTGCGCATCGCCGACCTGATCGAGCGCGAGGGCCGCGCCGTCGTGCTGGCGGTCAACAAATGGGACCTGATGGAGAGCAGGGGCGGCGGCGCGATCTCCAACCTGCGCCGCGATGCCGACCACTGGCTACCGCAGGTCAAGGGCGTGCCGATCGTCGCCGTCTCTGGCCTGATGGGGGAAGGCATCGACCGCCTGATGCAGGCGATCCAGGACGCCTATGCGGTATGGAACAGGCGCGTGCCGACGTCGGCGCTGAACCGCTGGTTCGAGCAGGCGGTCCAGGCCAACCCGCCGCCGGCGGTTTCGGGGCGCAGGCTGAAGCTCAACTACATCACCCAGACCAAGGCGCGCCCGCCGAGCTTCGTGCTGTTCTGCTCGCGCGCCGACGCCGTGCCGCAGGCCTATCTGCGCTATCTCACCAATTCCATGCGCGACGCCTTCGAGCTGCCGGGCACGCCGGTACGGATCACGCTGCGCGAGAAGGCCAATCCGTTTGCGCATAAGCGCAAGCGGCCGTCGTGAGTACATAGCTGCAGGCGCGTTGTCCAAAATGTCGATGCCCGGGACGAGCCCGGGCACGACGTCGTGGAGACATGCGCGATCGCTACGCGGTTACTTCTTCACCAGCGGACACTCACTCGCCTCGAGCGGCTTGGCTGCGTCTTCCGGTGCGATGGTGGCGACCAGCTTGTAATAGTCCCACGGGCCCTTCGACTCTTCCGGCTTCTTCACCTCGAACAGATAGGCCGGGATGAGGCGGCGGCCGTCGGCGCGCAGCGGGCCCTTGCCGAACAGCGGATCATCCGTCGGCAGCTCCTTCATCTTGGCGACGACCTTGGCGCCATCGTGCGGATTGCTGCCGAGCGCGTCCATCGCCTTCAGATAATGCAGGATTTCCGCATAGAGTCCTGCGACCGTCATCGAGGGCATCGCGCCCTTCGGCGAGACTTTCTGGAAGCGCTTCGACCATTCGCGGGTCTGGTCGTTGAGGTCCCAGTAGAAGGACTCGGTGAAGGTGAGGCCCTGCGCGGTTTTCAGGCCGAGCGAGTGCACGTCGTTGATGAACAGCAGGAGTGCGGCGAGCTTCTGGCCGCCGGAGACGATGCCGAACTCGGCAGCCTGCTTGATCGCGTTGGTGGTGTCGCCGCCGGCATTGGCGAGCCCGATGATCTTGGCTTTCGACGACTGCGCCTGCAGCAGGAAGGAGGAGAAGTCGGACGAGTTGAGCGGATGCTTGACGCCGCCGAGCACCTTGCCACCCGTGGCGGTGACAACGTTGCTGGTGTCACGCTCCAGCGCATGGCCGAAGGCGTAGTCCGCCGTGAGGAAGAACCAGGTATCGCCGCCCGCTTTCGTCAGCGCCTTGCCGGTGCCGTTGGCGAGCATGTAGGTGTCGTAAGTGAAGGAGATCGTATTGGGGGTGCAGGCCTTGCCGGTGAGGTCGGCGGTGGCCGCGCCCGAATTGAGCAGCACCGAATTCTTTTCCTTGACGAGGTTGCTCACTGCAAGCGCGACGCCCGAGCTTGGCGTATCCGCGATGGCGTCGACCTTGTCGGCATCGATCCATTGCCTTGCGATGTTGACGCCGACGTCCGGCTTGTTCTGGTGATCGCCCGAGACGACGTCGATCGTCCAGCCCTTGGCTTTCATCCCGGAATCCTCGATCGCCATCTTTACGGCGGCGACCGAGTTCGGCCCGCCGATGTCGGCATAGAGGCTCGACATGTCGTTGAGCACGCCGATCTTGATGGTCTTGTCTTGGGCGGAAGCCGAGGTGGCAAAGCCGAGGCCGGCACAGGTCAACAGCGCGGCATAGCGCCACGCGCGCAAATTCTTCATCGTATTCCCTCCAATTGTTGATGCCGGGGCGGCCCTCTTGGATGGGGCTTTTGACCATCGGCGCGATCGGTCACGATCTTGATGTTCCCGATAGCGTGTCCTGATGCTTGCGGCAATGCGCTAATCGTAGCGGTCCGGGCGATCGGTTAACCCGGTCGTCCCATGCTGACTTAAATTTCATCAATCCGCCGCGTGACCGCCTGGCGGCCAGCATGCGCGGGTGTCAGGCCGGCGGGCGGAAGCTCATCAGGGTGCGCGACTTGTAGTCGTAGAATTTGCCGGTTTCGGCCCAATCCGGCGCGCACATCGGCACGATGAATTCGGCAACCTGCTCGGGCGTGTCGAGCGTCGAGGGATCCTCGCCCGGCATCAGGGTTGCGCGCATCCGGGTGCGGATCGGCCCTGGATTGAACAGGTTGACGCGCAGCTTCGTGCTCGCGGTTTCCTGTGCCCAGGCGCGCGCCAGCGTTTCCAGCGCGGCCTTGGAGGCGGCGTAGGGGCCGACATAGGCGGTCGCCTTGTTGGCTGCGCCCGAGGTGATGAACACCGCGCGGCCGGCGTCGGATTGTTTCAGCAGCGGCTCCATGCAGCGGATCAGCTGGAAATTCGCGGACACGTTGATCGCCATCACATCGGTGAAGGTCTTTAGCTCGATATGGCCGAGCGGCGAGGAGGGGCCGAGCACGCCGGCATTGCCGACGAGAATGTCGAGCTTGCCGTGGCGTTCATGCAGCGCGGCGCCGAGCCGCGCGATACCGTCGAAGTCGGTAAGGTTGAGCGGCACCAGCGTGGCGTTGCCGCCTGCTTTCCGGATCTCGTCGTCGAGCTCTTCCAGGCCGCCCTGCGTGCGCGCGACCGCGACGATGTGCGCACCGGCTTTCGCCAGCGCGATTGCGGTGGCGTAGCCGATGCCGCGCGAGGCGCCGGTGACGAGAGCGATGCGATTGGCGAGGCGGGTTGTCATTTGAACAGCTCTATCAAGCGTCGTCCCGGCGAAGGCCGGGACCCATACGCCGTGACGGCGATGATTGGATTAAGAAGGTCGTGGCGAACCTTCTTCGAACCACGCAGACTTGTGGTTGGGTCCCGGCCTTCGCCGGGACGACCAAATCAAGGCGACCAACTTAACTCGCCTCCGCCAGCAGCGACAACTGCCGCGGCTGCTGCTCGGTCTGGGTCTGGTCGGTGAGATGCGTCGGATAGGCGCCGGTAAAGCAGTGATCCGAAAACTTCGGATTGGCCGGGTCGCGGCCGGGCTCGCCCATCGCGCGGTACATGCCGTCGATCGACAGGAAGGCGAGCGAGTCCGCGCCGATGATCTCGCGCATCTCTTCGAGCGAGTGCGTCGCCGCGAGCAGGCCGCCGCGATCGGGCAGGTCGATGCCGTAGTAATCGGGATAGAGGATCGGGGGCGAGGCGAGACGGAAGTGCACTTCGGTCGCGCCCGCGTCGCGCATCATGCGCACGATCTTCTTCGAGGTGGTGCCGCGCACGAGCGAGTCGTCGATCAGGATGATGCGCTTGCCTTCGATCGCGGCGCGGTTCGCCGAATGCTTCATGCGCACGCCGGATTCGCGGATCGCCTGCGTCGGCTGGATGAAGGTGCGGCCGACATAGTGGTTGCGGATGATGCCGAGCTCGAACGGCACGCCGGAGAACTGGCTGTAGCCGACCGCCGCGGGCACGCCGGAATCCGGCACCGGCACCACCACGTCGACCGGCACGTGGCTTTCCCTGGCGAGCTGCGCGCCAAACGCCTTGCGCACCTCGTAGACCGAGCGGCCGTGGACGATGGAATCCGGACGGGAGAAATAGATGTATTCGAAGATGCAGGGCCGCGGCGCCGTCGGCGGGAACGGCTTGTGGACGTCCTGGCCGTTCTCGTCGAACACGATGACTTCGCCGGGCTCGATGTCGCGCACGAAGCGTGCGCCGATGATGTCGAGCGCGCAGGTCTCCGACGTCAGGATCGGGCAGCCGTCGAGTTCGCCGAGCACCAGAGGCCGGATGCCGCGCGGATCGCGCGCGCCGACCAGTTTCTTGTTGGTCAGCGAGACCAGCGCATAGGCGCCTTCAATCTCGCGCAGTGCGTCGATATAGCGTTCGATGAAGCGGGCGCGCTTGGATCGCGCGACAAGATGCAGGATCACCTCGGTGTCGGTGGTCGACTGCATCATCGCGCCGTTCTTGACGAGCTCGCGGCGCAGCGTCAGGCCGTTGGTGAGGTTGCCGTTATGGGCGACCGCAAGGCCGCCGGCATTCAGCTCGGCGAACAGCGGCTGCACGTTGCGCAGGATCGTGGCGCCGGTCGTGGAGTAGCGGACATGGCCGACCGCGACACTGCCAGGCAGGCGGTCGATCACCTCGCGGCGGGAGAAGGTGTCGCCGACGAGACCGAGGCGGCGTTCGCTATGAAATCTGCTGCCGTCGTAAGATACTATACCCGCGGCTTCCTGGCCGCGGTGCTGAAGGGCGTGGAGGCCGAGGGCGGTGATGGCGGCGGCGTCGGGATGGCCGTAAATGCCGAACACGCCGCATTCCTCGCGCAGCGTATCCCCCTCGAGATCGTCCTGAAGCTCGAGCCCGGCCGGGGGGAGGTCGAGATCAAGCTGGGCGTGCCAGTCGGGGTTTTGCATCTCGTCCATCGCGCCTCTCTTCGGGCTCAATTCAACGTGCCGCGGGTTTCTCGATCAGCTTCTTGAGGCTGTCACGAGCCGGTTTACTGTAGCCGTCGCTGCCGCCCGCAGGCGGCTGCTCGGTATCAGCTTGATCATCATCTGGTTTGTTTTTCTTGAATCTCTTCAAGATGGTGTTCTCGGGGTCATCCGGCAAGAGCGACATCAGCCAATCCCCGGTTCCCTGCAAGACCACCCGGGATTTGGCGCCCGTCACCCAGTCCGGGCGCTGCTTGTCCGGGACCAGCCAGGTGAAGAACAGGAAGGCGACCACGACGATCAGGAGGCCGCGGGCAAGGCCGAACAGGAAGCCCAGGGTGCGGTCCAGGGCGCCGATCCGGGAATCCAGGATCATGTCGGAGATCCGGACCGTAATCACGGAGACCACGATCAGCGTTCCCACGAACACGCCGGCCACGACCACGACGCTCGCGACCGTGTCGTTGTTGAAGTAGGTCTTGGCGGTCGGCAGCAGCTTCGAGAATGAATAAAGCGTCACGATTGCCGCCGCGCCCCAGGCCGCGATCGACAGGATTTCGCGCATGAAGCCGCGGACCATGGCAAGCAGGCCCGAGATCAACATCACACCGAGCAGGATCAGATCGAGGAGTGTAATCGGCATCGGCTGGTCTGGTCCGCTCGTACTCTCAAAGGTGCTCAGCGAATCGGTGTTTTGGCCGCCGCCCTAAGTGAGGGGCAGACGGTGCTCCCGGCAAGTGCGGAACCACGCGATCCCATGCTGCTTTGTGACGGCTGTATAGCGGCGGGGCCGGGGATCGTCACCTCCAGCTAGCCTTCTCCACGGCGGAATCTGGCGGGTGTGGCATTTTTCTCGGGCGTGCCTGCGGATTCGCCCCGGCGGGAGCCGCGGGCGGCGATCTCGGCGACCAGCGTGGTCAGGCTGTTCACGGCGTTGAGCGACAGCCCGGCGTCGCCGCCGGCCTCGCCCCGGGCCGATTCCGGCAGCACGGCGCGGCTGAAGCCGAGCTTTGCGGCCTCCTTGAGCCGCGCGGGGGTCTGGGCCACCGGCCGCACCACGCCGGAGAGCGAAATCTCGCCGAAATACACGGCATCGGTGGGTAACTGCGCGTTAACCAGGGAGGATACCAGCGCTGCCGCGGCGGCGAGGTCGGCGGCCGGCTCGTGGATGCGCAGGCCCCCTGCGACGTTCAGGTAGACGTCGTGGCCGGACAGCTTGACCCCGCAATGGGCCTCCAGCACCGCCAGCACCATGGACAGCCGGCTCGGGTCCCAGCCGACCACGGCACGACGCGGGGTGCCGAGCGAGGTCGGCGCCACCAGGGCCTGCAATTCGACCAGCACGGGGCGGGTGCCCTCGATCCCTGCGAACACGGCGGTGCCGGGGGTGCCGAGGTCGCGCTCGGACAGGAACAGCTCTGAGGGGTTGGTGACCTCGCGAAGGCCGAGGCCGGTCATCTCGAACACACCGATCTCGTCGGTCGGCCCAAAACGGTTCTTCACGGCGCGCAAGATTCGAAATTGCTGCGAGCCTTCGCCCTCGAAGGACAGAACGGCGTCCACCATGTGCTCGACGACGCGGGGGCCGGCGATCTGGCCGTCCTTGGTGACGTGGCCGACCAGGATGATGGCGGCTCCCGTCTTCTTGGCGAAGCGGATCAGGGCCTGCGCGGAGGCGCGCACCTGTGTCACCGTGCCGGGCGCGGACTCGACCGTGTCGGTCCACATGGTCTGGATCGAGTCGATCACGATCAGGCGGGGGACCGCTCCTTCCGACAGCGTCGAGATGATGTCCTCGACCGACGTCTCCGCGGCCAGCTGCACCGGCGCGTCCGACAGCCCGAGCCGTTCGGCGCGCAAGCGCACCTGCGCGATCGCCTCTTCGCCGGAGATGTAGACGATGCGGTGGCCGGCGCGGGCCAGCAGGCTGGTGGCCTGGGTCAGCAGCGTTGATTTGCCGATGCCGGGATCACCGCCGACCAGCAGCACCGAGCCGCGCACGAAGCCGCCACCGGTGACGCGGTCGAGCTCAGTCATCCCCGAGGACAGACGAGGGGCGTCTGGGCTTTTCCCGGCGAGGCTCTCCAGCGCGAAGGTGCGCCCCTTGCGCTTGGAGCGGATCGACACCGGTACGTTGCCGGTCGCGTCCTCCTCGGCCAGCGTGTTCCACTCGCCGCAGGCCTCGCACTTGCCCTGCCAGCGGTTATAGGCCGCGCCGCAGTTCTGGCAGACAAAGGAGAGCGTGGATTTGGCCATGGGGACTGGTGAATCGGTGTCAGGAGGATTGCGTGGCGTTCCATAGCATGGAGAGCCCCGCCGCGACCATGATGGCGTCCATCACCATGCGGAATACGTCCGGCTTCATGTGCAGCACGAAGCGCTTGGCGATGAACGCGCCGAACATCAGCGAGGAGCCTGCGATGAGGCCTTTGATCGCGACATCACCGGTCAGCGCGCCGAAGCGTTCGAAGGTCACGGATTTCGACAGGTAAAGGCCGAGCGAGGAGGCGGCTTCGGTCGCGAGGAAGGCGCCCTTGGTGAGGCCGTAGAACAGAAACAGTGGCACGCTGAGCGGGCCCGTCGAGACCACGATGCCGGTGAGATAGCCGATGGCCGCGCCACCGATCGCCAGATGCCAGAGATTGGCTTTCAGATCGTGCCGCGCGAGCCAGTGCCGCGCCGGCACCATCGCGATCAGGAAGACGCCGATCGCGATATCTACGGCGTGCGAGGGCAGCGCCAGCAGCGTCCGTGCGCCGAGCGCTGCGGCGGGAATGCCGGTGATGGAATAGGCCGCGCACGCCTTCCAGTCGACCTCGCGCCACCAGGCGAGGATTCGCGACAGGTTCGCCATCACGGCGGCGACCGCCATGATCGGCACCGCTTCCTTCGGCCCATATTCATAGACCAGCACCGGCATCAGCATGATCGACGACCCCGTGCCGACGATGCCGGAAATGGTGCCGGCGATCAGGCCGACGACGAGGACGAACAGGAAGGCCAAGGGGAGGCTCCGGGAATCGGGGGAGTGTAGCCGGGGGCGTTCCTGTGGGCGAATGCGCAATGGTGGAAGCGTGGGTGCTGCTGTGCACTCACTCTCGTGTCCCGGCCGCGCTGCAACGCCCTTAGCGTTGCGGCGCAGAGCCGGGACTCATCCTGCACGCGTTCCTCTCGGAAGCGTGGGCCCCGGCTCTGCAGCGCACCGTTGAGGAAACGCTGCGCTGCGTCCGGGGCACGAGAGCGGGATCCGGTTTCCCGATTCAACTTTCAAACAGCAGCACATGCTGACAGCATGTTGGCAGCAGGGCTCGGCTACGACCATCTCCTGCCATTTTCGAAACGAGGAGCGGGTCATGCCGGTCGAGGGAAGCTGCCATTGCGGCGAGACGGTGTTCGAGGTCACGGAGGCCCCCGTCAGCATAACGCGCTGCACCTGTTCGCTCTGCGCCAAGCGCGGGGCACTATGGGCCTATTACACGCCGGCGCAGTTCCGCCTGCTCTCTCCGCAAGAGAACGTCGCGACCTATCAATGGGGCAGTCGCACCGTCAAGCATCATTATTGCGCGAGCTGCGGCTGCGGCACCTATTCGGAGTCGCCGGACTGGTCGACCGGCAAGCCCGACTTCGACAATCCCAAGGTCGCGATCAACGCGCGCCTGTTCGACGATTTCGATCTCGATGCGGTGCCGGTGAACGTGATCGACGGCAAGAATTTGTGGTGACTGCGCGTACTCGCAAGTGCGTTAGTTGAGACTTTTTCGGCGGCGCGCAGTCTTGTTCACGGCGGGAGGACGGCGCCGCGCGGGTCGGAGGCGCGATTGGAGGAGACGTAGTCGATCTCGCCGCGCCCGATGCCGAAATCGAGCAGCTCCCGGTCACTCAGACCAGCTAACTTGGCGCGCAACGTCTCGCGTGTGCGCCATTCGACAAACGCAGCGCGGCAATGGGCGAGGACTGCGAAGCCGAGCCGCCCAGTCGCGGTATTCCGCCGTGACTCGAATACGTTAAAGGCCGTTGTCATCGGGATATCTCCCGGCGTTGTTTCGCTCGGGGCAGGATGCCCGGACACGGCAAGGCACGCTTGACAGCCGGCTTACATTTTCCTTACCGGCGGCTTATTTTTTCGCGTCAGTTGGCAGGGGGGCGCCCACCCAGGGGTTCATTCGTCTATTTCAGCACGATCCACGCCGGCGCGTGATCGCTGGCGCGGTCCTCGCCGCGGACTTTCTTGTCCACGCTCGCCTTAATCAGCCGCGGCGCAAGCATCGGGCTTAGCAGCAAATGATCGAGGCGCAAACCAGCATCGCGCGGCCAGCGGTTCCGCTTGTAGTCCCAGAAGGTGTAGATGCGCTTCTCAGGATGCAGCTCACGGATGGCATCGCACCAGCCTTGTGTGATCAGTGAGGCAAAGGCCGCGCGGCTCTTGGGCTGGATCAGGGCGTCCTTGTCCCAGGATCTCGTCGGATAGATGTCGAGCGCGGTCGGGGCGACGTTGTAGTCGCCGGCGAGCACGACCGGCAGGTCCTGTTTGAGAAAGGTCTTCGCGTGGCGCTTCAGGCGCGCGAACCAGTCGAGCTTGTAGTCGAATTTCGGTCCGGGCTGCGGGTTGCCATTCGGCAAATAGATGCTTGTGACGATGATGCCGCGCACGGCGGCCTCGATGTAGCGCGCCTCGATGTCGTCAGCGTCGCCGGGCAAGCGGTCGCGGGTCAACACGGGCTCGGCATTGCGCGCGAGAATGGCGACGCCGTTCCAGGTCTTCTGTCCGCGCCAGACCGCGCCGTAGCCGGCTTTCTCGATCGCAGCGCGCGGGAACTCGCGATCGCTTGCTTTCAACTCCTGCAATGCCACGATTTCGGGCTTCGCCGCGCGCAGCCAGGCCAACAAATTCGGCAGGCGGCGATTGATATTGTTGATGTTGAATGTCGCAATCTTCATGTAGAGCTAACCGGCTTCTGCCTTCCGTATCCGGAGATACAATGTCCAAGTTGAGCTTTGCCGCTATCGTCGTCGCCGTCGCGTTCTCCGGTGTCGCTTCGGCACAATCGTCCGATCCGCGCGGCGCGTGCAAGGCGGACTATGACAAATTCTGCGCGGGCATCGCCCCCGGCGGCGGCAAGATCATCGCCTGCCTCAATGCCAAGCGCGATCAACTCAGCGCGTCTTGCAAGACCGCGCTGGATAGCCGAAAGAAGTAGGCCTCGTGTTCCGGACGCGGTGCAGCGTGTAACGCTGCTCCACAGAGCAGCGATCCATTTTACCAGAAGCACTGGGCCCCGGCCCAGCAGCGCATTACGCCGCGAAGAGCGGCGCACTGCGCTGCGTCCGGGGCACGAGATCTCTGTCTAAAGCATGATCCGGAAAAGTGTGAAGCGGTTTTCCGAAAAGATCATGCGCAAACAACAACCTAAAGCGCGATGACGATTCATCCTAATCTCATCGCGCTTTAGCCCGGCAGTGGCGGCGGGCTTGCCGGCTGCTCCAATGGCGGCGGCGCGGGTGGCTCGGCGGCAGGCGTCGCGGCAGGCTGCGCGAGGACCGGCTGTTCGACCGGCGCTTGTGCATTGCCGCCCTTGTAGACGCGGGCATAGCGTTGGCCGAGGCTCGTCAGCACCTCGTATCCGATTGTGCCGAAATGATGCGCGAGCTCGTCGACGGTGATGCCTTCGCCGAGCAGCGTCGCCATGTGGCCGCGCCGCACCGCGTTCGGCGGCAGATCGGTGATGTCGATCGCGATCAGATCCATGGAGACGCGGCCCGCGACCGGACAGCGCTTGCCGGCGACGATCACCTCGGCGCCGCGGGTGCCGTCATTGGAGCTGGCGGCGCGGAAGTAGCCGTCGGCATAGCCGACCGCGATGATCGCGAGCTTCGTTGGGCGCCGCGCCGTCCAGGTGCCGCCATAGCCGACGCTCTCGCCGCGCTCGATGTTGCGGATCTGCACGATGCGGGCCTTGAGATCGACCACCGGCTGCATCGGATTGTCGGCCTCCGGCGTCGGGTTGACGCCGTAGAGCGCTGCGCCCGGCCGCACCAGCTCGAACTGGAAGGGGGCGCCCAGGAAGATCCCGGACGAATTGGCGAGCGCCGCAGGCACGCCCGCGAATTCGCTCGCGATGGCGCGGAAGGCCGCGAGCTGTTTTGCGTTGACCTGGCTGTTGAGCTGTTCGGCGGAGACCAGATGGCTCATCACCAGTGTAATGCCGTGATCGCCGGCATGGATGCGCGGGATGATGGCCTGCGCCTCCTGAAGCGTCAGCCCGAGCCGGTTCATCCCGGTGTCGATGTGGATGGCAGCGCCTCCGGTCCAGCCCGTGCGGCGGCAGAACACGTCCCATTCGGCGAGCTCGTTGAGATCGCCGATCACGGGGCGGCAGTCGATCTTGGCGTAATGCTCGCCGGTGTTCTGGAAATAGCCGCCAAGCACGTAGATCGTCGCGGTCGGCACCGCCGCGCGCGCGGTGCGCGCTTCCTCGATCGTCGCGACGAAAAAGGTCTTGCAGCCCGCCTTGTGCAGGGCGCGCGCCACCGGCTCAGTGCCGCAGCCATAGGCGTCGGCCTTGATCACGGCGGCGCATTCGGCCGGCACCGCGGTCTTCTCGAGCTTGCGCCAATTGGCGACGACCGCGTCGAGGTCGACAGTGAGCACGCCGCCATAGGCGGCGAGCGCCGCGGCCTGGTTGGCATCCGCGGAGAGGAGGCCGTTTTGCGGGATGTGGTTCGGATCGGACGCCATTGTCATGGCGTCGTTTTACGCAAGGGGCCGCTCTGGTTCAAGGAACTCAGTAGTCGCTGCCGCTACGAGCCGGCAGCTGACTGTCAGGTGCGAGGTCTCCGAACCGCGTGACTGAGGCTTCGAACGCCAAATCGACGGTGCCGGTCGGGCCGTGGCGCTGCTTGCCGATGATGACCTCGGCCTTTCCGTGCGCAAGACTCATGTCAAGCTGCCACTTTTCGTGTTCAGGCGTGCCTGGGCGGGGCTCCTTCATCGCGAGGTAATATTCCTCGCGGTAAACGAACAGCACGACGTCGGCGTCCTGCTCGATTGATCCGGATTCACGCAAGTCGGAGAGTTGCGGCCGTTTGTCGTCGCGGGATTCGACCTGGCGTGAGAGCTGGGACAGCGCGATGACGGGAACGTTGAGCTCCTTGGCGAGCGCCTTCAGACTGGTTGTGATCTCCGTGATTTCCTGCACGCGGCTGTCACTGGCGCGCTTGCCCGAGCCCGAGAGCAGCTGGATGTAGTCGATTACGAGCAGGTCGAGGCCCTTCTGTCGCTTCAGCCGGCGCGCGCGCGCCATTAATTGCGAGATCGACAGGCCACCAGTCGCGTCGACATAGAACGGCAGCGATTGCAGCTCGATCGAGACTTCCCGGATCTTCTCGAAATCGGCCTCCGAGATGCCACCGCGGCGGATGTGGGAGGAGGGAACGCCCGTGCGCTCGGCCACGATACGCGTGGCAAGCTGGTCGGCCGACATTTCGCAGGAGAAGAAGCCGATCACGCCGCCATTGGCGGCCTTCGTGGTGCCGTCGGCCTGGAGTTCCGGAACGTAGGCTCGTGCGACGTTGTAGGCGATGTTGGTCGCAAGCGAGGTCTTGCCCATGCCGGGACGGCCCGCGACGATGATGAGGTCGGAGTGCTGCAGGCCACCCATCTTGGTGTCGAGATCGCGCATGCCGGTCGAGATGCCGGACAGCTTTCCGTCGCGCTGGAACGCCTTTGCCGCGAGGTCGACCGCAACCGCCAACGCTTGCGAGAATTTTTGGAAGCCACCGTCATAGCGGCCGGACTCGGCCAGTTCGTAAAGCTTTCGCTCGGCGTCCTCGATCTGCGCCCGCGGCTGGAAATCGACCGGGGCGTCATAGGCCACATTGACCATGTCCTCGCCGATGCCGATCAGGTCACGCCGCAACGATAGGTCGTAGACGGTACGGCCATAGTCCTGGGCGTTGATGATGGTGGTTGCTTCCGCCGCGAGCCGCGCCAGATATTGCCCGATGGTCATGCCGCCGACGTCGGTATCGGCGGGCAGGAACGTCTTCAGCGTCACCGGGGTGGCGATCTTGCCCATCCGGATCAGGCTGCCGGCGGTCTCGAAGATCGTCTGGTGCAGCGGCTCGAAGAAGTGCTTGGGCTCGAGGAAGTCGGAGACGCGGTAGAAGGCGTCGTTGTTGACCAGAATGGCGCCCAGAAGGCTCTGTTCCGCCTCGATGTTGTGCGGTGCGCTCCGGTAGGCGGGGGTTCCGGCATCGGGCGCGAGTTTCAGGACGGTGGAATCAGTCAGAGCCATCGATCGTTTCGTACTTTTTCGTTGCGAGCGCGGGCCGGGGATAAAGCGCTTCTCTCCGACGCAGTGAAAGCGCCCGCATGCCTTATGCCCGATTCACACAACGCCGTGTGTGAATCGTCTCGTCGCGCGTTGTCAACGCTTGACGGTTGCTGCTGCGCCGACGGCCGAGTCTTCGCACCGCTGCCTGGTGGAAATGTGAGGAGCTTGAAGGGGTTCGCCGGGTTTATGGCAGCGGGCTCCGTCCGCCTCGGACGGGCCGCGGAAAAATCCGGATGATGTGAACCTTATATGTCGGCGCGCAGACCAAATTTGCAGGCGCGCATCATGCGGCGCACTGGCCGGCCGACTGTTTAGACGATCAGGAGGTAGACCAGCGCAACCAGGGCGGCGGCAACGCCGGTGGCGATCAACGCATAGTCGGTACGGAGATCGTCCTGCACGTCGAAGGAGGTTTGGATCTTCTTGCTCATGGTGACGGTCTAGGACAATTCCGACCACCACTTTGTGAAGCAGATCACAGAAGCCCGGATTCTTTCGGGTGAGCTTGGAACGAGCCGGCGGGCAGGGAATTAATCCGATTCGCGGCCGTCAGGAGACGAGGCGACGATGCGGCAGAAGCTGCAGACATTGCATCAGGCTTGGCATCAGGCTTGGAAAAGCGAGGCAGGCAGCCGGATCTGGCTGTCGGCGCTGATTGCTGCCATGGAGGACGCTTCCCGCCCGGAACCTGAGCGGTCCAAGCTGCCGGCCGAGACTCTGGCGCAGTTCCGTGCGCAGCTCGCGCTGCCGGTCTCGCGACTCTATCCAGCCTCGCGCCTGCGCCACTAGCCTTTATTTTCATTTTTCGCCCGCCAGCTTCAGCCTCGGCTTGCTGCCGATCTCCAGGCCGCGCAGCTGCGCCTCCTCATGGGCGAGGCCGGTTCAGGACCTGCTATTGCGTTGTGTTCAAAGCCGATATTCGCAAAACGCGCGATCACATCCTTGCGTCATGAGCGCGCTTCCAATTGCAGCGCAATCGGATAAAAGGTGACCCGCCGCCGGCGCCGCCTGACGCGCGCCGGCCGGCAGTTTCAATGGAGATGACGGGATGTCGAGCCGTGCGCTCAGCCTCGCGACGGTGTTGCTTCTGATTGGCCTTGGCGCTCCAGAGGCGGCGTTTGCGCAGGCGACGAACCTCGAGGCCGGCAAGAGCCCGTCCCAGATCTTCGCCCAGACCTGCAATGCCTGCCACAAGTCGCCTCGTGGGCTGCTCAAGTCGGTGCCGCCGGGCTCGCTGCCGGGCTTTTTGCGCCAGCACTACACCACGAGCTCCGACATGGCGGGCGTGCTCTCCTCCTACCTCGTCTCCAACGGAGCGACCGACGCGCGCTATCAGGCCAAGGACGGCAAGGACAAGAAGGACGGCGCCAAGGAGAAGGACAAGGAGAAGGAGGCCAATTCCAGCGCCACGCAACAGCCCGAGCATCCCAGCCGGCGTCAGCGTCAGGACGCGGCGAAGCCTGACGGTGAAAGCGCTCCGGCGTCCGAGACCGGCCGCGCGGGTTCGAGGCGGATGGCGCGGCCGAGCGAAGAGGGTGCGAAGGACGGTGCCAAGCCCGATGGCCAGGCGACCAGTGACCGCAGCCCCGAGGGCCGCAAGTCCAAGCAGCGTCTGAGCAAGCGCGGCAAGCCCGAGCCCGAGGAAGCTCCGAAGGCTGATGCGCCCAAGGGCGAAACGCCCAAGGAGATGCCTGCCGCAGCCGAGGACAAGAAGAGCGAGCCCAAGAACGATACAAAGAACGACAGCGCCAAGATCGATACCGATACCAAGCCCGACAGCGCAAAGGATAAGCCGGCGGAGAAGCCGGCCGATAAGCCCGAGAGCGCCAAGGTCGAGCCTTCGACCAGCCAGAGCCCCGCGCTGCGGTCCGATCCGGTGCCGCAGGTGACGCCGGCTCCGCCGGCCTCTGCGAAACCGGCCGAGGCTGCGCCTGAGCAGAAGCCGGCCGACACCGCGGCGAAGCCCGCCGATGCCTCTTCAAACGGCAGCGGCGCCTCTGCACCAGCGGCGGCCAAGCCCCAGGACGCGCCGCCGGCTGCGACCGCGACCGCCCCGCCGGCTCCGGCCGAGCCGTCCGGCTCGCCGACCCCGCCGATCTCCCGCTAGAGAGACGTTCATTTCGTCACTGCACCGGAGGCTGCTCATCGCGGCCTCCGCGTCGTCGCGATGCTGAGCGAGGACGTCGCGGCCAAAACGAAAAGCCCGGCCGCATAGGCGGCCGGGCCTCCGTTTGGCGCGTGAGCGCGGGCTTACTTCTCGGTTTCTTCCACAGCCGGAGCCGGCTGCACGTCGTCGTGCTGGGCTTCCGGATCGAAGAACTCGCCGGCGGCGGCGATCGCCTCGGCGGCGGCGTCGCGGTCCTCGTTGCGGGTCGAGATGTCCTCGCCGCGGTTGATGCGCTCGGCTTCTTCCTGGCTGCGCGCAACCGTCACGGTGACCTCGATCTCGACCTCCGGGTGGACGGCGATCGTGATGGTGTGCTTGCCGATGGTCTTGATCGGCGCGTCGAGCTGCACCTGCGGACGGGCGAGCGAAACGCCATCGGCCTCGAACGCCATGACGACGTCGCGCACGGTGACCGACCCGAACAGCTGGCCGGCCTCCGAAGCCTGACGGATCACGACGATGTTTCTGCCCGCGATCTTCTCGGCGACCTTGGACGCCTCGCCCTTGGCCTGGAGGTTGCGCACCTCGAGCTCGGCCTTCATGCCGTCATACTTGGCGCGGTTGTCGGCGGTGGCGCGCAGCGCCTTGCCGCGCTTGAGCAGGAAATTGCGGGCATAGCCGTCGCGAACCTTCACGACTTCGCCCATCTGGCCGAGCTTGGCGACGCGTTCCAGCAAAATGACTTCCATAATCGTTCTCCTTTTGAAGTGCTGTGAGTTGGGATTTGAGTTGGACTTAAGGGGTTGGCAGTGGCGGTGGCCGGTTGCGCAGGAAGCGCTCGCGGAAACCGAAGACGGCATCGGCAAGCCCCAGCGCGATCATCGCGATCACGGGCCATCCGAGCACGACGACGACGGCGTAGGTCGAGCCGAGCCAGAACGCGCGGCTCTTCAGCGCAAGCGTCAGCGTATGCAGCACGGCGAAGCCGGTCACCGCATAGGCCATCATCAGTGCCGCCGTGATGATCTGCGCGGCGATCGCCATCAGCCCGCCGGCGAAGCAGAAGGCGATGGCGATACACAGCACCGCGAGCGTCACCGACGGCAGCTCGGCGGTCATCAGCGCGGGCCAGGGACGGCGTAGCCGTCCCGACGTCGCCGTCACCTTGGCCGAGAGCCAGAGGTTGAGGGTGAGCGTCATCATCGAAACGATGGTGGCGACGGCCGGTGCGACGGTCACCAGCGCATCGATGAATTGGTCGGCATCGCCGGAGACCTGCGGATCGGCCGAGCGGAGGATGCGCATCAAGCCGCGGCGCAGCGAGGTCGTGATGCCTTCGGCGTCGCTGCCGAGCGTGAGCAGCGCCGCGATCGTGATCAGCGCGGCAAAGCCGGCGATCCAGAGCAGGATTCGCCCGACCGGAAACCATTCGATCTCGGGTTCGGCCGGCAACTCTGTGCCCGCGGTGATCACGGCGGGCGTAGTATGGCGGCCGAGCAGCACGAGATGGCCGAGCCACCAGGCCGGCAGCGCGACCGTGACGGCGAAGGCGAGGCAGTAGGGCAGGCCGAAAATGGCGCCGAGGCCGATCGCAGCGGCGATGCCGCCGAGGCTCGCATGTAGCGGCCCCCAGCCGATCGCGGCGACCATCAGCGGCAGGGGCGAGAGGTAGAACAGGACGAGCGAGATCAGCGCGCGCGAGACGATCGAGGCGAACATCAGCGCCGACGCAGCGCCGGCGATCAGGGCAATGAGTGCAAGTGCCATCATCAGCTGTCCCGCTCCCTTCGAGCGGTTAGAGGCGTTTCGCCCCAACCATCGGCAACCGGACGACCCGGAAGCCTTATGAGAAGAAAAAGAAGCGACCGGCGGCGTGTCGCCGCCAGTCGAAATTCGTCTTAGCGGATCACGTAGGGCAAGAGGCCGAGGAACCGCGCGCGCTTGATGGCGCGGGCGAGCTCACGCTGCTTCTTGGCGGACACGGCGGTGATGCGGCTCGGCACGATCTTGCCGCGCTCGGAGACGTAACGCATCAACAGCTTGGAGTCCTTGTAGTCGATCTTCGGCGCATTGGTGCCCGTGAACGGGCAGCTCTTGCGGCGACGGAAAAACGGACGGCGTGCACCAGCTTCAGCCATTGATCTTACTCCGCATCCGTCGTGGTGGTTTCAGCTTCGTCGCGCGGGCGACGCGGGCCGCGGTCACCGCGGAAGCCGCCTTCGCGGTCGCCACCACGGAAACCGCCTTCGCGGTCGCCGCGGAAGCCGCCTTCACGCTCGCCGCGGAATCCACCGCCGCGGTCATCGCGCTCGCGGTCACGGTCGGCCTTGCGCATCATCGCGGAGGGACCTTCCTCCAGCTCCTCGACGCGGACGCTGAGATAGCGGATCACGTCTTCGCTGATGCGCTCCTGGCGCTCGATCTCGGCGATCGCCGCGGACGGCGCGTCGATGTTGAGCAGCACGAAGTGCGCCTTGCGATTCTTGTTCATGCGGTAGGTGAGGGAGCGCACGCCCCAGTTCTCGGTCTTGGTGACCTTGCCGCCGAGACCCTCGACGATACCGGTCATCTGGGTCGTCAACTCTTCAACCTGCTGCGGGCTCGCGTCCTGACGCGCGAGAAAGACATGCTCGTAAAGAGGCATGGAAGTCCTTTCCTCATGTTGGCGCTTCACCCGGCGTCAAGCCCTTCGAGGCCTTCGGAAAGGACTCGGACTTAAGCTCAGAAGGCGGAAACACGGGACGACGGGCCGACTGGCCCTGCCACATCAAAATCACCACATCAAAATGAAGGGTGTGAATTTGCTGAGACCGTCCGTTCAGCTCCCGGCCGGGGTCTGCGGATGGCGCGCTTTATACGGATTTTGGCGGCCTTGGCAAGGTTCGGGGAGCAGGTTTCGGGAATGCGCGCAGACGGAGGGCACATGGCGGGTTCCGGCAGGGGAACACCGGACTCGTACGGAATCCCCTGAAGTTACAGAAAGTTGTAGGCTTTTTCTTGCCGGGGCTGAATTTCATCTCGAAACCATTTTTACCGGCAAGGGGCCGCTCCTGAGCGGCCCCTTTCGATTCCAGAGCAATCCAAAGCTGCACGCTCCTCTGCCTTGATTTATTTGTTTGTATGTCATACAAATAAATGACGGGAGGAGCCGATGGCCAAATCTGTCAGAGGTCCGGTGGATGCGCCGGCGGGCGACCCCAAGCATGCTGCCCGGGCCACCCGCTCGGCGGGCCGCAAGATGCGCTCGCTGCTGCTCGATGCGGCCAGTCCTTTGTTCAAGGAGCAGGGGCTGTCCGGGACATCGATTTCCGACATCGCGACCGCCGCGAACGCATTCCCGAGCCAGATCACTTATTACTTCCGCACCAAGGAGGCGCTGTTCGTCGAATGCGCCTGCCGCGACCTGCTGTATCTGGCGCGCGCCACCGAGCAGGCGGCGTTGAAGGCGCACACGCCGCAGGCCTACACGCACGCGCTGACGCAGACGGTGACGGCGACCGATTCGGTGGCCTTCTTCGTCGAAGCGCTGACGCTGACGCGGCGGCGACAGGATCTCGCGCCGCTGGTCGAGCGCACCATCGAGCGCCTGCATGCCGAGGGTGCGCGCGCCTACGCTGCCCAGGTCGAGCGCCACGGCTGGCGGACGTTGCGCGCGCCCGACGAGAGCTCGCGCAGGTTCTGGGCGGTGGCGATCGGCGTCATCGTGGAAGGCTACGCGATGGGCCGCTCGGCGGATGAGCTGTGCGCGGAGATGCTGCGCGTGCTCGGCGAGCAGGCGAAATCGGCGAGCGATACGTCGCGCCTGCGGCTCGTCGACCATCGCGACGCATCAACACCATCGGACGGGGAGAGCTAGGCCATGACCGCGCTTCGCATGCGTGCCCGCGATTTCCTGACCGAGGACCAACTCGTCGATGTGCGTGAGCGCGTCACCTGGAAGGGCGCAGCACTGATCGTGCACGCCTGGGCGCTGATCGCGGCTGCGATCGCGCTGGTGGCGTGGTGGCCCAATCCGCTGACCTATATTCTCGCGGTCGCGATCATCGGCTCACGCCAGCTGGGCCTCGCGATCCTCATGCATGACGGCGCGCATGGCTGTCTGTCGCCGGATGAAAAGACCAATCTGGCGCTCAGCCAATGGTTCTGCGCCTATCCGCTGTTTGCGGAGACGCGCAGCTATCGCCGCTATCATTTGCAGCACCACGCGCGCACCCAGCAGGAGGACGATCCCGATCTCGTGCTGTCGGCGCCGTTCCCGATCACCAAGCTGAGCTACCGCCGCAAGTTTATCCGTGATCTCACCGGACAGACCGGCTACCAGCAGCGTAAGGCACAACTGTTCAGTGCGCTCGGCCCGAAGGATTGGCCGTGGTCGCAGCGCGCCGCGCATTTCTGGGAGCAGCTCGGGCCGCAATGCCTCACGAATGCGCTTCTGTTTGCGGTGCTCGCGGCCGCCGGCGTGTGGTGGGCCTATCCGTTGCTATGGCTGGTGCCGCTCCTGACCTGGATGATGGTGATCACCCGCATCCGCAACATCGCGGAGCATGCCGTCGTGCCCGACAGCAGCGATCCCTTGCGCAACACCCGCACCACGCATGCCAATTTTCTCGAGCGGCTGTTCATCGCGCCCTACTACGTGAACTACCACCTCGAGCATCATCTGCTCTTCTATGTGCCCTGCTACAATTTGCCGAAGGTACATCGCCTGCTCTGCGAAAGCCGGCATGCCGGCCGCATGGAGGTGCAGCCGAGCTATCTTGCCGTGCTGCGGCTCGCCACCGCCAAGCCTGATCAAGAGGATCGCCCCGGGCAGCTCGTGAACAGCGCGCGGCGCGCGAGGGCCGGGGTCAAAGTCGACGCCAACCAACAGGCTGGCGGTTTCTAGCAGGCGAGCGCCGGAGCTCGCGCCGCAGGGACGAGCGGCACCACTTCGGTGATCTCTTCGATGCCGGACGCGTGAATCACGAAGCCGCCCTTGCCGCGGCGCTTGGCCTCGTACATCGCACGGTCGGCCGCGCTCAGCAGTTCATCGGCGGTCACGCCGTCGCGTGGCGCCGATGCGAGACCGATGCTGGCTCCGACGCGGGCGGCTGGTGCGAACTCGAACGGCTCCGAGACGCGCGAGATGATCCGCTGCGCGACGAGAGCTGCTTCGCCGTCGGTGATGTGGGGCAGCAGCACGACGAATTCGTCGCCCCCGAGGCGGCACACGAAATCGACGTCGCGCACGCTGGCACGCAGGCGCTTGGCCACTGCGACGAGGACAGCATCGCCGGCAGCATGCCCGAACCTGTCGTTGACGCCCTTGAAGCCGTCGAGATCGACACAGAACACGGTGAGCTTCGAGGCTTGTGACGTTGCCTCCGGCCACGGGCCGTCGAGCAGCTCGGCGAAGAGCTTCAAATTGAAGGCGCGGTTGGGCAGACCGGTGAGCAGGTCGTGATGGGCCATCAGGCGATTGTTGCGCTCGGAGTGATGGAGCTCGAGCAGGATCTTGTGATTTTCCAGCAGCAGGAAGATCATTCCTGCGGTGTAGACCGGCGTCTGCACGCCGATGACGAACAGAAACGGGATTGGCGACAGGATCGTGGCGAGCGCGAAGGGCAGCGTCAGGATGCAAATCATCAGAATTCCGTAACGCGGGGTCCCGGCGTTGCGTGAGGCAATTCCACCGACCAAGTTTGCAAGCCCGATGCCTGCCATCAGGATCAGCAGCCACATGCCCGAAGCGACACATTGATAACAGCCGGCGGAAATCAGGACGGTGGCCGTCAGTCCGGCCCAGATAGGTGTGCCGTTCGCAGAGGACGGGTCCGAACTCGCCCGCGTGACGGCCTTCATCATCAGATAGAGCCGTGTGGAGCCGAGGACGACTTCCGCTGCCACCCAGGCATAGGCCCATATCGCGCCGGTCAGCGCAGCGGAGAGCGATGCGATCAAGAGGGACGCCAGCACGGCCACGACGAGCGTCCTGGTCTTGTTCGTTCTCTGCTGAAGCAACTCGCTGTGGATGTCGTCGGGCTGCCGGCTAGGACTGCTGAGCAACCAGGCGACAAAGCCTTGCCAGGGCCGATGCGGTTGCGCGGCGGCGGGCAAAGCCGTCGAAATCTGGGGGACCTGAGGTGCCATGGCGGCAACCTAGGCCGGCGGTATTGAGGGCCGCTTAAACGCGGTGGCGAAGTTCCGGACAGCGTAAACGTTTTGCCAGCGTCGGGCCTGCAGCCGGCGCGGGCGAGGCTTGGTCGGCTGGGCCTCCAGGGTGCGGTGTCCCCAACTGGCTGCCGGCCAAACGGCCCCTCGCGACTTGACATTGCGGCCCCGGTCAGTGTCTACGGCCCCCTTTGGAGCATGATCGGGAACAACGGCCCGCGCCCGGCGTAGATTGGCCGCCCGATCCTGACGAGGCTCAGCAAGCCAGGGAGCGCCGATGACGGCAGCATTCACATTTCCGGGGCAGGGGTCCCAGGCGGTCGGCATGGGCAAGGCCCTGGCCGACGCCTTTCCTGCGGCCCGCGCCGTGTTCGACGAGGTCGATGCCGCGCTTGGGGAAAAGCTTACGGCGACCATCTGGGACGGCCCGGCGGAGACCCTCCAGCTCACCGAAAACGCCCAGCCGGCGCTGATGGCGGTCTCGCTCGCCACCCTGCGCGTGCTGGAGGCCGAGGCCGGATTTTCCGTGGGGCGGGATGCGGCCTTCGTCGCGGGGCACTCGCTCGGTGAATATTCGGCGCTGGCCGCGGCCGGGAGCCTGACGATTTCCGATACCGCGCGGCTGCTGCGCACCCGCGGTCTCGCAATGCAAAAGGCCGTCCCGGTCGGCGCCGGCGCGATGGCCGCGCTGCTCGGCCTCGACTACGAGGCGGCGATCGAGGTCGCCAATGAGGCGGCACAGGGCCAGGTTTGCCAGGCCGCCAACGACAATGGCGGCGGTCAGGTGGTGGTCTCCGGCGACAAGGCGGCGGTCGATCGCGCGGTCGAGATCGCCAAGGGCAAGGGCGCCAAGCGCGCGATGCTGTTGCCGGTGTCCGCGCCGTTCCATTGCAAACTGATGCAGCCGGCCGCCGACGCGATGGCCGAGGCGCTCTCCAAGGTCACGATCAAGGCGCCCGCAGCGCCGCTGGTGTCCAACGTGCTGGCGAGCGCCATCACCGATCCCGACGAGATCCGCCGCCGCCTGGTCGAGCAGGTCACGGGCACGGTGCGCTGGCGCGAGTCGGTGACCTATATGGCCGGCCAGGGCGTGACGCGTTTCTTCGAGATCGGCGCGGGCAAGGTGCTGACCGGTCTCGTCAAGCGCATTGCCGACGGTGCCGTTGGCGTCGCCGTCGGCGGGCCGAACGATATTACCGCTGCCAAGGATGCCTTGAAGGATGCCTTGGCTGCCGCGAAGCAGGGGTGAGGAGCTTTTCATGTTCGATCTGACTGGCAGGAAGGCGCTCGTCACCGGCGCGACCGGCGGCATCGGCGGCGCGATCGCGCTGGCGCTGCACGCGCAGGGCGCCACGGTCGCGATTTCGGGGACACGGAAAGAGGTGCTGGACGAGTTGGCAGGCAAGCTCGGCGAGCGCGTGCACGTGCTGCCCTGCAATCTCTCCAAGGCCGACGAGGTCGAGGCGCTGGTGCCCGCGGCGGAAGCTGCGATGGGGCAGGTCGATATCCTCGTCGCCAATGCCGGCATCACGCGCGACAATCTCTTCGTGCAGCTTCGCGACGAGGACTGGGAGGAGGTCATCAACGTCAACCTCACCGCGACTTTCCGTCTCGCGCGCGCCGCGACCAAGCTGATGATGCGCAAGCGCTTCGGCCGCATCATCGCGATCACCTCGGTGGTCGGCGTCACCGGCAATCCCGGGCAGGGCAATTACACCGCGTCGAAAGCGGGTCTGATCGGCATGATCAAGACGCTCGGCGCCGAATATGCCAAGCGTGGCGTGACCGCGAACTGCATCGCGCCCGGCTTCATCAAGACGCCGATGACGGATGCGCTCAACGACAAGCAGCGCGAGACGATTCTGACCAAGGTTCCGGCCGCCCGGCTGGGAACGCCGGAGGATATTGCTGCAGCTGCGGTCTATCTCTCTTCGACCGAAGCGGGCTACGTCACCGGCCAGACCATCCACGTCAATGGCGGCATGGCCATGATCTGAACGTAATCCGGCCGGCCGAGCGCCGGGCGGACCGGATGTGGCAAACGGCCGTTTTCGAAGCGAATTGAGGCTTGTAGTCAAGGCAATTGAAGTATGATAACCGGACCTTCAACGGATGGGCAAAGAACGCCATTGCAGGTTTTTGAAACCCTGTATATTGGCGATGCGGTGCCTTGGCCGTCGTTCGCCGGGCCCTGCATCGGCTAGGATGGGGCCAAATCAAGTTCGTACGCAAAGGCAGTAAAACGACCACGACGGCTCGTATCGTCCCGGGGGGTCGGGTCTACAGGGAACAACACGAGGTTAAGCAATGAGTGACATTGGCGAACGGGTTAAGAAGATCGTGGTCGAACACCTTGGTGTTGAGCCCGAGAAGGTTATCGACAGCGCGAGCTTCATTGATGACCTCGGCGCCGACAGTCTGGACACCGTCGAGCTGGTGATGGCGTTCGAAGAAGAGTTCGGTTGCGAGATCCCGGACGACGCTGCGGAAACGATTCTCACCGTCGGCGACGCGACCAAGTTTCTCGAGAAGAACGCGAAGAGCTAAGGCTCCAAAATCCGCGGTCGGACCACGAAACCGGACGGATCGCGCCTGCGGTCCACCGGTTTCTTATTATCGGCCGCGAGTCCTTGAGAACCGGAGTTTTGGGATATGAGACGAGTCGTCGTCACGGGCCTCGGCATGGTGTCGCCACTCGGCTGCGGTGTCGAACCGACCTGGCAGCGTATCCTGAACGGCGAGAGCGGGGCGCGCAAGATCGAGACTTTCGACGTCTCCGATCTGCAAACCAAGATCGCCTGCGTCGTGCCGCGCGGCGACGGTTCGAACGGCACTTTCAATCCCGACCAGTGGATGGAGCCGAAGGACCAGCGCAAGGTCGACGACTTCATCATCTTCGCCATGGCTGCGGCGACGCAGGCGCTCAACGATGCCAACTGGCACCCCGAGAGCGAAGAGGACAAGTGCGCGACCGGCACCCTGATCGGCTCCGGCATCGGCGGCCTCAACGGTATCGCGGAGACTGCAATCCTGCTGAAGGAGCGCGGGCCGCGCCGGGTCTCGCCCTTCTTCATTCCGGGCCGGCTGATCAATCTCACCTCCGGTTACGTCTCGATCGAGCACGGGCTGAAGGGGCCGAACCATTCCGTGGTCACGGCCTGTTCGACCGGTGCGCATGCGATCGGTGACGCCGCCCGCCTGATCGCGCTCGGCGATGCCGACGTCATGGTCGCCGGCGGCGCGGAATCGCCGATCAGCCGCATCGGCATCGCCGGCTTCAACGCGGCGCGCGCGCTTTCGACCGGCTTCAACGAGACGCCCGAGAAGGCCTCGCGCCCCTACGACAAGGACCGCGACGGTTTCGTGATGGGCGAGGGCGCCGGCGTCGTGATCCTCGAAGAGATCGAGCACGCGAGGCGCCGCGGCGCGAAGATCTATGCCGAGGTGATCGGCTACGGCCTGTCGGGCGATGCCTATCACATCACCTCACCATCTCCGGATGGAGACGGCGGCTTCCGCAGCATGTCGGCCGCCTTGAAGCGCGCCGGGCTGACGCCGTCCGATCTCGACTACATCAACGCGCATGGCACCTCGACGCCGGTCGGCGACGAGATCGAGCTCGGCGCGGTGGAGCGGCTGCTCGGCAACGCGGCGTCCAGGGTGGCGATGTCCTCGACCAAATCCTCGACCGGGCATCTGCTCGGTGCTGCAGGCGCCATCGAGGCGATCTTCGCCATGCTCGCGATTCGCGATAACATCGCGCCGCCGACCATCAACCTCGATCACCCGTCGGTCGAAACCGCGATCGATCTCGTGCCGCAGTCGGCGAAGAAGCGCGAGATCAACGTGGCGTTGTCGAATTCCTTCGGTTTTGGCGGTACCAATGCATCGGTGATCGTCAGGCGCCTGGCCGATTAGCCTGCGTTTGAGACGAATTCACCGTTTTGCCTAAGTCATAGTTGCGGGCGTGTGCTATTAGCCGGGCAGACGATTGTCAGGCTGCGATTGAACCGGCAGGATTCAGGTTTTCGATGAGTGAAAGGCCGCCCATTTCGCCCCGAAGTCCGCGCGCTGCGCTGGAGCCTGAACAGGTCCCGCCGCCGCCGAAGCGGTCGGACCGCGCGCGCAATCCCTTCGTGGTGGTCGGCAACGCCATCATCACCATCCTCCTGATCGCGATGCTCGGGGCCGGCGCGGTCTATTATTACGGCCGGCAGGTGCTCGAGGCGTCGGGGCCGCTCCAGGAAGACAAGATCGTCAACATCCCCGCGCGTGCGGGCAAGCGCGACATCGCCGACACGCTGAACAAGGAAGGCGTCACCGACGTCAATCCCTGGATCTTCATCGCCAGCGTGTTCGCGCTGAAGGCAAGCTCGGACCTGAAGCCCGGCGAATATTCGTTCCAGAAGAACGCTTCCTTACGCGACGTCATCGCCACCATCGTCGAAGGCAAGGTGGTGCAGCATGCGGTGACGATTCCCGAAGGCCTGACCTCCGAGCAGATCGTGGCGCGGCTGACGGACAACGATATCTTCACCGGCAGCGTGCGCGAAGTGCCGCGTGAGGGCACGCTGCTACCGGAGACCTACAAGTTCCCGCGCGGCACCACGCGCGAGCAGGTGGTCCAGCGCATGCAGCAGGCGCACAAGCGCGTGCTCGCGGAAATCTGGGAGCGCCGCAGCCAGGACATTCCGATCAAGACGCCGGAGCAGCTGGTGACGCTTGCCTCGATCGTCGAGAAGGAGACCGGCAAGCCCGACGAGCGCAGCCGGGTCGCGGCCGTGTTCGTCAATCGCTTGAAGCAGAAGATCAAGCTGCAGTCCGATCCGACGATCATCTATGGTCTCGTCGGCGGCAAGGGCACGCTCGGCCGCCCGATCAAGCGCAGCGAGATCACCCAGCCCTCGCCCTACAACACCTATGTGATCGACGGCCTGCCGCCGGGGCCGATCTCCAATCCCGGCCGTGCCTCGCTGGAGGCCGCTGCCAATCCGGCCCGCACCCGCGACCTCTATTTCGTCGCCGACGGCAGCGGCGGCCACGCCTTCACCGAGACCTACGACGCGCACCAGAAGAACGTCGCGAAACTGCGCGCGATGGAGAAGCAGATCCAGAACGACACGGTCGAGCCGGCCGATGACGCCCAGGCGCCGGCGGCGGCCGCGCCCGCCGACACCGCCCCGACCGCGACCACCAAGCCGCCGGCCCAGCAGAAGAAGCCGCCCGCGACGCGCCCGGCCAATCCTGCCCCGGCCCGCCAGGGAGCCGCCCAACCTTCGCCGCCGGTTATCCAGCGCTAGGGCTGATCCGGACCCGCAGGGCCGACCTGCGGTGGTTACGGATTCCACTTTGCGGCAAAATAGTCTTAAGATTCGCGTGCCTTGATGGCCTTTGCGAATCTCATCTGTCCGGAGAAGTTGACCCGATGGCGCTGTCGTCCATGACCGGCTTTGCCCGAAGCCACGGCGCAAGCGGGCCGTATACGTTCGAATGGGAATTGAAATCGGTCAACGCCAAGGGCTTTGACCTGCGCGTGCGGCTGCCGCAGGGCTTTGACGAGCTCGAGGCCCACGCCAAGAAACGCGCCGGCGAGGTTTTGTCGCGCGGCACGGTCTACGCCAATCTCAACGTCAAGCGCACCAACGCCGCGGCGACCGTGCGGATCAACGAGGACGTGCTCTCAGCCGTGCTGAAGGCCGCCTCGCAGATAGCTGGCAAGGTCGACGCGGTGGCGCCGAGCATCGACGGCCTTTTGGCCATCAAGGGCGTCATCGAGGTCGCCGAGCCCGAAGGCAACGAGGACGAGGACAAGGCGGCGCGCACCGCTGCGGCCGAAGCCTTCGACAGGGCGCTCGCTGAGCTCGTCGACATGCGCAAGCGCGAGGGCACCTCGCTCGGCCAGATCCTGACCCAGCGCGTGGACGAGATCGAAGGCCTGGCGAAGAAGGCGGAAGCCGCACCCGGCCGCAAGCCGGAGGCGATCAAGGCGAAGCTCGCCGAGCAGATCGCGACGCTGCTCGACACCTCCGATCGCTTCGATTCCGATCGCCTGATGCAGGAAGCGATCCTGATCGCGACCAGGGCTGATATCCGCGAGGAGCTCGACCGCATCGCGTCCCATGTCGCGCAGGCGCGCGAGTTGATCGGCAAGGGCGGCTCGATCGGGCGCAAGCTCGATTTCCTGGCGCAGGAGTTTCACCGCGAGGTCAACACCTGCTGCTCAAAGTCGAACGACATCGAGCTGACCAATACGGGGCTCGCCATGAAGAACGTGGTCGAGCAGTTCCGCGAGCAGGTCCAGAATCTGGAGTGATCGATGACGACGGGCGGTCACGGATTTGACGGTGTCGAGCGGCGTGGACTGATGTTCGTGCTGTCCTCACCCTCGGGCGCGGGCAAGACGACGTTGTCGCGGATGTTGCTCGAGCGGGAGCCTGGCCTGAAGATGTCAGTGTCGGCGACCACGCGTCAGATGCGGCCGGGAGAGGTCGACGGGCGCGATTATTTCTTCGTCGGCAAGCCCAGGTTCGAGACGATGGTGGAGCAGGGCGAACTGCTCGAATGGGCCACCGTATTTGACAATCTCTACGGGACGCCGCGTGCTCCGGTGGAGTCGGCACTGTCGGCCGGGCAGGACGTGCTTTTCGACATCGACTGGCAGGGCACACAGCAACTGCACCAGAAAGCGAGCGTCGATGTGGTTCGCGTCTTTATCCTGCCGCCGTCGGCGGCCGATCTCGAGAAGCGGCTGCATTCGCGTGCGCAGGATTCCGACGAGGTCATCCGCAAGCGGATGAGCCGGGCCAGCCACGAGATGAGCCACTGGGCCGAGTACGATTACATCGTTATCAACCACAACGTGGATGAAGCCTTCGCCGAGGTGCAGTCGATCCTGAAGGCCGAGCGCCTCAAGCGCGAGCGGCGGATTGGCCTCGTCGGGTTTGTGCGAAATCTGCAGAGCCAGCTTCAGACGTAGGCTGGTTCAACCGCGGCCCCTCACTGAGCAGGCGCTCCAGCATCGCAGTGATGTGATCGATCTCGACGCTGTCTAAACCGGGGTCGGTGGTCTCGTCGACGATCGTGTCGATGACCTCGAGCTGTCTCTCGACAGCTTCATCATCGAGCTCAAACTCGGTGTCTTCGTGCTGAGCGGCTGTGTCCTCGGGCTCGATCGTTTTGGCTTCGATGCGATTTGCGGGCGTCTCGGTTGCACTGCGGGCGTTCGCCGCAGCCGCCAGCGCCAGGCCAAAATCGACGGGCCGCGGAGCTTCCGCGCGCGAAGGACGCTCTGGACGTTGAGCGAAGGCTCCCGGCGCATCGGCCCACGGCGCGTGAGCGTTGTCCCGGCGCTGCTCCCGATTGTCCCAGTTGACCCGGCGGCGGCCCTCGTGCGTCTTAACGCGCACGCTGGCGAAGCGGTAGATCGCGCTGCCAGTGATGCCGGCGAGCGCGAGCGCGCCGGCGATGACGAGCAACAGGGTCGGTAGCGAACCGGTCGGCTTGTCAACCGGGAGGATGTTGGCGGTCGCGACCGTCACTGGGGCAGGCGAGGCAGCTGGGCTCGGGGCGGGCTGCGTGTCGGCCACAACGGTTTCGGGCGCTGGCTGCGGCGCCGGTGCCGGCGCGGCATTGGACGCGTCGGGCCAGCGCGCGGCAACAGCGGGCTGTTGCGCGCCAGCGTCGGCCACGACGGCGGAGCGCGGCGTTTCCGGAGGCGGCGTCATCGCGGCGGCCGAGGCGGGGATCGAGCCGGTTGTTTCAGGGGCGGGCGCCGGCTGCTGTTGTGTGAATTCGGCGCGCGCGTCCTGCACCGAGCGCGCGGGCGTATCCGGTTTCTGCACCGGCGCGGTCGATTGCGCGCTCTTGGCGACCTTGGCGCCTTCCTCACGCAGGTACCAGCACTTCCGCTTGGTGTCGCGTTCAAGGCGGTAGTACCAGTGCTGTCCGTCTGGTGCGGTCGCCTTGGGCGAGGTAAGGCAGTCGTCAGCCGCGCTCGCTGCGCTTTGTGCAGCCTGTCCGCTTGTTGCGCTCTGCGCACTCTGTCCGGTCGGCGCGTTCTGCGACACGGCCGCCAACGGCGCGCCGGCAAGTACGCTCGCAAACAGAGCGGATATGAACTTCGCGGTTCGGTTGCCCATCCTGGTCTCCCGGCTACGCCTTACGCAACACGTCACTGTCTCCCTTCTCGTCAAAGAGTTGGGTGGCAATGAGCCGCAAATCCGGAGAGGATGAGGCTTAAATCGGGCCCGCGCAGCGTCGGTTCCGCCGCGAAAATGAACAGTTTTCGGCTGGCCTTTGACTCGGCCTGTCAACGGAATCTCTGACCGTCGGACCGAGCTTTGGCATCCCTGGATGGTCGGGATGTCCGACGAACAATGGTTGTGTTGGCCCAATTTTCGCGGGATTTGGACAATATAGCCAATTTTGCGGAGGCCGGATGGCTGCTGTGTGCCTTCCTGACACGATGGCGGCATGGCGAGGGCGGCCCGCGAGCAAGAAGGATGCGACCCGAACTCACGAAAACAAGTCGAGGCGGACATGGTACAGGCGCAAAAGTCGACGCTCGCATCCGAGATGTTGCTGTTTCCGGAGCAACCCGCCCTGAAATCGATCTACGACACCGCACCGATCGGGCTTGCCTGCCTCTCTCCGGATTGTCGCTATCTGCAAATCAACCAGCGGCTCACCGAGATCTGCGGAATCTCCGTCGAGAACCACCTCGGCCGCTTCGTGCGGGATTGTGTTCCGGCCTTGGCCAATTCCGTTGCTCAGATCGTGCGCTCGATCATGGAAACCGGAGAGCCGGTGGTCGGAATCGAGGTGTCCGGCCAGCGAGCCGACCGGGTCGAGGAGCGCTACTGGATGACGTATTGGCATCCGTTGCGCGCGCCCAGCGGTGAGATCGTCGCGGTCAATGTCGTTGCCGAGGAGATCACCGAACGCAAGCGCGCCGAACAGGAACTGCGAGAGGCAAGGGATGCTGCCGAAACCGCGCTGCGTCGCTTGCGGGAAACCCAGGAATCGCTGGTGGAAGCTGAAAAGCTCGCGGCACTCGGCCGGATGGTTGCCGGCGTTGCACATGAGGTCAACGGTCCCGTCGGGAACAGCCTGACGATCGCCTCCACGCTTCAGCGCAAGTCCGAGGCATTCTCGTCGGAAGTTTCCAGTGGCAAGGTTCGCCGCTCGAGCCTCAGCGAATTTCTCGACCTGACGAGCGATGCGTCCGCGCAACTGGTCGCCAATCTGTCGCGCGCGGCAGAGCGGATCCAGTCCTTCAAGCAGGCCGCTCTCGATCAGGGCCAGTCTTCCCTGAGCCGCTTCAATGCCGCCGAGTTGTCGGAACAATTGCTGTCGAATCTCGATCGCGAATTGCGGCGCCAGGGCATCTCACTCGATCTCCGGCTCGAACCGGATCTTGAAATGGATAGCTACCCCGGCCTCTTCGGGCAGGTCCTGAATCACCTCGTCATGAATGCCATGACCCATGCCTATCCGGGCAATCGTGGAGGACAGGTTCGCGTTGATCTGAGATCGGCCGGCCACGATCACGTCGAACTCGTCGTTTCCGACGACGGATGCGGAATGGCGCCGGAGGTCAAGCTGCAGGCTTTCGACCCTTTCTTCACAACGCGGCGTCACCACGGAGCGACGGGTCTTGGATTGCTCGTCGTCTACAGCGTCGTCACCGAACGCCTGGGAGGCCGCATCAGGCTGGACAGCGAGCCTGGTGCGGGTACGTCGGTTAGGCTGACCCTTCCGAGATGTGCTCCCGGGCCTGTCGGCTAGCCGTCCCAGGACGGCGGGAAAGTTGCCGGATCACGATTTCGGAGCGCGGCAGTCCTGAGCACAAAATGCCTATCGGGATCGGCACGTGCGCAGTAGGCTTTTCGGGGGGATGTCGTTTGAGGGATCATGACCATGGCCCTGACCCAGCATCATTCCAACAAGACCAGCGAGCTTTCCACCTGGGTGGTGGCAGGCGAAGAGTTCGTGCTTCTCGACACCGTTCAGCCGCCTGCCCGTATCGCGATGGCGCGCGAGCGCCTGTTGCTGAGCCGTCTCTATATCGGCCTGATCCGCAGCCTCAACGACGACTATGGCGCCGACTTCGTCAGGCAGAACGACAGCGCGACTTTCCGCACCATCGGCATCTATCTGTTCCTGCGCACCGCCATGTGCGCGCCGGTGCGGGCAAGCACGGTCGCGCAGGCGCTCAAGCTGCCCCGCGCCACCGTGCTCCGGCGGCTGGAGGAGATGATCAAGCAGGGTTATGTCGAGCGCATCGGCAACGCCTATCGCGTGACCGACAAGATCAACATCCCTGATCTCCAGCAGCGCTTGCAGCAACGGATCGACATGATCCTGGAGACGGCGCGTGAGCTGTCCAGGCTCAGGGACGCCGGCGGCCCCGCGCACTGAGCGCGGCTGAACCGATTGGTCGTTTCCGCCGACCAAACCGGCATGCCCATTCTTCTCTTGCAACTCCTCGTCGCCTCCGCGAGCGTGTTCAACGTGATCCGTTTTCGGCTCGACAACCTCTTGATCGAGAGGGGGGTTGAGCTCGACCGTCTCACCCTCGCAGGGCTGGCGGTGGCTGCCATCTCGACGGCCGCCGTGCTCGTTCTCTGCTGGCGCGTGACGGCACTAACTCCGCCGCGTGCGGGACTTGCGCTTGTGCTGGTCGGGTTCACGGCCCTGTCCGGTGTCGCGCCCGGGATGATTGAATCCCGCGTCCGGGCCGTGGAGCATGCCACGCGCGAAGCCGAACAACAGCAACTGGATGATGCGTTCGCCCGCGAGCTCGTTCAGTGGACCGCTGATATCGACAGGCGCGCTGCCGCGGTTCAGCCACTCCAACCCGAGCAAGCCTGGTCGTTTGTCGATTGCATCGCCAGTGCAGGTTATCGGGACGATGGAGCCAATCCTCCCAGCGCCCAGGCGCTCGAGCTTCTGCGCAAGGCGCTTGCCGCGGGCCTGATCGACGTCAACGCAGCGGTGCTGGGTCATCGGCTCAAGGATACGGCGCCGCGGCCGCTGTTCTTGCAGTTCTACGCGGAGCGCGTCGCGCCCGTGCGCAACGTGCTGGCGCGGCAGGATTGGGAGATCATGCGCCTGCTCGCCGCCGGTGGCGCCGATCTCGCCTCGCCCGACGCGGCGCCGCTCGTCGCGGACCTTGCAAAGGCCGTGGTGGCGGGGCCGTCGCGGTTCGTCAGCTTGAAATAGCTTCGGACGCGTGCGGCCGCGACGCCAGCGTCGCCGTGATCAGTTCTTCAACACGATCCGGCCGACGACCCTGCCGGCGCGCAGAGAGTCGATCCACTTCTGGACATCGGCCATCGACTCTTCCTGCATCGGCGTCGGCTTGATCTTGCCGGCGCGGGCAAGCGCCATCAGCTCGTGGGCCTCGGCGAGCGTGCCGACCATGAAGCCCTCGATGGTCATGCGCTTGTACACCCACTGCACCATCGGCAGCGTGAACTGGCCGCCCATCAGGCCGGAGACCACGGCCTTGCCGCCGCGTGCGAGCACCGAGACCGCGAACGCCATCGACTTCTCGTTGCCGGCGAAATCGACGACCTCGTCGAAACCGCCGTCGGTCTCTTTCAGGATGCGCCGGATAACCTCCGGCTCGGCCGGATCGTAGGCGGTCGCCGCGCCGTTCTTCAGCGCGGTCTCGCGCGCCGCAGGGCTGAGATCGGCCACCGTAATCGGCTGCTTGAACATGGCCTGCGCGAACGACAGGCCCATCATGCCGACACCGCCGAGACCGATCAGCAGCAGGTTGCGCTGGCGCGGGCGGTCGACGAGGCGCTTGAGCGCGCCGTAGGCGGTGACGCCCGAGCACATCAACGTCGCGGCCTGGTTGACCGGCAGGGGATCGTAGTCGAGCAGGTATTTTGCATCGGGCACCAGCACGTGGCTGGCAAAGCCGCCGTCGATGGAGACGCCGAGGAAGCGCTGCTTGACGCAGAGATTCTCGTCGCCATTGGCGCAGTCGCGGCACTGGCCACAGCCGATCCAGGGGAAGACCGCCTTCTTGGCGCCGATGAGGCCGGCAGGCACATCACCGCCGACCTCTTCCACCACGCCCGCGATCTCGTGGCCGAGCGTGAAGGGCAGCGTCATGCCGCGCGTGGTATCGAGCTTCTTGCCGCCGCCGAGATCGGCATAGCCGTCCTGGATGTGCAGGTCGGAATGGCACAGGCCGCAGCGCTCGATGCGCACCAGCACCTCGCGTCCTTGCGGCTTGGGCGTGTCGATGATGGTCTCGCACAGTGGCGCATCGAACTTGACCAGGGACTGCCGACGCATCAACGCCATTTTCCTTCCTCCGAAATTTCCACCAAAGCGCGATCATCGCGCTTTAGCTTATCGTTTGAGCATGGTCTCCTCGGAAAACCGCTGCGCACTTTGCGCTAACGCGGCCCTCCGGATCATGCTTCAGGCTTGGCTGCGTATATCGGCCAATTCACGCGCCATGGCAACAAAGCCGGCGACCGGAATGGTCTCGGCGCGCCGCGTCGCATCGACGCCGGCGGCAGCCGCCAGTCGCGCCGGATCGGCCTGAAGCGATTTCAGGCTCTGGCGCAGCATCTTGCGGCGCTGGCCGAAGGCGGCGGCCGCGACCTGTTCGAGCAGCCGGCGGTCGCAGGGCAGAGGCGCCGCGCGCGGCACGAGACGCACGACGGAGGAGGTGACCTTTGGCGGCGGCACGAAGGCCGATGGCGAGATGTCGAACAGGATCTTGGTTTCCGCGCGCCAGTTGGCGAGCACGCCGAGCCGGCCATAGGCCTCCTCGTTCTCGCGCGCCACGATCCGCTCGGCAACCTCGCGCTGGAACATCAGCACCATCATCTCGTACCAGGGCGGCCACGGCTCAGCCGTGAGCCATCCGATCAGGAGCTGGGTCGCGATGTTGTAGGGAAGGTTGGCGACGATCTTTGCCTTTCGGCCTGCGAGCATCGGCCGTGGATCGAAGGTCATGGCATCGCCATGCACGATCTCGAGCCGCCCCGGATAGCGCGCGGAAATATCCTGCAAGGCGGGGATCGCGCGTTCGTCATGCTCGATCGCGATGACGCGCGCAGCACCAAGCGCGAGCAGGGCGCGCGTCAATCCGCCCGGGCCCGGACCGATCTCGACGATCGTCGAATTCTCGAGCGGCGCGGCGGCACGCGCGATGCGCGCCGTCAGGTTGAGGTCGAGGAGGAAGTTCTGGCCCAGCGACTTGCGGGCCGATAGCGAATGTTGGCGAATCACCTCGCGAAGCGGCGGGAGGTCGTCGATCGCGCTCATGTTGGTTGCGCGGCCATGCGGCTTGCAAGCTGGAGCGCCGCGATCAGACTTGCGGGATTGGCCTTGCCCGTGCCTGCGATGTCGAACGCCGTGCCGTGATCGGGCGATGTCCGGATGAAGGGCAGGCCGAGCGTGACGTTGACCGCGTCGTCGAAGGCCAGCGTCTTGATCGGGATCAGCGCCTGGTCGTGATACATGCAGACCGCGCAGTCATAGGTTTTCCGCGCGGCGTCGTGAAACATGGTGTCGGCGGGCAGGGGGCCTCTCGCCTCGATGCCGTTGTTGCGCAAGATCTTGATCGCCGGCGTGACGATGGTCTGCTCTTCGTGGCCGAGCGAGCCATCCTCGCCGGCATGCGGGTTGAGGCCGGAGATCGCAATGCGCGGCCGGCTGATGCCGAAACGGGATTTCAGCTCGGCTGCGACGATGCGAACCGTCGAGACGATCAGCTCGCGCGACAACTGCGCCAGCGCGTCGCGCAGCGAAAGGTGAATGGTCACCGGCACTACCGCAAGGCGCGGCGACCACAGCATCATCACCGGTTGCGGCACGCGTCCATCGTGGCCAGCGAGCTCGGCGAGAAATTCGGTGTGGCCGGGATGGCGGAAGCCCGCGCGGTAGAGCACGCTCTTGGCGATCGGGTTGGTGACGACGGCGTCGGCGCGGCCTTCGCGGACGTCGGCGACGGCCTGGCGAATGGAGGCGAGCGCTGCGGGCGCGCTGGTCGCGTCGGGCCGGCTAGGCTCGGCCGTTGCGATCTCTCCGGTCGCAACCACGGGCAGAGCATCGGAGAAGGCGGCGCCTGCTTCCTCGGCACGCACGCGCGCGATCCTGATATCGGCGCCGAGCGCCTTGGCGCGGCGCGCGATCAGCGCGTCATCGCCGAGCAGGTAGAAGGCGGGCAGCTCGAGCTCGTTGCGGCGCAGCCAGGCCGCGATCGTGATGTCGGGGCCGATGCCGGCGGGCTCGCCCAGTGTCAGCGCGAGGGGCCTTGCCATCAACGGTATTCGATCATCGCCGCTTTGCGGATTTCTGCCAGATACCGCTTCGAGGTCTTCTCGTACTTCTCGCCGTACATCTTCTCACGGACCTCGCGCCGCTTCGGCGTGTCGATCATGGTCGAATTGCGCGCGCACAGCACGACCATTTCGATGCCCTGCTTGGTGATCTCCGGCGGGGTGAGATGGCCGACCTGCGTGTCGTCGAGCACCTTGCGAAGTGCCTCGGGGAGGTCCGCTGTGGTCTTGGTGACGCTCTCGCGGATCGCCGCGTTGGGCGTCGAGCGGAACAGCGAATTGGCTTCGTCGCAGCTCGTGATGCGGCTGCGGTACAATTCGGCCTCCTTCTTCCGCGCCTCGGTCGCAGCCTGTGACGAGCCGTGCGGCACGATCAGGACGATCGGCTGCATCTTATATTCAAACCCTTCGATCTGCAGCTTCTCGCCGTTCTGGGCCTGCACGGCGGCCGCGACATCGCGCTCGCCGACCTGCAGCTGCTCCTTGAAGCGGCCGCGAACGAGGCTGGTCCAGACCATTTCGGCGCGCATGCGGTTCTTCAACGTCTCCGGCCGTATGCCCTTGACCTCGAGGGATTTCGTGAGCTGGTCCGTCGTGATGCGCATGCGCTGCGCCATGCCGGAGTAGGACTGGTCGATGTCGGAGACGCCCGGCTCGACTCCGTATTTCTTGCCTTCCTTGATCTTCACCTTCTCGTCGATCAGCTCGTTGATGACGTCTTGCCGGGACTGGCTCTTCAAGCCCGATAGCGCGTCCAGCTTGCTGCGCTGCTCGATGTCGAAATCGGTGATCGGCTCGCCATTGACCATGACGACGACGGTCTGCGCCCGCGACGGGGCTGCGCCACCGGTCAGGAGCAGCGCCGTGCCGAGCGCGATGAGGAGAAGGCGATGGACTCGCAATGTGGTCGTCATGGTTGTCGCTCGATGTCAGCCGGGCGGGCTTGCGATCGGGTTACGGCTGATAGCTGGATGCGCTGGTTCCCGAGGAGTTAGCCAGCGTTCGCAGGCCGATCTGGAACATGAACGCGTGACTCAGCGTCGGCGGTGTGCTGCCCGCCGAGTAGCTATAGGACGTTACATAGTTCGCCGCCAGCACGAAGCAATCGTCGACATAGCCGGCGCCGACCACGTATTGATTGATCTTGTTGGCCTCGAGGTCCCAGCGCGCCGAGCCCTGGACCACCCAGTTGGCCGCGACCTTCATCGAGGCACTGGTGAGGATGCCTTCGCGGCGGGTCAGGTAGCCGAGTTCCGGCTGCGGCGCATAATTGCCGTAGATCATGCTGACCGACCAGCGGTCGAAATTGGCGCGGCCTTCAGCCTCGAAGCGCTGGACGTTCCAGGTCTGCTCGTCGAACCGTCCGCGGACGCTGAACGTGTAGGTCCGGTTCGGCGAATAACCGACGCTCGCGACATAGTCGGATCGCGGCTTGTCGAGACCCGAATCCAGACCGGTATTGGTGGAATCCTGGACCGCGAAGGAGTTCATGCCGAACAGCTGGTAGGACTGCCCGAACAGCACCTTGACGGCGCCGCCCCTGTCGAACTGCGTGGTGGCCTGCACGCCGACATTGGCGCGGCCACCGCCTTCGACGCGATCGTAGCCCGAGAACTTGTCGACGCTGAACAAATTGCTCGCGTCGAACACCATGCTCTGAGCGTCCTCGTTGGGAAGCTTGCCGGCATAGGTCTCGTTCGGCCGGATGATGACCTGCGCGATCGGCTCGACGATCGTCGAGCCCCATGGCTGCACGTTGATGAAGGGATAGCGGTACTCGAGGCCGACCGTCGGCATCAGGCGCAGCGCCTGGGTGTCGCCGACCGGCAGGAAGTTCGACACGCCCGGCTGGTTCGAGACCGAGGAGTTGATCGCGTCGGCGCGAAGAATGGCGAAAGGCGTCCAGATTTCACCGAGGGGATCGGTGAAGGACTTCCGCCACTGCGCTTCCGCCGTCAAACGAGTGTAGGTGCCGGGGAAGCCGCGCAACAGACATTGCGAGGGCGTGCGCGCGGCGGGATCGGCCGAGGTGGTGGTGCAGAGGCCGCTGGTGTTGGCGAGCGTCGTGATCGGGTCGAACACGGCGTCGTTACGCGTCAGGTTGACGAAATTGGTCTTGTAGGAGAACTCGCCGCCGAACACCGGGTAGTTGAGCACGTTCGAGTAGTCGATCACCGGGTAGACGACCGGCACCTGGCCCTGATTGCCCGAGAAGCTCAGGAAATACATCGTGCGCGCGTCGAAGAAGCTGCGATTGCCGACGCCCGTCAGGTAGAGCTGGGAGATCGCTTCCGTCGGCAGGCTCAGGAACGATGAGAACGGATCGCGGTACTGCGACAGCCGGTAGTCCGACATGAAGTAGTAGTCGGAGAGCAGGACGCCGTCCCAGCCCCAGACCCATTTGTCGTTCAGCGCGAACTGGCCCTTGGTCTCGACGCCGCCGCGGAACTGGCGGTCGCCGGGCAGGCCGGTGAACTGGCCGCGATCGAGCTGGTCGATGCCGTAGACGCGGACCTGATAGGCGCCGTCCATCAGGCGCTGGCGGAATTCGGCCTGCATCAGCACGCCCTGCTTGGACGTGATGCGCGGGTTGAAGGTCGCGTCCATATCGGGCGCGATCGCCCAGTAGAACGGGACCTCGACGCCGTAACCGAACGCCGTGTAGGACGTGAAGCCCGGCATCAGGAAGCCGGTCTTGCGCTTCACCGTTGGGTCGGGCGTCGAGAAGTACGGCATGTAGGCGAGCGGCACGCCGAAGAATTCGAGCTGCGCCGTCTCGAAGTACAGCATCTTCTCCTGCTGGTCGTGGATGATGCGGGCACCCTTGACCTGCCACAGCGGAGGCTTCTTCGGATCGTCCTTACACGGCGCGCAGGCCGTGTAGACGCCGTTCTCGAACACCGTGTAGTTGCCGCTGGAGCGGTCGGCGCGGCTCGCGGCCATGCGGGTCTGGTCGGCGGTGTCCACGCGCAGCGAATCGACGAAGCCGTCGCGGTAGTCGTCCGACAGATCCATGATCTCGGCATAGGTGATCTTGCCGTCGGCATCCGTCATGCGGATGTTGCCTTCGGCATGGAGCCGCTTGGTCTTCTGGTCGTAGATGACCTTGTCTGCCTCGACGCTGGTGCCGTTGTAGAACAGCTGGACGTTGCCGACCGCCGAGACGCGCGAATTGTTGTAGTCGTAGTCGACCTCGGTCGCCTGCACGAGCATCTGGTTGTCGTTGGCGGCCTTCGGCGGCTTCGGACGCGGCGGCAGCGGATTGTAGGTGAAGCTCTGCGCGGCCGCAGGCGCAGTCGCGGCAAGATCGAGCAATCCACCCAGCGCCAGCGCGGCAACGAAGGCGAGCAGGAGGCTACGGGCAGGCAAGCCGCGTCCGTTCGCGCGCACCACGGTGCGCAGCGCTAGTCGAGACACATGCCCTCGGCGGACGGCAGTCACTATCCGTCCTCCTGATAGAGCAAGGCCAAAAAGCCGGTGAGGCCGCCCACCACAACGGGCAGCCACGCCGCAGCGATCGGATGCATCAACTCAGCCTTGCTCAAATCCTCAGTAACTTTGGACAGCACGTAGAGCAGAAAGCCTGCGCCCACGCCACTCAAAACCATCTTCTGCACGCCGCCCATCCGGAAGAAGCGCAACGATACGGAAGCTGCCAGCATCACCATCGCTGCAAGCAGAAACGGCTGCGCCAGAAGCTTATGGTACTGGAGTCGATATCCGGCTGTCGCGAAGCCCGAGCTTTCCGACGAACGGATGTAGCTCGGTAGTTGCCAAAAGGACACAGTCTCGGGTGTGGAAAAGCTGTTGCGAACCTGCGCTTCGGTCAACGTCGTGGGAATCTCCAGCCGGTCCTGATCGACGGGCGGCGCATCCAGGGAGAAGCGCCGCACGGTCCTGAACACCCAGCGGCCGTCCTCGAGCGTTGCCTCGCGCGCCTCGATGCGCTCCTTGAAGTGATACTGCGTATCAAATCGGAACAGCGTCAGGCCGGTCAGCCGGATGCCCTGCTGCTCGCTGCGCGCGGCGTTGATGATGACCTGGCCTTCGCTGGTGACCTGGTTGAGCCAGAAGCCGGAGGCGTCCTGGATGCCGCCGCCGGGCGCCGAGCCGAACAGCTCCGCCTCCATGCGCTTGGAGAGCTCGCGCAGATTCGCCGACATCGGATTGTAGGCAACCGTCGCGACCACCCCGATCAGCAGCGCGCTGCCGAGCGCGGGCGAGATGAATTGCCAGGCGGAAATGCCGGCGGCGCGCGCCACCACGAGCTCGAGCCGGCGGGAGAGGGCGAGATAGCAGGTCATCGCGCCGATCAGCATGCAGAACGGCGTCAGCTTCTCCAGAAGTTGCGGCACGCGAAACAGCGAGGTCTCGGCCACCATGATCGCGGAGGCGGACGCAAGGCCGGAGGTCTTGCGCACCATCTCGATATAGTCGACCAGCACCAGCAGCAGGAAAATGCTCGCGAATACGCCCAGCGCCGCGACGACGAAGCGGCCCGCGAAATAGCGCCCGAGCGTGTTGGTGAGCATGCTCATGCGGCCACCGGACGTCGGAACAGCCGCGCAATGCGCTCGTTCGATCTGTTGATGGCTTCCGTGAGGCGGGGGGGCGGCTCGACCACGATGCCGCTGATGATCATCCACAGCCCGACGCCGATCGCGCCCATGACCATCGCATATTGGACCAGCACCGGGCCCGGCGACTTCACCGCCATCACCGAGCAGGCGAAGCCGGCCATGCGCAGGCCGAACACTGCGAGGATCGAGGTGCCGATCGAGAAATTGCGGCTCTGGCGAGTGGTGCGCGGCGCACCGAGGAAGGCGAATGTCAGTGCGGCGAAGGCGAACGGATAGATCGGCGCCAACAGGCTGTCATGCAAGGCCGAGCGGAACTGCCCGGGAATCTGCTTGTAGACCGGGTCGTCCTCGGACGGCGAGAACAGCTCCCAGAGATAGCGTTCGCGAATGCCGAGCGTGACGTCGCGGCCCTGGTTGGAGAATTTCGACATGTCGAAGCCGTGGCGGGCGAAGGTTACGAGCGCGGGATCGCGCTTGCCGGCCTCGAAGCGTTGCAGATTGCCGTCCTCCAGCACCAAAATGGTCTCGCCGCCGCTCTTCACCACCGTGCCGCGCTCGGCGACGATCGAGTTGCGTTCCTTCGGATCGCGGCGGTCGTCGATGAAAATGCCTGCCATGATGCCGCCGGGCTGGCGCTCGCGAATCCGGATCGTGAGGTTCTGGTCGAGCTGGGCGAAGCGGCCGGGCTGGAGGATGTTGGTGAGGACGTCGGCGGTGATCTCCGCGTCCCATTGCTTGATCCGCCGCATCCCGTCGGGGGCAAGATAGGCGGCGATGAAGGCGACCAGCAGCGCCACCACGCAGGTGGCGTAGAAGAACGGATAGAACAGCCGGAACGGCGAGAAGCCGGCGGCATTCATCACGATGATCTCGGAATCGGTCGCGAGCTTGTTCAGCGTATGCGAGATCGCGATCATCAGCGCGATCGGCGAGATGATCAGCACGAGCGCCGGAATCACGAGGCTGGTGATGCCGAGGAAGGTCAGGATGGTCTGCCCCTGACTCGTCATCAGGTCGATGCCGCGCAACGCCTGCGTAATCCAGATCACGCCGGTGAGGCTGACCAGGACGACCGCAAACGACGCCAGCGTCGTGCGGAAAATATACCTGTCGATTGACCCCATGCGCTACCGCACGATCCCCACAAGGCCCCTTCTGGGTCCCAAACTCCGGACGTCCCGACCCATCCCGAAAGGGGTCCCCAAGGGTCGTTCTGCCACGTCTTTCACCAGTTCACAGTCTCACTACCATCCCTTTGATCCGTCAACAAAATGGCTGCCCCGTGGCACCCTCGATACACGGTTAATATTTCCCTCGTTGTGGCGCGCCGGCCACGGCGGCGCTTGGCATGCGAGGTGCGGACGGGCCATAGTACGGCCCGGATCAGTGAATCGCCGTTCAGCCGGTATCCTCCGCGGTCCCCGGGGAACGGCAAAAGTCTTGTCTTTTGGAGGAGTTATCCATGTCCGACGCCGTCAAGGTCGGCTTCGTTCCGTTTTCCGCAGTCCCGCGCGACACGCTGGTGGCGTTCTGCGATGACGGCTTGCGATTCGGCCCCGCGACCGCCAAGGCACTGGGGGCGGCGGTGGACCTGGTGAAGCGGGCCGCCGCAATGAGCCAGTTCAAGGGCAAGACGGGCGCGGCGCTCGACATCCTGGCTCCCGAGGGGCTGAAGGCCGGCCGCCTGATTGTGATCGGCACCGGCAAGCCTTCGGCGCTGAAGCTGAACGACTTCCTGAAGTTCGGTGGCGTGGCGGCCGGCAAGCTGAAGCCCGGCGTGAGCGCCATGACCATCATGGCCGAACTGCCTGACGGCGCCATGACTGCGGGGCAGACGGTCGCGATCGGCTCGGGCCTGCGGCTGCGCGCCTATAAATTCGATCGCTACAAGACAAAGAAGAAGGACGGAGAGGAGGGCGGTGCTTTGCGCGCCGATATCGCGTTCGCCGTCGCTGATTTGGCTGCCGCGAAAAAGGCCTTCGCGCCGGCGGGCCATGTCGTCGACGGCGTGATCATTGCGCGCGATCTCGTCAACGAGCCGCCGAACGTGCTCTTTCCGGAGGAGTTCGCGCGGCGCGCGAGCCAGCTGCGCAAGCTCGGCGTCAAGGTCGAGGTGCTCGACGTCAAGGCGATGCACAAGCTCGGCATGGGTGCGCTGCTCGGCGTCGGTCAGGGCTCGGCGCGGCCGAGCCGCACCGTGATCATGCGCTGGGACGGGGCCAAGAAAGGCGAGGCGCCGGTCGCCTTCGTCGGCAAGGGCGTCTGCTTCGACACCGGCGGCATCTCGATCAAGCCGGCCGGCAGCATGGAGGACATGAAGGGCGACATGGGGGGAGCGGCCTGCGTCGTCGGCCTGATGCACGCGCTCGCGGCGCGCAAGGCGAAGGTCAACGCGGTCGGCGCCATCGGTCTCGTCGAGAACATGCCCGACGGCAACGCGCAGCGTCCGGGCGACATCGTCACCTCGATGTCGGGTCAGACCATCGAGATCATCAACACCGACGCCGAAGGCCGCCTCGTGCTGGCCGACGTGCTCTGGTACGTCGCGAAGAGGGTGAAGCCGAAATTCATGGTGGATCTCGCAACGCTCACCGGCGCGATCATGGTCGCGCTCGGCACCGAGCATGCCGGCATGTTCTCCAACAATGACGAACTCGCCGAACGTCTCCTGACCGCCGGCATCGAGAGCGGCGAAAAAGTTTGGCGCATGCCGCTCGGGCCCGAATACGACAAGCTGATTGATTCCCAGTTTGCCGACATGAAGAACACCGGCGGCCGCCATGGCGGCTCGATTACCGCGGCGCAGTTCCTGCAGCGCTTCGTCGACGGCACGCCCTGGGCGCATCTCGACATCGCCGGCACCGCCATGGGCGCGCCGAAGACCGACATCAACCAGAGCTGGGGCTCAGGCTATGGCGTGCGCCTGCTGGACCGTCTGGTCGCCGACCATTACGAGCGCAAATGACCGGAAATGACTGAGGTTCTGTTCTACCATCTGCAAAACATGACGGTGGAGAACGTCTTGCCGCCGCTGCTCGAGAAATCGCTCGAGCGCGGCTGGCGCGTCGTGGTGCAGTCGACCTCGGAGGAGCGCGCCGACGCGCTCGACGCGCATTTATGGACCTATCGCGACGATTCCTTCCTGCCGCACGCGACATGGCGGGTCGGCGACGCCGCGGAGCAGCCGGTCGTGCTGGCGATCGAGGAGGGCAACCCCAACGGTGCCAATGTCCGCTTCCTGATCGACAATGCCGCGCTGCCTCAGGATTCGGAGCGTTATGAGCGCATGGTGCTCCTGTTCAACGGCGACGATCCGGATGCGCTCGCGCTGGCGCGCAGCGCCTGGACGGATTGCAAGACGCGCGGATTTGATGTCACCTATTGGCAGGCCGATGAGCGTGGCCGGTGGCAGCGGCGCAATTAGCGGTCGCCTGCCAATTAATGATAATTTGCGGCTTTTGGGGTAATGCTGGCCTCTAGCCACGGTCGTGCCGCAAAGTGATGTTGGGACAATCGTTTAGGGCTGGTCCTTAACGCGGGGTTCGAGTTTATCGTGCGACATCAAAGGCTTCCTTCGACGCTTCTCCTGGCGTTGTGCGCGGTTGCGCCGCTGATCGCGGGCTGCTCCGGCGCATCCGACATGATCTCGAGGGATGCCGAATGGTTCAACAAGCCGGCCCGGCTCTTCATCAAGAACATCTCGATCGAATCCCCGCCGCTGACCCCCGACAAGCCCGTGACTGCGGAGGATCTGGTCAGTGCCGACGGCGCCTGTCCGGGCATGGCGCCGGCAGGTGCGCCCGCTGACGCCAACGCCTCGAGCGCCTCGCCGGCACCGTCAGGCGGAACGGTTGCGCTCGGCCACACCGAATGCGACGTGGTGCGCGGCATCGGCGCGCCGAGCAGCGTCAATCTCTCCAATGATCCTGGCGGCAGGCGCGTCGCCGTGGTCACCTGGGCGACCGGTCCGCGCGCCGGCATCTACACCTTCACCGCTGGCCGCCTGTCCTCGATCGAGGGCGGCCCCGAGCCGGCGGTCGTGCCGAAGGCGGCCAAGCCGAAAGCGAAGAAGAAGCAGGCGACGTAAGCGGAAGCTCGTGTCGCGGGCGCGGCGCGCCGTGGTGTGACGCTGAGCCTGCTTTCTGGCGAAGCAGACATTCGAGCCGCATCTTCACGCTTGGCTGGTTCTATCCAGATCGCTATTTCGCGAGCTTCCGTGCGCGGATAAATATGAAGGCGGGGAGACGGCAAAGTCGTTCATATCCCTTGGCGTCCTTTTCTTTCAGCGCCTCGCTAGGCGTTGGCTCGCTGATCCGCTCGATGACAAAGCCCGCTGCTGTCAATGGCTCGGTCAAGTCACGCAGTGGCCTTCGGTAGTAACTCATCTTCTGACCGAGCCAGCCCCATTCCTCTTCGATCAACTCCGCGTGCAGGTAACCCGGATCAAGGAGCCCTGCTTGGCGGATGGGGTGATGGGTTGAGAACACCAGTACTCCACCGGGCCGGAGCAGGCGCGACCATTCCCGGAACGTATCCGACAGGTCCGCAATGTAATGAAGTACGAGCGAGGAAAGAATTAGATCAAACGCGTCGCCAGGCAGCAGATGTCGCAAATTGCAGACATCGCCTTGCACCACGCGCGCACGCCCGCACAATCGCTCATCGGCAAGTCTGACCATACTGAGGCTACAGTCGACGGCGACAACGCGTGCTCCATTGTTCGCCAACCATTCCGCGTACCAGCCCGGCCCGCAGCCGGCGTCAAGAACATCCTTGTCGGCCACATCGGGTAAGAGGGTCAGCGTTGCCGGGCGCTCGTAAAGCGCATTCCACGGCCGTTCGTCGATCCCGGCCGCGTAACGCGAAGCGATCTCGTCGTAGTCTGTTGGGGCGGTCATTGAAGACGTCGCTCTTGGGCTGCGCTCGTATACTCTAATCGGCCGAGGCGGGTAAGCGATCTTGCCGATCCAGAGCGGACATTCCGACGTGTCAAAAAGGGCGGTTCAGCAGGAGACTGTGAATGGAGCCGCGCAGGTAGGCAGGACCGGGATCGGCGGAAGAAGCCGCCGAGCCTTTCAACGATCATCGATCGGACTTTTTGCCGTTCGCCTGGCCGTACGCCGGTTTGTTGTCAGGCTCAAATGCGCACGCACTGACCGAGATGCCGATCAGGATCACCCAGGCCGCGGTCGTCCAAAATTTCATTTGCTCATCCTCAGGGTATCGGCGGAGCATTCCCGAAGAACACGGGTCTTTGACGTCGCGGTCCGGGCTCGGGTTCAAAGCAGCACATCATGCAGCGCCCGCATTCCAGCGAGGCCCGGACATTTAAACTAGCGGTTCGCCTTGAAAGCGTCCCATCGCGCCTCTCGCTCTCTTCGGTATTTGGGAGCCTGCTCGGCGACCAAGTCCTCGCGATGGAGCGGCTTTCCGCAGGACTCGCAGGCCGGACCAAGGCCGGCAGGCTTGCCGCAGGTCAGATGCGTATAGGTCACTGCGCGGCCCTCCTTTGGCGACTTGCACCAGGTCTCGCCCCAGGCGCGTAGCGCCAGGATCACGGGATAGAAGGCCTCGCCCTTCTCCGTAAGTTGATATTCATGGCGCAGGGGCCGCTTGTTGTAGACGCGCCGCTTCACTATTCCATCCGCTTCCAGCTTCTTCAGTCGCGCCGCGATCATTTGCGGTGTTGCACCTGTTTGCGCCTGGATCTCCTCGAAGCGGTGCATCCGCATGAAGAGCTCGCGTAGGATCAGCACTGTCCAGCGGTCGCCCACGACGCTCTCGGCTCGAGCAACGGGGCAGAGCGTTTGGTCAGCAATGTTGCCCTTGATCTTGTTCATCACGTTTTCTTCATTGCGCTTGTTACTATGATTTTCATAGCAAATATGGGACGGCGTCAGTTCGAATGCAACGGGCTGCCTCGGGCGCCCGGTTCGTCAACGATGGAGCGAACCATGACCAACGAAAGCAGGAGCTCGAAGCCGGGCACAGTCGATATGAAGCTGGAGGTCGCCGTCATTCCTGTCTCCGACGTCGATCGCGCCAAGCGCTTCTACGAAAAGCTTGGTTGGAGGCTCGATGCCGACTTCGTGAGACCTGACGGGTCTCGGGCCGTACAATTCACGCCGCCAGGCTCTCCGACCTCGATCCACCTCGGCACCGGCCCAACGTTGCCCCACTTCCTCGTCGTGAACGACATCGAGGCCGCGCGCGCCGAGCTCATTTCAAATGGCGTGGATGTCAGCGAAGTTTTTCACCGTGGCCCGCAAGGTCGCGTCCCCGGTCCGGATCCCGACCGTCCCAGCTACGGCTCGCTGGCGACATTCAACGATCAGGACGGGAATGTCTGGCTGCTCCAGCAGGTCACGCAGCGGCTGCCGGGTCGCGTCAGCGCGGATCAGGCGACATTCACCTCGCCAGCCGATCTCGCCGCAGCGCTGCGTCGCGCGGCCGCCGCGCATGGCGAACACGAGAAGCGGACCGGCGGGCACGACGCGAATTGGCCCGACTGGTACGCCGAATACATCGTCCGGGAGCAGACCGGCCAAAAATTGCCTGACTGAAGCAAATTGAACAGGCCGCCCGGCGGCCCCAAGGAGGCGACAAAAATGACCGAGACCACCTATCCACGCGGAAGGACCGCTCTGCTTTTCGTCGATCCCTACAACGATTTCCTGTCCGAGGGCGGCAAGGTCTATCCGCGCATCAAACCTATTGCCGATGAGGTCGGGCTACTCGATAACCTTCGCCGCCTGGACGGCGCCATCCGCGCCGCGGGCATCCAGGTCGTGATCGTCCCACACCGTCGCTGGGAGCCGGGCGACTATGAGACCTGGGATCATCCCAACCCCACCCAGCGGTCGATCATGACGCGCCACAGTTTTGCGCGGGGCGAGTGGGGCGGCGAATGGCATCCTGATTTTGCGCCGAAGCCGGGAGACCTCGTCGCCCATGAGCACTGGGGACAAAGCGGGTTTGCCAACACTGATCTCGATCTGCTGCTGAAGCAGAAGCGCATCACGCACGTGATCGTGGTCGGCCTGCTCGCCAATACCTGCATCGAGTCCACGGCCCGCTACGCCATGGAGCTCGGTTATCACGTTACGCTGGTGCGCGACGCCACCACCGCTTTCACACACGAAATGATGCACGCCGCTCACGAACTGAACGGCCCCACCTACGCCCACGCGATCCGGACAACCGCGGAGGTGATCGCGGCTCTGCCGACCGCATCTCTTGCCGAGGAGATCATCAAATGACCAGGCAATCGAAGAAACCAATTGCAATCGCCACGGTGCAAGCGAACCAGGAAACTATCGATCACGGCAGGCGCAAGCTGCTGGTCGGCGCTGTCACGGGACTTGCTGCTGCGGGGGCCGCCAGTCTGTTTACGATCCGCCCGGCGCCGGCCGCAACGAACGACGAGATCCGTCCGTTCCACATCGATGTTCCCGAAGCCGATCTCGCCGACCTACGCCGTCGCCTGGCGGCGACCCGGTGGCCTGAGAAAGAAACGGTTGCCGACGACTCACAGGGCGTGCCGCTCGCGATGCTGCAGGATCTCGTCCGCTATTGGCAGACCGACTACGACTGGCGGAAGGTCGAGGCTCGACTCATCGCCCTGCCGCAGTTCATGACCGAAATCGACGGGCTCGACATCCATTTCATCCACGTCCGTTCGAAACATGAAAACGCGTTGCCGATGGTCGTGACGCATGGCTGGCCCGGCTCGGTCATCGAGCAGATGAAGATCATCGATCCCTTGACCAACCCGACCGCATACGGCGGCAGCGCGGAAGACGCCTTCCATCTGGTGATCCCGTCGATGCCCGGCTACGGGTTCTCCGGCAAGCCGACCACGACGGGCTGGAATCCGCAGCGTATCGCGGGCGCCTGGATCGTGCTGATGAAGCGGCTTGGCTACAAGAAGTTCGTTGCGCAGGGCGGCGATTGGGGGTCGCCGGTTTCCAACGAAATGGCAAAGCTGGGCGCGCCCGAACTACTCGGCATCCATGTCAACCTGCCTGGCGTCGTTCCGCCCGAGATCTTCAAGGCGGTCGCATCGGGTGGTCCCGCCCCGGACAATCTTTCTGCGGATGAGCAACGCGCCTTCGATCAGCTCAAGGTCCAGTTCACCAAGCGGCGTGCTTACGCGCAGATCATGGGCACGCGTCCCCAAACGCTGGCAGCGTTGACGGATTCGCCGGCCGGTCTTGCGGCCTGGCTGCTCGACCACGGTGACGGCTATGCCCAGCCGGCATCGGCGATGCAATCGGCGGTGCTCGGACGCGCCGTCGACGGGCACTCCGCCGGCGCGCTGACGCGCGACGACGTGCTCGACAACATCACACTCTACTGGCTGACCAACACCGCGATTTCCTCGGCGCGGCTCTACTGGGAAAACAAGGCCAACCTCTATTTGCCTGCAGGCGTGCCGATCCCGGCCGCCGTAACGGCGTTTCCTGGCGAGAGCTTCGTGGCGCCGCGGAGCTGGGCCGAGAAGGCCTATCCTAAGTTGATCTACTTCCATCAGGCCGAGGCGGGCGGTCACTTCGCGGCGTGGGAGCAACCCGATATCTTCAGCCGCGAGGTGCGCGACGCGTTCCGGCCTCTTCGCAAGACAATCTGAAATCTTCGGCGCGTATGGCGCGCGCCGATAAGACCACGAGCACACACAGCAGATCGAGCGGCGGCGCTACGGCACTGATCACCAACTCATCTCGCTCAAGCGTCGGGAAAGGAGATCGTCATGACCACTCTCGTGATTATGGGAACCTTCGAAGTCGCGCCGGGAAAGCGGGATCAGGTCGTTCCGCTGTTAATGGCCCATCGCGCGCGATGCCTGAAAGACGAGCCCGGCACGCTGCAGTTCGAAGTGGTGCTTCCCCGTGACGAGGAGTCGAAACTTCTGATTTACGAGGTCTACGAGAACGATGAGGCCTTCGAGGTTCACCGAAATGGCGCATCCATCGCGCAGTGGCGAGAAGCGACTGCCGGATTGGGCGTCAAGGTCGTTGCAACAAAGTGCACGCCCGTTGAGTAATGCGCTGGCACGGTATCGTGCCGACCTGACGCCGATCTTAGGCGATCGGCTTCAAGCCAACCTTCAGCACAATGTCGTCTGCGGCCGCGCATCCGTGCGATGATACCGAATGTCCACTCTCGGTTCCCCGAGGTAACCGGAACTCCATCCCACAGCAGCTTCAGCGCCGTGACGACCAGTAAATCCGTTGCAGGCGCGCGGGCTGCCGTCATAATTCCGTAATTCTACGGCATCGAACCTTTCTGCGGTCAGCCCTCTTGTCCAGGATGGGACGCCGCCATTGCGGGGAGCTGGGGTTATGACGGAAAATGCACAACAAAGTGCAGAACGGCGCAGTCGCCTGCTCCAGGCAGCGCTGAAGGAAATGGTGGAGTTCGAACGGAAGGAAAACGAGTTTCGCAAGAAAGACCGCGAGGAACGCGCCGCGGAACTCCGTCTTCCTTTGGATAAGATCAAGGTCCACTGAGCGGCAGGGGCAGTTTCATATGACTGTCATATGACGTTTCTAGCCTGATCGTGCGACGGGCCGCCCCGTCGCAAAAGGCTCCCCGTCCACCTTTGGCCTAGACCACCAGACCGGGCGGGGAGCTTGCAGGGTCTCCGAATTGGCAACCCCGTCAGCTGTTTCAGCAGAACTACCGAACGGCGTGTCTAAAGCGCGATGAGATTAGGATGAATCGTCATCGCGCTTTAGGTTGTTGTTTGCGCATGATCTTTTCGGAAAACCGCTTCACACTTTTCCGGATCATGCTTTAGTTCGTCTCGGTCATGTATCGCATTTTCTGTTTCGCCGCCTTCCTCGCTGTCACCGGGATCGCCTTTGTCTTGTTGGTCGGGTTTAGCAAGATCATTGGCGGCTGATGCAACGGGCCGCTTTGTAGGTATTTAGTTACCTTGCAATCCTTTGCGTGGGGTTGTTTTTCAAATTTTGATCTGAGCCTGCCTCGCAGACCCGCGGACAGCCTCTAGCCCGCCGCCTCGTCATACTGCGCGCTCGCCTCCAGCCATTGCTCCTCGGCACGCGCCAGGGCGTCGGCGGCGTTGGCGCGGGCCTTGGAGAGTTGCGCGGCCTGCTTGGGGTCGCGGGTGAAGATGTCGGGCAGGGCGAGCGCGGTGTCGATCTTGGCGATGATCTCGCTGACGCGTGCGATCTCGGCCTCGGCCTCCACGATGCGCTTCTTGAGCGGGCCGCGATTGTCCGACCTCGTGCGCTGAGGCTTGTCATTCCCATTGTTGCGCTCGCGCGGAGCGTCCGCGCTCGCCGCCGACAGCACCACGCGCCGGTAGTCGTCGAGGTCGCCGTCGTAATTCGTCACCGTGCGGTCGGCGACCAGCCACAGCCGTTCGGCGCAGGCCTCGATCAGATAACGGTCGTGCGAGACCATGATGACGGCGCCGGGAAAGTCGTTGATCGCCTCCGCAAGCGCGGCGCGACTGTCGATGTCGAGATGGTTGGTCGGCTCGTCCAGGATGATCATGTTGGGGCCGAAGAAGGTCGCTAAGCCGAGCAGCAGCCGCGCCTTCTCGCCGCCGGACAGCTTGCCGGCCTTGGTGTCGGCCGCCTTGCCGGAAAAGCCGATCGCGCCGGCGCGTGCCCGCACCTTGGCCTCGGGCGCATCGCCCATCAGCTTGCGGACGTGGTCGTAGGCGGAGGCATCCTCGTTCAATTCGTCGAGCTGGTGCTGCGCGAAATAGGCGATCGACAATTTGTCGGCGCGCGTGACCCTGCCGGAGAATGGCGCGAGCTTGCCTGCGAGCAGCTTCACCAGCGTCGACTTGCCATTGCCATTGGCACCGAGCAGCGCGATGCGGTCGTCATTGTCGATGCGCAAGGTGACCCGGCTCAGCACGGGGGTGGTCGGATCATAGCCGACCGAGACGTTGTCGACAGCGATGATCGGCGGCGACAGCGTCTTCTCCGGCGGCGGGAAGCTGATCTCGAGCACGTCCTGCGTCACCAGCGCCGTGATCGGCTTCAGCCGCTCCAGCATCTTGACGCGCGACTGGGCCTGACGCGCCTTCGAGGCCTTGGCCTTGAAGCGGTCGACGAAGGCTTGCAGGCGCGCGCGCTCGGCCTCCTGGCGCTTGACCTGCTTGGCGTCGAGCAATTCCCGCGCGGCGCGCTGCTCCTCGAACGATGAATAGCTGCCGCGATAGAGCGTCAGCTTGCCGCGATCCAGGTGCAGGATCTGGTCGACCGAGCTCTCCAGGAGATCGCGGTCGTGGCTGATCACGATCACGGTGCGCGGATAGTGGGCGAGGTGATCCTCCAGCCACAGCGTGCCTTCGAGATCGAGATAGTTGGTGGGCTCGTCGAGCAGCAGCAGGTCAGGCGCTGCAAACAGCGTCGCGGCGAGGGCCACGCGCATGCGCCAGCCGCCGGAGAACTCAGAGCAGGCGCGAAGCTGGTTCGCGGCCGAGAAGCCGAGGCCGCTGAGAATCGCAGCCGCGCGGGCAGGGGCCGAATGCGCATCGATGTCGACGAGCCGGGTCTGGATCTCCGCGATGCGGTGCGGGTCGTGCGCGGTCTCGGCCTCGCGCAACAGCGCGTCGCGTTCGAGGTCGGCCTTGAGCACGACCTCGATCAGGCTTTCCGGGCCGTCAGGCGCCTCCTGCGCGAGGCTGCCGATGTGCCAGCGCGGCGGCAGCGTGACCGAGCCATGCTCGGCGGCGAGCTCGCTGCGGATCACCTTGAACAACGTCGACTTCCCGGTGCCGTTGCGTCCCACAAGGCCGACGCGCGAGCCGGGCGTGATCTGCACGGAGCTCTGGTCGATCAGGAGGCGTCCGGCGAGGCGGACCGAAAGGTCGGTGATGGTGAGCATGCGGCCTTGTCACCGCAGCGCGAGGCAAACGCAACCCCGTTGTTGCCCCTAGTTCTGCGGATCGCGGTCGCGATCCCGCTTGCGCAGCTCGTTCACGAGGTGCTCGAGATAGGTCGGAAGCCGCGGCTCGGGCCGAAGGCTCTGCTGGAGCCGCTCGCCGATGGCGTCGCAGATCGATCGGCTGGTCCGCCGGTCCATCTGTTCGCTGTCATTGACGAATTGGCCACTCATCACGGGGTTCCACTGGTGTCGCTCACGTCACCCTACCAAGTCGCTGACTGCGAAATAGTTTCGGCCACCAACGGGGATCGCCTTCCACTCCAGTAAAAATTGTATGAACTCGGCGACGTGCGCCCAAGGACAGCCCAAAGGCAAAGCCCCGGCGGCGGGGACGCCGGGGCTTCTTCTGGTCGCTCTCTTGGAAGGTGCTGACGGGCTCAGTAGCAGCGGTTCACCAGCCGCCAGCGGGGTCCCCAGGGGGTCGGGACCAGCTGGCGCACATAGCAGCCGCCATAGCCGTAGGAGACCGGGCCGCCGGCATAGAAGCGCGGTGCGCCCCAGCCCCAGCCGCCACCGTGCCAGCCACCCCAGCCGCCATGCCAATGGGCGGAGGCAGTGGTCGGAGCCAGCGCGGCACCCAGCGCAACCGCGGCGACTGCAGCAAGCGAAAGTTTCCTCAACATGGTGATCTCCTCAAAACTGCCGGCGCGGGCCTGCGCGTCGATGGAATGGCCGCCGAAACGCCTCTTGAAGGGCAGAACGCGTCTCGATGGCCTCGACCTTAGGCCCGCGATCCTGAACCGGGACCTGAACATGCCTTGCAGATTGGGTTCATCTCGGTGAAATTGTTGTAATTCAAAAGTTCAGCCCCCCGCGGCGATCCGCCCGTGAAGCCCTTTTGGCCGGTCGCTTGCCGTTCGCCGATAGCGCCGATATAAGCCCGGCAACTCCAAATCTCCCCCCTTTCTCAAGGACAGAACCATGGCGACTGAACGCACCTTCTCGATCATCAAGCCCGACGCGACCGAGCGTAACCTGACCGGCGCGGTCAACGCCGTGATCGAGAAGGCGGGCCTGCGCATCGTCGCCCAGAAGCGCATCCGCATGACCAAGGGCCAGGCCGAGACCTTCTATGCCGTGCACAGGGCCCGTCCGTTCTTCGGCGAACTCGTCGAGTTCATGACCTCCGGCCCCGTGGTCGTGCAGGTGCTGGAAGGTGAGGGCGCGATCGCCAAGTACCGCGAGGCGATGGGCGCGACCGACCCCTCGAAGGCGGCCGACGGCACCATCCGCAAGCTCTACGCCAAGTCGATCGGCGAGAACTCGGTGCATGGTTCCGACGCCCCTGAGACGGCCGTGATCGAGATCGCCCAGTTCTTCTCGGGCAACGAGATCGTCGGCTGATCGGAAGGACGCATTGTGAACTGGCTCTGGCAGATCTTCGACCCCGCCACGCTCGGGTCGTTCTTCACCCAGTTCCGCAATGAAATGGCCGAGCCGGCCTTCTGGGTCGCGGTCGGCAAGATCATCTGGATCAATATCCTGCTCTCCGGCGACAACGCGCTGGTGATTGCACTCGCATGCCGCGGGCTGAAGCCGCGGCATCAGCTCTGGGGCATGGTGCTCGGCGCCGGCGCCGCGGTGCTGCTGCGCATCATCTTCACGGGCATCGTCGCGAGCCTGATGGCGCTGCCGTACCTCAAGCTGGTCGGCGGTCTCGCGCTGATCGTGATCGCCGCCAAGCTGCTGGTGCCGGAGAACGAGGACGAAGACGGTGTCGCCTCCGCCTCGCATTTGTGGCAGGCGGTGCAGATCGTCGTTGTCGCCGACATCATCATGAGTCTCGATAACGTGATCGCCGTTGCGGCCGCCGCCAATGGCAGTGTGCCGCTCCTGGTGCTCGGCCTTGCGATCAGCGTTCCCTTGATCGTCGCCGGCGCCGCGCTGATCATGGCGCTACTGTCAAAACTGCCGATCCTGGTCTGGGCCGGCGCGGCGCTGCTCGGCTGGATCGCGGGCGAAGTGATCGCGACCGATCCGGGCGTCGAGCCGAAGCTGCACGCGCTGTCCGACGGTCCGCTCGGCGCATCGCTGGATTCTGTGCTGGCTTCACTGCGCATCCCGCCGCAATTTGCCCATGGCGGCGCGGGCGCCGAATATCTCTGCGCCGTGCTCGGCGTCATCGTCGTGCTGGTCGTCGGCTATGTCTGGCGCCGGCGCAGCCTGCATGTCGCTGCGCTCGAAGCCTCCGAGCGCCACGCCAAGGTGTCGGCGGAATAATTTAGCGCCTCACGATCGAGCCGGAGCGGCTGACCAGGCGGGCGAGCTGCTTGAAGCGGCCGCCGACGCGGTCGGCGACGAGATCGCCGAGGCGGTGCTCGAACACCAACATCAGCTTACGGCCGTTGCTGCTGAAATGCGTGGCCGGCAGCACGCCGGGCCGAGCCGCCGAGATCAGATGCGCAACGCGGAACGCCGCCCCCAGAAGGCGCGCGCGCTCGAGCTGGGCGGGCGAGAGCAGCTCCTGCATCGTCACCGGCGGCTGGTTCTCGTCGCTCAGACCGGCATAACGATAGAACACCGACAGGCCGACGAAGGCGCGGCCTTCGTGGCTGACTGCGCCGAAATTGCCGTTGACCACGAGGCTCAGCGTCTGCTCGCCGCGGTGGTCGGGATGGACGCGCCAGCCGATGTCGGAAAGCAGGCACGCGGTGTGGCGCAGCCTGCGGTCCTCCTCGGTCTCGCGCAGCTTCACCACGCGCACGAAGCGGTCGGTCCATTCTATCAGCTCGCGGGCATGGCGCGCCGAGCGTGACATCAGCTGGTTCAGCTCTTCCGCGGCGCAGATCAATCCGTCCTTGGCGCGCTCGGCTTCCGATAGCTTCTCGTGCAGCAGGCCTTCGCGCACGCCGAAGGTCGAGAACACGATCGTCTTCGGCCGTGCGACGCGGATGATGTGCTCAAGGACCAGCGCGGCATAGGCGAGGAGGGGGCGCCGTGCGTCGGCGACTACCTCGATGTCGGCCAGCAAGTTGGACGCAGCCAGGCGGCGCAGGCGTCGCGCGAAATCCAGCGCATCCGCTGCGGGGATCGAATAGCCGTGCATCACCTGGAGCGGATAGCCGCTCTGGATGATGTGGATGCGGGCGAGGGCGCGCCATGTGCCGCCGACCGCATAGAAGGTGCGGCCGCGCCCGGCCTTGAGCTGCGCCACGGCATCGAGTTCCTCGCGCACGATGCGGTCGGCACGCTTCAGCGATTTGTGCGCGAGATCCTGCAAGGCGAGCCCGCCGAGCGGCAGCGTCACGCCGCTGCGGACGCTGTTGCGGTGGACCTCGACGAGCTCAAGCGAGCCGCCGCCGAGATCGCCGACGATGCCGTCGGGATGGTGGATGCCGGAAACGACGCCGAGCGCCGAGAGCCGCGCCTCGCGCGGCCCCGACAGGATCTCGATCTTCACCGCGCAAATGCGCTCGGCCTTGGCGATGAAGTCGGGGCCGTTGGAGGCATCGCGGCACGCGGCGGTCGCGATCGCAAAGACGCGCCCGACCTGCATCACGCGACACAGCGCCCGAAATCGCTTCAGCGAGGTCAGCGCCTTGTCGACCGCGTCAGGCGCGAGCAGGCCCGTGCTCTGCACCTCGCGGCCGAGGCCGCAGAGCGTCTTCTCGTTGAAGATCGGAATGAGGCTCCGCGCCAACGCCTCGTAGACCACGAGACGGACCGAGTTGGAGCCAATATCGATGACCGCGACGCTTGCGCCACGTTTACGCGGCCGTGTCACGGCAACAATCCCCGATCAGGACTGATGGCGTTCGTTCCGGCGCGTGAGACGCCGCGGCGAGGATTCCTTGAGCGACTTTCCACGGCCAGACAGACTCGGATTTGTCATGAAGTAGTTGTGCACGTTGAAAGGCTCCTCGCCCTTCGCGGCCTTCATACGCGTTGACGATCCATCGGGCAACAATTGCCAGCTCTGCTCATTGTCCTTCAGATTCGCGACCATGATCTGTTCGAGAACCTGCTGATGTACCGTCGGATTTTGCAGCGGGCACAGTACCTCGACACGGCGATCGAGATTGCGCGGCATCATGTCGGCTGACGAGATATACACAGCCGCTTTCGCGCTCGGCAGGCCCTGGCCCATGCCGAAGCAGTAGATTCGGCCGTGCTCGAGGAAGCGTCCGATGATCGACTTGACGCGGATGTTCTCCGAAAGGCCGGGGATACCCGGCCGCAGGCAGCAGATACCGCGCACCACGAGCTCGACCTGGACGCCGGCCTGAGATGCCTCATAGAGCGCGTCGATGATGTCGGGATCGACGAGGGCATTCATCTTCATCCAGACCGCGCCCGGCTTGCCGTGCCGCGCATATTCGGTCTCGCCCTGGATGTGCTCGATGATGCGCTTGCGCAGCGTCAGCGGCGACACCGCCATCTTGTCGAGGTCGCTCGGCGCGGCGTAGCCGGTGATGAAATTGAACACGCGCGCGGCGTCGCGGCCGATGGTCGGGTCCGAGGTGAAGTAGGAGAGATCGGTGTAGATGCGCGCGGTCACCGGATGGTAATTGCCGGTGCCGGTGTGAACATAGGTGGTGAGGCTGCCGCCCTCGCGGCGCACGACCATCGAGAGTTTTGCGTGCGTCTTCAACTCGAGGAAGCCGTAGACGACCTGCACGCCGGCGCGCTCGAGGTCGCGTGCCCAACGGATATTCGCTTCCTCGTCGAAGCGTGCCTTGAGCTCGACCAGCGCGGTGACGGACTTGCCGGCCTCGGCAGCCTCGGCCAGCGCACGCACGATCGGCGAGTTGTTGGAGGTGCGGTATAGCGTCTGCTTGATCGCGACGACGTCGGGGTCGCGCGTGGCTTGCTGGAGGAACTGCACGACGACGTCGAAAGATTCGTAGGGGTGATGGACGATAAGGTCCTTCTGCCGGATCGCGGCGAAGATGTCGCCGCCATGCTCGCGCACGCGCTCGGGATGACGCGGCACGTAAGGGGTAAATTCGAGGTCGGGGCGATCGAGGCGGGTGAGTTGCGACAGCTCGTTCATCGCGAGCACGCCGTCGACCAGGAACACTTCGTCGTCGGCCGCCGAGAGCGCGTGCTGCACGAAGCTGCGCAGCTGTTCAGGCGTCTTGGCGTCGACCTCGAGCCGGATCACCGAACCGCGGCGGCGGCGCTTCAGCGCGGTCTCGAACACGCGCACGAGGTCTTCGGCCTCTTCCTCGATTTCCATTTCGGAGTCGCGGATGATGCGGAAGGCGCCCTGGCCGTGAACGTTGTAACCGGGGAACAGGCGGTTGATGAACAGGGCGGTCATCTGCTCCAGCGAGATCAGCCGCACCCCGCCATCCCCGGGCAGGCGGACGAAGCGGTCGATCTTGCCGGGCATGCGGATCAGCGCGTTCATCTGCTTGCCGTCGGCGGCGCGCGTCAGCTGGAGCGCGACGGTGAAGCCGAGGCTCGGAATGAACGGGAAGGGGTGGGCGGGATCGATTGCGAGCGGGGTGAGCAGGGGAAAGACGTTGTGGAGGAAATGGTCCTCGAGCCACGTTTTCTCTGCCTTGGTGACGTCCTTGCCGTCGACCAGCACGATGCCGACCTCGGCGAGCGTGCCGCGCAAATCGCGCCAGATCGCCTGCTGGTCGCTTGCGAGTTGCGAGACGGTCCGGTTGATCAGGGCGAGCTGCTCGGACGGGGTCAGGCCGTCGGGACTGCGCTCGGGGATGCCCTCACGGACCTGCGCCTTGATGCCGGCGACGCGTACCATGAAGAACTCATCAAGGTTGTTTGCCGAAATCGACAGGAATCTCACCCGCTCCAACACCGGGTGGTGGGGGTTGACCGATTCTTCCAAGACCCGGCGGTTGAAATGCAGCCAGGAAAGCTCGCGATTGATGAACCGCTCGGGGCTTGTGGCGATTGCCGGCAGGCCTGCTGTTTCTGGTTCTTTTTCTTTGATTTCAATAGCTTGCGCGGAGTCCATGAGAAGTCGATCCATCTTCTTTCGCCTCATCTTGCGACTAATGCGCAAAACCGGCGCAGAGCATGTGTTAGTGCGATGACGTTTCGATGACATTGATGTTCCGCCGCTCGGCTACGTCAAGCGGCAGCGGCAAACAGACCAAGCCGGGATGGGTCAGACGTCCCGGAGTAGTTCGGCGGCCAGCGCCCGGGTCACGGGCCGGCCGAGCCGCAGGGCTTCGCCGTCGAGCAGCTCTACGGCCCGTCGAGCAGCGGAAGAGGAGCGCTCCAGGCGAGTCGCGAGATAGCTGACCACGCTCTCATCGACGCTCAATTGGCGGTCGGCACAGAACTTGACGATCAGGCCGCGGAAAAGCTGGTCGTCCGGGGGCAGAAGCGACACCACCGGCACGGCGCGCAGCCGCGAGCGGAGGTCGCGCAGCTCGATCTCCAGTGCCGCCGGTACCTCGCGCCCAGTGAGCAGGACGTAGGCTCCGTCCTCGCGCGCGAGGTTCAACAGATGGAAGAGTGCGCGCTCGTCGAGGTCCTTCGCTTTCAGGTCCTCGACGACCAGTGCGCCCGTGGCGAGCGCCCCAGGCACGGCAGCCGCGGTCAATGCATTGGCAGTGGTGGAGCGGGCACCGGCCTCTTCGGCCCAGATGGTGGCGAGGTGGCTCTTGCCTGAGCCTTCGGGTCCGGCAAGCCACATGATCCGGTTCGGCCATTCGGGCCAGCCGTTGATCAGGGCGAGACCGGCGGCGTTGGCGGGGCCTTCGAGAAAATTGTCCCGGCTCAGGCTTTCCGCATGCGGAAGCGAAAACGCCAGTTGTCGGGGATGAACGCGGCCTGCCACGCTTGCTTTGCTCCACGCCGGCGAGCCGGCCAAATACTTGTGCCAAAGGGTTTGGCGCCAAAGGACCTATCGGTTGCGAGTTGGCCTTTTGCGGGGCCGGTCCGCGCTCATTTCGCCTCGATCGTGCTCATGTGCCGCAGCCACTCTACGAGATAGAGAGACACGGAGGTAAGCGTGAAGACCGTGACGAGGCCCATCAGGATAATATCATAGGGCTCCGGCTTGAAGCCGAAGGCGAGTGCGGCCAACACCAAGGCTGCGAATGCGACCTGGGCTGCGGTGTTCAGCTTCGACACCATCAGGGGTTTCATGGCGACCGGCTTGTCGAACAGCCAGGACACGATCACGGCGGTAACGATCATGATGTCGCGGGACACCACCAGGATGACGATCCAGCGCGGGATGGCGCCCCAGATCCCAAGCGACATGTAGATCGAGACCAGAAGCGCCTTGTCGGCGAGCGGGTCGAGCAGGGCGCCGAGCTCACTGGTCATGTTGAAGCGCTTGGCCAGGAAGCCGTCGACGGCGTCGCTGATCCCGGCGATCAGGAACACACCGAACGCCACCTCCATTTGGCTCGACACGATGGCCCAGACGATGATTGGGACCAGCATGATGCGGCCCAAGGTAATGATGTTCGGAATACTCACGCGGCGCTTCCCGGCACCCGGTGTGACCTCGAATCCGGCCCTTTGGAGGCTGAACCGGTTGATATCTACATAGTATAGGCTCAGGCTCCTTGCGAGCCATTGCGCGGCCCTCGAATTCGACGTAACCAGCCGCAAATCCACTGGAAATCCGGCATGACCGACCGCAAAAACGGCCTTACCTACGCCGATTCAGGCGTCGACATCGATGCGGGCAATCGCCTGGTCGACCTGATCAAGCCGATGGTGCGCGCCACCGCCCGCGCCGGCGCCGATGCCGAAATCGGCGGTTTCGGCGGCCTGTTTGACCTCAAGGCAGCCGGTTTCAAGGACCCGGTCCTGGTCGCGGCCACCGACGGTGTCGGCACCAAGGTCAAAATCGCCATCGAGACCGGCCTGCATGGCGGGATCGGCATCGACCTCGTCGCCATGAGCGTCAACGATCTCGTGGTGCAGGGTGCCGAGCCGCTGTTCTTCCTCGACTATTTTGCCTGTGGCAAGCTCGACCCCGAGGCTGCCGCGTCAATCGTCGCGGGCGTCGCCGAGGGCTGCCGCGAGTCCGGCTGCGCGTTGATCGGCGGCGAGACCGCCGAGATGCCCGGCCTCTACAAGGACGGCGACTATGATCTCGCCGGATTCGCGGTCGGCGCCGCCGAGCGCGGGACGCTGCTGCCGCGCAAGGATATCGCCGCGGGCGATGCCGTGATCGGGCTGGCGTCCTCAGGCGTGCATTCCAACGGCTTCTCGCTGGTGCGCAAGATCGTCGAGCAGTCCGGTTTCGGCTTCGAGGCCCAGGCGCCGTTTGCGCCCGTCATGACGCTCGGCGGCGCGCTGCTCGCGCCGACCCGGCTCTACGTCAAATCCTGCCTGCGCGCGATCCGCGAGACCGGCGCGGTGAAAGGCCTCGCCCACATCACCGGCGGCGGCTTTACCGACAACATTCCGCGCGTGCTGCCAAAGCATCTCGGCGTCGGCATCGATCTCGCCCGCTTGCCGGTGCTGCCGGTATTCAAATGGCTGGCGGCGCAAGGCGGCATCGCCGAGCTCGAAATGCTGCGCACCTTCAACTGCGGCATCGGCATGATCGCAATCGTCGAGCCGGATGCCGTCGACAAGGTGGTCGAGGTCTTCACTGATGCCGGCGATACGGCGGCGCAGCTCGGCACCGTGATCCAGGCCGAGGGCGAGCATCGCGTCGTCTATAACGGCCACCTCGACCTTTCGCTGTAAGCGCCATGAAACGCCGCGTCGCCATCCTGATCTCCGGCCGAGGCTCCAACATGGCGGCGCTGATCAAGGCCGCCGCCGCCCCGGATTTTCCGGCGGAGATCTCGCTCGTCATCTCGAACAAGTCCGATGCGCTTGGGCTGGAAAAGGCGAGGGCGGGAGACGTGCCGACGCTGGTGATCGAGAGCAAGCCGTTCGGCAAGGACCGCGCCGGGTTCGAGGCCGCGCTACAGGCAGCCCTCGACCAGCACGGCATCGAGCTGATCTGTCTGGGCGGCTTCATGCGGCTGTTCACGGCCGAGTTCACGCAAGCCTGGTACGGGCGGATGCTCAACATCCATCCCTCGCTGCTGCCGTCGTTCCCCGGCCTCGACCCGCACGGCCAAGCCTTGCGCGCCGGCGTCAAGCTGTCCGGCGCGACGGTGCACTTCGTGATTCCCGCGACCGATGCCGGTCCGATCGTGATGCAGGGCGCGGTTCCCGTCAGCGACAACGACACGCCGGACACGCTGTCCGAGCGCATCCTCGAAGTCGAGCACCGCATCTATCCCGAAGCGCTGCGCCTGCTTGCGATCGGCAAGGTCCGGATCGACGGCGATGTCTGCAAGACCGCGGGGAGCGGGGGCTCGGAGAATTTCCTGATCTCGCCGGTGGTGAGCTGAAGCGTCAGGCGAGCATGAGCCAAAAACGAAATCCCCCGGGCGGAGCCGGGGGGATTCATGCTTGCCTGTATCGATCGTCCGTAGAAAGTCAGTGAACCTTGAGGTTCTCCGCGGAAGTCTTGCCGCGGTTCTCCACGAGATCGTATTCAACCACCTGATTCTCATTAAGGGTGGTTAGCCCAGCGCGCTCGACCGCGGAGATATGGACGAACACGTCCTTGTCGCCGCCGTTCGGCTTGATGAAGCCATAGCCCTTTGTCGGGTTGAACCATTTGACGGTGCCTTTTTGCATCGCCAGTCTCCTCCTTTAGACATAAAAAAGACGCGGCCACGTCTTTGCGCGTGCCACGCCACAAACGGGCTTCCGGAAGTCTGTTCGAGTCTTGAGTCTCAGTGTCGCGAAACGCACAGTCGAGCGGCCAAATCCGATTGTGCCGGATATTGCAACATGAAAATCGCGCGCTAGCAAGCAGCGTGCAGAATTCAAGTCCCGACCCGACACGCGGCGGCAGAGTTTGCGACCTGTGGCAGCGGTACCACAGCGCGGCGAATCCCCCGTGCAATACCGCTCAAGCAATTGACCCTTCAGGCCGGTTCGGCGCAAATCGTCGCAGGTGCCGCGATGCGTGTTGCATATTTGCGCGTCGCCATTTGCTTCGGGAATTGTGTCGTCATGCGCTGCCTATCGCAGCCTTTAGGGATAAGGCGGACGCGCCGGCCGGGTTTTGTCCGGCGGGCCGCGAGCGTCGTCGCGGTCGCCTTTACGCTCTCGTTGATGATCATGGCTGCGCCGGCGCATGCGCAGACGCCCACACCAACGCCGACGCCCACAGCGACCCCAACACCCACCCCGACACCTACGCCGTCACCGACGCCGTCAGCGATGAACTACGGCCAGTCGGCGGGCAACACCACGCTCAACCTCGGCTCCAGTTTCCTGGAGCGACTGGGCAACCAGGCCTCGAATGGCTTCGACCGGACCTCCCGCACCAATCCCGGCGGCGGAGGCGCCGCGGAGGCCGCGGAAGGACCGCGCTACCGGACCTGGTTCGAGGGGTACGGCATTTCGATGCGAACCGACGCGCAGGGCGACTTCGTCGGCGACAAGCGCAAGACCGTTGGCGGGGTCGCGGGCATCGGCGCGCGGCTTGCGCCGGGAGTCAATCTCGGCTTCTCGGTCGACCAGAGCCACACCGACATCGACGTGCCCCTGGCGCTGCAATCGGCAACGCTGGACCTGACCCAGCTCGGCATCAACGGCTCGGTCGACAAGGGGCCTTGGACCTGGGCCTTCGCGCTCGTCCACGGCTTCGGCAACGTCCATTCCAGCCGGGACAGCGGCTTCGGCTTTGCGACCGCGGGCTATCGCGCCACCATCGACGGCGCGCTGACCGAGATCAGCTATTACTGGACCCAGGACCAGACCCGCTTCGTCCCCAAAGGTGCGCTGGAGTATGTCCGCGCCACCAGTGCCTCGTTCCAGGAGACCGGCAGCCTCTTTCCCCTGACCGTCGGCTCGTCCGCACTCGCGCGCGCGCGCCTCATGCTCGGCGCCGAGGTTGGGCGCTACTTCATCTTCGACCAGAAGATCCTGGACCTGTCCGCCTACGGCAAGTTCGTCGACAATTTCTATCAAGACCTGGGATCGATCCAGGTCAGCCTGGGTACGCAGAGCCTCGTGGTGCCCGGCCTCGGCGAGAGCCGCTACGGCCTCGACACCGGCGCGTCGGCCTCGCTCAGCCTGACCAACACCGCGCGCCTCTACGTCAATTATGACGCCAAGTTCCGCAACGAGCTGCGATCGCATCAGGGCACGGTCGGCTTCGAGTACCGATGGTAGCCGCCGCCGATCAGGTCGGCGTCGCCGCGACATAGCCCGTCATGCCAAAGCTCTCGCGGGCCCCCGCCATCATCGGCACCAGCCCGTTCGGGTGGATGAACTCGTCGCGGAAGCAGGGATAGGTGCGGGGATCGAAGATCTTCTTCAGCCACTCGACTACGATCTTGTGTCGCTCGGAGGCGCGGAATTCCTTGTGATAGGTGAGCCAGAGATCGGCATGGTGACTGACGCCGAGATCGACGGCGACGAGCGGCGCGCCGAGTGCGATCGACACCGTTGGCAGAAAGCCGATGCCGGCGCCGCGTTCCACCGCGTAGAGCACGCCGACCGATGAGTTGGTCTTGATCCCGACGATGCCCTCGAGCGACTTGAGCCCGAGGATGCGGGCATAGGCGGTGTCGTCGACCTGCGGTGCGCTCTGCTTGATGATCCGGTGGTTCTGCAACTCGGCAAGCGTTGTGGGCACGCCGTGCAGGCTCTCGTAATCTTTCGAGACGAAGGGATAGATGTGCAGCCGGCCAAGCTTGGCCACGATCAGATCCGGATTGGTCGGCGGCTCCAGCTGAATCGCGATATCGGATTCCAGGCGCGCAACATCGGCCTGCTCCATCGCGCAGCGCAGGTCGACGGTGATCTTGCGATAGGTCTTCTGGAAGTCGATCAGTCGCGGCAGGATCCAGAAATTGCCGGGCCCTTCCGTGACTGCGACGCGCACGGTGCCCGTCGCGTCATTCGATGAGCGCGAGGCGCGGCGAAACACGTTGAAGGCGTGACGCTCCATCAGCGTGACGTCGGAGATCATCGCCGTGCCTTCGTCGCTCAGCGTCAATCCGCTCTGGTCGCGCAGAAACAGCTTGCAGCCGATGCTGTCTTCGAGCCGGTCGATCCGGCGCATCAGCGTCGTCGAGGTGAGGCCGAGCTCCTCGGCGGCGTTGCGGAAACTTTTATATTTCGCGCAAGCTAAAAACAGCTTCAAATCATCCCAGGATGCATCCAGGGACTCATCGCTGCGGTGCTGCGTCATCGCAGCACCCCGGTGCAATAGTTGCTGCATACACCTGTTCCTTACCCGATAAGCTCTTCATCCTAGCGGGACGGGGCGAAACGATAGAGGGGCAGGATGGGTATGGAAAGGGGCTCGTTTGCCGCAAGGCATGAATTTGACGCGCTGCCGCTAAGTCCAGACATCGATGTCCATTGTGCGCAATTTTCCGAAATTGCCGCGCTTGCCGACATGGCGCATCGATTGGTCCCCGGCGTGCGGATCGGCGAGCAGGAGCTTGCGCGCTATTTCACCTTCGATCCCCAATGCCTTCTGACCTTCACCCGGAACGGCGTGCTGGTCGGTGGCATGGCCTTCCTGTTTCTCAATGAGCGCGGCCACGACGCGTTGCTGCTCGACGAGATCTGTCTGACCGAGCCCGACATCCGGCATCTCGCATCTGGCAACGAGGAGGTCTCGGCCACCTACATCTGGGCCATCGCGGCCACTGGCCGCGGCATCGCCGGACTCGGCAAGGCAGCCGCGCATCTTCGACAGCCGCGATTACGAAGCGCCGATTGTTTCGCGCAGCCGTCGACGGCGGCGGGACGCGACATCATGAAAGCGACGGGTTTTGAGCCTATCGCGAGTTTCCAGCCCGACCTCTGGTGTTACGAGCGGCCATGGAATCGTCTGCCCATGCGCAAGCCGGGCGCGATGATAGAAGCAGGGAGTCTTGCAGATGCACGGCACTAGAATTCCTTTAGCCAAACCCGACTCGCGTGCCATCACGATCCGCATCGCGCGCGATCCAAGCGACCTCATGCTGGTCACCGCGATCCGCTCGGCGGTCTATCTCGCCGAGCAGGACTGTCCTTTCGAGGAAGAGTTCGATGGCAACGATTTGGTTGCCGCGCATTTCATCGGGTTCATCGGCAACGAGCCCGCCGGCTGTCTGCGGGTTCGCTTCTTCGGCGAGTTCGCCAAGGTCGAGCGGCTCGCGGTGCGGCACCAGTACCGGCGCTCGCGCGTGTCGTTCAAGCTCGTGCAGGCGAGCGTCGACTATGTGAAGCGCAAGGGCTTCCGCAAGATCTATGGGCAGGCGCAGGACCGGCTGGTCGACTTCTGGGCCCATTTCGGCGCCAAGCCGCTCGGCCACAATCGCAAGATCACCTTCTCGGATTTTTCCTATACCGAGATGGTGCTCGAGGTAGAGCCGGGGCCGGATGCGATCACGCTGGACAGTGATCCTTATGTGATCATCCGCCCCGAGGGCGATTGGGATCGGCCCGGGGTGCTCGATGCCTCGGCGGGACGGGCGGTAACATCGCCGCTGCGTAACGTCTCGATGGTCCAGCGCTGATATTGGTGCAGCTACGAACAAGAAGATGCCGGACTTCATTCACGACGATCCGCCGATCCTGGTTTGCGCCGATCTGCAGGTCGAATATCTGACCCCCGGGCGTCGCCATGTCATTCTCGATGGCGACGCTACGACCTCGCGCTGCCTGGAGTTGTTGACGCTGTGGCGCGACAATCTCTGGCCTGTGATGCATCTCAAGCGCATTGCGCAGGCCGCGTGGTTCAATCCGGCATCCAAGCTGACCGATTGGATTGTCGAACTGAAGCCGCGGCCCGGGGAGATGACGTTCGAGCATCCGCTGCCGTCGGCCTACAGTTCCGCGCGGTTCGCGGACTACACCGCGAACATGCGGAACATCCGCTGCGTGCTGCTCGGCTTTTCGCTCGACGAGACCGTCCTGGCGACGGTGGTCGACGGGTTTCACAGGAGCCATCGCTATCAGGTCGTGGCAGATGCTGTCGCCTGCCGCCATCCGGGCCATGGCGACGCGGCGACCTACAAGCAGTCGGTGATGAATGTGATCGGCAATTTTGCTACTATTCGGCCCAGCGCCGAGCTGATCAGGACCAGCGGCGCCATCGCGGTATAGACGGGCGCGGTCCGCGACAAGGGTGATTGACGACATTGTCCCGGGGGCAAGAGCTGGAACGTCTGGTAGGCGATCTGTCGCGCGCCCTCGAAACGGCGCGTCGGCTTGGCCTGTCGACGACCGTCTATCTGCTCTCAATGGCACTCGCCGAGGTGCGCGAGGCGCTTGATGCCGCCTCGGATGGCGGCGACGACGACAGCGCCGCCTGAACCGACGCTTTAGCTGTTTCCTGCAACGCTGCTGGGCGTTTGCTGCCGACGAATTGGCGTTGCAAGTTGTGCCGTGTCGCAATAGCCAAGTGACGACGCCGTCGACAGACGAGCTCCGTTTCGGCGCGAGCCGAAGGCTGAAGGAATGATGTGATGACCATGCTGCCCAATTCGCAAGAAGCCCGGGATGTCGCCTACCAGCTCCATCCCTATACCAACGCGCGCACCCATCAGCAGAATGGCCCGCTGGTGATCGAGCGCGGCGAGGGGCCCTATGTCTTCGACGCCGCGGGCAAGCGCTATTTCGAGGCGATGGCTGGCCTGTGGAGCGTCGGGCTCGGCTTCAACGAGAAGCGCCTGGTCGAGGCCGCGTACCGGCAGATGCAGGCGCTGCCGTTCTATCATGTGTTCTCCGCCAAATCGCACGGGCCCTCGATCGATCTCGCCGAGAAGCTCGTCGCGCTCGCGCCGGTGCCGATGAGCAAGGTGTTCTTCACCAATTCCGGTTCGGAGGCCAACGACACGGTGCTGAAGCTGATCGCCTATCGTTCGAACGCGCTCGGTCAGCCGCAGCGCAAGAAGGTGATCAGCCGCATCCGCGCCTATCACGGCGTCACGATCGCCTCCGCAAGCCTCACGGGCCTGCCGAACAATCACCGCTCCTTCGATCTTCCGTTGCCGAATATCCTGCACACGGGCTCGCCGCATTTCTACAAGGACGGCCAGCCCGGCGAGAGTGAGGAAGCCTTCGCGACGCGGCGCGCCGAGGAGCTGGAAGCGTTGATCGTGAGGGAAGGTCCGGACACCATCGCGGCCTTCTTCGGCGAGCCGGTGATGGGGGCAGGCGGCGTGATCGTTCCGCCCGCGACCTATTGGGACAAGATCCAGCAGGTCCTGAAGAAGTACGACATCCTGCTCGTCGCCGACGAGGTCATCTGCGGCTTCGGCCGCACCGGCAAGATGTTCGGCTGCGACACCTACAACATCAAGCCCGATGCGATCGTCGTCTCCAAGCAGATCACCTCGAGCTATTTCCCGTTCTCGGCGGTCCTGATGAACGACCGGATGTTCGAGCCGATCGCGGACGAGAGCAACAAGATCGGCGTTCTCGGCCACGGCTATACGGCGGGCGGTCATCCGGTCGGCGCAGCGGTGGCGCTGGAAAACCTCAAGATCATCGAGGAGCGCGGTCTGGTTGCGCATGCTGCGGAGACGGGCGCCCATATGCAGGCGCGGCTGCGCGAACTTTCGGGCCATCCACTGGTCGGCGAGGTCCGCGGCGTCGGCATGATCGCCGCGATCGAGCTCGTGCTCGACAAGCAGCGCAAGACGGCCGCAAGCACGCCGGGAGGCGTCGGCGGCATCGCGGCGCGCATGCTCCAGGAGCGCGGCGTCATCTCGCGCAACATGCTCGACGCCATCGCCATCTGCCCGCCGCTGATCGTCACCAAGGGCCAGATCGACGAGCTGGTCGGCACCATCGCGGGCGTGCTTGATGACATGAAGGGCGAGGCCGCAAAGCTGACGCCGGCGTAGGGCGCGGCGGAGCCTCTTACTCCGCAATGACGAAATGGTGGAATCGACGGCTCACCAAAATATCGAAAACAACCCCATGCAAAGGAGTCGGTGGCGGCGGGTGATGATGCCCTCGATTTCCATGTAAGTAATTGATATATCTGCGAAATAATCGACTTGACGACGTCATCGAAGCGGCCAGGATCTCAGGATGAGAAACTGGCCGTAGCTTTGCCGCCCTCAGCCGTTACGCCCGGGTGACGCCGACCACGCGGCCCTTGTCGATCGCGAGCGCGAGCTGGCCGTGCTTCAGCTTCAGGGCGGCGTCGCCGAACAGCTCGCGGCGCCAGCCGCGCAGCGCGGGAACGTCGGCCTCGTCGTCGGCTGCGATTTCCTCGAGATCGTCGACGGTCGCGATCACCTTGCTCGCCACCGCATGGCGCTCCGCGGTCATCCGCAGCAACACCTTCAAGAGCTCGACGATCGCCGCGCCGTTGGAATTGTTGCGCGGCTTTTCCAGCTTCGGCAGCTTAGAGAGGTCGCGCGCCAGCCCGCGCTCGACCGCGGCGATGATGTCCGCGCCCCATCTGGATTTCTCAAAACCCTTCGGCACCGAGCGTAGATGCGCGAGCTTTTCCAGCGTGGTCGGCGCGTGGGTTGCGATGTCGCTGATCGCTTCGTCGCGCAGCACGCGGCCGCGCGGCACGTCGCGGCTTTGCGCCTCCTGCTCGCGCCAGGCCGCGACCTCCATCAGCACCGCCAGGTCCTTCGGCTTGCGCACCCGCGTCTTGAGCCGCTCCCAGGCGCGCTCGGGGTGGAAGTCGTAGGTGCGGGGCGAAGTCAGGATCTCCATCTCGATCGAGACCCATTCGCTGCGGCGGCGCTTCTTCAGGTCCGCGTCGAGCGCGGCGAACACCTCACGCAGATGCGTGACGTCGGACACTGCGTAGTGCATCTGCTCCTTGGTCAGCGGCCGGCGCGACCAGTCGGTGAAGCGATGGGTCTTGTCCGGCCGGTGGCCGGTGACCTTCTCGACGAGCTGGTCGTAGGCGATGCTGTCGCCATAGCCGAGCACCATGGCCGCGACCTGGGTGTCGAACACCGGATGCGGGATGATGTTGGCCTGGTGCCAGATGATCTCGATGTCCTGGCGGGCGGCGTGGAAGACCTTCAGGACCTTCTCGTTGCCCATCAGCTCGAAGAAGGGTTTGAGGTCGATACCCTCGGCGAGGGCATCGATCACCACGGCCTCCTGGGGGCTCGCCATCTGCACCACGCACAGGAGCGGGTAGTAGGTGGTCTCGCGCAGGAACTCGGTATCGACGGTAATGACGGGGTGCTCGGCCAGCCGGCTGCAAGCAGCGGCGAGGTCAGCGGTGGTGGTAATCAGATCCATGAACGGCCCATGACACGTACATCAGCCGTTCTGCCGAAAGTGCTGTGATGTCAAGGGGCTCGTTGCGAATTCGAGCCTTGAATTTCGCCCGGAATCGCGCTGACCGGCCGAAAATCCTACTCGTAGCGGATCCGCTGCGACGGCTTCGGTGCGCAGGGCAGTGCCACCACGACCACGCACATGGCGAGCATCGCCAGTCCCAGGAACTCGAAAACCAGAAGATCCACGGCAAAATCCCCCCGAAAGATCGCTAGACTTGTCGGGGGTACGTTGAGGGTCTGTTAATTGTCGTGGTTACCGGCGGCGGGGCCGGCCTGATGGTGGATGAGGGGTTAACGGGGCTGAGATGGACCAGAGGCTAAGTCCTCAAGCTTCGGCGCCCCGCATCACGGAGCGCCGAAAAGCGGACGGGAGCCCGCTTCAATATTTCGCCACGACAGCCTCCGCACCGAACCGGTAGTTCAGGCCAGCGCGGAACACATGATCATGCACGCCGCTGGAGACGGTCGTCGTCCGGGGCGGAGGTCCGAAAGCCGCTGGCGTCGCAAACGTATCGGATACGTTCCCGAGGTCCACGTACAGATATTCCAGCTTGGCGCTCCACGGTCCCGAAATGGCGCCTTCGATGCCGCCGCCCAACGTCCAGCCGCTCTTGGTGTGGGTTGCACGGCCGGTTGAAACGATCCCGGGACCACCGAGATCGGTGATGCTGGTGCGCACCTGTCCATACGCGGCACCACCGGTCACATAGAGCAAGGCGGGACCGGCTGCGTAGCCAAATCGCCCGCGCGTCGTTCCGAACCAGCGGAGCTTCCGTTCGAGCGTCGTGCCGGTGTCGAATGTCAGCTCGCACGCCCCTACGCAGGCGGTGTCGACTTGATTGGCGCCTTGGATATCGGTCTCAAGGCCGAGTACCCACTGCGCCAACTGCCAATTGTAACCGATCTGCCCACCACCGAGCCATCCGCCAGGCGCGAAGGTGAAGGTCTCCGGAAGTCCAGCTCCGGCGGCAGTAGCACGGCTGAAGCTCGCTGGGTCGTGCCCAACACCATGGCCCGCACTTGCACCGACGTAGAAGCCGGTCCAGTTAGCGAGGGGCGCTGTCATCGCGGGCGGCATAGCGCCACTTGCGCCGACCCCAGTCCCACCGAAGCGATAGTTCAGACCCGCGCGCACCACATGGTCGCGGATATCGCTGGTTACGCGTGTGTTGATCGTGCCGAACGGAATGGCCGTGGTGAACGAATCCGAAATGCTGCCGAGGTCCATGTAGAGGTACTCGACCTTGCCGGTCCAGTTGCCGAACAACGCCGCCTCGATGCCACCGCCGACGGTGCCGCCGGTCAAGGAATGCCTGAAGCTCGCCCCGTTTGCCGTGCCCTCCAGCGAGCGCACCAACGCAACATTAAAGCGGGATGGGGTTAAGTTGAATCGATTTGGGATTCCCAAATCAGCCCGTTTCTGATTCACCATGCTGGCTGGAAGGAGGCCAGCATGGATGGG
>NZ_BSOW01000021.1 GCF_030160715.1 Bradyrhizobium iriomotense
AGGCCCCGAACAGGCCGAGCAGCCCGTCGTCATTGGCGGAAAAGGCGGCGACGAGATCGCGCACCAGCGACATCACGCTGGCGCGCCGGGTGCGCTGATCCTCCTCGACCGGCGCATCGCCGCGGATGATATGGCCGGCAAGCCGCGAGGCCGTCTTCTCGGAGATCACCACGCAGGGTTCGCGCAGCACGTCGGCGAGGAAGGCGATCAGCACCTGCCCACGCTGGTTCAGCGCTTCCAGCCTGAAATTGACGCCAACGGTTTCGAGCTTGAGCGGCGGATCGGAGAAACCGAGGTCAAAACTCTCGTAGCGGCCGGGCACGGTCGTGCCCGACGAGAGGACCACGCCGCGGCGGCGGTCGAGCAGATTGACGAGATCGTCGAGCCTGTTGGCACCGCCGCTAAACTGCTCGGCCACGCGCGTGATCGCGAGACCCGCGCGGGTCACATGGTCGCTTCTGGCCGGGAGGGCAAAGACTGTCCTGTTCATGGTGTCCTCTTACGAAACTTGCCGAGGGAACGCCACACAGGACAAACGATCAGGCCGCCGCACTGCGTTGGCGACCTTCGACGATTTTGGGAAAAGAAATCGCACCGGCCACCTCTTAGGAGGTGCGCCACCAAAGACGGGACGGGCGGACGGCGGTGCTCATGGGGGAACTACACACCATGGCGCGGCGGCGGCGTCAAGGGCACAGTCCTGATGCGCCTGCTTGAACGCCCCAACGACCCAGCGCGGCCCAGAACTCCCTTGCCGCCGGAGCCTAACCTCACAGGCCACACTTCTTCCAGAGCGCGGCCATCTCCTCGTCGCTGGCGAACTCGCCCCGTTCGGCTTCCGCGAAACCTTCGAGAACGGCGGCACGATGCTCTTCCGGCACAGAGAACAGATCACCATCAGCAGCGACGATCTGCTCCAGCACCTCGGCGACGTAGGCCTGCCGATCCTCCGGCAGCTTTCGCACCTGCTCGACTGCGTCTTCCAGGACCTTGATCATGGAGCGAGTATACAGGAGTTCGGGGCCAGTAGCTAATACGCCCCGACCTCATATCCGATCGCCCGAAATCCGTTGTCGGGGACATAGCGGAATTCGAAGGTGAATTCGGAGTTCGTGTCATGCCAGGTCAGCGCGCAGTGCCCCTCGGGGAGTGACAGGAGTTTTGCGGTGTGCAGATGCTTGCGCATGAAGGGCGTGAACAACGTGTCGTAGCGCTGCAGGAATTCGGCCTCGCTCTTGACCGGGCCGCTCTGAACGTCGTGCTTGCCTTCCGCCGACCAGAACTCGACGGGAAAGGAGATCAGCTTGACGATGCGGCTCTTGTCGTTCGCATTCGCCGCGCCTTCGAAGTCGTTGCGGAAGGCCTGAAATTCCGGCCCGTTACAGGCGGGATCCTTGGCCCAACAAGGTGCCGCTAGGGCGGTCACGAATAATGATGCTATCAGGAAGGCCTTCATGGGGGGGGCTCGGCGCCGATGTGTTGGCTCCGGCGCGGCAGAGTCGTGACCGCGCCAAAGCAGCCGCCCGATTCCGGGCAGCCTGTCTTGTGTCGCATCAGCGCGCCGCTGCGTTCATCCCAGATGTTTCCTGAAGAACTCGGTCGCGCGGCCCCAGGCGAGCTCGGCGGCTTCGCGGTCGTGCACCGCCTGGCGCTGCTCGTTGACGAAGGCGTGCTCGGCGTCATAGCGGAACAGCTCGAGCGACTTGCCGGCTGCCTTCATGGCCTTTTCGAAGCCATTGACCAGCTCCGGCGTGCACCAATCGTCCTTGTTGGCGAAATGCGCCTGGAGCGGGATCTTGACGTCAGCCGGCTTGGCCGCCTGCTCCGGCGGGATGCCGTAGAACACGACGCCGGCCGCAAGCTCCGGGATCTTGGTGGCGCCGATGATGGTCACAGCACCGCCCAGGCAAAAGCCGGTCAGCCCGACCTTGGCGCTGTTGCGCGCCAGGTATTGCGCGGCGCCGCGCACGGTCTGGGTGGTGGCATCCATGAAATCGAGCGAGTTCATCTCGCGATTGGCCGCATCCATGTCGTGATACGGCACCACCTTGCCCTTGTAGAGGTCGGGCGCCAGCGCATCGAAGCCGGCGAGCGCAAAGCGGTCGCACAGGCCCTTGATCTGGTCCGACAGCCCCCACCATTCCTGGATCACGACGACGCCCGGCGCGTTGCCGCGCGCGGTATTGGCGAGATAGCCCGACGCATCCTTGCCGTCCGGACGCTTGAAGGTGATGACGGTGCCCATGCTTTCCTCCGACGAGTTTCTGGGGGACGTTGCAGGTATTTTGGCCGCTGCGCGAGCGATAGGCAATCGCCGCCCCATACAAACTCTCGTGCCCCGGATGCTGCGCAGCGCGCGGCATCTTTGCGGCGTGATGCGCTGCTGATCCGGGGCCCAGCCACGAGCAGGCTGGGTCCCGGTTCTGCGGCACCGTTGCACGCTGCGCCGCGCCCGGGACACGAGGGAGTGCAACTAACAAAAAAGCCCCCTTGCGGGGGCTTTTCTATTTCTCTCGCTATTCGGCCGCTCAGTGCGCGTCGGCCCAGACCTTCTTCTTGGTGAAGTACATCAGACCGGTGAAGATGATCAGGAACACGAACACCTGGAAGCCGAGCTGCTTGCGCGCCTCCATGTGCGGCTCCGCGGTCCACATCAGGAACGTGGTGACGTCCTTGGCATATTGCGCGACCGTGGTCGGCGAGCCGTCGTCATAGGTGACTTGGCCGTCGCTGAGCGGCTTCGGCATCTTGATGGCGTGGCCCGGGAAGTACTTGTTGAAGTAGGAGCCCTCCGGGATGGTCACGCCTTCCGGCACCTTCTCCTCAAAGCCCTGCAAGACCGCCGCGACGTAGTCCGGGCCCTGCTCCTGGTACTGGGTGAAGAAGTCGAAGATGAACCAGGGGAAGCCGCGGCCGTAGGAGCGCGCCTTGGTGATCAGCGACAGGTCGGGCGGCGCCGCACCGCCGTTCGCCGCGCGAGCCGCCTGCTCGTTCGGGAAGGGCGACGGGAAGTAGTCCGCCGGCCGGCCCGGACGCTCGAACATCTCGCCCTGGTCGTTCGGACCGTCCTTGATCTTGTACTCGGAGGCGAACGCCGACGCCTGCGCCACGGAATAGCCGGGGCCGCCGGCCTCCGCGAGGTTGCGGAAGGCGACATAGGACAGGCCGTGGCAGTTGGCGCAGACCTCCTTGTAGACCTTCAGGCCACGCTGGAGCGCGCCGCGGTCGAACTTGCCGAACGGACCGGCGAACGACCACTTGATGCCCGGCGGCCTGTCGGAGCCTTCCGAAGCGCGCGCGTCCCCGAGCGTGCCGGCGAACAGGGCGCCGGCAGCGACCAGCGCGACCGCGATGGAGACCGCGACCTTGCCGCCCTTGGCCAGCACCGCGTCTGCGATCGAGTTCGGCACCGGCCGCGGGGTCTCGATGCGCGAGAGCAGCGGCAGCACGATCAGGAAGTAGGCGAAGTAGCAGACCGTCAGGACACGGCCGGCGATCACGTAGATGCCCTCCGGCGGCTGCGCGCCGAGATAGCCGAGCAGGATGCAGACCACGACGAAGATCCAGAAGAACTGCTTGGCCAGCGGGCGATACTTCATCGATCGGGTCTTGGCGCTGTCGAGCCAGGGCAGGAATGCCAGCACGATGATCGCCGAGAACATCGCGATGACGCCTGCCAGCTTGTTCGGGATCGAGCGCAGGATCGCGTAGAACGGCAGGTAGTACCATTCCGGCACGATGTGCGGCGGCGTCACGCCCGGATTCGCCGGGATGTAGTTGTCGGCGTCGCCGAGATAGTTCGGCATGTAGAAGATGAACCAGGAATAGAAGATCACGAAGCAGGACACGCCGAACAGGTCCTTGATCGTCGCATACGGCGTGAACGCCACCGTGTCCTTTTCCGTCTTGGCTTCGACGCCGTCCGGATTGTTCTGGCCGGCGACGTGCAGCGCCCAGACGTGCAGGACGACGACGCCCGCAATCAGGAACGGCAGCAGATAGTGCAGCGAGAAGAAGCGGTTCAGCGTCGGGTTGCCGACGGAGTAGCCGCCCCAGAGCAGCGTCACGATGCTCTCACCGAAATAGGGAATGGCGGAGAACAGGTTGGTGATGACGGTGGCGCCCCAGAAGCTCATCTGGCCCCACGGCAGCACGTAGCCCATGAAGCCGGTCGCCATCATCAGGAGGTAGATGATGACGCCGAGAATCCACAGCACCTCGCGCGGCTCCTTGTAGGAGCCGTAGTACAGGCCGCGCAGCATGTGGACGTAGACGGCGAAGAAGAACATCGACGCGCCGCAGGCGTGCATGTTGCGGAGTAGCCAGCCGTAGTTCACGTCGCGCACGATCAGCTCGACCGAGCGGAAGGCGAGATCGGCGTGCGGCGTGTAGTGCATCGCCAGGATCACGCCGGTGACGATCTGCATCCCGAGCATGAAGGACAGGATGGCGCCGAAGGTCCACCAGTAGTTCAGGTTACGCGGCGTCGGATAGGCGACGAACGAGGAGTGCATAAGACCAAAGATCGGCAGCCGCCGCTCGATCCATTTCAGGGCTGGATTGCTCGGCTGGTAGTCGGAGGGTCCGCTCATGATGCGATCCTGAGGAAATAAACGACGCGACGGCACGAAGCTTCGGGCGCGGGGTCCGAAGCTCAGCCGATCTGGATTTTGGTGTCGGAGACGAACTGATAGGGCGGCACCGGCAGGTTTGCGGGTGCGGGCCCCTGGCGGATACGCCCCGAGGAATCGTACTGCGAGCCGTGGCAGGGGCAGAAGAAGCCGTCGTAATTGCCCTCATGCGCGATCGGGATGCAGCCGAGATGGGTGCAGATGCCGATCACGACCAGCCACTGCTCGTGCCCGGCCTTGACCCGCGCCTCGTCGGATTGCGGATCGGGCAGGCTCGCGACGTTGACCGCGCGCGCCTCTTCGATCTGCTTCTTGGTGCGATGGCTGATGTAGATCGGCTTGCCGCGCCAGAACACCTTGATGTCCTGGCCTTCGGCCACCGGGGTCAGATCGACCTCGATCGGCGCGCCGGCGGCGATCGTCGAGGCGTCCGGATTCATCTGGGAAATGAACGGCCAGAGCGTCGCAACACCCCCCACTGCCGCTGCTGCCCCCGTTGCAACGAAAAGGAAATCACGGCGTGTCGGATGGTCCGCCGAAGACGCTGTCGTCACGATTCCAACCCTTTCTTCTTATGCGACCGGCGGAACCGCCCCAGGGGGCGCCCAAAGGTCCCCGGAACTGGCTGCCGGCGCCCGCGGCCCCCCGCGGCGGCAGAACTTTGCTTGATCCGCGCCAAAACGAGCGAAACAGCAGTCCAGAATCGTTCTATTGGCACCCTTGCCGGGCGAGCGCAAGCCCGCTATCGGCGCGCAAGCGTGCAATGCACGAATTCCGCGGCCAGCGATGTTTTATTGAGACATTTCCGGTCCGCACCAACCCCGTCGCAGCCCATGCAGATAGCGCTCTTCCAGCCCGACATCCCCCAGAACACCGGCACGATTCTCAGGCTCTGTGCCTGTCTGGACATGGCCGCCCATATCATCGAGCCGGCGGGTTTTCCCGTCTCCGACCGCTTGTTCCGCCGGGCGGGAATGGACTATCTGGACCAGGTCAGCGTGAGCCGTCACGACTCCTGGTCGAAATTTGAGGCATGGCGCACGGAACAGGGGTACCGGCTGCTGCTGTTCACCACCAAGGGCGCGACCAACTATCTTGATTTTCGCTACCAGCCGTCGGACATCCTGCTGCTCGGGCGCGAGAGCGCAGGGGTCACCGACGAGGTGGTCGCGGCCGCGGATGCGCGGCTCGTCATCCCGATCAAGCCGGGGCTGCGCTCGCTCAATGTGGCGATGACCGCGGCGATGGCCGCAGGCGAAGCGCTGCGGCAGACCCGCACCCCTCAGGCCTAGAGCTTTAAGGAGAGCATGGTGAGTTACGCGGTCAAGGAAATCTTCCTGACCCTGCAAGGCGAAGGCGCCCATGCCGGGCGCGCGGCGGTGTTCTGCCGTTTTGCCGGCTGCAACCTCTGGAGCGGCCGCGAGGCCGACCGCGCCGGTGCCGTCTGCCAGTTCTGCGACACGGATTTCGTCGGCACCGATGGCACGCTGGGCGGACGCTACGCCACGGCGGAGGACCTTGCGGCGACGATCGCCGCGCAATGGACGGGAACCCAAAAACAAGATCACGGACAACATCAAGGTAACCGTTATGTCGTGCTGACCGGTGGCGAGCCGCTCTTGCAGGTAGACGGCGCGCTGGTCGATGCGCTACACGGCAACGGCTTCGAGATCGGGGTCGAGACCAACGGCACGATCCTTCCGCCTGATGGCCTCGACTGGATCTGCGTCAGTCCGAAGGCGGGAAGCGATCTCGTCGTGCGGCGCGGTCACGAGTTGAAGCTGGTCTATCCGCAAGCGCTGGCGCTGCCGGAAGCTTTCGAAGGCCTCGCCTTCGAGCGGTTCTCGCTGCAACCGATGGACGGGCCTGAGGTGGCCGAGAACACCGCGCGCGCCATCGACTATTGCCTGCGCCACCCGCAATGGCGGCTCAGCGTGCAAACACACAAGACGCTCGGCATCAGATAGGACTGACGTTCACAAGATGTGGGAATTGACGAAATCATTCCGCTTCGAGGCGGCGCACACGCTGTCGGGCACGACCTTTGGCGCGGCGAGCGAGGAGATTCACGGCCATTCCTTCCGCGCCGAGGTGAGCTTGCGCGGCACGCCGGATCCGGTGACCGGCATGGTGGTGGATCTCGGCCTCCTCCAGCGCGCGATCGAGGACGTTCGGCTGACGCTCGACCACAAGTTTCTCAACAAGATCGAGGCACTGGGTGTCCCGACGCTTGAAAACCTCTCGCGCTTCGTCTGGGAGCGCCTTGCGCATCTCGGCGGGCTGACCCGCGTCAGCATCCATCGCGACAGTTGCAACGAGAGCTGCACCTATTACGGTCCGCAAGAATAGCGGCAAGACTAGACTTCGTAGGGTGGGCAAAGCCTAGCGTGCCCACCCTACGCGACGCTCCGCTTGGTTGGCGACGGGAATGCAGATGGACGTATCGATAATCGAGGACCGCAAGGCACGCGCGCGGGGCTGGTTTGAGTCTCTGCGCGACGACATCTGCGCAAGCTTCGAGCGGCTTGAGGACGACGCGCCGCAAGCACTCTATCCCGATGCGGCCGGCCGTTTCGTGCGCACGCCGTGGCAGCGCACCGATCACACCGGCGCGCCCGGCGGCGGCGGCGTGATGTCGATGATGTATGGCCGCCTGTTCGAGAAGGTCGGCGTGCATTGCTCGACCGTGCATGGCGAGTTCGCGCCCGAATTCCGCGCGCAGATCCCCGGCGCGGCGGACGATCCGCGGTTCTGGGCGTCGGGCATCTCGCTGATCGCGCATATGCGCAATCCGAACGTGCCGGCCGTGCACATGAACACGCGCTTCGTGGTCACGACGAAAGCCTGGTTCGGCGGCGGCGCCGATTTGACGCCGGTGCTCGACCGGCGGCGCACGCAGGAGGATGCGGACACGGTCGCCTTCCACGCCGCGATGCAGGAGGCCTGCACCGGGCCGAACGGCGTCGCCGACTACGACAAGTACCGGAAATGGTGCGACGAGTATTTCTATCTTCCGCACCGGAAAGAGGCCCGCGGCATCGGCGGCATCTTCTACGACTGGCACGACAGCGGCGATTGGGAAGCCGATCTCGCCTTCACCCAGGACGTCGGCCGCGCCTTCCTGAAGATCTATCCGGAGCTCGTGCGGCGCAATTTCGCGGCCGCCTGGACGGCTGCCGATCGCGAGGAGCAGCTGGTCCGGCGCGGACGCTACGTCGAGTTCAACCTGCTCTACGACCGCGGCACCATCTTCGGGCTGAAGACCGGCGGCAATGTGGATTCGATCCTGTCGTCGCTGCCGCCGGAAGTGAAATGGCCATGACCGCAATGCCCCTCCCCCACGCCATGCTGATCGACATGGATGACACCATCCTGTCGGCCTATGGCCGTCCCGAGATCGCCTGGAACACGATCGCGGCCGAGTTCGCGGCCGAGCTTGCCCCACTGCCGCCGGAGCAGGTCGCCGCAGCCGTTCTGACGTTTGCGCGGAATTTCTGGGCCAATGCGGAAGCCGCCTGGCGGCTCAAGCTCGGCGAGGCCCGGCGCCTGACGGTGAAAGGCGGCTTCGCGGCGCTCGCCGCAAGCGGGCACCGCGCCCTGCCCGACGATCTCGCCGTTCGCCTTGCCGACCGCTTCACCACCTATCGCGAGGAGGAGATGTTCGTCTTCCCCGGCGCGCATGAGGCGATCGACCGGCTGAAGGTGCTTGGCGTCAAGCTCGCGCTGGTGACCAATGGGGCTGCCGACATGCAGCGCGCCAAGGTCGAGCGTTTCGAATTGACCCACCGCTTCGACCACATCCAGATCGAGGGCGAGCACGGTTTCGGCAAGCCCGAGGAGCGCGCCTATCTGCACGCGATGGACGCGCTCGGGGTCACCGCCGGGGATACCTGGATGATCGGCGACAATCTGGAATGGGAAGTCGTGACGCCGCAACGCCTCGGCATCTACGCGATCTGGATGGACGTGCATGGCGAGGGCTTACCTGCGGGATCGCCGATCAAGCCCGACCGCATCATCCGCTCGCTGACCGAACTCCTGCCCCGGACGCCCTAGCGGCAACCTCCTTAAGTGAAATTCTTCACAGACCGCAATCCCGGATTGCGGTACGATCGCGCTCGGGCGCGGAGGGTTGAGGCGAGAACGGAGGCAGCGATGCAGGACGTTCCAAGAGAGATCAAGCGCGCGCAGGCGCCTGCGAAGAAATCAGGCCTGTGGGACAGCATCCAGTCCTGGGACAGTCGCCTCTCGGTCACCAAGGGATTGACCATCGTCACCCTGCTCACCGGGTTCTTCGGCGGCTACTTCCAATATCTCAATTCCTACGAGGAAAAGGTCGGCGAGCAGGCCAAGGCCGACATGGCCGCGGCCACCTCGACCTTCATCGAGATCTCCAACGCCTTCGCCGAGGTCCAGATGCTTCAGGAGAGCATCCTTACGGATTATGCCGAGGCTCGGACGGCGAAGGCGGATGCCGCCGTCATGCAGGTGGACGCGAAGGCCGCCTCCGACCTCGCTTCGGACTATTCCAAGGCGCGGACGGCGCTGCGACAGAACGGACTCGTTTTTGCGCGCAAGGCGGAGATCTACATCGATTGGCCGAGCGATCTCAGCCGCGATCCGGCCGCCCCGCGCACCCTCGACCAGGACCCGCTCACGGACATGCTGCTCACCGAGTACAATTTCGACTGCGACGCCGAAGCCAACCTCCCTCACTTCAAGGGAGCCATCTTTGACGGCACCGATCATGGGCCGCCGAATGAAGAGCTCTGCACGGACCCCACCGCCAACGGACCCAAGGCTTACGTCGATCTTTGTGCCAGACAACGAGGCAGCGGAGCGGTCGATCCCCTGCGAAAGGTGGTCAACATCAACTGGTGGAGCGCCAAGCACCACGTGCTGATCATGCATCATTGCTTCGAGGCATTGCGGGGCAGGCCGGGCGCCGCAATCGATATGAACCAGAGCGGCAAACAGCCACTTCCGAAGCAACAGGAGGACTACAAGGAGAGGCTCAACACGCAGGCCCGACGCATCGATGCCTATATGACGCTGACGATGGCCCAACTCGAGCGCATCAGGGTGAAATACCGTCCGTCCGGTTTCCTCTGCCACGTTCCGCTCGCGCGCGATGTCATCGGCCTGTTCAGCGACCAGTGCACGCCCATCCGGACCGCGGTGAGCGAGCGCGGTTGAAATCATCCACAGGAACGAAAGTCCTCGTCCGGGCCGTGATCGCCCTGTCATGACGGCTTGCTAGCCTCGGGTCGATCTACTCGGAGGACAAATCCATGGAATTGAAAGCCGGCGATATCGTCATGCTGAAATCAGGCGGGCAACCAATGACGGTTGCGGACGTGAAAGAGGACGAGGTGCTCTGCCTCTGGATGGGCATGGAAGGCGACCTTTACCGCCAGGAGCTGCCGCTCGCCGTGCTCGAGCAGGTCGAGGCGGAAGAGGAAGAGGATGATGACGAAGAGGACGAAGAAGACGAAGAAGACGACGACGACGAGGAGTAATGTCCTCGCGTCCGGCGCCCCGCATACGTTCCGCTTCGCGATCGCGGCCCTCCAATTGAAGTCGGGCCGCGATTTGCTTCGAATCTCCCGACCACCCTCTTGAACCTGCCGCCGTTCCACCGCAACCGATAGGGTAGTAGATTGATTCTGCCCTAGCGGGAGCCGGCAATGCCACGTGGAAGACTCGTCCCAAGCCCGGAGACACCCTGCCGGTGCAAGGTGGCGACAGACCGAACCTCCTCTCCCGGAGGCCGGCGACGGCGAACTGGCGATGCTTGATCGAGCCTACCGGCAGCGCCTCGAAGCTGATCTCGCGCGATGGGAAGCCGACGGCGTGGTCACGCCGGCGGCCGTAGCCGCCATCCGCGGTGCGCTTCCGGCGACTGCCTCCCGCTTCAACATTCCCGTCGTGGTGGGCATTGTCGGCGGCCTGTTGATCGCAGCCGCGTTCCTGGCCTTCGTAGCCGCACATTGGTTGGAAATTGCGCGACCATCGCGCTTCGCAATCCTCATCACGGGCATCGTTGCGTCCAACGGGCTCGGCGCGTGGTTCGCCCGCACCGAGCGACCCATCCTCGCCGACCTCTGCGCAAGCGTCGGCGCGGTCATTTTCGGGGCCGGTATCGCACTCGTCGGCCAGATGTATCACCTCGGCGACGACTTTGCCGGGGGCATGCTGCTGTGGGCCGTGGGCGCGCTCTGCGCAGCCGCGCTGACCAGCTCGCGCGGCGCGCTTGCGGTGGCGCTCGTCGCGGCAAGCATCTGGACTTGCATGCGCATCATCGACCTCGATGACGGCCCGCACCTTCCGTTCGTCGCGCTCTGGCTCATCGCAGGCGCCCTTGCGCTGATCTGGAAGTCGCGTGTGGCCGCTCATCTTGTCGCGCTGGCGACGTTGCCGTGGTGGATTGCGACGGCAATTCGGCTTGACCTGTTCGAGCTCACGCCGTTCCTTGTTCTTGCCAATGGTGCAGCGCTGCTGCTGGGCGGCGGGCTGGCGCTGGCCGCTACGCCGTGGCCGCGGACGCGCGAAGCGGGCGGCGTATTGTCGAACTACGGCGCATTCGCGCTGGCCGTCGTTGCCGCCCTGGAGGTGATTGCATCCAACGACGTGCTCCGCGCCGGCTCCGATGGCGCCCCACCGTGGGCAATCGCTTGCGGCGTCGCCGGCACAATCGCAGCCTTCGCAGTCGGAGTGCTTAGACGAGAGGCCGGCGCGGCCTTTGCCGGCGGCGCGATGGCGCTCATGATGATCGCGACCGTCGTGTGGCCGTTGCGGCAAACCGGCGAGCCATGGCCTGCCTATGCCGTCGTGCTCAGCGCCATGCTTTGCCTCGTCGTTTCAGGCATGCTCGACGGCAGCCGCGCGCGGATGGTTGCCGGCTGGCTCGGCATCGCCGGCGTGATTGCCGGCATCACCTGGGCCGTCCAGGGCTCGCTGCTGCGTCGCTCGGCGTTTCTCGCCGCGGCGGGCGTCGTCGCGATCGCGATGGCGGCCGTGCTCAACCGCCTGCTGCCGAGGACCGAGACATGACCAGCATCGCCGGCTCCTTGCAGCGCATCCCCAAGGTCGCCCTCTTCGCGGCCGCCGCGCTGATTCAGTTCGCGCTCTTGGCCGTCATGATCATCGATCGGGTCCAGATCCTGCGCGACGGCGCGGAGATCGCCCTGCAAACGCGTCCCGTCGATCCCAGGGATCTCCTGCGCGGGGACTACGTTCGGCTGGCCTATGACATTTCGGAGGTGCCGTCAGGACCGCTACAAGATCAACCCGCCGGGGCCCGCAATCCGATCGTGTTCGTCAAGTTGACGCCCGATCGCGACGGTCTCTACAAGGCCGTCTCGGTGCATGCCAAAGCCGTCCCGGTGACGAGCCCGGAGGTGTTGATCCGCGGCCGCGTCACTTACGGCACGAATTGCGGCCCGGATTCCCGCGCCTTCTGCACCGCACTGCGCATCAACTACAATCTGGAACGCTATTTCGTTCCCGAAGGTGAGGGACTGAAGCTCGAGCAGGCGCGCGACCGGCGCAAGCTGACCGTCGTGGCTGCGGTCACACCCTCCGGACGCGCCGCCATCAAACGGCTCTTGGTCGATGGCAAGCCTGCCTACGAGGAGCCGTGGTTCTGAGAGAACGGGCCTCGTAGCGATGCACCGGGCTCTCAGATGAACTGCTTCACTGCAGCCGATATCATCACGAGCCCGCCCGTGATCACCGCAACGTCGAGGATCGCGGCATGGATGTGCACCGGCATCCGCTCGACAAAGGCCTTTGCCAGGAACGCACCCGGCACCGCCATCCCGCCGATCAGCAGCGCAAACGCCAGCACCTGCGCGGTCACCGCGCCGGCGAGGCCGAACACCGAGATCTTGATGAGGCCGGTGCCGAGCGAGATCATCGCGTCGGTCGCAATCACCGCCGCGCCTTCGAGACCCGCCGCCATCAGCAGCGAGAGCAGGATCACGCCCGAGCCCGAGGTGCCGCCGACCAGCACGCCGTAACCGACCGAGCCTGCCGCAAGGCCCGTATTGCCGATCTTGACCTGGCGGCGGCGCAGCACGCGGCGCAGCGGCACGCTCAGGATCAGCATGGTGCCGATCACCAGCGCCGCGCCGGCATTGGTGAGGCGCGTGTAGCCGTAGGCGCCGAGCGCCGTCGTCAGCGCCGCGCAGGCAAGCACGATCAAGGCGCGGCGGCGATCGGCATAGCTGACATAGGCAACCGCGCGGCTGAGATTGGTGAAGATCGCGGAGATCGCGATGATCGGCACTACGGGCTCGGCGCCGACCATCGGCACCAGCACCAGCGGCATTAGGGCGCCGGTGCCATAGCCGGCAAGACCACCGATGATCGAAGCAAACAACGCCATCAACGCGACCAGCAGAAGCTGCAAAATCGAGATATCGGCGAAGCCTGAGACGATGGTCACGTTTTCTGATCGCGGCTGACGCGTGCCGCAGCTTGATCTGCGATGGAAGCGAGCGCCGCCTCCTCTAGGGGAAAATCCGCCGCCAGCCAAGCGTCCTCGGCGAGCGTCAACACACGTCCGAGCGCGGGCCCTTCCGCCATGCCGCGCGCGATGAAGTCGGCGGCTTTCAGCGGAAATTTCGGCGGCGTCCAGCGTTGCGGCAGCTCGGCAAGCTCGCGCCAGCGCACCGAGCCCACGTCACCGGCGTCCCTCGACCAGGCCAGCAACACGCGATCGTGATAGCGCTCTGCACCGAGCCGATAGAGCAGCCGGCGCGCATTGGCCTCGTCCCTATTGGCGAACCGCCACCAGCGATGCCCCATCGAATCCAGCGCCTTGGCCTCCGCATTGCTGAGCCTGAGCCGTGCCGCGACGCGCTTGGCGTCCTCGGTGACGGCGACCGTCAGCGCGGCTAGGCGCCGGGTCGCGCTCACGGGCAGACCAAGCTCGTGCTCGATCGCGATCATCCTCGCCAGCGGGCCGGAATAGGCCACCCCGCCGATCAATGGTTGGAGCAGGCCACCGTCGGCCATGGCCAGCACTGCTGGCGCAGCACCGGCTGCGACCAGCAGCTTCAGTATTTCCATGCGCACCCGCTCGGCCGAGAGGCCGGCAAGCCCGGCGCGGCCACGGATGCAGGCGAGATAGCCGTCGCGGTCCGGCTCGCCAGCGCCGAAGGCGGCGTGGATGCGGAAGAAGCGCAGGATGCGCAGGTAATCTTCCGCGATGCGCTGGTCGGGATCGCCGATGAAGCGCACGCGCCGCGCGGCGACGTCTGCAAGCCCGCCGACATGGTCGTGCACGACGCCGTGCGCGTCGACCGACAACCCGTTCATGGTGAAGTCGCGCCGCTCGGCGTCCCTCACCCAGTCACGGCCGAACACAACCCTGGCCTTGCGGCCGAAGGTCTCGGTGTCCTCGCGCAGCGTGGTCACTTCGTACGGCTGCCCGTCGATGACCAAAGTGATGGTGCCGTGGTCGATGCCGGTCGGAACGCTCTTGATGCCGGCGCTCTTGGCACGCCGCATCACCTCCTCCGGCAATGCGGTGGTTGCGATATCCATGTCGCCCGGCGGCAGCTTGAGGAGCGCGTTGCGCACGGCGCCGCCGACCACGCGTGCCTCCTCGCCGCCCGCGTTCAGGAGTTTCAGGACGCGCGCGGTCCCGCCGGAGGTCAGCCAGGAGGCATCGGCAAGCAGGGGCTCCGCGCTCATCTGCCGGCCCCTATTTCTCGACGCCCGGCACGAGCCTGCCGTTCTCGACATGCGCGGGGACATAGGTCGAGTTCGGCGAGGCGCCGGTGAAATGCGCAAGTCCGATCAGGCTTGCGATCACCAGCACCAGTGCGACCAGCAAGAGGCGGGCGATGGTGTAGACCGGCCAGGAGGACTGCACGAACAGGCCGGAGCGCGTCGCGACCAGGAACAGGGCATAGACCGCGAAGGGAATGAGGAAGATTCCGATCTCGGTCAGCGCCGGCCGGATCATGGCAAATAGATCCGCTCATACAACACACGCAATATCCCGGCGGTCGCGCCCCAGATGTACCGCTCCGCGAACGGCATCGCGTAGTAGAAGCGCTCCATGCCGCGGAATTCCTTGCTATGCACCTGGTGGTTCGCCGGATCCATCAGGAAGGATAGCGGCACCTCGAAGGCGTCATCAACCTCGGAATGGTTGATCGTCAGCTCAAATCCCGGCCGGACCTTTGCGACCGTCGGCAGGATGCGGAAGCCGAAGGCGGTGCCGTAGAGATCGAGATAGCCGACCGGCTCGACGAAGTCGCGCGACAGGCCGACCTCTTCCTCGGCCTCGCGCAGCGCCGCATCGCGCGGAGAGGCGTCCATCGCGTCGATCTTGCCGCCGGGAAAAGCGATCTGCCCGGCATGGTCGTTCAGGTGCGCCGAGCGCTGCGTCAGCAGCACGGTCGGCTCGGGCCGGTCGATGACCGGGATCAGGACCGCCGCTGGGCGCACCGGCTGCTCGCGCGCAACGATCTCGAGCATCTTGTCGGTGCCGGGATCACCCGACATCGGCACGATGTTGGGATCATAAAGGGCGGACGGCACGTCGAAGGTCAGCCGCGCCTTGGAGCGGGCGAAAAAATCCGCCGCGCCCAACCGGACTGGTTCGTCCTTCTGAAACGGCTTGGTCAAAGCGCGGCCCTCACCTGCTCAGCATCCGCCATGGCGAAGAATTCGCCGGCCGACTCGACACCGAACATCGGCTGGCCATCGACCATCCGCTCCTCGCCCATGTCAACCAGATCGTAGTAGAGCGCGCGTGTCACCTTGGCCCAAAGGTCAGAGCGCACGTGCAGATAGGGTGTCAGCCCGCCGTCGGCCGCCTGCTCGAAGCGCAAGCCATGCGCAGCATCGCACCTCACCCAATCGTCGACATTGGTGCGGAAGCTCAGCACGCGATGGTTGCCCTCGCCCTCCTTCTGCATCTCGACCGCCATGAACGGCGCGTCGTCGACGCGAATCCCGACTTTCTCCACAGGCGTGACGAGAAAGTGCTTGCCCTCTTCGCGTTTCAGGATGGTCGAGAATAGACGCACCAGCGCCGGGCGGCCAATTGGCGTCCCCATGTAGAACCATGTACCATCGGAGGCGATTCGAATGTCGAGATCGCCGCAAAACGGCGGATTCCACAGATGCACCGGGGGCAGCCCTTTTTGGGCAGCACCCGCGTTCTTGGCGGCGGCGGTCAGCCCGTCAAGACCCCGATTTTTGCTCTGCCCTTGGTTCGCCATGGTTTGCCCTGACTTTGTCTTTGGCACGATTGGTGCAGGTCTACATTGTACCTCAGTGAGCGGTTCCACACCGGAATCATCCGGTGTGCAAGGTCGCCACTTCGTGATGCCGTACATATCCCGAAGCCGATAAGGTGGGGATAGCTTAATTCAGCGAATACAGGGCCGTCCTGCAAGTCTAGCATGGAGCCCAAGAGCTGACATGTGATGAGATGACGACGCGAGCGGGCCGCGTGAACGGCTTAAGGAGCTGACGGATGGCGGAAAGTGTCGAAAAACTCGAGGACGTGATCGTCCGCTCTGCCGAGCAGGTGTCGGGGCAGATTCGCGCCGCCAAGGACGCGATCGCAACCGTCATCTTCGGCCAGGACAGCGTGATCGAGAACACGCTGGTGACGATCCTCTCCGGCGGTCATGCGCTGCTGATCGGCGTGCCCGGTCTGGCCAAGACCAAGCTCGTCGAGACGCTCGGCATCACGCTCGGCCTGGACGCCAAGCGCATCCAGTTCACGCCGGACCTGATGCCGTCGGACATTCTCGGCGCCGAAGTGCTCGACGAGAGCACCGCCGGAAAGCGCTCGTTCCGCTTCATCGCCGGTCCCGTCTTCGCGCAGCTCCTGATGGCCGACGAAATCAACCGCGCAAGCCCGCGCACGCAGTCCGCGCTCCTGCAAGCGATGCAGGAGCAGCACATCACGGTCGCCGGCGCGCGTCACGACCTGCCGAAGCCCTTCCACGTGCTGGCCACGCAAAACCCGCTCGAGCAGGAAGGCACCTACCCGCTGCCCGAAGCGCAGCTCGACCGCTTCCTGATGGAGATCGACGTCGACTATCCCGATCGCGACGCCGAGCGGCGCATCCTGTTCGAGACCACCGGCGCCGAAGAGACGCTGGCGAAGGGATCGATGACGGCGGATGCGCTGATCGCGGCCCAGCGATTGGTGCGGCGCTTGCCGGTCGGCGATTCCGTGGTGGAGGCCATTCTGTCGCTGGTGCGCTCGGCGCGTCCCGGTCCCGACGGTGGCGAAACCGGCAAGCTGATCGCCTGGGGACCCGGTCCCCGCGCCAGCCAGTCGCTGATGCTGGCGGTGCGTGCACGCGCGCTGCTCGACGGCCGCCTCGCACCATCGATCGACGACGTGCTCGACCTCGCCGAGCCGGTGCTGAAGCACCGCATGGCACTGACGTTCCAGGCGCGCGCCGAAGGTCGCACGATTCCGGACGTGATCCGGCAATTGAAGACACGGATCGGTTGATGGCCGCAGAGAACGGGCACACAGCGAAGGAGATCATTGCGATCCGACGTGCCGATGGCGAAAGCCGCACGCTCGCCGCTTCGCTGCCGCGCCTGGTGTTAGAGGCCCGCCGCATCGCCGCCAACGTCATCCACGGCCTGCATGGCCGCCGCCGCGCCGGCTCCGGCGAAAGCTTCTGGCAATATCGCCGCTTCGTCTCCGGCGAGCCGTCGCAGAACGTCGACTGGCGCCGTTCCGCACGTGACGACCATCTCTATGTCCGCGAGCAGGAATGGGAAGCCGCGCACACGGTGTGGATCTGGCCCGACCGTTCGCCGTCGATGGCGTTCGCATCACGGCAGGCGCGTGACTCCAAGCTCGAGCGCACGCTGATCGTGGCATTCGCGCTGGCCGAGTTGCTCGTCTCCGGCGGCGAGCGCGTCGGCATTCCCGGCCTGATGGCACCGACCGCGAGCCGCAGCGTCATCGACAAGATGGCGCAGGCGATGCTGCATGACGACGCGGAACGGCCGAGCCTGCCACCGTCCTTCGTGCCCTCGGCACTCGCCGAGACGGTCGTGCTGTCCGATTTCTGGTCGCCGATCGCCGAGATCAGGAGCATGCTCGCAGGGCTCTCCAGCTCCGGAGCCCATGGCACCCTGGTTCAGATCGTCGATCCCGCCGAGGAGACGTTCCCCTATTCCGGCCGCGTCGAATTCGTCGAGCCCGAGGGCTTTGGCGTGATCACCGCGGGCCGCGCCGAAAGCTGGGCGCAGGATTACACCGCGCGGCTCGCCCTGCATCGCGACCAGATCCGCGACGAGACCAACAAGCTCGACTGGCTGTTCGCCACCCACGTCACCGACCGCTCCGCCGCCGAACTGCTGCTGTTCCTGCATGCCGGCATGCAGGTGAGCAAATCGGGCGTGCGCTCGACCACCGTCAAAGCGGGGCCCGCCGCATGATCGGAAGCCTGCCGCTCGCCTTCACCGAACCGCTGCTCCTGATCGGGCTCGTCAGCCTGCCGGTACTGTGGTGGCTGCTGCGCGTGATGCCACCGCGACCGCGCCGCATCGAATTCCCGCCGACGCGCCTGCTGTTCGACATCGCGCCGAAGGAAGAGACGCCCTCGCGCACGCCCTGGTGGCTCACGGCGCTGCGCCTGCTCGCGGCCGCACTGGTGATCTTCGCCGCCGCCGGCCCGATCTGGAATCCGCAGACGGGCCTTGCCGGCAGCAAGGCGCCGCTGATGATCATGTTCGACGACGGCTGGAGCGCGGCCTCGAACTGGGATACCCGGATCAAGGCCGCGGACGAGCTGATCGCCAATGCCGACGGCGACCGCCGCGCCATCGCGCTCGTGCCGCTCTCGGAGCCGAACCGCGACATCACGCTGATGCCGGCCGGCGCGGCGCGCGTTGCGCTGCGGCAGCTCGCACCAAAACCCTATTCCGTCGAGCGCGTCGAAACTCTCACCGCGATTGATCGTTTCCTGAAAGCCACCGGTGACTGCGAGATCGCCTGGCTGTCCGACGGCGTCGACACCGGCCGCGGCGAGGAATTCCTGCAAGGCCTGACCAAGACGATCGGAGATCGTAGCTTGACGGTGTTCGAAGGCGGCACCTCCTCCCCGCTGGCGCTGGTTGCGGCGGAGAATGCGGCCGCAAAGATGGTCGTGAAGGTGCTGCGCACCGACAGCGGCATTGCGGCCGGCACCGTGCGCGCGCTGGACCAGAAGGGATCGCCGATCGGTGAGGCTCGCTACACCTTTGGCCCGCAGGACAAGGAAACCGAGGCCGCCTTCGACCTGCCGGTTGAACTGCGCAACGACATCACGCGGCTCGAAATCTCCGGCGAACGCTCCGCGGGCGCCGTGCAACTGCTCGACAAGCGCTGGCGACGCCGCGCCATCGGCATCGTCTCCGGTGCAACCAGCGAGACCGCGCAGCCGCTGCTCGCGCCGACCTTCTATCTCACCCGCGCGCTGGCGCCGTTCGCCGACGTCCGCCTCGCCGACAAGGGCGCGCCGCAGCAGGGCATCGCGCAATTCCTCGATCAGAAGCTGCCGATGATCATCTTGGCCGATGTCGGCACCGTCGCGCCCGAAATCCGCGAGCGCCTCAACGCCTGGGTCGACCAGGGCGGCGTGCTGGTGCGCTTCGCAGGCCCCCGCCTCGCGCAGGCCGAAGACGATCTCGTGCCGGTGAAGCTGCGCAAGGGCGGCCGCACGCTCGGCGGCAGCCTGACATGGGAGAAGCCGCAGCACCTCGCCGCCTTCACCGCGGACGGTCCGTTCGCCGGCGTCCCTGTGCCCAAGGACGTCACCGTGAACCGTCAGGTGCTTGCAGAGCCCGATGCTGTACTGGCGACCAAGAGCTGGGCCTCGCTCGAAGACGGCACGCCCCTCGTCACCGGCGAGCATCGCGGCAAGGGTCTGGTCAGCCTGTTTCACGTCAGCGCCGACATGCGCTGGTCGGATCTGCCGATGTCGGGCACCTTTGTCGAAATGCTGAGGCGGATCGTCGACATGTCCGGCTACACCGCGAAGCCCGGCGCCGGCGTTGCCGGTGAGGCCAGCGCCGAGACGGTAGCGCCGCTGCACATCCTCGACGGCTTCGGCGCCTTTGGCCCGCCACCCGCCACGGCAAAGCCGCTGTCGGCCGACTATCGCGACCGCGCCACGCCCGATCATCCGCCCGGCTTCTACGGCCCTGCGGAAGGACCGCTGGCCGTAAACACGCTCGCCGCCGCCGACCGTATCGCCCTGCTCAACACCGCGAGCCTGCGCGCCCGGCACGCGACCTACACCAACGCCGAGCCGCGCGACCTGCGCGGCTGGCTGCTCTCGACCTCGCTGGCGCTGTTCCTGATCGACGCCATCATCGTTGCGCTGCTCGGCGGCGGCCTTGCCGCGCTCTTGCGCCGGCGCGCGGCGCCCGCCGTGCTTGCGATCGGGTTGGTGCTCGCCGGCGCGCTGTCACCCGCGCCGTCACGCGCCGACAGCGCTGCTGACGATTTTGCGATGAAAGCCGTCTCGCAGACCCGCTTGGCCTATGTAGTGACTGGTAACGCCGACGTCGATTCCATCGTGAAGGCCGGCATGTCCGGGCTGACGCTGTTCCTGGCGCAGCGCACCGCGCTCGAAGCCGGCGATCCCGTCGGCGTCGATCCGGCGCGCGACGAGCTCGCCTTCTTCCCGCTGATCTACTGGCCGATCGTTCCGGGCGCGCCCAAGCCGCCGCAGGACGCCATCAACAAGATCGACGCCTACATGAAGCAGGGCGGCACCGTGATCTTCGACACCCGTGACGCGGTCGAAGCGCCGCCCGGCGAGAACGGCGCATCGCAGACGCCGGGCATGCAGTCGCTGCGCGAGATCCTCTCCTCGCTCGACGTACCCGAGCTCGAGCCTGTGCCGCGCGAGCACGTGCTGACCAAGACGTTCTATCTGCTGCGCGACTTCCCCGGCCGCTTCAACACCGGGCAGACCTGGGTCGAGACCCTGCCGCGCGAGGAAGAGGACGAGAGCGCGCAGCGCCCAGCGCGCGGCGGCGACGGCGTCTCGCCGATCATCATTACCTCGAACGATCTTGCGGGCGCCTGGGCGATCCGTCCCGATGGCCAGCCGATGCTGCCGCTGACGCCGGGCGAGCCGCGCCAGCGCGAATTCGCCTTCCGCGCCGGCGTCAACATCGTGATGTACACGCTGACCGGCAACTACAAGGCCGACCAGGTGCACGCGCCGGCGCTGATCGAGCGGCTCGGTCAATGAGCATGATCCGGAAAAGTGGAAGCCGGTTTTCCGGCGAGATCATGCTCACAACGAATAGAAGAGCGACATGAATTACGGCATCGCGTTCACGCCGCTTGTCCCCGCGATCGTCCTGTGGATCGCGCTCGCCGCGATCGTGGTCATCGCCATTCTTCTGCTGCTTGCGCGGGCGCGTGGTGCAGCGGTGCGCGTGGCCGCGCTGGCGCTGTTCCTGCTTGCGCTCGCCAACCCCTCCTTCACCCGCGAGGATCGCGATCCCCTCACCTCGGTCGCGGCCGTCGTCGTCGACAAGAGCCCGAGCCAGAACTTTGGCAATCGCACCCGCGAAGCTGCCCAGGCGCAGGAGGCGCTGGTCGACAGCCTGAAGCGCATCAAGGGCCTCGAGGTCCGCGTCGTCGAGGCCGGACAGGCCGACGGCGAGACCGACGGCACAAGACTGTTCGGCGCGCTCACCTCCGCGCTCTCCGATGTGCCGGTCGACCGCGTCGCCGGCGCTTTCCTGATCACCGACGGCCGCGTGCATGACATCCCCGCGAATGCCGCCGCGCTCGGCTTCCAGGCGCCGGTGCATGCGCTGATCACCGGACAGAAGAACGAGCGCGACCGCCGCATCGCGATCACCGCCGCGCCCCGCTTCGGCATCGTCGGCCAGACCCAGACCATCACCTATCGCCTCGACGACCAGGGCGTCACCGGCGACCGTGCCAAGATCACGATCCGCCGCGACGGCGAGGTGATCAGCGAGCGCACGCTGTCGAGCGGTCAGACCGCAAGCGTCGACGTCGACATCAAGCACGCAGGCCCGAACATCGTCGAGATCGAGGCCTCGCCGCTGGAGAAGGAACTGACGCCGGTGAACAACCGCGCCGTCGTCGCGATCGACGGCGTGCGCGACAGGCTGCGCGTGCTGCTCGTCTCCGGCGAGCCGCATTCCGGCGAGCGCACCTGGCGCAACCTGCTGAAGTCGGACGCCAGCGTCGATCTCGTGCACTTCACCATCCTGCGTCCGCCGGAGAAGCAGGACGGCACGCCGATCAACGAATTGTCGCTGATCGCGTTTCCGACCCGCGAACTGTTCCAGCAGAGGATCAACGATTTCCAGTTGATCATCTTCGATCGCTACGCGCGCCAGGGCGTGCTGCCGATCGCCTATTTCGACAACATCGCGCGCTATGTCCGCTCCGGGGGAGCAGTGCTGGTCTCGGCCGGACCCGACTATGCGTCGAACACCAGCATCTGGCGCACGCCGCTGGATTCGGTGCTGCCGGCCGAACCCGTCGGCGTGACCGAAAAGCCGTTCTACGCGCATCTCTCCGACACCGGCAAACGCCATCCGGTCACGCGGGGCCTGGAAGGCTCGGCCAGCGAGCCGCCGCGCTGGGGCCGCTTCTACCGCACGGTCGATACCAGGAACGCGACCGGCTCTCCGGTCATGACCGGCGCCGACGGCAAGCCGCTGCTGTTCCTGTCGCGCTATGGTGAGGGACGCGTCGCGCTGCTGCTCTCCGACCACATCTGGCTGTGGGCGCGCGGCTATGAGGGCGGCGGCCCGCATCTCGACCTGCTGCGGCGGATGTCGCACTGGCTGATGAAGCAGCCCGATCTCGACGAGGAGGCGCTGCGCCTTCAGGTGCAGGGCAAGGATCTCGTGGTGGTGCGCCAGACCATGGCGGACACCGTGCAGCCGGTCACGGTGACCTCGCCCTCCGGCGTGACCCGCGACCTCACGCTCAATGCCGGCGATTCCGGCGAATGGCGCGCGAGCCTGCCGGCGGGCGAGCTCGGTCTGTGGCAAGCCACCGACGGCACGCTGAAGGCGCTGATCAATGTCGGTCCGACCAATCCGAAGGAATTTTCGGAGGTCACCTCGACCACCGAGACGCTGAAGCCGCTGACGCAGGCGACCGGCGGCGACGCCGTGCGCGTCGTCGATGGATCGAGCGTCGAGCTGCCGCGCGTCGTGCCGGTGCGCTCCGCCTCGGTCTTCCACGGCGACGGCTGGATGGGGGTCAGGATGCGCGATGCCAGCGTGGTGAAGGGCGTCGGCGTGCTGCCGATCTTCGCGGGGCTGATCGGGCTGCTGCTCCTGCTCGGTGCGCTCGCCGCGACCTGGGTGCGCGAAGGGCGCTGAGCCCACGAATTCCGTTGCATGAAGATCACAGCGGGAAGCCGGCCACAGCGGCCGCGCCTCCCGCGGTTGACATGCGCGCCACGATCCTGCGATGTTACATTGTAACATCGTGACGGCCGGAGGATCGGCCGCCGCGATGCGGGGTGCGTTTTCGAATGAAGTGGTTCCGCTCGAACGTCAGGCACGGCGCCCGGCTCGCGATCTTCGCGATGCTCGTGCAGTTCGCGTTGACCTTCGGCCACAGCCACTGGTTCGCGCAGGCCGCGCCGCTGCTCCAGTCGCAGCCGGCCAACGGCATCGCGTCCGTTGATCGTGCAGCGCTCCAGAAGCAGTCGCCGGCCAACCCCGACCACGACCAGCAGGGCGACGATAATTGCGCGATCTGCGCCGTCGTCGCGATGGCGAGCACCGTGGTGTTCGCGACGCCGCCGCTGCTGCATCTGCCGCAGGCGGTCGAATTCCTCTACCGCACCACCGACGCCGAATTCATCCATCTGAAATCGGCCCGCCACGCGTTCCAGCCGCGCGCCCCTCCCGCTTCCTGATCTCTCCAGCATTGAGCATGCCTGGACTCGTTCGCTTTTGACACGCGAACGAGCACCCGGGAGCAGTTGAGGTCGAATTCCGTCAGATCAAGACGGCAGGTCGCCACCCGACAATATTTCGCTGTTGCCCGGCGCCTGATTGGAAGCAAAAACAATGACATCCTATCCAAGGCGCGCGCAGCGTCTGAGCGGAGCGCGCTGGCTCCTGCTCGGCCTTGCCGCGACACCCGCCATCGCGCAAGACAAGCCCTCCACCGAGCTGCCTCCTGTCGAGGTGACGGCACCAAGCCCGATCGTGCGCAGGGCGATCGTGCATGCGCGCCCAACGACACGCGTCGCGCGCAACACCCCCACCCGCAATCGCGAGCATCCGCCCGAGGCGGCTCCAGCACCCGCCGCGCCTCAACAGGGCGTGCTGCCGATCGTCACCAACCAGTTCGCAACGGTCACTGTCGTGCCCAACGAGGAGATCCGCCGCGACGGCGGCGGGCAGCTCGGCGATCTCCTGTTCGCGAAACCCGGCATCACCGGCTCGACCTTCGCGCCCGGTGCATCGAGCCGGCCGATCATCCGGGGACTGGACGTCAACCGCGTCGGCATCGTCGAGAACGGCACCAATGCGGGCGGCGCCTCCGATCTCGGCGAAGATCATTTCGTTCCGATCGATCCGCTCGCGACCAATCAGATCGAGGTGGTGCGCGGCCCCGCCGCGTTGCGCTACGGCTCGACCTCGATCGGCGGCGTGGTGAGCGCGACCAACAATCGCATTCCCGACGCCCAGCCCTCCTGCGCGCCCTCGTTCCAGAGCTACGGCATGCCGGCCAAGGCACCGCTCGCCACGGCTGAAACCTCGCCCTGCGTGACGGCAGAGACCCGCACCTCCTTCAGCTCGGTCGATCGCGGCGTCGAAAGCGGCCTCCTGCTCGATACCGGCGGCGGCAATTTCGCGTTCCATGCCGATGTCTACGGCCGCAGGACGTCAGACTATTACATTCCAAGCTACCCTTATCTGTTCGACCACACACGTCCAGTCGGCAGCCAGCAGCCGAACTCGGCAACCCAGTCGGACGGTGCGTCGATCGGCGGCTCCTATATCTTCACGGGCGGCTTCATCGGCGCGGCTATCACGCAGAACGATGCGCTCTATCATATCCCCGGCATCGATGGCACGGATCACCAGACCCGCATCGACGCGCATCAGACCAAGATCAACGTCAAGGGCGAGTATCGCCCCGACGCCGATGGGATCGACACCATCCGCTTGTGGATGGGCGCCACCAACTATCGCCACAACGAGCTCGGGCTCGCCGACCCTACCGACCCGACGACGGACGGTGTGCGGCAGACCTTCACCAACCGCGAAGAGGAGATGCGCATCGAAACGCAGTTGATGCCGTTCAACGCCCGCTTTGCCGAGGTGACGACCGCGTTCGGCTTCCAGGCCGGCCATCAGGAGCTGACCGCGCCAAGCCCGGATAATCCGGGCACGCTGTTCAACGGCCTGTGGGACCCGAACCGAAACTACCGCGTCGCAGGCTACGCCTTCAACGAGTTCAAGTTCAGCGACCACACCAGGGCGCAGATCGCCGGCCGCATCGAGCATGTCGAGCTGCACGGTTCGACGCCGGATTTCCCGGCGGATTTCCTGTCTGACGGCACGCCCCAAACCAGCATCGTCCGCAATCCGTCCTTTACGCCCAAGAGCGGCAGCATCGGCCTGTTGCAGGATCTTCCGGGCGGCATGGTCGGCAGCATCACCGCGCAATATGTCGAGCGCGCGCCGAAACCGGCCGAGCTGTTCTCGCGCGGCGCGCATGACGCCACCGCCACCTTCGACATCGGCAATCCGAACCTCACCATCGAGACAGCGAAGTCGGTCGAGATCGGCCTGCGCAAGGCCACGGGGCCGTTCCGCTTCGAGGCGACCGCCTACTACACCCACTTCGACAACTTCATCTATCGCCGGCTCACCGGCGTCATGTGCGAGGACGATTTTGCGTCGTGCGGCACACCCGGCGCCGAATTGAATCAGGCCGTGTACTCGCAGCGCAACGCCAACTTCCGTGGCGGCGAGTTCCAGTCACAGCTTGACGTCGGACCATTCCAGGGCGGGATCTGGGGCATCGAGACCCAGGGCGACGTGGTTCGCGCCACCTTTACCGACGGCACCAATGTGCCGCGGATACCGCCCTTGCGGATGGGCGGCGGCCTGTTCTGGCGCGACGACAACTGGCTGATGCGCGTCAACCTGTTGCACGCCTTCCCGCAGAACAACATCGCCGCGATCGCGGAGACGCCGACGCCGGGATACAATCTCCTCAAGGCGGAGGTCAGCTACAAGACCAAGCTCAAGCCGAACGCCTTTGGCGCGCACGAGATGCTGGTTGGTCTCGTCGGCAACAACCTGCTCAACGAGAACATCCGCAACTCGGTCTCCTACACCAAGGACGAGGTGCTGCTGCCCGGGATCGGCGTGCGGGCATTCGCGAACTTCAAGTTCTAGGTCAGGTGACGAACCGCGCGGGAGGGGGCGCCCCTCCCGCTTGTGGGCACTTGGAGAGCGCTCGGCAAAAATCCGGAAAACAACCCCATGCAAAGGAGTCGACAGCCGGCGCACCGAACTTCGTGTTTTACGAAATCGTTTGACACGTCGGGCAAATCAGTGGCAAAAGAGCATCATCGGGCGGAACCGAAGCTTCACCCGAACATCCGCATGAGCAGCGCCTTGCCGACGGGCGTGGCCCGAACGCCGCGGAACGAGTGAACATACTCGCCTGCATAGAATGCACGCACCGCCTGAACGCGCGTTCCCACGCTTTCATCGAAGCGCACCGCAAACCCATCGTACGTCCGGCGCACCACGGTTGCGACGATGCTGCGTCCATAGACCTGACACCTGACCTGCGCGCCGATTGGCGGCGGCGCGTGATCGGTGAAGCGGGCTCCGGTTATGGATATGTCGGCGAGGCGGGACAGTCGCGCATCGTTCCCGTCGTCGATCAGAATGGGCTCATCGCGGTTAAATCGCTCCGCCTTCCGCTGTCGCGGCTGCTCGATACAGACGAAGCATACGATGCTGAGGACCACGCAATTGTAGAGGCTCCAACCCAATGCCAGCCCGCCATATGCGATATTTTCGCCTCGCAGGTGAATGATAAAGGCGTAGGCGATGGCAGCCAGCGTAATGGCCAATGCAGTGCCATAGATCCGCAACAGCGGCCACTCGATGAACCGCCGGTTGCGATCTCCGCCCTTTGCCGTAACCTTGAACTTGTGCCCCTTCGATCGCGCCAGGCCGGTGACAACCGCTTTGAGAATGGCTGGCGCCGCGATGTATTGCGACACGTCCGCCATGATGGCGAGTGAGCGTCCCCGTGAGATCCAGGCCATCGTGAACGCGTGCCAGACGTAGAAGGGAAGGAAGAATTGCAGCAACTCGAACAGATCGGCATGCACCGCTCTGATTCCGAACAGCAGGAACAGCCAGGGAACGACGAGCCCGAACACCTTCATGCCGTACACGGCCGCCCAGGCCAGGAAAGCATCGATGAGGGAGAGCCGGTCGATAACGGACAACGTCGATCCCGTAGAAAACGGTCCGCTGCGACCTTTCACGATCTGCACCAGACCGAGGCACCAGCGCCCGCGCTGCGTGATGTATTCCTTGAGCCCTTCCGGCGCCAATCCGAGTGTAAGCCGCTCGTTCAGGTAAACCGTACGGAAGCCCTTTTCCTTGAGCCGCAACGTCAGCAGATAATCTTCAGTCACGGAGTCCGTTGGGAAGCCTCCGATCTGCGCGAGCGCAGAGTACCGGATGACGGACGATGTGCCGCAACAGAAGGCTACGCCCCATGCGTCTTTTGCCGGCATCAGGATATCGAAAAAGAAACGCTGCTCGTCGGGCCAGACTTCCGCGGCGGCAAGGTTGGTCTGAATCGGATCGGGATTGATGAAGTGTTGCGGTGTCTGCACGACCCCGATCGAATCGTCGGTGACGACGCCCATCGCCCTGGTCAGAAAATCCGGCCTGGGCACGAAATCGGCATCCAGGATCGAAATGAACCGGGGTCGCTCCTCGAGTGTCCCGACCTGTTGCAGAGCATGGTTGATGTTGCCGGCCTTGGCGTGGTGATTGTCGGGGCGGGTCAGATACCGGCACCCGAGCTCCCCGGCGAGGTCCCTCAGCCAAGGGCGCCGACCATCATCGAGCACCCAGACGCGATAATTGCCGTAGCTCATGCCCGTGGCGCCGATGATCGTACGCTCGAGGATCGCTCTCTCCTCGTTGTAGGTGCAAATGAAGACATCGATCAGGGGGACGTGCTCCTTCGGTCGCAGATCGATCGCTTTCACGTCTGCGGAGCGATCGATCGTGCGGCTCAGAAACAGCAACGAGCTGGCAACGCTGATCATCGAAGCGGCTTCCAGGAGCATGAACGGGTAGCCGACCAGAAAGTCAGGGGTCATTGCCACTTCCGGAAGGCTCTGCGTGAGGCGCCAGTAGAAGTATCGCGCCATTAGGATGAACGACATGCCCGTCATCAGGGATCTGGCAAAAACGTTGTCGCGGCTCAGCAGCGGCAGAACTGCCATGCAGGCGCCCAGCGCGATGAAGGCCGGCGCTAAGGCCTCCATCATGGCTTTGAGCCGGACCCGGAGAATACGACGCGCCCGGTTCGTCCGACGGTGCAGCCATTTGCGACGGCATTCACGGGGGGAAGCGCGACCGTGACGCGGTACGGCTCCTTATTGAGGGCATCGGGGTTGATCGCAAGATTGGCGGGAGCGCCTGACGCGCCCGTGAGGTTTGTCACCGTTCCCTCGATCGCAGGTCCGCCGTCGCTCGGTTCGAATGTCGCCTGGTCACCTAGTTGCAACCGGTTATAGGCCCGTTCGGTGACGTTCGCAGTGACCACGGCCTGGGTGCAGTCCAAAATCTTCAGCAGTGGCTGGCCTGCACGGACATCCTCACCGGTCGACGTCATCATCTCCCAGACCTGGCCTGTCGCCGGCAACGTGATATCGGCCTCCGAGCGCTCGGCGTAACGCGTCCGCTCGGAGACGATCTCGCCGGCGAGCCAGTTGATCTCGGCGTCGACTTGCGCAAGGTCCGCCTTGAGATCCTCAGCGCGCTGCCGCATTTCTTCTTCGCGCTGAACCGAACTTGGGCGATCATTGTAGCTGTCGCCGAGGAACGTGCCGTTTCTGGCTGCTGCAAGCTCCACCATGGCTGCCTCCAGCCGCTTGCGCGCCCCCAGTTCGGTCTGCCGCGCGACGGATTGCTCGCGCGTCACATGGGCGAGCTCGACCGACGAAACGTTGCCCGATTTGGCCAGCGATGAAGCCCTCTCAACGGTTGCAGTCGATTCTTCCAGCCGCGTCGCAGCCGCTTCGATCGACGTCTGCAGCTCTGCGATCCGTGCTTCAAGCTGAAGGATGCGACCATTCCTGAACTGTGCCGCCTGCCGGGTGAGGTCCTGCCGCGCAGCTTGCACGGCGTCGAGCTTCGTAGACAGGTTTGGCCGCTGGATTTCAAGACGCGCCAATTGCCGCCGCAATTCATCGAGCCGCATTCGGTCGCCGCGCGGATTGACGATGCGAAGGACCAATGCGCCCTCGCTCACCGGCCCCATTTGTCGAGACAGGTCGAGATGGGAAAACACCTGTCCATCGATCGGGGACCTCAGCGTTACAAGACGTGAGTTGACGACGGCCTCCACACTGGAAGCCTGCCACATCGCGCGCAGCGGCATCCATCCGAACACCGCAATGATTGCCAGTCCGGCGACGACCCTCAAACTGCGTCGGACAATCCGGCCTGTTTGGACTGCCTTTGAACTGTCGGGACGTTGCTCGTGTTCGGGCTCTTCATCGTGAGGCGACCAGCGCTCCCTCAGCTCGTCCTGCAGGCCTCTGGCGCCTTTGCCGATATGGGGCGCGACGTCCGCCGAGCTTCGCGACGGCAACGAGAGCTCTTCGTGGGAGATGAAGGCGGAGCGCGCCTGGTCGGTCATGACAAGAATCTCGTGCCGATATCTACCTTGGTCAGCAATTTGTGGGGCCGGGATAGGCTGTTCTCGATCGGGAACCGCCCACGGAAAAATCGTTTCCGGCAAACCATCCGCCCTGAACTAGCAGACAATGCTTTACAACCGTTTTACGGAGATCAGAAACGGACACCGTAGTGTTGCGGGCGACGTGTTCCGCTGTACCGCAGCAGTATCGTCCCGGCGCAACAAGCCCCGCGCACCGAGGACATACGCTTGGGGCCACGACCGGGCTTTCAGGTGAATGACTTCACGGCGGTGGGACGCCGCTGCGGTTCAATCCGGGACCCGCCCAGGTGCTATCCCCGTGGTCCCCTACACTCGGTGGAGGTGCGGCAAACGGTGCTGGTCCGAACTCGCGTCCGCTCCATGCACGCGCGATTGAAAGAAGTTCAAAACATCCTGGAAGGTCTTGCTGCTGAGACCGGCAAACCCTTGCTTCATGCGCTCCAGGTCGAGAGCAGTAATGCGGTGATCCTTCGCGCCGAGAAACAGCAGGGCCATCGTCGTCTGCCACTCGAAGTTACACGCCTTGGCCAGCAACATCGTCAGATCTCGGTCCTGCAGGCTTCTCTCGACAACGTTGACCGGCAACGAGCACAGGAGAGAAAGCCCAACCGTCGCCTCGTCAATTTTGTGGGCCCGCGCGTATTCCAGAATGCTGCTTTCGTTCAGATCTCCGCGGTGCTTCCGGGCGGTCACAATTCTCTTGGCGTTGAAATAGCTCTCGGTAGCGGGGCCGAATTTGGACTGAAGTGATCCCGTTACCTCGGCTACGGAGGTCCGTATCTGGCCGAACAGGTCGGGACGTTCCCGTTCAAGCTTATTCCGGACATCGGTCGATGCCTTCGCGATGAGCTGCTGGAATATGTGCCTCGGGATATCTTTTCGAACGCCGAGCTGCTCGGCGAGAATGGAGTCGTGCGCGGAGCGCCTGATCATGTGCAGGAAGGCGAAATCCGAGAAACAGGCCCCGCTGTTGGCGGCAACCGAATTGACGACCTCACGATTGCCACGCGTCACGAGCTCGTCGGTCACTTCGGTGGGAATTGAGCAGCGCTTCGAAATCGCCAGGAGGTGCGGCTGGCTCTTGGTCCTGACATTGCTGATCAACGTCTTCGTATCGAGCCGCTCGGAATGTTGAAGAATCGGCCCGGCGACTTCAATCGAATCGTCGAAGGCAAGCTTCTTGACGACATTGATCGGGGCGTCAGCCGACTTTGCCAAGCGCTTCGCAAGCTGCGCGCGCGCCGCGACCTCGATTGCGGCCGCCAACTGGCCTATCACCTCACCAAAAACCCAAATCTCGTCTTCGGTGTAGCGGCCGGCCGATAGCATGTCGATCGCATACCACAACGCCTTTTCACGGCTTTCGGCCGATCCTTGCGTGAGAGCGTCGTTCAATTCCTTCAAGAATAAATTTGGCTCGGACATCGAATAGCTCCCGCCAAACCGGGTTAAACGAGCACGGCACCAGCAATCCGATCATTGTCGGCACAAACAGGTAAACAATCGGTACCAAGCCAGTGTCCGGCTTGGCGGAGCAGCGATAGAATTGCGCAGCCGTGAAATATCGGCAGGTTCCCGACGCAGACAGGGGTAGCTGGGTATTGCCGCGGGTTGGTCGGGAAGCTTGTCCAGCGACTCGCCGACCCGATCACCACGGGCAACCGAAGGTGCCGCCTCCCTCGCTTCGCGATCATCAATCCTTTCGGACGCAGCGCCAGAGCAGGTCGGCGATCTCGGCGCGGCGCTGGGCTTTCGCCTTTGGCGAGGACATGTCCCAGGCGAATTGCGCCTCGAAAGTGTGACGGTTGGCGACCGCGAAGAAGCTCAGCGCATTCAGCGTCATGTGCAGCTCGATCGGATCGATGCCGGGCCGGATCGCGCCGCAGGCCGCGCCGCGTTCCAGCACCTTGGCAATCTGGCTGATGCTCGGCTGCGTCATCTCCTTGAGCCTGCGGCTGCTGGCCATGTGCCGTCCGCGATGGATGTTCTCGATGCTGACGAGGCGGACGAACTGCGGATGGGCCTGGTGGAAATCGAAGGTGAATTCGGCAAGCCGGCGGATCGCGGCCTCCGGCTCCAGTGCCTCGAGATGCAGCCCCTCCTCGGCGGCACGCATCTCGGCATAGGCCATCTCCAGCACCGCGGTGAACAGATCTTCCTTTGAGTTGAAGTAGTAGAAGATCAGCCGCTTGGTGATGTTGGCGCGCGCGGCGATAGCGTCGGTGTTGCCGCCGGACAAGCCGTTCTCGGCGAACTCCTCGAAGGCGATATCGAGAATCTCCTGTCGCGTCCGCTCGCGGTCGCGCCGCTTGATCGGCGCAGGCTTGGCCCCCCGCGCGGGCTGCTTCTTCACGCCTGGCATCTGGCAGTTCGGTCCTTCGCAGGCGGCCGCAAGCCGCCTCGCCTCCATCAATAGCTCAATCGAGGGCTCTTGACATCAATTATCCTACCGATTAATTAGTCAATTAACCCACGGATTAATTACGTAGGCCATCATGACCCCGCTCGGCCTTGCCCACCTCACCGCATTGCAGCTCGCGCCGCCGACGCTGGTCGCCGAGGCTGCGCGGGCCGGCTTTGCCGCCGTCGGATTGCGCTATATCCCGGCAACCAGCGATGGGCCGGCCTATCCGACGGAGGTCGGCACCGAGGCCCATCGCACGCTCAAGCGCGTGCTGGCTGGCGAGGGCGTGCGGGTCAGCGACATCGAGCTCGTCCAGCTCAAACCCGCCATCGACATCTCCTCTCTTGCAAGCTGTCTCGAAGCCGGAGCCGATCTCGGCGCCGCAGCGGTCATCGCTTCGGGCGACGATCCGGATGGGCCCCGGCTCACCGCGCATTTCGCCGAGCTCTGTCAGCTCGCCGCATCCTTCGGGCTGCGCGTCGACCTCGAATTCATGCGCTGGCGCGCGATCGGCAGCCTGCCCCAGGCCGCAGCGGTCGTGCGCGAAGCAGGCCAGACCAACGGCGCCATCCTGGTCGATGCGTTGCACCTCACGCGTTCGGGTGGCCGGGCCGCTGATCTGATCTCGCTTCCCGACCAGTGGCTGCGCGCCGCGCAACTCTGCGATGCGACCGCCGTACCGCCGGCGACGGAAACCGCCATCATCGCCGAGGCGCGCGAGGGACGGCTGCCGCCCGGAGACGGCGCCTTGCCACTCGGCGCACTCCTGGAGGCGCTGCCCGCCGACACCAGCCTCAGCGTCGAAATGCCGATGCCCGCGCTGGACGCAAGGGAGCGGATCGCCACGGCATTCAACGCAACCAGGCACTTGCTCGCAGGCTTGCCCCGCGGCACCGGGCGCCGCGATTGTCGCGGCTGGGCCTAACAAACGGAACGCAGGACATGACGAGAATCAGGATTGGCGTGATCGGCGCGGGATTGATCGGGCGCAAGCATCTGCGCAAGCTGGCCGAGCACAACGACTATGAGCTCGTCGGCATCGCCGACGTGAACGCCGAGCAGGTCGCAGCCGAGCAGCCCGGCGCGCGCGTCTTCGCGGACTACCGAAAGCTGCTCGACGAGGCGCGGCCCGAGGCCGTGATCATCGCCTCGCCCAATCAGCTCCACGCCGAGAACGGTATCGCGTGCGCACGGGCCGGCATCCACATCCTGCTCGAAAAGCCCGTCACCGATACGCTGCAGAGCGCCGCTGGCCTGATCGCGGAAGTTCGCAAGGCCGGCGTCCGATCGCTGGTCGGGCACCACCGACGCCATCATTTGCAGGTGAAGGCGTTGAAGGCGCTGCTTGCACAGGGCCGTATCGGCGATGTCGTCGGCGTCTCGGCGATCTGGGCGACGCACAAGCCCGCCGACTATTTCAAGGTCGCGCCATGGCGGTCACAGGCCGGCGGCGGACCGATCCTGATCAATTTGATCCACGAGGTCGACTTCCTCCGCTTCGCGGTCGGCGAGATCGTCGCAGTTGAAGCGATGGCCTCGAACCGCCAGCGCGGCTTTGCAGTCGAGGACACGGCGGCCGCGCTGATCGAATTCGAGAACGGCGCGCTCGGCACGTTCTTTCTCAGCGACAGCGCAGTGACGCCCTGGACGATGGAGCAAGGGCTCGGCGAGTCGCCGGAATTCCCGTTCAGCCGGCAGAGCAGCTACCGCGTGATGGGCCGCCGCGGCACACTAGAATTTCCGACACTGAACCAGTGGACGCAGGCCAACGATGCCCAGGACTGGAATAAGCCGATCCAGTCGCAGGCCAACCACGCCGGCTCGATCGATCCCTACACGGCCCAGCTCGATCATTTCCGCGACGTCATCCGCGGCGCGGCGACCTCGCTGCAGCCGGTCGAGGACGGCGCGCGCAGCCTGCTGGTGACGCTCGCCATCGCCGAAGCCGCCACGTCGGGACGGCGCATCGATCTGCGCGAGCGTTACGCGGCGCTCGCGACGTAGCGCAAGGATTTTTGCCGTCGTCGGACGGAGAGGAATGGGCGAAGCCACGTCAAGAGGGCCGCCCTGAGGGAGGAACGAGGTGAACTACCAGTTCGATTTCGGACCCGTGATCGAGGGTCTGCCGGATCTGCTCTGGGGCTGTGCCGGCACGCTCGGCCTGGCGCTGTCGGGCATGGTGCTGGCGCTCGTCATCGGGATCGGCGGCGTGCTGCTGCGCGACTCCCGCTTCGCGTCGCTGCGCTGGCTCGTCATCACGTTTGTCGAGGTCATCCGCAACACGCCATTCCTCGGCCAGATCTACTTCGTCTTCTTCGCGCTGCCGATGGCGGGCATCCGCCTCGATCCCACGCTCACCGCGATCATCGCGCTCGGCGTCAACGGAGGCGCCTATGCGATCGAGATCATCCGCGGCGGCGTCCAGTCGATCAACAAGGGACAGATCGAGGCGGGACTGGCGCTCGGCCTGAGCCGGACCTTGATCTTCCGCCTGATCGTCCTGAAGCCGGCGTTGCGCGCGATTTTCCCGTCGCTGACCAGCCAGTTCATCATGCTGACGCTGACGACGAGCATCGCATCCGCGATCTCGGCCTATGAGCTGACCTCGGTCGGACAGGCGATCGAGACCAATACGTTCCGCAGCTTCGAGGTCTATGGCGTCGTCACGCTCCTCTATCTCGTGATGTCGTGGCTGCTGATGCAGATGTTCGCGCGGATCAACACGCGCTTCCTCAGCTATCCCCTGAAGTGAGGGCGGCGCCCATGGACAAGAACCAGCTCCTGTTCCTGCTCGGCGGCCTCAAATGGACGCTCACGCTGTCGGTAATCGGCTTCGTGCTCGGCGCGGTCGCAGGCCTTGCCGTCGCGCTGGCGCGCACGTCGGGCATTTCCTGGCTCGAGCGCGCCACGGCCGGCTACATCGCGCTGTTCCAGGGCACACCGCTGCTGATGCAGCTCTTCGTGGTCTATTACGGGCTGGCGCTCGCGGGCCTCAAGCTCGATCCCTGGGTCTCGGTCTCGATCGGCTTCACGCTGCACGCCAGTGCCTTCCTCGGCGAGATCTGGCGCGGCTCGATCGAAGCCGTGCCGCGCGGCCAGGTCGAGGCCGCCAAGGCGCTCAGCCTCAGTTACATCCACCGCATGAAGGATGTCGTGCTGCCGCAGGCGATCCGCATCTCGCTGCCCGCGACGATCGGCTTCCTGGTGCAGCTGATCAAGGGCACCTCGCTCGCCGCCATCATCGGCTTCACCGAGCTGATGCGGGCCGGGACCATCGTATCCAACCAGAACTTCAAGCCGCTGCTCGTGCTCGGTCTGGTCTGCGCGCTCTATTTCGCGCTGTGCTGGCCGCTGTCGGTCTACGGCACATGGCTCGAACGCCGCCTCGTCACTGCCGCACGGTGAAAAATCCAACACAATCCAAGGAGGGAATGATGACCAACAGCAAGACAACAGAGCTCAATCGCCGGCGCATGCTGGCGCTCGGCGCCGCCGCGATCGCCTCGCCATTCGTGCTGTCACGCGCTGCCTTCGCCGTGACGCCGGCGGAGATCAAGTCGCGCGGCAAGGTGCTGATCGGCATTCAGGGCGACAATCCGCCCTGGGGCTTCGTCAATTCGTCCGGCAAGCAGGAAGGGCTCGATGCCGACCTCTCCGAGCTGTTTGCGAAGGAGCTCGGCGTACCCGCGGAATTTACGCCATTGGCCGTCGCCAATCGCATCCCGGCGCTGACCTCCGGACGCGTCGATATCCTGTTTGCGACCATGGCGATGCTGCCGGAGCGCGCCAAGGCGGTGCAATTCTCAAAACCCTATGGCGCCAACATCATCACCTTCATCGCGCCGAAGGAGGTGGAGATCAAGTCGCCGGCCGATATGGGCAAATATGTCATCGGCGTCGCGCGCGGCAGCGTGCAGGACACGGACGTCACCAAGGCGGCGCCTCCCGGCACCACCATCCGCCGCTTCGACGGCGATGCGCCGACCATGCAGGCGCTGCTGTCCGGCCAGGTGCAGGCGGTCGGCGGCAATATCTTCTACGTTCCGCGCCTCAACGAATCCAAGCCCGGCACTTACGAGAACAAGCTCGAATTCACCAAGCTCTACAACGGCGCCTGCACGCGGCTCGGCGAGAAGGAGATCAACGCCTTCGTCAACGCCTTCATCGACAAGATCATCGCCAGCGGCGAATGGGGCAAGATCTATCCGAAGTGGATGAACAACCCGCTGCCGGCCTTCCCCGACAGCATTCCCGGCATTCCTTTCACCGTCGGCTAACGGAGAGCACCATGTCGGTCGCAGCCACGGCGGAGCCGATGATCGCGATGCGCGGCGTCAACAAATGGTACGGCACGTACCAGGTGCTGACCGACGTCAATCTGGCGGTCCGCGCGAGCGAGAAGATCGTTCTGTGCGGGCCGTCCGGATCGGGCAAATCCACTTTGATCCGCTGCATCAACGCGCTCGAGACCTACCAGAAGGGCGAGATCGTCGTCGACGGCTTCCATCTGGGCGATCAGGGCAAGACCATCGACGCGGTGCGACGCGAGGTCGGCATGGTGTTCCAGCAGTTCAACCTGTTTCCGCACATGACGGTGCTTGAGAACTGCACGCTGGCGCCGATCCGCTCCCGCGGAATACCGCGCGCGCGGGCCGAGGAGACCGCGCGGCGGCTGCTCGATCGCGTGAAGATCCTCAATCAGGCGGACAAATATCCGGCGCAATTGTCCGGCGGCCAGCAGCAGCGCGCGGCGATCGCGCGTGCGCTCTGCATGGAGCCGAAAGTGATGCTGTTCGACGAGCCGACCTCGGCGCTCGACCCGGAGATGGTCAAGGAGGTGCTCGACACCATGATCGGCCTCGCAACGGACGGCATGACCATGATCTGCGTCACCCACGAAATGGGATTCGCCCGGCAGGTCGCCGATCGCGTGATCTTCATGGCGGAGGGACGGATCGTCGAGGAGGCTGAGCCGGAGACCTTCTTCAGGACTCCCCAGCACGAACGCACCAGGAAGTTTCTGGGCGAGATCCTATCGCAGCATTGAGGCAAAGGCGCCAAAGCATGATCCGGAAAGTGTGAAGCGGCTTTCCGGAAAGATCATGCGCAAACAAGAACCCAAAGCGCGATGACGATTCATCCTGATCTCATCGCGCTTTAGGCGCGCTCCTCCCCGGCGCTCACGCCCTGATACACTGGAGTGGCTCGCTCGCGACGGCGATCATCGGCATAGGCCACGGCGAAATTGATGACGGCGCTCAGGGCGAGAAAGCCACCCAGAATCGCAAGCACCAAGGCAAAGCCGCTCGAATAGGTGCGGACCCAGCCCGCAAGGTAAGGGCCGGCGAACCCGCCGAGATTGCCGATCGAGTTGATCAGCGCGATGCCGGCTGCGGCAGAGGCTCCGCTGAGGATGCGCGCCGGCAGCGTCCAGAACACCGTGTTGGCGACCCACAGACCCGATAGCGCCACGCACAGGCCAAGCAATCCGACATAAGGATTCTCGCTGAAACCCGCCACCAGGAAGCCGACGGCCCCGATGATGGAGGGAATGGCAATGTGCTTGCCACGCTCGCCGGTACGATCGGATCTCTTGCCGACATAGATGCTGGCGATGGTCGCGAAGATATAGGGGATGGCGGTCACCAGTCCCGCCTGCGTGTTCGAGAGGTTGCCCATGCCCTTCACGATCTGCGGCATCCATAACGTCACGCCGAAGAAGGCGAGCAGCACGCAGAACTTCGAGAAGGACAGGATCCAGGTGGGGCCATTGGTGAAGACGTCGCTCCATTTGGCAAGCTTCGGGTGCGCCTTCGCCCGACCCTCCGCTTCGATCTGGCGCGTCAGCCATTCCCGCTCGTCCGGCGCTAGCCATGTCGCTTCCCTGGGAGTCTCGGTCAACCACCACAGCGCGACGACGCCAAGAACCACAGCAGGGAGCCCCTCGACCACGAACATCCATTGCCAGCCTGCAAGTCCAAGGAACTGGTCCAGCGACAACAGCGCCGCCGACAGCGGTGCCCCGAAGATGACGGAGATCGGGTTGCCGATCATGAACAGGGTGATGGCGCCCGCCCGCTCCTGCTCAGGAAACCAGCGGATCAGATAAAGCATGATGCCCGGGAAAAATCCGGCTTCGGCGAGGCCGAGCAGCATGCGCAGCACATAGAGAGAATGCTTGTCGTAGACGAACGCATTCGCCGCCGCGATCAGACCCCATGTGATCATGATGCGAGCGAGCCAGATCCGCGCACCGACACGTTCGAGGATCAGATTGCTCGGAATCTCCGCGCCGGCGTAGAACACGAACAGAATGCCGGCGGCAAATCCGTAATCCGCCGGCGTCAATCCGAGGTCCCGGTTCATCTGCAGCGCGGCAAAGCCGATGTTCACGCGATCCAGGAAGTTGATGCAGAACATCAGGATCATGAGCGGGATCAGGCGCCGAGCGACCTTTGCCATCGTCCGCTTCCTGATGTCGCCTTGTCCTTGCATATCCTCCATGTCCCTCTCCGTCTGTTCTCGTTGTGGATCGCCCGCTGCGTTACGCAGGCCGCCGTGCCACGCGGGCACGCAAATTGGTCGTCACGCCGCCTTTGCAAATCCGTAGAGTGCTTCGGGATTGCTCACCAGGATGCGCGTCCACGCTTCCGGGCCTGCCCAGCCGGCAACGAGATCGAACAGCAGCGCGTCGTTGGGCAGGCCGAAATTGCCTTTCGACGGGTGAGGCCAGTCCGATCCCCAGAGCAGCCGATCAGGTGCCTGCTTGATGTAGGCCCGTGCGACCTCGGCAACGTCTGCATAGTCGGGCGGGCCGACGCGCGTGTCCTGATACGCGCCCGAGAGCTTGACCCAGGCCTTCCCTTCCGCGAGCAGACGGCTGATCAGCGCGAAGGCGGGATGGTTCTTGCCCTGCGGCTGGGGAATGCGGCCCAGATGGTCGAAAACGACCGACACGGGAAGGCGTTCGAAGATTGCCCCGTTGGCGATGATGGCATCGGCGGACATGTGGATCTGCACATGCCATCCGAACGCAGCGATCCGCGCTGCCAGCGGCTCGATCATCTCCACGGTCGTTGCTCCCGCCCGGGCGATGTTGAAGCGAATGCCGCGGATGCCGCGCTCGTGCAGCCGGCTCAGCTCTGCGTCGCTGACACTGGTATCGACGACGGCGACGCCGCGGACGCTATCGCCGAGTTGCGCCATGGCATCGAGCGTGCAGCTGTTGTCGGTGCCGTAGGTCGACGGTGTGACGATGACGCCACGCGAGACGCCGAGACGTGACCGCAGGCGCAAGTAGTCCTGGACCAGCGCATCGGGCGGCGTGATGCTCGCGTTCGGTGCTGCGGGAAACTGACTGTTGTAGATGTGGAAATGGCAGTCGCAGGCGTGCGCCGGCGCGCGCAGCCGCGGTCCTTCGTTCCCGGCCGAGTAGGGAATGCTGCCGTCGGCAGCGCCTGCAGCTCCTCCGACCATGGAGAAGGTGAAGGTTGCGGCGGCGCTGCCCAGCACCGAGCGACGGGTGAGTTGCCCTGCATGATCCATAGACGCTTCTCCCTGCTGCGGCCAATTGCATTGGCACTGTTGATGTGGATGGAGACGGCTCCATCCGGTCGATCGCGCGACAAGCCCGCGGCGGTCCGTCAAGCGAGCTTGGCGGAAGACACGAGCACGCCGTCGGCGTCGCAATAGGCGTAGTGGCCGGGCTTGAACTCGACGCCGCCGAAGCTCACGGGAATGTCGCACTTGCCTACGCCGTCCTTCGCGCTCTTCTTCGGCGACGTGGCGAGGCAGAAGACGCCGACATCCATTCCGTCGATCTCCGCGCAATCGCGGATCGATCCATTGATGACGATGCCGGCCCAGCCGTTCGACTTGAGGATCAACGCGATCTGATCGCCGAGAAGCGCAAGACGGGTCGATCCACCACCGTCGACAACCATGACGCGGCCGTTGCCAGGCTCTTGCAGACAGGCCTTGAGCAGAGCGTTGTCCTCAAAGCACTTCACCGTCGCGATCGGTCCCCAGAACGTACGGGCGCGGCCGAACTGGCGAAACGGGAGCTGGCAGAAATGGACGAGGTCGTTGTGGGCGTCGACGAGATCAGCGGTTTTCATGCGAATTCCTTACGATGGATCATTGGCTGCCGAATGTGCGCTTCAACTCGTCGATCTGCGCCGGCGCGAGACGCCGGACCGGCGCGCCGCGCAACATGACAACGAGCTTCGCCGTTTCTTCGAGCTCCTCGGCCGCATAGACGGCCGATCTCAGATCCTTGCCGGCAACCACCGGACCGTGGTTGGCCAGGAGCACGGCCTTGTAGCGACCCTCGAGTGCACGGATCAGATCGCCCGCCCTCGCGTCTCCGGGACGCACATAGGGGACGAGGCGCACCTCTCCGACGCGCATGACCACGTAAGGCGTGATCGGTGGAATGCAGTCGTTCGGATCCGTGTCGGACAGGCATGACAGCGCCGTCGCATAGGTCGAATGCAGGTGAACAACCGCCCTGGTCGCAGGCTGCGTCTCGTAGAATGCGCGATGCAGAAAGATCTCCTTCGACGGCGGCTCGCCGTCGACATGCCGGCCTTCGCGGTCGAGCTTCGAGATCCGGGACGGATCCAGCGATCCAAGGCAGGAATTGGTCGGCGTGATGAGCAGGCCGTCGTCGACCGTGGCGCTGATGTTTCCGGCCGAGCCGACCGAGAAACCGCGCGCGAACAGCGAGCGCGACAGCTCGGCCATCTCCTCGCGAAGCCTGGTCTCGTTCACGCGCTGCCTCCCAATCTGCGCAGCGCCTTGGCGAAGAAATCCGGCGCGCCGAAATTCCCGGACTTCAACGCCAGCGCAACGGGGCGATCGGTTGCGGTGAACAGGACCGGCACGCCCGGATCGATCTCCGGGCCGATCGTGAGAGCATCGAGCTTGAGCGCCGAAACCACCGCGCCGGAGGTCTCGCCACCGGCCACGACGAGGCGTCGAATGCCAAAGGCCACCAAGGTTCTGGCCACCGTTGCGAAAAGGTTTTCGATGGCTTCGGCAATCTGCTCGCGACCATGTTTCTGCTGGAGCGCCGCAACCTCCTCCGGTCCCCCCGCGGAGTAGACGAGCGGCGCCTCGCTCGGATGGGCGCAGATAAAATCGACGACGTCGAGCGCGCGGGTCCGACCTGCGAGGACATCTTCGACGCCAACGTGGAGCACCGGATGCGACGCCGCATGGACCTCGATCTGCCCACGTGTCGCGCCGGAACAGCTTCCGGCGAGGATGGCTTCCGGTCCGTCGATGCCCGCGAAATTCACGCCTCCGCCTGACGCCGCGCCCGCGCGCAGGAAATTCGCAGCCAGCCCCAGTGCAATCCCCGAACCGCCCGTGAGGAGCGGCACCCCGTCGCAGGCACGACCGATCGTCACCAGATCGTCGTCACTCAGCGCATCGACGATGACCAGAGTCTCGCCTCGTGCGGCGGCTTCGATGAGCGCGGCGCGCAATCCGTCGGAGCCTGCATGAACCGTGGGCCACGTCACCGCGCCAACCGGCGTTTGACATTGCCGTGCGAGCCAGCGGCGCAAGTCCGGATCCGTCATGGGATTGAGCGGATGGTTCTCGAGCCCGGACTCGCTCAGCAGGCGATCGTGAACAAACAGGTGCCCGCGATAGACGGTCCGGCCGACGGTCGGGAAAGCCGGACACGCAATGACGCCCTTGACGCCGAGCGCCTGCGCGAGCGCCTCGCCGACGGGACCGATGTTGCCGGCCGGCGTGGAATCGAAGGTCGAGCAGTATTTGAAGACGAATTGCCGGCAGCCCTGCGCGCGAAGCCATGACAACGCCGCGAGCGATTGCGCGACGGCTTCACCCGCCGGAATGGACCGGCTCTTGAGCGCGATGACGCCGGCTTCGACCTCGGCTGATGCGGGCCGGTCGGGGATGCCGAGGTATTGGGTGGTGCGAAGCCCGCCCTGGCCCGGCAAACCCTTTGCCAGCGTGTTCGCGATGTCGCTGGCACCGGTGAAATCGTCGGCAATGACACCAAGCAGCATCGCCGTCCTCCTATCCGCCATCCAGGAGGCGACGCAGCTTGGCGACCGCGGCCTCCGGGCTGCTGAAGACCGGAATATCGACGAGCGCGCGAACCGCAGCTGCAGCCCTCGCTGTCGAGAAGTGCGCGAGCACGATCGCATCGAAGCCCTTGAGCGAGCGCGCCTGCTCTGCGATCAGCCGATTGTGGGTCTCGACGTCGCCGCTCCTGAGAGCGGTCATCGCGGGCTCGATGACGAAGCTCGTCAACCTGGCATCGGGCCGGAGCCGCGCCGCCTCTTCGGCGAACTCGGCTTCCATGCCGGCGCGCGCCGGCGCGAAGGTGGCGATCATCGCGCTGTTGCGACCGTGCCCGATCGTCGCCTCGAACATCGCCTCGTTCGGCTTGAGGACAGGTATCTCGAACAGCCCGGCAGCCTCTTCGATGGCACGGCCGAATGCCGAGCAGGTAAAGAGGATGCCGTCGGCACCCAGCTTGCGGGCATAGCGGGCCAGATCGACGATACGCTCGGTGAGCGCGGGAGACAGGTCCGCCACCGCGGCGCGGTCGACGGACAGGCTGTCATCGAGAATATTCACGGGCTCCGAATCCGGCCATCCGGCCGCCAGCGCCGCCGCGATCGGCTCGATGGCCACGGGCGTTGCATGAATGAGCGCGATGCGCGGCTTGGCTTTCACCATCTGCCACTCTCAACGGAGGAATTTTTCGCTGGAGCCCGGAACGAGCACCAGCGGCAATGATCGGATCGGCTTGCCTTCTACGCCTTCGCGATCGCGCTCGCGACCTTCTGCCCGAACGCGTCGGTGTTGAGAGAACCACCGAGATCGCGGGTGCGCGATGCGGGATCCGCAAGCACCTGGTCGACGGCCTTCTCGATGCCGGCACCGGCCGCTTCCAGGGCCGGGATCTTGCGGTGCTCGCCGAGCCAGCTCAGCATCATCGCCGCCGACAGAATGAGCGAGGTGGGGTTCGCGATGTTCTTGCCCTGGATGTCGGGAGCCGAACCATGCTGCGCCTGGGCGCAGACGAGGCCGAGCTCGGCATTGGCATTGATCGAGCCGGCAAGACCCAGACTGCCCGACAATTCGCTGGCGAGGTCGGACAGGATGTCGGAATAGAAGTTGGTGGAGACGATGACGTCATAGCGCGACGGGTCGCGCACGAGATGCGCTGCCATGGCGTCGATGATGACGTCGTCGAGCTGGACCTCGGGAAACTCCTTGTGGACCTGGCGGACCTTCTCCATGAAGAAACCGTCGGTGATGATGAAGTTGTTCGCCTTGTGCACCGCCGTGACCTTTTTCCGGCGCTTCATCGCCAGCACGAAGGCCGCCCGCGCAATCCGCTCGCACGCATGGCCGGTGATCTTGCGAACCGACAGGGCGACGTCAGGCGTCGGCATGAACTCGCCGATGCCCTTGAACATATTGCGGTCGGGATAGAAGCCCTCGGTCGCCTCGCGCATGATCACGAGGTCCATGTTCTTGGCGCCGCGATCGAGGAACGAACGGGAGCGCGCCGGACGAACATTGGCATAGAGGTCGAGCTTCACGCGGAAGCCGGCGGAGACGTTGGGGCCGCCCTGGTCGCGCGGGGGATAGTCCATGTGGGACTGCGGCCCGAGGATGATCCCGTCATAGCCGCGCGCCTTCTCCAGCGTCTCATCGCGCAGCGTCGTGCCGTATTTCTCCAGGCTCGCGAAGCCGACGTCGTCGTAATCGAAATTAAGCCCCAGCCTGTAGGCGCGATCGGCGGCCTCGAGCACCGCGATGGTCGCCTTGGTGATCTCCGGACCGATGCCGTCTCCCGGCAGCACGATGATACGCATGCATTTTCTCCCTCAGGCAGGCTGGCGGCCGCCGGCTGGGCCGGCGCCAGATCTCTTGGGGAGCTGTATTGGCTTTTATGACAGAAAAAAGCAATAGCTTTGATCAGTCTTTTTCCCCGGCGGGCCGCTTCAGGATGACGGGGGATTTCCGGACGAGCGCGCCGCCCAGATGCTGGCGCATCAGGAAGGAGGCGTCGTAGACGTTGGCGCTCTCGAGCAACGACAGGATCTGGAGATGCTCGGAACACTGGATCTGGAGGCGCTGGCGGTCGACCCGCGATCGGTATTCGAGCAGGCGCCGCATGCGGTTCACCTGGACGAGCGCCCGGTGAAAGAACATGTTGCCGGAGAGCTTGATGATCTCCTCGTGGAAGAGCGAGCCGTTGTGGAGGAGACGTTCGGCCGGCAATTTCGCGATGTCGGAGGACAGCATGTTCTCCTGAATGCGGCGCTGCTCCGCGAGCACCTGCCGATCCAAACGGAAGGTCGGCTCGAGCATGGCGGCCGGCTCGATCAGCATCCGGAAGCGGTAGATCTGCTCGAAGGCTTCCGCCGTCTTTGCAACCGGCAGGAAGCGCCAGCCGTAGCCCGGCTTGCGTTCCGCCCAGCCTTCGCGGACGGCGCGCAGCAGGACCTCCGTCAACTGCGCCTTGGTCAGGTCGTAGCGCTGCCGCAGGAATTGCTCGGTGACCTCTGCCGGAATGCGGTCGGTCAGCCAATCGTCCGCCAGAGTTTCGTATTCGGCAGGCCCTCCCGCCAGTTCGGCGAAATCGCTCGTCGCCTTCTTGCCGCGCTTTTCCGCGATCGCACAGGCGAAAAAGCCTCTGTTGGGCTGCTGCTCCAGGACCTGCTGATCGGCCAGGATCTGCATCGCCTCGCGAACCGGAGATCGCGAGACGCCGAACTGGTCGGCGAGGCGTTGGGTGCTGAGATGCCCGCCAACCGGAATGCTGCCGCTTCGGATCAGTTCCTTGATCTCATTGGCAATGCGGAGCGTGAGGGGACTTGCAGGCATGGAGAGCACCAAATCAGAGGACCAGCGAGGATTGCCCTCTCAAAGCCAAAGGGACAAGAGCATCTGTCCAACTTCCTGAGTCGCTTGGCTGAAAGAATCGCGGTTCAAAATCAACATCTTGATGCGGGAGGGAAGTACGGCGGCGCCACGTCGGCCTCCTCATGATTGCATTTTTAGAGACATAAATCCTATCCTGCCGACAGGACATCCGCGGCGACCTCGAGACGACGCGCCTCCTCGCGCAGGTCGGCGACGACGGCAGCCGGCAGCGAGATGCCCTCCTTCAACGATTTGGCCGCTTTGCGGTCTTCCGGCTCGCCCGGCATGAGGATTTCATTGAAGCCCAGCGCGCGGGGCAGACCCTTGACGCGCGTGGTGAAGGCATTCATGCGCTGATCGAACTCGTCCTTCGGCATGAACAGGTCAGGGCGCAGCGCGATCACGAGATGCCCGACATTCTGCGGCTCGGAGTGATCGAAATACAGGCTCTTCACCTCGCCGCCGAAGTTCGCGCCGGTGAGGACGCCGCACAGCAGATCCATCAGCATGGCGAGCGCCGCGCCCTTGTGGCCGCCGAAGGGAAGGCAGACCCCTTCGAAAGCGTCTGACGCATTGGTCGTCGGCGCTCCCGTCTTGTCGAGCGCCAATCCAGGTTCGATGGCAAGCCCCTGCTTGGCCGCGAGGCGGATCTTACCGCGGGCAATGACAGTCATCGCCATGTCGAGCAGATAGTCGCCCTCACCGCCGCCGGGAACACCGGCGGCAAACGGCGCGGCGCCGAGAAACGTGGTGCGCCCGCCCCAGACTGGAAGCGCCGGCGAGGAATTCGTAAACACCAGGGAGATGAAGCCGGCATCGCTCGCCTGTTTCACATAGAGCGCCGACATGCCGAAATGCGTGCTGCGGCGGACGCCGACGAGCCCGACCCCGCTCTGACGCGCGAGGTCGATCGCTTCGTCGACGGCCTTGTGAGCGGCCAGAAATCCCATGCCGTTGTCGCCGTCAACGAGACTCGCCGCCGGCCACAGGCGATGGACGGCGACATTCGGCTGCGGATTGACGACGCCTCGGCGCAGCCTCTCAAGATACATCGGAATCCGCGACACGCCATGCGAGGCGAGCCCGCGCATGTCAGCGGCGACGAGATCGGCTGCGATCGTCTGCGCGTCATCCTGTCGCAGGCATGCGCGCGCGAAGACCGCCGCGGCAAAATCTTGCAACGCAACGACGGGCACCGTCAGTTCCGCCATCGCACTCTCCGCATATTTTCGCCTGTAGATACAAATTCTCGGCCTCGTGGATGCCGATTATTGCTTTTTATATCTCAAATATGCAATCTGGCAACGGCCGCGGAAAGACCGGACGGGGAATCGGGCGCCGCGGTTGCAATCGAGGAAATCGACGAGGAGCGGATTCATGAGTTCAAGTGCGGCTGTCGACGTTTCACATGATGCGGTCAGCAAGGAGGACCGCGTCTTCCGCAAGGTCGCCTTCCGCATCATGCCTCTGATGATCGTGGCCTACGTCATCAGCTATATCGACCGCACCAATGTCGGCTTTGCGGCGCTCACCATGAACCGCGATCTCGGCCTCACCGAGCTGACCTTCGGCTGGGGCGCGGGAATCCTGTTCTTCAGCTACTGCGCCTTCGAGGTCCCGAGCAATATCGCGCTGCATCGCTTCGGCGCGCGCCGGTGGATCGCCCGCATCATGATCACCTGGGGCTTGATTGCCGCCGCGACGGCGTTCGTCACAGGCCCATACGGCTTCTACGCGCTGCGCTTCCTGCTCGGCCTCGCCGAGGCCGGCTTCACACCCGGCGTCATGTATTTCTTCGTCGCCTGGTTTCCCGCGCGGTATCGCACGCGCGCGCTCTCGGTGTTCCAGATGTCGGTGCCGCTGGCATCGCTGATCAGCGGGCCGCTTTCCAGCGCGATCCTGCAAATGGACGGCATCTGGCAACTTGCCGGCTGGCAATGGCTCTTCATCATCGAGGGCCTTCCGGCGGTCGTGCTCGGTTTCGTGGTCCTCCGCTATGTAACCGACAAGCCGCACGAGGCGACCTGGCTGTCTGCCGAGGAACGCGAGATCGTCGTAAAGGCGGTCCAGGCCGAGCAACGCGAGCGTCCGGTGCATCACCTCTGGAGCGCGCTCGCGGATCCCCGAGTCCTGATCCTCGCCGGCATCCAGTTCGGATTTACCATCGGTTCCTACGCGGTCGGGATCTGGCTTCCACTGATCCTCAAGTCGCACGGTCTCTCGATCGGCGCGATCGGGCTGGTTGCCGCGATCACATATCTGTTCGGCTGTATCGCAACTCTGCTCTGGTCCTGGATGGTCGACAGGTCCGGGCGCCGAACATCGAACCTGACCATCGCCTGCATGGTCGGCGCACTCGGCCTCATCATCTCCGTCATCTTTCAATCGCTCGAGCTCGGCCTCGTCGGCCTCTCGGTCGCACTGGTCGGCATCACGTCGGCGCGCGGCATCTTCTGGTCGATCCCGCCGCGCTTCCTGACCGGACTTGGGGCCGCGGGTGGTCTCGCCTTCATCAATTCGATCGGCACCCTCGGCGGCTTCTTCGGGCCGATCACGATGGGATGGCTCAAGGAAACGACGGGTTCGTTCCAGGCGGGACTAGGCGCGATGGCCGGCTTCCTAATCCTCTCGGCGGTGCTGACGCAGGTGCTGCGGATGTCGATGCGGCAGGAATAGTCGCACGCCCGGCTTGACGGGCACGCGCCCCCTACCCCCGCGCCTTGCTCCAGTCGGGCCCGACCGGGCCCGACACGCCTTCGAACGCGCCGTCGACGAGTTCAAAGACCAGGATGCGGCTGGCGTCGACCGGGCCGGGCATGGTGACGCGGCCCTTCGGCACCGGCTTGAAGCCGACGCGGCTGTAATAGGGCTCGTCGCCGACCAGCAGCACGATGGCGTGGCCTTGCGCCTTCGCGTCCTTCAGCGCGCGCTCGAGCAGCAAGCGGCCGACGCCGCGGCCGCGGAACGGCGGCTCGACCGTGAGCGGACCGAGCAGTAGCGCCTTGGTATCGCCGATCGTGATCGGCAGTTGGCGCACCGAGCCCACCATCAGCGTGCCGATGCGCGCGGTGAAGGAGAGTTCGAGCAGATGGTCGACGTGCTCGCGGATTCGATAGGCGCTGAGCACGAAGCGTCCGGGGCCAAAAGTGCGCTCGTGCAGCCGCTCGATCGCCTGTGCGTCGCCGGCGGCCTCGGGAAGGATGGTGACTGAGAGATCGTTCATGTTATCGTAGCGTTTCGAGCGAAGTGGATTCCGGTTCGCGTTAAGAAAACGCGTCAACACTGGAGCTGGAGTAGCATCTGCGAATGCAGAGGTCCATGGGAGCTGCGCCCGACTTCAGTTCCTTTTCAGCCGTGGCTGGGACAGATAGGCGAGCATCTTCATTTCCCGCCGCCCGCGCGTGACCGTATCGAGCACGAGCCCCGAGGACACCGACAGCAGCGCCATGATCATCAGGCCCATAGACAGCACCGCGGTCGGCAGACGCGGCACGAGACCGGTCTCGATGTAGGTGATCAGAATCGGGATCGCCAGGATGATCGACGCCAGCGCTATCAGAATCCCGATCACCGTGAAGAAGCGCAACGGCCTTTCCGAGCGGTAGAGCTTCAACATGGTGCCGAGAATGCGAAAGCCGTCGCGCCAGGTGTTGAGCTTCGAGAACGAGCCTTCGGGGCGCGCGTAATACGGCGTCTCGACCTCGGCGACCGGCAGCGACAATTCGAGCGCATAGACCGCAAGCTCGGTTTCGATCTCGAAGCCGTCGGAGAGCACGGGGAAGGATTTGACGAACCGGCGCGAGAACACGCGGTAGCCGGACAGGATGTCCTTGAAGGCCTGGCCGAAGGTCGACGACAAGAAGCCCGTCAGCATGCGGTTGCCGGTGCGGTGGCCGAGCCGGTAGGCGGCCTGCCCCTGATCGACGCGCAGGCCGACGACCATGTCGAGATGCTCGTCGAGGAGCTTGTCGATCAGGCGCGGAGCGCTCGGCGCATCATAGGTCGCATCGCCGTCGACCAGCACATAGACGTCGGCCTCGACGTCGGCGAACATGCGGCGTACCACGTGGCCTTTGCCCTGCCGCCGCTCGCTGCGCACGATCGCGCCGGCTTCGCGCGCAACGCTTGCGGTGCGGTCGCGCGAGTTGTTGTCGTAGACATAGATCTCGGCCAAGGGCAGCGCCTTGCGGAAATCGGCGACGACGGTTGCGACTGCCGCCTCCTCGTTGTAGCAGGGCACCAACACGGCGATACGAAGCTCAGACGCTGTCATTGCTCGAGCGCCCCGGGGTCCACCCACCCGCACGAGGGCGAAAGACACACTGCAACTTCCACCACCAACGTCGCCGTCCGCGCATTGTTGATAGCTGCCGGCATGATGTAGGACAGATCGTTCATTTCGCGTCGGCGGTTGCCATCTCGGAAAGCCGCGGTCCGTCGGACCCCGGCGCGTGGTCCAGCTGCGTCTGCCCAGGCGTGAGGATCACGGCAAACAGCAGTGTCCAGAGCGAAAGCATAGCGATAGGAATGATATAGTACTGCGTGAAGACCGGATGCGTAGCAAAAAACGCCAGGTTCAATGCGAGATTGCCTGCGACGAGAAGCGCCAGTCGCTTAACGCCCGATTGCTTCGCAAAATGCCACAGCAGGGTGGTCCAGGCGCAAACGATGACGATCAGCGGAAACTGCACGTCCGCCAGATAGGCGCGCAGCACGGCCAGATCGAGGCGCGGCGGCGCCGTATCCTGGCCGCCATAGGCCGAGACCAGCGGGTTTCCTGAATTGACCATGTTCGCCGTCAGCACCGGCAGGATCCCCAGGAGAAATGCCAGGCCGAACGAGAGGCCTTGCAGGAAGTTCGCACCGCTACGCCGGACCAGGAAGAACAATCCGAAGTACATGAAATAGCCTGCCGCAAGGAGCACGTTGGCGATTCTGAAGCTCGCCGACAGGCCGAGCACGATGCCGACTGCCGCCACCATGAGGAGATGACGCCGGCTTTCGTCGGCGTACAGTCTCGCCGTCAGCAACCCGGCGAGGGCGCAGACCACCATCGTCGGCGCCATCGAATAGCTGGCCTTGGTCGGGTTGATCATGAAGTAGATCGAGATCGCGCCGAAGGTTGCGGCGAGAGCCAGCGCGCCCGGTTGTCGCGCCAGCCAAAGTGCATAGAGAGCGAAACCCGCGATCGCGACATTCGCCAGCGCATACAGCGGGACGACCTGGAAACCTTCGGGGAACAGCGACAGGACGAAACCAGTCCCCGGCGGCGGCGTCATCACCCTTTTGCTGCCATCAGCGGTCTGGGTGTGGCACGGCACCCCTGTCGGATCGTTCCAATTCGGAAAATCGATGCTGCGCAGCTTGCCCGCCAGATAGCCGTCATCCTCCCGCGCAAGGCTGGTATCGAGACCATGCCAGCCGAAGCGCTGAAACAGATGCGCCTGCCGAAGATAGCAGATGTCGTCGTAGACGCCGCGGCTCTCGTTCCAATGCGAGATCAGCCGGACGTTGCTGGCCAGCATGGCGAGAAAAATAATCGAGAAACATATTTTAACGGCTCTCATCGGGCTTTCACCGGGCGGATGCCAATCCGGCATGAGGACAAGGACCAGCCGCCCTGTACAGGAAATGCATCGGCAAGTATAGCAATGCTGGGGGAAGCCGGATCTGGCGGTAACGAGCGCGCCGCGATCCGGCGCGCCGCGCATGCGGAGATTGTGGTTTTGGGGCAGACGTGATCACGACCGACCTAGACGTGGCAGATCCAGGCCCAGGTAGCGCGGCTGCGCAAGCGGGCCAGCCGCGGATCCTGCTGATCATTCCTTGCTACAACGAGGAGGCGTCCATCGGGGATGTCCTGACGCAGATCGCGCGGACAGGTCGCCGCTACCATACCCTGGTCGTCGATGACGGCTCGACGGATGCCACTGCCGCCGTTGCAAGCGAGCGCTCGCCGGTCGCCCGACTCCCGCAAAATCTCGGGATTGGCGGCGCTGTGCAGGCGGGCATCAAATATGCCGCGCGCAACGCCTACGATTTCTGCATCCAGATCGACGGCGACGGGCAGCATGATCCGCGGGAGATCGACGCCCTGCTCGATGCCTATCAGAGGCAGTCCGCGAATATCATCATCGGCAGCCGGTTCATCGACAATGCCGGCTTCCGTTCCACGCGGCTGCGGCGCCTCGGGAGCCGACTGATAGGGTTGACGCTGAACAATCTGTTTGCAGGCAGCCGCATCACCGACCCAACCAGCGGCATGCGCCTACTCGACCGCCATGCCATCGCATTTTTTGCGCGGCGATATCCCGTCGATTTCCCAGAGCCGATCTCGCTGGCATGGGCCATGCGCGCAGGACTGAGGATCAGCGAGGCGCCGGTGGAGATGCGGGCGCGGGAGACCGGCGTCAGCTCGATCGACGGATTGAAGACGGTGAATTACATGATCCGTGTGCTTGGCTACATCCTGCTCGCGCGTCTGGCGAGGCAATCGTGACTCCTCAGGCAAATTTTCGGGCTTGTGAGTGCAGAGATAGGTAGCAGGAGATCGCCATGACCAACGTCATTCCAAGCGCCGAGACGGTTGTCATCATATCGGGCTTTGCGTTCATCTACATGCTGGCGCTGTTGCGCAAGACGCTGAAAGGGAAGTTCGATCTCTATGATTTTCTGATGCTGTCCATGGTTGCGATCCTGCCGGCCGGCTTTGCCCTGTTTCCAAGCCTCGCCTATCTGATCAGTCACCTGACCGGCGTCGTATTTCCCTTCGTCGTGATGTTCGGTGCACTGTTCCTGGTGGTCTTCGTGTTCATGCACAACATGACAGAGCGTCTGCACAAGCTCGAGCAACAGAATTGGAGTTTGATCCAGGAGCAGAGCTTGCTTGCGCTTGAGCTGAAACGACAGAAAAGCCGCGGCGCGGACACCTAGACCGATTTCACTCAGCGCCATGTTTTGATCGTCGGAAATCAGCGACGACGGTCGCGACCGCCGCCTCCTCGTTGTAGCACCACACTAGCACGGCGATGCGAAATTCCCTCGATGTCATCGCGACAGCGCTCCAACGCCTGCCGCCCCATGAGGCAGCGGCGGCGCTTCAGAGGCTTTCACCGGCTCCATCAGCGCGGCGAAGGACAAGCTCCACAGCGTCAGCATCGCGATCGGCACGACGTAGTAGGGCGTGAAGACCGGATGGCTCAGGAAGAAGACGAGATTGACCAGGAGATTGCCGACAGCGACGAGCGCGACCTGGCGCACGCCGCCCTCGCCCATCCGCAATTGCCAGGCGGTCGAGCCGATCGCGAGCGCGATCAGCCCGAACTGCATGTCGCTCAGATATTGGCCGAACACGACGAGGCTGAACGCAGGCGCGACGACGTCGGCGCTGCCATAGGTTGTCGCTATCGGACTGCCGGCGTTGACAGCTTGAGCGATCAGGGTTGGCGCCATGCCGACAAGGACCGCAACGCCGAAGCCAAAGCCCTGCGCAAAGGTGATGAGCTTGCGCGACCACACCAAGGGAATTCCGAGGAACAGGAAATAGCCAGCCGCGAGCAACGCGTTGGGCAAACGGAAATTGACGGACACCCCTAACAGCAGGCCGATCAGCATGACGGGCCACAGCCTCTGCCGCGCCTTGACCAGCCACCACGCGGTCAAGAATCCTGCGGCGGCGCAGACCGCCATAGTCGGCGCGACCGAATAGCTCGCCTTACCCGGATTGACCATGATATAGACGGCGAGCGCGCCGAAGCTACCTGCTCCCAGGGTCAACGGCAGCGTAGGCGCCGTGAAGATGCCGAAGAGCGCAAGGCCAGAAACGATCAGACTCGCGCTGACATAGAGCGGCACGACCTGATTTCCCTCCGGAAACAGCGCCAGCAGCGCACCCGTGCCGGGTGGATACTGCAACACGAATTTGTCGCCCGGCATCGGCGTATGGCAGGGCCAGCCCGCCGGCTCCTGCCATTCGGCGTAGGCAATCTCCTTCAGCTTGCCCTGGAAATAGTGATCGTCGTCCAGCGCCGCATTCGTGTTGAGCCCACCGATGCCGAAGCGCTGAAACAGATGCGCCTGACGCAGATAGCAGACATCGTCATAGACGCCCCGCGCCTCGTTCCAGCGTGACATCGTCGCGATGTTGCTGGCGAGGATCGCAAGGCAGATCAGGCCGAAGGTAATTTTGAGGCTCTTCATCCGGTATCCATGGCGCGCTGGGGACGCGGCGCCCTACCAAAAGATCAGGTCTGATTGCGAGCCACGAAGCAGGTGCGCCCCTTCTCCCGCTTGCGCAGGAGAGCGGAGGTGTGTCCGCAATCGATACTCCCAATGTGGAAAGAGCCGCCACCCGGCGCTTCGCGCCGACCTCCCCCGCAAGCGGGAAAGGTTGAGCGAGCCCGTGGCTCCATCCATTCAACCCCCAACTCATGTTAACACAGCCGCGCCTCATCGCCACGTCGCAATCTGCGGGCGGCCCTCCAGCACCTCCGCGATCCGCAGCCGCGTGCCGGGCGTAGTGCCCTCGGGGAGGGCTGAGCTTGCGAAGAACCCGCATTCGATGATCTCGTGATTGGGCTCCGGCAGGCGCTCCTGGCTGAACTCCCTGACCACATAGACCGCGACATGATCGCGGCGCGAGACGTGGCTGTTGAGGAAGATGCCGTGCAGCACCGCCTGCCCGGTGAGGTCGATGTCGCCCTCCTCCTTCAATTCGCGCCGCATCGCAGCTTCCATGGTTTCACCGAGATCGACACCGCCGCCCGGCAGATACCAGCCGCTGACGTAGCTGTGCCTGACCAGGAAGACGCGATTGTCCCGATCCAGCACCACGGCGCGGACGCCGAGCGTCATGCCGCGGGCGAGCAGGAAGTAGGAGTGAAAGACACGCCGCAGCAGGTATTCGTATTTCCGTCGCATCTGGTCCATACGTCCTGCCATCGGGCTTCCCATGAAACTCCCTTGCAAGCCTTCCTTGAAGCTTTCCTCGAAGCTTTCCTTGCGTCGCAAGGCAGACCTTGCCATTACAGCACGGGAATAGCGAGGCAATCGCGCATCTGATGGCACCGTTCACACTCGCGCATCTGTCCGACCCGCATCTGCCGCCGCTGCCGAGGCCCCGGCTGATCGAGCTCGCCGGCAAGCGTGCGCTCGGCTACGTCAACTGGGCGCGCAACCGCCACAAATACCAGCGCCGCGAGGTGCTCGACGCGCTGGTCACGGACATGACGGCGCAAAGCCCCGACCACATTGCGGTGACGGGAGACCTCGTCAACCTGGCGCTGGAAGCGGAGTTCGCGCCGGCGCTCGCCTGGCTCGAAGGTGTCGGTCCGCCCGATCTCGTCACCGCGATCCCCGGCAATCACGACGCCTATGTCGGTGCGACACGCCAGCGCTTTGGCGAAACCTTCCTGAATTACATTGCCGGCGACGAGCCTGCGGCGAGCTTCTTTCCCGCCGTGCGCCGGCGCGGACCGGCGGCGCTGATCAGCCTATCGACGGCGGTGCCGACGGCTCCCCTGATGGCGACGGGCACGCTCGGCCGCGACCAGCTCGCAGCGCTCGCAGAGGTGCTGGCGCGGCTTGCGAGCGAAGACGTCTTTCGCGTTCTGCTCGTCCACCATCCCCTGCGATCGAAGTCGCGCCACAAGCGGCTGACAGATTCCGACGCGTTGCTCGCACTGATCAGGCAGCACGGCGTCGAGCTGATCCTGCACGGCCACGACCACGTGCATTCGACGATGTGGTTCGAAGGCCCCAACGGCAACGTGCCCGCGGTCGGCGTGCCCTCGGCCTCGGCGCTGGCGCATGGGCGCTATCCTGCGGCGGCGTACAATCTGTTCGCCATCGAAAAGGACAATGCCGGCTGGCGCTGCGAGCAGACCGTGCGCAGCATGGATCATGGATTGCAGGTCCGGCAGATCAAGCACGTGCGGCTGGTCTAGTTTCTCCGTCATTGCGAGCGAAGCGAAGCAACCCAGAATCTCTCCGCGGAGGCATTCCTGGATTGCTTCGTCGCTCCGCTCCTCGCGACGACGGGGGTTCACCAGCTCCGCAACGCCGCAAACAGCGCCAGCCCGAACAGCGCGGCGGCGCCGAGGATGAAGCCGAGCAGGAAGGGCCAGATGCGGGAGCGGCGCGGCTTCTCCGGCTCTGCCGCCTTGGGCTCGGGCGGCACGACCATCGCGTGCTCGCGCTCGATCATGCGGCGGGCGACGTAATCCGTCACCGCTTCCACGATCACCGCCGTGTCGTGCGACTCGGCGAGCACGATGCGGCCGAACCGGGTATCCTGGACAAAGCGGTACATCCGCTTGTCGCGGCCCATCATGATGTGGGCGACGACGTCGATCCACAGCCGCGGCGTGTCGCCCTGGCTGATGCCGCGGTCGAACAGGTCGATCTGCTGCGGCACCTGCGCGAACAAGGGATCGAGCGCGTCGTTGAGGATCTCCAGCCGCGCCACCTCGGCATCGCGCAGGTCGACCACGACGCCGGTCCGGTCGGCGGCCTCGATCCGCGCCCGCAGCAGCGCATCGCGCAGCCGCACGGTGCGCGGCTGGCTGGGATTGGTCCCGCTAATCTGGGGCTCTGACATTTTCGGCCTCGTTGCTCGACTGGCGCCGTTAACCTATCAGCAACCATGATGTTCGCAAAGGCCGTATAATTCCAGATACTTACGCCCCCAAAGGGGAGTTTTCCCTGTCCCAAAAACAGACGATCCCACCCGGGGCAGAGCCCGGATGGGACCGTCCGTCCTTGGACGTCTTCTTCTTCGATTAGGCCGGCAGCAGGGGGGTTAGGCTGCCGGAGCGCGGTGCGGCTCTTCCACGATGGAGAAGCGGACGCCGGCCTTGTGGCGGTTCTCTTCCGACACCTCACGCCAGCAGTCCTCAGCCTCCTTGCGGGACTTGAAGGGACCTTTGACCTGGGCCGAGCCTTCCACGAGCTTGTGGAAGTTCATCGAACCGAACTCACCGCCGATCACCCAGAAATTGCTGCCTTTGGACATTGTCAGTCTCCTCAACCGTTAGCCGAACTGGTTCATCGTATTGTGGGCGCCGCCCGCCTTCAGGGCAGCCTCGCCGGCGAAGTACTCCTTGTGCTCGTCGCCGATGTCGGAGCCCGCCATGTTCTGATGCTTCACGCAGGCGATCCCCTGGCGGATCTCGGCGCGCTGGACGTTCTTCACATAGCCGAGCATGCCCTGCTCGCCGAAATATTCCCTGGCGAGATTGTCGGTGGACAGCGCGGCCGTGTGATAGGTCGGCAGCGTGATCAGATGGTGGAAGATGCCGGCGCGCTTGGCGGAGTCGGCCTGGAAGGTCCTGATCCGCTCGTCGGCTTCGATCGCCAGCGGCGTGTCGTCGTATTCCGCCTTCATCAGCTCCGCACGGTTGTACTTGCTGACATCCTTGCCGGCTTCCTTCATCGCGTCATAGACCTGCCAACGGAAGTTGAGCGTCCAGTTGAAGGACGGCGAGTTGTTGTAGGCGAGCTTGGCGTTCGGGATCACCTTGCGGATGCGATCGACCATGCTGGCGATCTGCTCGATGTGCGGCTTCTCAGTCTCGATCCACAACAGGTCGGCGCCGTTCTGCAGCGAGGTGATGCAGTCGAGCACGCAGCGATCTGCACCGGTGCCTGGACGGAACTGATAGAGGTTGGAAGGCAGCCGCTTCGGACGCATCATCTTGCCGTTCTGGTTGATGATGACGTCGCCGTTGCGGGCGTTGGCGGCCGTGACTTCCTCGCAATCCAGGAAGCTGTTGTACTGATCGCCGATGTCGCCGGGCTTGTGGCTGACGGCGATCTGCTGCGTAAGGCCGGCGCCGAGCGAGTCGGTGCGGGTCACGATGATGCCGTCCTCGACGCCGAGCTCGAGGAAGGCGTGACGGCAGGCGCGGATCTTCGCCAGGAACACCTCGTGCGGCACGGTGACCTTGCCGTCCTGGTGACCGCACTGCTTCTCGTCCGAGACCTGGTTTTCGATCTGGAGCGCGCAGGCGCCCGCTTCGATCATCTTCTTGGCGAGCAGATAGGTCGCCTCGGCGTTGCCGAAGCCGGCGTCGATGTCGGCGATGACGGGCACGACGTGGGTCTGGAAGTTGTCGATCTTCGCGATCAACTCCTTCTCCCTGGTCTTGTCGCCTTCCTTGCGCGCCTTATCGAGCGCGCGGAAGATATCGTTCAGCTCACGGGAGTCCGCCTGGCGCAGGAAGGTGTAGAGCTCCTCGATCAGGGCCGGCACCGAGGTCTTCTCGTGCATCGACTGGTCGGGCAGCGGTCCGAATTCGGAGCGCAGCGCGGCGATCATCCAGCCCGAGAGGTACAGATAGCGGCGATCGGTCGTGCCGAAGTGCTTCTTGACCGAGATCAGCTTCTGCTGGGCGATGAAGCCATGCCAGCAGCCGAGGGACTGAGTGTACTTGGTGGGGTCGCTGTCATAGGCGGCCATGTCGGCCCGCATCAACGCCGCGGTGTAGCGGGCGACGTCCAGACCGGTCTTGAAGCGGTTCTGCAGACGCATGCGGGCCACGGCCTCGGCGGTGACGCCGTTCCAGGTCTCCTTGGTCTTGAGGAGGGCTTCGGCCGCCTCAATCTCGCTCTGATAGGACGCCGGTCCCTGGGTGTTGATCCCGCGCGGTTGGAAGTTCATGTCCGTGATCCTTTCGGTGGCGACAGAGCTGCAGCGTTTACCTTCGCTATTCTTGTCGACATTCTTGACAGTGCATTGCGAAATGCGTGCTGAGAGCTAAACGCGAGAATCCCTGGATCGTACAGTGGGCTTGTATTTGAATGGTGATGTCATGTAACATAAGAACATGTCACAGATGTTATTTTGTAAAGTTTGTAAAAAATATATGTCAGCGAGGCTGTCCTTGCTACCTCTGGAGACACGCTGATGGCTGCTGATTCCGGGAAGAAACTGTTCGTCGGCCCGCGCTTCCGGCGGATCCGGCAGCAATTAGGGCTGTCGCAGACCCAGATCGCCGAGGGGCTCGGAATCTCGCCGAGCTACATCAACCTGATCGAGCGCAACCAGCGCCCGGTGACCGCCCAGATCCTGCTGCGGCTGGCCGAGACCTACGACCTCGACCTGCGCGATCTCGCAACCGCCGACGAGGACCGCTTCTTCGCCGAGCTGAACGAGATCTTTTCCGATCCGCTGTTCCGCCAGATCGACGTCCCCAAGCAGGAGCTGCGCGACCTCGCCGAGCTCTGCCCCGGCGTCACCCATGCGCTGCAACGGCTCTACGCCGCCTATACCGAGGCGCGCCAGGGCGAGACGCTGGCTGCGGCGCAGATGGCCGACCGCGACCTCGGCACCCGCTATGAGGCCAATCCGGTCGAGCGCGTGCGCGAGCTGATCGAGGCCAACCGCAATTATTTTCCGGAGCTCGAGCAGGCCGCGGAAGCCCTGCGCGACGAATTGAACGTCCCGGCCGAAGGCCTCTACGCAGCCCTCGTGACGCGCTTGCGCGAAAAACATTCGGTCCAGACCCGCATCATGCCGGTCGACGTGATGCGCGAGACCTTGCGGCGCTTCGATCGCCATCGCCGCCAGCTCCTGATCTCCGAGCTGGTCGATCCGCCCGGTCGCGCGTTCCAGCTTGCGTTCCAGCTCGGGCTCGGCGAATGCACCCAGCAACTCGAAACCATCATCGGCCGCGCTGGGCCGCTGGACGATGCGCCACGGCGCCTGTTCCGCATCACGCTCGCCAATTATTTCGCCGCCGCGGTGATGATGCCCTACCAGCCGTTCCTCGCGGCGGCCGATGCGCTGAACTACGACATCCACGTGCTGGCACAGCGCTTCAATTCCGGCTTCGAGCAGGTCTGCCATCGCCTCACGACGCTGCAACGGCCGAACGCGCGCGGCATCCCGTTCTTCCTGCTCCGCGTCGACAATGCCGGCAACGTCTCAAAACGCTTCTCCTCCGGCACCTTCCCGTTCTCGAAATTCGGCGGCACGTGCCCCCTGTGGAACGTGCACTCGACCTTCGACACGCCGGACCGGCTCCTGAAGCAAGTGATCGAGCTGCCGGACGGCACGCGCTACTTCTCGATCGCGCAGATGGTGCGCCGGCCCATTGCGCCCCACCCTCTGCCGCAGCCGCGCTTTGCCATTGGTCTCGGCTGCGAGATCCGCCACGCCTCGCGCCTCGTTTACGCCGCCGGCATGGATCTGGAGAGGGCCGAGGGCACGCCGATCGGCGTCAACTGCCGCCTCTGCGAGCGCGAAAACTGCGCCCAGCGCGCCGAGCCTCCGATCACGCGCACGCTGATCCTGGATGAGACGACGCGGCGGGTGAGCTCGTTCGCGTTCTCGAATGCGCGGGAGTTGTGAGGGCCGGCGGCTGCGGATTTTGCGGAAGGCGCGCTCTACAATCTCGGTGTCGTCCCGGCGAAGGCCGGGACGACGTCGGGAGAGAGCTCGCGCGAGTTCACGCCAGCGTATGCACGATCACCGGGCCTGCGGCGGCACTGGCATGGCCCGCGAGCAGCGGGCCCAGATCCTTCTCGATCCAGGCGATCGCGCGCCGGTTCGCCTCCTCTGCCTGCTCGAACTTGTCGAAGATGGAGATCGCGGTCACCGTGTCGTCGCCGGCATAGACCACGTAGTAGGCGCGGAAGCCGTCGACATCGCTGATGATCGGAACGGCGCCTTCCTTGATGCGGCGCGCCAGCTCCTCCGCGCTCCCGCTTTTCGCCTTGGCCTGACGGATGGCGGCATACATGGGATCCTCCTTCCGGCTCGCTATGTGGGGCCTTTTGCCCTGCGGCGATGTTACGCCGAAGCGTGCGGCCGATCCACGCCCTCGCGCGAAGTTGTGCAAGCGACCTGCCCGCCCCTTCACATTGCCAAGCGGATGCGGCATCTGCATAGTCGCGCGCAACAATCGTGACCGTTACCAAGAGGACAAGAGACATGGCGGACGCCGACCTGGATGTCGTGATCCGGCAACTGGCAAGACAGCTCCACTCGGGCCTGATGGCCCGCGCCAAGGAGCGGCGGGATCGCTTCAATGGGCTCGCGGCCAAGGCCAAGGGCAAGGAGGTGCGCGAGCGCTACAAGCTGATCGCGAGGAATACCGTGGAGCAGGCCACCACTGCGGCCAAGCGCCTCCAGATGTCCGCCGACAACGTCGCCGACAGCTACGCAAGGTCGATGCGCCTCGCAGCCAGCGCAGCCGCCGAGATGGTTGAGAAGAAGCAGGCGGCGGAGAAGAAGCCGGCCAAAGAGAAGCCGGCGGCCAAGAAGAAATCTGCGAAGAAGAAAGCCTAGCGCCGCGTACAAGGGGAGAGGGGCGCAGCGTCGTTCTAAACTACTCACCGTCCCGGGGCGGAGATGTGGGTCGGCCTTGGCTCGCCGAGCTCGATGAGCTTGGCGCGGGCGAGCTGATGGGCGGTGCCGTCGGGGCGCTCCGGTAGCGCGAGGACGGCTTCGAAATCGGCGCGGGCATCCTCGGCTCGCCTGCTCGCGAGCAATGCGAGGCCGCGATTGACGCGCGCGTCCGCATCATGGGGCGCGAGGCGGATGGCGGTGTTGTAGCTCAGGATCGCGCGGTCGAGATCGCCCGTCCCCGCCAGCGCGAGGCCCCGCTCGGAATAGGACGCGGCAAGCTTCGGATTGAGCGCGATCGCCTGGTTGTAGTCGGCAATTGCCAGATCGAGCTCGCCGTTCTGCCGGTGTGCCTGGCCGCGGTCGCGGAAGGTGGCGGCGCGGTTGGGGTTGAGATGAATGGCCTCGTCGAAATCCGCGACCGCCCGTTTGGCATCGCCGTGCCGCAGCGCGATGCGGCCGCGCCCCTCATAGGCGAACGCGATCAGCGAGCCGCGGAACGGGCTGAAGCCGATCACGGCCGAGCAGACGTCGGGCTCGCTGGCATCGCCGCAATTGACGACGGTGTGCAACGACAATCCGACGAGAATGCCCGACACGATCAACAATGGCGCGGTTAATCTGGTCATCGCTGGCCGTCGCCGGCAACAGGCCGGCCACGCATCCCCTTTCAGACGCTTCAGGTCTGGACCGGTGTTAGCACCGGCGGGGACGAACTTGTGTGCGCCAGCTCACAAAGCCGGCCGCAATCTCGGCTGCGCTGGCCTCAGGTCGCCCAGTCGGACGCCCAGGAAAGCGCTCTCATCAGCCACATTGCCATGAGACAACACCAGCCGATTGCAGCAAGTGCGAAGGACGTCAGAAGGAGCGCGCCTTCCGCATTGACCAGAAAACTCTCGTGCGACGCTGCCCCGTCCCGCACGAGCCGGTGCATGTGCAACATGCGCACCTCCGGCAATTCTGTTTAAACAATTCTCACACTCGGCAAGCCGTCCGGCCTGCCGACTCGCCGAAAAAGGCGAGTCGTATTGGTGTGAATCAATGTGAGACGAAGCGCAAGAGTCCTTTTGGACTATAAGCGCACCAATCGCATCCCGGCGCTGGGCTCGAACACCGTCACCAATGCGAAGTCGAACGGCTGATTTCCCGCATCAATTGTGGCGCCATCACGGTACATCTGCGACGGCTGCGCCAATTGGTCTCAGCTCACCTCATCCCCACGGTCCGCGCGAGGACGAGCGGCCCCATGGACTTTGCGGCGGATAGTTTTCGTTGGCGCCGAGCGACGGCGCTGCGTTCGCGCCGAGCTCGGCCGCGAGCTGCCGGAGCGCATCGATGCGGTTCTGCGTCGAGGGATGGGTGGCGAAGAGATTGTCGACGCCGTGGCCCGACAGCGGATTGATGATGAACATGTGCGCCGTCGCGGGATTGCGTTCGGCGTCGAAGTTCGGCACCTGATGCGCGGCATTCTCGATCTTGACCAGCGCGGATGCGAGCCACATCGGCTGGCCGACGATGCGTCCGCCGAGATCGTCGGCAGCATATTCGCGGGTGCGGCTGATCGCCATCTGCACCAGCATGGCGCCCAATGGCGCGAGGATCATCATCAGGATCGAGCTGACGATGCCGGGGCCGGAATTGTTGTCGCGATGGCCGCCGAAGAACATGCCGAACTGCGCCAGCATGGAGATCGCGCCCGCAATCGTCGCGGTGATGGTCATCAACAGCGTGTCGTGGTTTTTGACGTGGGCAAGCTCATGCGCGATCACGCCGGCGAGCTCCTCGCGGCTGAGCTGATGCATCAAGCCGGTGGTGACGGCCACCGCGGCATTCTGCGGATTGCGGCCCGTGGCGAACGCGTTGGGCTGCGCCTCGTCCATCACGAACACGCGCGGCATCGGTAGCCCCGCACGGCCCGCAAGCTCGGCGACGATGCCGACGAGTTCCGGCGCGCTGGCGCGGTCGACCTCATGGGCGCCGTACATCGAGAGCACCATGCGGTCGGAGTTCCAGTAGGTGAAGAGATTGGTCGCCGCCGCGATTACCAGCGCGATCATGGCCCCTGTGGCGCCGCCGATGAGATAGCCGACGCCCATGAACAGGGCAGTGAGGCCTGCGAGCAGCAAAGCGGTACGGAAATAGTTCATCGCCGTCTCCCTGGCCGGCCAGGGCGACCGCCTTTGGCCGGCGCCCTCGACGTAGGAACGCAGCTGGCCACCGCAAGGCCATCCCGGTGCGTCGCCGGGCCGCGGCGAAAGGGCGCGAGCAACGTTTCCACCGTCGCTAAAGCTTGACCGGCATTTGCCCAAAAACACACGCTGGGGTTTAGAGGATTGGAAAGCGCAGCTTCGGCTTAATCGGCGTCAGCCGGGCACGCCGAGCGGTCCTTGCGCATTAACCGGTTCCGCCTGCACCCGTCAGCAAGGTGACTGCCATGATGGACCGCTCTCGCACCGCTTCCGTCGACGACGCATCCTCCGCTCACAGCACGAAAGGTGACGCCAAGGGCCTGCAACGGACCTTGCAGGAGGAGCTGTTTGCCCATGAGGAACACAGCCCCGGGCCGGATGCCCGGACGGAGCCTCCGGAACCGGCCTGGCACTGGCCGCATTTGCGGCGCGGAGCGAAGATCGCCTTGGGGCTTGCCATCATCGCCGTGTTCGGCTGGCTGCCGCTGCGCGCAATGTGGCAGAATTCCAGCGTCGAGGCCGTGCTGAACTCCCGCCTCGTCACCCTGCGCGCGCCGATCGGGGGGCGCGTGGCCGCCGCCACCCCCCTCAAGGACCAGGCCAGGCTCGAGGCCGGCACCGTCGTGCTGCGCGTGGTGAACTCGCGCAGCGATCGCACGCGGCTCGACGATCTCCGACGGCAGAAGTTGCGCCTGGAGAACGAGCGGCCGAGCATCGCCGCCAAGCTCGCCACGGCGCAGACCGCGCAAGCGGACCTGGCGCGGCAGGCCGCGCAGTTCAGGGACGGGCGCGTGCTCCAGCTCGAAGCGCGCATCGCCGAGATCCAGACCTCTATCGAGGCGGCGGCAGCGCGACGCGAGGAGGCCAGCGCCGCCGTCGACCGCGCCTCGTCGCTCGCCAAGACCGGCAACGTCTCCACTGTCGAGCTCGCGCGGTTGACGCGCGAGCTTTCGGTGGCCCAGCAAACCGAGCTCGGCGCGCGCAAGCGGCTCGATGCAGCCAAGGTCGAGCTGACCGCGGCGAAAGCCGGCTCGTTCCTCGGCGACAGCTACAACGACCGACCGAGCTCGGTGCAGCGCGAGGAGGAGATGCGCCAGCGCGCGCATGATCTCGAGGCGGATCTGGCGCGCATCGATACCGAGATCACCTGGCTCGGCAACGAGCTCATCGTCGAGGAGGTCCGCTTCGCCGATCTCTCCGAGGCCGACATCAAGACCCCGGTGGCGGGCCGCGTCTGGGAGATGATGACCGCGCCGGGCGAGGACGTGCAGGCCGGCCAGCCCCTGCTCAAGGTGCTCGATTGCAGCGGCGCCGTGATCACGGCCAACGTCACCGAGAGCGTCTATAACCGCCTTCAGCTTGGCGACCACGCCACGTTCGAGCCCAATGACGGCGCCGAGCCGATCGCCGGCACCGTCGTCAATCTCACCGGCGCTGCCGGCGCGCCCGCCAATCTCGCCATCAATCCCGATGCGCTGAGCAAGGAGCCCTATCGCGTGACGGTGGCGATCGGCGATGCCGACGCGCACGGCTGCACGGTGGGACGGACCGGCCGCGTCGTCTTTGGCCGCAACGAGACCGCGCCATGATGGCAGCGCTGGCGCCCGGCTTCCTCGCGCTCGGCGCCTTCATGGCGATCGCGCCGCTGCTCCGGCGCGAGAGCACGCCGGCGCGCGCATGCCTTGCCGGCGTGTCGTTCGTCCTGCTCGTGCGCTACTTCCACTGGCGCGTGACGCAGACGCTGCCGCCCCTCGGCCTGACGGCGGATGCGATGGTCGGCTATCCCTTCATGCTGGTGGAGGCAGCGTCGATGATCGCAGTGGCGCTGTCGATCCTGTTCCTGAGCCGGACGATCGACCGCTCCACGTCCGCCAGGATCGACGGCCGCGCCACCGACCCGGGCGCGCCGCTGGTCGACGTCTTCATCTGCACCTACAACGAGGAGCGGTCGATCCTCGAGCGCACGATCATCGGCGCAACCGGGATGGAGTACGGCAACTATCGCGTCTGGGTGCTCGATGACGGACGCCGGCTGTGGCTGCGGCGGCTTGCCGGCGAGCTCGGCTGCCGCTATCTCACCCGCCCCGACAACCGCCACGCCAAGGCGGGCAACATCAACCACGCGCTCGCGCACGTCGGAGAGCTCGCCGAGCGGCCGGATTTCGTCGCCGTCCTCGACGCCGATTTCGTGCCACGGCCCGACTTTCTCGCCAAAACCATCAGCCTGATGGACGATGCATCCGCCGGCGTGGTGCAGACGCCGCAGCATTTCATCAACCCCGATCCGATCCAGACCAACCTCGCCGCCACGGACGTATGGCCGGACGAGCAGCGCTTCTTCTTCGACATCCTGATGCCGGCCAAGGATGCCTGGGGCGTCGCGTTCTGCTGCGGCACGTCCTCGCTGATCCGCTACGACGGCCTGAAGGCGATCGGCGGCTTTCCGACCGATTCGGTCACGGAGGACTATCTCGTCACGCTGCGCCTGAAGGAGCGCGGGCTGAACACCATCTATCTCAACGAGCGCCTGACCATCGGTCTCGCGCCGGAGGGACTGAAGGAATACATCACCCAGCGCGGCCGCTGGTGTCTCGGCTTCATGCAGATCGTGCGCGGCCGCAGCGGGCCGCTATCGCGGACGTCGAAGCTCGCGTTCATCGACCGGTTGTCACTGGTCGACGCCTTTATGAGCTGGACTGCGGTCTACTTCGCCAAGATGTTCGGGCTCGTGGTGCCCTGGCTGTTCCTGCTGCTCGGCATCAAGGCGGTGCAGGCGGACCTCACCGAACTCCTGCAGTTCTTCCTGCCGTTCTATGTCTGGCATGGACTGACGATGGCGTGGCTGTCGCACGGCCGTTCGCTGGCCATGATGACGGACGTGTCGCAGCTCGTGGCGGCGCCCGCGGTGCTGAAAGCCGTGACCACAGGCCTGTTGAAGCCGAAAGGGCACAAGTTCAAGGTCACCGCGAAAGGCGGCGAGCGCGGCAGGAAATTCGTCGAATGGCCGCTGCTGCGGCTCTATGGCACTGCGCTCGTCATCACGCTCGCGGCCATCGCCTATGCCTTCATCCTGCACCTGCGCGGCGAGAACATAGCCTATGGCGGGCTGGCGCTGGCCTGGAGCTTCTACAACGCGCTCATCCTCACCGTTGTCTGCTTCGTCTGCATCGAGCAGCCGCGCAAGCGCAAGGCGGAGCGCTTCGTTCGCAACGAGGCGATCCTGCTGCGTCAGGGCGGCAAGTCGCACCTCGCGCGGCTCGCCGATCTCTCCATCACCGGCGCGCGGCTGATCGACCCCGATCCACCCGCGATCGGCAGCACGATCGAATGCCGAATCTATGGTCGCTCCATCGCGGCCGTCGTGGTGCGGCGGACGGTGGACGGATTTGCCGTCAGGTTCGAGGAAGGCATGGACACGCGCGTCCATGCGATCCGGGCGTTCTATGCCGGCGAATATGTCCGCGCCTATCGTGGTATCCGGGCGCTCCCGGTCGGCAAGGCGCTCTTGCTGCGGCTGTTTGGCTAGGTTCCCAGGGGATGGCGTGAGGCCTTCACTTCACCTAGACTCCGGCAGATTTCCACGACTGCCCTTCCCTCCGCCGGAACCCTTATGAACCAGATCCGATTTGCGATCGCGGCCGTCACGTTGCTCGCGCTTTCCGCCACCGCTTCCGCGCAATTGCTCCCGCCACCGGCAAGGCCCGTTGCGCCGAAGCCCGCTGCGCCCTCGCCGCGCGCGGCCTCGTGCCACAACGGCGCGAGCTTCGATCGCTTCCTCGCCGACGTGAAGCAACAGGCGATCGCCGCGGGTGTGTCGCAGCGCGCGCTCAGCGAGGCCTCGCCCTACCTCGTCTACGATCAGGGCATCGTCAACCGTGACCGCGGCCAGCGCGTGTTCGGCCAGCTCTTCACCGAATTCGCCGGGCGGATGGCCGCGACCTATCGCATGCAGAACGGCCAGCAGCACATCAAGCAATACGCGGCGGCGTTCGCGCGCGCCGAGAAGGATTACGGCGTGCCGCCGGCGGTGATCGCCGCGTTCTGGGGGCTGGAGAGCGATTTCGGCGCCAACATGGGCAATCTGCCGACGCTGAAATCACTGGTGTCGCTCGCCTATGACTGCCGCCGCTCGGAGATGTTCGTGGGCGAGACCATCGCCGCGCTCAAGGTGATCGACCGCGGCGATCTCACGCCCGATGAGATGATCGGCTCCTGGGCCGGCGAGCTCGGGCAGACGCAATTTTTGCCGACGCACTACGTCAACTACGCCGTCGATTATGACGGCGACGGCCGGCGCGACCTCTTGCGCAGCGGGCCCGACGTGATCGGCTCGACCGCGAACTACATCGCCAACGGCTTGAAGTGGCGGCGCGGCGAGCCGTGGCTGGAAGAGATCAAGGTGCCTGCAAACCTGCCCTGGGAGCAGACCGATCTTTCCGTGCAACAGCCGCGCTCGAAATGGGCACAGCTGGGCGTGACCTATCCCGACGGCCGGCCGCTGCCGAACGACAATCTCGCGGCTTCCGTGCTGCTGCCGATGGGGCGGACGGGGCCGGCCTTCATGGCCTATCCGAATTTCGCTGCCTACACCGAGTGGAATAATTCGCTGATCTATTCCACCACCGCCGGTTACCTCGCCTCGCGCATCGCAGGCGCGGCTCCCATGCGCAAGCCGGCGCAGCCGGTGGCGCAACTGCCGTTCAACGAGCTGAGGGAATTGCAGCAGCTCCTGGTGCGCGCCGGCTTCAACGTCGGCAAGGTCGACGGCGTACTGGGCCAGCAGAGCCGCAGCGCGGTGAAAGCGATGCAGATCAAGTACGGCCTGCCCGCGGATTCCTGGCCGACGGCGGAGCTGCTCGCGCGCATGCGCGGCGGCACCGCACAGGCGCAGCCGGCGGGCGTGGTGCGGTAGAATTTTTAATCTGCGAGCGCCACCACGGCGATTGTATTTTCCTGCGACGCTCCCATGTCTTGGGATCAGGATACCTCCTGACATCCCAACGAGAAGAGAGCATCACATGTCCTTTTACGACGCCGTCGTCCCTGCCTATGTGCAGATGCTGAACAGTCTCTCCGGTCTGCTCACCAAGGCGGAAGCCCATTGCGCGGCCAGGAAGATCGAGCCCAGCGTGCTGATCGGATCCCGGCTTTTCCCGGACATGCTGCCGTTCGGCAAGCAGATCCAGCTCGTCAGCGACTTCGCGGCCAAGGGCTGCGCGCGGCTCACGCATACGGAAGTGCCGTCGATGCCGGACACCGAGACGACGTTCGCGGAATTGAAACAGCGGCTGGCGAAGACGATCGACTTCGTGAAATCGTTCAAGCCGGAGCAGTTCAACGGCGCCGACGCCAAGGACGTCACATTCCCGGCCGGTCCCGACCGGACCGTGACATTGAAGGGGCAGCAATTCTTCAGCTCGGTCTCCCTGCCGAACTTCTATTTCCATGCCGCGACCGCGCACGGAATCCTGCGTCACAATGGTGTCGAGATCGGCAAGCGCGATTTCCTCGGCATGACCTGAAATTTGTGATCCATATTTTCCGCGGCACGGAGATCAACTCCGCTGCCGCGGACGAATTTGCAGAAGAGACATCCTCTTTCGGCATCGTCACTGCCGTCTTGGCGCAGCTCTCCTGCAGTTTCTGAATAGCTGCGCCCTTGCGCGGCGTGCGGCGATGCACAAGTGTTTCGTCACCTGTCATTGCCTGAGAGCATCCGCCCATGAGCCGTCCGACCAAATTGTTTGAGCCCTATAAGCTTGGCCCGATCACGCTGCCCAATCGCTTCGTGATGGCGCCCCTGACGCGCAATCGCGCCGCGCCCGCGACTTTCGTGCCGAGCCCGCTCGCGGCCGACTATTACGGGCAGCGCGCCTCCGCCGGGCTGCTGGTCACCGAAGCAAGCCAGGTCTCCCAGCAGGGCCAGGGCTATCAGGACACGCCCGGCATCTACTCGAAAGACCAGGTCACCGGCTGGCGCAAGGTCACCGATCGCGTGCATGAGCGCGGCGGGCGCATCTTCATCCAGCTCTGGCACGTCGGACGCATCTCGCACACCGCGCTTCAGGCCAATGCCGGCGCGCCGGTCGCCCCCTCCGCGATCCGCGCCAAGGGCAAGACCTTCGTCAACGGCACCTTCGCCGACGTCTCCGAGCCGCGCGCGCTCGAGCTCGCCGAAATTCCAGGGATCATCGACGATTTCAAGCGCGCCACGAGGAATGCGCTGGAGGCCGGTTTTGACGGCGTCGAGATCCACGGCGCCAACGGCTATCTGCTCGACCAGTTTGCCAAAGATGGCGCCAACAAGCGCACCGATGCTTACGGCGGCTCGATCGAGAACCGTGCGCGGCTGATGCTGGAAGTGTCAAAGGCCGTCGCCGCCGAGGCGGGCAGCGATCGCACCGGCATCCGCATCTCGCCGGTGACGCCGGCAAACGATATCTCCGACAGCAATCCGCAAGCCCTGTTCGACCACATCGTCGACGGGCTCGATGCGCTCAAGCTCGTCTATCTGCACGTTGTCGAAGGCGCGACCGGCGGTCCGCGCGATTTCGCGCCGTTCGACTATGCGGACCTGCGCAAGCGCTTCTCCGGCGCCTACATCGCCAACAACGGCTACGATTTCGAGCTGGCGACCAAGGTGCTCGATACCGGCGCTGCCGACCTCATCGCGTTCGGCAAGCCGTTCATCTCCAACCCCGACCTGGTCGAGCGGTTGAAGAAGGGCGCGCCGCTCAATGAGTGGGACAAGAACACGTTCTATGGCGGCGGGGCGAAGGGCTACACGGACTATCCGTCGCTCGCGGCCGCGGACGCGGCGGAGTAACGCCTCATCCGCCGTCATTGCGAGGAGCGAAGCGACGAAGCAATCCAGACTGTCCCCGCGAAAAGATTCTGGATTGCTTCGCTTCGCTCGCAATGACGATGTGGAAACACGCGAACCAATTGAGAAAGGCCGGGATTGCACCCGGCCTTTGTCTCATCGAAGCGACGCCTTTAGCTCCGTCACGCGCTCCGCGCCGAGAAACGCCATCGCGGTATCCATCTCAGTGATGACCATCCGCAGCACGGCTTCCGCACCGGCCTCGCCGCCGGCGGCAAGGCCCCAGAGCGGCAGGCGTCCGAGCAGCACGGCCTCGGCGCCGAGCGCGAGATATTTCAGCACGTCCGTGCCGCGACGAACGCCGCTGTCGGCGAGCACCGTCAGTCGTCCGCTCACGGCATCCGCGATGGCCTGAATGCATTCCGCCGGCGCAGGCAGGCAATCGAGATTGCGGCCGCCATGGGCGGAAACCACGATTGCCTCACAGCCGAGCCCGGCGGCGGTCTCCGCATCCTTGACGGCCAAAACGCCCTTGACGATCAGCTTGCCTGGCCAGATCTCGCGCAGCCAGCGCAAATCGTCCCAGCTGAGGCGATGGTCGAGCTGCACGGCCTCCGCGATGCTCGGCCGGGTGATCGCCGTGCGGAACTCGTCCGGATAATGTCCGTAGGTCGGCATGCCTTCGCTCAGGAGATGGCGCGCGAGAAACACTGACGAGCCAGCGCGGATGCAGTGCGACGTCGAGCGTGCTGCGCAGGCTGGGCACGAACGGAATGCCGAAGCCGTTGCGCTTGTTGTACTCGCGGTTGGGTGAGACCGGCGTATCGACCGTGACGACCAGGGTCTCGCAGCCGCAGGCGCGGGCGCGCTCCAGAAGCCTTGCCGTGAGTGCCCGATGGCGCCAGACATAGAGCTGAAACCACAGCGTCGCATCGCGCGCGCCGCGCCGGATGGTTTCGACCGTCGTCACCGATTGCGTCGAGATGCAGACCGGAATACCGACGCGCGAAGCCGCGCGCGCCAGTTTGGTCTCGCCATCATGCGCGACAAGACCGGCAAGCGCGGTCGGCGCCACGATGAGCGGTGCTGCGAGGCGCCGTCCGAGGAGCGTGGTGTCGAACGATCGCCTGTCGTGCCCGGTCAGCACCGATGGCGTCAACGTGATCTCATCGAGCGAGGCGCGCAGGCGCTTCAGCGCGACCTCATCCTCCGTGCCGCGATCGATATAGTCGAACAGGCCGCGCGGCAGGAATTTTTGCGCAACGCCGCGGTAGTCGTCGGCATTCAGCAGCGCTCGCATCAGGCGGCGTAGCGGTTGAATTTCGACTTCGAGATGGAGGTCGCTGCGACATGGACATGCTGCACGAGCTCGGCCTCGGCGCGCTCCTTGGTCCAGCGCGTGGTCGGCACCGAAATGTTGATCGCGGCAACCGCGCGGCCGTGCTCGTCGATGATCGGGGCTGCGACGGAAATATCGCCCATCACGGTCTCATTCATGATGACGGCATAGCCGCGCTGCGCGGCGACGCGAATGCGCTCCAAGAGCACCTTCGGATCGGTCACCGTGAACGGCGTCAGCTTCTCGAGCAAGGTCCGCTTGAGCAGATCGAGCCGCTCCTCCTCCGGAAGCGCCGACAGGATCGCCGTGCCGGAAGCCGTGAAGAAGGTCGGCAACCGGCTGCCGATCACGATGTCGATGTTGATGAGGTGCTGCCCCGGAAAGCGCGCCACGAACACGACCTCGTGGCCGTCGAGCTCGTGCAAATTGCAGGTCTCTCCGAGATTGCGGCTGATCTCGAGCAGATGCGGGGAGGCCCGGTCGATCAGTTCGTTGGCCTTGAGATAGCTATGGGAGAACTGGAGCACCTTCGAGGTCAGCCCGTAATTGCGCGTGCCCTCGATGCGCTTGAGATATCCGAGCGTCTCCAGCGTGTAGACCAGGCGCTGGGTGGCGCTGCGGTCGAGATCGGCCGCGCGCGCGATATCGGCAAGCGTCATGAAGCGTTGCGGCCCGTCGAAGGCGTGAAGGACCTGAAAGGCCTTCTCGGTCGAGCCGACGAACAGCGACGAACGCGCCAGCTCGGCGCTTTTCTCGACGCGCTTTCCTGCACGAGCTTTATCCGGGCTCTTGGCCTTGACAGCCTTCCTTGATCCGCCCTGGCCGCTACGCGCCATGTCGTCGTCCCTTTCGTCATCCAACGTTTTCAGTGAGCGCCAACTGATTCTTGAGCTCGGCCCGGAATGCCGAGACCAGCGCCGGCGCCGGCTGCACCAGCGGCGCCAGCATTCGCGGCGCGTCGACGCCGACCATGTCCATCACCGCCTTCATCGGCCCCGGATTGGTCTCGGCAAACGCCATGTTCATGAACGGGATCAGCCGCCGATGCAGCTCCAGCGCCTCCGCGGTGCGGCCGGCAACTGCCGTCTCGTAAATCTGGCGCCAGGCGCGCGGCAACAGGCAGGCGGTGACGACGATGCCGCCCTTGGCGCCGGCCGCCAGATGCAGCGGGAACAGGCTGTCCTCGCCGCTGAGCACCGCAAAACTGTCGTCGACGCCGGCCACGACCTGAAGGAAATGATACATGTCGAGATTGCAGGCCTTCATGCCGATGATGTTGGGATGCTTCGAGAGCTCATGCAAAATCCTGGGCTCGATCGCGATCCGGGTGCGGTAGGGAATCTCGTAGATCAGGATGGGCACCGGCGAGGCATCGGCATAGCGCAGGAAATAGTCGCGAACGCCGATCTGAGTCGGATTGGTATAATATGGCGTAAGAACCAGAAGGCCGTCCACGCCCTCGGCGGCGAATTCCTTGCCCGCCTGAAGAGCGTCGTGGAAACCGGTGTCGAGGACGCCCGCGATCACAGGCCCCCTGCCCGCCATGGCCTTCACCGACAGGCCGGCCATCCGGATGCGCTCGGCGCGGGCGAGCGCGCCATATTCGCCGGTGCCGCCGAGCGGCACCACGCCGTCGATGCCCTGCTTGAGCAGCCAGGCAAACAGCGCTGAGACCGCCTCGGCGTCGATCGTGTCGTCGGCCTTCACCGGGGTCGGAATGGCGGGGAGCAGGCCGCGAAGACGATTTGCAATGAGCATGACGAGAACCTCTGGTTAGAACGCGGGATGACTACCTTGCGGCAGCGCGCCGACGCAGGCGTTCGGCGACGAAGATCAAGAGTCCCATGAAGATGAACAAGCAGGTGGAGACGGCGGCGATCACCGGCGAGACCTGAAGCGTCACCTCGTCCCAAAACTGCTTTGGCAGCGTGGCGTTGAGGCCGCCGGTCGCGAACAGCGCGATGGTGAGCTCGTCGAAGGAGGTCGCGAAGGCGAACAGGAACGAAGAGAACATGCCCGCGCCGAGAATCGGAAAGGTGATGTGGCGCAGCGTCGCAAAGGGACGTGCGCCAAGGCTTTGCGCGGCCTGGTCGAGCCGCGTGTCGTAGTTGCGGAGCACGGCCATCATGGTCATGACGACGTAGGGCACCGCGACCACGGTATGTCCGAGAACGAGGCCGAAGGCGCTGCCGACGAGGCCGATGCTGGCGAACACGTAGAACATGCCGACCGCGATGATCATGCGCGGCACGACGATCGGCGACAGGATGAAGGCGAGCCAGGCGGCCTTGCCAGGGATGTTGCTCCTCACCAGCAGGAACGCCGCCGGCGTTCCGATCAGCATGGCGAGCCCACCTGTCCCGAGGCCAACCAGCAGCGAGCGCAGGAACGCCTGGGTCCATACCGGCGAATGCAGCACGGTCTCATACCAGTGCAGCGTAAATCCCTGCGGCGGCCAGTTGAGGCCGCCGGTGCCGAACGACAACGGGATCATCAGAAGCGTCGGCGCACTGATGATGACGAGCATGGTCCAGACGAAGGTCTGCAAGCCGAGGCCTGCCTTATCGGGATCGCGGTCGCGACGGCGCGACGGCAGCGCGAGAAGGATGCGATCGGAGATCACGCCGAGCAGCGTCAGCACGGTGTCGCCGATCCTCTGGATCGGCCCGGCGAGGCGCGAGGGCGCCGCGCTGCGCGGCGCTGCCGCCCCCGTCATGGTCGACAGGCCGAGCAGCCGATCGTAGGCCGCAAAGACGATGAGCACGACGATCAGGAGCAGCACGGAGATTGCGCCGGCGAATCCCCAGTTCAGCGTCTGCTGGACCTGGTCGATGATCAATTGCGTGATCATGGTCTCGCGGCGTCCGCCGAGCAGCGCCGGCACGATGAAGAAACCGATCGCGGTGACGAACACCATGATGCCGGCCGCGGCGACGCCGGGCAGCGAGAGCGGAAAATAGATCTTCCAGAACGCCATGCCCGGCCGCGCCCCGAGGGTTGCCGCCGCGCGCGGCAGGTTGCGGTCGATGTTCTCCATCACCGAGAGCATGGTCAGCACGGCAAGCGGCAGCAGCGCATTCACCATGCCGACGAGGACGCTGCCAAAATTATAGAGCAGGCTCGCCGGGCTCGAAATGATGCCGAGCGACAGCAGCAGCTTGTTGATGACGCCATTGCGCCCGAGCAGCACGATCCAGGCGAAGGCGCGCACCAGGAAGCTGGTCCAGAACGACAGCAGCACCCAGAACAGCAACGTCGCCTTGCGCTCCTTGCCGACGACGGAAATCAGGTAGGCGATCGGGTAGCCGGTGACGACGCACACCAGCGTCGTCACCAGCGAGATCTTCAGCGTGATGAGGAGGACGTCGATATAGACGGATGAGGCGAAGAGCTGGCGGTACGGCGCAAGCGTGAATCCGCTGTCGTTGTAGATGCTGAGCAGCAGCAGCTGGCCGACCGGGTAGACCAGGAAGAAGACGAGCAGCAGGACGAGCGGGCCGCCCATCGCGGCCCAGGTCCAGGCCTGCGACCGGGCGCGGAAGCGCGCCGTGGCCCGGAGCTGTCCCGGCTCGATCGCAGGTGCTTTGGCCACTGCCATGGCGTCAGTGTCCCCTGCCGTCGCGGATCGCCACGGCATCCGCGGAATTCCAGCCGAGCGAGACGCGTTGGCCGATCTCGTAAGGCGCCGCGCTCGATCGCGTCGGATAGGCCGCGACCAGCTGCGGCATGTCGGCCTTTTCGGGCGCGATGTAGAGCCGCGTCATGCTGCCGCTGATCATCACGTCGACCAGCCTGCCGGTGAGCTGGCCGTTCGCCGCGTCCGCGACATGGAGGTTTTGGGGGCGGACCATGAGCTTGATCGGCTCGCCGGCCGTGAAGCTCGCGCCGTTGCCGACGGCGCGCGACGGCGCCGTCTGGTCTGCCAGCACGATGTCTAGCCCCTGCGCATCGACCTGCCGGACCGTTGCGCTGAGCAGGTTGGACTCGCCGAGAAAGTCCGCAACGAAGACCGATTGCGGGCGGAAGTAGAGATCCTCCGGCGTGCCGAGCTGCTCGATCGCGCCTGCGTTCATCAGGCAGATGCGATCGGACATGGTCATCGCCTCCTCCTGGTCGTGGGTGACGTAGATGATCGTGGTGCGGAGCTCGCGATGGATGCGCTTGATCTCGAGCTGCATCTGGTCGCGCAGCTTCTTGTCGAGCGCGCCGAGTGGCTCGTCCATCAGGATGATCGCGGGCCGGTAGACGATGCAGCGCGCGAGCGCAATGCGCTGCTGCTGGCCGCCCGAGAGCTCGCGCGGATAGCGTTTTGCGACATGCGGAAGGCGCACCGTCTCCAGTGCCTCCGCGGTGCGCCGGCGCGCGTCGGCATCAGCGACCTTCCGCATCTTCAGCGGAAACGCGATGTTGTCCTCCACCGTCATGTGCGGAAACAGCGCGTAGTTCTGGAACACGACGCCGATGTCCCGATCATAGGCCGGGCTGTGCGTCACATCGGCATCGTCGACCAGGATCTGACCTTCGTCGGGATGCGCAAGGCCCGCGATCAGGCTGAGCAGCGTCGTCTTGCCCGACCCCGAAGGGCCGAGCAGCGTGAGGAATTCCCCCTTCGCGACGTCGAGACTGGTCGGCGCCAGCGCGACGAAGTCGCCATAACGCTTGGTAAGTCCTTTGACGCGCAAGCTCGACGAAGTCATGCCCTGCCCCGATCGCGACGCTGCAGGCTCAAGCCAGGATCCAGCTATTGAAGCGCTCGATGACGGCGGCCTGGTTGTCGTACCAGAACTTCGCATCGATCTTCAGGCCCGCCTTGATGTTGTCCGGATAGGTCGGACAGTTCTTGGCGAGCTCCGGCTTGACGTAGTTGAAGGCCTCCGGCTGCGTGAGGCCGGCGGGGAAATATTCCATCAGCGCCGCCTGGCGCTTCGGATCGGAGGCGAACTTGATGAACTCGCGGCAGGCATCCGCATTCGGCGTGCCGGCGAGGATCGACCAGTTGTCGCCGCCCCAGATGCCCTGGTTCCAGATGATCTCGACCGGTGCGCCGGCCGCCTGTGCGGCCTGCGGACGCGACACCCAGGTCGGCAGCAGGTCGATCTCGCCCGAGGTCAGCATCTGCTCGACCTGCGCGCCGCTCGTCCACCACACCGCGACGGAGGACTTGATCTTGTCGAGCGAGGCAAAGGCCTTGTCGAGATCGCAGGGGTAGACCTGCGCGGTCGGCACGCCCGCGCCCATCAGCGCTTCCTCGATCGTGTCGAACGGATGTTTGCGCACGGCGCGGCGTCCCGGAAACTCCGCCACGTTCCAGAAATCGGCCCAGGACTGCGGCGCCTTGCGGCCCTTGAAGGCGTCCGTGCGGTAGGCCAGCACGGTGGTGTAGACGTTGGTGCCGACGCCGTAGGGCGACATGAATTCGGCCGGAATCGACTTGATGACGGGCTCGGATTCGAGGCCGTGCTTTTCGAGATATTGCTTGCTTCCGGTGGTCAGCAGCAGGATCGCGGGCCAGCTGATCTTGGCCATGTCCCAGGTGTAGTTCTTGGTATCGACCATGGTCTTGATCTGCGCGACCGGCTCGGCATTGGCCTGCACGCCGACCACCTCGATTCCGGTCGCTTCGGTGAACGGACGGTAGAACACCGCACCATAGGCCTTGGTGTAGATGCCACCATCGTCGCGCACGACGATGCGCTTGCCTGCGGCGCGTGAGGGAGACCACACGGCGGGTGCAGCGAGCGCGACGGCTCCGGCGCCCGCAGTGAGAAGCAGGCGGCGGCGGGAGGTGATGATCTTCGGAAGATGGCTCATGTCAGTCCCCTCTGTGTGATGTTGCAATGGATGGTGACGGCAGAACGCGGCCGGGATTGAAGAGATCCTTTGGATCGAAAGCCTGTTTCACGGCGCGCATCAGCGTGAGCTCGACAGGCGGCTTGTAACGGGACATCTCGCCGGTCAGCGTGCGTCCGACCCCGTGCTCGGCGCTGAAGGTGCCGCGCAGCGAGCTTGCGACGTCGTTCATGGCGCGGCGGATTCTTTGCGCGACGGCGTCGCGATCACCGAGCGCGTCCCATTCGGCGAAGGTGAAGAACGGGATCAGATGGATGTTGCCGTCGCCCATGTGGCCGACGATCACGAAGGGCAGATCCGGCACGATGGCGTGCACGGCCGCCATCGCTCCCTCAATGAAGGAAGGTACGGCCGATACCGGCACCGCCGTATCGGAGGTCAGGCCGACGCCGGCCTTCTTGTTGGCTTCCGACACGCTGTGACGCACCAGCCACATCGCCTTGCGCTGCGCCTCGCTCGCCGCGACGACGCCGTCGCTGATGACGCCGTCCTCGAGCGCGCGCTCGAGCACGGCCTGCATCGTGGCCGCAAGCTGTTCCGCGTTGCCGGTGTCGGACAGCTCGACCAGGACGTGCCAGGTGTCGATCCGTTCCACCGGACAGCGGCGGCCCGGCACCTTCTCCAGCACGAGCTCGATCTGCCTGGCGTTCATCAGCTCGAAGGCCGACAGCCGCGAGCTGCAGGCGGCCTGAAACAGGCCAAGCATGTCGAGCGCGCGCTGCGGATCGTCGACGGCGAGCCACGCCACGGCTTCCGCCTTCGGCAGCGGATGCAGCTTCAAGACGGCACCGGTGATGATGCCGAGCGTGCCTTCCGAACCGATGAAGAGATGCTTGAGGTCGTAGCCGGTGTTGTTCTTGCGCAGCGCCGAGAGGCCGTCCCAGATCGAGCCGTCGGGGAGCACGACCTCGAGGCCGAGCACGTTGTCGCGCGTATTGCCGTAGCGCAGCACACCGGTGCCGCCGGCATTGGTGGCGATGTTGCCGCCGATCTGGCAGGAACCCTCGGCGCCGAGGCTCACCGGATAAAGCCGGTCCGCCGCCGCGGCCGTCTCCTGGATGGTGGCGAGCACGCAGCCGGCGTCGACCACCATGGTGTTGTTGACGGGATCGATCGACCTGATGCGGCGCATGCGCGTCAAGAGGATGATGACCGGCGGCTTGGAGAGTTCGGACGGCGTCGCGCCGCCGCACAGGCTGGTGTTGCCGCCCTGCGGCAGCACGGGCGTGCCGTTCTCGACGCAGAGGCGAACGATGGAAGCGACCTGCTCGGTATTCGCCGGAAGCACGGCACACAGCGCCGGGGCGCGAAATCGACCGCGCCAATCCTCGGTGATCCCAGCGAGGTCCTGCTCGCGAGTCAGCACGGCCGTGTCGCCCAGCAAGCGCTTGAACGCCCCGATCAATGCCATCAATCGGCCTCCCGGATGGGACCGCCAGTGGTCCCGACCGCCTGTTTGATTTCAATTGCTATGCGATTACTTCAATCGCATTATGCTGATAATGGATTTGAGACTGGGCGGAGTCAAGCGGGGCGCGCACAGGAATGGTGCGGGTCACGATGTCGCCCTTGCGAAAGCGGCAGACCGCTGCTCTCGGTGGATGTGGTTGAATGCCGATTTAGACCCAGCGTTGCGTGACAATGCAGGCTGGTTATGGCGCTCGCTATGACGTTGGAGATGGATTTGGCCCAACCACCTCGTCATTGCGAGGAGCGAAAGCGACGACGCAATCCAGAGTGTCTCAGCGGAGGGACTCTGGAGTGCTTCGCTGCGCTCGCAATGACCGTGTAAATGCAGCGTGCAGTCGAGCAAAAGAAAAAAGGCCGGGATCGCTCCCGGCCTTTCGGTCTTGCGGATGGCGTGGGCTGGTACGCCTTACTTCACTTCTGCGCGCTTGGGCGGGGTGGCCGGCCACGACTTGATCAGCGTGTCGTAGTCGACCGTTTCGCCCTTCGGCTTCTCGTTGGCGAGCTTGCGCTGGGGCGCGATGGTGCCGTCCTTCTCGGCCTTCGCGAACCAGTGCTCGGCCGACTCCTTCTTGTGGAGCTTCGGACCGCAGGCTCCCTGTACGCCGGACTTCTCAAGACGCTCCATGACGGCGTCCTGGGCAGCAGCGAGCGAGTCCATCGCGGCCTGCGCCGTCTTGGCACCCGACGACGCATCGCCGATGTTCTGCCACCAGAGCTGCGCGAGCTTCGGATAGTCAGGCACGTTGTTGCCGGTCGGGGTCCACTGCACGCGGGCGGGCGAGCGGTAGAACTCGATCAGACCGCCGAGCTTCGGCGCACGCTCGGTGAACGACTTGTCCCAGATGTCGGATTCACGGATGAAGGTGAGACCGACATGGCTCTTCTTCAGAGATACCGTCTTGGAGACGATGAACTGGAGATAGAGCCAGGCCGCCTTGCGGCGGTCAGCCGGAGTCGATTTCAGGAGCGTCGCCGAACCGGCGTCCTGGTAGCCGAGCTTCATGCCTTCCTTCCAGTACGAGCCGTGCGGCGAGGGCGCCATACGCCACTTCGGCGTACCGTCCGCGTTCATCACGGCGATGCCCGGCTTCACCATGTCGGCGGTGAAGGCGGTGTACCAGAAGATCTGCTGGGCGATGTTGCCCTGCGCCGGCACCGGACCGGACTCTGAGAAGGTCATGCCCTGGGCCTGCGGCGGAGCATACTTCTTCAGCCACTCAAGATACTTCGTGATGGCGTAGACCGAGGCCGGACCGTTGGTGTCGCCACCGCGATCGACGCTCGAGCCGACTGGACGGCAGCCTTCCATGCGGATGCCCCATTCGTCGACCGGCAGACCGTTCGGAATGCCCTTGTCACCGTTGCCGGCCATCGAGAGCCAGGCGTCGGTGAAACGCCATCCGAGCGAAGGGTCCTTCTTGCCATAGTCCATATGGCCGTAGACCTTGACGCCGTTGATCTCCTTGATGTCGTTGGTGAAGAACTCGGCGATGTCTTCATAGGCGGACCAGTTCACGGGCACGCCGAGCTCGTAGCCATACTTGGCCTTGAACTTGGCCTTGTAGTCCGGGTTGGTGAACCAGTCGTAGCGGAACCAGTAGAGGTTCGCGAACTGCTGGTCGGGCAGCTGATAGAGCTTGCCGTCGGGCGCCGTGCCGAACGACTTGCCGATGAAGTCGTCGACGTCGAGCATCGGATCGGTGACGTCCTTGCCCTCGCCCTTCATGTAGTCCGAAAGGACGATGGTCTGACCGTAGCGGAAGTGCGTGCCGATCAGGTCGGAGTCGTTGATCCAGCCGTCATAGACGTTCTTGCCCGACTGCATCTGGGTCTGAAGCTTCTCGACGACGTCACCTTCCTGGATGATGTCGTGCTTGAGCTTGATGCCGGTGAGCTCGGTGAACGCCTTGGCGAGCGTCTGCGACTCGTATTCGTGAGTCGTGATCGTCTCCGAGACGACGTTGATTTCCATGCCCTTGAAGGGTTCGGCGGCCTTGGCGTACCACTCGAGCTCCTTCTTCTGGTCGTCCTTCGACAGGGTCGAGGGCTGGAATTCCGCGATCCACTTCTGGATCGTGGCGTCATCGGCGGCGCGAACCGGCGCCGAGGTCGAGAATGCAGCCGCAATGATAGCCGCGGCACTAGATACCGTCAGAAAGCTGATCTTGGTCAATGGACCTTTCCTTCTCCTAAACTGTCGCATGTTGTTCCTCCGTTGCAGCGACAAACTCTAAACAGGCCCGGGTTGGCCCCGGATCTGGTCTTCTTCGCGAGCTTCAGACCGTGCGGAATATGAGCGCGGCCGTGACAAGCGAAGTTCCTGATGCGAGCCACAGGCTCGACAGCTCAAACCCCTCCTCGCCGATCGGCAGCGTGCCGATCGTGTCGGTCCCGACGAGGCCGATCCATGCGAGATGGATGACGGCGGCCGCGATCAGCGAGATGAACAGGCGATCGCCGCGCGTGGTCGGAATGCGCAGGACGCCGACGCGCTCCGCCTCGGGATAGACCGCGGCCAGATACGTCATCACCGCGAGCGTGCAGGCGAGCGCGGCGAAGAAGATCGCGGTCGGTATCGTCCAGGCCATCCATGCGATCGATTCCATGGTCGCCTCCTTACACGCGGCCGAGCGCGAAGCCGCGCGCGATATAGTTGCGGACGAACCAGATCACGAGCGCGCCCGGAATGATGGTGAGCACGCCGGCGGCCGCGAGCAGCCCCCAGTCCATGCCCGCCGCGGACACCGTACGCGTCATGATCGCCGCGATCGGCTTGGCCTGCACCGAGGTCAGCGTGCGCGCGAGCAGGAGCTCGACCCACGAGAACATGAAGCAGAAGAAGGCCGCGACGCCGATGCCGCTCGCGATCAGCGGGATCAGGATCTTAACGAAGAAACGCGGGAAGGAATAACCGTCGAGGAACGCGGTCTCGTCGATCTCGCGCGGCACGCCGGAGACGAAGCCTTCGAGGATCCACACCGCGAGCGGCACGTTGAAGATGCAGTGCGCGAGCGCAACCGCCCAGGGCGTATCGAACAGGCCGATCGCCGAGTAGAGGTTGAAGAACGGCAGCGCGTAGACCGCGGCCGGCGCCATGCGGTTCGACAGCAGCCAGAAGAACAGGTGCTTGTCGCCGAGGAAGCGGTAGCGCGAGAAGGCGTAGGCCGCCGGCAGCGCCACCGTGATCGAGATGATGGTGTTGAGGACGACGTATTCCAGCGAGTTGATGTAGCCGGAATACCAGCTCTCGTCGGTGAAGATGCGCTTGTAGTGCTGCAGCGTCGGGGTATGGGGCCACAGCGTCATTGTCGTGACGATCTCGCTGTTGGTCTTGAAGCTCATGTTGACGAGCCAGTAGATCGGCAGCAGCAGGAAGATCAGGAACAGCGCCATGATGACGCGTCGGCCGGGGATCGAGTGCATCAGGCCACTCCTTCCTTGGGCTGGAGCGCGTGGGCGGGCTGAAGCGCGCCGGCGGGCTTGAGCTCCGCCGCGGGCTCTTTCTCTGCCTGCGTCTTGCGCTCGACACCGGCGTTGGTCATCACGGTGTAGAACACCCAGCAGACGATCAGGATGATCAGGTTGTAGACCAGCGACAGGGCCGCGGCCTTACCGAGGTCGAACTGGCCGAGCGCGATCTTGACGAGCTCGATCGAGACGAAGGTCGTGGAGTTGCCGGGGCCGCCGCCGGTGACGACGAACGGCTCGGTGTAGATCATGAAGCTGTCCATGAAGCGCAGCAGCACCGCGATCAGCAGCACGCGATTCATCTTCGGAAGCTGGATCGCGGTGAACACTGCCCAGCGGGAGGCGCCGTCGATCTGTGCCGCCTGGTAATAGGCGTCGGGGATAGACTTCAGGCCGGCGTAGCACAGCAGCGCAACCAGGCTGGTCCAGTGCCAGACGTCCATGACGATGACGGTGACCCAGGCGTCGATTTCGTTCGAGACGTAGTTGTAGTTGATCCCCAGGCTGTTCAGCGTGTAGCCGAGCAGGCCGATATCGGGACGGCCGAAGATTTGCCAGATCGTGCCGACGACGTTCCACGGAATCAGCAGCGGCAGCGCGAGGATCACGAGGCAGGCCGCCACCGTCCAGCCCTCGCGCGGCATCGACAGCGCGATGACGATGCCGAGCGGCACCTCGATCGCGAGGATGACGAGCGAGAAGAACAGGTTGCGGCCGAGCGAAGCCAGGAAGCGTCCGCCGAGATCGGTCGAGGGATCGAGCAATTCCTTGAACCAGCCGACACCGTTCCAGAAGAACTGGTTGTTGCCGAAGGTGTCCTGCATCGAATAGTTCACCACGGTCATCAGCGGGATCACCGCGGAGAAGGCGACGACCAGGAACACCGGCAGGACCAGGAACCAGGCTTTTTGATTGATGGTCTTGTCCATCAGACGGCTCCCTCCACCAGAAGGCTGTCCGCATAGACGTGGACATGGGACGGATCGAATTTCAGCCCGGCGGAACCGTCGGAGCTGGTGAAGCCGCCCGGCGCGCGGGCAGCGAGCTTGGCATCGCCGACGCGCACGCGGGCGAAGCGGATGCGGCCGAGATCATCGATCCGGTCGATCTTCGAGGTGAGCAGCCCCGGCGCCGGCGCGACCACGTCGACGAATTCCGGACGCACGCCGATCTCGATCTTGGCCCCGGCGGGCAGATGGTCGTAGCTGCGGTTGAGCGCGATGACGTGGCCGTCGATCCGCGCCTCGCGGCCCCTGACCTCCGCCGGCAGGATGTTCATGCCGGGCGAGCCGATGAAGTAGCCGACGAAGGTATGCGCCGGCTTGTCGAACAGCTCGGCCGGCGTGCCGCTCTGCACCACGCGGCCGTCATGCATCACCACCACGGTGTCGGCGAAGGTCAGCGCCTCGGTCTGGTCGTGGGTGACGTAGATCATCGTGAGGTCGAGTTCGCGATGCAGCGCCTTCAGCTTCGAGCGGAGCTGCCATTTCAGCTCGGGATCGATCACCGTCAGCGGCTCGTCGAACAGCACGGCGGCGACGTCGTTGCGCACGAGGCCCCGGCCGAGCGAGATCTTCTGCTTGGCATCGGCCGTGAGCCGCGTCGCCTTGCGGTTCAGATAGGGCTCGAGGTCGAGCAGGCGGCCGATCTGGGTCACGCGCTTGTCGATATCGGCCTTCGGCACGCCGCGGTTCTTCAGCGGAAACGCCAGGTTCTCCCCCACCGTCATGGTGTCGTAGATAACCGGAAACTGGAACACCTGGGCGATGTTGCGCTTCTGGGTTGACAGCGGTGTGATGTCCTTGCCGTCGAACAGGATCTTTCCGCGCGAGGGCGTGATGATGCCGGAGATGACGTTGAGCAGCGTGGTCTTGCCGCAACCCGACGGCCCGAGCAGCGCATAGGCGCCGCCCTGTCGCCAGGTCATGGTCACCGGCTTCAGCGCAAAGCTTTCCTGGGCGGCATCATTGCCGCCGTAGGAGTGCGCGAGATCGACGAGGTCAATGCGGGCCATATCGCATCTCCTCCCTTACGCGCCGGGCGCGGCGACCAGGCGGTCGGCCGCGTCGAACACGAAGACATCCTGCGGATCGAGCACGGCGTCGAGCGTCTGGCCGGGCTCGAACTCGTGCACGCCGTGCAGCACCGCAACCCAGTTCGATCCGTCGCGGGTCAAATGCACGAAACTCTCCGAACCGGTGATCTCGGTCACCGTCACTGTGGCGTGGAAGGCGTGGCGATCGGTCTGGCCATTGGCGAGCCCGAGCTGGTGGGCACGGAAGCCGACGCGATAAGGTCCGTCGGCGAGTCCGGCATAGAGGCCGGAGGCCGGCGCCGAGCTGCCGCCGGCATAGGCGACCTGCCCGTTCTTCTTCTCGATGCCGACCAGATTGAGCGGAGGATCGGAGAAGACCTGCGCAACGCGCAGCGTCTGCGGACGGCGGTAGACGTTGGAGGTCACGCCCATCTGGAGCGCGCGCCCCTCCCACATGCAGACGGTGTTGCCGCCGAGCAGCAGCGCTTCGGACGGCTCGGTCGTCGCATAGACGAAGATCGAGCCCGCGGCCTCGAAGATCCGCGGCAATTCTGCACGCAGCTCCTCGCGGAGCTTGTAGTCGAGATTGGCGAGCGGTTCGTCGAGCAGCACGAGATCGGCGCCCTTCACGAGCGCGCGCGCAATCGCGGTGCGCTGCTGCTGGCCGCCGGAGAGCTGGAGCGGCGTGCGCTTCAGGAAAGGCTCGAGCCGCAGCAGCTTTGCGGCCTCAGCGACGCGCTTCTCGATCTCCTCGCGCGGCTTGCCCTGCACGCGCAGCGGCGAGGCGATGTTCTCATAGACCGTGAGCGAGGGGTAGTTGATGAACTGCTGGTAGACCATCGCGACCGAGCGCTGGCGCACGTCGATGCCGGTGACGTCCTTGCCGTTGACCAGCACCCTGCCGGCGGTCGGCTTGTCCAGGCCCGCGAGCAGCCGCATGATCGAGGTCTTGCCCGACAGCGTCGGTCCGAGCAGCACGTTGAGCGTGCCGCCCTCGAGCGTCAGCGAGACGTCGCTGATGTGCGGAATACCGTCCACAGAACGGCTGACGTGATCCAGTGTGACGGTCATGAGCGTCCTCCTGCTTCGAGCAGGGGACTTTGCGACACGGCATGGCTGGCGATCCAGTCGTCAAGTGCCGCGATCTGGTCGGCACTTAGTCGCAGGCCAAGCTTGGAGCGCCGCCAGACGATATCCTCGGCGGTCACCGCCCATTCGTTGTTCATGAGATAGCGCACCTCGCGTTCCGTCAGCGTCGCGCCGAAGGACTGGCCGAGATCGGCCGCCGACTTGGCGTCGCCCAGCAGCTTGATGGCGCGGGTGCCATAGGCTCGGGCCAGGCGACGGGCATGCTCGACGGTAAGGAACGGATAGCCGCGCTGGAGGTCCGCGATCAGGGTGTCGATGGCCGACACGTCCATGTCGCCGCCGGGCAGCGGCCATTTGCCGGTCCAGCCCTCACGCGCCTTGGCACTACGCAGGTAAGGCGCGAGACGCTCGAGCGCTTCCTCGGCCAGGCGGCGGTAGGTCGTGATCTTGCCGCCATAGATCGAGAGCAGCGGCACCCCGCCGGGCGTGTCGAGCTCGAACACGTAGTCGCGGGTCGCGGCCTTGGCTTCGCTGGCGCCGTCGTCATAGAGCGGGCGCACGCCGGAATAGGTCCAGACCACGTCCTCGGGCTTCACGGGCTTTGCAAGATATTCGCTGGCGGCGGTGCAGAGATACTGGATCTCTTCCGGCGTCGCCTTCACCTTTGCGGGGTCGCCGTCATAGTCGCGGTCGGTGGTCCCGATCAGCGTGAAGTCATCCTGGTAGGGAATGACGAAGATGATGCGGCCGTCCGCATTCTGGAACATGTAGGCGCGGTCGTGGTCGTAGAGCTTCTTCACGACGATGTGCGAGCCCTGCACCAGGCGGACCTTTGCCTTGGCGTTCACGCCGGCGCCGCGGCCCAGCACGTCTTCCACCCAGGGACCGCCCGCATTGATCAGCGCGCGGGCGCGGATGGTCGAGCGCGCGCCGGTGATGGTGTCGACCATGCTGACGGTCCAGACGCCGTCGGACTGGCGGATCTCGGTGGCGCGCGTGCGGGTGCGGATCTCGGCGCCCTTGTCGGCCGCATCGCGCGCGTTGAGCACGACGAGGCGGGCGTCGTCGACGAAGCAGTCGGAATATTCGAAGGCGCGTGAATAGCGGTTCGGGATCAGCGGACGGCCGACTTCATCCTTGGTCAGGTCGACCGAACGGGTCGCGGGCAATAGATGGCGGCCGCCAATGTGATCGTAGAGGAAGAGGCCAAGGCGGAGCAGCCAGGCCGGGCGCAGGCCGGCGTGATGCGGCAAAACGAAACGCAGGGGACGGATGATATGGGGCGCGACGCCCCAGAGGATCTCGCGCTCGATCAGCGCCTCGCGGACCAGGCGGAATTCGTAATATTCGAGATAGCGCAGGCCGCCATGTACGAGCTTGGTCGACCAGGACGAGGTCCCGCTCGCCAAATCGTTCATTTCGCACAGGAAAACCGTGTTGCCCCGGCCGACCGCATCGCGCGCGATGCCGCAACCGTTAACACCGCCTCCAATAATGGCGAGGTCGAAAATACGCTCCAACAGACGCATCCCCCGGCGATCACCCATTCACTTGGGCGATTTTGCTTTCGGTTTCGATTAGAACACAACGCAAAACGAAAGCAATACGAAAGCGACCGAAATTGGAACTTTTTTCGTGGGCAAAATGCAGATTTTTGATGGGCAGTTGGACCAATCCGTAGGCACGGCTGTTCGCCGGCCCCTTGGAGCGCGCTACACGAACGGCGCGGAGTGGCTACCTCAGCCTGACGACGGGCGCGGCTTCCGGCGCAGAGTCCTGCGTGGGTTCCGTCGCTGCATCATCGATATCGCCGCCCGCCTTCGGCATCGCCTCGACCACTTCGATGCCCTTGCTGTGGCAAATCGTGGCGAGGCGCTCGGGCAGTTCCTGGTCGGTGACGAAGGTCTGGATCTGGCTGATATGGGCGATGCGGACCGGCGCGCTGCGCCTCAGCTTCGTGGAGTCGGCGACCAGCATGACGCTGCGCGCATTCGCAATGATCGCCTGCGCGACCTGCACCTCGCGATAGTCGAAGTCGAGCAGCGCGCCCTCCTCATCGATCGCGGAGGCGCCGATGATGGCGTAGTCGACCTTGAACTGGCCGATCAGCTGTGTCGCGGTCGAACCGACCACCGCGCCGTCGGCGCGCCGGACCGTGCCGCCGGCGACCACCACCTCGATGCGAGGATGGCGATAGAGCAACATCGCGACGTTGAGATTGTTGGTGATGACGAGCAGGTCCTCGTGCGAGGTCAGCGCGCTTGCGACCTCCTCCGTCGTGGTGCCGATGTTGATGAACAGCGAGCAGCCGTTCGGAATCAGTGAGGCGGCCGCAGCGCCGATCGCCTTCTTCTCGTCGGCGGCAACGAAGCGCCGCGCCTCGTAGGCGAGATTTTCGACGCCCGAGGCGATGATGGCGCCGCCATGGATGCGGGTCAGCGAGCGGCGTTCGCAGAGATCGTTGAGATCTTTCCGGATGGTCTGCGCCGACACCTCGAAACGGCGCGCGAGTTCCTCGACCATAACCCGGCCCGAGGCGCGGGCGATGTTGAGGATTTCGGCCTGGCGATGGGTCAATCCGGTCACGGGCGGCAACCTCATATCAGAGCTTGGCATGGTGCGGCGGTTCGACGCCGAGGTCAACGAGAGAGCACGGTAAAGTTAACGAACAGCGCGCCGGCGCCCTGCCCTCACCACCTCATGGCAGCCGCGACCAGCTTCATCAACGCGTCGTCATCGTAAGCCCTGGCCGAGGCGACGGCGCCGGCAGCAACCAGATCGTCGTGACTGAGCGAGGTCCGCATGCCGATCGTGGGGATGCCTGCGGCCGTGGCCGATTGAATTCCGGAGCGGGAATCCTCGAACGCGATCGAGGCATGGGCGGCGGCGCCGGCGAAGCGCAGCCCTTCGAGATAGGGCAGCGGATGCGGCTTGCCGTGCGGCAGTTCGTCGCCGATCACGATCGCCTTGAAGCGATCCACGATGCCGAGACCCGACAGCAGCATCTCCGCGTTCAGCCGCGGAGCATTGGTGACGGCGACCATGGGAATGCCCGTCGCGTCCGCCTTGTCGAGCAGCGCCATCAGGCCCGGCACCGGCTTGATCTGGCCGACGACCAGCGTGCGGAAGATCTGCTCCTTCTCGTCGAGGATGGCTGCGCGGGCTTCGAGCGATTCCCGCGGCAGGAACCGCTCGCCGATCGACGCATTGGAGAAACCTTGCAGCTCCTTCGAAAACCGGGCGTGGTCGAACAGATGACCGCGCGGGCCAAACACCTGGTTGAACGCCTCGCGATGCAGCGCGTCGGTATCGGCGAGCGTGCCGTCGATATCGAACAGCAGCGCCTGGCCCGTGGCTTGCGACATTTCAAATGATTCCTTTCCGTCGGGACGCACCAATAGCGGAGAAAAACGCATTCGTCATTCGAGGCTCGCGCTTCGCAGCTCGGAACGGCGAAAGACGGTGCTCGACAAAATCAAGCGTGGCTGCGACACTACCTGCAAGAGCAAAAAGGAGGAAACGATGACCATCAATCGGCGCGAACTGGCCGTCTCGGCCCTTGTACTGGCAGCTCTCGGCGCGGCTCCCGCGCGCGCCGCCTCAGTGGAGGAAGAGGCGGTCGCGAAAAAGGTCGAGGCTTTTCGTCTCGCCCAGATCGCTGCGAATCCGGAGGCGCTCGGCGCGCTCTGCGCGGACGAATTGAGCTACAGCCATTCCAGCGGCAAGGTCGAGGACAAGGCGACCTTCATCACGAACGCCACGGATGGGAAATCGAAATTCCTGTCGATCGAGTACAAGGATCCGACCATCAAGGTCGTCGGCCCCGCCGCGATCGTGCGCTTCCACTGGATCGCCGAGCAGGAGATGGCGGCCGATGGGAAAAAAGTGCCGACCAACCTTCACATCCTGATGAACTGGCAGAAGCAGGGCGACGACTGGAAGCTGCTGTCGCGCGCAGCGACGAAGTTGTGATCTCACATGTCATTCCGGGGCGCGCCGCAAGGCGCGAACCCGGAATGACTAGCAGCCTTAACGCTCACTAAGCGCGACCAATCACGCCGCTTCTCTCAAATCGCCATTCACGAGGCGTCGCGCTGCGCGTTCGGCTTCGCGGGCGTTGCGGAAGATCTGGCCTTCGAGGCGATTGAAGCGGTGGGAGGAAGCGAAGAAGCAATATCCTTCCGGGTTGCGTACGACGATACCTGCGGTCTGCGAATTGACTTCGATGATGTAGCTGTCCGGCATTGCCCGTGATTCCTCAGTGCGGGCGAATAACGGTACTCCTGCCCAAAGGTTCCTATGGGCATTGCGGCCGTTTCCACCCCGAATCGACACGCAATGGAATACGCTGCGACCTCATCCGTTTTGTGACTTGTTCTTGGCGAAGCCGCGACATCCGCGGCGCACGATCACCACATGCGTTAAGGCGCCGCGCGCGCTTACGTCGCGATCGGCGGGGTGCGGTCGACGGTCTGCGGGCGACCATGATCGTCGATCGAGACATAGGTGAAGTTGCCGTCGGTGACGAGGAACGGATGCTGTTCTCCGCGGCGCAGCGCCCAGGCTTCGAGACGCACGGTGAGCGAGGTGCGCCCCACGCGCACGAGCGTGGCGTAGACCGAGACGAGATCGCCGACATAAACCGCTTTACGAAAATTCATCGCCTCGATCGCGACCGTCACGGTGCGCGACTTCGCGACCTTCGAGGCGAACACGCCGCCGCCGACGTCCATCTGGCTGAGCAGCCAGCCGCCGAAGATGTCGCCGTTGGCGTTGGTGTCGGCGGGCATCGCAAGCGTGCGGATGCAGAGATCGCCGCGCGGTTCGGTTTCGGTCTGTTCGGTCATGCGTCTCTCGTCTGAAGGTTACCAAGCTTTCGCGTGCAGCAAGCTTAGCCGAAAGGCCGGTCAGCAACACCGTCATTCCGGGGCGCGCGAAGCGGCGAGCCCGGAATCCATTCATCGGCAGTCTCTGCGGCCCGATGGATTCTCAGATGCGCAATTGCGCATCATAGCTCGCGCTATCGCGCGCCCCGGAATGACAATGCGGAGAGAGGTGAGATCAGGTCAATCCGGCCGGATCATCTCGAACATGTTTTCCGGCTTGATCTCAAAATAGTCGCCGCGCCGGCCCGCGCGGACGATCGGACGGGTCGCAGCCGTCTGGTAGACACCGTCCTTGATGAAGGCCTTGTCGATATGGACGGCGACGACCTCACCCAGCGTCAGCCAGGCATCGGCCTCCTTGCCGTCGGCGCCCTTGAGGCGGACGATGTCGGACACCCTGCATTCGAACGCGACCGGGCTCTCGCCGACGCGCGGCACGTTGACGAGCCTGCCAGGCACGGCGGTGAGCCCCGCGACCTTGAACTCGTCAACCTCGGGCGCGACATGGGCCGCCGTCGCGTTCATCTGCTTCGCCAGATCCATGGTGGCAAGATTCCAGACGAACTCTCTCGTCGCTTCGATATTGCCGACGGTGTCCTTCCAGTTGGTGGAGGAGAAGCCGATGATCGGCGGGGTGTAGCAGAAGGCGTTGAAGAAGCTGTAGGGCGCGAGGTTGACGTGGCCCTTCGTGTCACGCGAGGAGATCCAGCCGATCGGCCGCGGCGCGATGATGGCGTTGAAGGGATCGTGCTTGAGGCCGTGGCCCTTGGCCGGCTCGTAGAAGTGCAGGTCTTTGTCGTTCACGCGCTTGTTTCTCCGCATTCGTCATTGCGAGCGAAGCGAAGCAATCCAGAATCCCTCCGTGGACAGACTCTGGATTGCTTCGCTTCGCTCGCAATGACGGAGTATGTTGATCTGTCCTGTACGACCATTGACTCGTCATTCCGGGGTCGGTCCTGCGGGCCACCTCGGAATGACGACCAACTCGCTTATAGGGGCGTCAGTGGCGCGGCGACAGGCCCGCGATGACGAAATCGATCATCTGATCGATGGTCGGGCCCGGCTTGGTGGCGCATTGGGCGATCATCTGGGGGTGGAAAAAGCGCATCATCGCGGTGCAGGCGCAGAGCGAGGCCAGTTGCAGGTCCGGCGCCTCGAACTCGCCGGAGGCGACACCTTGCGCAATCATCTGGCCGATGATCGCTGCGATACACTCCATATGGGCGACGCAGACGTCCCAGTCCTCCTGCATCGCGATCTCGACCATCTCATGCAGCTTGGAATCACCGACATAGCGCTCGGTGTTCATGCGATGGATGGTGGTCAGGAGTTGCCGGAAGCGGTCGCGCACCGGACCCGGCCCGGCCACGATCCGCTGCGCTTCCAGCTCGACCTCGCCCATCAGCCCCCGCGCCACCGCCTGATGAATCGCCTTCTTCGATTCGAAGAAGCGATAGACGTTGGCCGGGCTCATCCGGAGCTCTTTGGCGATGTCGCCGACAGTGGTCTTCTGATAGCCGATCTGGCGGAACAGCCGCTCGGCCACCTCGAGAATGCGCTCGCGGGTGTCGCCTTCGATATGTTCCGAAACCAGTGTCATCTGTCAGGACTCGTCAACGCTCACTCTTCATTTATTCAGCCGCTTCAGCAAGCGGAAATGCGGGCTCGGCATCGCTGTCATGCTGCGGTGCAACTTCCGGCTGCTGGGCCGTTCCAGCCTCGTCCAGGCTCTTGCGGAACCACAGGGCATAGAGACCCGGCAGGTACAGGAGCGTCAGGAAGGTCGCAACGAACAATCCGCCCATGATGGTGATCGCCATCGGGCCCCAGAACGCCGAGCGCGACAGCGGGATCATGGCGAGGATCGCCGCGAGCGCGGTCAGCACCACCGGGCGGGCGCGCCGAACGGTCGCCTCCACGATCGCCTCGCGCCGGGTCAGGCCATGGGAGACGTCGGTCTCGATCTGGTCGACCAGGATGACCGTATTGCGCATGATCATACCGGCAAGCGCGATCAGGCCGAGCAGTGCCACGAAGCCGAACGGCTGGTTGGCGACGTTGAGCCCGAGGGAGGCGCCGACGATGCCGAGCGGCGCGGTCAAAAACACCAGGATCAGGCGCGAGAAGCTCTGAAGCTGGATCATCAGCAGCGTGAGCATCACCATGACCATCACCGGGAAGAGGATGAAGATCGAGGCGTTGCCCTTGGCGGATTCCTCGAACGCGCCGCCCGGCTCGATGCGGTAGGCCGGCTCGAGGTAGTCCTTGATCTGTTGCAGCTTCGGCGTGATCTGGCTGGTGACGTCGGGCGCCTGCACGCCGTCGACGACGTCGGAGCGCACGGTGATCGCCATGTCGCGGTTGCGCCGCCACAGGATCGGCTCCTCGTGGGAGTACTCGATCTTGGCAATCTGCTGGAGCGGCACCGCAACGCCGTTGCGCGAGGTGATGGTGAGATCGCCGACATGGGCGAGATCGAGCCGCTCGGACGGGATCGCACGGGCGACCACGCCGACCTTCTCGATGCCGTCGCGCACGGTCGTCACCTGCGCACCCGAGATCAGCATCGCGAGCGACTGCGAAACCTCCTGCGGGGTGAGGCCCATGGCACGCGCGCGGTCCTGGTCGACGACGAGCTTGAGGTACGGCGACTGCTCGTTCCAGTCGAGCTGGACGTCCTTGACGTTCTTATTCTGCCGCATGACGTCGCGCACCTGATAGGCGATCTCGCGCACCTTGTTGGGATCGGGACCGATCACACGGAACTGCACGGGGAAGCCGACGGGCGGGCCGAAATTGAAGCGATCGACGCGGACGCGGGCCTCGTTGAGCGCGCCGTCGGCAACGGCGTTCTCGAGCTTCGCCTTGATGCGCTCGCGCGCCTCGACGCCCTTGGCAACGATCACGATCTCGGCAAAGGCCTCGTTCGGCAGCTGCGGATTGAGGCCGAGCCAGAAGCGCGGCGAGCCCTGGCCGACGTAAGCCGTATAGGTCTCGATGTCCTTGTCGTCCTTCAAAAGCGTCTCGGCCTTCTTCACCGCCTTCTCCGTGACGTTGAAGGCGGTGCCTTCCGGCAGGCGGAGCTGGAGGAACAGCTCGGGCCGCTCGGACAGCGGGAAGAACTGCTGCTGCACATGGCCGAAGCCGACGATCGAGACGACGAACACGCCGACGGTCGCGACCACCACCGTGATGCGGTGGTTGACGCACCACTGCACGATGGCGCGCAAGCCGCGGTACATGCGGGTCTCGTAGACCGCGTGCGGATCGTGGTTGTGGTGCACCTTGATGTTGGGCAGCAGCTTGACGCCGATATAGGGCGTGAAGATCACCGCGACGAACCAGGAGGCGACCAGCGCGATCGCCACGATCCAGAAGATGCTGCCGGCATATTCGCCGACCGCTGAGTTGGCAAAGCCGATGGGGAGGAAGCCAGCAGCGGTGACCAGCGTTCCCGTGAGCATCGGAAACGCAGTGGATTCCCAGGCAAAGGACGCGGCGCGGAAGCGGTCCCAGCCCTGCTCCATCTTCACCACCATCATCTCGACCGCGATGATGGCGTCGTCGACCAAGAGGCCGAGCGCGATGATCAGCGCGCCGAGCGAGATGCGGTGCAGGTCGAGCGACATCGAGTTCATGACGATGAAGACGATGCCGAGCACCAGCGGCACGGACAGCGCGACCACGATGCCGGTGCGCCAGCCGAGCGCAACGAAAGAGACAAACAGGACGATCGCGAGCGCCTCGATGAACGAATGCACGAACTCGCCGACCGCATGCTCGACCACCTTCGGCTGGTCGGCGATCAGCTCGACGTCGATGCCCTGCGGCACCGCCTTCATGAATTCGCTGGTCGCCTTCTCGACGTCCTTGCCGAGCTCGAGGATGTTGGCGCCCTTGGCGGTGACGACGCCGATGCCGATCGCGGGCTTGCCTTCCTGGCGCACGACGAAGCTGGGCGGATCGACATAGCCGTGCGTGACGGTCGCGATGTCGCCGAGGCGGAACACGCGGCCATTGCTCTCGACCGGCGTCTCGGCAACAGCCTTGGCACCGTCGAGCGCACCGGTGACACGCAGCGGCACGCGCTGCGAGGAGGTTTCGACCGTGCCGGCCGGGGTCACGTTGTTCTGCTTGGCAAGCGAATCGAACAGCGCCTGCGGCGTGATGCCGAGGGTGGCGAGCTTGGCGTGCGAGAATTCGACGAAGACGCGCTCGTCCTGGGTGCCGTAGACGTCGACCTTGGTGACGCCCGGCACTTTCAGCAGGCGCTGACGAAAGCCTTCCGAGACCTTCTTGAGCTGCGCATAGTCGGCGCCGTCGCCGGTCATCATGTAGAGGATGGAATCGACGTCGGAGAACTCGTCATTGACGACGGGCCCGAGAATGCCCGAAGGCAACTGGCCCTGCACGTCGACGAGCTTCTTGCGCAGGAGATAGAAGAGATACGGCACGTCCTTCGGCGGCGTGTTGTCGCGGAACGTCACCTGCATCGCCGTGAAGGCGGGCTTCGAGTAGGTCTGCACCTTCTCGAAATAGGGCAGCTCCTGGAGCTTCTTCTCGATGGGGTCGGCGACCTGGGTCTGCATCTCCTGCGCGGTGGCACCCGGCCAGATCACGGAGACGTTGACCACCTTCACCGTGAAGAACGGATCCTCGGCGCGGCCGAGCTTCTGATAGGAGAAGAAGCCGGCGACACCGAGCACGAGCATCAGGAACAGCACCAGCGTCGGATGGCTGACGGCCCAGGCGGAAAGGTTGAAGCGCTTCATCGCACTCTCTCCAGAGATGACCAATTGCCAAGAACAATTACCAAGAACAAAACCACCAACCCTGCTCGACCCGTCATTGCGAGGTAGCGAAGCGATCCAGGGGGCTGGGCAGGATCTGGATCACTTCGCCGCTTCTTCCATCGCATTTGCGCGACGGCCGAAACTCACCTCGCAATGACGGAACTCTTTATCGTCAGAAGGAAAGCGAGGACACGATCCGGACCTTCATGCTCGGATCAAGCTTCTGCACGCCAAGGGCTACGATCTTCGCGCCCTCTTCCACGCCACTGGTGATGACGACGTCGTTGCTCTCGTAGGATTTCACAGCGACCGGCTTCAGCGCGACGGCGCCGTTGTCGTCGACGACGTAGAAGGAGGGCTTGCCGCCTTCGTTGAACAGCGCCGACAACGGCAGCCGCGCGACACGCTCGGTCGCAGCGTCCGACAGCGTCAACGTCGCGGTCATGCCGAGCGCGACCTTGTCGTCGGCCTCGGGCAGCGAGAATTTCGCAAGATAGGTGCGCGTGGCCGGATCGGCGGCAGGCGCGATCTCGCGCAGCTTCGCGGCATACTTCTTGTTGGGCTCCGACCAAAGAGTGACGCTGGCGACGCCCGACTTGGCGCGTCCGACCAGCGTCTCAGGGATCGCGACGACCGCTTCCTTCTCGGCAAAGCGGGCGACGCGGATCGAAGCCTGGCCTGCGGCAACCACCTGGCCGGGCTCGATCAGCGTTGCGGTGACGACGCCACGGGCGTCGGCGTTGAGCGTCGCGTAGGAAAGGGAATTCTTGGTCAGTTCGACCGAGCGCACGGCGCGGTCGAGGCGCGCTCGGGCCTCGTCGGCGGCCGCGCGGCTCGAATCCATCTGCGCATCGGTGGTCCAGCCCTTGGCCTTCAGATCCTTGGCGCGCTGCTCGGCGGCAGCGGCCTGGGCCAGCACGCCGGTCGCGGCGGTCTGCTCGGCCACGGCCTGCTCGGCCTGGAGCTTCAGATCGACCTCATCGAGGGTCGCGAGCGGCTGGCCCTCCTCGACGGTCTGCCCGACTTCGACAAGGCGCTTGGCGACCTTGCCGGCGACGCGGAACCCAAGGTCGCTTTCGATCCGGGGCTTGATGGTGCCGACGAAGCTGCGCTCCGGCGTATCGGCCTCGTAATGAGCGGTTGCGACCAGGACCGGCCGCGGCGGCTCGGCCTTTTGCGCTACGGTGTCATTGCATCCGGCCAGCGCCACGGCCATCAAGGCCAGTGAAGCACCTGCCAAGAGCTTGGAATAGCTCGACAAAATCGACCGGACGAACATCGGACACTCCTGCGGCTGTGTTCCCGAGGAATGTCGACTAATCACTGATAAAAGTCAATAATCGTCAGTCATCAGAAAAACGTGAGCGTTAAGGAGTGGTGACGCCCCCTCTCGTCGCCCTGGCGAAAGCCAGGGCCCATTCTCCCTAGAGTCGGTTGTTGAAAGAGGACGTTTCCCCGCGTGCCCCAGGAGGAGCCGCGTATGGGCCCTGGCTTTCGCCAGGGCGACGTTGGATCACTGCCCCTGCTCGGCGAACTCGTGCTTGCTCTCGTGACCACCGACGAACACCAGGATGCCGGCGATCAGAGGCAGGATCGCGAGGACCAGGAGGCCGGTCGAGGTCTGGCCGGTCGCTTCCTTGACCCAACCGATCAGATAGGGGCCACCGAAGCCGGCGAGATTGCCAATCGAGTTGATCAGCGCGATGCCGCCGGCGGCGGCCGTGCCGGAGAGCCAGGCGGTCGGCAGGGTCCAGAACACGCCGAAGCAGCAGAACACGCCGATCGCGGCCACCGTCAGCGCCACCATCGTCAAGGTGGGATCGGTGAGATAGGAGGAGACGCCGAGCGCGACGGCAGTGAGGAGCAGCGGCGCGCCGACATGCATCACGCGCTCGCGCGTGGCGTCGGAATGCCGCGCCCACAGGATCATGGCGATGGTGCCGAACAGGTACGGGATCGCGGTGACGAAGCCGGTCTGGGCATTCGTGAGACCAAAGGCCTTCACGATCTGCGGCAGCCAGAACTGCATGCCATAGAGCGCACCGACGAAGCCGAAGTAGATCAGGCTCAGCGCAATCACCTTCGGCGACGACAAGGCTTCGCCGAGCGAGAGGTGCTTCACCGCCTGCTTGGCCGCGATTTCCGAATCAAGCCTGCCCTTGAGCCACGCCTTCTGCTCGGTCGACAGCCAGTCCGCCTTCTCCGGCTTGTCCGTGAGATAGAACCAGGTGACGATACCGAGCAGCACCGACGGCACGCCCTCGATGATGAACAGCCACTGCCAGCCCTGCAAGCCCAGCACGCCATCGAGCCCGAGCAGCAGGCCCGAGATCGGCGCGCCGATCACGGTCGAGACCGGCACCGCAATGGCAAAGGCCGCGAGGAAGCGCGCGCGGTATTCGGCCGGATACCAATAGGTCAGATAAAGGATGATGCCGGGGAAGAAGCCGGCTTCGGCCACGCCGAGCAGGAAGCGCAGGACGTAGAAGCTCGTCACGCCATTCACCGTGGCCATCAGCGCCGAGATCACGCCCCAGGTCACCATGATGCGGGCGATCCAGCGGCTCGCGCCGAATCGCTCCAGCGCCAGGTTGCTCGGCACCTCGAAGATGAAATAGCCGATGAAGAAGATGCCGGCGCCCCAGGAGAAGATCAGCGGCGTGAACTTCAATTCCGCATTCATGGTCAGCGCGGCGAAGCCGAGATTGACGCGGTCGAGGTAGGAAAAGAAGTAGGCCAGCACCAGGAAGGGAATCAGGCGCCAGGAGATGGCGCGGATGGTCGAGGTCTCGATCGCGCTCTTATTGTTGTTCTTGGCAGTGCCTGCGGAACCGGCAAAGGTGGTGGTCTGGCTCACGGCGTCCCCCTTGGTTGTTGCTTTTCTCGGGCTGGGGGCGGTTTTGAGCATCGCGGCGAAAGAGTCAATGGAGCGAGCAATGCACGGAACGCAATCGACCAACCCTGTTGCGCCGATGCAGGTATCGCTGGTCCGCGCCGCCCTCGCCCTCGTCGTGATCGCGTGCGGCCTGTCCTTGCGCTGGTACGGCTTTCCGCTCGGACTCTCCGCCTTCGTCGTGAAATACGGCGGCTCGCTGCTGTGGGCGACCATGGTGTTTTTCCTGGTCGGCGCCTTGCTGCCAGGCCTGACACGGACGCAAGTAGCGGCCATTGCGGCGGCGATTGCGGTTCTGGTCGAGCTGTCCCGGCTGGTGCACGCGCCCTGGCTCGATGCGTTCCGCCTCACGACCGCCGGCGCGCTGCTGCTGGGGCGGATCTTCTCGCTGTGGAATATCGTGGCCTACTTCGCCGGCATCATCCTGGGCGCCTGGCTCGATCGCGTCGTTGGGACGCGTAAGGTGGGTTAGCCGAAGGCGTAACCCACCACAGTCTATCCGCAGGATGTGAAAGCGGTGGGTTACGCGGAGCCTGTCATCGGGCCGCGCAGAGCGCGGACCCGTTGCCTAAAGCTAACCCACCCTACAGGCTACACAATCTTCGCCAACGCGATGATCATTCCTCCGCCAATTGAAATTGCTCGAAACGATCTAGCTCCTCCTCGATCCTGTGCTTCAGCTCCTTGCGGCCGGCCGTCTTCTTGCCGTTGCCCACCCAGGTCCATTTCTGCATCAGGAGCTTCTTGTTCTGCCGGTCGGTCTTCAGATCGAGCGCGGCCACGATCTCGTCGCCGACCAGCACCGGCAGCGCGAAATAGCCCAGCTTGCGCTTGGCCTTCGGCACGTAAGCCTCGAACAGATGGTTGTAGCCGAAGATGAGGTTGGTGCGCTTGCGCTGGATGATCAGGGGATCGAAGGGCGAGAGGATGTGCACGAGATCCGGCGGCGCGCCTTCGCCCGGCTCCAGCGCAGACGGCGTCGCCCAATGCTCCTGCTTGCCTGCGCCCTCCAAGGCGAGCGGCACGAGCTCGCCGCGTCGGACCCGTGATGCGATCAGGCGCGCCACCGCCTGCTTGCTCGGCGCGTCCAGATGACAGATCGAATCGAGGCTCACGACGCCCTGAGCGCGCTGCGCCCGGTCGAGCAGGTAAGTGGTCCCATCCTTTGCAGAGGCCGGCTTCGGCGACCTGTCCCAGCCGAAATGGCGCGTCATCAGCTCATAGGTCTTGAGCATGCCCTGGCGTTCGCTGATCGTGACGACGCCGGTGTAGAAGGCGAGCTGCAACGCCCGTTTCGAGGGCTTGCGGCTCTGCCACAAATGCTCCTTCTCCGCGAGAACATCGTCCTCGATGTCGCGGATCGTCAGCGGGCCGGCCCGCACCAGCCGCATCACCTTGCGCATGTCGGCCGGGGTCACCGACGCGAACCATTTGTGCCCATCGCGGCGGTGCTCGCGCATCGCCGGCAGGAAGAAGCGGAAGTCGCTGGTCGGCACGTAGGACAGCGCGTGGGTCCAGTATTCGAACACGCTTCTGTCGACGCTCTGGGCATGGCGCAGGTCGGCGCGGCGATAGGACGGGATGCGGCTGTAGAGAATGTGGTGATGGCAGCGCTCGATGACGTTGATGGTGTCGATCTGCACATAGCCGAGATGGGTAATCGCGTCAGTGACCGCTTGCGCGCCCGCACCAAAGGGCTCGCGGGTATCGAGCCGCTGGGCGCGCAGCCAGATCTGCCGTGCCTGCGAGGTCTGAAGCGGGAGTGGTTTGGGTGTGCGGGACATTGCGAGCGGCAATGTAGCGGGATTCGCAAGGAGGCAAAGAACAACGGCAAAGAAAAAGCCGCGCTGCCACCTGCTGACAGCGCGGCCGGAACAGGCAACGAATGCCCGTGTTACTTCATCATCTGCGCCTTCATGTAGTGCTTGCAGGCACTGCCCATCTTGCCGCCGCTCATGTCGGTGTTGGCCATCGCCATTTCCTTGTTCATGCCCATCTTGGTCGAACCATCGGGCATGGCAGCCACCGTCGTCAGCGTGGCGCCCATATTGGCGCCCGTGCAGGCCATCATCTTCGCCGAAGCTGGCGAAAGCGCGAGTGCGACAAAGGCTGCGGCCGTCAGCAAAGTCTTCATCGAAAAGTCTCCTCCGTAAAACGAAACCGGCGTCATGCCGGCCTTCGCAATTACGTATTGTCTGCGAGGAGCGTTTCGCGGAGAAGACATTTCATTGCTGCAATGCAAAGAGCCGGCCGGCTCAAGGGCTGCGCTTCGATCCCCTGGGGCGATCGCCGAGGCTGCCGGTCGCGATATCGGGCTCGCAGGCAGCCTTGCCGCGGTCGGTCGCCTGGCAGCGATAGACACTGCCGGTCAGGCGGTCGACCAGCCACATGTTGTCCTCAGTCACGCCTTCCAGGCCGACATAGCGATTGGTGAGACCCGTGATCAATGTCGACAGCAGGATCGCGACCGCGATCATCGCCGCGCCGATATAGACAGGCATTGAACTGCGCGAAGCCGTCCGATCTGCCGGGCCGCCACGATAGAACTGATACTCACTCGGCTTTGGCACTGTTCGGAACCGGCTCCGTTCGCTTGGCTAGCGCTTTTTCTGGGGTGAAGCGGTTTGCTAGGCGCCCATCTGGCCGATTTCTTGTTCGCAGCCGGGCCCCGCGACGACCGCTTTGCGACCATCGTCGAGCAAGGGTATCCAAAACGAAGAAGCGGCCCGGATCGGGCCGCCTTTGCTTCGCCTGTTGGCCGATCAGCGGCGGCCGAACAATCCGCCCATCATGCCGCCGAGCAGGCCGCCGGGGCCGCCCATCGGGCCGCCACCGCCGCCGCTACCACCGCTACTATAATAGCGACGGCCACCGCCACCGGAGGAGCGCCGGCGCGTTGGCTCGTCGTCCGCCGAGTCGGATGAGGCGGAGCGGGTCGAGACGATCTCCGACAGCAGGGCCTTGTGCTGAAGCTTGCTGATATAGCCGGTGGCGGGATAGCCACGTGCCGCCTGCCAGCGCTTGATCACGGAGCGGGTCTCGTCGTCGAACTTGCCAGTCGCCTTGACGTCAAAACCGAGCCCGGTGAGGCGGCGCTGCACATCGCGGCGCTGGCTCTTGTCCAAACCGATCTGGTCTTCGGTGACCTGGTTGGCTTCCTCGGTAAAGGTGGCAGGATCGACCCCGGCCGTCAGGTTGCGCGTGGTGTTCGACGGACCGTCCTGCAACGCCGCAATGCGAGCGAGCGCAATCGCTTTGAACGTGCCGTTCGGATAGTTGGTGAGATAGGCGTTGAGCTCTTCCACCTTGTTGGAATCCTTGATCGAGCGCCAGAACTCGAGCTCGACGTCGGCGCCCTGCTTGGTCGAAGCCGATGCCGACGCGTTTCCAACATCGCTCGCGGCAGTAGCCGGCACGCCAACCGGATTGAGATAGACGTTGCCGGTGAGGTTGGTGTGGCCCCAGGGCAATTGCCCCTTGTTGGTCTCGTCGCTGACCTGGGCGCGGACCTTGGTCATCGCCTGCTGGATCTCGAGCCCGGGCTGGGCAATGTTGGCCACGAGCGCGCGGGTGAACGGGCTGTTGGTGCCGGCCTCGCCATCGAGAGCGGTCTGGCCGGGGCCGGTGGCAAACGCGATCAGCGTACCCTCGCCCGACTTCATCTCGGCAAGGCCGGTCTGCACGTTGACCGAGCGCGTGGCCTTGGCCGAACGAATCTTTGCCGCGAACGGGTTATCGCGGCAGGCGTCAAGGAATACGAGCTTCACCTTGGCGTCCGCCATGGTCTGGTCGAGCGTGAGGTCGACGTTGATCGCCGCGCCCAGCTTGACGTCCATCTCGGATTTCAGGTCGGCGTCGATCGGCAACAGGTAATTGACGCCGTTCACGGCGATGCCGTGGCCAGCATAGAAGAACACGGCGACATCGGCGCCTTCAGCCTTCTTGCCGAACTCCAGGAGCTTTGCCGTCATGGCGTCGCGGGTGAGGTTGGCGCCCTCGACGACATCGAAGCCGACATTGCGCAGTACCCTGGCCATCGTCTTGGAATCGATCGCCGGGTTGGGGAGCTGCGGGACATTCTTGTAGGCGGCGTTGCCGACCACGAAGGCGACGCGCTTGTCGGCGAAAGCCGCATTGCCGCTGACCAGAAATGCTGCGATTGAAATTGCTGCGATCAAGAAGCGCATGATCATTCTCCCCTGATCCAAACTTCCTCGCTGCCCTCGGATCCGCCGGAGCCGATCCGAAGAGAGCAATTTGATCCAGACCACGAAAAAACACTGTGATCTGGATCACTCGGGGATTTCCGCTGCTCGAACCAAGTTGGGAGACGGTGCGACGGCTATCTTTCGGGCTGCTGACGCAGCGGCAATAAGGCCTGGTGACGAGCAATGCAGGGAGAATGTACCCGCTCGCGCGCGGAGTCCAGCGAGCGCGATGCGCGCTCGTAAAATGCGATCCGAAAAATCGGCAATCGATCAACGGCTCAAAGCTGAAAGAGACAGTCGTGCTTCCCGATCAACGGATGCGAACCGTTCTTGCCGCTGCCAGCAATCGAACAAGCAATTGGATGCCGACCGCCTCCGGCGCTAAAATGGGCACAGACACGAGTCCATTTCGAAATGTGATACGGATCACACCTGGGTGTTTGAACCTGGCCTAGGCTCGCAGCATCAAATCGCCATCAGGCTAACCGCGAGGACTTAAGACAATGACCCGTTTTGATAAGTTTTTCGGATTGAAGGCGATTACCATCTCGGCCGCGCTGTCGCTGACGGCGGGCCTGGCACTCGCCGGCGACAACAACATCACCGCCAACGAGATCCTGAATGCGCTGAAGTCGAAGCCGCTGACCCGCGGCCTGTCCGCCGGTCCGCAGACTGAGACCGCGGATCAGGCCAAGGAGGCGAGCTTCCTGAATACCGTGCGCAACCGGCAGACCCGTTCGCTCTCGATGGGCGAGCGTGAGCAGATCGCCGAGCTTGCGGCGAGCAAGCCGAAGATCGATCTGGAGATCCAGTTCGACTACAACTCGGCCAACATCGCCAAGACCTCGGAGGCCTCGGTGCAGGCGCTCGGCAAGGCGCTCTCCGATCCGGCGCTGAAGGGCTCGACCTTCGTCGTCGCCGGCCATACCGACGCGATCGGCAGCGATCCCTTCAACCAGGATCTCTCCGAGCGGCGTGCCGACACCATCAAGAAGTATCTTATCCAGAACTACGGCCTCACCGGCAGCGATCTCGTCACCGTCGGCTATGGCAAGACCAAGCTGAAGGACACCGCAAACGGCGCCGACCCGATCAACCGTCGCGTCCAGGTCGTGAACATGGAAACCAAGACGACCGCCTCGAAGTAGTCGCGGCGTCCATTTCGACAAATCGCCCGCCGCGCCCGCGGCGGGCGATTTTCATATCCAGTTCTGGAAGAGCATCAGCCGGTTGAAGGTCTGCATCGAGGTGCCGACGAAGGCGGCGGAGATCGGCAGCATGACGGCGAAGCCGATGGCTGCGATCGCAACATAGGCCCACAGCACCCAGGACGGAAGCTTCCCACGTCGCAGCACATAGACCAGTGCGAGCGAGGACGCAGTTGCGGCCGGCAGATAGTAGTAGATGAAGCCGAGCGTGCGCGGCAGCAGCGCCCAGGCGAGATACGGTCCGAAATAAAACGCCGAGATGAGGAACGCATCCCAGCGCCGCGTGACGATGAAGTCGCGCAACACGACTGCCAGCGCGAGCAGCGCCGGCCACAGCACCAGGGGATTGCCGAGGAAGACGATCGCGGAGATCCGATCATCGCCAATCTTGTCGAACAGGAACCAGACCGGGCGCACGAGAAACGGCCAGGACGGCCATGAGCTCATATAGGTGTGGCCGGCGATCGCCGTCGTGGTGTTATCGGCGAAGATGCGCCGCTGGGCCTCGATCAGTTCCGACGGCGATAGCCCATAGAGCGGGACGAACGCGACGAGATAGAACACCACCGGCAACAGGACGAAGCAGAGCGCAAAATGCTGCGCCCTGAAATCCGGCCAGAGATCGGGGCGATACCAGTCGGTCGGATTCGCGTCGGCAAACAGCGTGTGCCAGCTCTGCATCAAGCGAATCGCCGCGACGATGACGATGCAGGCGGCGAGCGGAAACAGGCCGCTCCATTTGCAGGCGGCGGCAAGACCGAACAATCCGCCGGCCAGGGCAAACAACCGGTGCGGCCGCTCTCTCCGAAAGCCATGCATGAAGGCCGCCGACGCCACTAGGCCCAAGGCCAGCGCAAAGACGTCGAGCATCGCGATGCGCGACTGCACGAACAGCATCTGGTTGAAGAAGGCGATCAGCGCCGCCGCGATCGCAGGGCCCTCCGCCGAAAACAGCGCGAGGCCGCAAAGATAGACCGCGACGACCGCGAGCGCGCCGAACAGCGTTGCAGGATAGCGCCAGCCCAGCGAATTGTCGCCGAAGGCCGCGATCGACAGCGCGATCAGCTCCTTTGCCAACGGCGGATGCATCGGATTGAGCACGGGCCTGGGCATGACCGGCTCGAGCATCTGCCGCGCGGCCGGCACGTAATGCACCTCGTCGAACACGAACTTGTCCGGCGTCGAGACGCCGATCAGAAGCGCGAGATGCGCGACCAGGAAAATCACGACAGCGATCACTGCGCTCCGCGACATATGCGGCACAGGAGTCACTTCGCGCTGTCGCTGTGGGGATGTTTTGCGTGGCAAATTTGGCTCACCGCGAAGAAAAATATCTTTGCTCAGCGCATTGAACGCATTTTGCCGCAACTGTCACTAACCATGACGCTCGTCCTGCGTCGCTTGTGATAATTATGGCACATCATAAGCAGGCGCGATCCGGTACGATACGGGACACATCGATCGGCTACGAAATGAATTTTGGTCTTCGCGTTTTCTTTCCTGCATTGCTTACAGTTCTCGCTTGTACGGCTTCCGCCGCACAAGCGCAGACGCGCGTCGGCGAAGCCGTGGTGATCCAGAACGAGGTGGTTCGCGTCGCCGCGACGACGACGCAGATCAACGTCGGCGACGGCATGCTGCGCGACGAGACCGTGCGCACCGGCGCAGCCGGCGCGGCGCGTTTCGTCATGGCCGACAGCACCAACCTGTCGCTCGGGCCGAGCGCCACGCTCAAGCTCGACCGCACCGTCTTCAACGACGAGCACAGCTATCGCGACGTCGCAATCAGCATGACCACCGGCGCCTTCCGTTTCGTCACCGGACATTCGGAGAAGGCCGCCTACAAGATCACGACGCCGCTCGCGACCATCGGCGTGCGCGGCACCACGCTCGACATCCTCTCCCAACGCGGCCGCTCCGTGGTCGTCTTGCAGGACGGCGCGGCCAATGTCTGCACGCTGAGCTTCCAGTGCGTGCAGCTCACGCAACCGGGCGACACCGCGATCATCACCTCGACCGGCGGCCGGACCACGATCACCAAGACCGGCACGCCGCCCTGGACCTTTGCCGCGACCTGTACGGCGGCGGCCGGGCTGTGCTCGGTCAACCAGTACGCCGACGCCTCCCCGACCATCACGCCCGCCGTCCATGATGACGGCATGCTGTGCGGACGGTGACCGTGGCGAAGCTGGGGACTCGCAACGTCGTTCTCTCGGCCGTGTTGCTCGCGGTGACGTCGCTCGTGCTGCTCGCGGCACAGTTGCAGCCGGCCTCCGCCCAGAGCTGCACCGAATGCTCACCGACGCCGACGCCCACTCCGACCTCCAGTCCCTCACCGACTCCTACGCCCACGCCCTCACCCAGTCCTTCGCCGTCGCCCGTTCCCTCGCCGACGCCCGGGGCGAACCCGACCACGTCGGGAGCCGACTCCAGCGCCGGCTCGATCGGCGACCTCGCCAACCAGCGCTTCAACCAGATGATCACCAACCGGGTGCTCGGCACGGTGCTGCTCGGCGTCAACGAGCAGGTCAATTGCAGCGACTGCATCAGCGCGTTCGGCTCGGCCGGCTCGTTCTCCGCCGGTGTCCATGGCCGCAAGGAGCTCACCAGCAATCTGTCCCTGCTCGCGGGCCTCGCCTACACGCAATACAATGAGGGCGGCTATCACGTCACCAGCGCGCCGATCGGCGCCTTCGCGCTGCGCTACGATTTCACCGACTGGGGTTCGTCACGCCCGTTCTTCGACATCGGCACGGTGCTCACGCCCTGGGAGAAAGTGCGCTACACCCGCAGCTATCAGACGAGCCTCGGCGCACTCACGGTCACCGGTTCGACCGACAGCTCGAATTACGCCGTCTACGGCCGGGCCGGCTGGATCAGCCGGGTGTCGCCGCGCGACGAGGTCGCGGCCTCCGTCGAGTTCTGGCAGCTCTGGCAGCGGGTGTCCGGCTATAGCGACCCGACCGTCGCTTTCAACCCGTCCGATGCGACGATCGCTGATGGTACCGACCGCACCAGCCTCGTCAAGCTTGGCGGGCAGTGGACGCACCTGTTCGGCAGCACGGTGGAGGCCAACGTCAACGGCGGCTGGGTGCAATCGTTCGGCACGCATTCCGGCATCGTCGCCACCGTCACCGGCAACGGCACGGTGGTGCCGACCATCGGCAATCAAGGCTGGTTCGAATATGGCGGCCGCCTCGGCTTCCGCTTCGCGCAAGGGTGGATCGTCGACCTCTTCGCCAACGGCACGCTCGGCCCGCAGCCGGTCGGCAACACCATCCACGGCGGCGTGGGCTTGCGGATCAATTACTGAGAGTTGGCTTACTCGCGCCAACATCTCTGCTGTCATGCCCCGCTTGACCGGGGCATCCAGTATTCCAGAGACAGCGAGATTCATCACAACCGCCGCGGCGTACTGGATCGCCCGATCAAGTCGGGCGATGACACGAAGAATGTGGAGTGAGCGCGCACATCAGGCCGCCGACTTGCCCTCATAGGCCTGGCGCAGCGCTTCGACATCGAGCTTGACCATTTTCATCATGGCCTGCATGGCGCGCTTGGCGGCGGCCCTGTCGGAGCTCCCGAGAAACTGGAACATCGCCCTCGGCACCACCTGCCAGGCCACGCCCCAGCGGTCCCTGATCCAGCCGCACTGCTCCTCTCTGCCACCATGGGCGAGGAAGGCCTCCCAGATACTGTCGACCTGCGCCTGATCCTCACAATCGATCTGAAGCGAAAGGGCGTGGGTGTACTCCATCTTCATCCCGCCATTCAGCGCCACGAGCCGCTGTCCGCCCAATGTGAACTCGGCGACGAGCACGGAGCCTTCCTTGCCGGACGGATTATCGGCGACGTTGCGCTGGACCTTCAGGATCTTCGAATCCGGCATCAGGGATACGTAGAAATTTGCAGCTTCCTCGGCATCGCCGTTGAACCACAGGCAGGGGGTAACCTTGGACATGGGCAAAACTCCTCTTTCGGGCAGGTCCCGATCCGACGACGACGCAGCCGCCGGCGATCCGACAGGCCGCGCGCATTTTTTTGCGTCAGGTCGCGATCGGCGTCGGCATCGTCAAAAATGCCCTTGTGGCGTGCCAGAACAGCGCCCGATTGATTGCCAGCACGACGGAATGCGCGGTTCCCGGCAGGATGACGAACTGACGGTCGCCGTTCGGCAGCTTGTTGTAGAACGCCTCGAGGTCGGCGACGGTCGCGATGCCGTCGAACTCGCCGCGCACCAGGAGCACCGGCGCGAGCACCTTCTCCGGGTCCACCACCGGCAGGTTGGCCGTCATGTCGAGATAGGTGCCAGTCGGGATCTGGTCGCCGAACTGAAGCTCGACCTCGGCGAGCACGTCCATGACGGCGGGATCGCTGGTGCCCGGTTTGTCCCGGGTCGCGATCGAGCGGATCATCTCGCGGTCGCGCTTGCGCATGTTGTGGGTGCGGTAATAGTCGACCTGCTCGGCGCGCTTCGTCAGCGTCGGCGAGCCCTCGCCCTTGTAGGTGAAGGCCGCGAACACAAGCCGATCGATGCGTTCCGGCGCGACCATGGCGTAAGCGCCGGCACGCAACGCACCCGAGGACTCCCCGACGAAATGGAATTTCCTCTGCCCGGTCTCGCGCGTGATCACCTCCACCGCGGCTTTCAGATCTTCGACGCCGCTTGCGATGTCGGAATTGCCTGAGGTGCGCCCCGACTTGCCGTAGTTCTCGTGATCCAGCGTCCAGCAGTCGAAGCCGTAGCGGGCGAACTCATTCATGGTGGAGTATTCGCCCTTGCCGGGCACGCTGAGATCGAACACCCGCGAGGTGACGGAAGAGCCGTGCACGAACACAACGACCGGCCGCGCCGCCTCGCCCGCCTTCGGCGCCCCCAACCGCTTGCGGTACATCCACAAGGGCACGTCGCCCTTTTTCGCCCGGTATTCGCTGGACCAGATGTCGGCGGGTTGATCGGCGGCGCGGGCCTGCGGCAAGGCACCGGCCAGCGTAGCCCCGAGCACACCGGCTCCCTTGATCAGAGTCCGCCGCGGCAGTGAATGATCGGGCTTCGCCATAGTCATCTCCCTGGCCTTGCTTTTTGAGTGCAGGCTCCAGGCGAGCTTACCAGACGTGCTGAACGACGCCAGCCGCATCCTCCGTCATTGCGAGCCGCCGGGGCCGCGCGAAGCGCGGCCCGATGACAGGCTCCGCGAAGCAATCCAGAAATGCATCCGCCGCTGGAGTCTGGATTGCTTCGTCGCGGAGCCTGTGATCGGGCCGGCCAAAGGCCGGACCCGTTGGCTCCTCGCAATGACGGTGTGGCTCGAGATCAGATCACTTCGTCTCGTTGGGATCGCGGTGCACCGGATCGAATCAAGCATTCGCCATGTCGGGCTGGCTGGTGGCAGCCGCAACATCCATCCACGTCACACCCCACATATGGCCATCCGGATCCTCGAAACTGCGGCCGTACATGAAGCTGAACTCATCCTTCGGGCTGGGATCGGCCGTGCCGCCCGCGACCTCGGCTTTGCCGACGATGTCGTCGACTTCGTCGCGGCTGTCGGCGGAAAGGCAGAGCAGCACCTGGTTCGAGGTCCTGGCATCCGCGATCGGCTTCGGCGTGAACTGGCGGAATTTGTCGTGGGTCACCAGCATGGCGAAAATGGTCTCGGAGAAGACCATGCAGCTCGTCGTATCGTCGCAGAATTGCGGGTTCTTGACCGCGCCGACCGCTTCGTAAAAGGCCGTGGCGCGCTTGAGGTCGGTCACGGGCAGACTGACGAAAATCATCTTGGGCATCGGAAGCTCCTTGGGCGGGGTTCTGCCCAAGGACGGATGGGCGGACGGCCATCCGACACGGCTTCCGAATATTTTAAGACACTCACCTGCGGGGGTCTGTCGCACCGAGCCCCGCCCGTCCTAAGCAGCCTTACTTCGTCTCGTTCGGATCCCGATGCACCGGGTCGATCCAGAGCACCGACTCCGGCTTCTCGACCGGTTCGATGTCCAGATTGATCGCGACCGCCTCGCCGTCGCTGCGCACCAGCACGCATTCCAGGACTTCGTCGGGGCTGGCGTTGATCTCCTGGTGCGGCACGTAAGGCGGCACGTAGATGAAGTCGCCGGGGCCGGCCTCTGCCGTGAACTGGAGGTGATCGCCCCAGCGCATGCGGGCCTTGCCCTTCACCACATAGATGATGCTCTCGAGATGGCCATGATGATGCGCGCCGGTCTTGGCGTCGGGCTTGATGCTGACCGTGCCCGCCCACAATTTCTGTGCGCCGACGCGCGCGAAATTGATCGCGGCCTTGCGGTCCATGCCCGGCGTCGAGGGAACATTGGGATCGAGCTGGTTGCCGGGGATCACCCGCACGCCGTCATGTTTCCAGCGATCGTCATGATCGTGATGATGGGAATGCGTGTGGTCATGGCCGCTCATGTGACTGCTTTCCGTTGGTTCCCTACGCGGCAAGCTAACCAAAGCTGCGGCATCAAGCCATACCAAAATCGGAACGCTCTTAGGCGCGTGGCGTTGTCCTGGCGATCAAGATGGAAGGAGTTTTTTCATGGGTAGCACGACCGACAAGATCAAGGGCGCCACCAACGAGGCGATCGGCAAGGCCAAGCAGGGCATTGGCGAGGCCACAGGTTCCGACCGCATGAAGGGCGAAGGCGTCGTGCAGGAGATCAAGGGCAAGGGCCAGCAGGCCATGGGCGATGCCAAGGACGCCGCGAAGGAAGCGATCGATCGCGCCGCGGCAAACGCCAAGCGTACGGCAGAGTGACGCACGAGACTAAAGACGAGAAGACCGGCCGCAAGGCCGGTCTTCTTGTTTGCGCTGGTACCTGCGGTTACTTCACCCCGAGCAATTCCACGTCGAACATCAGCGTCGCATTCGGCGGGATCACGCCGCCGGCGCCGCGTGCGCCGTAGCCGAGTTGCGGCGGGATGATCAGCGTGCGCTTGCCGCCGACCTTCATGGTGGCAACGCCCTCGTCCCAGCCGGCGATGACGCGGCCCTTGCCGATCGGAAACTCGAACGGCTCGTTGCGGTCGACGGACGAGTCGAATTTCTTGCCCTTCTTGCCGTTCTCATAGAGCCAGCCGGTGTAGTGCATCACGCAGATCTGGCCGGGCTTTGGCGAGGCGCCGGTGCCGGCGACGCTGTCGATGATCTCGAGGCCTGAAGCTGTGGTCATGGTTTTTCCTGCGGTCTGGGCCGATGCCGGGGTGGAGACGAACGCCGACACTGCGCCGATCACCGTGATCGCGAGCGCCGACATGAGGGTGAGGAGTGCACGCTGGACACGCTGCATAAGACACCTTCCGTTTGAAGCGGGAGGTGTCTAGCGCAACGCGACAGGCATGACCAGCCTCGCGCGCGGCAATCTCAGTAGCCGAGCGCGCAGCCGTCCTTGCGCGGATCGGAACCACCGGTGAGCGTGCCCTTGTCCCAGTCGATCCAGATCGCCTGGCCGCCGCCGAGCGGGCCGACCACGCTCGTGGTCTTGTGGCCGAGCTTCTTGAGGCCATCGACGACCGCGGCCGGCACGCTGTCCTCGAGCTGATAGACGCCCTCGTAATGCAGGCCGCGCGGCATATCGATCGCCTCCTGCACGTCGCAGCCATAGTCGAGGATGTTGGTCAGCACATGCGTCTGGCCAACCGGCTGATACTGCCCGCCCATCACGCCGAACGGCATGATCCCGCGGCCCGCCTTGGTGAGCAGCGCCGGAATGATCGTGTGCAGCGGGCGCTTGCCGCCGGCGATGCAATTGGGATGATCCGGCTGGATACGGAAGCCGCCGGCACGGTTTTGCAGCAGCACGCCGGTCTTGTTCGACACGATCGCCGAGCCGAAGGAATGCGCGATCGAGTTGATGAAGGAGCAGACGTTGCGATCCTTGTCGACCACGGTGATGTAGATGGTCGAGGGGTTCATCGGCGGCGCGACGTTCGGCAGATCGAGCAGCCCGTCCATGCGGATCTTTGCGATGTACTCGTCGGCGAATTCCGTCGCGAGGATTTTTGCGACGTCGATCTTCATGTGCGCGGGATCGGCGACATGCATCTCGCGGATCATGTAGGCGATGCGCGCAGCCTCCGCCTCCAGATGGAAACGCTCGACGCTGAGCGGCGCGAACTTCTTGAGGTCGAACCGGGACAGGATGTTCAGCATCACCAGCATGGTGATGCCGGGCCCGTTGGGCGGGCACTGCCAGACGTCGTAACCCTTGTAGGTCGTGCCGATCGGCGTGGTCACCTCGGTGGTATGATCAGCGAAATCGTCGAGCGTGTGCAGGCCGCCGATTCCGCGCAGCGTCTCGACCATGTCCTCGGCGATCGGGCCCTTGTAGAAGGCATCGCGGCCGTCCTTGGCGATCGCGCGCAGCGTCTTGCCGAGCTCGGGCTGGCGGATGACGTCGCCGGCCACGGCCGGCTTGCCGTGCGGCAGAAGATAGCGCTCGGTATTAGTGCCGTTCTTCAGCTTCTCGAACTGGTTCTTCCAGTCGAAGGCGATGCGGGGGGCGACGACATAGCCCTCTTCCGCCGCCTTGATCGCGGGCTGCGCCAGGCGGTCGAAGCCGAACTTGCCGTGGTCACGCAGCACGGTCGCAAAGGCGTCGATCGCGCCGGGGATCGAGACCGCGTGCGCCGAGGTCAGCGGCACCGAATTGATCTTGCGCTCGAGATACCACTCGACATTGGCGGCCTTCGGTGCGCGGCCCGAGCCGTTATAGGCGGTGATCTTGCCCTCGCCGCGCGGCTGGATCAGCGCAAAGCAGTCGCCGCCGATGCCGGTCGATTGCGGCTCGATCACCCCGAGCAGCAGGCTGCCCGCGACCGCCGCGTCCGCCGCCGTGCCGCCCTCGCGCAGCACCTCGACCGCGGCAAGCGCGGCCAGCGGGTGCGAGGTCGCCACCATCGCGTTCTGGGCGTGGACCGTGGACCTGCCGGGGAAATGGAAGCTTCTCATTGCCTGTTCTGCTCTCCTGGCCGCTCTCTTGGCCTGTTCTGCTCTCTTGCCGCGGGCGCGCGTACGCCGCGCCCTCCAAAAAATCCGGGTCTACATGACACATTCGGACCCCGCGGGGCAATGCTGGCATACCACGGAAATGGCTGCCATCCGCTGCACGAATGGACTCGCGGGTTGCGGGTTTTCTGGGCGGCTGCCGCCTGCTAAACGAGCCGCCATGATCTACAGAGTCGCTGCCTTCTATCAGTTCGCACCGCTCGCGGATTACCGCGAGCTGCGCGAGCCCCTGCGCGCGTTGTGCGCCAGCCTCGGCATCAAGGGCAGCGTGCTGCTGGCGCAGGAAGGCATCAACGGCACGGTCGCAGGCACCGCGGAGGCGATCGATGCCTTTGCCCACGAGCTCGCGCATGGCGAGATGTTCGGCGGCCGGCTCGACAATCTCGAACTGAAATTCTCGACCAGCGAGGCGATGCCGTTCGGCCGGCTCAAGGTGCGGCTGAAGAAGGAGATCGTCACGCTGGGCGACGCCGCCGCGGACCCGACGCGTCAGGTCGGCACCTACGTCGATGCCGCACAGTGGAATGCGCTGATCGCCGAGCCCGATACGCTGGTGCTCGACACCCGCAACGCCTTCGAGGTCGCGATGGGCACGTTCGAAGGCGCCGTCGATCCCGGCATCAGGAGCTTTGGCGAGTTCAAGGAGTTTGCCGCGCAGCAGCTCGATCCCGCAAAGCATCGCAGGATCGCGATGTTCTGCACCGGCGGCATCCGCTGCGAGAAGGCGAGCGCGCATCTGCTCGCGCGCGGCTTCGCCGAGGTCTATCACCTCAAGGGCGGTATCCTCAGATATCTCGAGGATGTGCCGGAACAGCAAAGCCGGTGGCGCGGCGAATGCTTCGTGTTCGACGAGCGCGTGGCGCTCGGCCATGGCTTGCGAGAACATGGCTTGCGAGAGCATGGCGTGCGCGAGCGGCAGAAGGACGCCTCCGCCGATGAATGAGATCACGACGCTCAGCGAACGCATCGACACGCTCGAAGCACGGCTCGCCTATCAGGACGACACCATCGAGCAGCTGAACCAGACCATCACCGCGCAGTGGAAGCAGATCGATGCGCTGACGCGGCAGATCGCAGCGCTGAGCGAGCGTCTCCAGGAAGCCGAAGCCAACGCGCCCGGCCCCGCCAGCGAGCGTCCGCCGCATTACTAGAGCATGATCCGGAAAAGTGTGAAGCGGTTTTCCGAAAAGATCATGCTCAAAGAACAACCTAAAGCGCGATGATGATTCAGCCCAATCTCATCGCACTTTAAGGCGCGCGCCTCTTACTGCCCTGAAGCCATCGGCAGCAGATTGAAGACCTCGACCGACATCACCAGCCGGTCGCGTCCGTCCTCCTTGGCGCCATAGAGCGCGCGATCGGCGGCCTCGACGAGCGTTCCCGGACCACCAGTTCGCTCCAGCCACGGCCGGCAGGTCGCACCACCGACCGAGGCGGTGACGCAGCCGGCGGTTTCATTGGAGGCATGTACGAGGCCCGCGGTGCGGATCGCCTTGCGGATCCGCTCGCCGATCCGGGCACAGCCGGCCGCATCGATGTTCGGCAGCAGCACGGCGAACTCTTCGCCGCCATAGCGCGCGGCGAGGTCGCTGACGCGCTGGGCCTCTGCCGCGATGATCTTCGCCACGGTACGTAGGCACGCATCGCCCGCAGGATGGCCATATTCGTCGTTGTAGGCCTTGAAGTGATCGACATCGATCATCAACAGACCAAGGCTCGAGCGGTCGCGATAGGCCCTCGCCCATTCCTCGTCCAGCCGCTCGTCGAAGCGGCGGCGGTTGGCGAGCCCGGTGAGGCTGTCCTCGATCGCGAGTGCCTCTAGGCGCTCCTCCAGCTCCTTCTGCTCCGTGACGTCGCGCGAGACTGTAATGGCACCGTCGATGCTGCCGTCGCTCCTGCGCGTTGCACGCATGGTTGATTCGACCCAGATTTCGCCCTTCTCGCGGTGCCTTTGTCGCTGGACCGTACGCACCTCGTCAACTTCACCGCGCTTGAGCCTGTTGATCGTCTCTTCCACGACCGGCAGGTCGGCTGGATGAATTCCAGCAAGTGCGGAATGACCGACAAGCTCGTTGGGGCGCCATCCGAGAACGCGCTTGGATGAGGGGGAGGCATATCTGACGACATGGTCGATCCCGATACGGGTCACCATGTCGCCGGAACCCTCTGCGATCAGGCGGAAATTGGATTCACTGGCCGCAAGCGCCGCCGCCATGCGCTGACCGCGCTGCAACTGCCGGACCAGCACCGCGCCGATGATCGCGATGAGCATCGCCAGCGCGAGCACGAACAGCATGCGCGAGAGGGCCGCCGCGCGCCAGGGCGCCAGCAATTCCTGGCGATCAACGGTCGCGATCAGGAGAAGCGGGAAACGGCCGCTGCGCTTGTAGAAGCTGACGCGCTCGACACCATCCAGCATCGACTTGAACTGGTAGGCGCCGCTCGGCTGCAGCTTCGATTCTCGAAACAGCGGCCCGTCGGCCACGCTGCGACCGACGAATTTGTCATTGCTGGGGTCGCGCGCGATGATGATGCCGTCGCCATGCACCAGCGTGATCGAGCTGTTCCGACCGATCAGGTACTGCTGATAGAAATGCGACAGATAGTTCGCACCGATGGTTGCGAGCACGACGCCGCCAAAGCTGCCGTCGGGCTTGTTGAACCGGCGCGACAGCGTGACCACCCATTCACCGTCGACCAGGCTCTTGATCGGGCGGCCGACATAGGCCTCCCGCTTCGGCGAAATCTGGTGATGTCTGAAGAACTCGTCGTCGCTGAACGTGGAGCTGACGGTGCCGGCGGATGTCAGCCAGTTCCCCCTGTCGTCGATGATGGCGAGACTGTGAATGCGCTCGATCGCCTTCTTGCGGAGCTCGAGGAGGTTGCGGAGCTTGGCGATGGTGGAGGGGTCCGTGCCGTCCATCTCCAGACGACTGACGACGCCGACGACACCGGAATCGAGAAGATCGAAGCTGTCCTCCGCATGCTGGGTCAGCGATCGCGCGAGGTTCGCCATTTCCGTCTCGGTGCCGCGCAGCAACGCGTCGCGCGAACCCCATTCACCCCAGCCGCTGATGCCGAGGATGGCCGTGCAGGTGAGCACGACGAACGCCGCCGCCCGCAATGGCAGGCGGCTCAAGCCGGCTCTATGGCTCATGACGTTCATGCGAACAGGATTCTCCGATGCCGGAAAATCCGCTGCTTCTGTTATCGAAACCTGAAAAGCGCAGCGCAATTCGCCTCAAAATGCGCCGTTTTACGTAGTCCTATGGTGATCGCGATCATCTGATCGCTAACGGCAGGTTAGCGCATCGAGGGGGAATCGGCCCGCGCGGGGCCTTAGCCGAAGATCGCCTTAACCTTGTCCCATAGCGAAGGGCTGTCCGCCTCCGCATCCGCCTTCGATGGCGTCGGCTGGGCAGCGCTGACGGGATCGGATGCCGGGAAGGTATCGACCAGCCCGGCATCGAGCCTGGCGTGGGTCTCGCGATCGGCGGCGAGCGCCTCGCGTGGATCGTCGGCGTGCTTGTCGTGCGGCGCGGGGTTGAATTTCTCAGCCATGAGCTCCTCCATTGGCCGGTCAACGTCGCCGCCGCCGCGGGGTTCCTCTGTTCCGCTTGGCCCGGCCGGAGCGGCGGTGTATCAGGAACCGCAACATGTCCCAGGGATCGTTCGTGCCGCCCTCCTCCGCAAAGCCTTTCGTCGATGTGCTCTCCGGCCAGCGGCAGACCGTTCCGCCGGTCTGGATGATGCGGCAGGCCGGCCGCTATCTGCCCGAATATCGCGAGGTCCGCGCCAACGCCGGCGGCTTCCTCGATCTCTGCTTCACGCCGGAGCTCGCGGCCGAGGTGACGCTGCAACCGATCCGCCGCTTCGGCTTCGATGCGGCCATCATCTTCTCGGACATCCTGGTGATCCCCTACGCGCTCGGCCGTTCGGTGCGCTTCGAGGTCGGCGAGGGTCCGCGGCTCGAGCCGCTCGATGATCCCGACAAGGTCCGCACGCTGTCGCCGCGCGCCGATTTCGGCAAGCTCGAGCCGGTGTTCGAGGCCTTGCGCATCGTGCGCCGCGCGCTCGATCCGAAGACAGCGCTGATCGGCTTCTGCGGCGCGCCGTGGACGGTCGCAACCTACATGGTTGCAGGGCACGGCACGCCGGACCAGGCGCCGGCGCGGATGATGGCCTATCGACATCCCGAGGCATTCGCGAAGATCATCGATACGCTGGTCGAAAACTCCATCGACTATCTGCTCGGGCAACTCGCCGCGGGCGCCGACGCACTCCAGATCTTCGACACCTGGGCGGGCGTACTGCCGCCGGCCGAATTCGCGCGCTGGTCGGTCGAGCCGACCCGGCGCATCGTCGAGGGCGTGCGCGCCAAGGCGCCCAACGCGAGGATCATCGGATTTCCCCGCGGTGCCGGCGCACTGCTGCCGGGCTATGTGGAGGCAACAGGCGTCAACGCGGTCAGCATCGACTGGACGGCGGAGCCGGCCTTCATCCGCGAGCGCGTGCAGTCACGCGTCGCCGTGCAGGGCAATCTCGATCCGCTGGTGCTGATCACCGGTGGCGATGCGCTCAATCGCGCCGTCGACGAGGTGCTGGCGAATTTCGCGATGGGACGGCTGATCTTCAATCTCGGCCACGGCATCCAGCCGGAGACGCCGATCGCCCATGTCGAGCAGATGCTGAAACGCGTGCGCGGCTAGCGCGGCCTGCTGCGCTCGATGATCTCGGCGGCGCCCTTCGCGAGCAGATCGAGCCCGACCGCTCGGCCCAGTTCTCGCGGGCGGTTCGCCGGGCCCGAACGCGAAGCTTCGATGATCGTATTTCCGGAGAGATCGAGCACTGAGGCCGCGAGCGACATCTGATCGCCTGTGATCGTCGAGAAGCCCGCGATCGGCGAATTGCAGTGACCATTGAGTACCCAGAGCACCTCGCGCTCCGCATCGGCGCAGGCGTGCGCCGATGGGTCGTCGATCGCCGAAAGAATCTGCCTGGTCTGCCAGTCCTGCGCGGCGCATTCGACGGCGACGATCCCCTGCCCCGCCGCGGGCAACATCTCCGCCACTGAGAATTCGTAGGCAATGCGATGCGCCAGCCCGACGCGATCGAGACCCGAGCGCGCCATGATCAGCGCATCGGCGGGACCGACCGCGCCGCCATCCGGCAGCCGCTGCATCTCGCGGTTGTCGAGCTTGCGCACGCGCGTATCGGCGGCGCCGCGGAAGTGGATCACCTCGGCGTCGGGAAACAACCGCCGCGCATAGGCCGCGCGCCGCACCGCATTGGTGCCGATCTTGAAACCCTTGCCGCGCGACTGCTTGAACGCATCGAGCGAAACACCGTCGCGCAGCACCAGGGCATCGCCGGGCGGATCGCGCGACAGCGTGGCGCCGATCACGAGGCCAGGCGTGTCCTCGTTGCCCGGCATGTCCTTGAGCGAATGCATCGCCGCCTGCAATTCGCCTGACAGCACGGCGGCACGGATCTGTGCGACGAAGGCGCCGCCCTTGCCGCCATGGGGCAACAGCTTGCTGGTCTGGTCGAGATCGCCGGTGGTGTCGAACTTGACGATCTCGACGTCGATGTCGGGCACGGTGGCGGTCAGGCGGCGCGCGATCTCTTCCGTCTGTGCCAGCGCCATCGCACTCTTGCGCGTGCCGATTCGCAATCGAATAGCCAAGCCGTATGCTCCCTCTAGCCGCGCGGGTTACCGCGCATCCTCCAATATCATGTCGGAGGCCTTTTCGGCGATCATGATGATCGGCGCGTTGGTATTGCCCGACACGAGGTCAGGCATGATCGATCCGTCGACCACGCGCAAGCCCTCGATCCCCCGGACCTTGAGCCGCTGATCGACCACGGCGAGCGCGTCGTTGCCCATGCGACAGGTCGAAGTCGGATGATAGATGGTGCTGCCGCGCTGGCGGCAGTATTCCAACAGCTCCGCGTCGGTTGCGACCTTCAGGCCGGGATCGACCTCCTCCACCACGAAGGGTTTGAGCGCCGGCGCATGCAATATCTTGCGCAGGATCTTCAGGCCCTCGACGTTGGTGGTACGGTCGGTCTCGGTCGACATGTAGTTGATGCGGATTTCCGGCGGCACGGTCGGGTCCGCACTCTTGATCCGCAAGCTGCCGCGGCTTTCGGGGCGGAGCTGGCACACCGAGGCGGTGAAGCCGGAAAAATCGTGCAGCTTCTCGCCCATCTTGTCGGTCGAGAACGGCAGGAAATGAACCTGGATGTCGGGCGTGGCAAGCCGCGGACTGGTCTTGAAGAACACGCCGGCCGTGCCCGCCGCGATCGTCAGCCAGCCCTGCCGGAACAGCGCATAGCGCACGCCGGCCAGCGTGCGGCGGATCGGATGGTTGACGGTGTCGTTGAGCGTGATCGGCTGCGAGCAGCGCATCACGATGCGGACCTGCATGTGATCCTGCAGATCGTGGCCGACGCCCGGCGCATCGAGCACGACATCGATGCCGTGCTTGCGCAGGAGATCAGCCGGGCCGACGCCGGAGAGCTGCAACAGCTGCGGCGAGTTGTAGGCACCGCTCGAGACCAGCACCTCCTTGCGCGCCCGCGCGCGGCGCACGACCGAACCTTGCCGATATTCGACGCCGACGGCGCGGCGGCCCTCGAACAGGATGCGCTGGCCGAGCGCCGAGGTCTCGACCGTCAGATTGCCGCGGTTCTTCGCGGGACCGAGATAGGCGACGGACGTGGACGCGCGACGGCCCTTTCGCGTGGTGGTCTGGAACAGGCCGACGCCTTCCTGCGAGACACCGTTGAAATCGGAATTGTACGGCAGGCCCGTCTCGACCGCCGCCTTGATGAAGGCCTTTGACAGGGGATCGGAAAGGATCAGATCGGAAACCGGCAGCGGCCCGCCGGTGCCATGAAACTCGTCGGCGCCGCGCGCCTGGTTCTCAGCCTTCTTGAAATAGGGCAGCACGTCGTCAAAGCCCCAGCCGGCGTTGCCGAGCTGGCGCCAGCGGTCGTAATCCTCGTGCTGGCCGCGGATGTAGAGCAGGCCGTTGATCGAGCTCGAACCGCCCAGCGTCTTGCCGCGCGGCTGGAACACCTGCCGGCCGTTGAGCTCGGGCTCCGGCTCGGTCTGGTACATCCAGTTGACGCTCTTCTCCTTGAACAGCCGGCCGTAGCCGAGCGGCACGTGGATCCAGATGTTGGAATCCTTCGGGCCCGCTTCGAGCAGCAGCACCGAGTGCTTGCCGTTCGCCGACAACCGGTTGGCGAGCACGCAGCCGGCCGAGCCGGCGCCGACAATGACGTAGTCGAATTCGGGATCGCTTGAACGGGCGGATGGCAGTTGGGTGGTCATGCTGCTTCGGTTCTTATTGTTGCTTGGGGCGTTTCGGATCGAAGGTCCATAGCACACTCATGGCCGCAGACGCAGCGCCTCGATCAGCGACTTGAACGCACGGGCATATTCCGCGCCCGCCCTGGCGATGTCAGCTCTTCCAGCGCAGGCCACCGCAGCCTCCGTCACCGCGCCGAGCAACAGCCGCGCCAGCGGCTCGATCGGCTGCCGCGCGATCAGGCCCGCGTCCATCGCGGCCGCAAGCGCGCGCGGCATCTTGCCGCCGAAATGCTGCGCGTCGATCTCGCGCCAGCGCTCCCAGCCGAGCACGGCCGGGCCGTCGCGCAGGATGATCTGGCCAGTCGGGCCCTTGGCGGTCGCGGCGAAATAGTGCTGTGTGCCGGCGACCATCGCGGCGAGCACGTCCTTCTCCGCGCGTGCCGCGCGATCGATCTCGGCAACGAGGTCGCGCGAGACCTGGTCGAACACCGCGGCGAATACCGCTTCCTTGGTCTTGAAGTGATGATAGACCGCGCCCTTGGCAACGTTCGCGCCGTCGGCGACGTCGTCCATGGTGGTGGCGACAAAGCCCTGCATTCCGAACAGACGGCGCGCCGCCGTCAGGATCGCCTCCGTGGTCGCGGCCCGCCGCTCCGCCTGCTTTGCCATGAATTCTGCTGTAGTCGAATTTCGCTGAGGGGGCTAGTTGACTTTTCGACTGACGGTCGGTATTTACCGACCATAAGTCGGTTTATAGTCGCGAGGTGCTGCCATGCCGAGCCGTGAGATTGTCGAAGCGTTTGCCAAACACCTGGAGGACGGCGACTTCGTCGGCGCGATCGAGCGGTTTTATGCAGCCGACGCCGCCACCTATGAAAACCAGGCCGAGCCCATGGTCGGCCGCGACAGGCTAGCGGCCAAGGAACGCGGCGTGCTGGCTGCCTTCAAGGAGGTCCAGGCCGTGCGCATCGGACCGAGCCTGATCGCCGGAGACAACGTCGCCACGCGCTGGACATTCGCCTTCACCAATGCCGAAGGCGTCACGCGCACGCTGGAGGAGATCGCGTGGCAGACCTGGCGCGGCGATGAGCTGATCGAGGAGCGCTTCTTCTACGATCCGAAGCAATTGGCGCGGTAACGCGGGAACCGGGGACGGCATTTGTATCGATTTGTTATCGATACCGGCTGTTCCATATGCACATCGTGCCGCAGCCATTCCGACGCGGGCGATAATTCATAGTTCGTCAAAGGTTTGCAGCGAATTCTGCAGGTTGAGCCGACATGAACGGCCAATGTTGCAGGCTCTCGAATGCGGTCCCGACTGACGTCCTATCTGACAAAGCTGTTCGCGGGCGACCTCGCCGCGTTCGGCGGACCCGCAACCGACGACGCCGTCGCCGGCCACATCCGCGCGGAACAGATGTCTCTCGTGCTCGGCTATTCCGTCGGCATCATGCTGGCCAATGCCTGCAATGCCGCCGTGCTTGCCATCGCGCTCTGGGATTCGCCGGACTGGAAATTCGCCGTGGTCTGGGCGATTGCGGTCGCGGGCGCTGCGATCCTGTTCGGCGTGCAATCCCACAGCGCGCGCCGGATCACCAAGCCGCAATTCGTATCCCGCCGCGCCATGCACCGCCTGGTGCGCAACGCCTTCATCCTTGGCTCCGCCTGGGGCATCGTGCCGGTCGCGTTCTTCGCCAACGCCTCCACCGGCGGCCAGCTGGTCATCACTTGCCTGTGCGCCGGAATGCTTGCCGGCGGCGCGTTCGCCTTCGCCACCATCCCGATCGCGGCCATCGCGTTCACGACTCCGCTCTTCCTCGGCATCGGCATCTGTCTCGGCAGCGGCGGTGATCCCGCCTATCTGCTGATGGCGGTACTGGTCGTGGTGTACGGAGGCGTGCTGCTGCGCGGCGTGTTCGTCAATTCCTTCACCTTCATACGACGCATCATGCAGCAGCTCGAAGCGGAACGGTCGGTCCGCCAGGATCCGCTGACGCACCTGCCGAACCGTTTCGCGTTCAACGAGACACTCGATGCCGCCTTGAAGCGACTGGCGCTGTCCGGCGAGGAGTTCGCCGTGCTGCTGCTCGACCTCGATCGCTTCAAGGAGGTGAACGACAAGTTCGGCCATCCGGCCGGCGACGAGTTCCTGGTCCAGGTCGCCAGCCGCCTGCAACGCTGCACGCGGGCGGCCGAGCACGTCGCGCGCATCGGCGGAGACGAGTTCGCGCTGGTCATGGCCAACCTCACCCGGGCCGAGGACGCCCTCGAAATCGCGGAGCGATTCGTCGCGGCCTTCGCCGAGCCGTTCCTGATCGAGGGCCGCGAGATCATCGGCGGCACCAGCGTTGGCATCGTGCTGGCGCCGCGGGACGGCGACACGCAGCTCAACCTGCTCAAGCATGCCGACGCCGCGCTCTATCGCGCCAAGAAAGCCGAACCCGGCACGATCTGCTTCTTCGAGGCCGCCGACGACAAGTCGGCACGCGACCGCAAAGCGCTGCAAGCGGACCTGGAGCTCGCCGTCGCACGCGACGAGCTGTTCCTGGTCTTTCAGCCGTTCCTCAATCTCAGGGAGAACCGGATCACCGGCTTCGAGGCTCTGCTGCGCTGGATGCATCCGGTGCGCGGCTTGGTGCCGCCGAGCGAGTTCATTCCGATCGCCGAGGAAACCGGCCTCATTCACGAGATCGGCGAGTGGGTCATAAGGCGCGCCTGCGCGACGCTGGCGGAGTGGCCCGTCGATATCAGGGTCGCGGTGAATTTCTCCGCGGCGCAATTCCACAACACGGGCATTCTCCAGGCCATCGTGCAGGCCCTGGCTGAGGCCAACGTCGCCCCTCACCGGCTGGAGATCGAGATCACCGAATCCATGCTGCTGTCGAAATACGGCTCGGCGTCATCGATCCTGAACGCACTGCTGCAACTCGGCATCACCGTGGCACTCGACGATTTCGGCACCGGGTTCTCGTCGCTGACCTATTTGCGCAAGCTGCCGTTCAGCCGCATCAAGATCGATCAGTCCTTCATCAGCGACATGCTGGCGCAGCCGGACTGCGCCGCGATCGTGAAGTCGGTGATCGCCCTCGCACGGGACTTGAACATCGGCGTCGTCGCCGAAGGCGTCGAGACGGTCGATCAGCTCGAATATCTGCGTCAGACCAATTGCGACGAAGTCCAGGGCTATCTCATCAGCCGCCCCGCCTCGGCCGAGCAGATTTTGGCCCTGCTCGACCCGAAGAAGCAGCGGGCGACTTACGCCGCGTAGAGCAAACAACAACTTAAAGCGCGATGACGATTCATCCCATCGCATCGCGCTTTAGGGCCTGCACAAACATCAGCTTCCGAGGGTAAAGGGGCAAACCTCATGCAATACATCGTACTCATTGCCGTGATCGGCATTCTGCTTCTTCAGTCGAGCGGCGCAATTCCGCTGGACAGCGTCGGTGGGCCGATGGCGATTGCGCTGGCTTTTTTCCTCGGCGCACTGGCTGTCGGGGTCCACGAGGCATGGACGAAGAAACGGGGCGTGCTTGGCTGGATCGTGAACATCGTTGTCTCGTTCGTCGGCGCTTTTCTGGTCGCCCCCCTGGGCGGCATGGTCGTGGCATTGTTACTCAGCCCGTTTATGGCTGGGTCGACATCGCTGGCGGCCGCGGGAGGTCCCGTGATGCATGTCGCGCTCGCCGGCATGATGATCGTCACGCTGCTGGGATCGTGGGGCGCTCTATGGGTCACGAACCGGTGGCGATGAGTTTGTTCGACGGAGAGCTTGCGGCAGCCACGACTGCTCATCTGCTACGGAAACTAGTTGAACGCAAACCACGCTTTGACAACGAACGCCGCGCCGCACCAGTTCGAGACCAGGCCATCCGGGTTGGTGACGAGATTGACGCGGCCACCCGGCCGCGCATTTGGATCGCCCGTAAAGACAAAGCAGTTTTCCTTCGACAGGTTGGTGTCGTAGTAGCGCAGGTCGAGGTTGAAGGCCTTGTGAGTGAAGGTCACACCCGCCTGCCAGTTGAGATAGGCAGGTAGCGGGAAGCCGCCAAGTTGCGCGGCCTGATTGCCGAACCAGGAATAGCCCGCAGCAGCCGTGAATGACACCGCGAGATTCTGCGGCAGCAATCGGCCCGGCACATCATAGCCAACCCCGGCCGCAACATATTGACTCCAGGCGCCCGTGTTCGAGACGTTGGGAGACCAGGCGTAGCCGGCAGCGATGCGGACCTGTTCGCCGATGTGCCGATCGCCGCGGATAACCGCCTCCCAATAATTGATGCCGTTGGTCTCGCCGGGAAGCCTTTCGCCGGGATAAGCGAAATAGGTCACGCCAACATCAAAATCGATCGTTGCGATCTTCGGGCGGATACCGCCTGCAAAGGTGAACTCGGCGGCCGGCTGGGTCGGCAGCTTGACGGTGGCGACCGTGGTGCCGGCGTATAGCGGTCCAAATCTCGTTTCGAAGGCGGCGCCGGCCGCGGGCCCATGATCGGATAGCGTGACCCCGCGATAAATGTAGTCGGATGCGCCCCCCGCGCGTGCGCTGAATTCGAGCTCGCTTGCAGACGCTTCGCGGTTAGTGTCGGCCGCCGACCATCCGCGATTGCCAAGGCCGATCGCACCGCCCGGACTGGGAGGGTTGGCCTGCGCCACAGCGCCGTTCATTGGTGCAAGCCACAGCCCAACCACCGCAGCGAACGAGGCGCCGCATACACGCCGGACCGATGCAACACCCCGCTGCCGCACTGTCGGTTATCCTCCGAGAGCCACCGCGATCCCCACCAGCGCACCACCAACAGCTACCATCACAAGACCTGCCGCCCAAGGCCGCAGCCCGCTTTGAATTCCAAAAACGTAACCACAGCAGAACAGCATCACAATAGCGACGGCGTAGGAGACGCGCAGTGCCAACCTGGCGTCGCTCAGGAGCAGGAACGGGATAACCACCGGGAAGGTCGAAAGGAAGCTTAGCAGGCAAAGACCCAGCGCGCCGGTCCAATCGCGCTTCGTCAGCCTTGGACCGTGGGACGGCTCGGGCATCTGCTGCAATGTCTGCCGCATCAATTCCAATTGCTCCGCAGGCAAGAACGCCGCCAATTCCGGCGGCAGTGCGTCGGTGATGACACGCCGCGCCGTTTCGGAGTCCGGTGCCTGCCGTATCGCGCGGAGTGTCAGCATCTTGTTTCCCCGGTCGTTGATGCGAGCCAGCAGATAAAGACCGCCGTCAACAATACCCCAAGCCAGGTTGCAGCCGAGCGCACCGATCAGCATCGTCTGAATATTGACGCTGGCCCCTGTCGCGACCCCGAGCGAGCAGATGAAGGTGAGAGCCATGATCAGGCCGAACAAGGTTTCCGAGATCCGCTCCATCGGATCCAGCACGTCACCGAAGGGATTATCTGAAACCTCCGACATCCCAGCCCCGAATTCGCTCGATAGCCAGCCGCGTGGGAATTGAGCCGCCAACGCAGCGAACCGCACTGAACCATAGCACTGCCCACGGCGCAGCGGAATCTCCGTCATCAGCCTTGGCGCCGAACCTCGCCCCTCACTCCGTGGCCGCAAGCACGCTCAATCGACGCGCCTGGCCCGTCGCTTCAGTTGGCGCAGTGCAGCGACATGTCCGAGGGTTGGGGGTAGATCGGAAGTAGCCGACCAACTGCAATAGCGAGATTGGCCCTTTGCGGACCTGCTCTCTGTCGCTCAACGACTGCTACCTAAGGTCCCCCCTGAGCCTGCAATATGCTAATTTGAGCCGGCACGATCCCCGTTTTCAGCCCGGACGTTGCACTGTGACCGATGGTCGTCACCCGGCATGGACCGAGGAAGGCCGTTTCCGCGGCGCCCTCGACGATGTGATCATCATCCCACTTGTCGTTGTCGCGCTCGCCACAAACAAGATCCTGCGTTTCGTTTTTTTGCTCCTGATGCGGTTGCTCGACTACGCCTTCCCTTTGGCAATGCAGATTGTCTGGCTTCCGCTCTTCGCGGCCAAGGTTCTCGGCGATGTCATCATTGCCGTCATGAACGGCGCGTTGCGCTTCCTTCCCCTATCCGAGGCGAAACGTCGACACTGGAGTAGATCGATCCGCCGGAACTGGCTGTGGCTCCGGCGGAAGATTGGCTATCGGGCGTTCGAGCAAGCTGTCCATGATGCCTTTGAAAACGGCATGGCCTGGGTGTTCAGAGAATGCCGGCATCTCACGCCGAACACCGCATTGCTCGTGATCGTGTGCGCGGTACTTTGGCTACCGATCTCTTTCGGGGTTGCAACGGCGATGCACGCGATATTGTTTGCCAAGGTCACGTCCTGGCCAGCTTGGATGCAACTCCTGCATCCCCTCGCAACCGTCATCGCGAAGAGCAAGCTTCTGGTGCTGCCGGTCTACCCGGCAGCCTGGCCGCAGGCCAAAAAACATCCACTCGTTCAGCTCGCATTCAAAGGCTACGAAACCATCAGGCGCATGTATGTGATCAGAAAAGTCCGCTTTCGCTATCGGCAGGCAAAGGTCGTCGGAATCGCGGCGGTTGACAGGATCGAGCGCACCGCCGGCCTCACTTCGGCGGTGCGGTGGCTCCGCGAGGCGCATGTCGCCGAACATCTCGGCGTCGAGAAGCCCACTCAGGAATTGCGCTCGTTCTTCGCGCGATGGTCAATCAAGTTCTCAGCTGAATACTACGAAGCGAAGGAACGGCAAGCCTCGGGTGGCCCATCACTTGACGGCAGCAAGCTGCGAACGTTGAATTGATCGTCAATCTCGAAACCGCCAACGCTGTTGTCGGGGGATAGGCCGACATATCGCGCAAGGAGAGCTTTGAACCTCTGGTTGGCCACATCGACCTATGTCTTGAGTACCCGTGCCCGCTGGAGTGGGCATCGTTGTCTCGAACCGAGATTTCGAAGCACGATGCTGTCGTTTCGCCAAAGGAGACGATGACGATTCCGCGCCGCTTCGGCGGTCTGCCCAACTCGGACAACTCGGGGAGGAAGAATGAGCAAAGTCCTCATCTGCGGCGGAGGCGTGATTGGATTGTGCACAGCGACCATGCTTGGTCGCGACGGCCACTGCGTCACGGTCCTGGAGGCTGACCCGGCAGGTCAAACCATGGCTGCCGTCGATGGGTGGAACTCTTGGGAACGTCCCGGAGTCGCCCAATTCCGGCAACCCCATAATCTCAGTTCGCGTTTTCGGATGATTAGTGATCAGGAGTTGCCAGGGCTGACGGATGACCTGCTTCGAACCGGCTGCGTCTGGGTCGACTATCTCGACAGTCGATCTCTTCCCCCAGCTATAACGGACAGGGCACCGCGCCCGGGTGACGAAGCCCTACGTTTCGTCACGGGTCGGAGGCCGATCGTTGAATGGGCCGTAGCTGCAATGGCCCAAGCCGCACCGAACGTGACGATCCGTCGGGGGATCAGGGTTCGCGAATTGATCACGGGCGCATCGGCGATCCCTGGTGTGCCGCACGTCACTGGGGTGCGCACGACGTCGGGCGAAGAGATTCGCGCTGATCTGGTAATCGACGCCATGGGACGGCGAAGCCCGGCCTGCGAATGGATCATCAGTGCGGGTAGCCGCAGCCCGATCGAGGAAGCCGAAGATAGCAACTTTGCCTATTTTACGCGATATTTCTCGGGGCATCAGCGGCCTCGCAGGATGGGACGCGCGCTCACGCCGATGGGCTTGTTCTCGATCCTTACCCTGGACGGGGACAACGACACCTGGTCGATCACTCTTTATACCTCGTCCAAGAATAAAGCGATGCGAGCCTTGCGTGATACGGCCACGTTCCATCGTGTCGTCTCAGCATGCCCACGGCAAGCCCATTGGCTCGACGGGGAGCCAATCACGCCCGTCCTTCTGATGGCGGGAGTTATCGATCGGTACCGCCGGTTTGTCGTCGATGGTCAGCCTGTCATCACAGGATTCGCCGCTGTAGGTGATGCATGGGCGTGTACCAACCCGTCCGCGGGACGAGGCTTGAGCGTCGGTCTCCTGCACGCGCAGGTGCTCCGCAATGTTGCTCGCCGACACATCGATGATCCCGAAGCGTTCTCCCGGGAATACGACGCTGAGACCGAAAGCCAAGTCGGTCCGTTTTATCGGAACCAGATCGCAGCGGACCGCGCGCGGATCGCCGAGATGAACGCCCTGGAAGAGGGCATGCCGGTGCCCGCACCAAACCCGGTCATGGCCAAGCTTCTCGTTGCCTCTTCTCAGGATGCCGACGTGCTCCGTGGCATGATCGAAATCGCGATGTGCGTTGCGCTACCTCAGGACGTCATCGCCAGGCCGCGCGTGGCCGCAAAACTGGCCGAATTGGACGGCTATCCATTATCGCCGGACCCCAACATCATCGATCGATATCGGATGGCGGCGCTGCTGGGCGGCTGATCTGTTCCGATAGAGGGCAAGTCCGCAAGCGCCAATCTCGCTATTTTTAGCTACTTCCGCTGCACAGGCCCAGGCCCAGCCTCATTGAACCGTCCTGCCGAGCTAGTATGCTCGATGAGAGGTTGTGAAGGCTCCATAAAATTCCGTCAGGAGGGCCAGCCGAATGAACTCAATCTCCCGAAAGATTTTCGTCGCCACGCTTCCCCTTGTGGCCGTCGCGCTTGCGTCGGCCGCTCGCGCGCAAGGCAGTCCGCCAGCGAATGCTGGCGCGACGTTGTTCCAGAATGTGCGCATCTTCGACGGCAAGGGCGCTTCACTCTCCGCACCGTCCAATGTGCTGATCAAAGGCAATCTCATCGAGCGCATCTCGACGACGCCTATCGATGCCGAGCCCGGCATGACCGTGATCGGAGGCGGCGGGCGAACGCTGATGCCTGGACTTATCGATATGCATTGGCACGCGATGATGGTGCGTGCAACGGCCGCGCAGCTCTTGTCCAACGACATCGGCTACAGCACGCTCGCGGCAGGCGCCGAGGCAACCGCAACGCTCATGCGTGGCTTTACGAGCGTTCGAGACATGGGTGGACCTGTCTTCGCCCTCAAGCGAGCCATCGACGACGACCTGCTGCCAGGTCCCAGGATCTACCCATCAGGTGCCGTCATCACGATTAGCGGCGGCCACGGAGATTTCCGAGAGCTCAGTGACCTCCCCAGGACCACCGGCGGGACGCTGAGCCGTGTCGAGCAGCTGGGGGCAAGCGCCATTGCCGACAGTCCGGATGAGGTTCGAAAGCGGGCGCGCGAACAACTCATGCAGGGAGCATCACAGATCAAGTTGACAGCCGGCGGCGGCGTCGCCTCACCGTTCAGCCCGCTAGAGGTCACCACTTTTACGGAGGCCGAATTGCGTGCCGCGGTCGAAGTGGCAACGGATTGGGGTACTTACGTCGCCACGCATGCTTACACGCCGAGTGCAATTCAGCGCTCGATCGCAGCTGGGGTAAAGGTCATTGAACACGGGCACTTGATGGATGAGGCGACTGCGCGGCTTATCGCTGAGAAAGGTATCTGGCTCAGCATGCAGCCCTTCATCGATCTTGGCGGCGCGAAGGTTCTCCCCGCCGCTCAGCAGCGGCAGATGATGCAAGTAGTGAGGGGTACCGACGCCGTATACGGCTACGTGAAGAAATATAAGATCAAGACCGCTTTCGGCACCGATATCATTTTTTCGAGCGCTTTAGCTGAGCGTCAGGGCCAAGGAATCGTGGATCTGACACGTTGGTTCACGCCTGCCGAAGCACTCGCTATGGCGACTTCGGCAAACGGCGAACTGCTCGCCTTGTCAGACTTGCGAAACCCTTATCCCGGCAAACTGGGCGTCGTCGAACAAGGTGCCCTGGCTGATCTCTTGATCGTCGACGGCAATCCCCTGGAAAACATAAACCTCATTGCTGATCCTGCGAACAAGTTTCTGATCATCATGAAGGACGGCATTGTCTACAAAAATGCCATTCCCAAGTGATTGATCGGCAGGTCTGCTTCTGGCCCATCGCGGCGATTGGGAGATGTCTGCTATTCCGCCGCGGTCAGCGGATGAACAGACACGCGCCCCAAAAAGTGCGCGAATGACCCGACTCGGACGTCGGACTGCGCGCCAAGCTCGAAGGCTATGTTCCGACTGTATGACTCGCTCAACCAGACTTCATGTCTTCGTCCAGCACCAGCAGCACCCAGGCCAGAAGCAGAAGCATCGCGGCAATAACGGGGTGCCCCCCGAACACGAAGGCCACCCCAAAGATTGCAATGATGAGTCCAACCAGTGTCACCCGGCTACGTCCAAGTAGCATTCGTTCGCACACTGCACGAGGAGGAAGACTATCGGGATGAAGGGAGTCTAATCAACAGAACCACAGATCGCCATCGGGTGATGACGAGTGCGAGGAAGCGGCTTACGCGATGTGGGCGTGCCCCATAGCTAATGTCAGTTGTTGGCCCAAGGCCGACATGCAGCCATGTCGGCTTCAAGGTCACCTCACAAGTGCAACGCGGACGCGGCGAATTTAGGAGTCCACGCCCGTTTCGTCAGATCGCATCCGTCCGGTGCAACGTGTCCACCGTGATGGTGCCGCGCGCGAGGGAGACGCAGGCGCAGATCTTCTGGTTCTCCTGCTTCTGATGGTCGCTGAAGAAGACGTCGCGGTGATCGATCTCGCCCCGGACATCGACGACGTCGATCGCGCACAGACCGCATTCGCCGCGCTTGCAGTCGTACATCACCTCGTGGCCGGCGGCGTTGAGCACGTCCAGCATCGAGCGTTCGCGCGGGATCTCGAATTCGACATCCGAGCCCATCAGGCGCACGCGAAACGCTTCCGCCGGCAGCGAGCCGCTGGAGCCGAAGGTCTCATAGCGCAGATCGGAGAGCGGGCGTCCTGCGCCCGAGTGGCGGGTTACTCGATGACTTCATCCGCGAGTGCAAGCCCCGTGGGCGGGATGCCGATGCCAAGAGGCTTGGCAGTCGCGAGCGGCCACAAGGATGTCGCATTTTGGCAACAACTCCAGCAAATATGAGCCCTTCCAAATCTTGTCCACAAAAACGGCATCGCCTTGGACTACGGGAACATCTGCGTACGTTCGGGGACCGTGCCGCGGAGTTGGGGGCCATGAAAGCCTTGCAGGCCACCTGCATCTTGGGTGCCATAACATTCACGGGGATCGTCCATCAGGTTGGCGGAAACACGCCAGGCGCGACCGTGCCGGACGCAATGCCGAAAACGGCTATGAGCGCCGAGACGCCCGGTGAGCCTGCGCTCTCCGCCGCCGTGCCAGAGGCATCTGCCGCGGGTTCCGGACCGTCGTTGATGGCCCAAGCCGAAATCGGCGACGATTCTTTCGAGGCAAAATGGATGGCCTTGAACCACCATGATGTCGCCCAACCGATGCCGACAACGCACGATGCGCCCGATGCTGCCCCCAACCCGGCACCAGTGACGCAGGATTTCCGGTATCTCATCTATTACGTCTGGTCCGAAGTGCCGCCTGCCGAGAAGCCGGCGGCTATCGTTTTAAGTTCACTCAAGGACACCCCGGTCGGAACGCCGGTCGAGGAGATCAAGCGCGCTTCCGACGCTTTCGGTCTGGACTTCAGTTTCATGAAGGCGGTTGCCAAGATCGAGTCCGGGTTCGACCCCAAGCAACGCACCGGGTCGTATATCGGCCTGTTCCAACTGAGCGAATACGAGTTCAACAAATTCGGCTCCGGGCAGATTCGCAATCCCCGCGATAATGCGGTTGCGGCGGCCTACAAGGTCATTACCGAAGGCATTCTGTTCGAGTGGGTGACGCACAAGAAGCCGTCCTTGAGCGACCTTTACTTGATCCATCAACAAGGTTGGGAAGGCGCCGCCGAGCACATCAGCCAACCTGATCGCATCGCTTGGAAATCCATGTGTGCCACCAGCGAAGGCAAGGAAAAAGGCGAAAAATGGTGCAAACGCGCGATCTGGCGGAATACTCTCCCGGCCGTCAAACACGCGTGGAAATCGGTCGATAAGCTGACATCGGGGGCGTTCGTCGGAATGTGGCGCGACCGGGTTGCTGATTTCTCTTCGAAATACATGGCCACCGCCACCGCGGGAGCGAACCAGTAAATTTCCGTTGAGTGGTTGGCAGGAGGAGTTGCCCCCGATACTCATCCAACGACGTGATAGCCCTCACGACCGCGGAAGTGCCATATCGCGCGTGGTGCGAACGGTGTCGCAACGTTTGCGTCGCCGTTCTTCATTTACAATCGCAAGCGCCTAATTGAGCTCGCCTCGCAGTACCGGTTGCCATCAATCCGGGAGGCAACGGCTTGTGTCAGGGATGGAGGTCTCCCGTCGTATGGACCAAGTTTCGCCGATATGTACCGAAGATCAGCCGGCTACGTTGCAAGGCTTCTCAATGGTGCAAAAACCTCGGACCTTCACCGTGGCGCTGGGTCTTTTGGGTAGACCGGACGTGGTCGCGGTCATGGCCAATCGACGAGAATGCCCCAATGCCGACGCTGGGATGACACGTAGCAGTCGATAGATTGCGTGAGCTTCGCGTGAGATCGACTGCGTGCCCGCGCGGCGGGGGCATCGACACGTGGAGTCGTCGATTGGCGATCGTTGGCGTCAGGCCGTTATTTGGTCGGAATTGGAAGTCAACGTCTCTGATAATTTATCTCGGTCCGCACATCGGCCACTGATTTTATTTCGCGCTCGGCAACGGTCGAGGACGACAGTTTCAAAACCATCCGTCGATCGCGTGAGCAGGCTGGCTCAAAAATGAGCCAACTGGAAAGCGCACCGGCAAGGACGGCAAACAATTGTGTAACCGGAGTAATTTCAATGAAACGATGGGCAATTGTAGCCTTTTTAAGTGTTGGCCTTGTTGGAGGGTCATTCGCTCGCCCGCTGGATCCTCCCGGCACCGTTTACATCGATGGGGTGCCGTGCAACCGCCCGTGCCAGTCCTATATGGCGTGGAGCCGGCAGACGCTTAAGGCGAGCCAAGCTTCTGCCAGGGGGGCCGCATCCGTCGACAAGGCGTCGACGGGAGCTCCCCGCAAACGCATTTCGAAGCGCGTTGAGCCGACCTCGGTCGATGCGCAGTCTCGGAAGAAGACCCGTGATTTTCGGGCCTCGCTCGCTGCGGCTCCGAACCCGCCGCCGCCTCCAAGGCCGAGAAGCCCTCCGGCGTGGCTCATCACAACTCCAGAGCCTCCGCCTCTTCCCGAAACCGGAAATGCTCCGCCTACGGTGGAGACCAGCAGTCCTCCCAAAGAGAGGTCTCCTCAGGAGTTGATCGTGGCTGCGTTAGCGATCGCCGAGCAAATCACGAACGCCGAAACGCCGAAGGCGCCGGGTAATGATCGCGCGGATGAGACCAAGGCTGGCGACGTAAATGCCTCGATACCTTTGGTCGCGCTCCTGCTCTCCCGACCGGATGTAAAATCCGTCGCCGCGCTCAAGGGCCAAAATGTTGCCATCGACAAGGCTCAGTCCGCGGTTGAACAGGACATCCGCGCCGCATTGGAGGCCGTCGGTGCTACGGACGCTCAGCTGTCGGTTGGCGACCGCGCCTCGCTAGACCGACTTATCAGCGGAGACGTACAGGCCGCAGTAGTGAAACTAGTATCCCCCGACGCGGCAGATGCATTCCCTGAAATTAATGGCTTCAAGGTTCTCCGCGTTCCCCTCTTTGCTCATTGACGGCGTGCGCATTACAACGGAGCCGTCGCGACCATCCCCGAAAACGGGATCGTCGGTATCGGCTGTTGGCCCAAGGCCGACCTTGCGGCCATGTCGGCCGCAAGGTCGCCTTCCAAGAGCAAAGGGGACGCGACGAATTGATGAATCCACGCCGTGGTTTGGTCAGATCGCATCCGCCCGGTGCAGCGTATCCACCGTGATGGTACCCCTCGCGCGGGAGACGCAGGCGCAGATCTTCTGGTTCTCCTGCTTCTGATGGTCGCTGAAGAAGACGTCGCGGTGATCGATCTCGCCCTGGACATCGACGACGTCGATCGCGCACAGACCGCATTCGCCGCGCTTGCAATCGTACATCACCTCGTGGCCGGCGGCGTTGAGCACGTCCAGCATCGAGCGTTCGCGGGGGATCTCGAATTCGACATCCGAGCCCTTCAGGCGCACGCGAAACGCTTCGGTCGGCAGCGAGCCGCTGGAGCCGAAGGTCTCATAGCGCAGATCGGGGAGCGGACGTCCTGCACCAAGCCAGGCATGGCGTGCGGCGTCCAGCATGCGCATGGGACCGCAGAACAGCGCGAGCGCGTCCGGCGGCAATGAGGCGAACAGCGCGTCGAGATCGAGCCGCCCTCCCTCGTCGCTGGCGTGGACGACCAAACGGTCGCCCAGCAGCGCGGCGAGGTGATCGAGATAGGCCGCGTCACGGCGCGAGCGCACCGCATAATGCAGCGTCACGCCGGCGTCGCGCCGGACCAGCGCCTGCGCGGCGCCGACGATCGGCGTGATGCCGATGCCGCCGGCGACCAGGCAATAGTGCTTGCGGCTCCAATCGACCGCCAGAAGCGACGAAGGCAGCGTGACGTCGAGCCGCGCGCCCGGTGCGAGCTGCCACATGTAGCGCGAGCCGCCGCGGGAATCCTCGGCACGGCGAACGGCGATCCTGAAGCCGCTGGGATCGGCCTCGCCGACCAGCGAATAGGACCGCGTCTCCGGCTGGCCATTGATGGTCACGGCCACGTTGATGTGGCTGCCGACCGGATAGGCGGCACCGTCGAATTGATCCGGCAGAATCAGGAATTCGCGGATGCTGGGCGAAAGATCGCGCGTCTCGACCAGCGTCGCCGGAGTCCAGGTTTCGATGAATCGCATGGAGGCCCTATTCGGTTGCGGACTTGATCAGCGCAAGCGCCGGCAGCAGGTCCAGATGCGTTCGGTTGCGCAGCGCAAGCCGCAGATTGCGCACGGCGAGCCGTGCATGTTCCCGCATGATGGCTTCAGCGCGCCCGCCTTCCCGGTTCTCGATCGCGTCGATCACGACGCGATGATGCTCCTGCCCGATGATCAGGATCTGCTGCGCCTCGGGCAGCGCCGATTGCGCCATCACGAAGCCGCTTGGCGAAGCGAACGGCAGCGCGGAGGCGCGGTCGATCTGCCGGATCAAGGGCGGGCTGCGCGACAATTCCGTGAGCAGCGCATGAAAACGCGCATTCAGCGCGACATAGGACGAGAAGGCGTCGACCGAGATCGGCATTTGGCGCAACAGCTCATCGATCGCGGCATGGCACTCTTTCAGCGGCTCCAGCTCGCGCGCGGAAACGCCGCGCTCGGCGGCGAAGCGTGCGGCGAGCCCCTCCAGCGTGCCGCGCAGCTCGATGGAATCGAGGATGTCGCGCTCGGAGAAGGCCTTCACCATGAAGCCGCCGGAGGGGATCGCCTCCAGCAGGCCCTCCTCTTCCAGCCGCACCAGCGCCATGCGCACCGGCGTGCGCGAAGCGCCCGTGGTCTCGACCGCCTGGAGCTCGGAGATGCGCTCGCCCGGACGCAAAGACCCCGACAGGATCTGGTCGCGCAGCGCGAGCTGCGCCTTCACGGTCTGCGAGACGGAGCGGTCGACCTCGCGCTCGGCCATGACCTACTCCGCGGCCTGGAGATGTTGCGGCTGGGTTTCCTTCGCGACCATCTTGTCAATGAGCCGCCGCGACCACATCGCACCGGCATCGATGTTGAGGTTGTAGAAGACGCGATCGGGGTTCTCATCCATCGCGCGCTGCTGTGCTTCGAGGATCTCCTCGTCCTCGCGGAAGATGCCGGAGACGCCCTCGCGGATTTCGGTCGTGATGCGCTGGTCGCCGAGCCGATAATTGCGGGCGAAGGCCCAGAAGTAGTGGCAGGTCTTCTCGGTCTCGGGCGTGATGGTGTTGAGCACGAAGCCGTTGACGCCCTGCGAGCGGTCGCCTTCCGGCGCGCCGGTGCCGGCCGGCGCCACGCCGACATCGATGGCGACGGTGCATGGGGCTTCAAAGCGGATGATCTGCCAGCGGTCGACGAGGCCGGGCTTGCCGAGCTGCTTGGCCCAGAACGGCGGCGGCTCGATATCCCGCATCCAGCGCGTCACCGTGACCGTCTTCTCGCCATGGGTGACGTCGAACGGTGCTTCGGCCACCGCCTCGTTGCCGATCGAGGAGCCGTGCACGAAGGTCTCGTGCGTGAGATCCATGAGGTTGTCGACCACGAGGCGATAGTCGCACTTCACATGGATGGTCTTGCCGTCGCCGGCCCAGGCCGGATCGTCGTTCCAGTGCATGTCCGGCACCAGCGCGGGATCGGCCAGCGCGGGATCGCCCATCCAGAGCCAGATGTAGCGGTGACGTTCGACCGCGGGATAGGCGCGCACGCACGCCGACGGATTGATGGTCTCCTGCGAGGGCATGAAGGTGCAGCGGCCCTGCGCGTTGTATTTCAGGCCGTGATAGCCGCAGACGACGGTGTCGCCTTCCAGCCGTCCCTTGGAGAGCGGCACCAGGCGGTGCCAGCAGGCATCCTCGAGCGCCGTCACGCCGCCATCGGCCTTCCGGTACATCACCACATGCTTGCCGCAGATCGTCCGCGCCAGCAGCGCCTGCTTCACCTCGGCGTCCCAGGCGGCGGCGTACCAGGCATTCATCGGGAAGGGTTTTGTCACTGGTCTCTCTCCCATGGGTTTATGAATACGTTATGTATACAATATCAGCGGACGGTGAAATAATATGAGTATTTTAATACCTTCAATGGAAAAAATGTATACAGTAATGACGAGGTTGGCAGCGATCCCTGACCCGATCCAGGCGTCGTGACATTGCCATCGAGGCCCAGGAGAGCAGCGCCGTTCTCCTTTGCATGGGGTTGTTTTTCGATATTTGCGGGAGCGCGCAGGAGGGGACCTCCCGCCCGGACACCTAAGGCCCGAGCGAGGCGCGCCATCGTCGCAAGAATGGAGAGAGGCCGCTCGCCGAGCTACGCCCCGAACACCTTCCTCAGCCCCGCCTGGGCCTCCTGCTGGATGCGGTGCAGGTGGTCGGTGCTGCGAAAACTCTCCGCGTAAATCTTGTATACATCCTCGGTGCCCGAGGGCCGCGCAGCGAACCAGCCGAAATCGGTCTCGACCTTGATGCCGCCGAAAGGCTGGCCGTTGCCCGGCGCCTTGCTCAGGGTCGTGCGGACGGGGTCGCCGGCAAGGTCCTTCAGGCCGAGCTGCTCCGGGGTTACCGACTTCAGCACATTCTTCTGGGCCGCGGTCGCTGCGACGTCGATCCGCTCATAATGGGGCACGCCGAGCTCGGCGGTGAGGTCGGCAAACAGCTGGCTCGGGTCGCGGCCGGTCTTGGCCAGGATTTCGGCCGCGAGCAGGCCGAGGATGATGCCGTCCTTGTCGGTGGTCCACACCGTGCCGTCGCGTTTGAGGAACGAGGCCCCTGCACTCTCCTCGCCGCCGAAGCCGAACGAGCCGGTGACGAGGCCATCGACGAACCATTTGAAGCCGACGGGGGTCTCGACCAGCTTGCGGCCAAGCTTCTTGGCGACGCGATCGATCACCGAGCTCGAGACCACGGTCTTGCCGATCGCGGCGTCCCTGCCCCAGTGCGGCCGGTGCGCGAAGAGATAGGCGATCGCGGTCGCAAGATAGTGGTTGGGATTCATCAATCCGCCGGTCGGCGTGACGATGCCGTGGCGATCCGCATCGGTGTCGTTGGCAAAGGCGACGTCAAAGCGATCCTTCATCCGGATCAGGCTCGCCATGGCGTAGGGCGAGGAGCAGTCCATGCGAATCTTGCCGTCCCAGTCCACCGTCATGAAACGGAAGGTCGGATCGATCGCCTCGTTCACCACCGTCGCCTTCAGGCCGTAGCGCTCGATGATCGGATGCCAGTAATGCACGGCGGCGCCGCCGAGCGGATCGATGCCGATGTTAACGCCGGCCGATTTGACGAGCGCGAGATCGACGACGTTGCCGAGATCGGCGACGTAGGGCGTGACGAAATCGAACGCATGGACGGAAGATGATTTGCGCGCCTTCGCGTAGTCCATGCGCGCGACGCCCTTCAGCCCATCGGCGAGCAAGGCATTGGCGCGCTTCTCGACGACGCCCGTGACGTCGGTGTCGGCGGGACCGCCATGCGGCGGATTGTATTTGTAGCCGCCGTCCTCCGGCGGATTATGCGACGGTGTGATGACGACGCCGTCGGCGAGGCCACTCGTCCGCCCCTTGTTATAGGACAGGATCGCGTGCGAGATCACCGGCGTCGGCGTGTAGCCGCCGGCCTGGTCGACCATGACGTCGACGCCGTTGGCGGCGAACACTTCGATGGCGCTGACGAGCGCGGGCTCGGCCAGCGCGTGGGTGTCGATGCCGATGAACAGGGGACCGGTCAGCCCCTTCTCGCGCCGGTAGTCGCAGATCGCCTGCGTCGTGGCGAGGATATGGCCCTCGTTGAACGAATTCTTCAGCGAGGTGCCGCGATGGCCTGACGTCCCGAATGCCACCCGCTGGGCCGGATCAGCCGGATCCGGCCTGTTGGCGAAATAGGCCGTGACAAGCCGCGGAATATTGGCGAGCGCATTCGGCGCAACCGGCTTACCCGCCGCGGGATCGACTTCTGCCACTGCAACTCCTCGTAACCTTCAAACGACAGCCTCGAACACCATACCATCGGTCAGGCTGCCGCCAAGCCGATTGCCGGACCGACGATCAACCGACAACGCCCATCCACCACGGGACGATCCATCGGAAATGGTCGATAGGCGATCTCGTACTTTGGTGCCGGATGTCGGTTGATGCAGGACAAAGACGCTGCCGCGCCGCATCGGCAGGCTGCTTCCCGTTCGATGACTGAAGTGCGGGGAAATGCAGGAGTTTCACCGGCGGGTCCCAAGGGGAGCAAATTCGAGATGATTGGACGTCAGATTTTTGCGCTCATATTGGCGAGCCTCGCCTCGTCGGCTCTCGCCGCGGAGGGCAATCCGGCCGCCGGCAAGACCGTTTTCGAGCGAACCTGTGCCAACTGCCACGCCAGCGTGATCGGGGTGAACAAGGTCGGCCCAAGTCTTTGGAATGTCGTCGGCCGCAAGCCCGCTTCCGTCCCCGACTTCGCCTATTCGGAAGCGATGAAGGCCAACAAGGAGGCCTGGACACTTGGGGCGCTGGACGCCTACCTCGCCGATCCCCGTGGCGATGTGCACGGCGTCAAGATGTTCTTCAAGGGGCTGCCGGACCCGACTGACCGCAGCAACGTCATCGCCTATCTTCAGACGCTGAAGTGAGCGATTGAGGCTAGCTAATGGCCCGCACATCCGGTGAACGCCCGTTCGCCGGATCGCGCGGCTCTGCTATGGTCTCGTGCGGTCACGGAGAATCATCCCGCCTATGGACCTCGCGCGCCGGCTCGTGCCCGTGCTCTGCTTGCTCGCCATCGCGGGCGTAGCAACTCACGCGAATGCTGCCGAGTTCTACACCGAGGATCTCCGCATCCCGATGGCGGCGGCAGGACCGCAGGGGCTGGAGGCCTTCCTGGTGCGGCCCGCCGCGTCCAAGCGCTATCCGCTGGCCTTGCTCAGCCACGGCACGCCGCGGGACTTCGACGACCGCGCGACCATGTCGGCGCACAAATATTATGCCATTGCGCTGGAATTCGCCCGGCGCGGATTTGCCGCGCTGATCGTGCTGCGGCGCGGCTATGGCACTTCGCCCGGCGACCGGGTCGACAGCCTTGGCCCCTGCGCCCGCGCCGCCTATCTGCCGGCCACCGCGGTTGCGGTCGCCGACCTGCGCGCGGCGGTCGATGCGATGGCGCGACGAAGCGACGTCACCACGGCCGGCATGATCGCCGTCGGCCATTCCGCGGGCGGCCTTGCCACCGTGGCCCTGAGCGCGCAGGCCCCGCCGGGGCTCGTCGCCGCGATCAACTTTGCCGGCGGCCGGGGCTCGTCCAGCGACAATTTCGTCTGCAATGCGGATGACCTCGTGCAGGCCTTCGCGACCTTCGGCAAGACCTCGCGCGTGCCGATGCTGTGGGTCTATGCCGCCAACGACCTGTTCTTCGCACCCGTGCTCGCGCATCGCTTCTACGACGCGTTCCGCAGTGGTGGCGGCAATGCCAAGTTCATCGATGCGCCCGCCTATGGCGATGACGGCCACTATCTCTATTCCACCGTGACGCGGCCGCTCTGGACACCGCTGGTCGACGCATTTTTGCGCGAGCGCGGGCTGGGCAGCCGCGAGACGTCGAGCCCGCCGGATCCGCTGCCGGCGCCCGGGCGGCTCTCAGGCTCGGGCAAGGACGAGTTTTCGCGTTATCTCGCCAGCATCAATCCGCACAAGGCGTTCGCGGTCGCGTCCAAAGGCGCCTTCGGCTGGCGTTCCGGCCGCGCCACGACCGACGACGCGCAGCGCGATGCGCTCGCGGCTTGCGGCAAATGGGCGACCGATTGCAGCCTCTATGCCGTCGACGACCACCTCGCCGGCAGCCAGGCGGCATCCGCGCGCTGACGCCTCAGCGTCCGCCGACGAGCGCACCGAGCCGCGCCAAAAATTCGGCGGCCTGGGCGCAGAGCGTCGTGTTGGCCATGCCGTGGGTGACGGCGAGGCGGAGCAGATCAGCCATCTCGGCGGCATCGCTCCTGCGGCTCGCCTGCATCAGTGCGACGTCGAGCAGGAAGGGCGCGAGCGCGGCCTGCTCGCTCGCCACGAGGCGTTCGAACACCTGCTCCCAATGCGCGCCGGTCTTCGGAATGCGCGCGTAGAGATCTGCCGCAACCGTGTTTGGATAGCACGAGCTTGGAATCGCGAACGGCGAGGCCATGCCCGCCTTGAGCGCAACCGCGCACAGCATGCCCATGACATAGGCCGTGTGATAGGACGTCGCGAGCGCGCATTTGGTCTTGTCCTGTCCGCTCAGGCGCAGAAGCTGGCTCGCCGCCGACCGCCCCGCCGGCAGGAAGCCGACCTTGTCCTCGAGCGAGGCCACGACGCGGAAGCCGAACGCGGCGGCAGGGCTCCAGGCGGACGAGAGCAGCGGCCAGGCCATCAGCGCTTCGGCCGCAAGGTCATAGTCCTCGACCACCAGCGCGCGGGCGAGCACGGCCGCCGATTCATCGAGGAACTCTTCGCGCGGCCGCGGCAGCCTCATCTGCCAGTTGCCGAAATCGGTGAAATACATCACCGCATGGGTATGCGCGTAGGCATCCTCGCGCGTGCCGTTGAGCAGATCGATCGCGTTGCCGAGTGCGGTCTTTCGCGCGACCTGCGCGAAGTCTGGCCCGGGCGGATCGTCGAGCCACAGCGCCAGCAGCCAGCCGATCTCGAGCTCGCGATAGGGCACCACCTCATGGCCCGGCCGCGCGGACGCCGACCAGCTTTGCGCAAGCAGCGTGTCGAAGGACTCGTCGGGATGACCGAACGTGCTCAGGATGATGTGCGGCGTCGCGAGCTGGAGGCAGACCGCGGGGTAGCGCGCAACGTCCCAGTGCATCTGCCGCGAGCGGGCGTAGGGTAGGAGTTCGCCAAGCAGCGCATCGATGGCGTGGCGAATGCCGGGATGGGCGGCGTGCCGGCCTGCGATGTGGAGCAGCATGGCCGTTTCCGCGAGCGGCTTCTCTGCGGCGAAGTTGCCCTCCGGCAGGTCCGAGCCGCCAAAGCCGTCCTCGCCGAGGAACTGAACCGTGCGCGCGGCAATCCGGATCGCCAGCCGCAAACGTCGTCGCAGGTCTTGGCGAAAATCTTGGCGGAAATCTTCGCGAGAGTCTGGGCGAAAGTCCGGATCCTGCGTGAGGTCGACGTCGCGCTTGTGATCTAGCGCGACCTTGTCTTCCTGTGGGTGCTGCATATCCGCCTCCCGGTGGGTAGCCGCGGAGCTGACGCGCCACGGTGGACTCCAAAGCCGCGCTAGGGGTCAGGCTCGCGTCAGCGGCCGGTGACCTCGTTGCGGAGAACGGCCGGATCGATCTCTTCGGTCACCTCCACCTGGGGCGGAATGCAGTAGCGGATGACGCGGTGACCGATGACGAAACCGAATTCGCCGTCGCGGCCGCTGGCAAGGCTCGCACCGTTCTCGGCGACGAACTTACCGAACGCGGCGAAGTCGAACGCGCGCGATGCCAGGAATTTGCGGACGATATCTTCCTTGTCTGCAGCGTGGCTCAATGTTGCCTCCATGGGCTGGTGTGGATCGATGCCGCGGCAAGGCCTGCCGCCATCGACGCGGCAAACACTGGCCCGATCTGCCGGCCCGGTGGTGTGAGCCACCGCACATTTCAAGAACTGTTGAGGACAACCACAGCGCGGGTTCCATCGGCGCGTGCGGCCAAGCGAGCGGTCAACTGCACGGCGTCGGCTTTGGCCACCCAACGGACGGCTGGTTTTGCAGGCGCTGCGTCTTCCCTAAAGTCGCTCGCTGATCGCGAGCTTGTAGCCGACGCCGGTGACGGTTGCGATCACGGGCGTTTCGCTGCCGATCAGCTTGCGGCGCAGCCGCGCCACCAGCGCATCGACCGTGCGCACATCGACCTCGGTCTGGCGGTTGCTGACGACCTCGATGAGGTAGTCGCGGCTCAGCGGTCGGCCATCGGCGCCGACGAGGGCGGCGAGCAGATCGAACTCGGCGCGGGTGAGCGCAACCGGTTTGCTGTCGCCGTCCATCAGCTCCCGGCGCATCAGATCGATGATCCAGTCGCCGAACGCGATCGAGTTGTGGTTGCGCGCCGCCTTGCGATCGATCGAGCGCCGCCGCAGCACGCTGCGCGCACGCGCAAGCAGGTCGCGCAGGTTGATCGGCTTGGTCACGTAGTGGTCGCCGGCGATCTCGAGCCCGAGGATGCGGTCGACGTCGGTGTCGCGACGCGTGACAAAGATGATGCCGGCATTGCTGAGCGCCTGGATCTCCTTGGCGAGCGCGAAACCGTCGCCGTCGGGCAGCTGGACGTCGAGGAAGACCAGATCGGTGCGGACGCGCAGCGCCTGGCGGCATTCCGCGCAGGAGCCGGCGCCGACCACGTCGAAATTGTTCTCGCTGAAATAGCCAACCAGCATGGCGCGGGTCACCGGATCGTCCTCGACGACGACGATGCGATCCGGGCGACGCGCGTCCTGCGATACGGAGCCGGCCATGGCGTCAGCCCTTCCCTGAACGTTCGACATCATCGAAACGGTGCATGCAGCAGCCAGCCGCGCAGACGCGCTCGCAACGCAATGCGTCGCGATGTGAACCCTCGTTCACAATGCATTCGAAAGCCCGAGCAAACATGGCGCGATAGTACGCGCCTCGGCGTGCGCAAACAATATCAGCGGTGAGACGTCATTCCCTGCTAACAGGGAATTCAGCAGGGAAATGGCCATGGCGAAGCGCCACCGGGCTCGCCAAAAATCCAGAAAACCTCTGCGAATTCCGGCTTCCGAGGCAGCGGAGGTGCGACCACATAACAGGGAAATTTCGGATCTGATCAGGGAATGAGCGCGCCAGAACAGGGAATCCGCAGTCTCCAGGATGTCAGGATGCTTGCGTTTGCGACCCCAGGCACCAGTGCGCCGCCAACGGACAAAGCGGTTGTAGCAAGTGGTGTAGGACCAAACGCCTCCGGCAGATCGCGCCAGGGTGCTCCGGATCGCAAGACCCGGAAGATGCCACTAAGGAGAGGAACGCCGCGCGGCTTGTTAGGCAGCATCGCTTAATGGCAAGCCATTCCTCGTCGGAGAGTTCATAGCGCATGTTCGGCCCCGTCGGTCGGGGCCTTGAGTCATGGCGTGGGAGCCAGCTTCAATGAGCGTTGGTCAACGGCGACTCGGTCGCGATGCGTCCGAAAGCGGACGTACTATGCTCGCTGTGAGTTTTGTTGAGTTTGACCCATTGCGGTCATAAGCCACGTTGAAACCCCGCAGTGCAGCAGTCGCACGCAGCACTGAGGCGTGCTATCTTTTGCTCGGAGCACGAGAGGATTGCTACGCTCGGCGGCGCCGATTCATGGCCGCTAGCCTACAGCAGGCGACAATGCCTGTGATCGGACTACTGTAGCGCAGCATCATACAGTCTCATCTCCCGGAGGATTTCATGGCTGACGATGAAGGCATGCGCAGACGCGATGTCTTGAAAGGTCTTGGAGTCACCGGAGCCGTGGCCGGAATCGTTGCGACCACTGTTCCACCCGAAGTTCAGGAAGCCGAGGCGCAGGCCGCAGCGCCGCATGCTCATGCTGTGTCGCGCGACGGCCAATCGGCTGACGGCTTTCGGTTCTTCACTCCGCAAGAGGCTGCGATTGTCGTCGCGCTGGTCGATACATTGATTCCAAAGGACGATGTTGGTCCCGGCGGGGTTGAAGTCGGCGTGCCGATCTTCATCGATCGCGAGTTGGCCGGCGCCTATGGCCGGGGCGCGCGTATGTATCTTGATGGACCGTTCGGCCAAGGCACGCCGCAGCAAGGCTACCAGCTGCCGCTGCCGCCCGCCGATCTCTATCGCATCGGCATTGCCGACCTCAATGCTTGGTGCGTCGAGACGCGCGGCGGAAAGACCTTCGACGAGTTGTCGCCCGCCGATCGCACCACGGCGCTCAAGGCGATCGAAGCCGGACAAGCGGAATTTGCCCAGGTGCCCGCGCGCAATTTCTTCAGTGTCCTACTGCAGAACACCATGGAAGGGTATTTTGCCGATCCGATGTACGGGGGGAATCGCAACAGCGCGGTGTGGAAGATGATCGGCTTTCCCGGCGCGATCGGGATGTATCGCGAAGTAATCGAAAAATATCGCAACAAGCGATACGACGTCGAACCGAAGTCGATTCAGGACCTGAGCTGAGAGAGCCCGACGATGGCAGCGAAACTCAAATCAACTGACATCGTCATTGTCGGGCTCGGCTGGACCGGAGGCATTCTTGCCAAGGAGCTCGCCGAAACTGGCCTTTCCATCGTCGTGCTGGAACGCGGTGGCCCGCGCGACACCAATCCCGATTTCATGTACCCGACTGTTCACGACGAGCTGCGCTATGCGCAGCGCCATGAATTGATGCAAAATGTCTCACGCGAGACGCTGACTTTCCGCAACAACGCGAGCGAGACGGCGTTGCCGATGCGCCAGCTCGGCTCGTTCCTGCCAGGCGAAGGGGTGGGCGGCGCAGGCGTACACTGGAACGGCGTGCCCTGGCGCTGGCTGCCGTGGGACCACGAGCCGCTGACGCAGACGCTCGCCCGCTACGGCCCGGGCGTCATTCCGCCGGACATGCAGATGCTCGACTGGGGCGTCTCCTATGACGAACTCGAGCCCTACTACGACAAGTTCGAATATCTCTGCGGGGTCTCTGGGAAGGCTGGCAACTTGCGCGGGCAGAAGATCGACGGCGGCAACGTGTTCGAAGGACCGCGCCAGCGCGACTATCCCAACCCGCCGATGCTCCAAACCCATGCGGGAGCGTTGTTCGAGAAGGCGGCGAAAAGTCTTGGCTATCACCCCTTTCCCGGACCGTCCGCCAACACGTCGCAACCTTACGTCAATCCCGACGGCGTTGCCTTCGGCGCTTGCCACTATTGCGGCTATTGCGAGCGTTTCGGTTGTGAGGTGAACGCCAAGGCAAGCGCGCATTTCACGGTCATCCCGCTGGCTGCGCGCAAGAGCAACGTCGAGATGCGCACCAACGCGCGCGTCATGAAGGTCAACCTCGACGCCGCAAAGACGCGCGCCGAGAGCGTGACCTATATCGATGCCGCGGGCCGCGAATTCGAGCAGCCAGCCGGGCTCGTGGTCCTCTGCGCTTATGCACTCGGCAACGTGCATCTGATGCTGCTCTCAGGCATCGGCAAGCCCTACGACCCGACCACTGGCGCCGGCGTCGTCGGCCGCAACTACGCCTACCAGATCGGCAGCGGCGCCATCGTGTTCTTCGATGAGAAGACCTGGATCAACTCGTTCATGGGCGCCGGTGCGCTGGCCGTCAATATCGACGACTTCAATACCGGCAGCTTTGATCACGTGAAGGAAGGATTCATCGGCGGCGGCGGAATCTCCACGTCAAGCAGCGGCGGCCGGCCGATCGGCTTCCGCCCGGTGCCGCCCGGCACCCCGGCCTGGGGCACGGAGTGGAAGCGGGCGGTGGTGCGCCATTACAACCATACGCTTGCCATCGGCAACCAGGGCAGCGTCATGGCCTATCGCCAGAACTATCTCGATCTCGACCCGACCTATCGCGATCGCTATGGGCGATCGCTGCTGCGCATGACCTTCGATTTTCATGCCAACGAGCAGAAGCAGGCGAATTTCCTCGCCGACATCTGCGTAAGGATCGGGCAGGCGATGGGCGCCGAGCGCGTCGTGCGGAGTGGGCCGCCCCAGCACTACAGTATCGTCCCCTATCAAAGCACCCACAACACGGGGGGCGCGGCGATGGGGACCGATCCCAGGACCAGTGCGCTCAATCGCTACTGTCAGACCTGGGACGTGTCGAATGTGTTCGTCACCGGCGCATGCGCCTTTCCGCAGAACGCAGGTAAGGCCCCCACCGGGCCGGTCGGCGCGCTCGCCTATTGGACGGCAGATGCCATCAAGCGCTACCTGAACAATCCGGGATCGCTGGTGCCGACGTAGAAACGCAATCCCGGTGAGGTCGCCTTTTGGCCCTTCTGCGACCTCGGGCAATGTCCGCTCTTCCGCCGCTGTTGAGAGTTGAGCGGACTTCAGTCGGCCAGTCGCTTAATGAGTACACGCCCTGGTCACCCGCGAAGCCCCGTGGCTTATCCCTCCTCGTCGTCCGGAGGCCGATCGATCCGCGGCCGGGTCATCGGCGGCGGTCCAGCGAAACGGATATACGCATCGCATTCTTGCAAATGTGCGGAGACTTTCAAAACGGATTGGCGGAAGTCGTCAGGGTCTTTGTCAGCGCCGGTTACGGCGTCCCGGCGGCCTCACTCGTCGCTGAACTACCTCACCCCTGCGGCCTATGCCGCCCACCTCACCGCAACGGACGACCGGCTACGCAACCCCGACCAGCTCCGCCGATCGTCCGTTGCTCCACCCGCGCCACTTGGCGTACAAAACCCCGAGACTCTAACCGCCGCTGGATGAAAGTTCGGTGGCAGGTCACAAAGTGCGAAGAACTCAGTGTGAGCAAATCTAGTCCGCTGTGCCCCAGTAGGCGGACGTCAATGAGAGATGTCGCTACTTCGCTGATGGGCCAACTCCCGACATCCCCTCTAGCAGCACGGCGCAGCCGTCCTACGAATTTAGAAGTCAGGAGTTCGAGTCTCTTCGGAGGGGCGCCGTTTCGGAAAACCGATCGGGCGCCGCACATAGAACTCGAGCTGAATTGGCTCGTTTGCTTCTTGCCTCCACGGCTGGCTGGCGTACCGTTGCGCTTCCCTCAGCGACGGAGACGGTCATGGCCTCGGTGCTGCGGCTCTACGAGGATACCCTGTCCAACACGGCCGAGCCGGTGGGACTGCCGCCGGTGCCGCGCATGATATTCGTCGTGCACGGCGCGGCGACCATCGGCGGCAGCGCGGTGAGCGACGGCGAGACCTGGCACGGCGAGGCCGACGTCATGCTCGCGCCGGGCGTCAGCGGCGTCACCGCCTGGCGCTTCGAGCTCGTGCCGGAGCGCGCCGGCGATGCCCCGCTGCTCGCTGCCGGCATCCGCTCGCAACTCAAGCTCGCGGCGCGGCTCGATACCCTGCGGGCCGGCGAGCTGCTGATGCGCGGCGACAGCGTCGCCTTCCCTCCGGGCGGCTGCGCCTACCTGCACCGCCACCAGGGCCCCGGGATCCGCTGCCTGATCGAGGGCGGCATCCGCATCGACACCGACGGCCGCTCGACCTCGTATGGCCCGGGCGCCGCCTGGTATGAGTCCGGCCCTGCCCCGGTGTTCGCCCAGGCGGCGGCCGACCGGCCGAGCCGCTTCATCCGCGTGTTGATCCTGCCACGTACGCTCCTGGGAAAGAGCTCGATCCAGTACGTCAACGAGGACGACAAGGCGAAGCCCAAGTCGCAGCAGTACCGCGTCTTCGTTGACGCCCCCATTAAGCACGATCCGGCTGATTGAGCGTTTCACATAATGGCCGGATGGACTGCGGGTTGCTGCTCGCCCGCCCGACGAGGTGATCGAACGAGCCGCGTGCCGAATGACCGCTCCGGGTCACGAGCGTCGTCCGCTGCGTATTGCGCATCACAGCAAAATGGCCCGCTTTTGTCGGAGATGGGTCAATCGCGTCGGTTTAGTCCTCCCGCGGTGGCTTCCGGTCAGCCCCGTTGAGCGGACATCTTCAGTGCCATCGCAAGGTCTCAAACGGGCCAGGACCTGACTCACGCACTCACAAGGACAATTTCTCGAACATCTCATCGCTGCAGCGGAGGGGTTGAAGCTCACTGCGGTGCGGTCATGAGTTCGAGCACATGGCCGTCAGGGTCGCGAAAATAGACGCCGCGGCCGCCGTTCCAGTCGTTGAGCTTACCGTCGTCGAGGCTCCACGGTGCGCTGCCATAGGCGAGCTTCGCCTCACGAATGCGACCGAAGATGGCATCGAAATCGGCATCGTTGACGTGGAAGGCGTAGTGGTGGCTCTCGAACTCCTCGTCGTCGTCGAAAAGGAGCGTGAGCGTCTCGTTGATACGTACCGACGCGAAATGGCCACCTTTCGGATCGGCATGGAGACCAAAAATGCACGCAAAAAATTTCGCCGCTGCCCTCTTGTCGCGAGCAGGGACGATGGTGTGGTTTAGGGTGATGGTCATCGTAAAACCTCTCTCTCAAGACGTCGAGACGTATCGGCATGCTCAAGACAAACAATAGATAGGTCTTGCAGGTTGTGGCGCGAAGGGGCCTCACCGGACTGCAGGATCCGTCACGACTAAAGTCTGGGAAGATCCGGCCACTCGCGCTACTTTTTGCCCGTTCGCCTGATGTCTGCTTATCCCCAACACGAAGGACGACGATGGTCACGTCTGGATTGTCAGTGCCTGAAAAAAGAAACTGTGGTCGTCTCAATAATCCACTCTTTGGCGGGATATTCCAAGATGCCGACTCAGATCCGCAAGATATTGATCATCAATGCGATGGTATCCTTGCGGGTGGAACAAAGCGTCCGCTCAGCGCACGCGTAGGCCACTTTCAGCATCGAAAACGAATGTGCGTGACGGCGTCAGCGAGACACCGATGCGCTCGCCTTGCCTGCCGGCAAACTGCTTGGGGGCCTTCACGGCGATGAAGTCATTTTCGACTTTGACCGTCACAAGTGTGTGGTCGCCGATCAGTTCGTTGGCGTAAATTTCGCCCTTCAGATCGCCCTTGTCGTGCTCAACGATCGTGCAGTCTTCAGGTCGCACGCCGAGGACGGCCTTCGCGATCTTGCCTGACACCGGTGACATCAGCTGGGCTCCGTGGCCCATGAAGGCCCGGCCATCCAGAGTCCCATGGATGATATTCATAGGCGGTGAGCCGATGAACTGGGCGACGAACAGATTGACAGGATCATTGTACGTGTTCACCGGCGTATCGAGCTGCTGCAAAACTCCCTTTTCCAGAATCGCGACCCGGTGAGCCAGGGTCATGGCTTCAATCTGGTCGTGAGTAACATAGATGGTCGTGATGCCCAGCGACTGCTGCATATGTTTCAATTCGGCGCGCATGTGACCACGAAGCTTGGCATCGAGATTTGAAAGCGGCTCATCCATGAGAAACACCGACGGGCGGCGGATGATGGCCCGAGCCAGCGCGACCCGCTGACGCTGGCCTCCGGATAGCTCTCGGGGGTAGCGATTGAGCAGGGTCTGGAGTTGAACCTGAGCGGCAGCCTCCTTGATCGCGGCGGCACGCTCAGCTTCGGGAACGCGGCGAACCTTGAGCGGAAAGCCGATATTCTCGGCCACTGTCTTGTGCGGGTAAAGCGCGTAGGACTGAAACACCATGGAGATGTCGCGGTATTTCGGCAAAATGTCGCTAACATCGCGGTCGCCGATCAATACGCGGCCGGCGCTGGCCGTCTCGAGGCCGGAGAGAATGCGGAGCGCGGTGGTCTTTCCTGAGCCGGAAGCGCCGAGCAGTACCAGGAACTCGCCCGGCGCGACCTCGAGATCGAATTCCTCGAGAACCTTCACGCTGCCGAAATATTTCCGCACCTTGTCGAAACGGACCGGGACTTGGCGAACCGGGAACTGGCGAGCGGCGCCTGACATCGTATTGCTCATCCGCTCATCCCTTGACCGCGCCAAGCAGGACGCCCTTGGCGATATAGCGCTGCAACACGATAGCCATGATGATCACTGGAAGGATCATGATCATGATGATGGCACACATTTCCCACCAGAGAATGCCGCGCTCCCCCGTGTTCTTGGCGGCAACCATGATCGGCATGGTCAGCGCGCGAGCGGTCGTGAGGAAGATCGCAAAGAGATACTCGTTCCAATTGAGGATCAGCGTCAGCAGGGTGGTTGCAGCGAGCCCCGGACGGGTCAAGGGCAACACGATGTCCCAAAAGATTTCGAAGCGTGATGAGCCATCGAGTTGTGCCGATTCCTCCAGTTCAACGGGAAGATTCGCGAAAAAGTCATGCATGAGCCAGACGACGATTGGCAGATTGGCTACCGCATAGACGATGATCAGCGCGAGGTGCGTGTCGATCATGCGGACCGACTGAAACATCATGTAGACAGGAATGATGACGACGATCGGCGGCAATATGCGCTGAGACACGATCCAGAACAGAATGTCGTTATTTCCGAGCGTGGTCTTGAAACCGCGCCCGAGGCTGCGGGCCAGAAGGAAGAACAGGGCGAGGCCAACGGAGCCTGAAATCGCCCAGTGAACGTCGAAATAATTGGACGCGACGATGGCCGACAGGGCCAGCAGCACGAACACCACGATGTTCCCGAACTTCGGCTTGTAACTGATACGCGCCAGTGCGTAGGCAGCCATGGACCCGACCGCAATGCAAAGCGCGGTGGCGCCGAAACTGATCACGAAGGAGTTCGTATAGGCCAGGTAGACCTTGCAAATCTGCGGCTCCATTCTTTCGATCTTGATAACGGGCGAAACAATGAAGGCGAACAGATTGTTGAGCAGCAGGACAAGCTGGCGGCCGACGGAATAGGCATCGCAATAGGGGTCTGTTGCGAATTGCGCAGTCCAACCCTTCAGCGTCGGCTGGAAATCGACAAAGGGGATGAAGAACGGCCCGTTGTTGACGGTCCACGCATCCTTGAACGCCGTAATGACCACCCAATAGATCGGAAAGAGGACGAACAGCGACCAGAACAACAGGATCGCCCAGGCCACAAGGTTGGCCACAGGGGACATCTTGCCCACGGCAGGCGGCTCGAACAGCCGTTGTCTGAGGGACCGGTCCGCCTTGGAAATCCTGTAAGTCGCCCCGCTCATGCCCGCGCCCTGCGCAATCGTTTGAGGACCACATAGTTGAAGAACGAGGAGCACACGACCACGGTCAATATCAGGAGAAGATAGGCCACGGCGGCGGAATCACCCATGTTGTTGGCACGCCAGAGAAACAGCGAATGCAGTGTCATTGACTCGGTCGCGATCCCGGGCCCTCCTGCCGTCATGATGTTTGGCAGATCCACGATCTTGAACGCCTCGATCATGCGAATGAGCATGACGGTTGCGGCAACGGGAAGAATCTGCGGCCAGGTGATCTCGCGGAAGGTCTGGAAACTGGAGGCCCCATCGACCTGAGCGGCCTCGACATGATCCTTGGGCACGTTCTCCAGTGCGGCCAGCAAAACGATGAAGATGAACGGGATCCATTGCCAGGAGTCCCCCAGGATAACGAACCAGCGCGCGGCCCAGGCATCGGTTGACCACGCCCAGTTGCCGAGACCGACCAATTGCCAGAAGGGCTGGAACGGACCTTTGGTCACATCGAGAATCATCTTGAAGGCATAGCCCACCCCGAGGGGGGTGATCATAAGGGGGATGAAGAACAGGACGCGGAAGAAATTCTTGCCGCTCACAGGCTGCGAACACAGGAACGCCAGCATCAGGCCGATGACGAATTGGACGGAGCAACCGACGACGACATAGAACAGGGTATTGAGCAGCGTGCCCCATTGATTGCCTGACAGCAGCGTGGCGGCGAACAGAAGCGCGACGAACATCGCCATGGCGGCGGTGATCAACCGCCCGGCCAGGCCGACCCAGCTCACTCCGCTGACGACGGCGCGATAGAGCCACCACAAGAGAGCGCCAGCGATCAGGAGGCTGAAGACCCAGCCGGCCACGCTCATGCTCGTGAAGCGGCCAAGGAAGTGAACCTGCTGGTTGCCGGCAAATTGGGCCGCGAAGTTCTCGAACCAAACCGTCCGGAATTTGAGACCGGTGGCCGAGAACCTTACATGACTGATCGCGAAGACGATCGTGTAGAAGGTTGGGAAAATCGCAAAGAGCAGGACAAGTGTAACAGCCGGAGCGATGAAAAACGTTCTCGAATGGCGGTCAAACCATTCGCCCCAGCTTTCACCCTTAGAAAGTCCAGCCGGGGAAATCCCCGGCTGGCTCGTAGCGGTCCCATCAGACATCAGGCTCTCACTTTGCAGGTCCGGCAGCGAGTGCCATCTGCTTGATCTGCTCGTCGCGGCCGAAGTCTTTGGTGATTTTTTCCCAGCCGGCCTCGATGTTCTTCAAGGCCTCGTCCACGGTGATCTCGCCAGCCATATAGCGCGCCAGCTCTGTGTCGAGCACGACGCCGGTGTACTGCTGCGCACCGGGAATCTTGAGGTCCGAAGCCATATTGGGATTGTTGAGGGCATCGTTGATGGCGCCCATGTAGTTCTTGGCAAGGCCCTCATCCATGCCTGATTTCACCCAAAGATCCGTGCTCTTGAGCTGGCTGAGGCGGTAAGGGTTGAAGCCCGTCCAGCCCATGGTCACGTCGACGTTGGATTGTTCTTTCTGACTGATGAACGACAAGAAGTCGTAGGCCGCCTGCTTTACCTTGGGATCCGACTTGGCGTTGACGGCGCCGCCCCAGCCGCCAAAGGCCGAGAACGGAGCATAGTTGATGCCGTCGATCGCATTCGGTGCAGACTCTTTGCTGACAGGAACAAGCTTGCCGGTCTTGCGGTCCAAAACTTCCTTCGAACCGACATTGGTGGCGTAGAGCTTGTTCTTGATCCCCTTTGCGTCGTCTTCGAGCTGGAGCGGACCCGGATCGCCCCATTCGATCAGGAGGCCGCAGCGGCCCGACTTGAACAAGGCACGGGTGTCGCCGATGTCCATGTTCAGTTCTTCAGGCGGTCCATATTTGCTTGTCTCCTTGTAGAGTTCAAAGGCCTTCTTCCAGCCGGCATTGTTGACAAGGGGCTTCATTGTGGCGTTTTCGAACTGAAAGCCCTGGGCCGTACCCTGGGTCTGAACGATCGTCGAAGCGATCGTCTGTACGGCGAAATAGCTCTGCGCGTTCCGTTTCTTGAAGATGCAGGAGCCATAGCCTGGCTTGCCGTCGCCGCTCATGTCCTGGCCGTTGATCGCCTTGGCAATGGCGAGATAGTCGTCCCAGGTCTTGGGCGGCTGCAGGTTGTTCTTTTCCAGGATGTCCTTCCGGTAATAGACCATCTGGAAGTCGCCATCGACCTGAATCACCATCGTATGCCCGCCGATCTTTTGGGCAAACTCGCGGAAATAGGGAGCGATGTCCTGGAGGTCGATCTTCCCGTCCTTCGCTATGTAGGGATCGAGGTTTTCGAGCAACCCTGCCGCCGCGAGCTCGACACCCCAGCCGGCGGCGAAGACCGCAACATCAATGGAATTCGTTCCCGTGGACCAGTCTTGCTGAACCTTCGGGAAGATCTCGGCATACGGCACCTCATTGACGATGATTTTGGCGCCCGTCAGCTTCTCGAATTCCTTGCCGCGCTGGGACACTGCGCCTGCGATGACGGGTCCCGGGCGCGTCAGGATGTTGATCGTAATGCCGTCATACTGGCCGGCACCGGCGATGCCCGACCACCCGCACAAGGCGACAGCCGACGCGGCAGCTGCCGCAAGCTTTCGAATGTCCATAGGTCCCTCCCGTGTACATTTTTATTGAAGTGCCGGGCCTGAGCCCACGCAATCCGCAGCCTACAGCATTTCGCTGTCCGGAAAAGCCGGAGCATTCTTAATTTGCTGATTGGCGCGCCATCCTTCCGGCCTGGACCTGGTGTGCAAGCGCAGCAAGACCGAGTGCAGGCATGCCCATCGGCACCGCGCCGGCCGAGAAATGGCCCTCCACCTCGCCGCCAACCTAAGCCTCCCGAGATCGGCTGTGGGTCAGAATGCGAAGAACTCAACGTGAGCAAATCCGGTCCGCTATGCTCCGTTGAACGGACCTAAATGGGGCGCTACGTAGGCTTGTAGATAATTCGGCTCTGGAAAGGCGTGGGAATATCGATGACAATCCAGCCAGGCAATCTATTCGCCGATGTGGCAGATGTTTCGGCCGCAAACATAGGGGAAGAGGCGTTCAGCGAAATCCTCGCGCGGCCCGGCTTGAAGATCGAGCGCATTATATCGCATGGGCAAACTAGTCCGCCGGGCTTCTGGTATGATCAGGCCTGGAACGAGTGGGTGATCGTGCTGAAAGGGCGCGCCACATTGCAGTTCGAACATGAGCTTGCCGCGCGATCGCTGGGCGTGGGGGATTACGTCTTCATCCCTGCAAGGAAACGCCATCGCGTCGAGTGGACGGAGCCGCAACAGCCAACGGTCTGGCTCGCCGTCCATTTCGAGTGAGCGCTTATCGCAATCGGATCGGCCGAGTGCGGAGATCGACCAGTCTATTGGTCCGCATTCGCGCACGGTGATGCACCGCCGTGGATCAGGACCGCTTTGGGTCACGAACGTCGATTGGCTATGACCGCAGCTACGTCCGGTGAACCCCACAAAGCCGACGCCAAAGTGAGGGTTGAGGTTCGACGCTAAGGGCCAATTCCGGACTTACGCATCGCGCACAAGCGATGCTACTCGATCACCTCGTCGGCGAGCGCCAATAAAGTGGAAGGCACGGTAATGCCGAGCGATTTGGCGGTCTTGAGATTGAGAACGAACGTAAACTTGCTCGCCTGCTCGACGGGGAAGATCGCCTGGACTTCGCGTGATGCCCAGTCCTCAGCCGAGATCGTGGAGGTCCTTGCCAAGCGGCGCTATCAGACGAAACGACGAGAAGGCGACCTTCAACCCGGCCCGCTCGGGTGTGCAGGCCATCGGCCCCACAAGGTAGGAGCTGGCCTTGGGGAATGGCGCCAGCCGCACGAGCGGCCAGAGCTTGCCATCGGCCGAAACCTGGAGGCGAAGGACACCGTTGGCGACGGTTGCGCGCACCCAGAAGTCGCCGGCATCGTGCTCATAGGGTGCAGTCGCCCAGTCCGATTGCCCGTCGGTCAGCACGCTCGCAAGCATGGCGCGTCCGTCCGAGAACTCGATCCCGGCCTTGACCCAATGGTTCGCGCCGATGCGCACCATGATGCCTGCCTGGTCGTAGAGCGCCTGGAAGTCGCCCTGCACGCGTAACTCGGCGGTGAATGCCTCGGCGGTCGGAAAGCCCAGAAAATGCCCGCTATCGCGGGTAAAGCCGTAATGAGTTTCTCGCCAGAAATCCGTGGCCTTGTTGGTGACGATCTGAAGGCTGTCGCCCTGCGCGGTCCACCGTTCAGGTTCATTCAGCCACACACCATCGCTTCTGCGAAAGATCGAACCGCTCACGTTGAACCTCGATTGGCAGTGCTAGTCGACGTCACGCAATCCTACGCACGAGCAATCCGCAACGCACGGCAAATTGATGTCCTTTTTGGCTCGGATATCGGACATCGACGGTTGGCGAAGGCGTATCCGCTAAGGGCAAATCGCGCGTCGCTTCGCGATTCTGGCAAACGTTGGCCGGGGACAAGCCACGACTATGGCTGGCAGCCAAGATCGCGGGAGCGTTCTCTTTTGCCCGCCGTCGGCGTTTGATCGGGACCGGCGGGAGGACAAGCGATCCGGGGATCCCTCGGGGAGAAAATCAACCAGGGCGGCACGGCGGACATCCACGCCTGGACGCCAGGTCAGGTCGTAAAACTGTTCAAGGAAGGTTTCTCGCCGCGGCTCGGCCAGCAAGAGGCGCGGATGACCCAGGCAGTCTTCGCCGCCGGTGTGCCCGCGCCGGAGGTGTTCGGCGAGGTGACGCTCGACGGCCGCTTCGGCATCGTGCTCGGCCGCCTCGACGGACCGACACTGCTGCAGGTCACGCGCAGCGGCGCCGTGACGTTCGCTCAGGCGGGTGCGATTCTTGCGTCCCTCGGCCTGTCCGTTCACAGGATGTCGCCGCCGCCGGAGGCCTTTCATCTGCGCGGCTGGATGGACAACGCCTTCGGGCTCTCGGGCGACATCGTGCCCCAAGCACATCGCCTCCGGCATTCTCGCGCTGATCGACCGCCTGCAGCAGCCGGGGGACGGGCTATGCCATGGCGACATCCACCCCGAAAACGTGATCATGACGGCGGACGGTCCGCGGCTGATCGACTGGACCTTTTCGATCCGCGCGCCTGCGGCCCTCGATCATGGGTTTGCTCACATCAGCCTGACCGAGTTTGCCCTCGACGTCACCGACAATCCGCAGCGGCCGCTTGCGGTCAATGCGGCCGCGCAATCCGAGTACGCGCGGCTGTCCGGCAAGCCGGTAGCGGCGCTGAGGCAAGCGATGGAGACCTGGCTGCCGATCGCGATCGTCCGCTACTTCCTGCTTATGGGCAGGCCGACAAGCGAGCGATGGCGGCGGATGATGCAGCGCGCCGAAGCGGCCCTGCGTCCGCAGGACTGAATCCTTCATCGCGCGCGTGGCCGTCGATGCGGCTGCTCAGTGTCGGCTCCGGGTCAGAAGCGCTGGTCGAGGGCCGCAGCGCCGATGTCCGGTCCGGCTACAGCGGACCTCATGCTGCTTCCGACCATTTTCGTCTTCGGGCGAGACGCGGCTCTCGTTTCATTGCGAATGTAACTCCGCGAGCAATCGACCCATCCGTCTCCGCGTCAGCCGCCAGCTGCGCAGCCAACCGCCTATTACTTCTTCATCAGTAGTTGCCTGTGCAGACGCGGCCTACTTTTCGGCAAAGGAATCCAGGAGCGACCGAAACCGCTTCCTGATCTCGTCCGCCTGATAAAGGTATTTGCGACTGAACTCTAACGTCAAGACGCCCCATTGCGCCCCGGTCGGCTCCGCAATCGTGCAACCAGGATTCTTGTCCGTGATCCTATCGCAGGCAAAAGTCAAAGGGCCTTCAGTCGTAGGGTCATAAGCGCCGGTCGAGCACCGAGCGGTTAATGTCCGATCTACCCGGCGGACCTATGCGGCTTCCTGAGCCTCTTCGCCTTCGGGCCAACAGCCGACATCCCGCCCTTCCTGTCCCCCCTTTTTACAGGTTATCCTGCCTTTCAGCTTAGGCCCTTGGGGCAAGGCTAAGGTCGCAGCCCCATCAAGGGTTAAAAGGACAAGCTCGATGACCACAATCAAGCTCTTGGCGACCGGATTGATCGCGATCACCGTGCTTACAACGACCGCCGTGGCTCGCCAGAAATTTGCAGCCGGGCGAACGCGCATCACAGTACACGGCACGCCCTGTGATATATTCAATACCGGCCCCGGCGGCTGCTGGATTGTCTGGGAGAGCATTCCAATATGGTTCGGTCCATCGGTCCGGGGCGTGCCCGGCCGTATTTGCGACGATGGAGACAATGCGAGGATATGTTGAGATGCGGAGGCTAGGAGGCGCGCCGCGTCATCCGAGGCCATCGCCGCGCGGCGGCTTCAGCGTGCAGTGATCCCCGCCGGATTGATTCACAATTTGGCCGATCTATCTCAGGCCGATGTTGTGTGAGCTTTGCCGCGCCGACCAGGGCCGCCAAGTTTCCTTCCGGTCCCAACTGGCTTCACGAGATCAAGTACGATGGACCATGTGCTTCCAAAAAAGGAGCGTACCGATGCCTCACCTAAGGGAAAAGCAACGCGAAGCCCGCCGGAAGATCATTCGCCAATGGGCGAAGCTTCCGAAGAATAAACGGCAGTCTATGGAGGGGATTTCTGAATTCGCCAGAACCGCCGCACAGCAGAACGAAAACGCATTCATACGCAGTCATCGCGATCCGTATGAAAAGATCATGAGCTGGCTAATGCCGCGTGCTCATCTCTGAACGACCGAGCCTTCTGCACATCCTTCGAATACGCGATGGGGCGTGATCCATAGCTAGTGGTCGCTTGTTGGCCCATTTCTTCAGTTGGCGCAGTGCACCGGTATGTCTGAAGTTGGGGGTAGATCGGACGTGGCTGGCCAACTGCAAGAATGTCGAGAATGCCCCCCAGCGGACATTCCGCAAGCACATCACTAACGTAGGCGACCTTAGGGATAGCGTGCCCGAGGCCGCCATCGGCCAGCTCTTTCATGATCGTTCCGGTAAACTCTCTGATCTGATAGCATTTGCGCCGCTGGGGTGGACCCTTCAGGTTCGGGAGACGTCCCATGTCCAGAGTCACCGCGACCCTCGCCGCGTTGGTGATTGCTTTGCCAGACCGGCCCCGCTTCCTCTCAACAGGGAGCATCGCCGGTACGCGAACCTGTTCGGATCGGCGCAACGATGTCGATCACCGGCAAGGCCTACTCGGTTCAAGGCGGATACGGCCGCGAGGGGTACCTGCTCTGTCAGAAGCACCTGAACATGCAGGGCGGCCTGCTCGGCAGGCCGGTCGAATTCCTGATCTACGACGATGAGTCCGATGAAAAGACCGCGGCACGTCTTTATGAGAGGCTGATTGTGGAGGACAAGGTCGACGCCATTCTCGGGCCCTATGGGACGGCGATCACGGAGGCCGTTGCCGACATTCCCGACAAGCATCGCAAGGTGATGGTTGCCGCAAACGCTGCGACAAGCTCGATCTGGGAAAAGGGACGCCGGTACCTGATCATGGTGCTCGCGCCAGTGGATTCAGCGGCCAGCGGCGCACTCGACCTTGCAGCGCGCAACGGGCTGAAGAAAGTGGCGATCATCAATCAGGATGCGCTGCTGCCGAAGGCGGTCGCGAAGACCACAAACGAGCTCGCGAAAAGCAAGGGCTTAGATGTCGTGGCCTTCGAGGCTTATCCAGATGGGACCAGCGATTTTTCTCCCCTGCTGAAAAAGATGCAGGAAACTGCGCCGGACCTATTGGTCATAGCATCTGTGCGGCTCGATGACCACGTGACGATCCTCCGACAAATGCGGGGGATGAATTTCGATGCAAAGATGGTGAGCAATTTGCCCTATGGCTTGCTGCCGGAATTTTATCAGCAGCTTGGGAAGGACGCCGAATTCGTCTATAGCGCGACCTTCTGGGAGGCAGGCCTGCCGAACCCTGGCAACCGTGACTTCGTTGCGGCATATCAATCGGAATTCAACCGCGCTCCGGCTGTTCAATCCGCGAACTCGTATGCCGGCTGCCAGCTTTTTGCCGAGGCGGTGCGACAGGCGGGCACCACGGGGTCTGAAAAGCTTCGCTAGGCGCTCCTGTCGCTCAAGACTAAGACGATCCTCGGCGACTTTGCGATAGACCAGCGCGGCTTCCAGACCGGGCAGAAGGCGGTGACGATCCAGTGGCAGGACGGAAAGCAGGCCGTAGTTTGGCCGGACGGGCTAGGATCCGCGCCGCGTTTCCCCACGCCGAATTGGGCGAGCCGTTAGGGCGCGCCGCTGTCGTGGCTTGAGAGTCCGCTCATAGCCCATCGCAGTATACTGCGCTGCCGCACGAACTTGGTCGCTATAGGAGCAAAAGCGGACGTAGTCACCAATTACATGACGCCGCCGGGTTTATAGGTACACGGCCTAATGTTGCCGATTACGACCCAAATGAACGCTCTGTGTGTGTTGGCATCCTGCCGTTGAAGAGGTCTCTGTTAGCGCCCTGACTGCGTGCGCACCTCGATGCTGACACGAGCATGAGCGGCCTGAAGAAAGCTCGGCGGTCGGACGCGAGCGGAGGAAAACGTGACCGCGCAATAAGCGACAAGTTCCTAATCAGCCAGGATGCCTGATTGGACCATTGACAGGCAATGGCCGCGGCAACATCAGCGGGACGTCGGCCATGCGCGCCTACAATCCCGCAGATCCCGGCGAACCTGGTCTATCCGATGCTGCAACCGGCCCTTAACTATCAGAAGTTACAATGCTTGGCGGGGGCTTATTCCGTGTCTGAGGAGTAGAATATGACACGTGGACGTAAGCCGGGATCAAGGTCTGTGCATCCGGACGTTTTCCCTTTCATCTGGATTTCAGTCCGCGATTGGTGTGAGCGCGAAGAAGCGCGCACCGGAAAATCATCCGTCAAAAAGGCTTGCGACGCGCTGGCAAGTATAGGCATTCGATCCGCTATTGGCGGGAACCGAGACGCCTTGGCGGATGCGAATGCCAAGCGAAAAAAGCGGTGGCCTTGCTTCGAAATCGATCCTGTCAGCTCGAGGCTGCGCCCTTCCGCAGCCGGACCGATCTTCATAAGCCACGCTATAACCAACGGAGACAGCTTACGGGCCCGATATTACGAGGCGAATCGAATCGCCAAGTCTGACCCGCGGGTGCGGGCCGCGTGGATCAACATGTGGCGGCAAATGCAAGAGGCCGAGGCGCGCCAGGCCGCAGCAAAGCCGCGCAATCTTGTTGCGAATTAATTGTACAGGTCTGCCGAGCGAGATGGATCGGTTCAACCACGGTGTTCGGCGCCGTGGCAGGAAGCGACAAAGCAACCACACTACCTACCTCAGGAAAACTACCTTATCCTTGGGGGAGTGGAAACTGTGCTATATGCGCCGACATGCCCACACGTCGCGAAGTGCTGGGGGCAGGCATGCTAAGCTTGGGCCTCAATTTATCCTCTGTCGCAGCCTTTGCGAAAGCGGCACCTGTTGCCCAGGATATTGCGCCCGCTGCATACCGCTCGACGACGCAGACCTATTGCGCGGGCCAGTTCAACGGAGGTTCTACCTTCCTTCCGCCGTTTGGCGCTGAATGGTCTGTCAGCATCTGGGCGCGCATGCCGCCATCGACCACGAACTTTACCGGTGGCTATATCTTCAACATCGCAGTGTCGGGCACCACGCAATCAAAGGCCACCGGCGACGGCACAGAGCAGCAACTCGCACTCGGCTACTCGGGGACCGTTCCCCTCAGCAACAGCGGTAACAGATTTAAGTTTTTCTTGGCAGGCACGGACAAGGCGCTAACAAAAATCTCGACCACGTCTTTGAACGGCACCGGCATTGATGCCGCCGCTTTCGGCATCTCGTCCGAAGCGCAGGACGATCACAAGTATGAGAACCACCCGGCGCTTTATACGGTCCAGTACCGCAGCGGGAATATTGAGGTGTGGCAGACGTTCCGCAGCGAGCGGCCCCGCCTCATCATGTCCAAGACCTGCACATTTACCGGGTTCGACAGCCCGCGGCTTTCTTGCACTTGGGGCACTTTGCTCAACCTGCAATTCAATTCGTCGGTTGAAGTCGAAATGCCGATCTACATGCCGGATCGGTCGCTTTCAGAGAATGAGATTGCTCAGATCGCCGACGGCATCAACCCCGTGACGCTCGGCAACTTCGCAAACGCACACCCGTTTGCAGTCATGCGGTTTGCGAGCATCTCGAACGGAGGATCAACCGGCAGCGACACTTCGTCGAAGGCGACACCGAACGACGGCAAGACGGTGACGTTGAACGGTCAGGTCTTCACCTTCAAGGATGCGCCCGTCGATCCAGTTCTGGATATTCAGACGGCAACGCACTCGGTTGCTTCCAATGCGTCCGTAAGCTCTACGACAGACGTCTTTACAAAAACAGCGCACGGCCTCCAAAACGATTGGAAGGTCACGGTGTCCGGCTCTAAGTGGACATCTGGCCTTCCCGCGGCGCAGTTCTACTATGTTGTGAACGCGGCGGCCGATACATGGCAACTGTCGCTGACGCAGGGCGGCGCGGCACTCGACATCGCGAACGGCAGCAGCGTTGTCGACGTCAACACGACACCGGAGACAATCAGTAAGCTGGTTGCCCGTCTGAACTCGCTGACGCCGCTTCAAGGCGGCGCGAGCGATGCGCAGTATATCCACGTCGGCTCTGATGGGCTTGCCATCAAGCATCGCAACGCCGGCCCGGCTGGCGAAGCATTCGCCTTCGACACGACCTGCACGTCGAAGATGCCGACCGCGAAGCACCTTTCCTGCACCGCCATTCTGTTTACGGACGCGGCAGGGTTCGTCGATGGGATGGTCGGCTCCTACGGCGTCACGCGCACCCGCAACAACGCGTGGGTGACGACTGGTCTTGGCGAACTCGCGCCGAATACGCAGGTCACCGGCTCCGTCCGCATTGATAGTTGGGCCTGCGGCACCGTCATCCAGCACAAGGGCGCGATCGGTTATTTCAACCTGACCGGCATCTTCACTGGCGCTACGCCCGGAGGCGTGCTGATCAAGGTCACTGACCTTTCGTCCGGCTCGGTGGTGCAAGATTGGACCTCCGTGACAGGCTTTGCGGCGGACGCCAGCGCCAAGACTTGGAGCGGAAGGTTTGCCTGCCCGAAGGGAAAACGCTGGCTTAGTTTCCAGCTGCGCAAACTCGGATCCAGTCAGGTCACTCAGCAGTCCACGGTTCCGATCGGCGTCGGCGAGGTCGTCATCCAACAGGGTGACAGCATCCAAGGCATCATGGGCAGCCTCTGCGCCGGCACGGTGACCCCGAACGGCTTCATCTCGCGCTACAACTATAGCGGAAGTGGCTCGTGGCAGCGCATGTATGGCAGTACGTCGAACATTGCTGTGTTGGGCGCAGGCGAAGCCGTATACGCCAACAAGCTTTCAAACGACGGCGACTGTGTCGTCGGGATCATCAGCGTCGTCATTGGCGGCTCGAGAGTCTCCAATTTTACGGGCGCCCGCAACCTCGCCAACGTCAACGCTGCCCTAAACAAGATCGCGCTATGCGACACGTCGCAGGTAGCTTGTAAGGCTGGCTGGTACATCTGGGATCAAGGCGCGGCCGATAGCGGTAGCGGGTACGGCGCCAAACTTGACAGTCTATATTCGTGGGTGCGGACGAACTTCGGCAACGACATCGTCTTCGGCGAAGTGTTCCTTTCGAACCGTCAGCCAAACGCGGCGGATGCTACGCAGGGTTACCAGTCGGTCCGCAAGGGGCAGGTCGACTGGATTGCGAGCAAGATCGCCGATCCGCTGATCGTTGCCCTCTGCGACGATCACTTCTTCTGGTCCAACACCACGGACGGGGCACATCCGAAAGACGCCACTGACATGGAGCTCAGGGGCGAGATGCAAGCCATGTCCATGCTGAAGTATCGCGGCGTTTCGGCTTACGACGGTTTTGGTCCGATGCCGGTGTCGGCGACCCGCAGCGGTGCCGTTATCGACGTGAAGTTCCAGCACAACGGCGGCACAGGGCTTCAGACGTGGCAGGCCGGCAACGTCACCGGCTTTGACGTCGTCAAGGCGTCTGTAGGGTTCAACCCGTCGTACGTGGCGACCTTCGCCGCCGTCGATGCTACGGCGGATACCATCTCTTGGTCGGGGAACCCTGCCGCCAACGGCGACAAGGTCATAATTTCCCCAATCGCGACGATGCCGGGCGGCATCGCTAGGGGTACGGCTTACTATATTGTCAACAAAAGCGGCGACAGCGTGCAGCTTGCAACGACGCCGGGCGGCTCTCCGATCGATATCACGTCGAACGGAAGCAGCGCGTGTGTCTTCGGCGTCACTCCGGTGCTAGACATCTCGTCAGCGATCATTCTTGACGCCAACACGGTGCGTATCACGCTGGCTACTGATCCCGGTGAGGCTGTGCAGGTCAACTACTTGTGGGGCATGCCGGGGCGCAAGACGATCGACCCCGATCCGAGGCTCAGCGTTTCGGGCAGGGAGGCTATGACGTCTCTGACCGCGCAGTCGAATATCCTGTTCGACAACTACGCCATGGCTTACGCGAGTACGCACCTCCCGGGCCGTCCCGCTCGCCCGACTTCAAGCGCGCCGCTGCAAACCGCCGCCTAAAATTCAATGTCTCAGGGTAAGCGTCCATTTCTCGCACACTTTTCCTGTGCTTCGCCAACACGATCTGTTCTCGCTCTCGGTTTGCAGATGAGGAGAGCGAGATGGTGGACGAGAGTGGAGCGTGGACGCGTCAGAGCGAAGCTTTCTTCGCGGCCACCGCCAACTACCATGACCTGCGGACCTGCCTCACAAGCCCGAAGAAAGCTCAGGGCTAAGGGGCTGGTCGGCGGCTCCCCGGTCAGGAATGGTGGTCGGGTTCGCCGCATGAACGGACGAACGGCAGTGGCAACGTCAGCGTGACGTCGGCTATGCGCGCTTACAACCCCGCAGATCCCGGCGAACCTGGTCCGCCCGATACTGCAACCGGCCCTTAACTATCAGAAGTTACAATGCTTGGCGGGGGCTTATTCCGTGTCTGAGGAGTAGAATATGACACGTGGACGTAAGCCGGGATCAAGGTCTGTGCATCCGGACGTTTTCCCTTTCATCTGGATTTCAGTCCGCGATTGGTGTGAGCGCGAAGAAGCGCGCACCGGAAAATCATCCGTCAAAAAGGCTTGCGACGCGCTGGCAAGTATAGGCATTCGATCCGCTATTGGCGGGAACCGAGACGCCTTGGCGGATGCGAATGCCAAGCGAAAAAAGCGGTGGCCTTGCTTCGAAATCGATCCTGTCAGCTCGAGGCTGCGCCCTTCCGCAGCCGGATCGATCTTCATAAGCCACGCTATAACCAACGGAGACAGCTTACGGGCCCGATATTACGAGGCGAATCGAATCGCCAAGTCTGACCCGCGGGTGCGGGCCGCGTGGATCAAGATGTGGCGGCAAATGCAAGAGGCCGAGGCGCGCCAGGCCGCAGCAAAGCCGCGCAATCTTGTTGCGAATTAATTGTACAGGTCTGCCGAGCGATCTGAGGGTAATTGAGATGCTCCGCCCATCAACCGGAGCACTCGAAATGACCACGCCCGATCAGAAGCCTCCCGAACGCCCTGCCCGGGGGTCCGTAACAACGAAATCCGCACCGCGCCCCCGCCGCAACGTGGCGACGAATGTCGGTTTGATCGAGATCGAGATTCACTATCGTGCGGTGGTAGATCTCATTCTCGACTCCCGCAACCCACGGCAGCATTCCCAGGTTCAGGTGAACCTGATCGCGGACAGCATCCGCGAATTTGGGTTCGTCATGCCGATCGTGGTTGACGACACCCGGCAGGTGGTGATCGGGCACGGCCGGGTGCTCGCAG
>NZ_BSOW01000022.1 GCF_030160715.1 Bradyrhizobium iriomotense
CTGCGAGCACCCGGCCGTGCCCGATCACCACCTGCCGGGTGTCGTCAACCACGATCGGCATGACGAACCCAAATTCGCGGATGCTGTCCGCGATCAGATTGACCTGAGTTTGAGAGTGCTGTCGCGGGTTGCGGGGATCCAGAACGAGATCTCCCACGGGACGATACTGAATCTGAATCTCGACCAAGCCGGCATTGGTCTCCGCGCTGCGTCGACCGGCGTTCGAAGAGTTAGTCATGGGCGTTTCCTCGCAAATAGGGAAGGCGAGGGTGCGTCCGTTCGACCTCAGGTATCGAGTTCACAAACTGACGAAAATTATGAAGCTACTGAGGAGGGGTGATCCGGATCGATATCAGCTTTCTGCGATCAATCTTTAAGTTGTTGTTATCAATGATGTTTTTAAACTTCTCAATGTAGTTGACAACGTTGCCCACAAGTTCCGCATCGGCGATCAGGTTGCCGTATGCGGTCCGCTTTTCGCCGGCTCGCTCCCGATCGCTGATTGCGACGGCGAACGCAGCCGCGACGTGAATCACTGGTAAGCTCGGCCGCCAGATCCTGGTCTCGAAGTTTTCCGGGCTACTTTGGTTCGCATCGCCCATGGCGAACTCGGAAAGTTGGTTGAGCGAAAGGCGCTTCACGCTACCGGGGAGGTTGGGGCGGTGACCGATGGCATTCTGCAGTAGCGCAACAGCGACGTGCGCCGCGGCCATGCGGTCGCGTATCGCGCGGTCTAGAGTCCTCAGGTCTCTTTTGATCCTTCGTTTGTCGCGGAACGCGTACCTGGCCTTCACGAGCTCGTCTAGATTGTCGGACTGTTCGAACCTTGTCCGTAGATATTCGGAGCAGATTGACGCGACGATTTCGGCGAGTACGACATCAGTCGCGGACGGAAAAGCGAGGACGGCTAACAGTGTGGCTCCGCATTCGAAGAAACTCTGGTTCTGGAAATCAAGCACGAGTTTGCGGGCGGGCAATTGCGAAAACTCCAAGGCTGGCGCGTGTAGTTCCGCACGGAATTCTTAAATCAGAGAGGCTATTTAGGCCGTCTCCCGGTGACTCGGTAGAGCAAGCCGTACGCGCGCCCCAAAGAGAACCGTAGCGGGCGGGCGGCTTTGCGGTGGTCACCGGCCGGTGGGATCGATTGCGACACGCTAAGGCAACGGGAACCATGATGAACCTGCGCACCCTCGCGGAGAAGACCCGTGAGGCTGATTCTGTTGCGCGAGATGACCGGCCTTGCCCCCAGCGGCTGATGGAGCTGGAAGTCGAAGGCCAGACCGGGGCGACCTATGGCGAGAAGAAGCCCGAACGTCTGGCCCAGCGCAACGGCTACCCCGACCGGATTCTGGGAGACCCGCTCCCTCACGCTCGAACTTCGTATCCCCAAGTTGCGGAAGGGCCCGTCACAAAGCTTCCCTCTGACGCGTCCACGCTCCGCTCTCGTCCACCATCTCGCTCTCCGAGAACAGAATCGCACCGGCGGAACCACAAGGAAAAGTGTGGCGAGATATGGACGCTTACCCTTTTTCCGTGCTCCCGGAGAATGGATTCCCTGTTCGCCACCGCAAATTCCCTGTTCCGATTTGGGCGCATAGCGCCGCGGCGCTTCGGATTTCCAAGGATTCTCAGATACTTCTCGTCAACACTCTTTGCTAGGCGGTCCCTCCAATAGGCCATTTTTCCCTGCAAATTTCCCTGTTCGCAGGGAAATGATGGTTGGCCTCTGGCTTGAGCCTTCAACGTGCCTTTTGGATTCCGCTTGAGCCGGGCGCGGGCACGCCGGCCATCTGCGGGGTCAATTCGGCCCGATCACAACATCAGCGCGGTTGCTGCCGTTTCGGGTAATGACGATGACGCCGTTGCGAATGGTGAATCTCGCGCCGAGCAGTTTGCGCACCTTGTCCGTGACCGGAGACGGGAAGGGGATGGTCTCTCCCGTGACGGGATCGCCGACCTTGATCGATTCAGTCGCGGAGCCCGCATTTGGAGCCGGCTTGATATAGTCGCGGATCAGCTGAAGCTCTTCGCGCGATAGGGTGAGAACATCCTGGTCAGGACGATTCGCGGCCGGCGGCTTGGGGGCTTCATTGGCGCTTGCGATCTGATCGAGCCTGGCTACGCGCAGCTTGAGCGCGATGATCTCGCGTTGCAGCGTAGCGATCTCAGCCTTGAGCGATGTGACCTGCGTGAAGACAATAGCCGCGCAGACGCAACTCACGATGACGAGAACGCTCAGCAATGCGAGCAACCAGCGCTCGATGTTTGCCATCGACCCTCCGGTCGCCTCGGGGAGTTGGTCGCGCTGGAGGTGGCCGCGCCAGATGCGGCGTCCCCGCCGCATCCAATTCGCTATTGCGGCCACACGTCCGGACTCCTCCAGCCCGGCGCCGAAGTGCGCGGATGACAAGGCGGAGCCCTCCTGGGGCGGCTGAATGATGGGCGCACGGTTGCCTTGACCGGTGGTGCGTGGCTGTGGCTCGCGGTGCTCGTCGGCGTGATCGTCCACCGGTGGATGAGCGGCGGCCTGCGGATGAGTGCGGGACGGATCTCCCTGGTGATTAAGCCGGCCGGTATCCGTCCTCGATGGAGCCATCTATTAACTTCAAAGGTTGTTCCGCCCGGGGCATCAAATCAGACGGTCGTTTTGCACGCTGCGCATATGCAAACCGTGCCGACAAGCGAGCCCTATGTCAATTGAGGACAAGACAGCAGACTGTTTCGCGTTCGCGGCCCCGTGAAGAGACTTCATTCGCCCGCGCGAGGACGAAACAAATGACCTCGGGTTGAAACCACTTTCCAGCAACCACGACGTCACGGCAAAACACGGTCGACCTATTATGTAGCACGTTTCTAACTCGGAGAGCCAGCAATGCGGTCTCACCAAAGTTTAGTCGCGCCAGTCATCATTCTGTGCTGCTCGGCCTTGAGCATCGCTACCCTTGTGATGGTTGGAGCGTGGTGAGTTCCTTGGCCATATGTACATGCGTGAAGAATTTACATCCCTCGCCTTCTTGGCGGTTACGCTCGCGGGCGTCGTTCTGCTCAGCTCCGGTCTGCTCGCACTGATATTGGTGGACTAGAGCGCGGCCGGACGCAGGCTGTGTCGGCCTAGCGAAGGCACTGCCGGACCCAGTAGCCGCCGCTGACCCGTATCCACTGGCATGGACTAGGGGGCGGCTCTTTGATGATCGGCCATCCGTGAATGTCGATATCTGTCGGCGCGGTTATGCCGCGCCAAAACACCGCATTCGCGTCAGAGGAACGGACAAGAAGGGCGGCCGAAAAGCAGATGAAGGCAACGCAGACCAGAAATACGCGATGCATTGGTTCTATCCGCCGAAGTGGGAGTCTGATGCTACGCCGGGTCCGCGATTAAGCCAAGAGACGCGCTGCATGATTCGGCCGCGCTCATTTTTCCTAGGTAATTTCCATTCCCGTTCGGCATCGCCATCCGTGCCGTCAACAAGCTCAAATCCTTGATCGCGCGAAAGGGCCCGGCGATGGCGGGGGCCTGGAGACCCCAGCCGCAAGCAGTCATGATTCGATCTGATCTGACTAAGTTGGGCGTCGGAGCCCGGGAGAATTGACCCACTCATCGATGCGGGCTGCCGTGTCGGCCTGGCTCGCCTTCCTCTGAAGCTCTTCTCTCTCCTTGCCGGCAGGCATCGTTTTCGCGCGCTCACGGCTCTCCTGCGCGACTTTCGAGAGCTGGTCTTGAGGAGAGACTGTCTGCCCAAAAGCGTATCGCATGACGCTGCTCCAACGCGTGGATGGCGAATTCGCGACTTTCGAATTTACGGCTGACGTGATGCTGGTCGATCGGAGTGTCTACCCTCTTGCTCTCGAACGCCAGTTATTTTTTGAACGGCTTCAAGAGCGACTGCCCTCGACGATCAGTCAGAAGTGATGTCGCGATGTTCGATGTCCCGCTGAAGCCTGGCTTGAAAATTGTTGGTCAATTGGCGCGGCACGTCGCTTGGGTTCGTAGCGCTCCACCAGCTTCAGAAGACGGCTCTTGATGAAGGGATCAGCTTGCTCTGCGAGATCGCGCAATATCTTCGCGCGTTGCTTGTTAAATTCATCATCCAACATGGTCGTCCCCAAAAAACGATATTGCAATTGGGTCAGTATACCGACCCATGCTTCTTGAGGAAGTCCTCAAACACGAATGTTTTTTGACATGCTTGCAGGCGCAAGAGACTCGATCAGAGCAAAGTCGTGCTGCACGGGTTGTCTTGACGAAATCGCGGGCCCGCATCCAATACCGCCGAAAGGCCGCGCGCCACTACGCGGACCGGCGGACGCGCGGGCACCGCATCAGTGGCGGGCCATTCTGTCCAGAAACTCCAGCAGAGATGGTGCTACGTCGTCGAGTTCGACGTAGCGGCGGCGAATCTCATCAGCGATGTCCGCAGTCACATCGCGCGACCATCCCTCTATCGGATTGAAGGCAACGATGCGGATGGGATGTTCGTATTGGCCCTCGACCAGGTGCCGCATCAGCGTTGCGCGATTTGCGTCCTCTTCGGCAGTCTCGCACCAGGCACACCCGAGCCGGCCGCCGAAGTCTTCAAGCACGAGATAGATGTCGTGGTTGACTGACGCATGCGGCACAATAGAGGGTGAGCGACTCATGGGGGCTCCGCCAGCGCTTTAAGTTGATGCTGGGAACTTTGAGCCTTTGCGGAGAGAAAGCCATGGATATAAAGGGTTAGCTGTAGCCGATAGCGCGCATTGCGCTGCAATAGGTCGGGTGCTCTATCGACGTCGAATGGCTTGGACGCCCGCGCCTTGCAGGCTGAAATCCCGCTGGCACATCTGCGGCTACTTGTCGGGGACATTTGCACGCGCGGACGGCGGCTACTTGCAGCGCGCCATAAGACGCGAGCCAACCAAAGTTGTGGCGCAGCGATCCTGACCTTTCGCGCCTGCCCGCGACGGCTACTTCTTCAACAATATTCCCACCGTCCGCGCCATTCGCCTCACCGAGCCGGCATGACGGCCCAGTTCGGCGGCAATCTTCGATGCACCAACACCCTGCCGGGCGAGTTTGACCAATCGCCGGACTTCCTGCTCGGCCCATTGCTTTGGCTTCGGTGTCTTCATGGTGCGGTGCTCGACGAGCACCAGTTAAACCAGTGAGCCCGGTGGCCAACACTTGGGAAATTTACGGGTGGCCTCCGGGCGGGGACATCATCCTTCCGCTCCCTATCCCTCGTATTGGTCCGGTCCCATCGCCCAGAGCGATTGATCGTGGCCGAACGCGTAGTTGCGGTTGGTCAGCGCCGGATTGCGGTTGACCATCGGTCGCATGAACATCGGGTGGGTCGCGCTACGTACCTCGTGCTCGACCGTGAAGAGCGGCTTTCCGCTATCGAGATCGACGATGTCGCAAAAGCGGTACTGGTATTGATTGTCCTCGCGGGAGACGAGGTTTCGCGCGAGCAGCCTGCGGTATGGACCGGAGAAGTCGCTGACGTACATCTGCACATGGTGGCCGTCATAGTCCGGCCGGGGCCGATCGGTCTCGCGGAACAGCAGATGCTGGCCGCGGCCCGTTTTTACGGCGGCAACCTGGCCGCCGCCGTTCCGCAAGCAGGCGGGCATGCCCATGATCGCCGGATAGAAGGCGCAAATTCCAGGCGCGGATCCGGCCGGCACTTCGAACTCGACATAGGGGATGCCGAGCGCGATGCGCCCGAAGCGTGCCGCGTCCGGCTCATGGCAGCGCAGGCGATTGCCCCACGGACAGGTCGCCTCGACGTAGTCGTTGTGCTCGGCGAAGGCGAACGCCGTGCCCTCGAGCTTTTTGGCGACCGACGCCAATCGCGCCAGCAGCGCCTCGCGGCCCGCGATGACCAGCCCGACGTGACCGCGCAGTACCTGCGGCTTGCCGCTCGGCAAATGAAACTGGCTCTGACCGGCATTGATCCACATGTTGGTGTCGGACACCATCAGATAGGGGTCGCGGGTGAGCCCCAGTCCCGTGACGTAGAATAAGGTGGCGAGGCGCTGATCCGGGACCTGGACGTTGACGTGCTCGAGATGGATCGCATTGCCGAGATCCTCAGCGGACCGGTCGAATTGTTGAGTCATGGATGCGGCTCTGGGTACGGATGACGGACCAGTGATACTAGAGCAGAATTTCCGCCAGCCGAAACGGCCGGCCGATCAAATCTTGGAGGCAACGCATGATGTCTGTTGCCGCCTTGCCGCGGCAGCCAGTCCCTGTAATCTGACAAAAACATACGGGAAAAACGCAAGGGAAGACATCGATGGGGGGAGTTCTGGAAGGCGTGCGCGTCCTCGATTTCGGGCGCTATATCGCAGGGCCATATTGCGCGACATTGCTGGCCGAATTCGGCGCTGAGGTCATTCGCGTGGAAAAGCGCGACGGCAGTGAGGATCGCTTCGTGGCGCCGGTCGGCGAGGGCGGTGAAGGCGCGCTGTTTCTCCAGATCAATCGCAACAAGAAATGCATCACGCTCGATCCGATGAAGCCGGAAGGGCAGGAGGTGATGCGTCGTCTGGTCGCGACCGCAGACGTGGTCGTCGCCAACCTGCCGCCACAGACCCTGCGCGCGATGAAGCTCGACTACGACTCGCTCAAGGCGAGCAAGCCGGACATCATCCTGACGACGGCAACCGCGTTCGGCGGGCCGGGCCCCTGGTCCGACCGCGTCGGTTTCGACGGTGTGGGGCAGGTCATGTCGGGCTCGGTGTACATGACCGGCGCCGGCGATCCGCCTTACCGCGCCGCGGTCAACTGGGTTGATTTCGGAACGGCGCTACATTGCGCGTTCGGGACGCTCGCCGCGCTGATCGAGCGCGGCAAATCCGGGCGCGGGCAGATCGTCGAGGGCGCGTTGCTTGCAACCGCGCTGTCCTTCACCAATGCCACGCTGATCGAGCAGGCGGTCATCAACGTCAATCGCGTTCCGACCGGCAATCTCGGCCAGACCGCCGCGCCAGCCGACATCTACCGCACCAAGGATGGCTGGGTGCTGTGCCAGGTCACGGGTCACCCGCTGTTCAAGCGCTGGGCGAAGCTGATGGGCGAGGAGGACCAGTGGCTGAACGATCCGCGCTTCGCCGACGACATCAGCCGCGGCAACAACGGCCCCGTCATCAGTGAGCGGATGGCGCGCTGGTGCGCCGAACGCACCACGCAGGAAGCCGTCGACACGCTGGGCAATGCTATGATTCCGACCGGGCCCGTCCTGAGCCCGCAACAGGCGCTGGATCATCCCCACATCCGCGCCGCTGGCTTCCTGCGCGACGTCGATTATCCGGGCTTGCCGAAATCCGCACCGGTCGCACGCGCCGCCGTCCGGCTGTCGGAAACGCCCGGTGAAATCGCGACGCGTCCGCCGACGCTCGGCGAGCATACCGAACTTGTCCTGGCCGAGCTCGGCTATGACCCGGCTGCGATTGCGGCGCTTCGGCAAGGCGGCATCATCTAGCCCAGCCCTTGCATCTACGACACAAAAACGCTTGCGCCGCGATCTGCGCAACTGACGCGCCCGCGGAAGAAGCCGAAGAGTTCACGGCCGATCCCGACATGCGCCGTGGAGAGATCGGCTTGCGCGCAGGCTCGCTCGGCCCACTCGCTCGGGGCGACGAGCACGTCGAGCTGACCGGTGACGGCGTCGAGCCGAACGAGGTCGCCATCGCGAATCCGCGCAATCGCGCCGCCATCGGCCGCTTCAGGGGTGACGTGGATGGCCGCGGGAACCTTGCCTGAGGCGCCCGAAAGCCGCCCATCCGTGACAAGCGCGACTCTGTGCCCGCGATCCTGAAGCACGCCAAGGAGCGGCATCAGCTTGTGCAGCTCCGGCATGCCGTTCGCCTTCGGACCCTGGAAGCGCACCACCGCGACCACATCACCCGCGAGTTCACCTGCGGCGAAGGTCTGTTGCAGATCCTCCTGGGAGTGGAAGACGCGAGCCGGCGCTTCGATGACATGGCGTTGCGGTGCGACCGCAGATGTCTTGACGACCGCGCGCCCGAGATTGCCGTTCAGAAGCTGAAGGCCGCCGGTTGCCTGGAACGGGTCAGCGACGCCGCGAAGCACGGCAGCATCGCCGCTTGCAGTCGGTCCGTCGCGCCACGTCAACGTGCCCTCGGCATCGAGCTGCGGCTCTTGCAGGTACGCATCGAGTCCGGCGCCGCAAACGGTCAAGACGTCGCGGTGCAGGAACCCGGCGGCAAGCAATTCCCGGATCAAGAAGCTCATTCCGCCGGCGGCATGAAAATGATTCACGTCTGCGGAGCCGTTGGGATAGATCCGCGCGATCAATGGCGTCACCTGCGCGAGGTCGGCGAAATCGTCCCAGGTCAGGATGACGCCGGCCGCCGCAGCCATGGCAACCAGATGCAGCGTCAGATTGGTCGAGCCGCCCGTGGCGTGCAGCCCCACGATGCCGTTGACGAAAGCGCGCTCGTCGAGCACGCGCCCGATCGCGATGTATTGATTGCCGAGCGAGGTGATGTCCAGCGCCCGCTCGGTCGCCGCGCAAGTCAGCGCATCGCGCAAAGGCGTGTTCGGGTTCACGAAAGAAGCGCCCGGCAGCTGAAGGCCCATGATCTCCATCAGCATCTGGTTGGTGTTGGCCGTCCCATAGAACGTGCACGTCCCCGCGCCGTGATAGGCCTTCGCCTCCGCTTCCAGCAGAGCTTCGCGACCGAGCTTTCCTTCCGCGTAGGCCTGTCGGATCTTCGCTTTTTCGTTGTTGGCCAGGCCCGAGGTCATCGGCCCCGACGGAATGAAGACCGCAGGCAAATGCCCGAATGAGAGCGCGCCGATAACGAGACCCGGCACGATCTTGTCGCAAATGCCGAGGAACACCGCGGCGTCGAAGGTCTGATGCGACAACGCGACTGCGGTGGACAGGGCGATGACCTCGCGCGAGAACAGCGAGAGCTCCATTCCTGCTTCGCCTTGCGTGATGCCGTCGCACATCGCCGGAACGCCGCCCGCGACCTGGGCCACACCACCCGCTGCACGCGCGCTCTGTCGGATGAGTTCAGGGAAACGCTCGTAGGGCTGGTGTGCCGAGAGCATATCGTTGTAGGCCGTGACGATGCCGAGGCTGGGAACGTGGCCATCCTGCATCCGCTTCTTGTCGTGCCCCCCGCAAGCCGCGAAGGCGTGGGCCTGGTTGGCGCATCCCAGCCGCCGCCGCACCGGCATGCTCGCCGCGTTCGCAATGCGGTCGAGGTAGCGTGCTCGGCTGTCGTGACTGCGCCGAGCGATGCGATCCGTCACTTCGGCGACCCGCGCATTGACCTTTGCTTCGATCGTCATACAAGCCTCCTGATTGCGGACTGGTCATCGGCGATAAGCTGCTCCGCGGTCACGGGGCGTCCTCCATCCATGTTCGGCTGTCGCGTTCGATCAGCGCGATGGCGGCGGAGGGGCCCCAGCTGCCGGCAACATAGGGGCGCGGGATTTCATTCATCTGGCTCCACGCCTGACGGATCGGGTCAATCCAGCGCCATGCCGCCTCGACTTCATCCCGGCGCATGAACAAGGTCGCGTCTCCGCGGACTACATCCATCAACAACCGTTCGTAAGCGTCCGGCACCGAGACGTCGAATGCTTCCGCAAAGCTCATGTCGAGGGGGACATATTGCAGCCGCATGCCGCCCGGTCCGGGCTCCTTGATCATGAGCCAGAGCTTGATTCCCTCGTCGGGCTGCAGGCGGATCACGAGCCGCGTCTGCACAGCCTTTCCCGAATTCGAATTGAAGATCGAATGCGGAACTTTCCTGAAGGTCACGACGATCTCGGAACTGCGCTGCTGCAACCGCTTTCCGGTGCGCAGGTAGAAGGGAACCCCGGTCCAGCGCCAATTCGCAACGGCCGCCTTGAGCGCAACGAAGGTCTCGGTCGAGCTTGCGCGATCGGTGATCTCCTCCGCATAACCGGGAACAGCGATGCCGTCGCAGGCGCCGGCGCGGTATTGACCCGGCACGGTCACGAATGCCGCGTTTGTTTCGTCAATCCGTTCGAGCGATTTCAGGATCTTGAGCTTCTCGTCGCGCACGGCATCGGCTTCGAGCGAATGCGGCGGCTCCATCGCCACCAGACAGAGCAGCTGCAGAAGATGGTTCTGCACCATGTCGCGCAGGGCGCCGGACTTGTCGTAGTAAGGGCCGCGTTCCTCCACGCCGATGGATTCGGCGACCGTAATTTGCACATGGTCGATGTGGGCGGCATTCCACAGCGGCTCGAACAGCGCGTTGGCGAACCGCAGCGCCATCAGATTCTGCACCGTCTCCTTGCCGAGATAGTGATCGATCCGGTAGACGCGCTCCTCCGGAAAAATCATGCCGACGGTTTGATTGAGCCGGATTGCGGACTCGAGATCCTTGCCGATCGGCTTCTCGATAACGATGCGGGAATCGCCTTTTGAAAGGCCGTAGCGACCGAGCCTTTCGCAGATCGGGCCGAACAGATGCGGTGCCGTCGCCAGATAATGGACGTGAATGTGTTCGGCGTAGGCCGACAGGGCGGCTGCGAACTCGGTCCACCCAGTCTCGCCTTCTGCATCGGCAGCCATGTAGGAGATACGGGCCAGGAAGCGGTCGAGTTCGGGCCCCGTGGTTTCCGATGCCGGCACATACTTTGTGATCGCCGCGTGTACCATGGCGAGGAAATCATCCCGTGACATCGCTGCGCGCGCGACGCCGATTATGGTCGCTGCGTCCGGCAGCTGGCCCGCAAAATCGCGACGAAACAGCGCCGGCAACAGCTTGCGGCACGCAAGATCGCCCGTCGCTCCGAAGACGGTCAGGACGAAGGGAGCCACGGGAATCACGCGGCTGGTCATACGCGAGCCTTTCTCAATTCGATCCCCTCTGATGTGCCGCGTTGCGTCCGTCACTCTGTCAAGCATGGCATGGCTCCGTACTGGCATCGATGTCGGCGGTGGTCGGCAGGTCGGCACCATCGCGTGAAACCGTGATGGCGGCGGCAGCCGTTGCGTAAGCGAGCAACTCGCGGATTGCGGGCAGCTCGAGCGCCGCGATGGCCTCGGTATGGAGCCTGCCGGTCTTCGCAAGCTGCGCGAGCAGCGCGGCGTGGAACGTGTCGCCGGCACCCACGGTGTCGCGCACGACCACGGAACGACCGGGCACCGAGACGCTGCCCGTGGCAGAGAAGGCGGTTGCTCCCTTCGCGCCCTCGGTTATCACCACGAGGCGCGCGCCACAGTCGAGCCAGTAGGCGGCCGCATCGGCAATCGAGAGGTGACCGCCCCACGCAACGCGAACATCCTCGTCGCTCGCCTTGATCATCGTGGCTGTCCTGTAGAAGCGTTCCGCCGCGACGGCCCAGCTTTTCATATCGCTGACGACGGTCGGACGGACATTCGCATCGACGCTGATGACGCGGCGTCCATGCTCGCGCTCGGCGAGCGCGGCAAAGGTGGTGCCGACCGGCTCGACAGCCATCGAATAAGAGCCAAAGGCCAGAGCCTCAATATCGTCCGGCAGCGTGCCGGGCAGGTGGGCAAGCCCGAGCGAACGATCTGCTGCACCCTCGCCATGGAAGGCGTAGTTCGGTTGACCGTCGTCGGTCGTCGCCACGATCGAAATCGTGGACAGCCGGTCGGTGCGCACGAGAAAGCCGTCATCCACGCCTTCGCGAGCCAGCCTGTCCGCGAGGAACGCGCCGAAATGATCGCGCGAGATGCCGCTCAGGAAGGCCGTTCGAACGCCAAGCCGGGCAAGACCAATAGCGACATTGAAGGGTGAGCCACCAGCAACGGCACGGGCCGCCATTTCCGACCGGCCGGGCGCGCTCACAAACAGATCGATCAGGGCTTCGCCGCAGACAAGAATCATGATGCGCGACCCTGCTCAATCCCTAAACAGCACGTCGTGATCGCGCGCGAACGCTGCGAGCAGCGGCAAGGCCGCCCCGCCGATCGCGCGTGCATCACGCCCGATCGAGCCTTCCACCACCACAGCGTCGGTGAGGCCCTGCCGGTCCATGCGGGCCCAATGCTCGTTCGTGCGCGCGACGAGGCGACGGCGCACATCGAGCGGAAAGGCGCCGTCGATGATGACGGCTTCGAAGTCGATCACCGCCAGCAATGCGGCGATGGCCTGCGCCAGGGCCTCGGCTGCTGCCGTAACCCACGCATCGAGCGGCTCCTCGAAGCTCGACCAGTCCTCGGGCGAGAGCCAGATATCGGTGCCAGGTCGACCGGCAGCGATCAGCCGCCGCTCCAGCTGATAGATGGAGGCGGTGCGGATCAGTTGCTGAACGCTTGTCTCTCCGTTGTCCTCCCGTCGCATGATCGGCATGGAGCCGAGCGCGCCGGCATTGCCGCTACGACCCGGGAAGAGGCTGCCGTTCAGAACGATGCCGCCGCCGATGAAGGCGCCAATGTAGAAGTAGGCGAAATCCCGATAGGCCGCGCCGGCCCCGAAGGTGAGTTCGGCCGCACATGCCGAAGTCGCGTCGTTGCAGACGTGCACCGGCCAAGGGCCGAAGCGGCGCGAGAGTTCAGCGGCGACGTTGAAGTCACGCCACTTGCCGAGCACGCCGGGCGGCGTTTGCAGATCGGCTTCCCAGTTCCACAGCTCGAATGGCATCGCAACGCCAAGGCCGCTGATCCTGCCGTGCTGGGCTTCGGGCAATTCGGCGAGCAGACTCGGCATCTCGCGCTCCGCAAATGCCATGATGTCTTCGGGCACCGGGAACGAATAAATCGTGCGGCGTCTGGCGCGGATGCCGGCGGTGAAGTCCATCAACACCAGATCGGAGCTGCGCCGGCCGATCATCAGACCGAGACCAAACGCGCCGGCCGGGTTGAGCGAGTAGGGGACGGAAGGTTGGCCGATGCGGCCTCGTTGCGGTTCGCCTGCGAGCACCAAGCCATCGGCTTCCAACCGATTGATGATCACCGTCGTCGTTTGGGTCGAAAGACCAGTCAGGCGCGCGATCTCGACCTTGGCGAGACTGCGGTGGCGCCGGATGAGGGAGAGGATCAGGCGCTCGTTATAAAGCCGCATGCCCGTCTGGGTGCTGCCGCGGCTCCCGCCCGGCAAGACCACCGACGGGTTAGTTGCTCCGGCGGGTGCTGTTTCTTCCATCCTCGGCTCCACAAACGCCTTGGGCCATTTTCCCAGCAAGTTCGGTTCCCAGGGCGGTCAATCTCTACAATGAACGCAGTCGAAGGTGAGTGTCAATTAATAAGTCGGAATGATTTATTTATTGACACGGCCGTTCATGTCCTCTTAGGATCATCCAACACGCGGGACGAACCGCGCAGGCAACAAATGCTCCAGGAGGGAATACATGCGTCAGTCATTCGGACTATTCGCGGCACTTGCGCTGACTTTGGGCGCCACCAGCGCTTTCGCGGCCGACAAGCCGATCGTCGGGCTCATCACCAAGACCAACACCAATCCGTTCTTCGTGAAGATGAAGGCTGGCGCCGAAGAGGCGGCCAAGGCCAATGATGTCGAGCTGCGGTCCTTCGCCGGCAAGGTCGACGGCGACAATGAGAGCCAGGTCGCTGCCATTGAGAACCTGATCGCCGCCGGCGCCAAAGGCATCCTGATCACGCCGAACGACTCGCGCGCCATCGTTCCGGCCGTCGAGAAGGCACGGGCCGCGGGCATTCTGGTCATTGCCCTCGACACGCCGCTAGATCCGGCGAATGCGGCGGATGCGACGTTTGCCACCGACAATTTCATGGCGGGTCAGTTGATCGGCCAGTGGGCCGCCAAGACGCTGGGCGCCAAGGCGGCGTCGGCGAAGATCGCGCTGCTGGACCTGAACGTGAACCAGATCTCGGTCGACGTCGCCCGCGATCAGGGTTTTCTGAAAGGCTTCGGCATTGACCTCGGCAACCCCGCCAAGATCGGCGACGAGAAGGATGCGCGCATCGTCGGCCATGACGTGACGCTCGGCAGCGAGGAGGGCGGCCGCAAGGCGATGGAGAATTTGCTGCAGAAGGATCCCGGCATCTCGCTCGTCTATACCATCAACGAGCCTGCGGCAGCGGGAGCCTATGAGGCCCTGCGCTCGGTCGGCCGTGACAAGGACGTGCTGATCGTGTCGGTCGACGGCGGTTGCCCCGGCGTGCGCAACGTGAAGGACGGCGTCATCGGTGCAACCTCCATGCAGTTCCCGCTGCTGATGGCGGCGAAGGGTGTCGAGGCGGTGAAGGCCTTCGCCTCCGGCGGCGGCAAGCCGAAGGCGTCGCCCGGTCTCGACTTCGTCAACACCGGCGTCGAGCTCGTCACCGACAAGCCGGCCGGCGAGATGCCGTCGATCGACAGCGCCGCCGCCTTGAAGAAGTGCTGGGGCTGATCGCACCCTTGAATTGTAGCCGCTGGCAAGAACTGGCGCCCGCGATCCGGACGCCAGAAAAAGCCGGGAACGCTTGCCCGAGATTGGATGGGCAGGTCTCCGCATGCAACGAGGAAAACGGCCATGACCGATATCGGCAGTAGTCGCCCCGCTGCCCAGGCCTTCGAGCTTGTGCTCGACAAGGGCGAGAGCCGCGTGGCCGAATTCGAGGTCCGTGCGAGATCGCCGCTACAGAAGCTTCAGCACTTCCTGCACGCCAATCCGACGGCGGTGCCGGCGATCGTGCTCCTGCTCAGCGTTGCGGCGTTCGGCTTTACCGTCGGCTCGCGCTTTCTGTCGATGTTCAACCTGTCGCTGATCATCCAGCAGGTCACGATCATCGGCGTAATCGGGGCGGCGCAGACCTTGATCGTGATCACCGCCGGCATCGATCTGTCGGTTGGCGCCATCATGGTGCTGTGTTCCGTCATCATGGGCAAGCTCGCGGTCACCATGGGACTGCCGGCTCCAATCGCGCTCGTTGCCGGTGTCGCCGCCGGCGCCGGCTGCGGCGTGCTCAACGGCGCGCTCGTGACCCGGCTCAAGCTGCCGCCCTTCATCGTCACGCTTGGGACATGGTCGATCTTCTTCGCGCTCAATCTTTGGTATTCGGCGTCCGAGACCATCCGCTCGCAGGAGGTCGCGAAAATCGCCCCGTTGCTGCAGGCATTGGGAACGCCGGTGAATATCCTTGGCGCCCGCTTCACTTACGGCTCCTTCTTCATGCTCGGTCTCGTGGCATTGATCTGGTTCGTGCTGAATCGCACGGCCTTCGGGCGCCATCTCTACGCGGTGGGCGATGATCCTGATGCGGCGCGGCTTTCCGGCATCCGAACCGACCGCATCCTCTTCAGCGTCTATGTGATCGCCGGCGTGATCTGCTCGCTCGGTGCGTGGGCATTGATCGGGCGCATCGGCTCGATCAGCCCGCAAGCCGGCCAGACGGCCAATCTGGACAGCATCACGGCGGTGGTCGTCGGTGGCGCCAGCCTGTTCGGCGGGCGCGGCTCGATTATCGGCACGCTGATCGGCGCCCTCATCGTCGGCGTATTCCGCAACGGGCTCGCGTTGTCCGATGTCGACGTGCTCTGGCAGGAATTCGCCGTCGGCTGGCTGATCATCATCGCAGTCGCTCTCGATCAATGGATTCGCAAGGTGTCGGCATGAGCGCAGGACCGAACGTTCCCGGGGCAACACCGCTCCTCCAGGCCCGCGGCTTGAACAAGCGCTATGGCCGCGTCACGGCGCTCGATCACGCCGACTTCGATCTCTATCAGGGCGAAATCCTGGCCGTGATCGGAGACAATGGCGCCGGAAAGTCATCGCTGATCCGCGCGCTCTCGGGCGCGCTGGTTCCGGACGCCGGCGAGATCAGGCTGGCCGGCAGCCCAGTCGCGTTCCGCTCGCCGCTCGACGCGCAGGCGGCCGGCATCGAGACGGTCTATCAGACGCTTGCACTCTCGCCGAGCCTGTCGATCGCCGACAACATGTTTCTCGGCCGCGAGCTGCGCCGGGCGGGTCCGCTCGGCACGATCTGCCGCATGCTCGATCGCAAGGCCATGCAGCGCATCGCGCGCGAGAAGCTCACCGAGCTTGGTCTCATGACCGTGCAGAGCATCAACCAGCGCGTCGAGACCTTATCGGGTGGTCAACGCCAGGGCGTGGCGGTGGCAAGGGCCGCGGCCTTCGGCTCGCGCGTCGTCATCATGGACGAGCCGACCGCGGCGCTCGGGGTCAAGGAATCGCGCCGCGTTCTGGAATTGATCCTGGACGTGCGACGGCGAGGGGTTTCGGTGGTCTTGATCAGCCACAACATGCCGCACGTGTTCGAGATCGCCGATCGCATCCATATCCACCGGCTCGGTCGGCGGCTCACGGTGATCGACCCCAAGGCCTATACGATGTCGGATGCGGTCGCCTTCATGACCGGTGCGCGGGCACCGGTAGAAGTGGCGGCGTGACGGAACTCTGTTGATAAATCGAATACGTCGGTACATCGGTTGCACACCGGCCAGGTTGCGATGACAACCTGGGGTGGTTCGTCAGTGGTGCCGTCGGCCAGCCGCTGGCGTAACCTTGGTTCTCGAACTTCACCAGCGTCCATGAACGCATTCGAGGTCGCAACATGAACAGCAATCCGCCGCAAATTCCGGTCCGGCCGCTGCCGCTCCAGCATGATCTGCCGAATTTCGTCGCCAGGCTCTGGAACACCGGCCCCATCAGGATGGTGGCCCTCGGCTCCTCCTCGACGGCAGGCGAGGGCGACATCCCGCCCTATCCCCATCGCCTCGAAATGCTGCTGCGCCCCCGCCTTGGCAACCGCAGGATCGACGTCCTCAACCGTGGTCTCGGTGGCGAGGAAGCGCCAAAGGAGTGCGACCGGATCGAAGGCGATGTTCTCGCCGAGAATCCCTGCCTGGTGATCTGGCAGATCGGCACCAATTGCGTCTGGCAGAGCGCGCCGGACAAGCCTCCATCCCAGCAGGATACGATCGACGCGCTTAAGCGCGGGATTGATCTCCTGAAGAAGCAGGGAACGATCGATATCGTACTGATGGACCCGCAATATCTCCCGGCCATGCTCACGCCGGCGACCAAGAACGCCACCGAAGCGATGGTTCAGGCCATCGCCGACGTGGCCAGCGACAAGCAGGTCAACCTGTTCCGGCGGTTCGACCTGATGCAGCGCTGGTCCGAGATCGGCAAGTTTTCATTCGATCAGATGGTCAATCCCACGGACGACAAGCGGCTGCATCAGAGCGAATGGGCGACAAACACGCTCGCCTATGCTTTGCGCGACGTCATCCTCGACCGTCTCAGGAAGGGCGGGATCGCGACGACGTGACGGATGTGACGTCAGAGCCTGGGGCATTTGAGATTCCAACCTAAGGCGCGATGACGATTCATCCCAATCTCATCGCGCTCTAGCGCGAAAGCTGTGCCAGCCCCTTCCGGTCGAAGCCGACCGGGCTGGTCTCGCCCCCGCAGGCTGCGGATGTCAGATCACCGTCGCCGGAATCTATCGGGCGCCGCGCGGATCGATATTCGGGTTCGCGGCGACGTAGTCGATCTCCCCGCGCGAGATGCCGATGTCCATCAGCTCCCGGTCGGGCAGATCGGACAAGGCGGCGTGCAGCCGCGCGCGTTTGCGTTGCTCCTGAAACGCCGCCCAATATCTTTCGAGCAAGCCGACGATGCGTCTGGCAGAAGCGAGCCGCCTGTACGCTGTTGCACTGTAGGTCGTGCTCATGGCGCAATCTCCGGATTCGCAATGCAGCCGGCCCGCGCATCATCGCCGCCGCCTCGCTCGCGGGCAGTCTTCAAGATCAGCTTTGATCGAAACGTGGTTGGCTCCGCCATCAATCTGGAACGCGCAGCCAACGCTTCTATCTGACGGAGGCAGGCGCAGATGCCGCAACGGTTACGCCGAAGGCAACCGCGAGTGCTCCGATCCAGAACAGCGTTCTGATGGGAGTCTCCTGCGCAGAAAATTTCGCAGGCCGACCTCCCTCAACGATCTTAGCTTGCGCCGCCCGGTGCCCATTGTGAGGGAGTTCACACGCAGCAGAGAATTTCGACGCTCGCGACAATTTGCCTCGCCGAAAGCATGCAGGCCGAGACCCATCGCGTCCGTTGCGGCGACGATGGGTTTCGCGAAGGACTCTACCCGTCGGACGGGCTTGGCGACGTATAGGCCAGAAAAATCAGCGTGCCGATCAGCAGCGCCGTTGCCATGAACAGCAGCACCGCCGGCAGTCCCGCAAGCGCCGCCACTGCGCCGGTGGTCGACTGCATCAGGGCCGCGCCGAGGAAGAAGGCGAGGTTGACCGCGGCGAGCGCCTTGCCGGCAACCTGCGCGTCGACCAGTTGCCGTGACATGCCGAACAGCAGCGGCTGCGCGGAGGTTGCAAGGCCGATGAGCACGAACAGCACGAGGTCGTATTGCGGCGGCATGACGGGAACGCCGAGCAGCAGAGAGACCGCATAGTGCGGCGCGCCGAGCGCCATCAGCGCGAGCAGACATGCCGCAATGAGGTGAGCGCCGGCAACCAGCTCGCGGCGGCGGCCAAGACTGCGATCGACCATGCCGATGCAAAGCGGGCCGACGATCATCGCGATCGTGAACGCGCCGAGCTGGTTGCCGGCCTCGACCCGCGACAAGCCCTTGATCTCCATCAGCCACGGCCCGCCCCACAGGCCACGCAGCACCAGCGAGGTCGCAAGCGACACCAGCGCGAGCGCGATCAAACCGCGCAGGGGACGTGAGAAACCGAGCCGCAGCACCTCGATCATCTGCGACAGGGCGGAAGAATCGTCCTTGTGCTCGGCCGGCTGGTCCGGCACCAGCGCGAACACGGCGAGCGCCACCAGGATCCCGGCCAGCCCAGCGATCCAGAACCCGGCGCGCCAGCCGTAATGATCGACCACGAAGGCGAGCGGGCTCGACGACAGCAGCATGCCGATATTGCCGATCGAGAGGATAGCGCCCGACCACAGGCCGAACCGCGCCGCCGACAATTGCTTGGCAGCCAGCGTCATCGGGCACATCAGCATGCCGGAGGTGGCAACACCCAGCAGCAATTGGCCGAACGCAAAACTTTCCGGCCCCGCCGCAAAGCCGGAAGCGGTGGCGCCGACCACGGTTCCCGCGAGCAGGCTGAGCGACACCACCCGCACGCCGAAGCGATCCATCGCCGCGCCGACCGGGATCTGCGCAGCGGCAAAGGCGAAATGATAGACCGAGGTGAGGCTGGCCAGCGCCTGCGGCCTCATGCCGAAATCCGCCGCCATCAGGTCGAGGCTGACCGCGGGGATGGTGCGCAGCAAGGTCGAGAGCATGTGGCCGCAGGCCAGCGCGATCAGCGCAAAGATCAGCGCGCGGGTGCCAACTCCCGCTTCCTCCGTGGCCACCGCAGTCATGAGCGTCCCGTCCCGGCAAGGGTTTTCGGTGGGGTTACACGATTGGGGGGAGGGTGCCAACTGCGGGAAAGACAGTCCCGTTATTCCAGATCGCGGCGTAGGAGGCCACGCACGGCAAACGGGCCGATCGCTCCGCTTGTTCGAAGCGATCGGCCTAGTCTAGGGAGGAACGCCCGTCGGGCGGCGCGGCAAAGCGAGGCTAACGCTCAACCGGTCACCTAACATAGCCTGCTCAACGGACACAGCGTATGAACTAGCTCACATAAGGAAGGGCCGTTTGACTTGACGGGCGGCGGCCCGACCACAGGTGCGAACCGCGCCGAGACGACGGTAGCCACGGCTAGCGCAACGGAGATCCCATTTGGCGACGCACATGCGCATTGGAATCATCTCGGACACTCACGGCCTGTTGCGGCCGGAGGCAGTGCAGTGCCTGGCCGGAGTATCACACATCATCCACGGCGGCGACATCGGACGGCCGGACGTTTTGGACGGACTTCGCCGCATCGCGCCCGTCACCGCCATCCGGGGCAACATCGATGTCGGTGATTGGGCGAACAGCTACCCCGAAACAGTGACCGTGCAGCTTGGCGGCCGATCGTTCCATGTCCTGCATGACCTGAAGTCGCTCCGGATCACGCCGGCCGCTTGCGGGATAGACGTCGTGATCTCCGGACATTCCCATCAGCCCGGCTTCAACACCGCAGACGGAGTGCTCTATCTGAACCCCGGCAGCGCCGGCCCGCGCCGCTTCAAGCTGCCGGTGACGGTTGCGACGCTGGACGTTTCGGCGCGAGGCGTTTCTCCCGTCATCCACGATCTGGGTTTTTAGGATGGGTTGAGCGACTTGTCCGCCGTAGCTCGAAGAGCGAAGGCGGAAGCGAGATCCATCAAATCATTTCCGACGAGGACGGGTTCGCGAAGAGCTCAACCCATCCTGCCAACTCGTCCGCTTGCCGGGCTAGACCGGACATGGTTGGGCGCGAACCAACGGCGCTTTTGACCCATAGCGGAACCCTCCCCACCTCGCGAGACCCGCAATGCGTGACAGTGATGCCACCAATGGTGGAGCAGTTAAAGCCAAGGTTCTAAGCTATGACATGCTCGGCGGCCGCTTACTCTTGTGCGAGAGTTGATTCCAGCCGCGAGATGTTTTCCTGGAGGCGACGGTTGTTTTCCAGCAGACGCTGACTAGTGAGGATAAGGATGTAGTAGCCGAATTGCTGATTACTTTGAAAGTAGATTTCAAGCAGCCTTTCATAAGTTATAGTCAGGACTTGTCCGTCTTCTATGCACTCGACCGTTGCGGTTCGTCGGTTGTTGGGCGTAAGGAAGCCAAGTTCTCCCATGAGACGCCCTGGCGGAAACTCGACGCCGGTTTCTTTGACTAGAAACTTCCCGGTGACGGTGAGAAACATTTCGGTCGCCGGATCACCCTTCCTGAATAATCGGTCGCCATGGCGATATCTGCGTTCGGTCATGAACGGTTTGAGCCATTCCATCGACATGTCACCTTGCATCGCATTACGTGCCTTCTTAACGAGCCTGAGCAGTTGACCGAGACGAACGGCATTGACCGGCAGCAACAGCAGATAAAGCAGAAAGGTGGCGACGCTTTCGGAAAGCGCGCCAGAGATTGCGAAGAATGCACAGCCGACCATATTCGCGACCCGCAGCGGCACCATTCTCTGCATCAGCAAGGTAGCGACAAGGAAGACTGCGCCGACCAGAGCAAACAAGTTGGCGAGCGTGATGTTGGCCAACACAATTTCCAACAGCCGATCAAACAGTGCGTCGTAGGTGATGTTGTTGGGATCAAGCCCCATTTGAACGAGAATCTTTGCGATCCTGAGATTATCCGCCGCCGTATCAAGAATGCGGTTTAGAATTGTCGAAAGATCTGCAATGGAACGCATCGGATCACCCCACGCAAAGCAGTCGGTTATTTTTCGAACTTCGCAGATACTGATAATCGAAGTCTGACGAGCACAAGCGGTATTGATCCACGATCAGTTTTACCCGGCGCTGTTGCCTTCGGCAATCGCAGGCGCGTGGCCAGTCGCGCATTCGCGCTCACACCGGACATGGCTCCCGCTGGCTTCGACCCGCGATGCGTGAGTCCGCTCCTGGCCCATCTCGGACTTCTGGCAATGGCCACGTTAGCGCTGCTGTTGGGGACATAGCAGACATCAAACGCGCCGTCGCATCGTCCCGTTTTACCAGACGCGACGTCGGGAAGCGCATGGACGATCTTTAGAACTGATCCTGCACCCGGCGGTAGGCTGGATGTTTCGGGTTCTTCACCTTGATCCAGCGATTGCAGCGGCCAGCGCCGCGGCACGCTGCCTTAATGCGACACATTGTCAGACTGCGTGTTTGGTGGCTTCCCAAAAATGACTCCAATTGCGTCGAGAAGCCTATTGATGATGATCAGTACGAGGGTCGTACTAAATCCAAACACAAAAGGCATCAACAGCGTTACGGCCATCATGGCGTCTTCTGCGGATAACGTTGCGGCCATCTTGGCGTCAGTTGCGGTCGTCGCACCGCTTGACGTGGTTGCTTTGATGGCATCAAGCGTCTGAATGAAGTGTTCAAACCCCCCGAACCCGAACGGCAATGCTAAGATGAGGCCAAACATCGCGCCCAACATGATCCGGATTACAAGGAGCTTTTGATTTCCAATATCGAACGTGATGCTCTTTTGAAGCGATAATGCGTTCATCGAGATGTAAGCGATTGAGCCGAGAGCGCCCAGTGCCATGAGCCAGAAGAAGTAAGGAATCAAATGCCGATCTTTGCCTATTAAACTGGTTGCGATGAGCGATACCACGGCGACTATCATGATGATCAGCGACATCCGAATTAGCAGGTGTTTGCTCTGACTAATATAAAAGTCGCGCCTGCACGGCTCGCCTAGCAAAGAGTGCAGATCTTGAAGGCGGGTTTCCAGTGCAACCCACTCCGCTTCTGTCGGCGCACGACCTCTCTCTCGCGACCAGAAGCGCGGTTTTCGTAGTCGGCCGATCTTACCTATTACAAGCAGGTGCGCCTTTTCGGACGGAATGCTGACACCTTCGCGCTGCATGAAATAGCAGAGGTCAGTCAGTGTCGATTGCAATCGATTGAACTTTGGATCGTTGATCACATAGTCCGAGGTTGCGACACTGCATTGTCCATTGACCAGGGTTTTCCCTCGGTCTTTGGTCTGGATCAGACTGCATCTGCACGACGACATCGGACATGGGCGCCTCCTTTGGCTATTAACCCACAATAATGCCCATCGCATTCGGAAGTGTGATCTACCTTACATCGTATTTGTCAATCTCCTCACAAACGTGCGAAGCGTTTGATGCTGCTCGCCAGGCTCGGCGAGGGCTCTGGAATGGCGGAAGTTTGAGTTCGCGACCGCGAGGGGCGTGCCCTCGACGTCACGCCCAAAATACACCCCCCGCCGAGAGGTCCCTTGATGCATAATTGTTTAGTTGTGCATCACGTCGATGGCCGTTGAGTTCTACGAACCAAAGGTCGGCCACATGTCGGTCGTCGAGAGTAAACTGGACCTAGCTGAGACTTGGCCACGACTTCCGAGTCCGACCCGAAGCGGTCGCTGCGGTCGCGGGCAAGGCCAACCATTTGTACGTCGGCGTGCATATGGTTGATCGCAAACATCATCAACGAGTGTGCTCATCATCATACCGGTATGCTTGCGCGCCGTGGCCTGGGTGCATCACGATCCCTGGCGGCCACAAAAGATTCTGTTTGTACTTGAACCTTTGACTTTAAAGCAGGAACTACTTTACGAGGCCGCTTCTCACGAAGCGGGACTGATTAACTGATACTGAAGCAATTTTCTGATCATCCATACGCGCCTTGCGCAAGAGAGGTTGCTATGGGCGTAGTTTTTCAGCGCGTCGATTGCCGCGTGCGACATCATTGCTCGACGGGCGGACATCGTAGCCGCGGTTTCATTGTCGCGATGCTCTGTGCGGCATGCATAATCCAGTTCGTGAGTGAAGCGAGCGCTCAATGCAGCGCACGAGATGTCTTGCAGAGCCAGCTGAAGCTCAAGAAAGCTCCCTCAGCCAACGGGCCGCCGGTTTTGGTCAAGTCCGCTACCGGTGTCCCGGTGTGGAAGACGATTACGCTGGGGACTTTTGCGGACCCGTTGGCTCTTCGTAATGCGTTGGACAAGAAAGGTTGCAGCATTGGAGGGCTGGCTGCGGAAATTCTCGCTCGACCCGCCTTTGCCGTCAGCTCTACGAAAACAGACGTGGAGCTTGTTGCCGTATCAGCGGTCCAACTCGGCTTTGAAACCGATACCGTGACTTTGACCGCAATTTATGCTCAGGCGCGGCAGCTTGGTTTTGAACTGGCGCCGGCAGAGGTCGGTCCGCAATTGAGGCTTCAATACTTTGACCAGCCCATGGGGGAGTTTCTCATCATCGGAATGGAGCCAATCAAGACGTGGAGTGGCGAGCCGGTCATTCTAAACGTGGCTAATGGCGGAGCTGGACTTATCCTCTTTGGCCAGGATGGCCGACCTGACGCAGAAATCTCCGTGATCTCCCGCTTCGTATTTGCGCGGTCCAACGAACGGTTCACCCCGGCGCTCGCGTCTACTCCTGCTCACTAGCGACGTACATCGTCTGCTGAACCATTGTTGGCCGGGAGTGTCCCGGTGAGGTACCGTCCGCGCCGCTCACCCGCATATGCCGTGACCGGCGTTGTGGCTTCCTGGGTGTGAATGAGTTCACAACGGCGTCGCCAAGCGAATGCTAGCTTCCAGCCATTCAACCATGACTGAGATTTTTTGCAGAGGGCCTCTATTCCGAACAGCCTCCAGGAGAGGGTCATGTTCAAACAATTCCTTTTGGTCGCGGCAATTGCCTCTCTCGCGTTAGCGACATCCTCTGGAGCCCATTGCGAATATGCTTTGGGGCGTAGCGCGTCCACCGTGGCGCGTTCGGTTTCGTTGCATTCTGATGCAACTCGACCCACGGAAGACTTGTTGGACGACATTGTGGCCTGGCTCTCGTCAAACTTTGACCTGCCAGCCATCAAAGAACGTCCCACCATTGAATTTGCATCGAGGATGGAGCTTGCGAGGTTGCGTGCAAGGGACCTTGCTTCTTCGCAAGGCTTCATAGGAAGCGAGGGGCAACTGGCTCAGCGCGAGGTTGTCGCACTCTACGACGACAATACGAGAACGATCCTGCTTCCTGACGATTGGGGAGGGACTTCGCCGGCGGACCAATCGGTCCTGGTACACGAAATGGTTCATCACCTTCAGAATCTGGGAAGGCTCAAATTTGATTGCCTCCAGGCGCGAGAGAAGACGGCCTACCTGGCTCAGGCCAAATGGCTGGAGCGGTTCGGACTGAGCTTGGAGAAAGAGTTCGACGTCGACATGTTTACGGTGCTGATCTCTTCAGCATGCATGTATTGATTGTGACCGGCGGATTTTGGTCGCCGCTCGGCGAGCGCATTTCCGAAAGGGCGCAAAGCAGGATCTCGTACGAACCGGGTTTCAGCGGATTTGACTGATGGCCAGACTCTTGGTGGTTCTTGCAATTGCGTTGGCTGTCCTGGCGATGGCTCGGGAGCAGCAGAATCAGTTTGCACCGCTGCCAACAGGACCACTGCCAGCCGCGCTTATTCCCTGAGCTCTCCAAGGCTGATGCGTTCACCCAACTGGCCGGTGGAGCACAATCGGCTCATGGCCCGCAGGTGACCTGGTCCTTTGGGCCGCCAGCGTCTGGTTGCAGAGGCAAGCAGGCCAAGCTCCAAGCAGGTGAACGCTCCAAAGAACAAGGGAAATCATTTCAACTCCCGTAGCAGCTTCCGCGCGTCATCCAGCAACGCCCGGACCTGACGTCGCTCGGCCATCGCAGCCCTGGTGAACAGCCCGTGCTTCCGTGCGTTACGGTTTCGCTTGGGCGCGCCGGAGCCCGGCGCGCTGCCATGCATGCGGCAGCGGCTCTTGCCCGGCACCGCCGGCGCCCGGCACGCACCGCCGCATCGGGTTCTGGCGCCGCAGCGCGGGCTCGCCAGCATTGGCACGGTGTCGTATCGCCGATCGTTCATGCCCGGGCGGCGCGCGTCGCGTGCACGGCATCGAGTTCGCGTTCGCCGAGCTCCTGCATCGGGACAGTTCGCGCATTGGCTATAGCGACCGGCGAGCGTTGGTCTGCAACCATCACGCTGGCATGCTGCGTGACGTTGCCTACGATGGCCTTGCCGCCGTCCTGCACCGACAGGTTTTGCACGGTGATGGCGGGCTCGTCCTTGCTCCGGTAGCGGTTGAGCGCCTCCATCTGGGCGGGAAAGGTGCGGGCCAGCCGGCCGAGGGCGCGCGTGGCGCTCTCCTGCTGCGCTAGGTCGTTGGCTCTTCCGAGCTGACAGGTCCAGCGCATCGTCAGCACATGGACGGACACCATCTGCGCCACCAGCATGGCCTCGATGGCGTCCCTGGGCTTGATGCTCTGCACCATCGAGAGCATGAAGGCGAGGCTGGTCGGGTCGGGTCTCGTGCCAGCCATGCTTGCCCGCACCAGTTGCCGGAGGATGCCGTACATCGCGTCGCGGTCGGCAACGCCGAATGCCTCCACCATCAGCCGCTCACCCACGTCCGGGTCCGGATGGTCGATCGCAGCGCCGCGGCGCGAGAACCTGATCCGCGGCATGACGGTGGTTCGGGCTTGATCGGGCACAGCGATCGTCGTGGTCGTGTTGCGGTCGGATGCTGTGGTCATGTTGATGGACTCCTTCGCGCTGGGCGCGCGCGGTTGGGCACGCGCAAGCAAAGCGCCCGCTGCGGCGGTGAGGTGCAACGTCATCGGTCGATTGAGATTTTTCGCGCGCACGGACGCAAGAGGGCGGCCATCGTCGGGCGCCTCGAGCTGTCGTTCACGAATTGTGCGATGATCTACTTTTACCCCTGATTTGCCCGACGTGTCAAGTGGACTTCGCTAAATCAGCAATTCGCGTCCCGCGACCCTGTCGCGCCTTTGCATGGGGTTGTTTTTCAGATTTTTGATTCACCGCCGGCAGCTCGCCCTCCGTTGATCTATGTCAACTTGCTCGCCGTCCTCGGGAACACTAGTGGTCGCGGCTGGATCGTGCCGCAGGCGGACCATCCGGCCGGATTGACCAGGTTCGTCGCCGCGAACAAGGGGTCATCGGCGCCCGTGGAGGCGACAAAGTGACGGCTCTAGGCGTACAGGCTGAGGGGGCGCCCCGAACGCCGCTCTCCCGATTTCGTGCTTCATTGCGTCACCTCTACGGTGGACGCAGCGCGAATTCGCGCGTCTTCTTCTACGCGCTTCTGGCCTTTGATCTCGCCTCGCTCCTGTTCATCATCATCACGTCGTTTCTTCCGCGCAACCGATTGATCGGTGCCCTCGACGTCACCTTCGGCATCGCATTTCTGGCCGAGTTGTTGATGCGCCTGGCGGGAAGTCGCCAGGTCAGCCGGGAGCTTCTTCGCGTCACGACCTGGACCGACGTTGCGGCGATCGTGTCCCTGCTGGCGGCGACAGCGAGCGAGGCCGCCGGCTTCCTGCGCGTGCTGCGCACGTTTCGGCTGCTGCGAACCTTCCGGGTGGTGCAGTGCCTGCGTGAGGACAGCGTCTTCTTTCGCCGCAATGAAGAGCTCCTGTTCGCCATCACCAATCTGTCCGTCTTCATATTCGTCATGACGGGCGTGGTTTACGAAACGCAACGCGGCGTTAACCCGGGCATCAAGAACTATGCAGACGCCCTCTATTTCACGGTCACTGCGCTGACGACGACGGGCTTTGGCGATATCACGCTGCCGGGAACGGCGGGGCGCATGATTACGGTCGTCATCATGATCTTCGGCGTAACGCTCTTCCTGAATCTCGCGAAAGTGCTGTTCAGCCCGACCAAGGTGCGGTTCAAATGCCCGTCCTGCGGCTTGTTTCGCCATGATATCGACGCCGTGCACTGCAAGGCGTGCGGAACAATATTGAACATCCCTGACGAAGGCGCCGTTTAGCCCCGAGAGCGGAAAGGTGCGCGATGTCCTCGCCGCGCTTCCGAGTTGCCTCTCAGCTCGAGGATCGTACGCGCGACGCGATGCGGATCCCGCGCGTTTTCGTGTTTCTGGCCGCGCGCGGGGCGATCATGCTGCGTGCCCTGCCGAGCCGCGTGGCGCCTGTCGACGGCGCGCTCCGCTTGAGCAGCAAAGCGAGCCGCTTGCGCACGCGGTGCGCGGCGAGTTTTGCGGTAGCCTCCGCGGATTGCGCCTTCTGAATCAGCGCGGTGACGCTCGCCGCAGGAGAGGCCGAGACGAACGCGACCTCCTTGATCTTGGATAACCCGCCGACGCCTTCGCAGGGTGCTTCGCTGGGCAGATCAATGCGGATCGCGAGCATGTCGGCGTCCTCGATCCAGTCTTCCGCCTTGGTGCCGGTGATGATGTGGACGTAGTCGCGTGTCTCGCGCGGAAGTGCGCTCTGCTTCGCCAGCCATTTCTGTATGCGGCCGCTGCCGGCATTGTAGGCGGCTGCGGCGAGGCCAAGATTGCCGAAATCATCGCGCAGCTTGCGCAGCAGCTTTGCGGACGCGGGGAGCGCCTTGAACGGATCGAGGGGATCGTCGAGCCCGACTTCGGCTGCGGTTTCCGGCATGAATTGCGCGACGCCTCGCGCGCCGGCGTGGCTGACCTCGTTCGAGCGGAAGCGGCTCTCCTGCCAGATCAGGCGTGCAAAGAACGGGACCGGGATTTCGCTGTTCTCGGCGGCCTCGCGGAGCGCGTGGCAGAATGCATCGTGCGGCGACTGCTCCGCCTCGTATTCGGTGATGGTCTCCGCCGGCCTGTCTGACGGAGAAGAACTCTCTTGTGCGGGTGTCGCGTTGGACTGTTCGTCGGCCTTGGCGCTTTCAAACAGCGCTGCGAAGGCGGAGGAGATATGTTCGGATGGACTGGCTGCGAGGAGGAGATTGTTGACGCTCGATGCCGGAGTGGCAGGTCCATCGAGGTCGAGCATCAGGACGAGGAACGCGGCGAGCGCCGCGAAAACAAATCGCATTGCTTGTGTGAGCCTCAATTGTGGATGAGTTGGTCGCAATTGCGCCGCCGATAGGGACTTTTTAACGAGTCGATTGCGGCGAAGCTGCGATCTTTGCTGTTCCGTGCAGGAACACCGTATTTTCCTCGCTCTGGAACTTCGTCGCGTTCCGCGACTTTACGGAGAAGTCCTTGGCTGAGATGCGGTATGTTGCGAACTCTTGCCGCTGTTGTGCTCTCGTTCCTTGCGTTGACGCCTGTCATCGCAGGTGGTCTCGACGCCGCTGCCATCAACGACGCAGCGATGCCCGCGAAGCCGGCGGGCTCCGACAAGCCGAGCAGCTCTATCGTCAAGCTTCAGATCCTGCTCGATCGCGCGCGCTTCTCTCCGGGCGAGATCGACGGCAAGCTCGGTGAGAATGCGCAGAAGGCGCTGTCCGCATTTGCCGAAGCAAATGAGCTGAATCTCGGGAAGGCAATCACACCGGATCTCTGGGACAAGCTCGCCGCGACGAGCGACGGCCCTGCCATCGTCGACTACAGAATTACGGAAGCGGATGTGAAGGGGCCGTTCCTCAAGACGCTGCCAGCAAGGATGGAGGACATGAAGAGCCTCCAAGCGCTGAGCTACACCAGCGCGCGCGAGGCGCTCGCCGAGAAATTCCACATGAGCGAAGCGTTGCTCAGCGCGATCAACCCGGGGAAGACCTTCGACAAGGCCGGGGAAACGATCGCCGTTGCGAACGTCATCGGGCAGCAGAATGCGATGCCGGTCGCGCGCGTTGAAATCGACAAGACGCGGCAGACGTTGAAGGCGTTCGATGCAAGCGGAAAGCTGCTGGCGTTCTATCCGGCGACGGTCGGCAGCCCGGAAAAGCCGACGCCGAGCGGCACGCTGAAGGTGACGGCCATCAATCAAAATCCGACCTATCGCTACAATCCGGATTACAGGTTCAAGGGCGTGAAATCGAAGAGGCCTTTCACGATCGAGCCTGGTCCGAACAATCCCGTCGGCTCGACCTGGATCAACCTGTCCGCCGAAGGCTATGGCATTCACGGCACTCCTGATCCCGGCAAGGTGAGCAAGTCGGCTTCGCACGGTTGCGTCCGGCTCACCAACTGGGATGCGCTAACACTCAGCGCGAATATCAAGAAAGGAATGCCGGTCGTCTTTCTGGACCAGTCAGCAGAAGCGACGCCTGCGCAACACCAGGCGTCGACAAGGAAGAGTTCGCGCATGTAACGGCACTGAGCGGTGCGCCGCTGCGGTCGCTAGTCTTTCGGAAAGTCCTTGCGCATCGCGATCTCGGCGGCGTCACCCGGCGAGAGCACGGTCTGGTTGAAGGCCGGCTGCGGCCTCGTCATGATGTCGTAGAGCGAGATGCCCTTGATCGGCTTTGCCATCAGCTGGCGCACGCATTCGGCCAGCGTGCCGTTGTAGACGAGATAGGGCGGGCCTCGGTCCTTGAGCCGCTCGCCCTTTAGCGACGGCCACTTCTTCAGTTCGGCCGGCGCGTCATAGACGATTGGCGAGCCTTCTCTAAACATGCATACGATCCCAGGCAGACGTGGTTTGCCTGGGATCGTATGGCGCCGGGGTAAACAGCCGTTAAAGAATTAGTTCAAATCAGCCGGCAACGAAGGCGAGCAGGGTGCCGTTGGCGGCAGCAGGGGCCACGCAGATTGCCGCGCCGCTGCGGGTGGCGGCCGCACCAAGTGCCTTCTCGGTTGCCTCGAGATCGCCGCTCACCAGCACGAGCGCCGCGCCGCCGCGCTCGGCAAGACCTCTCAGCGAGACGCCGGGGTAGCGCTTGCCGAGCTGGTCGAGCGTCAGGAACACGAAGTCGGCGCGGTCGCCGCCGGAGGGCACCGTGACGGCGCCGTCGGCTTCCGCTTTTGCCTCGCGGTCGATCAGGCGCGACAGATGGGCGGCGTCGTTCGCGGGCTCGGGGCTCGCGATCAGTACCTGCTTCAGCCGCTTCGCTCTGTTGGCGTGCATCATCAGTTCGGGAATCCACACCGTCTCGCGCGTCTTGTGCTGGCAGGCGAAGATGCGCACGCCGCCAGGCGCTTCCGCGACCGGCCACTGGAAGACGCGGAATTTCGCCGCCGACACCGTGCCGTCCGGCAGCGTCACCGGCCGCTCGAAATCGACCGGGCCGACCGGCGTTAGTCCATGCGCGCGAATCTCCTCCGCGCCTGCGGTGGAATCGACCGCGGTGAAGGCGATGCGCTCGATGCCTTCGCCGCGTTTTTCGAGAAAGGCGCGCGCCGGAGCATTATGTTCCGTTGGCGCGAGCACGCCGAGCAATTCCATATAGTCGGGGTCGAACATGATGGTGTAATTGCCAGATCCCATATGCGCACTGTGGGTGCCGCGCGGCGAGACGGTGAAGCCGAGCCGCTTGTAGTTCTCTGCGGCTTTGTCGAGATCCTTCACCATGACTACGGCGTGGTCGATTCCGATGACGTTTTTGAGGGCCACTTGATTTTCCCGGCATGAATGGGTGGATTAGGCTGGCGAGCACGACAACGCACCTGCATGCGGCTGTCAACTGCGACAGCCGCAGATGCGGTATCTCGTGACGCTTGGGACAATTTGGAAAGGTTGATGATGACTGGTTTGACCGTCGCTTCGACAGTTACCTGGCCGCATTCGCTGTGGGCCGCGGTCACGCCGCAGGGGCCCGAATTGCCGGAGCTCGCAGGAAGCGAGAAGGCGGATGTGATCGTGGTCGGCGGCGGCTTCACGGGCCTGTCGACGGCGTTGCACTTGCGCGAAGCTGGCGTCGATGTCGCAATCGTGGAGGCGGCCGAGCCGGGCTGGGGCGCCTCGGGCCGCAACAACGGCCAGGTGATCCCGACGTTGTCGCGCCCCGATCCCGAGGACATCATCGCGCGGCATGGCGCGGTGGGCGAGCGCTTCGTGCACCTGTTGCGCGATAGCGCATCGACGCTGTTCGACGTGGCGCGGCGGTACGGCATCGAGGCCGAGCAGGAGCAGGCCGGCTGGGTGCAGCCGGTGCATTCGCCGGGCCGCATCAAGATCGCCGAGCGGCGCGTGCGGCAATGGTCTAGATTCGGCGCGCCCGTCGAGCTGCTCTCGCGCGAGCAGGTGAGGGATATGCTGGGCTCCGACGCCTGGCATGGCGGCTTCTGGAACAGGACCGGCGGCCACATCAATCCGCTCGCGCTCGCGCGCGGATTGGCGCGCAGCGTGCTCGGCCTCGGCGCGCGCGTCTACGCGCGTTCCCCGGCTGTGAGCTTTGAGCGGCGCAACGACAGATGGGTGGTGAAGACAGAGAAGGGCGAGATCTCCGGCGGCGCGCTGGTGATGGCGACCAATGCTTATAGCGGCGAGTTCTCGAAACAGCTCGTGCCCGACATTGCGCATGAGGTGATGCCGGTGCTGTCGTGGCAGATGGCGACGCAGCCGCTGTCGGACAATGTCAGGAAGACCATCATCGCAGGCCGGCAGGCGATGTCTGATACCCATGGCGAGCTCTACTTCGCCCGTTACGACGCACGCAATCGCCTTGTCACCGGCGGTGCCGTGATCGGGCCCGGCAACAAGGCGGAGCGGCTGAAGGCGCGCGTCACCGAACGCTTGCAGCGGTTATGGCCGCAGATCGGCGAGGTCGGATTCGACTATGTCTGGAACGGCTATGTCGGCATGACCTCGGATTTCCTGCCGCGGATCCACAAGCTCGGGCCGAATGCCTATGGCTGGACCGGCTGCAACGGCCGCGCGGTGGCGCTGACGATCCCGCTGGGAGATCAGCTCGCCAAAGCCGTGCGCGGCGCGCCGGACAGCGAGCTCGCGCTGCCGTTCACCAATCCGGTGCCGATCCCGGTGCACGGCCTGATGCGCAAGCTCGCGCCGCTGATGCTGCTGGTCTATCGGCGCCGCGACGCGCGCGAGATCTAGCGCGCGTTGCGGTTGGAAGCGGTGCAACTATCCGCGAATCGCCGCATTGGCGCGTTCAGCGGCGGCGGGCATCACCGCCTTCGCCGTCTTGTTGCCGGAGACCACTTCATTGACGCCGATCATGAAGGCGTCGAGGATGCGGCGCTGTTGCGGATGAAACAGGATCGCCTTGGCGCGCTCGACGTCGGCATTTTGCAGATTGGCCAGCGCGGCCTCGGCGGCCTGCGCGCCGAAGGCGTCCTTGAAGGCCTTGCTCGACCAGGCGGAGACGCGCGTCGTCGCAAGGCCCGCAGCGGCGGTTTGCAGCGAGGTCGACCTGCTCGTGGCCCACAGCAGGAACAGGAATGCCGCGCGCTTGTTCTGCGATCTGGAATTCACGCAGGCCTGCCAGTGCGACATGAAGGGCACGGGAGGCTTGCCGGGGAGGTGCGGGAAGGGTGCAAAGCCGGCCTGCTTGGCGACGCGGCTCTTCCCCGGATTGGAGATGTCGGTGGCGAAATTGCTGCTGTCGATCGCCATCGCGGTTCTCGCTTGCAGGAAATCGTCGAGTACCTGGTACCATTCATAGGTGCCGACATTGGCAGGCCCTGCCTGGCTGAGCATCCGTGCGTACATGTCGATGGCCTCGATCGCCTCGGGGCTCCCGAACGCGGCCGTGCCGTCCTTGTTGACCATGGCTCCGCCATAGGAGAACACGAACCCCATCGCCGGTGGGGTCGAATTGCCGCCGGCCTGCGCCCGCATCGCGATACCCGCCATGTCGCTGCTTTTGATCGCCTTGGCGGTCGCGAGCAGTTCGTCGAAGGTCTGCGGCACCGGAAGGTTCTTGGCCGCCAGCGCATCGGTGTTGATGAACAGGGTCATCGCCTCCGATGTGATCGGGACTGCGTAGCGCTCGCCGTCCGACCATACCGGAAAGGCGCGCGCGGTCTTCAAGAGATCGCTCTCGTCATACCAGGCGAGATCGGTCAGTGATTTGTTGGCGTAGTGAGCGTTGAGCGGCTCGAGCCATCCGCCCGAGATGCCTTGGCCATAGGTCGTGAACATGAACACGTCGGGCGTGTTGCCGCCGCGCGCGAGCATGACCGGAATCGCGCTCAGATAAGTGGTTTCGAGCTGGAAGTCGGTGACGACCTTGATGCCGGTGAGTTTTGTGAAATCCGGCAGCAGCGGCGTGATCGCGCTCGACCACGGATGGATCGCGCCCGCGAGCGTGAGCGTCTGCCCCGCGAACTGCTTCCAGTCGATCTTGGCATTGGCAAAGTCCGCGCTGGCCTCCTCGGCGAGGCCGCTTCGCGGCCACGTCGTAAGGGTCGGCACGATGACTCCTGCCATGCCCAATGTCTTGATGAAACTGCGCCGGCTGGTCGGCGCTTGTTCGTTACGTGAGTTCTCACTTTGCGATTTTTCACGTTTCGATTTCTCGCTTGGCGCCATGTTGATGCTCCTCGTTGTGGTCAGTCGTTCACAACATGCGACCTGTGCGCGCACCGGCTTCGTCAAAGCTGTATGATCAGCTCCAAAGCCGGAGTAACATGCGGAGAATATTGAGTTTCCGGCTCCCCAATGCGGGCCGGTTCATGCTATTATTCTAGCCATGCGCTGGCGTTGGCACCAGAAGATGCGCCTGCGAGCATGGAAGACTTAACGCCAATGTCAATCCTTGCTTCGGGCCATATCTTGCGGTGGTTTGCACGGCCGCTGATCCCGGTGGTTGCAGGGCTCGTCATTTTGCTCGTGATAACCGGGGTGCTCGGCCTGCGCTACTGGCGCGATCGGCAGGCGGTCAATGTTTCGCTCGCGCACAGCCGCCAGCTGTTCGAGACGTTCGACGGGCTCAAAACGATCATCGCCGACCTCGAGGCCGAACGGCACGGCTATCTGCTCACCCTCGACCCGGCCTATCTCAAGGCTTATGGCGTCTCCGACGAAAGCGTGCGACGGCAGGCCGAGGCGCTCCAGGCGCTGGTCGCGAAGGACCCGTTGCAGAGCCTGCGCGCCGAACATCTCGCCCTGACGCTTTCGGCGAAACTGAAAGAGATCGACGACATCGTCAAGACGGCCGCCCGCGAATCCGGGCTGGCGGCCCTGGCGATGATCCGCGGCATGGAAGACATCCGCTCGCAAATCGATTTGATGGTCGATCACGAACGGCTGCTCCAGGTGGATCTCGACAGATCCGCAGACGAACTCGAGCAGCGCCGGACCCGGCTCACCATCGCCGCGGTCGTCATCGTCGTCGCATTGGCCGGAACCGCGTTGGCGCTGGCGCGGATTGAAGCGCGCCGGCGACGGATGGCGACCGAGGAGAACGTTCGGCTCCAGAGCGACCTCCTGGCGCGCGACAGGAAGATCCGGCGGCTGTTCGATTCCAACATCATCGGGATCATCATTTGGGAACTGGAGGGACGCATTTTCGAAGCCAATGACGAGTTCCTGCGGATCATCGGATATGACCGCGAGGACCTCGCCGCGGGCCGTCTGCATCGCAGGACGCTCACGCCGACCGAATGGCACGGCCACGACGCGCAGCACGTCGCCGAGCTCGAGCGGATCGGAACCGTCCAGCCGTTCGAGAAGGAGTATTTTCGCAAGGACGGCAGCCGTGTGCCGGTCCTGATCGGCGGGGCGATGTTCGAAGAGGGCAGTAGCCAGGGCGTCGGCTTCGTTCTCGATCTGAGCGAGCTCAAGCGGGTGGAGGCCGAGGCGCGGGAGAGCGAGCGGCGCTACCGCGAGGCCCTGATGGAGCTCGCGCACACCAACCGCGTCACGACCATGGGCGAGCTGACCGCCTCGATCGCTCACGAAATCAGCCAGCCGATCGCCGCCACCGTGGCGAACGCTCGGGCTGGGTTGAACTGGCTCGGTGCCCGGCCGCCAAATCTGGACGAAGTCGGGCAGACGCTGGGCTGGATCATCAGCGACGGCATGCGAGCCAGCGAGATCATCAGTCGGATCCGTGCGCTCATCAAGAACGCGCCGCCGCAGATGGAGGACCTGGAGATCAATCAGCTGGTGCGCGAGGTCATGACCTTGACGCACAGCGAAGTGCTGAAACACGACGTCACGGTCCGGATGCAGTTCGCCGATGGCTTGCCGCCCGTTCAGGCCGACCGGGTCCAGCTCCAGCAGGTGGTTCTCAACCTCATCATCAATGCCGTCGAGGCGATGAGCCACGTCCGCGAAGGCGCGCGCGAGCTGTTCATCTCCACCGGCAGGAACGATACGAACGGCGTCGTCATCAGCGTGCGCGATTCCGGCCCTGGGCTCGATCCGAAGAGCGTGGGCCGCGTGTTCGAGCCGTTCTACACCACCAAGTCTGAAGGCATGGGGATGGGGCTCGCCATCTGCCATTCGATCATCGAGGCGCATGGCGGGAAGATGTGGGCCGGCGCGAACGAACCGCGAGGGGCGGCGTTCCAGTTCACCTTGCCTTTGGCAGAGGAGACCGCGCACATCGGAAAGCCCGCTCCGGCGCCGGCCTTGGGCTGAAGCGCCGCGGCCAAATGACGCAAGTCCGCCCGGCTACACGGCCGTCTGATGCTCACGCGCGAACGCGCCGCCCGGAACCGAGGCGAGCAGCGCCTGGGTGTAGGGATGTTGCGGCCGGCTGAACACGTCGGCCACCAGCCCGTGCTCGACGATCTCGCCGTCCTTCATGACCGCGACGAGGTCGCAGACCTGCGCCGCCACGCGCAAATCATGGGTGATGAAGACGATCGAGAGCCCGAGCCGTTCGCGCAGTTCGCCGAGCAGTTTCAGGACCTGCGCCTGCACCGACACGTCGAGCGCGGACACCGGCTCGTCCGCGATCAGGACGTCCGGCTTCAGCGCGAGCGCGCGCGCAAGACCGATGCGCTGGCGCTGCCCGCCGGAGAATTCGTGCGGGAAGCGGTCGCCGGCGGACGGATCCAGCCCGACCAGCGCGAACAGCTCCCTGGCTTCAGTCATCGCGGTCGCGCGCGGCGTGCCGTGGACGATCGGGCCCTGCGCAACCAGCTCGGCGGCCTTGCGTCGAGGGTTGAGCGAGGCAGAGGGATCCTGGAACACCATCTGGATGTGACGGGTCTCGCGGCGGATCTCTGCGCGCTTGAGCTTCACCCAATCCTTGCCGTCGAGCAGGATCGCGCCGTTGTCGGGATCGATCAGCCGCACGATGCAGCGTGCCAGCGTCGACTTGCCCGAGCCGGACTCGCCGACGATGCCGAGCGTCGCGCCCCTGGGCAGCGTCAACGAAGCGTCCTTCACCGCCGCGGTGACGCGCGCACCACGGTCGAGAAAGCCGCCGGTGCGATAGGTCTTGGCAACGTTGGTGATGGTGAGGATGTTGTCTGAAGACAGCGGCCGCGGCGGCGGCGCCGTCAGCGGCGGGACGGCGGCGATGAGCTGCTTTGTGTAGCTATGGGTCGGGCGGTTCAGCACGTCATCCGCCGTGCCTTGCTCCACGATCTTGCCGTGCTGCATGACCACGACGCGGTCGGCGATCTCGGCGACGACGCCGAAATCATGGGTGATGAACAGCACGGCCGTCTTCTTGCGCTGCTGCAGGTCGCGGATCAGCTTCAGGATCTGCGCCTGCGTGGTGACGTCGAGCGCGGTGGTCGGCTCGTCCGCGATCAGCAGCTTTGGGTCGAGCGCCAGCGCCATCGCGATCATCGCGCGCTGGCGCTGGCCACCGGAAAGCTCGTGCGGATAGGCCTTGGCCGCAGTCTTCGGACTGGGGATGCGGACGTCTTCGAGCAGCGACAGCACCCGCTCGCCGATCTCCGCCTTGGACAGATCGGTGTGGATCCTGAACATCTCCGCGATCTGGTCGCCGACGGTCCGCAAGGGATTGAGCGCGGTCATCGGCTCCTGGAAGATCATGGCGATGCCGGCGCCGCGCACCTCGCGCATCGCGGCCGGGTCGGTCGTGCAGAGATCGCGGCCGTCGAACATCATCCGGCCGGCCTCGATTGCGACCTCGCCCGGCACCAGCCGCATGATGGCGTTGGCCATCATCGACTTGCCGGAGCCGGATTCGCCGACGACGCAGAGGATCTCGTTCGAGGCGATCGACAGCGACACGCCGTTCAGCGCATGCGTGCGATCGGCGCCCCGGGGCAGGCGCACGCTGAGGCCTTCCAGTGAGAGGATAGGCTGCTCGCTCATCGGCTCTTCAGCCTCGGATTGAGCGCGTCGTTCAGGCCCTGGCCGACCAGCGAGACCGCGAGCACGGTGACGAGGATGGCGATGCCGGGAATGGCCGAGACGTACCATTGCACGCGCAGCACGTCGCGCCCGAGGCCAATGAGGTTGCCCCAGGATGCCACGTTGGGATCGGAGAGCCGCAGGAAGGCGAGCGCGCTCTCCAGCAGAATCGAGAGCGCCATCACCACGCTGGCATAAACGATCACCGGCGGCAGCGCATTGGGCAGGATCTCGCCGAGGATGAGCTGGAGGTCCCTCATGCCGAGCGTGCGCCCGGCCTGGACGAATTCGCGGTTGCGTAGCGACAGGAACTCGGCGCGGGTAAGCCGCGCCGGCGCCGGCCAGCACACGATGCCGATCGCGATCGTGACCGTCGTCAGCGTCGAGCCGAACACGGCGACGAGCACCAGCAGCAGCACGAAATTCGGCAGTGTCTGGAACGCTTCCGTGATCCGCATCAGGATGTTGTCGACCCAGCCGCCATAGTAGCCGGCAAACGCCCCGATCAGCGTGCCGATCGCAACCGCGATCACGGTGGCAACGCCCCCGATCAGCAGCGAGATCCGCGCGCCGTAGAAGATCTGCGCCGCGATATCGCGCCCCGAATTGTCCGTGCCGAGCGGAAAGCGCGGATTGGTGAACGGCCACACCAGCGGCCGGCCGGCAAGCGCCAGCGGATCGCGCGGATAGAGTACGCCGGCGGAGAGCGCCATTGCAATGACGGCGAGCAGCAGCACGAGGCCGATCACGGCCGCGGGGCTCCGGAAATAGCGCTTCGCGGCGTCCATCTCAACCCTCCGCCGAGATGCGCGGATCGAGCCGCGCGTAGAGGAGGTCAACGACGAAGTTGACGACGACGACCAGGAGCGCCGAGACGAAGACGATCCCGAGCAGCGTGTTGAGGTCGCGCTGGATCACGGATTCATAGGCGAGCCGCCCGAGGCCAGGCAGCGAGAACACGCTCTCCACCACCACCGAGCCGCCGAGCATGGTGCCGGCTTGCAGGCCGATCAGCGTCACCATCGGCAGCAGCGCATTGCGCAGCACGTGCCCCATCACGACGCGGGTCTCGTCGAGGCCCTTGGCCCGCGCGGTGCGGACATAGTCGAGGTTCAGGACCTCGAGCATCGAGGCGCGCATGATGCGCAGGTAGATCGCAAGGAAGATCAGCCCGAGCGTCAGCGTCGGCAGGATGAGGTGCCGCGCGATGTCGATGACGCGGAAGATGCCGGTGCGTACCTCTCCGATATCCTCAAAGCCGCCGGCCGGCAGCCATTGCAGATAGATCGAGAACACGACGATGGCCATCAGGCCGAACCAGAACGATGGCGTCGCGTAGAACACGAGGCCAAGTGTGGAGATCAGCGTGTCCGGCCATTTGTTGACGGCGCGCGAGGCGATGACGCCGAACACCAGGCCAAAGAAGAACGCGAAGGAGAGCGAGGCCGTCATCAAGAGGATCGTCGGCGGCAGCCGTTCCATGATCACGGTGGCGACTGGCTTGCCGTAGATCGAGGAGAAGCCGAGATCGAGCCGCACCAGATGCCAGAGGTAGTTGGCAAGTTGCGCCGGAATCGACAGGTCGAGCCCGTAGAATTTGCGCAGCTCGCGCGCCGTCGCGGCGTCGCCGCCACCCATCTGCGCCATCAGCGCGTCGACGGTGTCTCCCGGCGCGAGTTGCAGCAGCAGGAAGACGCCGATCAGGATCAGGAACAGGGTCGGGATCGAGGCGGCGAGCCGCCGCCCCGCAAGGCCTATGATGCGCATGGCATCATCTTGACGAAAAACGGATCACGCGGAAAGCCAAAGATCGTGCCAGCTCGACGAGCCCCAGCGCGGGGTGATGGAGTGGTTGCGGGCCTTGGCGGTGATCACGGTGACGAAGATCTGCTCGATCGGCATCCAGACCGGCAGCTCCGTGTTCACCTCCTTCACGAAATCGGCATAAAGCGCCTTGCGCTTTGTGGGATCGAGCTCGGTCAGGGCATTGTCGATGGTCTGGTCGACCTGCTTGTCCTCCCAGTCCCACTGGTTGGTCCACGGCGCGCCCTTGGGCTGGCCGGAGCGGTACCACACCGTGGTCGAGACGGCGGGATCGTTACGATATTGATGCCAGCCGGTGGCGAGATCGAAGGCGTGCTCGTCATAGACCTGCTTGAGGAAGCCGCCGCCGTCATTGCGCACGATGTCGACGGTGATGCCGACATCCTTCAGCGACTGCTGGATGAAGGTCGACCACAGCGAGATGTCCTCGCCCCAGGGTGCGGGCAGGAGTTTCAGCGAGAAGCGCGCGCCGCCGGCGCCGGCCTTGTAGCCGGCCTCATCGAGAAGCGCGGCGGCCTTGGCCTTGTCGAACGGATATTGCGGCGTGCCTGCGCCGGGATAGAAGTCGGTCGAGGTCGACGGAATCGGACCGGTGCCGAGCTTGGCAAAATCACCCAGGAAGTTGTCGATGAAGAAGGGCACGTCGATCGCATGCGCGATCGCGCGGCGTACGCGGATATCGGACAATTCCTTGCGGCGGAAGTTGAACTCGATGGTGTTGGTGCGCGCGTTGCCTTCGTTGCCCTTGGTAGTGACGATGAAGCGCTTGTCCTTTCCCAATCGCGCCATGTCGGAGATGGTCAGGCTCGAGAACGGGGCGTATTGCAGTTCACCGGCTTCGAGCTGGGCTGCGGCAGCCGAACGATCGGTGATCACCTTCCAGACGATGCGGTCGAGATAGGGCGCATTGGGTCGCCAGTAGTCGGCGTTGCGGTCGGCGATGATGTACTGGCCGCGCTCATACTTGACGAATTTGAACGGGCCCGTGCCGATGGGCGCGAGGTTGACCGGGTTCTGCCTGATATCACCGCTCTCATAGAGATGTTTTGCAGAGATATAGCCGAGATCGGGCAGCGCCCGGAGCAGGAGGTTCAGCGGCATCGGCCGCTCGTAGCGGAATACGGCCGTCTGTGGATCCGGCGTGTCGACGGCGGTGAGGAAGAGCTGCAGCGTCGAGCCGTAGTTCAAGATCTTCTTCCACATGTTCATCGCGGTGAACGCGACGTCCGCCGAGGTGAAAGGCTTGCCGTCGTGCCAGGTGATGCCCTTGCGCAGCTTGAATGTGATGGTCTTGCCGTCGGGCGAGGACTCCCAGCTCTCGGCGAGAACGCCGACCGGCTTGCCGTCGGCATCGAGATCGACCAGGCTCTCCTGGATCTTGCCGCTGATGATGTAGACTCCGGTGGAGGCCTGGATGCTCGGATTGAGCTGGCGCTGCTCGGCGCCGTAGTGGACGTTGAATACGCCGCCCTTCTTCGGGGCCTCCTGCGCAAACGCCCGCATCGGGTTGATGACGTTGGCGGCGATCGCCGCCGAGGTCAGGAGCGCCGTGCGGCGGTTGATTTCGAGGCGGGTCAAATCCATACGACGTCTCCAAACAAACTGACTTAAGGGCCGACCTGTGGCCGCACAGGTTCCCTATCTACGCCGGACGGGCGTTCAAGTCATTTTGAAATGGTCTGCGATTGCGGAATATCCTTCCGCAAAAGGCCGCATGGACGCGTGGCTGCTGTTGGTTTCAGCGATCGGTCTGCGTGATATAGGCGGCCAGCACCGCGCGTTCCTCGCCGGTCATCTCGGTGATGTTGCCCGGCGGCATCGCGCTCGACCATGCAGCGACACGTCCGATCAAGCGGATGTTGCGCTGGATATGCTGGGGTGCATCGAGCAGGATGCCCTTTGGCGCGGTGACGATGCCGGCCCATACCGGCTCTGCGGCATGGCACATGCTGCAGCGTGACATCACGATTTCCTCGACATTGGCAAGCGGTGGCTGCGTGGCAAGTGCGCCGGTCTTCACCTCGCGCGGGCCGGCGGCGGAGAGAAAGCCGATCGCGATCACGCCGGCTGCGGCAACGCCCCACACCCACCACGGCGATTTGCGACCCGCATGCCGCTCGTTGAAGAAATGCCGGATCACCGGTCCCAGTGCCAGCACGATCGCAACGATGATCCAGTTGAACCGCGTGGCGTAGAGCAGGGGATAGTGGTTGCTGATCATCAGCACGACGACGGGCAGCGTCAGATAGTTGTTGTGGACCGAGCGCTCCTTGCTGGTCTTGCCGAGCTTTGGGTCGGGCGATTGTCCTGCGATCAGCGCCGCGACGATTTTCTTCTGGTTCGGGATGATCACCGTAAAGACGTTGGCGACCATGATGGTGCCGATGATCGCGCCGATCTGGTTGAACGCGCCGCGGCCGCTCAGGACGTGGGTGAAGGCGTAGGTCAGCGCGACCAGGAACAGATAGCCACCGATCGCAAAGCCGAGCTCGCGCTGGGCAAGGCCGGTGCGGCAGGCGATCTCGTAGAGCAGCCACGCCAGCGCCAAACTGCAAAGGCTGAACAGGCCCGCCTGGACCGGCGTCAGGTCGAGGATCGACTTGTCGACCAGGAAGAGGTCGGCATCGAGATAATAGACCACCACCATCAGCGCGAAGCCGGAGAGCCAGGTGGTGTAGGCCTCCCATTTGAACCAGGTGAGCTCTTCCGGCATCTGGCTCGGGGCCACCAGATATTTCATGATCCGGTAGAAGCCGCCGCCATGGACCTGCCAGGCTTCGCCCTGCACGCCGTCAGGCAGGTCCGCTTTCTGCTTCAGGCTCAGGTCGAGATGGATGAAATAGAAGGAGCTGCCGATCCATGCGATCGCCGCCACCACATGCAGCCAGCGCAGGAGCAGGCTCGCCCATTCCGAGATGATGGATCCCCACATGCTTACCCCGTCCGTCGCGACGTCGATGCCGCAGCTTTGATGACCGCAACCGGCGGCCGCGCCCTTACAATGTGTCGCATTGATCGACGGGATTTTCCAGCAGGACGGCATTACGCATTGCACATCCTGCGGGCATGAGCTGATGTGCGATTCGGCACTCGAAGGCTGCGGAGGAACTCGTGACGAAGTATCTTGGACGCCGGTCCAATCCCGCATCGACGTCCGCGCTGTGCATTGCTGTCATCGCTACCACCGCGTCGGCAGAACCCGTGCTGCAAGGCAAGGACGCCTTCGGAAGCTGGCAAGCGGACAAGCCGGGGACGGTGAGGCTGATCCGGCCACAGGATTTGCCGCGGCCCGGCGCCTCGCCATCGGTCGCCAACGCCTCGCGCGTCGTGGCACGGCCCGCCGACGCAACGCCGCTTGTGCCCGAGGGTTTCAAGATCGAGCTGCTCGCCGAAGGTCTTTCAGGTCCGCGCACCCTGCGCGTCGCTCCGAACGGCGACATCGTCGTTGCGGAAACGCGGGCAGGGCGCATCCGCGTGCTGCGCGCAGACGGCGCCAAGATCGTGGCGAATGAGATCTTTGCCAGCGGGCTGAACCGTCCGTTCGGCATCGCGTTCTTTCCGAACGGCGACAATCCGCAATGGGTCTATGTCGCCAACACGGACAGTGTCGTTCGCTTCGCCTATCGCAGCGGTGACCTCAAGGCATCCGGCAAGCCCCAGACGGTGGTCGCGAACCTTGCGCACGGCACGGGCCATTCCACCCGCGACATCGTCTTCACGCCGGACAACAAGCGCATGCTGGTCTCGGTCGGCTCGGTCGGCAATGTCGGCGAAGGCATGGGCAATCCGCCCGGCGGTCTTGAGGCGTGGTCGCGCGCGCAGCCGCTTGGCGCACCCTGGAGTTATGAGGCGGAGCGCGCAGCCGTGCTCGCCTTCGATGCGGACGGCAAGAACCGAAAGTTCTACGCCACCGGCATCCGCAACTGTGTCGGCCTTGCCATCCAGCCGCAGAGCGGCCTGCCCTGGTGCTCGACCAACGAACGCGACGGCCTCGGCGACGATCTCGTGCCGGATTACGTCACGAGCGTGCGGGAAGGCGCGTTCTATGGCTGGCCGTGGTTCTATATCGGCGCTAACGAAGACCCGCGCCATGCCGGCGCGCGGCCGGACCTGAAGGACAAGGTCACGATTCCCGATGTGCTGTTGCAACCGCACTCCGCCTCGCTCGGCATGACGTTCTACCAGGGCAGCAATTTCCCAGTCGACTATCAAGGCGACGCCTTCGCCGCCGAGCACGGCTCGTGGAACAGGTCCAAGCGCACCGGCTACAAGGTGATCCGCATCAGGATGAAGGACGGCAAGCCGACCGGCGAATACGAAGACTTCGTGACCGGTTTCGTCGTCAACGACAGCGACGTCTGGGGCCGCCCGGTCGGCGTCGCCGTGGCGAAAGACGGCGCGCTGTTGTTCTCGGAAGACGGCGGCGGCACCATCTGGCGGGTGACGCATTGAAGCTCGCGCAGCGCTGACGCTGCACCCTCTCCCCTTGTGGGAAGGGTGGCTCGCCGCGAAGCGGCGAGACGGGTGAGACGGGTATCTCTCCGCGATTTCATCTCTCGATGTGAATGCGAGGATGCAACCCCTCATCCGGCGCTTCGCGCCGCCTTCTCCCACAAGGGGAGAAGGGAAGGCAGCGTGGTCGCTTCGGCTATCCCCTGATCACGCTCGCGCCGCCGTCCACCGGCAGGGTCACGCCGGTGATGAAGTTCGCTTCGTCTGACGCCAGAAACAGCGCCGCGTTCGCGACGTCCCATGCGGTGCCCATCTTCCTGCGCAGGGGCACCTTGCTGTCGCGCTCGGCTTCGACTTCGGCGCGGGTCTTGTGCCATTCGCGGGCGCGGGTATCGACGGCCATCGGCGTGTTCATCAGGCCGGGCAGGATGACGTTGGCGCGGATGCCGTATTCGGCGTTCTGGTAGGCGAGCTGTTCCGTGAAGGCGATCATCGCCGACTTCGTCGCCTTGTAGGCGACGTAAGGATAGGTCGTGATCGCGGCCATCGAGGAGATGTTGATGATCGCGCCGCTTCTTTGCGTCCGCATGATCGGGATCACCTCCTTTGCCGCCAGGATGCAGCTCTTCAGGTTGACGGCGACCACGCGGTCGAATGCCGCTTCGGTCAGCTTCAGGAGCTCGGCGTCGCCGCCGCCGAGACTGACGCCGACATTGTTGTGCAGGATATCGATGCGTCCCCAGCGCGCCTGCGCATCCGCCACCATCGCCTTGATGTCGGCAGTCCTGGTGACATCGGCCTTGAAGGCACTCGCGGTGCCTTGTTTTGCCGCGATCATCGCGACGGTCTCCTGTGCCGATTCGAGATTGTGATCGACGCAGACCACTTTCGCGCCCTCGCGTGCGAAGGTCAGCGCGGTGGCGCGGCCGTTGCCCATGCCTTCGCCGGGGCTCTGCCCTGCGCCCACCACGATGGCGACCTTGTCCTTCAAGCGCATGACGGCTTTCTCCCTGCTTTTTCATCAGGATAGCACGGATGCGCAAAGAGAGAAGATTGATCGTCCTTGATGATGACCGTGCCGAATGCGCATCGCCCGGCGCTGCAGGCATGGCTCCGTCGCGCGGCCGAAGGAGCAGGAACATGCAATCACGTGCCGCGACGGCAGGATAAGAAGTCACACGAACTTCGTTTGTCGCCCCATCCTTTCCGCGCTAGGCTCTCGATCGGGGCTTCCCAACCGCCAGTGGCTTGCCGATGAATCTGCTCGATCCACAAGGGCCTGTTGCTGTTGCCAACAGTACGATTCTCGTCGATTCCGTTTTCATCATGCTGACGATCGTGGTGCCGACGATCGTCGCCATCCTCGGCTTCGCCTGGTGGTTTCGCGCCTCTAATCCCATGGCGCAGTATCAACCCGACTTCGTCTACTCCGGACGCATCGAAATGGTGGTGTGGGCGATCCCGGCACTTACCATCATCCTGCTCGGCGGCGTCGCCTGGATCGGCTCGCACCAGCTCGATCCGCGGGCGCCGGTGCCGGGGACCGGCAGCCCGGTGCGCATCCAGGCGGTGTCGCTCGACTGGAAATGGCTCTTCATCTATCCCGACCAGCGCATTGCGACCGTCAATTCGCTGACGGCGCCGGCGGGCGCCGAGCTGAACTTCCAGCTGACGTCGTCGAGCGTGATGAACGTGTTCTTCATCCCGCAGCTCGGCAGCATGATCTACACCATGAACGGCATGGTGACGCGGCTAAATTTGCGCGCCGACAATGAAGGCAAGCTCCAGGGTCTCTCGGCGCATTTCTCCGGCGACGGCTTTCCCGAGATGATGTTCGACGTCAACGTGATCTCGCCGCTTGCCTTTCCGGATTGGGTGGCGAGCACGGCGAAGACCGACCAGGTGCTGAACGAGGACAGCTACAAGAAGCTGATGCAGCAGTTCGTCGAGCGGGGCAGGCCGACCTATCGCCTCGAGGATCCCACGCTGTTCAACCTGATCTCCACCCAGCACATTCCGCCCGGACCCGGTCCGCAAGTGACATCGAGTGCCGGCCGCCCGCACAGTGGAGATCACGATGCTCGGTAAGCTTGATTGGTCGGCGATCCCCCTCGAGCAGCCGATTCCGCTGATCGCCGGCGGTGTAGTGCTGGTTGCGATTCTCGGTGTCCTGCTCTGGGTCGTGGTGAAGGGATATCTGCCCTATCTCTGGGCCGAATGGATCACCAGCGTCGATCACAAGCGGATCGGCGTGATGTATGTGCTGCTCGCCTCGGTCATGTTCCTGCGCGGCGGCAGCGATGCCATCATGATGCGGATTCAGCAAGCGATCGCCTATCAGTCGCAGGGCTATCTGCCGCCGGAGCATTACAACCAGATATTCTCCGCGCATGGCACCATCATGATCTTCTTCGTTGCGATGCCGTTCGTGATCGGGCTGATGAACCTGGTCGTGCCCCTGCAACTCGGCGTGCGCGACGTCGCTTTCCCGACGCTGAATTCGGTGGGCTTCTGGCTGACAGCGACCGGCGCGCTCCTGGTCAATCTGTCGCTGGTGATCGGCGAGTTCTCGCGCACCGGCTGGCTCGCCTTTCCGCCGCTGTCGGAGCTCACCTACTCGCCGGGAGTCGGCGTCGACTACTACGCCTGGTCGCTCCAGATCTCGGGCGTAGGGACGCTGGTTGCCGGCATCAATCTCGTCACCACGGTCCTGAAGATTCGCACCAAGGGCATGAGCTATCTGCGCATGCCGATGTTCTGCTGGACCACGCTTGCCTCGAACCTCCTGATCGTCGCGGCGTTCCCGATCCTCACCGCGACGCTTGCGATGCTGCTGCTCGACCGCTACCTCGGCTTCCACTTCTTCACCAACGAGGCCGGCGGCAACCTCATGATGTTCATGAATCTGATCTGGGCATGGGGGCATCCCGAGGTCTATATCCTCGTGCTGCCGGCCTTCGGCATCTTCTCCGAGGTGGTGTCGACCTTCTCCGGCAAGCCGCTGTTCGGTTATCGCTCGATGGTGCTCGCCACCATGGCGATCTGCGTCATCTCGTTCATGGTGTGGCTGCACCACTTCTTCACGATGGGCGCGGGGCCCGATGTCAACGCCATCTTCGGCATCGCCAGCATGATCATCGCGGTGCCGACGGGCGTGAAGATCTACAACTGGCTGTTCACGATGTATGGCGGCCGCATCCGCTTCGCGACGCCGATGCTGTGGGCGGTCGGCTTCATGGTGACCTTCATCATCGGTGGCCTGACCGGCGTTCTCGTCGCGGTGCCGCCGGCGGATTTCATGCTGCACAACAGCATGTTCCTGGTGGCGCATTTCCACAACGTGATCATCGGCGGCGTGCTGTTCGGGGCGTTTGCGGGCTTTACCTACTGGTTTCCCAAGGCGTTCGGTTTCCGGCTCGATGAAACCTGGGGCAAGGCGGCGTTCTGGTTCACCTTCATCGGCTTCTGGGTCACCTTCATCCCGCTCTATGCCGCGGGCATGCTGGGCATGACCCGGCGCATGCAGCACTACGACGTCGCGGCCTGGCGACCCTGGATGTTCTGGGCGGCGATCGGCATGGCGCTGCTGAGCATTGCAGTGATCTGCCAGATCACGCAGGTCGTCGTCAGCATCCGCAATCGCGACGCCTTGCGCGACCGCACCGGCGATCCCTGGGACGGGCGGTCGCTGGAATGGGCGACCTCGTCGCCGCCACCCGTGTTCAACTTCGCCTTCTATCCCGATGTGCGCGGCGAGGACGCCTATTGGGCACTGAAGCAGCATGCCAAGGAGCAGCAGCTTGAGCACGCCGAGCCCGAATACCAGGACATTGAGATGCCCCGGAATTCGCCGACCGGCTTCGTCTGCGCCTTCTTCGCCACCGTCACGGGCTTTGCGCTGATCTGGCACATCTGGTGGATGGTGATATTGGGTTGCCTCGGCGCGTTCGCGACCTTCGTCGTGTTCGCCTGGCGCGACCATGACGAATACGTCATTCCGGCGGCCGACGTCGCGGCGATCGATCGCGCCAATCTCGAGGAGCGGCGCAATCTCGTCAGCATGGCGGGAGCTGTCTAATGGCGATGACCGCGACATATGGGCACGCCCATGCCGACCCACACCATCTCGGCCGTGCTATCGAGCATCCCGGACCGGCGCCGAAGCGCATCGTGACCGCCTACGGCTTCTGGGTCTTCCTGCTCTCCGACATCGTGATGTTCTCCTGCTTCTTCGCGGCCTATGCCGTGCTGGTCGGCCAGACTGCCGACGGCCCGAAGGGCTCGGAGATCTTCGAGCAGCGGAACGTGGCGATTGAGACGGTCTGCCTGCTGCTGTCGAGCTTCACATGCGGCATGGCCAGCATTGCGGCCGACGTCCGCAACCGGCTTTGGTTCTACCTCGGCATGGCGGTGACCTGCCTGCTCGGGCTTATATTCCTCAGCATCGAATTCCGCGAATTCGCCGATCTGGTCTCCCGGGGTTATGGACCCTCGCGCAGCGCGTTCCTGACTGCGTTCTTCTCGCTCGTCGGTTGCCACGGCCTGCACGTCACGGCCGGCGTGCTGTGGCTCCTCACCATGATGGCCCAGGTGTTCGCCAAGGGCTTTCGTGCCGACATCCTGCGCCGCATGATGTGCTTTGCACTGTTCTGGCACGCGCTCGACATCATCTGGGTCGCGGTGTTTTCCGTCGTCTATCTGCTTGGGAGTGGCGTATGAGCGATCTGACGCACCATCCTGTCCAACATGACCTGGCACCTGGCGAGGAAGAGATACACAGCGTCGGCGAGCGGATCGTCGGCTACGTCGTCGGCCTCGGCCTTGCGCTACTCTTGACGGCGACCTCGTTCTTTATCGCCGGTACCAATCTCGTTTGGCAGCCCAGCATTCCCATCGCCATCATTGTGCTCGCGATCGCCCAGATGGGCGTGCATCTCGTGTTCTTCCTGCACATCACCACCGGCCCCGACAACACCAACAACGTGCTGGCGCTGGCGTTCGGGCTGCTGATCGTCTTCCTGGTGGTCGGCGGCTCGGTCTGGATCATGTCGCACCTGAACGAGAACATGCCGGCGATGGACCAGATCATGCGGATGCAGTGAGGGAGGAGGGCGCAATTCAGAGTCTTTTCTTGGGAAGAGTCTGGATTGCTTCGCTTCGCTCGCAATGACGACGTGGCGGCATCGTCCGCTGCATTCCCTCCCCCCTAGGGCGGGGGTAGCCGCGGGGGCGGTGACGGAGACTCGCGGAAGCCCCCGGTCACGCTAAGAGCGTAGTGCTTCCGCTCACTTCGGCCGGCGGCAGTTGTACGCCTTGCGGAAGCCTGCGGCTAACGCGTCGTCCTCGGAGCAGAACCAGCGGTCCGGCTTCGTCGTCGCCGGATAGCTCGGGCAGCCCCGCAGATGGTAGATGCCGATATTGCCGGTGACGCGCGCGCGCACGGCGAGCTTGCCCTTGATGCTGCAACTCGGCGGCATGGTCAGCTCGTCCGGAAACAGCACGCTGCGGATCTCCTTGTCGCGGTCGGAGCGGCAGGCGGCGCCGAGCAGCGTGCCGTCCTTCTTGCCGATGCGGAATTCCTGCGGTGCAACAAAGCAGCCCTTCCATATGCCTGCTGAATTCGTCTTGGCCTCGGCGGCGGCCGGCTTGACGTTCGCCTTGACCGGCTCGCGCGCGACGGCAAAGCCGAGGCGGACGAGCTGCTCGTTCAGGCTGGTCTTGTCGTCCTCGGCCGTGCAGATGGCGCGGTGACGCTTGCCAAAGCTCTTCTCCGGCCCGACATCGTCGCAGCGCACGTTGCGGCCGTTGATCAGCTTTGCAAGCTGATCGCGCGCCTCCAGCCCGCAGGTCCAGGGATCGGCGTGGTCGTCGATGCAGACCTGGTCCAGTTCCGGCGCGTCGACGCCGTCCAGCCGGTAGGTCACGTCGCCGAGCTGGATGGAGTTGCCGTCCCGTACCGTTGCGCTGGCCGTTACGGCGAAGCTGGGCCCGGTATCGGCGACGCAGCCGAGGATAGCGAGAAACAGGGCAAGCGCGGCGGCGCGGGCGGCGGCAAAGGAATTTTGGAAGGACATACGTTCTCGCTATCGATTTTCTCTTTCGCGAGGGTTCTCTAGCATCTCGACATTGCAACACCAATGGTCTGCGCCCAGCGAAGCCCGACATTCGTCCCCTGCGGCTTTACTCGCCGGCCGCTCTGACCCTATCGTTTGACGCTGCACGCAAGCTGAATCGCCCGGAAAGCGGCGAGGGCGGGAGGATGACTTTGGCATGAACGACCCCGTGGACGTCCTGATCATCGGCGCCGGCGCTTCCGGAGCCGCGGTTGCCTGGTCACTCGCCGAGACCAAGATGCACATCCTTTGCCTCGAGCAGGGCGATTGGATGAAGCCGGCGGACTATCCGAGCACGGGGAGGGACTGGGAAGCCAGGTTCTACGGCGAATGGTCGACCAGTCCGAACATCCGCGGCCGGCCCGAGGACTATCCGATCAACGACGACAACTCGCCGATCAAGGTCGTCAATTTCAACGCGGTCGGCGGCTCGACGGTGATGTACACAGCGCACTGGCCGCGGCTGCATCCGTCCGATTTCAGGGTGAAGACGCTGGACGGCGTCGCCGACGACTGGCCGATCGACTACGACACGCTGGTGCCGTTCTTCGAGGAGAACGACCGGATCATGGGGACATCGGGCCTATCAGGTGACCCGCTCTCGCCGCTGACCCATCCGCCGATGCCGCCGCAGCCGCTCGGGCTCTCCGGTCCGCTCGTCGCCAAGGCCATGAACAAGCTCGGCTGGCACTGGTGGCCGTCGGACACCACGGTTGCGACGGCGGACTATGAGGGCAGGGCGCGCTGTATCAATCTCGGCCATTGCACGCCGGCCTGCGCGCAAGGCGCAAAGGCCTCCACCGATATCACCTATTGGCCACATGCGATCCGCGCCGGCGTCGAGCTGCGGACCCATTGCCGGGTGCGCGAGATCACGACCGACGAGAACGGCATGGCGTCGGGCGTCGTCTATTACGACAAGGACGGCGTCGAGCAGTTCCAGCCCGCGCATGTCGTGATCATCGCGTGCAACGGCGTCGGCACGCCGCGCTTGCTGCTCAACTCCGCCTCGGGGCGCTTTCCGAACGGCCTTGCCAATTCGTCCGGGCTCGTCGGCAAGAACCTCATGTTCCACCCTTACGCGCAGATCTACGGCTATGTCGCTGAGCCGACTGACTCAAACCGCGCGCCGCCGACCTGTCTCTGGAGCAAGGAATTCTACGACACCGACCTGACGCGTGGTTTCGTCCGCGGCTACGGCATCCAGTTCGTGCGTGGCGCCGGCCCGGTGTTCGAGGCCGTCGTCAGCGAGCAGAAGGGCATCTTGCCGTGGGGAGCGGATCATCACCGCATCTTCCGCAAGCTCAACGGCCACCGGCTCGGTGTCTCCGCGATCTGCGAGGATCTGCCGGAGGAGCACAACCGCGTCACGCTCGATCCGGTCCTGAAGGACAGCCACGGCATTCCCGCGCCGCGGATCGACTACACCATCAGCGAGAACAGCCGCAAGATGATGGAGCATGCGCTGGCTCGCGGTCGGGAGATTCTCGAGACTGCCGGCGCCACCGACATCTGCGTCAACAGTCCGATCCCCTGGGGCGGCTGGCACCTCCTCGGCACCGCGCGGATGGGCACCGACCCCGAAAGCTCCGTCGTCAACGAATGGGGCCGCTCGCATGACGTCAAGAACCTGTTCATTGTCGACGGCAGCGTCTTCGTCACCTCGGGCGGGGTGAACCCGACTTCGACCATCCAGGCCATCGCGCTCTACGTCGCCGACCAGATGAAGCAGCGTCTCGCCAATCTCTTCGATTAGAGGAATGACGTTGTTGAACAATGCGGACCACGAATTCTCTGTACCTCTCCCGCTTGCGGGAGAGGTCGGCGCGAAGCGCCGGGTGAGGGTTCTCTCCTCTGGGGGAGTCCCGTTGTGGAGACACCCTCTCCCCAACCCTCCCCCGCAAGCGGGGGAGGGAGTGCACTTTCATCGCCGTGCGAGCGCCAAAAGAGGACACAATGCCTGATCAGACCGCCCTCACGCCACGGCAGTGCCGGGACCTGCGCACCATTGCGGCCATGATCATCCCCGCGAGCGAGGAGTACCGTGTGCCCGGCGCCGACGACCCGGCGATCCAGGCCGACATCCTCGCGACGCTCGGCCGCGACGCCAAGCTCGTTGCCACGGCGCTCGATCATCTTGCCCGGCTTGCCGGCATGCCGCTTGCCGATCTCGATCCGGCCGCGCGGGACGGCGTCATCATGACGTTCCGCGCCGAAGGCGGTGCGCCGGCCGCAACCCTCGTCCGCGTCGTGCTGCAATGCTACTATCGCGACGACCGCGTGCTGCGCTCGCTCGGGCTCGAGCCGCGCGCGCCTTTCCCCAAGGGGCACGTGCTGGAAGACGGCGATTGGTCGCTGCTCGATCCGGTCAAGGCCCGAGCTCACGCGATGCGTCAGGTCAGTTAAGCAGTTCGTGAAGAGCAATCGGCTTGCATTATAAGTCCGAGGTAACCATCTGACGCGCGAAGGAAAATTCGTCATGTTAGATTTTACCTCAGATCTCAGCGATGCCAGCCAGTCATCGCACCCCGTTCAATTCACTCCCGTCGACGACCAGCAGCTGTTAGACGCCTATTCCAACGCCGTGATCGGCGTCACGGAACGCGTCGGACCAGCTGTGGTGCGCGTCGAGACCGGGCCGAAGGTGCCGAACGGCCGCGAGCGCGGCGGGCTCGGTTCCGGCATCGTGATCTCGCCGGATGGTCTGGTGCTCACCAACAGCCACGTCGTCGGTTCGTCCAAGGAGATCCGCCTGCGGGACATCGAAGGGAATGTCGGCGACGCCCGGGTGCTCGGCGTCGATCCCGACACGGATCTGGCGCTGCTCCGCGCCAACGGCGTCCGCGACCTCCGCTATGCATCGCTCGGCAATTCGAAGGGTCTAAGGCGCGGCCAGCTCGTGATCGCGATCGGCAATCCCCTGGGCTTCGAGTCCACCGTGACCGCGGGCGTGGTCTCGGCGCTGGGACGCTCGATCCGCTCGGTGAGTGGCCGTACCATCGAGGACGTGATCCAGACCGACGCCGCACTCAACCCCGGCAATTCGGGCGGGCCGCTGGTCTCGTCGAATTCCGAGGTGATCGGCATCAACACTGCGATCATCAGCGGTGCGCAAGGAATCTGCTTCGCAGTTGCGAGCAACACTGCGCAGTTCGTGCTGTCGGAGATCATCCGCCACGGCTATGTCCGCCGCGCCTATATCGGCGTCGCCGGCCAGACCGCCCCGATCCCGCGGCGCCATGCGGTGCTCGCCGGCGTCGAGAACAAGATGGGTGCGCTGCTCGCCCAGATCGAGCCGGACGGGCCGGCGGCGAAGGCGGGACTGCTCCCCGGCGACGTCGTGATCAGGCTCGACGGCGTCGAGATCAACGGTGTCGACGATCTGATCCGCGTGCTCGACCGCGACCGGATCGGCCGGCGGCTCGCCATGGACGTGCTGCGGCTCGGGCGCCTGCGGGCGATCGACATCGATCCCGTCGAGCGCAAGCCCGCGCGCTAGCGCTCGCCCCTCCGGGAGCGGTATGACAGTGGTGGAGACGGGTTCGCGCTGTCACCGCTACTCCGCCGCGGCGGCGAAGCGGCTGTTTTCGAGTTCTGCCTCCAGCCGCACCTTCTCGGCTTCCGCCTGCTTCATGTTCGCTTCTTTCACATGACCGAAACCGCGGATGGTCTCCGGCACGCGCGCGAGCTGTGCCAGCAGGGGAATCTGTTCCGCCTTTAACCCCGCGAACCGCTGGTCAATCATCGCAAAATAGTCCGCGACGAGCTTCCGCTCCATCCTGCGCTCCACCGTGCGACCGAATGGGTCGAACGCACTGCCGCGCAAGAACTTCAGCTTTGCCAGCATGCGGAAGGCGTGGATCATCCAGCCGCCATATTCCTGCTTCTGGAAATGTCCGGTTACCTTGTCGCGCCGCGCGAAGATCGGCGGTGCGAGATGGAATTTGAGCGTGACGTTGCCGTCGAATTTTTCGGCGACCTTCCTGGCAAAGCTGCCATCGGTGTAGAGGCGCGCGACCTCGTACTCGTCCTTGTAGGCCATCAGCTTGAACAGGTTCTTCGCCACCGCTTCCGTCAGCTCGGCGGAAGAGGGCGCGGCAATCGTCTCCGCATTGCGCACTTTGGCGACGGCGGCGAGATAGCGGTCCGCGTAAGCCTTGTCCTGATAGTTGGTCAAAAACTCCGCGCGCGTTGCAATGATGTCGTCGAGCGATCTGGCTGGCGCGCTCGCCCGGCTCCTGAACTGGAGCACGCTGCGCACCCGCGCGATGTCGTGCGCGGCCAGCCGCCCCCAGGTGAAGGCGAGCTTGTTCATCTCGACTGCGGCGCCGTTGATCTCGATGGCGCGGAGCAGCGCCTCCAGCGACAGTGGAATGGCGCCCTTCTGGAAGGCGAAGCCGAGCATGAAGGGGTTGGTCGCGATGGAATCGCCCATCAGGCTGGCGGCAATGCCGGTGGCATCGACGATGTCGAGGTTCTTGTCGCCGACCGCATCGCGCAGCACGGTCTGCATCGCGCCCATCTCGAAATCGAGATCCGGGTTTTGCACGAAGCTCGCGGTCGGCTGGAGGTCGGCGTTGATGAACGCCTTGGTCACGCCGCGCGCGGCGCGGCTGAGCGCAGTGGGACCTGCGGAGACGATCATGTCGCAGCCGAGGATGACGTCGGCGCCGCCGGTCGTGATGCGCACTGCGGAGATGTCCTCCGGCTTCGGTGCGATGCGGACATGGCTCATCACCGCGCCGTTCTTCTGCGACAGCCCGGTGAAGTCGAGCGCGGAGCAGCCCTTGCCGTCGACATGGGCGGCCATGCCGAGCAGCGCGCCGATGGTGATGACGCCGGTGCCGCCGATGCCGGTGACGAGGATGTTGTAGGGCCCGTCGAGCTTGCGGGCAGGGGGCAGCGGCAGATCGGCGAACAACTGCCCGGAATCCACCGCCGAGGTCTTGATCCGCTTCAACGTGCCGCCGTGCACAGTGACGAAACTCGGGCAAAAGCCCTCGACGCAGGAATAGTCCTTGTTGCAGTTCGATTGGTCGATCTGCCGCTTGCGGCCGAACTCGGTCTCCAGCGGCTGCACGGAGACGCAGTTGGAGGCCTGCGAGCAGTCGCCGCAGCCTTCGCAGACGAGCTCGTTGATGAAGGCGCGCTTTTGCGGATCGGGATAGAGCCCGCGCTTGCGGCGGCGGCGTTTCTCAGCCGCGCAGGTCTGGTCGTAGATGATGACGGTGAGGCCCTTGATGTCGCGCAGCTCGCGCTGCACCTGGTCGAGCTCGCGGCGGTGATGGACGCTCGCGCCTTGCGGGAAGTAGTTTCCGGCCGGGTATTTCGTCGGATCGTCCGAGACGATCGCGAGGCGCTTGACGCCCTCGGCCCAGACCTGGTGCGCGATCTGCGCGACGTTGAAGCTGCCTTCTGCCGGCTGGCCGCCGGTCATCGCCACCGCATCGTTGTAGAGGATCTTGTAGGTGATGTTGGTCCCGGCAGCGGAGGCGGCACGAAGCGCGAGAAGCCCGGAATGCGTGTAGGTGCCGTCGCCGAGGTTCTGAAAGATGTGCTTTTCGCTGGTGAACGGCGATTGCCCGATCCAGTTCACGCCCTCGGCGCCCATATGCGAGATCAGGTCGGTGCGCCGGCTCGGCATGCTCAAGGCCATGCCGTGGCAGCCGATGCCGGCCATGGCGCGGCTGCCCTCGGGCACGCGCGTCGAAGAGTTGTGCGGGCAGCCCGAGCAGAAGAACGGCGTGCGCGAAAGCTTGATCGGCGCGTTCGCGGTAACGGGATTGTCGAAGGCTTCGAGCCGGGCCAGCCGCTGCTCGAGCAGGGGGCTTTGATGGCCGAGCCGGCGCAGCCGGGCGACCAGCGCGGACGCCACCATGGTCGGCGTCAGCTCGCCTTCGCTGGGAAGCAGCGGCGCGCCGTTCTCGTCGCGCTTGCCGGCGATGGCCGGACGCCCTGACGCATCGACGTTGTAGAGGATGCGCATGAGCTGGTCCTCAATGAAGCCGCGCTTCTCCTCGACGACGAGCACGTCCTGAAGACCTTCGGCGAAACGGCGCGCGCCGCTTTCTTCCAGCGGCCAGGTCATCGCGACCTTGTAGATGCGAAGGCCAAGGTCCTGCGCGTCCTTGTCGGTGATGCCGAGATCGGCGAGCGCCTGCCGCAGGTCGAGATAGGCCTTGCCGGTGGCGAGGATGCCGAGCCGCGCGGGCTTTGAATCCAGCACGATACGGTCGAGCTGGTTGGCGCGGGCAAACGCCTTCACGGCCTCCATCTTGGGGCCGAACAGGCGCTTCTCCGCCTCCAGCGGCGGATCGGGCCAGCGGATGTTGAGCCCGCCGGGCGGCATCTCGAAATCGTCGGGCAGCTTGATCCGGATGCGCGCGGGATCGCTGTCAATCGACGCCGAGCTTTCCACGGTCTCGCCGATCGCCTTGAAGCCGACCCAGCAGCCGGAGAAACGCGACAGCGCGAAGCCGTAAAGACCGAGGTCGAGATAGTCCTGCAAGGTCGCGGGATTGATCACCGGGATCAGCGCCGCCGCAAACACCTGCTCGCTCTGATGCGCCAGCGTCGAGGACTGGCAGCCGTGATCGTCGCCCGCGAGCGCCAGCACGCCGCCATGGCGCGAGGTGCCGGCCGAGTTCGCATGCTTGAGCGCATCGACCGAGCGATCGACGCCGGGACCCTTGCCGTACCAGATGCCGAACACGCCATCGACCTTGGCGCCCGGGAACAGGCCGACCTGCTGGCTGCCCCATACTGCCGTGGCCGCAAGGTCCTCGTTCAGGCCGGGCACGAAGGCAATGTCGTGCTGTTGCAGGAAGGACTTTGCGCGCCACAGCGCATGGTCGTACATGCCGAGCGGCGAGCCGCGATAGCCCGAGATGAAACCGCCGGTATTGAGGCCTGCCAGTCGGTCGCGTTCGCGCTGCAACATGGGAAGACGGACCAGGGCCTGCGTGCCGGACAGGTAGATCCGCTTCGATTCGAGCCGGTACTTGTCCTCCAGCTCGACCTGCAACAGCGCCATCTCGTTGTCCTTTTCTTGTTCCGGCTGGAGGAATTGCGCCGCGGGAGGGGATTGGCGGCTTTGCGAAGCAGATCGGTGCAGTCAAGAGCATGCACCGGCGAAGTCAATATCGCTGGCCGCATCCGTGTCGCCCCTGCTAGTCATGGCTGCAAGGGAGGCCACCATGACGGCACAAGCGTTCGACACCGACATCACTGAAACCGACAGCGCTCTGATCGGGCCGTGGCGCCAGCCGCGCCAGATGCTCCAGGCGCAGGTCTACGATGCGCACGCATCGATCCACGACGATGCCACCGCGCAAAAGCTCGGCTTCAAGGGCGGCACCATCGAAGGCCCGACCCATTTCAGCCAGTTCGCGCCGCTCGGCGCGCGGCTGTGGGGACGGGCCTGGTTCGAAACGGGATGTCTCTCCGCGCACTATCGCAACGCCTGCTTCGAAGGCGAGGAGGTGCAGGCGATTATGTTGGCCTCCTTAACTGAGCAGCAGCCGGAGTGTCAGATCCAGATGTTCAAGCGTGACCGCACCGAAGTGCTGCGCGGCACGGCATCCATCGTCGGCAGCCCATCGGCCCTCGACATACGTCTCCGTGAGCTGAAGTCGCTCGCTGATCCTGTCATCCTTCGCGATATGAAGGTCGGTATGAAGAGCAAGCGTCAAACCGTCCGCATGGGTCTCGACCAGAACATGGGCGACCTCTATCCGTTCTCGCTGCGGCAGAAGCTTGCCGTCATCACCGAGAACTCGCCGTTCTATTCGAGCTCAGCGAACCCTTGGGACAGGGCGATCATCCCGATGGAGATGCTCAGCGTGCTCTTCCAGTACCGCGCGAAAGAGGATCCGTTACCGTCCAAGGGACCGGCCGTCGGCCTGTTCGCCGATCAGGAGATCCGGCTCCTGAGGGGGCCGCTCTTCGTCGACGAGGAATATGAAGTCGAGCGCGAGGTGATCGCGCTCTCCGGCAGCCGCCGCACCGAAAGCGCCTGGGTGAAGACTCGTGTGTTCGATAAGGACGGCGAACTGGTCGCGACCATGCTGCTCAACATGGCGACGATCAAGGATTCGTATGCGGCGTACGAGGAGGAGTATCGGCGGTTGTATGGAAGCGCGCGGTAGGCGCCAATCCTCCACTCGTCGCGCCCCGGAATGACGGGCGGGAGAGTGCGCGACCGCCGCTCATCCTTTGAGCAAATGCCCGTCGCGAAGCCGTCGCACAGGGAATGAGCAGGCTTAAGCGCCCGGCGTAACGTCCTGAGAGCGCAGCGGATTCCTCTGCGTCCCCGGCGCCATCGCTATTGTACACAATGGCACGGCGCTTGCAGAACTCTCCTGACAGGAGTTCTCGCGAGGGGCGTGCATGTTGAACTCAGCGAAGCCGACACTTGGCGTCATCGAAGCCGAGCCCGAGCCGATCAAGCTCGACTGGTCGACCACTGCGCTTCTCATCATCGACATGCAGCGCGACTTCATGGAGCCCGGCGGCTTCGGCGAGACGCTCGGCAACGATGTCTCCCAGCTCGCGCGCGCGGTGAAGCCGATCGGCGCCGTGTTGGCCGCGGCACGCGACACCGGCATGCTGGTCATCCATACCCGCGAAGGCCATCTGCCCGATCTCTCCGACGCGCCGCCTGCGAAGGTCGAGCGCGGCGCACCTTCTTTACGCATTGGCGATCCCGGCCCGATGGGCCGCATCCTGATCCGCGGCGAGGCCGGCCACGACATCATCTCCGAGCTCTATCCGCTCGACAGCGAGGTGGTGATCGACAAGCCCGGCAAGGGCGCGTTCTACGCCACCGAGCTCACCGATGTGCTGGAGAAATACGGCATCGAAAATCTCCTGGTGTGCGGCGTCACGACGGAAGTCTGCGTCAACACCACCGTGCGCGAGGCCAATGACCGCGGCTATCGCTGCGTCGTCATCTCGGACGGCTGCGCATCCTACTTCCCCGAGTTTCACGAGATGGGCCTGAAGATGATCAAGGCCCAGGGCGGAATCTTCGGCTGGGTCGCAAGCTCGGCCGCAGTACTGGAGGCGTTGAAGACCACGACCATTTAGGGGATCACCATGAGCACATTGACGGGGACGGCCGGCAAATCTGAGATCGATAAGTCCGAGTTCAAGCCGGCACTTTGGACATCGGGCGACTGGAACGCGTTTTTCGGCTTCGGCACCAACATCCTCGTCAACATGCTGGTGCTCACGGGCCTCTTGCGCTTCGTGCTGAAGATGCCGGACAGCCTCGTGTTCGGCCGCATCCTGCCCGCGCTCGGGCTCATGATGTGCCTCTCGACCTTCTATTATGCCTTCCTCGCCTATCGGCTGGCGCTGAAGACCGGCCGCAGCGACGTCTGCGCGCTGCCTTCGGGCGTCAGCGTGCCGCATATGTTCATCGTCACCTTCGTGATCATGCTGCCGATCACGATCAAGACGGGTGATCCCCTCAAGGGCTGGTCGGCCGGCCTCGTCTGGGTGTTCTTCCAGAGCTTCATCCTGATGATCGGCGGCTTCATCGCGCCGTTCATCCGCAGGATCACGCCGCGCGCGGCGCTGCTCGGCACGCTCGCGGGCGTCTCCGTCACCTTCATCTCGATGCGGCCGGCGCTCGAAATGTACATGACGCCGCAGATTGGTCTCGTCTGCTTCGCGATCATCCTGGTGAGCTGGTTTGGCGGCGTGAAATATCCGCGCGGCATTCCGGCGGGCCTCGTCGCGATCGCGGTCGGCATGATCATCGCCTGGGGCTCGAACCTGTTCGGCCTGGGTCTCGGCGGATTGAGCGTGAAGGGCGTCGGCGATGCCTTCGCCAATTTCGGCTTCTCGGTGCCGATTCCCGCAGTCGGCTACGTGTTCTCCGGCTTCGAATTCCTCGGCGTCATCCTCGTCACCGCGATCCCCTTCGGCATCTATGACCTCGTCGAGGCCATGGACAATGTCGAGAGCGCGGAGGCCGCCGGCGACGAATATCCGACCACGCGCGTGCTCACGGCCGACGGCGTCGTCAGCCTGATCGGCTGCCTGATGGGCAATCCCTTCATCAACGCGGTCTATATCGGCCATCCTGGCTGGAAGGCGATGGGCGGCCGCATCGGCTATTCCGCCGCGACCGGCGTGATGGTGGTGGTGCTCTCCTGGTTCGGCATCATCTCGGTGCTGCTGGCGCTGGTGCCTGTGGTCGCGATCTCGCCGATCCTGCTCTATATCGGCATGCTGATCGGTGCGCAGGCGTTCCAGACCACGCCGGTCAAGCACGCACCGGCGATCGTGCTGGCGCTGACGCCGCATCTGGCGGCCTGGGCCAAGCTCCAGATCGACACCATGCTTGGCTCGACCATGATGGCGGCGCAGAGCGTGGGCGGGCTCGCCGCCGACAAGGCCGACGCTGTCAAGGCTGCCGCGATCGCCGCGCTGCCGCAGCAGGGCGTGTTCTATCACGGCCTCGAGGTGATGGGCGGCGGCTCGATCCTCGCCGGCCTGATCCTGGGCGCGATCGGTGTATTCATCATCGAGCGCGATTTCGAGAAGGCCTCGGCCTTCGCGCTGGTCGGTGCAGTCCTGACCTATTTCGGCTTCATGCATGGCGAAGCCGTCGGCATCGGCGGCGGCTTCGGCGTCACGCCGGCGGTGGCGCTGTCCTATGCCGTGATGGCGGCCGGCCTATTCGCGCTCAGCCGGCGCAGCAGCGAGCACTACGCGCCGCATCCGGAGATGTCGGCGGCGCCGGCGGAGTAGGCTGCAGCCGGCAATGATCGCGGCCGGGTGACGTCATGTCGCCCGGCCGCTTTTTTCTGCCGAAGTTTTTGTCAGGCCACGCCCAGATCGGACAGGATATCGGCCCCGGCGCGAACCTCGTGACTCGACCCCTGGAAATCGTCGCCGACGGGCTCGCAGGCACCGCCCAGATGTCGTGCAAAGAACGCTTCGGCAATTGCGATGTAGGAGAGCTGATTGGGTGGTCTCTGGAATCCGTGTCCCTCGTCGGGGTAGACGATGTAGGTCACCGGAATGTTTTTTGCCTGCATGGCAGCGACGATGGTGTCGCTCTCCGCGATCTTGCACCGAACATCGTTGGCGCCATGAAAGATCAGCATGGGCTTCTTGATATTGTCGACCTTGTTGATCGGTGAGCGTTCGGCGAGCAGCTTGCGGCCTTCCTCGGTGCGCGGATCGCCGTAGCTGCGGTACATGAACTCCGCGAAACCGGCCCAATAGGGCGGCATCGATTCCAGCAGCGTTTGCAGGTTGGAGATGCCGACCACCGGCACCGTGCAACAGAACACCTCGGGCGTGAAGGTCGCGCCGATGAACGAAGCCAGTCCGCCGTAGGACACGCCGAAGATCGCGACCTTGTCCTTTTGCGCGATCCCTTCCGCGACCGCCCAATCGACCATGTCGATGAGATCGTCATGCATCTTTCGCGCATGCTCTTTCTCGCTGGCGGCAACGAACGCCTTGCCGAAGCCCGTCGATCCCCGATAGTTGACCGAAAGGACGGCATAGCCACGATCGGCCAGCCACTGGTGATCCCTGCGATAGCCATAGATGTCGCGCCCCCACGGACCGCCGTGGACGATGAGGACCATCGGCAATGGCCGGGGCGGACGGTCACCTTCGATATCCGCCGGCAGGGTCAGGTACGAGACCAGGGTGAGACCGTCGCGGGACTTGCCTTGCACAGCCTGCATCGGCGCCAGGCGGTAGGGCTTCAGCTCGGGACGTGCCGTGAACAGCTCCGTGAGAGTCTGCCTGTCTCGATCAAGCAGATGATAGGTGACAGGTTGCTCTGCCGCATGGCTCGCCACGATCCAGCGACGACCGTCGTCGCTCTGACTCTCCACGAAAAACGCATGAGCCGGACGCTGCGCTCTTATCAAGTCAAGCTCGGCGGCAATCGCAGGCGTCAAGGCCGTCCATTCCGGCCGGCCCGGATCGATGCAGACCGCCTCCGGCTCGAATGTCCGGGCATTGAATATCGCGCCCGTCACGTCGGCGCGGTCGCTGCTGAACAGGACACGCTCTTCGCCGGTCGACCAGTCGATCCGCAGGAGCGCCGCCTTGTCGTGCTCCAGGCTCGAGCTCATGTGGAGGTGGTTGCATCCGGCGTCGAACGTCCAGGGCCGTGTGCTCGTATAGGCTTCGAACGGGACGTCGCGCCAATGCGCGACCTTCCCGTCGTCAATGCGCCACAGCCGCGTACCTCCGTCGGGCGCATTGCTGTGGGCGAAACGCGGCTTCAACCGCCAGTCGAGCCCGACGAAATGGAATTCCTGGCGGTTTTCCCAAACCAGAGTGCGCTCGCCGGTTGCGAGGTCGAGCATGAAGGTATCGTGCCATCGCACGTCGCGGTCGTTGAGGCTGATCGCGATCTTGTCGGGGACAACGTGCGACCAGTAGGTCGGCATCGCGCGGACATTGGCGAAGGGCGTGAGATCACGCAGCTCCAGCGTGTGGGGATCGACCACGAACAGGTGCAGATTTTCATCCCCGTTCTCGTCGTTGAGAAACATGATGTAGCGGCCGTCCGGGCTCCAGCTCTGCCAGTTGATCGGTCTGCCCCTGGTGCGTGTCACGGGCTGCCCTGCCGCGATGCTGTCGATCGGCGACACCCAGACGTTGAGAACGCCGTCGACCGGGGCGAGCCAGGACAGAAATTGACCATCCGGCGACAACTTGGCTCCGACGTAGGTCGGATTACCAAACAGCTTCTGGCGCGGGATCAGGGGACGAGCTGACATTCGACGTCTCTATCGTGTTCGAAGGCCGCACGGGCCTTCTTGTCACATCGAGTAGCGCTACAAATTGTAGCATATGTGTGCGTGAGCCGGCGGTCAACTCCACGTAGAACGGGGCGGCGAACGAAATCGCCCGCCACCCGGCAGTCATTCCGGTGATGTGGTGCGCGCGGTGCCGCGCCGGCGGCGTGGCTACCCGCCCTTGACGGCGCCCGCCGTCAGCCCGGCGACGATCTGGCGCTGGGCGAGCACCGTCAGCAGCAGCACCGGGAAGGTGACGATCAGCGCGGCGGCCGCGAGTGGCCCCCAGCTCAACTGGTCGAACGAGATCATGTTGTAGACGGCGACGGGCAGGGTGCGCGTCTCGCGTCCGGCCAGCACGATGCCGAAGACGAAATTGTTCCAGGAGAAGATCACGGCCAGGATGAAGGCGACCGCGATGCCGGGCCGGGCGATCGGAAGCGCGACATGGCGGAACACCTGCCAGCGCGTGGCGCCATCGATGAGCGCGGCCTCTTCCAATTCCATCGGCGTGGTCTCGAAATAGCCGATCATGATCCAGATCACGATCGGCACGGTCACCACGAGGTGGATGATGACCTGCGGCACCAGCGTGCCGAGCAGTCCAAGCCACTGGAATAAGAGAAACAGCGGGATCAGGTAGGACAGGCCGGGTGTGATGCGGGCGATCAGGATCACGATCGCGGATTTGTGCGCGGCCATCCGCGCGATCCCGTAGCCGGCGGGAACGCCGACGATCAGCGCCAGCGCGGTCGCGCTGCCGGTCACGATCAGGCTGTTGAAGAAATAGGTCAGGAAGCGGTTGGAGGCGAGCACGTCGGCATAGTTCTTCCACGCGATACGCTCGGGGAAGAACACCGGCGGGTAGGCGGCGTTGTCGACCTCGAACTTGAGCGACAGCGAAGCCATCCAGAGGAAGAACAGGATCGCCGGCGACACGATGACGAGCACCGAAAGCCACAGGCCGATTTGGCCGAGGATCTGACGTGGGGTCATGCGCCGCTCGCGATCTCGGTCCACAGCATGCGCTGGCGCATGTAAAGCATCACGGCAGCGAGTGCGACGATGAGGAGGAAGAACACCACCGCGATCGCCGAACCGTAGCCGAGGTCGTAATAGGTGAAGGCGACGCTGTAGAGATAGATGTTGATGGTCTCCGATGCCGAGCCGGGTCCGCCCTGCGTGATCGCGAAGATGATGTCGAAACTTTTCACCGCGTCGATCATCCGGATCATGCCGGCGATGAACAGGAACGGCATGATCAGCGGTAGCGTGATGAAGCGGAAGACCTGCCAGAGATTGGCGCCGTCGATCTGCGCGCTTTCGTAAGGTTCGGTCGGGATCGCGGCGAGGCCGCCGAGCACGATCAGCATGACCAGTGGCGTCCACTGCCAGGTCTCGACCAGCACCAGCGAGGGAATGACGGTCGCGGGATGAAACACCCAGAGCTGCGGCGGAATCCCGACCAGCGACAACAGGTAGTTCAGCACGCCGAGCTGCGGGTGGAACATCATGGTCCACACCAGCGCGATTGCCACGGGCGTTGCCATCATAGGCATGATGAAGACGCCGCGCAGGAAACCGCGGCCGGGGAATTTCTGGTGAAACACCACCGCCGCCAGCGTGCCGAGGATCAGCGGCAGCAGCACAGACAGCAAGGTGTAGACCATCGTGTGGCCGACCGCCTCGAGGAAGCGCGGATCGCTCGTCAGCCGCAGATAGTTGGAAGGCCCGACGAAGGTGGTCGGCGAGCCGACCTTCCACTCGTTCAGGCTCATCCAGATCGTGAACACCCACGGGAAGATGATGATCGCGAGCACGACGACCAGCGCCGGCACCACGAACGGCCAGTAGGACGGTGGTCGCAACTCCTTCTCCGGCACGGCACCTGATTGTGCCGTAGCCGGAGTTGCTTGTGTCAACGCACTCACGCCTTTTCGCTACGCTCCAGGATCGGCCGATACTGTTCGTGGGCCTTCTTCAGCTCGGTTGCGGGATCGGCGCCGGCCAGGGTCGCGGTGATTGCAGCGCCGACGAGATCGCGGAATTCGGCGACCGGGATCACCACGGGCAGGCCGAGCTTGCTGATCTTGGCGGAATCGATCACCGATTGCAGCCACTCCGGTGGCATCTTGACGCCCTTCTGCACCTCGGCATCGTTCAGGATCGAGTTGCGGAACGGCACGCCGCCGCCGGCCTGCAACAGCCGCGCGCCCTGCGTCTTGGAGACCGCCCACTGGCAGAGCAGATAGGCCGCTTCCTTGTTCTTGCTCGCGGCGGCAATGCCGAGGCCGTCGCCATAGGTGGCCGAATATTGTCCCTTCGGCCCGGCAGGCACGACAGTGTAGCCGACCTTGCCGACCACGCGCGAGGCAGCCGGATCCTCCAGCGGCGGCGCCCAGCCGACGCCGTCGATCCACATTGCCGACCGCCCTTGCGAGAACGAGGCCATCGACTCCATCCAGTTGAAGCCGGCGACGCCGGGCGGGGCGACCTTCGTCAGCAGCGTCTGGTAGAGCTTCGTCGCCGCGACGGCTTCGGGACCGTCGGTCAGGATGTTGCCCTTGGCGTCGAGGAATTCACCGCCACAGTCGAGGAAGAAGTTGGTCCACAACGTCATGTTGGCGTTGCGCAGGCCGCGCCCGACGAAGCCGTAGGTGCCGTCCTTGGCATCGGTAAGCTTTTCGGCAGCCGCGACCATCTCGTCCAGCGTCTTGGGCACCGCAATGCCCTTCTTCTGGAACAGCTCCTTGTTGTAGTAGAGGATGAAGTAGTCGACCGACCAGGGCAGCGACAGCATCTGGCCCTTGTCGTTCTTGGCGTATTGCAGGCCTGCGGCCGAAAAATCGCTCTCGACGAGATCCGGCGCAGTCAGCGTCGGATCCTTCATGAAGGGCGTGATGTCGGCAAGCCAGCCGGCCTTTTCGAACTGCCGCTTCTGCACGTGATAGCTGAGATGCACGACGTCGAAGCTCGGCCGGCCCGAGGTGAGCTCGATCACGACCTTTTGGCGCTGCTGCTGCTCGGGGATCTGCTCGGATTCGACCTGGATGCCGGTGAGGTCGGTGAACTCCTTGATGTTCTTTTGCAGGTTGTCGCCGCGCGGACCCTTGGCGAGGATCACCTCCAGCTTGGTCCCGGCATATTTCTTCCAATTCACCTCTGCGTGCGCCGGAAATCCGGTCAGGCTGAGCGCGCCAGCCGCGGCGGTCCCCTGCAAAAGCGTGCGGCGCGAGATACGATGGTCAGCCACGTTTATCCTCCCTGTGACTCGTTTCTTGGGAGGGGATACTAGCGTCCGCGCCGCGCCTGCCTAGTCCTAATATTCCGCCGCGGATTATGGCCGCACGGCCGGGCTCTCCATGGGCATGCCGCGCGCCCGCGCCATCAGATAGAGCTCGAGCGCAACCAACTCGGGCGCGCCATAGTCGTAGGCCTGGGCGCGGACCCCGCTCATGCAGCTTCGCAAGCGGCGCTCCAGCGATCCTAGCGTCTGCCATTCCAGGCGATAGAGCGGATAGCCGGTCGGCTGCCCCTGCGTGACCGATGCGCCCGCGAGATGCTTGTCGTAGTTGTCGTCGTGGCAATTGGCGCATGCGAGGTTGAGCTGCCCCTGCCGCAGCATGAAGAGCGCGCGGCCCTGCTCGACGAACGGTTTGAGCTGTGGATCGTCAGCGGCCGTGATCGCAGCCCCGCGCGACTGGTGGGCGACGAAGGCGGAGAGCGCGAGCAGGTCTCGGCTTTCGTAAGGCAGCGGCGTTGCCTGCTGATGGTTGGCGCGGCAGAGATTGATGCGCTGGTCGAGCGTGACGGGGCGGCCCAGCGTCTTGTCGAAGGCGGGATAGCGCGCGGCGACGCCCTTCATGGTCTCGCGCGCATCGCCATGGCAATCGGCGCACGCCTTGCCGGCGCTGCCGCCTTTCGCCGTCCACAATGTTTCGCCGTCCAGCACGAACAGCATGCCCGGATTGGACGTGTCGTCGTCCTGCATGGCGCGCGTGTCGGGTCCCATGAAGGAATAGCCCGAGCGGCGCTCTCCCGGCGGAATTTCGCCGGCGAGCAGGACAGGTGCCGCAGCGAGCATCACGGTGACGGCTATTGCGCGCAAAAAACTCATTCGACCGTGATCGACGCCGACGCGGTCGACACGAAGCCGTTGTCGCCGATCCATTCGAACTCGAACTTGCCGCTCTCCCTCGCAACCGTGAAGAACGACAGATACGGGTTTGCAGCTATCGCCGGAAAAAGGTCGGCGCGAAAAATCTCGGTACCATTGTAGCGGCAGGTAAAGCTCGTGATGATGTCGCGCGGCACGAGGTCGCCGGCCGCCGTGCGGCGAAAGCCGGTCTCCATGATGTGCGAGGTCAGGGTCCGGATCTCGACGACATCGCCGCGCTTCGCGCGTGCCGGAACGTTGATCAGGGCGGAGGCCATCAGTTCACCTCCTCGGTGCAGGCGGCGAGCGTCACGACGACGTCGGCTGCGACTTGCCAGAAGGAATCGTCGGATAGCCGCGCGATCGCGACAACCTTCTGGCTGTCCGCGAGCCGGATGCGGGTTGCGACCTGCGCGCGCCCGGCCCATGGGCCGAGATGGAAATTGCCGATGTTCGGCTGCGGATTCTTCTCGTTGAAGACGTGGATGCTCTTGACGTAGTCGGTGGCCGTCATCGGGCTCGCGACACTGACCGTCATCGGCACGGTGTTGCCGTTCTCGACCAGCGGCGGGATGTCGAGCCTGACCTTGCCGGAGCGCAGTTGTGCCTCGCCGACGACGTTGCGGATCGCCGTGCTGAGCATCGCGGGCGTCGCCTCGAGCGGGTGGATCGTGACGATGGGGATCGTCCCGGCGGTGACCGTGAAGCCCAAAAATTGTCGACGTGTGCTTGGCATTTCCTGTCCTAGTCCCGAAGCGTTGCAAGAAAGGCCACGATATCCTCGATCTGGCCGGGGTTGAGGATCGGCTTGCCGGCGAGGTTGCGACTGGGGCGAACAAGCCCGTCAGTGCGATAGTAGGACGGCATGATGGTCTCTGGGTTGAACCGCGATGCGTCCACCAATCGCAGCCGCAACTGACTTGTCGACCATCTGTTCCCGGCGCCCGCCAGGTCAGGCGCGAGATCGCCCTGGAACCGCGTTTCCGGAAACGGCCCGGAATGGCAGAGGATGCAAGTCGTGCCGCGATCGAGCACCAACGCCCGCCCGTGTGCCGCATCGCCGGGTGCGCCGGTGAGCGGCTCCGGAATGCCGTCGCCGACGATGCTGTAGGACACCAGCTCTTCGGCTTTCGCACCTGTTGCTAGTGCAAGGCTTATCGTAACCACCGCAGCGACAATCGATTGGATGTGACGCGAGAGATCGAGCCGCGGGCTCCTTTGACCTCTCCCGCTTGCGGGAGAGGTCGGCGCGTAGCGCCGGGTGAGGGCTCTTTCCTCTTGGGGAATCTCGCGTGAGGAGACACCCTCTCCCCAACCCTCCCCCGCAGGCGGGCGAGGGGGCACACCGTGTTCGTGGCGACAGCTTGGTCTCATCTTGCTCTAGCCAAAGGTCGCCGCCGTGATGGTTTGAAACCAGCGCTCGGCGTCCGCGGCCTCGCGGGCGCGTCGCTCCGGCGGCGCATCGAGGGGACTTGTGGCGCCGCCCTCAACCTCGGCGAAGATGTCGCCCTTGGGCTGATAGTTGCCGGCGAGCGAGAAGCCGTAGGCGGGCGCAACCGTGTTGTAGCAGACGCCGGTCAGCCGCGGTGTCTCCGGCGCGCGGCCTGCGATGAGGTTGACGATCGCGTTCGCGCAGGCTTTGCCTTGCGCGCTCGCGGCCGAGGCCGATTTCGGAATGCCGCCGCCGAGGCAGGCATCGCCGATGACGTGGATGCTCGGCATGAGCCTGGATTCGAAGGTCATCGGATCGATCGGGCACCAACCGGTCGTATCCGCAGCCCCGGCAATCGCCGCGATGCGCCCAGCGCGCTGTGGCGGAATGACATTGGCGACTTGCGGGGTGTAATTGCCGAACTCGGTGATCACAGTGTTGCTTGCGGGATCGACGGAGGTGACGCGGCCGCCCTGCGACAGCGATACGCGCTCGATCATGCCGCCGTAAAGCTCCGCCCACGCTTTCTCGAACAGTTTTTGCTGCGTGAAATTGTCCTTGGCGTCCAGGATCAGCACCTTCGAGCGCGGCTTGTTTGCTTTCAGATAATGCGCGATCAGGCTGGCGCGCTCGTAAGGCGCCGGCGGGCAGCGCGAGGGATTGGCGGGCACAGCGATTGCGACCACGCCGCCATCCTCCATGGCTTCCAACTGCCTGCGCAAGAGCAGCGTCTGCTCGCCGGCCGTCCAGGCATGCGGCATCTTCTGGCTCGCGGCTTCGTCATAGCCGGGCAGGCCATCGAAATGGAAATCGACGCCGGGCGAGAGCACGAGACGGTCGTAGGAAAGCGATGAGCCATCGGCCAGCGTGACGCGCCGCGCTTGCGGATCGATCGCTGTTGCGGCCTGCGCGATGACGCTCACCCCGTCTGAGGCGATCTTCTCGTAGCCGAACTGCTGCGCCTCGATCTCGCGCAGGCCCGCGATCACCTCGTTGCTGAATGGGCAGGCGGTGAAGGTCCTGTTCGGCTCGACCAGCGTGACCTGCAAAGTCGTTTCGCTCCGCTTCAGCGCGCGGGCGCAGGCAGCCCCGCCAAAGCCGCCGCCGATCACGACGACGCGCGCCGCACCCTGCGCGCGCGCAATCGCGAGCAGGGCCAGCGATGCGGCCGCGATGCCGAGGGCGGCTGTCCGCCGTGTCACCGGGCAGGTCATCATGAGCATCATCCGGAAAACGCTGCGGCGGCCGATCGACCGCCGCAGCCGCACGTTCCCTAGGCGAAGGTGATGTTCTGGTCGCGCAGCGGCACCGAGCGGATGCGTTTGCCGGTCGCCGCGAAATAGGCGTTGAGCACCGCCGGGGCGGCAACCCCGATGGTCGGCTCGCCGACGCCGCCCCAGAACCCGCCGCTCGGCACCATCACCGCTTCCACCTTCGGCATTTCGTTGATGCGCATCGAATTGTAGGTGTCGAAGTTGCTTTGCTCGATGCGGCCGTCCTTCACGGTGCAGCCGCCGTAGAACAGCGCGGAGAGGCCGAAGACGAAGGAGCCCGCGATCTGCCGCTCCACCTGTGCCGGATTGACGACGTAGCCGGGATCGGTGGAGGCGACGATGCGATGCACCTTGATCTTGCTGCCGTCGGTCACCGAGATTTCGGCGGCGCCGGCAACATAGCTGCCATAGCCCATGATTTGCGCGACGCCGCGATAGACGCCCTGCGGCGCGGGCTTGCTCCAGCCGATCTTCTCGGCCACGGCATTGAGCACCGCCAGATGCTTGGGGTGATTGCCCATCAGCTTGCGGCGGAATTCGAGCGGGTCCTGGCCTGCGGCATGGGCCAGCTCGTCCATGAAGCATTCCATGTAGATCGCGTTGTGGTTGACGTTGACGCCGCGCCAGAAGCCCGGCGGCACGTGCGGGTTGCGCATCGCGTGCTCGATCAGGAGGTTCGGCACCGAGTAGCCGAACGCGGCTTCACCGGATTGGGCGACGCCCTGGAACGCGGCCGGATCCATGCCGTTCTGCAGCGCTTCGGGGCGGAGCGAGAACAGGATCGACTGCCCGGATAGGCGGTAGTGCAGCGCGACCAGATTGTTGTCGGCATCGAACGCGCCGGTCATCTTGCACTGGGTGATCGGGTGATACCTGCCGTGCGCCATGTCCTCTTCGCGCGACCACAACAGCTTGATCGGCGTGCCCGGCATCTGCTTGGCGATCGCGACCGCCTGGCGGACATAGTCCGTCATGCCGCGCCGGCCGAAGCCGCCGCCGAGCATCAGCTTGTGCACGTCGCACTTCTCCGCCGGCAGGCCCGAGGCCTCCAGCACCGCCGCGAAGGCCGCCTCGCCATTCTGCGTGCCGCACCAGACCTCGCATTTGTCCGCCGTGTAGAGCGCGGTGGCGTTCATCGGCTCCATGGTGGCGTGGTTCTGGTAGGGATAGTTGTAGACGGCCTCGATCTTCTTGGCGGCGCCGGCAATCGCCGCCTTGGCGTCGCCGTTCTTGTTGCCGACGTAGGCCGGATGCTCGTTGTCGAGTCCCTCGGCCAGCCACTTCGCAATCGTCTCGCTGGAGACCTTTGCGTTGTCGCCCTCGTCCCAGACGATCGGCAGCGCTTCCAGCGCGGTCTTGGCGTGCCACCAGGTGTCGGCAACGACCGCGACCGCGGTATCGCCGACCTTGACGACCTTCTTGACGCCTTTCATGCCCGCGATCTTGGCTTCGTCATAGCTCTTCAGCTTGCCGCCGAACACCGGGCAGTCCTTGATCGCAGCGTTGAGCATGCCCGGCAGCTTGACGTCGATGCCGTACGTCATCGTGCCGGTGGTCTTGTCGGCGGTGTCGAGCCGCTGCAGGCCCTTGCCCGCGATGGTCCAGTCCTTTGGATCCTTCAGCTTGACCTCAGCCGGCGGCGTCAGCTTCGCGGCGGCCTCGGCGACCTTGCCGTATGTCGTGGTCTTTCCCGACGGCGTATGGGTGATGACGCTGTTGGCGGCCTTGCATTCGGAGGCCGGCACTTTCCACTCGTTGGCGGCGGCCTCGATCAGCATCACGCGCGCGGTGGCGCCGCCCTTGCGAACGTAGTCCTGCGAAGAGCGGATGCCGCGGCTGCCGCCGGTCGAGAAATCGCCCCAGGCGCGCTTGCGGGCGACGCTCTGGCCGGGCGTCGGATATTCGGTCGTGACCTTCGACCAGTCGCATTCCAGCTCCTCGGCGACGAGCTGGGCAAGGCCGGTGAGCGAGCCCTGGCCCATCTCGGAGCGGGCGATGCGGATCACCACGGTGTCGTCGGGCCGTACCACGACCCAGGCGTTGACCTCGGGCGATCCGTCGGCGGCGCGGACCACGGCCGGCCCGCCGAAGGGGATGTCGAGGCCGAGCGCAAGGCCGGCGCCGACCGCGGCGGTGCCAATGACGAAGGCACGGCGATTTATGGCGGGCGAAACGTGTTTGTTCATGGCCGCCTCCTCAAGCGTTCGCGATCGTGTGGATCGCTTCGCGCACCTGCTGGAAGGTGCCGCAGCGGCAGATATTGGTGATGGCATCGTCGATATCGGCGTCGGTCGGTTTCGGCTTCTCCTTGAGCAGCGCCGCGACCGCCATGATCATGCCACTCTGGCAATAGCCGCATTGCGGGACATCATGGGCGATCCAGGCCTGCTGCACCCGGTGCAGCGTGCCGCCATTTGCGAGGCCCTCGATCGTGGTGATCTGCTTGCCCTCGGCCTCGCTGACCGCGACCCCGCAGGAGCGGATGGCGACGCCGTCGATGTGAACCGTGCAGGCGCCGCATTGTGCGATGCCGCAGCCATATTTGGTGCCGGTGAGGCCGACATTCTCGCGGATCGCCCACAAGAGTGGCGTGTCCGGCTCGACGTCGACAGTGATTGATTTTCCGTTGATCGTAAGGTTTGCCATCGCAGTCCCCTATTTGGCCCATCCACCGATGAGGCCCAAGGCGCGCAATTTGTCCGGCAAACGAAACCGTTTCAAATCAACAATCTGGGGTTGGGCCTGCTAAGAATCTTGAGGCTGCGGGAAGATTGTCGCGGACGCGGTGTTACGCCGTCTTCCACGGCCATGCGGCGTGCGCAACGGCGACGCGCGCAGAACTCATGACGCCGCTGGGGCGCAAGGCCCGGGTCGCGGTGCTGCGTCGCACTCTATTGATGGGCACTTTCCTGTCCGCCTGCGGCAGCCTCATCATCGAGGTGCCTCTTCTCGTAGTGGAGGAAGAGGTCGAACAAGGCCAGGAGCACGACGACCACGCCTACACCGATGCTGATGTGCATGGCCCGCGTATGCGGGAATCCAAGGAGCCAGGGCGAGGCGATGAGCCAGACTCCCATGAGGACGTTGAGCCATTCCTCCCAGTCCCGATAGGCGATGACGGCCGCCAGCGAGACCAGGCCTATGATGATGCCTGAGATCCAGAGATCGACCTTGCCGGGCTCGTTCGTCAGCCTGAACAGCCATGGCGATAAGAACAGCACGGCGGCGAGAAACAGGTTGTAAAGATCGGGGACCGTTTCGCGCTCTTGCCACTTGCTCATGACGCACCTCCTGCGCGTGGGGATACGTTCAGCAAAGCCTTCGGCCGCCGCTCGGTTCCCGAGCAACAAGCGCCGCAGGGATAGACTTTGGTCGCGGGTGACTTCCACGAGTCAGGGCGTCCTGAGCCGTTGCGCCGCCCCAGGCGTCAGCAAGGCGGCCTGATACGACGTGACGAGAGCTCCGCCGCTTACGGCCGTGGAACAGAAAGTGACAACGCGTCCCGCGTTGTGGGGATGTAATACGGGCATCCTTTGGTACACTCGGCACGAAGCCTAAGGGGGTTCCATGAACGCGCCGCGCCCTTGCAACGTGCTGATGCTCTATCCGCTGTTCACTGCTGAGTCGTTCTGGAGCTTCGGCGAATCCTGCAAATTGATGGGCGTGCAGCGCCCGGCAGCACCCTTGGGGCTGATTACCGTCGCGGCGATGTTGCCCGAGAGCTGGGCGATACGTCTCATCGACTGCAACACGACCCCGCTTGGGGATGACGATCTCGACTGGGCCGATGTCGTCTTCACCGGCGGGATGTTGCCGCAACAGACCGATACGCTGCGGCTGATCGAGCTGTGCCGCGCGAAGGCGAGGCCCGTGGTCGTCGGCGGCCCCGATCCGACATCCAGTCCGCATCTCTACGCGCGAGCCGACTTCCAGGTGCTGGGCGAGGCCGAGGGCGTCATAGACGAGTTCGTCGCCGCCTGGGAGGGCGGCGCACGCTCAGGCGTTTTCACCGCGCCGAAATTCCAGGCCGACGTGACCAGGACGCCGGTGCCGCGTTTCGACCTTCTGAAATTCGAGGACTATCTCTATCTCGGTGTGCAGTATTCCCGCGGCTGTCCCTTCACCTGCGAGTTCTGCGACATCATCGAGCTCTACGGACGCGTCCCGCGCACCAAGACGACGCCGCAGATGTTCACCGAGCTCGAGACGCTGTACCGGATGGGCTACCGCGGCCATCTCGATTTCGTCGACGACAATTTCATCGGCAACAAGAAGTCGCTCAAGTTGTTCCTCCCCCAGCTCGCCGAATGGCAGCGCGCGCACGGCTATCCCTTCGAGTTCTCGACCGAAGCCTCGGTCAATCTCGCCGATGATCAGGAGCTCCTGAACATGATGGCGGCGGCGAACTTCTTCGGCATCTTCGTCGGCATCGAGAGTCCGGACCCGGCGACGCTGGTCGCGATGCGGAAGAAGCAGAACACGCGGCGCAACATCGCCGAGAGCATTCACAGGATCTACGGCGCCGGAATGCTCGTCACCGCCGGGTTCATCGTCGGCTTCGACAGCGAGAAGGTCTCGATGGCCGACGCCATGATCGAATTCATCGAGGAGGCGGCGATTCCCGTCTGCATGGTCGGCCTGCTCTATGCCTTGCCGAACACGCAGCTCACCCGCCGTCTGGCGAAGGAAGGCCGGCTGCATGCGGATCACGATCTGGCATCGACCACGAGCGGCGATCAGTGCACGGGCGGCATCAACTTCGATCCGGTCCGCCCGCTGCGCGACATCCTGATGGACTACAAGACGGTGCTGGAGCGCGTCTACAGCCCGGAGGCCTATGCGAGCCGTGTCGACCGGTTGATGACACTGCTCGACCGCTCTCGGCAGCGCCATGAGCTGGCCGAAGGCGACATCCGTGCCAAGGTCGGTGCGATGGAGACCGTGCACCGTGTGGTCACCGCCATTCCGGAGGCGCGCGGGCCGCTCTGGCAGACCTTCATGAACTGCGCCAAGCGCGATACGTCATCGGCACGCATCGCCGTGCAGATGATTGCGGCCTATGCCCATCTTGGGCCGTTCTCGCGCAAGGTCATCGACGCCATCGATGCGCGCCTGGCTGCCCTGGACGAGCCGATGCCGTTCCCGGCGGCGGTCGCCTCCGCGCCGCAGGCTATTTCACCGCCAGCCTGAGGAAGCTCATCACGCTGCCGAGCGCGGCGAAACCGGCGCCGAGGGCCAGTGCGACGGTGGCGCCGTCATGTCCCGCAAGCGCAAAGCAGAGCGCAGCGAGCGCCGCGCCGGTCGTCTGTCCGGTCAGGCGCGCGGTGGCGACGATGCCCGAGGCGCTGCCGCTGCGATGCGGCGGCGCGCTTCCCATCACCGCCTTCATGTTTGGCGCCTGGAAGAAGCCAAAGCCCATGCCGCAGATCACCATGCGCCAGATGATGTCTGGCATGGAGGGATTGGCCGGAAGCGTCGCCAGCAGCGCCATGCCGATGCCGAGCAGCACGAGCCCGATGCCGCCCAAGAGTCCGACCGCATGGCGATCGGACAGGCGGCCGGCGATCGGCGCCATGATGGCGACGACCAGCGGCCACGGAGTCATGAAGAAGCCGGTCTCGACCTGGGAGCGGCCGAGCACGTCCTCGAAATAGAACGGCAGCGAGACGAAGGCGAGGCCCTGCACGGCGAAGGAGCAGACCGCGGTCGCCGCCGACAGCGCGAACATGGGACGGCTGAACAGGTCGATCGGCAACATCGGTGCGGGGTGATCGGCATGCCGGCGCGTCAGGATGAAGCCGGTCACGAGCGCTGCCACAAGCTCCACCGCGACGAGGCGCGGGGAGAGATTATGCGCCGCGCTGCCGATGCCGGTAATGAACAGGCCGAGACAGATCGCCGCCAGTACGGCGCCCAGGAAATCAAAGCCGTGATCGGCGCGCGGCGTCTTCGGCAGCATCGCAAATCCGATGCCCATGGCGACGAGGCCGAAGGGAATGTTCACCGCGAACAGCCACGGCCACGGCCCGAGCGCGAGGATCGCGGACGCGATCGACGGCCCGATCGTGAAGGCAGTCGCGACCACCAGCGCATTGTGACCGAAGCCGCGGCCCTGCATCCGTCCGGGATAGACGAAACGCACCAGGGCCGTGTTGACGCTCATGATGCCGCTCGCCCCTAAGCCCTGCAGCGTGCGCGCCACGAGCAGGCTCGGCAGCGACCAGGCGACTGCGCAGAGCAGCGAGGCGATCGTGAACAGGAGGAGCCCGCCGAGATAGATGCGCTGATGCCCGACGATCTCGCCGAGCGCTCCCAGCGGGAGCAGCGTCGCGACCAGCGCGATCTGGTAGACGTTGACCACCCAGACCACCTGCTCGGGGCTGACATGAAGATCGGCGGCGATGGCGGGCAGGGCGATGTTGGCGATCGCTGTGTCGAGCGAGGCCATCGCAAGCGCGGTGAAGATCGCGGCGATCGCCCAGCGCCGGCGCATCGTGGGCAGGCCGTCGGCGACGGGGCGTTCGGGCTCCGTCGCGAGCGCAGGTAACGTGATTGTCATTGCCTGCGCTTTGCTCCGGCGTGAGGCTCCAATATGGCTCACGCCATGTACTACGGCCGGGTCCATCGCCCCAGCCATCGGGGCGCATGATGTCCATGCGGCCAGCGTTGGGCCCGTCTCGAGATTGCGATGTCGAAGCCTGGCGTTCGAAATTCGGTCTCGCCACGTGCATCCGGTTCGAATTTCGAACGGATGCACCCTGGATTGCTCGGCAAACAACCTAATGACTGCAAGCGCTTAAATCCGAAAGCCTGACCTGGCACGCAAGCTGCGTTCCTCCAATTGCGTCTCTCGCTTTGCTGCGGGGGGAGAACAAATCTGAGATTGGGAGGGAATGCATGAGTGAGTACAAGACCAACGGCGCGCGCAAACATGAGAGCCTGGATGCGGTGGTGATCGGCACGGGAGTTGCCGGCCTCTACCAGCTCTACAAGCTGCGCGACGAGCAGGGCCTGAAGGTCAAGGCCGTCGACACGGCCACCGGCGTCGGCGGCACCTGGTACTGGAATCGCTATCCGGGAGCACGTTTCGACTCCGAGGCTTATATCTACCAGTATCTCTTTTCAGAGGAGCTCTACAAAGGCTGGAGCTGGAGCGAGCGTTTCCCCGGTCAGCCCGAGATCGAAAAGTGGCTCAACTACGTCGCCGACAAGCTCGATCTGCGCAAGGACATCCGCTTCTCAACGACGATCACGAGTGCCGTCTTCAACGAGGCGACACAGCGCTGGACGATCACGACCGACAAGGGCGATGTCATCGACGCACAGTTCCTGATCACCTGCTGCGGTATGCTGTCGGCGCCGCTGACGTCGGTGTTTCCCGGACAGGACACGTTCAAGGGCACGCTCGTCCATACCGGCCGCTATCCGAAGGAGACGCTCGACCTCGCCGGCAAGCGCGTCGGCGTGGTCGGCAATGGTGCCACGGGCATCCAGGTCATCCAGACCATCGCCGGCGAGGTCGGCAGCCTGAAGGTGTTCGTACGCACGCCGCAATACATCATCCCGATGAAGAACCCGAAATACGGGCCGAGAGAGGTCGAGGCCTACAAGGCGCGGTTCGAGGAATTCCGCAAGGTCCTGCCTCACTCCTTCACCGGCTTCGAATACGACTTCACCAACGGCAATTGGAAGGATCTCACGGCGGACCAGCGTCACGCCGTTCTGGAGAAGATCTGGGATGAAGGCTCGCTGCGGCTGTGGCTCGCCTCGTTCGTCGAGATGTTCTTCGAGGAGGATGTCAGCGAGGAGATCTCCGAGTTCGTCCGCAAGAAGATGCGTGCACGCCTGAAGGACCCCAAGCTGTGCGAGGCGCTGATCCCGACCGATTACGGCTTTGGCACGCATCGGGTGCCGCTCGAGACCAACTATCTGGAGGCATTTCACCAGGCGAACGTCGAGCTGGTCAGCGTCAAGAACAACCCGATCAAGCGGATCACGCCCCAGGGTATCGAGCTCACCGACGGAACGTCGTATGGGCTGGATGTGATCATCCTTGCGACCGGCTTCGACGCCGGCTCCGGGGCATTGACGCGCATCGACATCCGTGGCCGCGACGGCCGGTCGCTGAAGGACGAGTGGAGCCGCGACATCAGGACCACGATGGGGCTTCAGGTGCACGGCTACCCGAACCTCTTCACGACCGGTGCGCCGCTGGCGCCGTCGACGGCGCTCTGCAACATGACGACATGCCTTCAGCAGCAGGTCGAGTGGATCAGCGATTGCATCGCCTACCTCAAGAAGAACCATTTGAGAGTCATCGAGCCCACCAAGGAGACGCAGGACGCCTGGGTCGCGCATCACGATGAGGTCGCGAACACGACCCTCGTGACCAAGACGCACTCCTGGTACATGGGCTCGAATGTCGAGGGCAAGCCGCGCCGTCTGCTCTCCTATATCGGCGGCGTCGGGACCTATCGCCAGAAGTGCGATGAAGTCGCCTCCTCGGCCTATCCGGGCTTTGCCAAGCAGTGATCGACGCAGGGTCGCGCGAGCGCTCCCCGCGAGCGCGGCCCTTCTTCTTCGCATCTCCCAAAAATCAACGGAGGAAACACATGTGCAGAGAATTTGCTGTAGACGCCGACGCAATCCTCAATGAGACGGTCTCGACGGGGCCGGGTGTTCCGGGCGTCGCCGCCATGATGACGGATCGCAACGGCAATATCTACGAAGGTGCCGCGGGCAAACGTCGGACCGACAAGCCGGAGGCGATGACGACGGACACGAGCTTTGCTATTTTCTCGACCACCAAGGCGATCACCGGCACCGCCGCTCTTCAACTGATCGAAGAGGGCCGGCTTGACCTCGATGCTCCCGCGAAGAGATATGCGCCCGACATCGGCAAGCTGCAGGTGATCGACGGCTTCGACGCCAAGGGCCAGCCCAGGCTTCGCGCGCCGAAACGCGACGTGACCACGCGCATGCTGCTGCTGCACACCGGCGGCTTCGGCTACGACTTCTTCAACGAGAACTATCTGCGCCTGGCGACCGAGCACGGACAGCCGAGCGTGATCACCTCGTCGAAGGCCGCGATCATGACACCGCTTCTTTTCGATCCCGGTTCGAAATGGGAGTACGGCACGAACATCGATTGGGTCGGGCAGGTCGTCGAGGGCATCACAGGCAAGCGGCTCGGCGAGGTCTTCGCCGAACGCATCTTCAAACCGCTCGGCATGGCGAACACGACGTTCGAGATCAACGACACGGTGCGCAGCAAGCTCGCCGGCATGCACGCCCGCAACGCCGACGGCTCGCTCACGCCGATGGACTTCGAATTGCCGTCAAATCCGGAGGTCCATATGGGCGGGCATGGCCTCTACAGCACGGTCGGCGACTACATGCGCTTCATTCGGATGTGGCTGAACGACGGGAACGGCCCGCACGGCCGGGTGCTCAAGGCGGAGACCGTGATGATGGCGGAAAAGAACCATCTCGGCGATCTCAAGGTCACGGCGCTGCCGGGGGTGATCAAATCGCTCTCCAACGATGCCGAGTTCTTCCCGGGCCAGTCGAAATCCTGGTCGTTCACGTTCATGGTCAACGACGAGGAGGCTCCGACGGGCCGGCCCGCCGGCGCGCTCGGCTGGGCCGGCTTGGCGAACCTGTTCTACTGGATCGATCGGCAGAATGGCTTCGGCGGTTATTGGGCGACCCAGATCCTGCCGTTCGGCGATCCGGCTTCGTTCACCGGATATATGCGCTTCGAGACGGCCTTCTATGACACCCTGCACCGGCGCAAGGCAGCCTGAGCACGACCCGGACCCGGAGGGCCGCGTTAGCGCAAGGTGTGAAGCGGCCTTCCGAAAAGATCATGCTCAACAATAACCTGAAGCGCGATGACGATTCATCCAATCTCATCGCGCCTCAGGGGCCGGCAAATTGGTGCGCCTCCGGCCTCACGCTTTTGCAGTGCGGTCGGAGGCGCGCGCCAAAGTTGCGCCGTGATCCGGTTGTCAGTTGCGCGTTGGCGTGGAATGATCTCAAAGTCGGCCGATAAAGCTTGGGGTCCCCCAACAACAAGAAGATCTTGGACCGCTCAGCGCGTCAAAGGAGGAAGCGTGTTGGGTCAGACGCCAGAGGAAGCTTTTGCGAATCCAGGTATTGAGCGCGACGTCCTGACGAGCTGGGAGCACTTCCTGTCCGGAAGCGGCAGCACGCGTCAACAGGTCGTGCGATCAGCCATCACTGATTCCTGGCAGCGCTGCCAGCAATCGGCGGTCGACTATCGGCGTGGTCAGGCTCCGATGCCGATCAGGGATGACCGGCTGCAACGCCTCCTCGACAAGCGCAGCCGTCTCGTCCAGGCCGGCGCTTCGACGATGGCGCTGGCGCGCGACTACATGCTGGAAACCGGCACCGTGATGGTGCTGACCGATGTCGACGGCGTTGTCTTGCGCCTTGAGGGTGACACCAAGCTCGCGCTGCGCGATGCCGTTGAGAAGACGCATTTGCTGCCCGGCAGCAATTGGAGCGAGACGACCTGCGGAACGAATGCGATCGGCACTGCGCTTGAAACCGGGCAGCCGATTCAGGTGCATGCTACGGAGCATTTCTGCTCCGGCATCCACCGCTGGACTTGCTCGGCCAGCGTCATTCGCGATCCCATCGACGGCGCCGTGATCGGAGTGATCGATATCTCCGGCTTGTCCTCGTCCTACGGGCGGCCGGCACTCGCGCTGGCGATTTCGGCGGCGGCGCGCATCGAGGCCCAGCTGCTGCAGATGGAGCTGGACGCCCGCTACCGCCTTCTCGACCAATGCTTCTGGATGCTGCCGCCTTCGGATCGGCATCACGCCGTGCTATTCGATAGTGCCGGACGGCCCTTCAAGGCCAACGGCGAAATGGCGCAGATCATGCGCGACCTCGGCGCGCCGCAATGCCAGTCGAATTTTCCGCATCTCGGCAGCAGCGACGATCGGCCATGGAGCAGTTCGCGTCCAGCCTGGATCAAGGAGGAATGGCTGAGACCGGTTGGCTATCAGGGCGAACATCTGGGAACCGTCATGGTGGCGCCGAAGCCGGTGGCTTCGAGCAGATCCGTTTTGCCGCCCGCTCAGGGTGATGCCAGGGCTTTCACCAGCATCATCCATGCAGACCCCAAGATGCACGCCGTCGTCGAAAAATGCCGTCGTGTCGGCGCGACCGCGGCTCCCGTCCTGCTGCTTGGCGAGACCGGTGTCGGCAAGGAGGTTTTCGCTCAGGCCATTCATTCTGCGTCCCCGCGCCGGAGCGGCCCGCTGGTCGTCGTGAATTGTGGCTCCGTCTCGCGCGAGCTGCTGGCGAGCGAGCTCTTCGGCTATGTCGACGGCGCGTTCACGGGCGCGCGGCGGGGCGGCATGTCCGGAAAGATCGAAGCAGCCTCCCGCGGTACCCTTTTCCTCGACGAGATCGGCGAATTGCCGCTCGATCTCCAGCCCATGTTGCTGCGAGCTCTGGAGAATGGCGAGATCAGCAGGGTCGGCGACACCGCGGCCCGCAAGGTGGACTTCCGCCTCGTCGCCGCGACCAATCGCGATCTGCGAGCCGAGGTGGACGCACAGCGCTTCCGCAAGGATCTGTACTACCGGCTGGCTGTCGTGCCCGTCGTCATACCGCCGCTGCGTGAGCGCAGCGATGACATTCCGCTGCTGGTCGATCATTTCGTCGCCCAGGCAAGATCGCGCTACGGCCTTGCCGATCGCCGTTTTGCCCCGGAGGTGCTCGAGTTCCTGCGTCGCTATGACTGGCCCGGCAACGTCCGCGAGCTGCGCAACCTGATCGAGAGTCTGATGCTGACCAGCAACGGGGACCCGATCGAAGCTTCGGACTTGCCTGATTGCATCCGGCGGACGGAAGAAGCGCGCGAGCCGGGTCTGTCTCTGGCCGAGTCAGCCGAACGTGACTTGATAGCGCGTACACTGCGGTCGTGTAGCGGCAATGTGACGGCGACCGCATCCGCGCTCGGTCTCGCCAAGAGCACCGTCTACGCGAAGCTGCATCGCTACAACATTCGCTTCGATGAGGGCTCGGCAAACTCTTCGCGTTGAGATTCGGCTCTCTTCGCCTCTCCCCGCTTGCGGGGAGAGGCCGGATCGCATCGGTATAAGAGCGGGGAGACGGAGCAGATTAGCGCGCTAGAACTGATACCTTCGCAACCCGCCATCGACCGGAATCACCGTGCCTGTGATGTAGCGCGCCACCGGCGAGGCCAGGAACACGGCGAGGGCCGCGAGGTCCTCCGGCTCGCCCCAATAGCCGACCGGAATCTCTTCTTCCGCAAAGCGCTCGCGATAATCCGGCGGATAGTTGCGGCGGATCTGCTCGCTCATGATGCGGCCGGGCGGGATGCAGTTGATGGTGATGCCGTGCTTGCCGATCTCGCGCGACAGGCCCTTGGCCCAGGCGTGCACGGCGGCCTTGGCGGCGAAGGCGGCGTTGAGCCCTTCCGGCTCGGACTTGCCGGTGATGTTGATGATGCGGCCCCAGTTGCGCTCGATCATCTGCGGCAGGAGCGAATGCGCGATGCGGCGGTAGCTGGTGAAGTTCAGTGCGATGGCCTCGTCCCATTTGCTGTCGGATGCATCGACGGGCAGGGGACGGCTGCCGCCCGCATTGTTGACGAGGATGTCGACATGGCCGAGCTGCTTCAGCGCGAAGGCGGCCAGCCGCTCGGCGGCATCGTTCGCCATCACGTCCTGCTCGAACGGCGTGATCAACCCCGCGCCGGCTTCCTGCACGAGCTGGTCGAGCAGGTCCTTGCGCCGTGCCACCGCCACCACGCGCACGCCCTCAGTGGCAAGGCCCTTGGCGATGGCGCGGCCGATGCCGATGCTCGCGCCGGTGACGACTGCGGTTTTCGACTTGAGCCCGAGGTCCATGGTCACACGCTCTCTTGTTTGCTTTTGTTGGGTTGCGGTTCGTTTCCAACCCGCCCCGGCAGCGATTTGCCCGACCGGGACGAGCAGTGGTAACGAAGAGCCAAGCCGAAGGAAACACGAAAAGCAGGTTCGCGAAGATGGTGTGGGATCCGCAGCAATATCTGAAATTCTCCGGTCACCGCTTGAGACCCGCCGTCGATCTCTTGATGCGCATCCCGGATTTTGCCGTCTCGAGCATTGCCGATCTCGGCGCCGGTGCCGGCAACGTCACAAAACTGATCAAGGAGCGCTGGCCGGGTGCGGCCGTCACCGGCGTCGAAGGTTCGGCCGAGATGGTCGCCGCCGGTCGCAAGGCGGCGCCGGAGGTGGAATGGTCGCACGAGGATCTCGGCCATTGGCGTCCGGTGAAGCGATATGACCTGATCTATTCCAATGCCGCGCTGCACTGGCTGCCCAATCATGCGGCACTCTTCCCCTCGGTGATGGAGAAGGTCACCCCGGGCGGCATGCTTGCGGTACAGATGCCGCGCAATTTTACCGCGCCCTCGCATGTTCTGATCGGCGAGACCGCGCTGAACGGACCGTGGCGGGCCAAGGTCGAGCATCTCGTCACCCCGCCGCCGGTCGAGGAGCCGGCCTTCTATCACGGTCTGCTTGCGCCCCTGTCGCAGAACATCGACATCTGGGAGACCGAATATCTCCAGGTCCTGGAAGGCGACAATCCCGTCAAGGAGTGGACGAAGGGCACCTGGCTGACGCGCTATCTCGACGTCTTGCAGGGCGAAGAGAAGGCCGCCTTCGAGGCCGCCTATGGCGAGCGCGTCGCAAAAGCCTATCCAAAGAATGCCGCGGGGCAGACGCTGTTCCCGTTCCGGCGGCTGTTCATGGTCGCCCAGCGCAAGGGTTAACTTCGTTCGCCGATGCGACATAAGCGCTCGCCCGTCGGGGCTGGAGCGGGCGCAAGCTTGCGTATACAAGTGCCGTCAAGGCGATTTGGCTGCGGCAAATTGGGCTTAGGTCTAGTTGTTCGCCTGGTGGTTTGCTGCCACTACTGAAGCCGGAAAACAAAAAAGAACCGGCTTTAGAGGTTGTTGGGAGGTACTTTATGCGCAAACTGCTGCTTGCGGCCGCTGCGGCCGCGCTTGCATTGGCGCCTGCCGCGGTGCAGGCCCAGAGCCCGATCGTCATCAAGTTCAGCCACGTCGTCGCCAACGATACGCCGAAGGGGAAGGGCGCGCTCAAGTTCAAGGAGCTCGCCGAGAAATACACCGACGGCAAGGTCAAGATCGAGGTCTATCCGAACTCCTCGCTCTACAAGGACAAGGAAGAGATCGAGGCGCTCCAGCTCGGTTCGGTACAGATGCTCGCGCCCTCGACCGCGAAGTTCGCGCCGCTCGGGGTGAAGGAGTTCGAGGCGCTCGACCTGCCCTGGCTGTTCAAGGACGACGCGACCTACTCCAGTGCGATGAAGGGCACCGTCGGGAAGTGGCTGTTCCAGAAGCTGGAGGCAAAAGGCATCACGGGTCTGGCCTATTGGGACAACGGCTTCCACATGGTCTCCTCCAGCCGCCCGCTGATGAAGCCCGCCGACTTCCAGGGGCTGAAGTTCCGCATCTCCGGCTCGAAAATCGCCGACCAGTATTTCCGCCTCGTCGGCTCGATCCCGCAGATCATGGCGTTCTCCGAAGTCTATCAGGCCTTGCAGACTGGCGTCGTCGACGGCTGCGAGAACACGGCCTCGAACTACCTGACGCAGAAGTTCTTCGAGGTGCAGAAGGACATCACCGTCTCCTATCACGCGCACCTGCAATACGCAGTGATCGTCAACTCGAAATTCTGGGCCGGCCTGCCGCCGGACGTCCGCGGCCAGCTCGAGAAGGCGATGGCGGAGGCGACCGACTACACCAACTCGATCGCGCGCCAGGAGAACGAGGACGCGCTCGCCGAGATCAAGAAGTCGGGCAAGACCACGCTGCACTACCTCTCCGATGCCGACCGCAAGGCGTGGCAGGAGGCGATGCAGCCGACTTACAAATGGGCCAAGGGTCGGGTCGGGCAGGAGGTGCTCGACCTCGTCGCCAAGGAACTCGACGTCAAGATGAACTGACGCGGCCTGGCGAAGAACAACAACAAGAACGGTCGGGAGTGAACGCACTCCCGGCCGTTTCGGTCTGATAGGGGGGACTTGATTTGCTTCGCGTGCTCAATCGTGCGCTCAATCATCTCGAAGAGTGGCTGATCGCGACGCTCATTGCGGCTGCAACGGGCCTGATCTTCATCGCCGTGCTGCATCGTTACGGCGCCGGCGAGTCGATCGCTCTCTCCAGATGGGCCACCGCGCACGGGCTGACCTGGCTCGCGGCGTTGTCGAAAGCCGCATTCACCTTCCTGTCCGAGCTCGACCTGTCCTGGGCGCAGGAGCTCTGCATCTACATGTTCATCTGGATGGCGAAGTTCGGCGCGGCCTATGGCGTGCGCACCGGCATCCATGTCGGCGTCGACCTCCTCGTCAACCGCCTGCCCGAACATTCCCGCAAGCACGTGATCCTGTTCGCGCTGCTCTGCGGCGCGATCTTCACCGGCATGATCGCGGCCTTCGGCGCCTCCTTCGTCGGCGAGATGTTCCACACCGGACAGCAGTCGAACGATCTGGAAGCGCCGATGTGGATCGTCTATCTGGCGATCCCGCTCGGCTCCGGCCTGATGTGCTTCCGCTTTATCCAGGTCGCCTGGTTCTATTTCTGGACCGGCGAGCTGCCGCATCACGACGAGACCCATGTCGAAGGCGTGCAGGCCGATGGTTCGCCAGCGCTGCATCCGCAGCCGGCGGGTGCCGCGACAAAGGCGGCTGCGCGAAAGGTTTCGCCGCTCGGCGTCATCCTGATCCTGGCACCGATCCTGATCTTCGCGCTGTGCCTTGCCGAAAAGTCCGGCGTGATCGTGCTGCCGCACTGGATGCGCGCTGCCACTGTGTTTGCGCTGCTGATCGCGCTGATGCTGACGGGCATCCCGGTCTCGATTGCGCTCGGCCTCACCGTGATGACGTTTCTGTTCACGCTGACGACGGTGCCGATCGAAGCGGTCTCGATGAAGCTCTTCACGGGCATCGAGAGCTTCGAGATCATGGCGATCCCGTTCTTCATCCTGGCGGGAAATTTCCTCACCCATGGCGGCGTGGCGCGGCGTATGATCAATTTCGCGACCTCGCTGATCGGCCACTGGCACGGAGGCCTCGGACTTGCCGGCATCGTCGCCTGCGCGATGTTTGCGCTGGTGTGCGGCTCGAGCGTCGCCACGGTGGCCGCGATCGGCGCCATCGTGCTGCCCGAGATGGTCCGCCACGGCTATCCGATGCGCTTCGGCGCCGGCATCATCACGGTCGCCGGCTCGCTCGGCATCCTGATGCTGCCCTCGATCCCGAAGATCGTCTACGCGGTCTCGACCAACACCTCGATCGGCGCGCTGTTCGTCGCCGGCCTTTTGCCCGGCATGATGCTGACCACGATGCTGTGCATCGTCACCTGGTGGCTCGCGCGCAAGCGCGACTATCCGCGCCTGCCGAAGGCGAGCTGGGGCGAGACGGTGCGCACGTTCCGCGAGAGCATCTGGGGATTGATGCTGGTCGTCATCATCATCGGCGGCATCTATAGCGGCCTGTTCACGGCGACCGAGGCGGCCGCGATGGCGGCGGTCTATTCCTTCTTCATCTCGGTCTTCGTCTACAAGGCGATCGGGATGAAGGACGTGCCGCGCGTGCTGCTGCGCGCCGCCAACACCAGCGCGATGCTGCTCTACATCGTCACCAACGCGGTGCTGTTCTCCTTCGTGCTCTCCAACGAGAACCTGCCGGCGACGCTCGCCGACTGGATCGCGGCGCAGAATCTCGGCTGGGTCGGCTTCCTCCTGGTCGTCAACGTGCTGTTGCTGCTCGCCGGCAATTTCATGGAGCCGAACTCGATCATCCTGATCATGGCCCCGATCCTTGCTCCGGCCGCCAAGAAGCTCGGCATCGATCTCGTGCATTTCGGCATCGTCATCGACGTCAACATGGAGGTCGGCCTCTGCCATCCGCCTGTCGGGCTAAATCTCTACGTCGCCTCGATGATCGCGCGAATGCGCATCACCGAGCTCGCGGTGGCCGTCATGCCGTGGCTGCTCACGATGCTCGCCTTCCTGGTCGTCGTGACCTACTGGCCCGAGCTGACGCTGTTCCTGCCAAGAGTCCTCGGGATGCATTAGCCACTTGCCCGCGGGGCCAAATCTTCGGTCTTGCGCGTTACATAAGTGTATGCTTATGTAACAAACATGATCGAGAACGACATTTTTCGCGCCTTGGCCGACCCCACCCGCCGGGCGATCTTCGAAAAGCTTGCGGCTGGCGGGATGAACGCGAGCGCCCTGCGAGCGGGCATGGAGATCAGTCAGCCGGCGATGTCTCAGCACCTTGCAGTCCTCCGGAGCGCCAGGCTGGTGAAGGAGGAGCGGCAGGGGCGCTTCGTGAACTACGAGGTCGATCCCGAAGGGCTTTCCCTCATCGCGCATTGGTTGGCGAAATATCGGGCCTACTGGCCGGCACGCATCGAAGCTCTCAAGATCTTGCTGAAGGAAATGGATCAATGACCTCCGAAGAGACCAGAGAGCAGAACGGTATCGAGCTCGAATACGACCTCAACGAGCCGCCTCAGAAGGTGTGGCGGGCAATCAGCAATCCCGAGCTTCGAGAGGCGTGGCTGCCGGGGCAGGATCTCGCCAATCCCGAGCCAACCACCATTACGCCCGGTCGAGAAGTCCGATATGCCCTGCGCGAGAGTGTCCCACCCTTTCTCGAGAGCACGGTGACATTCAGGATCATCCCGAACGGGACGGGCGGGACGAGCCTGCGGATCATTCACGAGCTCGACGGCACGAGCTTCGGCCGGATGACGAAGGCCGCCGCAAACAGCAACAGCCCGATCCGTATGCGCGCCGCCTGATCCGGCGCGCTCACCACACATTCGAGCAGACTGGAGTTCGCCCATGCGCGAAGCGATGCAACTCGTCCCTATGGTCGTCGAGCAATCCTCCAGAGGGGAGCGATCATTCGACATTTATTCGCGCCTTCTGCGCGAACGGATCATCTTCCTGAACGGAGAGGTGAACGACGATGTTTCGGCTCTGGTCTGCGCGCAATTGCTGTTTCTGGAAGCCGATAACCCGAAGAAGCCGATCAACCTCTACATCAACTCGCCGGGCGGCGTCGTGACCAGCGGGTTCGCCATGTATGATACCATGCGCTACATCCGAGCACCCGTGCATACGCTTTGCATGGGAACGGCTTGGTCCATGGGCTCATTCCTGCTGATGGCGGGCGAGCCCGGCGCGCGCGCCGTCCTACCGAACGCGAGCATCCTGATTCACCAGCCATCGGGCGGGTTTAAGGGGCAGGCGTCGGACATCCTCATCCACGCCGAAGAGACTCTGCGGACCAAGACCCGCATGACGCGGCTTTATGCCCAACACTGCAAGCGGAGTTACGAGGAGTTCGAGCGGGCCATGGACCGCGACCATTTCATGACGCCGCAAGAAGCGTTGGAGTGGGGGCTTGTCGACCGTGTCCTTCAGGCGCGGGAGGGCGAGCGGGATCAAGATCCGAACGCGACCTGACAGCCCCGAGCTCAAGCCAATCGGCGTCGGCAGGTAGGCGAGCCGTGGCAATCCAGGTTGAGATGCGGTTAGATGTTCGATCAATACGCGCAGGGAGAATGCGATGACGAACATCGGCACCGAGAAGGCCGCGGAGCAACCAAAGGACGCTACGCATCAGGTCATTGCGCAGCATGACGCGCTTCTGAGCGCGCTGCCGTTTTCCGACACGCGGGATTTTGAGGACGCGGCGCGTGGCTTCCTCGGCACGATCGAGAATGCCAGGATCAATCATCCGCAAGGCAGGACGGTCTGGAGCCTCGAGCCCTACGGTTTCCTGGCAGCGGAACAGGCGCCGCCGACGGTCAATCCGAGCCTGTGGCGGCAGTCGCGCCTCAACATGCATCACGGCCTGTTCGAGGTCGTGCCCGGCGTCTATCAGGTGCGCGGGCTCGACATCGCCAACATGACGCTGATTGAAGGCGACAGCGGCGTCATCGTGGTCGACACCCTGACCTCGATCGAGGGTGCCCGCGCCGCGCTCGATCTCTATTTCAGGCATCGCGGCCTGCGGCCGGTCGCAGCCGTCATCTTCACCCACACCCACACCGATCACTGGGGCGGCGCGCGCGGGGTTCTGGAGGAGGACGCGCTCGCCACGGACCGGGTGCCGATCATCGCGCCAAACCTGTTCATGGAGCATGCGGTCTCCGAGAACATCATTGCCGGCCCTGCGATGCTGCGCCGGGCGCAATATCAGTTCGGCCCTTTCCTCGCCAAGGGGCCGCGCGGGCAGGTCGATTGCGGTCTCGGCAAGTCGATGGCGGCAGGTTCGGTGGCGCTGCTGCGTCCGACTGACCTGATCATGGCGACCGGCGATACACGGGTGATCGACGGCGTCGAATTCGAATTCCAGATGGCGCCGAACAGCGAGGCGCCGGCCGAGATGCACTTCTTCATCCCGCGCTACAAGGTTTTGAACCTCGCCGAGAACTGCACGCATAATTTCCACAATCTTCTGCCGTTCCGCGGCGCAGACGTGCGCGATGCGCTGGCGTGGTCGAAATACCTCAACGAGGCGCTGTCCCTGTGGGGCGGCAAGGCGGAAGCGATGTGCGGCCAGCATCACTGGCCGGTGTGGGGACGCGAGCGCATCGACAGCATGATCCGCCAGCAGCGCGACCTCTACAAGTTCGCGCACGACCAGACCATCCGGCTGATGAATCACGGCCTCACCGCAACCGAGATCGCCGAGACGATCAAGCTGCCGCAAGGTCTGGAGGGCGCCTGGCATGGCCGCGGCTATTACGGCCACATCCGTCACAATGTGAAGGCGATCTACCAGAAATATCTCGGCTGGTACGATGCCAACCCCGTCAATCTCGATCCGCTGCCGCCGGTCGAATCCGGCAAGAAGTACGTCGAGTACATGGGCGGCGCGGACGCGATCCTCGCACGGGCGAAGAAGGACTTCGATAAGGCTGAGTTTCGTTTCGTGGCGCAGGCGCTGAGCCATCTCGTCTTCGCCGAGCCGGATCATGCAGCGGCGCGTGCGCTGCTCGCCGACACGCTGGAGCAGCTCGGCTATGCCGCCGAAAGCGCGACCTGGCGCAACGCCTATCTGTTCGGCGCCCAGGAGCTGCGCCAGGGCATGCCGAAGACGCCGCCGCGTCCGCCCATGCCGCGCGAGACGCTGGCCGCGCTTCGCACCTCGCAGCTCTGGGACGTGCTCGGAATCCGTCTCAACGGCCCGAAGGCGGAGGGCAAGCACATCGTGCTGAACTGGAGCTTTTCCGACACCGGCGAGACATTCGTGCTCAATCTGGAGAATTCCGCGCTCACCTACACCGAAGGCACGCAGTCGGAAAAAGCCGATGCCAGCTTCACGCTCGCCCGCGCCACGCTCGACGAGGTGATCGCGAAGCTCACGAGCTTCCCGGAGGCAGTTGCCGCCGGCAAGATCAAGCTGTCGGGCAACGCGCTGCGCCTCGCCGAGTTGATGGCCCTGATGGACGAATTCCCGCGCATGTTCGAGATCGTCGAGCCGAAGCGGGCGGTGGTGATGTAATACATTCCCGTCATTGCGGGCGAACAGTCTCTAGCAATGACGCGTTGAAGCCGAAGCACATACAACTGTCGTCCCGGCGAAGGCCGGGACCCATACCCCCAGGGAGAAGTTGTGGCGCGCGATCGTGGTTATTGGTCTTCGCCAAACCACTTCCTGTGGTTATGGGTCCCGGATCTGCGCTTCGCTTGTCCGGGACGACAACTGAGATTGTGCCGCGCTACTCCGCGCTGCTCACCAGCTTGATCTTCGGCGCGGTGGCTTCCATCAGGCCGCGGTAGGCGGCGAGATAGTCGAGTGCCATGCGCCTTGCGGTGAAGCGTGTCTCGAACCGCTTGCGGATTGCTTCGCGGCTGAGCTGCGGCAGGCGCCCAACGGCCGCGACCGCGCTGGTCTCGTCCTCGACGACGAATCCGGTCAGGCCTTCATCGATGATCTCGGGCACCGAGCCACGATTGTAGGCGACCACCGGCGTGCCGCAGGCCATGGCTTCGATCATCACGAGCCCGAACGGCTCGGGCCAATCGATCGGGAGCAGAAGGCCGAGCGCACCGCTCAAGAACTCAGATTTCTCGTTGTCGCTGATCTCGCCGATATACTCGACCAGCGGATTTTTCTCGATCAGCGGCCGGATCAGTTCGTCGTAGTAATCCTGGTCGGCGCGATCGACCTTGGCTGCGATCTTCAGCGGAATGCCGCAACGGGTCGCGACCTTGATGGCGCGATCGACGCCCTTCTCCGGTGCGATGCGGCCGAGTACCGCGAGGTAATCCTGCTTCGCGGGCACCGGCGTCAGCAGATTCTCCGGCAGGCCGTGATGGATTGTGCGTACCCAGTTCGCCTGCGGCACCGGCCGACGCTGCGCATTCGAGATCGAGATGACGGGGATCTTGGAGAACGTGTTGAAGACCGGCTGGTGCTCGGGCAGGTCGAGCCGGCCGTGCAGCGTCGTCAGGAATGGCGTCGGCTGGCGGTAGAACAGCGACCACGGATAGTAATCGAGGTGGAAGTGGAGGAAGTCGAATTCCTCGTCGTCGCATTTCTGCCGGACCCGCTCCAGCATCACCATATGCAGTGCGTTGGGGTCGCGCACCGCGCCGTCGAGGCGCAGCGCCTTCGGCCACATTGCGTCGAGCTTGCCCGAGGTATGCGAGTCGCCGCTGGCGAACAGGGTCACGTCGTGTCCCAGCGCCACCAGTTCCTCCGTCAACCAATGCACCACCCGTTCGGTGCCGCCATAAAGCTTGGGTGGAACAGCCTCCGTCAACGGAGCTACCTGCGCGATGCGCATCTCATCATCTCCTTTTCGCGATCATGAAAGTTGAACCCCCAGCTCACTTCGGCACCGGCATGCCAGCCATGGGAACGTTCCCGCATCTGCGAAGTTCCGCCCGTCAAAGGTTACTTATTCGACACGTCTGCAATGCGGCGTGACTCGTCCGCAATCTGGTCTTGATGATGTCACGACTGCTTCTCAGTCCGTCCGCATCGTCATGTCGTGATCGCATTGCAATGGAACCGGAACGCGCCGGTCGATGTTCACTCAGCCAGTGCCGCGCAGGCACGACTGACAATTCTCAGACGGGGTGGCAACCATATGGATCATCTGTCCGGCTACGCGAGGCGGCCGTTTGCCTTTGTTTTACGCTATCTTCGCCGGCGGCTCGCGTCGCATCTGGTGATCCTGTCGGCCGTGGTGGCCGCGGTTGCCTGCTCGGTGGGCACGCAATATGGCGTCAAGTCGCTCGTCGACAGCCTCTCGGCCGGCGCATCGCATAGCGGTGGTGTATGGCTGGCATTCGTTTTCCTCATGTCGCTGATTGCCGCCGACAACTTCCTCTGGCGCATCGCAAGTTGGACAGCGAGTTTCACCTTTGTCGGCGTGACCGGCGATCTGCGTCGCGACATCTTCCGCCATCTCACGGGCCACGCACCCAGCTATTTCTCAGATCGCATGCCGGGTATGCTCAGCAGTCGCATCACGGCGACCTCCAACGCCGTGTTCACGGTCGAGAACATGTTCGTCTGGAACGTGCTGCCCCCGTGCGCTGCCACAATTGCGGCAATCCTGCTGATTGGAACCGTGAGCCCTTATATGGCGGCGGGCCTGATCGTGGTCGCCGGCGGCATGGTGATTGCGATGTTCCACCTCGCGGCCGCCGGCAAGCCGTTGCATGACGACTTCGCCGACAAGGCCGCCGTCGTCGACGGCGAGATGATCGACGTCATCAGCAACATGCCATTGGTGCGGGCGTTCTGCGGCATCAGCCACGAGCATCAGCGCTTCGATGCCACCGTGAACCGGGAGCTCACGGCGCGCGGTCGCAGCCTGCGTTATCTGGAAAAGCTGCGCCTGACCCACGCCGCCGTCACCGTGGCGCTGACGATCGCGCTGCTCGCCTGGGCGATCATGCTCTGGCAAAAGGGCGAGGCGACCACCGGCGACGTCGTTCTGGTCTGCACCCTCGGGCTCTCGATCCTCAACGCCACGCGCGATCTTGCGGTCGCGCTGGTCGACGTCACCCAGCATGTCGCGCGGCTGACCGAGGCGATCGCAACGCTCCTGGTGCCGCATGAATTGCGCGACCACCCCGAGGCCGAGCCGCTGGTCAAGCGCGGTGCCGCGATTGCCTTCAACAACGTGACGTTCGGCTATCCCGGGGCGTCGAAGATATTCGAGCGTTTCAGCCTGCGGCTGCAACCCGGCCAGCGCGTCGGCCTGGTCGGGCAGTCCGGCGGCGGCAAGTCGACGCTGTTCACGCTGTTGCAGCGGTTCTATGACGTCGATGACGGCAACGTCACCGTCGACGGCCAGGATATCGCGCGGGTGACGCAGCAGAGCCTGCGCGAGGCGATCTCCGTGGTGCCGCAGGACATTTCATTGTTTCATCGCTCGGTCCGCGAGAACATTCGTTACGGCCGGCCCAACGCGACCGACGACGAAGTCTTGCGCGCGGCGATCGCGGCGCGCTGCGATTTCGTCGAGAGCATGCCCGGAGGGCTCGACACCATGGTCGGCGATCGCGGCGTAAAGCTCTCCGGCGGTCAGCGCCAGCGCATCGCGATCGCGCGCGCCTTCCTGAAGGACGCGCCGATCCTGCTGCTCGACGAAGCGACCGCGGCGCTCGACAGCGAGGCGGAGGAGGCGATCCGCGAGGCGCTGTCACGCCTGATGCGGGGCCGAACCGTGATCGCGATCGCGCACCGGCTGGCAACGCTGCGCAATTTCGACCGCGTGGTGGTGCTGAAGGCCGGCAAGATCATCGAGGACGGCTCGCCCGACCGCCTGATGCAGAACCACGGGCCTTATCGCGAGCTGGTCACGCAGGAGATGAACCGGCTCTCGAAGTTCGCCGCGTAAGTCGTCAGCCGCGTTCAGGTCGTTGCGTTCAGGTCGATTGCGTTTTGGATAATGGCGCAGGGGAATAGCGCATGTCAGCCGAAGTCGTCACCCAGTTCGTCGCGGCATCACGAACCGTGGAAGTGGTGGAGGAGCAGCCGTTCTACATTCCCATGACGGGACCTGCGGCGAGGCCGCGGCGTTCGCTCAAGCACGACGATACCTTCATCGTGCTCGACAGCCATGGCGATATCGGCGCCTCCGCCGGTGGCCCGGACGGCCTGTTCAACTGCGACACGCGCTATCTCGCGCGGCTCGAGCTCGTGCTCGACGATCTTCAGCCGCTGCTGCTCGGCTCGAACTTGCGTGATGACAACTCGGCCCTGACCATCGATCTCACCAATCCCGATATCTACCGCAATGGCCGCATCGTCCTCCAGAAGGACCTGCTGCATATCGTGCGCACGGTGTTCCTGTGGCGTGGCACGGCCTATCAGCGTATCGGCCTGCAGAACCACGGCGACCGGCCGGCAAGTTTTGAGCTGACGCTGCTGTTCGATAGCGATTTCGCCGATTTGTTCGAGGTGCGCGGCGAGAGGCGGCCGCGGCGGGGGACCGGCGCGAGCAAATTGCTCGGCCCGACCGACGTGCTGTTCGAATATCGCGGGCTCGATGATACGCAGCGCACGACCGGGCTGCATTTCGATCCAAGGCCAACCCGTCTCTCGGTCAATGCCGCCACCTGGCAGCTCGAGCTCGAGCCGCATCATACCAAGTCGTTGTTCGTGGCCGTGTCCTGCAACCGGCCGCAGACGCTCAAGCCGGTGCGTTTCTTTCCGGCGATGCTGGCGCATCGCCGCGAGATGCGCGCCTGCACGGCGGGGGCGGCCAGCGTTGAGACCTCCAACAACATCTTCAACGAGGTGCTGTGCCAGGCGATGGCCGACCTCAACATGCTGATGACGGATACGCCTCAGGGCCGCTATCCCTATGCCGGCATTCCCTGGTACTCGACGACGTTCGGCCGCGACGGCCTGATCACGGCCTTGCAGATGCTGTGGATCGATCCGCGGGTTGCCAGGGGCGTGCTGCGGCGGCTCGCGCACTTCCAGGCAAAGGCCACCGATCCGCTCGCCGACGCCGAGCCCGGCAAGATCCTGCACGAGATGCGCGGCGGCGAGATGGCAGCGCTGCGCGAGGTGCCGTTCGCGCAATATTACGGCAGCGTCGATTCCACCGCGCTGTTCGTGCTGCTCGCAGGGCATTATTTCGAGCGCACGGGCGATGTCGAGACGCTGCTGGAATTGTGGCCCGCGATCGAGGCTGCGCTGGAATGGATCGACGGACCCGGCGATCCCGACCACGACGGCTTCGTCGAATATCAGCGCGCCTCCGAGCAGGGCCTCGCCAACCAGGGCTGGAAGGACTCCTATGATGCGATCTTCCATGCCGACGGTACGCTTGCGGAAGGCTACATCGCGCTCGCCGAAGTGCAGGGCTACGTCTTCGCCGCCAAGCAGCTCGCCGCGCGCTGTGCCTTGCGGCTGGGCAAGCCGGACAAGGTAAGGAAGCTCGAGGCCGAGGCAAAGGCGCTCGCGGCGCGCTTCGAGGACGCCTTCTGGTGCGAGGAGCTCGGCACCTATGCGCTCGCGCTCGACGGCGCCAAGCGACCCTGCAAGGTGCGGACGTCGAATGCCGGCCAGCTCCTGTTCAGCGGCATGATCAGGGAGGACCGTGCGCGCAAGGTTGCTGCCGACCTGTTACGGCCGCATTTCTTCTCCGGCTGGGGTATCCGCACCGTGGCGCTCGGCGAAATCAGATACAATCCGATGTCCTATCACGACGGCTCGATCTGGCCGCACGACAATGCGCTGATTGTGCTCGGGCTTGCGCGTTATGGCCTGAAGCATTCGGTGGCGCATGTCTTCAAGGGCCTGTTCGAGGCCGCGACCTATATGGATCTCCGGCGGCTGCCGGAACTGTTCTGCGGCTTCCGGCGCGAGAAGCGCCGCGGCCCGACGCTGTATCCGGTCGCCTGCGCGCCGCAGGCCTGGGCCAGCGCGACGCCGTTCACGTTGCTGGAAGCGGCGCTCGGCATCGAGTTCGACGTCGCACGAAGCGAGATCCGCCTGCGCAATCCGCATCTGCCGGCGTTCCTGAACGAGGTCGTGCTGCGCGAGCTCCAACTGGGCTCGTCCAGCGTCGATTTGCGGATTCGCCGCCACGGCAACGATGTCGCGCTCGAGGTGTTGCGCACGCGCGGCCAGATCCAGGTATCGATCGTGTTGGCGCACTAGCGCAATCAGTCGGAGGAGGTCGTATGCGCGGCATGACGCGGTTGATGCTGGTCGCAGTGATCGTGGGGAGCATCGCGCCTGCGGTCCCGTACGCAGCTGAGGACCCGCCTGCGGCGCAAGCCGAGCCGAACGCGCCGCCGCCGCCGGCCGTGCCCGTGGTGCCGAAGGACGCGGCGCCGCCGCCCTCGGTCACCATCATCGGTGCCAGCGACGCGCATGGCGTGCTCGGGCGGGATGTGCGCAGCGCGGCCGATGAGGATATGGGACGCATCGTCGACGTCATCGTCGATCGTACCGGCCAGGTGCGGGCGGCGGTGATCGATTTCGGCGGCTTCCTTGGCGTCGGCAGCCGCAAGATCGTGGTCGACTGGAACGCGCTGCATTTCGGCAAGATCGCCAACAAGAAGGACAGCATCAGCCTTGAGCTGACCAAGGCGCAGGTCGCCGCCGCGCCGGAATACAAGGAGGACACACCGATCGTCGTGCTGGGTGCCTCCGGTACCCTGCAACCGCTGCAGTTCATTCCGTAAGGAAGAGGAGGGCAGACTGTCGGTGCGCTTGTCCAGGAAGCCGAGCCATCCGAGCGATGACGAACGTGGCCGAGCCGATAGCCGCAACGCTGTGCTCGCGCTTCCGCTACCTGCGCCATCAAAGCAAAGCCTGCGGGCCCTGGATTGGTTCATCTTCTTCCTGGCCGACGTGCAGACCGGCTTCGGCCCCTTCATCGCGGTCTATCTGACGACGCAGAAATGGACCCAGGTCGAGATCGGCCTCGTGCTGTCGATTGGCGGCATCGTCGGCCTGATCGGCCAGATGCCGGGCGGCGCGATCATCGATGCCGCGAAGTCGGAGCGGCTTGTCGCGGGATTCGCGATCACGACCATAGGATTCTGCGCGCTCGCCTATGCGGCGATGCCGATCTTCCCTGTCGTGGTGACGGCAGCGACCTTGCATGCGGCTGCGAGCTGCGTGCTGGGGCCTGCGATCGCCGCGATCAGCCTCGGCCTGGTCGGACCGCTGGCGATCGGCGAGCGGCTCGGCCGCAACGCGCGCTTCGCCTCGCTCGGCAATGGCGTTGCGGCTGCGGTCATGGGCACGGCCGGCTATCTGCTGTCGAGTCGTTCGGTCTTCCTGGTCACCTTCCTGCTCGCGATTCCGACCCTGATTGCGCTTTCGCGCATTCGCGAGGAGGAGGTTGATGCGGCCCGGTGCCATGGTGCAATGCCGCGCGAGCTGTCCGACAAAGGGGACACCAATGTATGGCATCTGCTGCGGCAGCGGCCGCTGCTGATCTTCGCCTGTAGCGTGCTCCTGTTGCAGCTCGCGAACGCGGCGATGTTGCCCTTGATGGCGAGCGTGGTGACGACGCGGTCGAGCCAGTGGGCCACCGTGCTGATCGCGGGCTGCATCATCGTACCGCAGGCGATCGTGGCGCTGATGTCGCCGACGGTCGGGCGCAAGGCGCAGGCCTGGGGACGGCGGCCGCTGTTGTTGCTCGGATTTGGCGCGCTGGCGATTCGCGGCCTGTTGTTCGCGACCGTCCGCGATCCCTATCTCCTGGTTCTGGTGCAGGTGTTCGACGGCATCACGGCCGCGGTGTTCGCGGTGATGATCCCGCTGATCGTCGCCGACGTTGCCTTCGGCAGCGGCCACTTCAATCTCGCGCAGGGAGTCGTGGGAACCGCGACCGGGATCGGCGCATCGCTCAGCACCGTGCTCGGCGGCTTCATCAGCGACAGATACGGCAGCAGCACCGCCTTCATCAGCCTCGCCTGCGTCGCAGCAGTCGGGCTCGTCCTGATTCTCCTGGTAATGCCGGAGACGCGGCGCAGCGCACGTGGAGCATGAGAAAATGCCGGCCGAAGCGGGTTCGGCCGGCCAGTTGGGAAGATGGCAGGGAGGAAGAAATCAGGCGTCGAGATTGTGCAGGCGCTGGCGGTTGCGCAGCACGATCTGACGGGCGCCGGAGAAGCCCAAAATGCCCTGGGAATGGAGCTGTGACAGCGCGCGCGACACCGTCTCCAGCGTCAGGCCGAGATAGTCGCCGATGTCGCGGCGGCACATCGGCAGCGCCATCATGCCGGCGACGGCGAGCCGGCGATCCATTTCGAGCAGGAAGGTCGCAACCCGCTCCATCGCGGTCTTGCGGCCGAGCAGCAGCATGTGGTCCTCGGCGTGGCGCAGTTCGCCTGCGGTCATCGCCCAGAGCTTGCGCGCGACCTGCACGTCGGTACCGGCGGCCTTCTCGAGGCTGGAGCGCTTCACGAGGCGCACGGTGGTGTCGATGATGGCTTCCGCGGCGAGGCGGTGGGTGGCGCCGGATTCGAGGCCGAACACGTCGCCGGGGAGATGGAAGGCGCCGATCTGGCGGCGGCCGTCGGAAAGGAGCTTGTAGCTGCGCACCGCGCCGGAGACGACCTGGTAGACGTATTCAGCAGGCTCGTCCTCGCCGTAGATCTCCTCATCCTTGCGGTAGGAGAACTCGGAGGCGACAAGGCCGACATGGCCGGTGATGGCGCCGAACTGATCGGAAACGGGATGGGTGGCCGGGGCGATCGTGCTGCCGTGAACCTGGGTGTTGAGTGTCTGGGTGAGCATCTGTGCCATCTCCGTTGTGATGGCAGATGGTTACCGCGCGCCGAGCGGCGTGAAAATTTCGAGCGATATCTTAAGGAGGTCTACCTATGTAAAATCCCGTAGGTCAGTCCTTGAGGTCAGTCTTTGGGCTTGCCCTGGATGGCGCCGCGGATGCGCTTGACGAGATTCTCGTCGAGAAGCGGCTTCAAGATCACGTCCTTGATTCCGACCGCTGCGGCCCGGGTCGAAATATTCTCGTCCGGATAGCCCGTGATCAGGATCACGGGCGCGTCGCCCTCCGACTTGCGCAGGCGCCTCGTAAGCTCGACGCCGTTGATGTCGGGCATCTTGTAGTCGATCACGTAGCAGTCTGCGCCAGGGGAGTGGGGTGCATTGAGCAATGCCGTGGCATTCCTGAAGGTTCGCACGGCGAAGCCGTCGGTTTCCAGTAGGAATCGCAGTGATCCAAGGACGGCGTCGTCGTCGTCGACCACGTAGACGGTGGGCTTGAGTGGGGACGACATCGGATCCCGCCTATGGTGTAAGCTGATCTCGGTCATGCGACCTTGCTAACACGCGGCGAGAGCGCGGACTTGACATGCCTCAAGTCGAAGTCGCCTCAATCGTTGAGCATGCCGGCGCGCATGGCGAGCCGCACCAGCTCCGACAGGCTGCCCGCCTGCATCTTGGTCATGACGTTCGCCCGATACACTTCGATGGTGCGCGGGCTGATGTCGTATTCGCGGGCGATCAGCTTGTTGGAGAGGCCCGCGATCAACCCCTCCATGACCTGGCGCTCGCGCGGGCTCAGCGAAGCCACACGCGCGGTGATGTCCTGCACGATCGCCTCGCTCTTGGCGGCAGGCTCGGCCTGGCGGATCGCGGCTTCGATCATCGCGGTCAGGCGATCGTCATCGAACGGCTTTTCGAGGAAATCGACAGCGCCGAGCTTCATGGCTTCGACCGCCAGCGGCACGTCGCCATGACCGGTCATGATGAGGATCGGGAACGGGCTTTGCGTGTCCTTCATGCGCTTCAAGAGCTCGATCCCGTCAAGCCCGGGCATGCGCACGTCGGACACCACGCAGCCGAAGGAGAGGCCCGGCAGTGCGTCGAGAAAGCCTTGCGCCGTCTCGAACAACCGGACCTCGAAGCCGAACGAGTCCAAAAGGAAGTTGAGCGAATCCCGCATCGCCTCGTCGTCGTCGATGACGTAGACATGTCCCTTTGTGGTCATTGATCAGTTCTCGTCGGCTGCCGGCAAGGTAAAGCGAAACGTTGCGCCGCCCGATGCGTTGCTCGCGGCCCACATGCGGCCGCCATGAGCCTCGATGATCGAGCGGCTGATGGAAAGTCCGACGCCCATGCCGGTCTCCTTCGTCGTGAAGAAGGTCTGGAACAGGTTCGGTATCACGTCGTCGTGGAATCCGGACCCGGTGTCGCTGACCTCGACTTCGATCATGTCGTCGGCCACCTTGGTGTTGGTGACGACGAGCTCGCGCCGCGGCGATTGCGCCATGGCCTCAAGTGCGTTGCGGAACAGGTTGACCAGCACCTGCTGGATCTGGACGCGGTCGGCCAGCACGAGGTCGGCCTCCGGATTGAGGTTGAAGCGGAGCTGGACATTCTGCTCGCGCGCGCCGGCAAGGCCCAGCGCGCCGGCTTCCTCGATCAGCTTGGAGAGGCTCTCGACCCGCTTCTCGGATTCGCCGCGCGAGACGAAGTCGCGCAGGCGGCGGATGATCTGGCCGGCGCGCAGTGCCTGCTCGGCGGCGCGGTCCATCGCGCTCTCGATCTTGTTAATGTTCGGATCGCTGCTGCCCGCCAGCAGCCGGCGCGAACCCTTCATATAGTTGCTGATGGCCGCCAGCGGCTGGTTGAGCTCGTGCGCGAGCGCCGAGGCCATCTCGCCCATCGCGCTCAGGCGCGAGACATGGACGAGCTCGGACTGCAGCTCCTGCAGCCGCGCCTGGGTCTGCTGGTGCTCGGTCATGTCACGGACGAAGCCGGTGAAATAGGGCTCGCCGCTGGACTGCATCTCGCCGATCGACAGGTGCATCGGAAACGTCGTGCCGTCGCGCCGCTTGCCGGTGACGATGCGGCCGATGCCGATGATGTGGGGATCGCGCGTGGTGCGGTAGCGCGCGATATAGCTGTCGTGGCGGGAGCGGTCGGGCTCGGGCATCAGGAGGCTGACGTTCTGGCCGATCGCCTCATGCTCCAAATAGCCGAACAGGCGCTCCGCCGCCGTGCTGAACAGCTGGATGATGCCATGGCCGTCGATGACGATCATGGCATCGGGGATCGTGTGCAGGATCGAGCGGAGGTGGGTCTCGCGCGTGCGCAGCGCCTCCTCGACCTGCTTCTCCTCGTCGATGTCGAGGAAGATACCGCTGAGATGGCGCGCGCTACCGGCTTCGTCCCGGATCAGGCCGGCGCGGGCCCGGATCCATTGCCCTCTGCCGGAATCAGCGGAAATCCGGAATGACACGTCGAACCCGCCGCCGCGCTCGGCGACGCGCCTGATCGCGGCTTCGACACGCTCGCGGTCTCTCGGCTCGAGACGCGACAGGAAGAGCTCGTAGGTGATCGGCTGGTCGCGCGCGACGCCGAACATGGCCCCCGCCGCATCCGACCATTCCAGTTCCTGCGTCTTGAGATCGAGGTCCCAGGTGCCGACGCCGAAGCCTTCGATTCGGACCCGGAAATGTTCGCCCCGACCGTCATCTGCCGGATGAGTTACGCGGGTCGGGCTCAATTCGCTTCCATCCTTGCGTCGTGGGTCCGGAGCGCGGTTCGTTTGGTCGCAATTTCGCGCATGGCCGCCCCGGAGGCAAGTTCGGCGATCGGGTACCCCGCAACAGGGCGATCAGTCCAGCCGCGGTCCGGACCTCTTGTCGGCTTGATCTATCTCATCCCGCTGCCATCGGGGTGCGCCTAGCATTGCCAAGCTACGCAGTTCTGGAGACACGGAATGACATACGCGACCGTCATGGTCAGCCTGGCGCTTGGTCAGCCCAATGAAGCGAGGCTTCAGGTCGCGGGCGAGCTCGCGGAGCGCTTCGAGGCGGCGATCGTCGGAGTTGCTGCGGCGCAGTTCGCGCCGCCACTCTATTTCACCGACGGTGCGGAGGCCCAGCGTCTGGTCGACCGAGGCGAGGCGTCGGTCCGCCAACGCCTTTCGGAACTGGAGGGACAATTCCGTGCTGCAACGAGGAATCGCGGCGGGCACGTCGAGTGGCGCGGCGCGGTCGATTTCCCGGCGCGTTACGCGTTGCAGCAGGCGCGCTGCGCCGACATCATCGTCAGCGGCGGACCAAGCCCGGCCTTCTCGGACGCCTTCTCGCTCGCCAGCCCCAAGGATCTGGTGATGCAGGCTGGCCGTCCGCTGCTGGTCGTGCCTGACGGTATCCAGTGGCTCGATCTGCGCAGCGTGCTGGTGGCCTGGAAGGATACGCCGGAGGCGCGGCGCGCGGTCGCCGATTCGTTGCCGCTGCTGCGCAAGGCGAGGGAGATCACGGTCGTCGCGATCCCCGAGCCGGAAGACGATCGCCCGGCGGTGCTGGGCTCCGTCACCGACGTCATCGCCTGGCTCACCCGCCATGGCGTCACGGCAACCGCCCGGGTGTCGGAAGCGGGCCGGAACGAAACCGCGGCTGACCATTTGGGTAGGGTGGCCGCCGATGTCGGAGCCGCCCTGATCGTGGCCGGTGCCTATGGCCATTCGCGGTTCCGCGAACTGGTCCTCGGCGGCGTCACGCAATTTCTGCTCACCCAGTCAACCCGTTGCGTGCTGCTGTCGCACTGACACGTATTGACTGAAAGACATGAGGACGCGCCGTGTACAGATTCCTTGAACAGACCACCGACGGCCACATGACGCGCAACGTCAAGACCGTGGTGCGCGACCTCAACATGCTCGAACTCAGCGAGATGTTCGAGCGCGACGACTTCAACGGCTATCCGGTCGAGGAGGACGGCCAGGTCGTCGGCATCGTCACCAAGTTCGACATTTTGAAGTGTTTCGCCTTCACGCCGAGCCAGATGGTGCCGCGCTATCTCGACCTGATGAATCGGAAGGTCGGCGACGTCATGACACCGGAATTCATCTACGTCCACCCGGACACGCGGCTGACCCGCGTGCTTCAGCTCATGGTCGAGCATCGGATCCGGAGCATCATTGTGCTCGACGGCGCGCAGAAGCTCGTCGGCATCATCGCGCGGGAGGACGTCATCAATGCGCTCAAGGCGACCGCGCGCGACTAGCCCGTCGGCTGGCTCATTTCTGCGACAGACCAGCTCGCTGATTTGCCTGAGGCGCGGCCAGTCCTGCGCGCGGAAACGCGCATAAGCGGCTGATATCGCTTCCGGATTTCCTGTCGACCGGGATCGCCGGAAATCCAGCTATCTTGATTTCAATCAATTCCGCGCGAGTGTGAATGTGGTTTCTGGCTCCGTGTTCTTTCAGAGAGAATCCGCATGAGCCAGCCCTCCATTTCCAAATCCATGACCGTCGGTGAAAGCGGCCTGGCGGCAGTGTTCGCAGTCACCGCCTTTCTCTGCGTGATCGCGGCGGCCAAGGCGCTCGACGCGCCCTTCGCCTTCCATGCGGCACTCAGCGCCGCGGCGAGCATCGCGGCTGTCTTCGTCATCATCAATCGCTATTTCGAGCGCCCGGCGGCGCTGCCGCCCGCGGAGATCAACGGACGGCCCAACTACAACATGGGCCCGATCAAGTTCTCCGCCTTTATGGCGATGTTCTGGGGCATCGCCGGCTTCCTGGTGGGGCTGATCATCGCCTCGCAGCTGGCCTGGCCCGCGCTCAACTTCGATCTGCCCTGGACGAGCTTTGGCCGCCTACGTCCGCTGCACACCTCGGCGGTGATTTTCGCGTTCGGCGGCAACGTGCTGATCGCCTCCTCGTTCTACGTCGTGCAGAAGTCGTGCCGCGTCCGGCTCGCCGGCGAGCTGGCGCCCTGGTTCGTCGTGGTCGGCTACAACTTCTTCATCCTCGTCGCCGGTACCGGCTATCTGCTCGGAGTCACCCAGTCCAAGGAATATGCCGAGCCGGAATGGTATGCGGACCTCTGGCTGACCATCGTGTGGGTGGTCTACCTGCTCGTCTTCCTCGTGACGGTGATCAAGCGCAAGGAACCGCACATCTTCGTCGCGAACTGGTTCTATCTCGCCTTCATCGTGACGATCGCCGTCCTGCATCTCGGCAACAATCCCGCGCTGCCGGTGTCGGTGTTCGGCTCCAAGTCCTACGTCGCCTGGGCCGGCGTCCAGGATGCGATGTTCCAGTGGTGGTATGGCCACAACGCGGTCGGCTTCTTCCTGACCGCCGGCTTCCTCGCCATCATGTACTACTTCATCCCCAAGCGCGCAGAGCGGCCGATCTATTCCTACCGGCTGTCCATCATCCATTTCTGGTCGCTGATCTTCCTCTACATCTGGGCCGGCCCGCATCATCTGCACTACACCGCGCTGCCGGACTGGACGCAGACGCTCGGCATGACCTTCTCGGTGATGCTGTGGATGCCCTCTTGGGGAGGCATGATCAACGGCCTGATGACGCTGTCGGGCGCCTGGGACAAGCTGCGCACCGATCCCGTGCTGCGCATGCTGGTGGTCTCCGTCGCCTTCTACGGCATGTCGACCTTCGAGGGGCCGATGATGTCGATCAAGGTCGTCAACTCGCTCAGCCACTACACCGACTGGACCATCGGCCACGTGCATTCCGGCGCGCTCGGTTGGGTCGGCTTCGTCTCTTTCGGCGCGTTGTACTGCCTGGTGCCCTGGGCCTGGAATCGCAAGAGCCTTTACAGCCTCAAGCTCGTCAACTGGCACTTCTGGATCGCGACGCTCGGAATCGTGCTCTACATCTCGGCGATGTGGGTGTCCGGCATCCTCCAGGGCCTGATGTGGCGCGCCTACACCTCGCTCGGCTTCCTCGAATATTCCTTCATCGAAACCGTCGAGGCGATGCATCCCTTCTACGTCATCCGCGCAGCCGGCGGGGCCCTGTTCGTGATCGGCGCGCTGATCATGGCCTACAATCTCTGGATGACCGTTCGCGTCGGCGAGGCGGAAGTCCAGGCGCCCGTCGCTCTTCAGCCGGCGGAATGAGGAGCCAAGCAATGTCTTTCTGGACACGCCACCAAATCTTCGAAAAGAACTCGATCATCCTGGTCGTCGGCATCCTGCTGGTGATCTCGATCGGTGGTCTCGTCGAGATCACGCCGCTCTTCTATCTCAAGAGCACTATCGAGGTGGTCGACGGCGTCAGGCCGTACACGCCGCTGGAGCTCGCCGGCCGCAACATCTACGTCCGCGAGGGCTGTTATCTCTGCCACTCGCAGATGATCCGTCCCTTGCGCGACGAGGTCGAGCGCTACGGTCACTTCTCGCTCGCCGCCGAGAGCATGTACGACCACCCGTTCCAGTGGGGCTCCAAGCGTACCGGTCCGGATCTCGCCCGCGTCGGCGCCAAATATTCCGACGACTGGCACGTGACCCATCTGACCAACCCGCGCGCCATCGTGCCGCAGTCGGTGATGCCGGGCTATCCGTTCCTCAGCGAGACCGAGGTCGATCCCGCAACGATTGCCGATCACATGCGAACGCTCAGGGCTGTCGGCACGCCCTACAGCGATGACCAGATCGCCAATGCGGCCGCCGACATGAAGGCGCAGGCCGATCCGGACAATGCCGGCAGCGATGCCTTCACCAAACGCTACGCCAAGGCGGTGGTGCGCAATTTCGACGGCAAGCCGGGCACCCCGACCGAGATGGACGCGCTGATCGCCTATTTGCAGATGCTCGGCACGCTCGTCGACTTCAAGCTCTACAACGAGAAAGCCAATCTCCGCTGAGAAGGCATGAACGATGAAAGCAATTCTGACAGTCCATAACCTTGCGTCCGATCTCGTGACGACGATCTGGACGCCGGTCTTCGTCGCGATCTTCCTCGCGATCGTCGCCTACGCATTCTGGCCCCGCAACAAGGCCGCTTTCGACGAAGCGGCGAAGATGCCGTTGCGGGAGGAGTAAGGGATCATGACCGATCACAGCGACATCGACCACGTCTCCGGCAAGTCCACGACCGGACATGAGTGGGACGGCATCAAGGAGCTCAATACGCCGCTGCCGCGCTGGTGGCTGACGACCTTCTATCTCACCATCATCTGGGCGGTCGGGTACTGGATCGTCTATCCGGCGTGGCCGCTGATCACCACCAACACTCCCGGCCTGCTGGGCTATTCGACGCGCGCCAGCGTTGCGGTGGAACTCGCCAATCTCGAGGCGGCCCGCGGCGAGAAGATGGCGGCGCTGGCCAAGGCCTCGCTCGCCGACATCGAGAAGGATCCGGCGCTGCTCGCACTGGCCCGCGCCAAGGGCAGGACCGTGTTCGGCGACAATTGTGCGCCGTGCCACGGCAGCGGCGGCGCTGGCGCGAAGGGCTATCCGAATTTGAACGATGACGACTGGCTGTGGGGCGGCACGCTCGACCAGATCATGCAGACCATCCAGTATGGCGCGCGGTCCGGCCACGCCAAGACCCATGAGGGCCAGATGCTCGCCTTCGGCAAGGACGGCGTGCTCAAACCCGACGAGATCGTCACGGTCGCCAACTACGTCCGCTCGCTCTCGGGCCTGCCGACCCGGCAGGGCTATGACGCGGCCAAGGGCGAGAAGATCTTCACTGAGAATTGCGTCGCCTGTCATGGCGAGGGCGGCAAGGGCAATCAGGAGATGGGCGCACCCAACCTGACCGACAAGATCTGGCTCTACGGCCCGGATGAGGCGACCTTGATCGAGACCATCAGCCAGGGCCGTTCCGGTGTCATGCCGGCGTGGGAGGGACGGCTCGATCCCGCCACCCTGAAGGCGATGGCGGTCTACGTCCACTCGCTCGGCGGCGGAAAGTAGCCAGACGGAGGGGCAGGGGGAACCCGCCCCTCCTTGAGCTGGATCAATCGGTCGGCCGGAGTTGGCTCTAGGTATGGTCGCAACTGCGAGACGTCTTCCAGCGATGAACACGGCCGTGAACCCGAACGAACTCACCTCGGACGATGACTACGGGCCGCTCTACGCGGCTCACAAGAAGGTTTACCCCCAGCGCGTCTCCGGCACGTTCCGCCGCATCAAATGGGGGCTGATGGCGTTATGCCTTGGCGTCTACTACTTCCTGCCGTTCGTGCGCTGGAATCGTGGCCTGGGCGCCCCGAGCCAGGCGGTGCTGATCGATCTGCCCAACAGTCGCTTCTATTTCTTCTTCATCGAGCTGTGGCCGCAGGAGGTCTACTACTTCACCGGCCTGTTGATCGTCGCTGCGGTGGCGCTGTTCCTGATGAACTCCATCGGCGGCCGCATCTGGTGCGGCTATCTCTGTCCGCAGACGGTCTGGACCGACCTGTTCTACGCCGTCGAGCGGCTGATCGAGGGCGATCGGCGCGAGCGCATGAAGAAGGATGCCTCGTCCGACCCGATGAAGCTTGAGCGCATCTCCGAGATCGTGCTCAAGCATTCGATCTGGCTCCTGATCGCCTGGTGGACCGGTGGCGCCTGGGTGCTCTATTTCAACGACGCGCCGACGCTCGTGAAGGAGCTCGTCACCTTCCAGGCGCCGATGATCGCCTATATCTGGATCGGCATCCTCACCGCGACGACCTATGTGCTCGCCGGTTACATGCGCGAGCAGGTCTGCACCTACATGTGCCCGTGGCCGCGCATCCAGGCTGCGCTCACCGACGAATGGGCGCTCAACGTCACCTACCGCTACGACCGCGGCGAGAAGCGCACGTCGGTCAAGAAGGCCGCCGAGCTGCGCGCGCTCGGCGAGCAGGTCGGCGACTGCGTCGACTGCTACCAGTGTGTTGCGGTCTGCCCGACCGGCATCGACATCCGCAACGGACCGCAGCTCGAATGTATCCAGTGCGGCCTGTGCATCGACGCCTGCGACACCGTGATGAAGAAGATCGGCCGGCCAACCCGTCTGATCGCTTATGACAACGACATCAACATCCACCGCCGCCAGGAAGGCAGGCCGCCGATCTACCGCATCGTCCGGCCCCGCACCATCATCTACAACCTGGTGATCGCGGCCGTCGGCGGCATCATGCTCTATGCACTGCTGACCCGCAGCCTGCTCGATGTCAACGTGCTGCACGACCGCAACCCGATCGCCGTCAAGCTGAGCGATGGCTCGATCCGCAACGCCTACACCGTCCGGCTGCTCAACAAGCGCGGCTTCGACCGCGTCATCGCGATCGATGTCGATGGGCCCGTGAATGCGAAGGTCCATGTCGTCGGCGTCGATTCCGTGACGCCGGATCGGCCGATGATCGTGATCGGTCGCGACCAGACCGCTGAATTGCGGCTGCTCGTGACGGCGCCGGCCGAGCTCAATCCGGAGAAATCGACCCCGGTCCGCTTCCACGTCACCGATATCGGGCTCGGCGAGGTCGCAACCGCCACCGACAATTTCGTCGCGCCCTGAGAGCATCGTCTGGAGTTCGCCATGGCATCCGCCGCACCGAAGCCACTGACCGGCCCCAAGGTCTTCATCATCCTGGTCGCGTTCTTCGGCGTCGTGATCGGCGTCAACGTCACCATGATGAAGCTTGCGATCGCGACGCTTCCCGGCACCGACGTCGACAGTCCCTATGCCGCCGGTCTCACCTACGAGAAGGAGATCGCCGCAGCGCGCGGGCAGGCGGCCCGGAAATGGCAGGTCGACGCGAAGATCCAGCGCAGCGCCGATGGTGGTGCGACGGTGCGGATCGAGGCACGCGATGCCGCCGGCCGGCCGATTACCGGCCTGAAATTCGCAGGCCGCCTGGAGCGGCCGACTGACAAGCGCGCTGACCTTGCCGTCGAATTCGCCGAGATCGGCATCGGCGTCTATGGCGGCAACGCGTCGGCCGTGGCGCCCGGTCAGTGGGATCTCGTGCTCGAGGGCGATGCGCGCGGTGAGCGCATGTTCATGTCGCGCAATCGCGTGATCCTGAACTGAAGGAATTCGTCATGCAGGTCTCGCGCGACTTCTCCCATTATGTTCGTGCCGCGGGTGAGGGCCTCCAGCACATCGATCTCGCGGTCGAGGGCGTGCACTGCGCCGGCTGCATGGCGAAGATCGAGCGTGGTCTGTCCGCCATTCCCGACGTGACGCTGGCGCGGGTGAATCTCACCGACCGCCGCGTCGCGCTGGAATGGAAGGAGGGCACCCTCGATCCCGCGCGCTTCATCGATCGGCTCGAAGAGCTCGGCTACAAGGCCTACCCTTACGAGACCGCAAGCGCGGAGGCGACCGAGGTCGCGGAGTCGCGCTTCCTGCTGCGCTGCCTCGGCGTTGCGGCCTTCGCCACTATGAACGTGATGATGCTGTCGATCCCGGTGTGGTCCGGCAATGTCAGCGACATGTTGCCCGAGCAGCGCGATTTCTTCCACTGGCTGTCGGCACTGATCGCGCTGCCGGCAGCGGCCTATGCCGGCCAGCCGTTCTTCCGCTCGGCCTGGCGCGCGCTCGCGGCGAAGACCACCAACATGGACGTTCCGATCTCGATCGGGGTAACCCTCGCGCTCGGCATGTCCGTGGTCGAGACCATCAACCACGCCGAGCACGCCTATTTCGATGCCGCGATCATGCTGCTGACCTTTCTCCTGGTCGGCCGCGTCCTCGACCAGAACATGCGCCGCCGAACGCGTGCGGTCGCCGGCAACCTCGCCGCGCTGAAGGCCGAGACCGCGACGAAGTTCGTCGGGCCCGACGAAATCTCGCAGGTACCGGTCGCCGCGATCAATCCGGGCGACATCGTGCTGCTGCGGCCGGGCGAACGCTGCGCGGTCGACGGCACCGTGATCGAGGGCCGTTCCGAGATCGACCAGAGCCTGATCACCGGCGAGACGCTCTACGTCACCGCGGACAGGGGCACGCCGGTCTACGCCGGCTCGATGAATATCTCCGGCACTTTGCGGGTGCGGGTCTCTGCGGCGTCGGAGGCGACGCTGCTTGCGGAGATCACGCGTCTGCTCGACAACGCGCTCGAGGCGCGCTCGCGCTATCGGCGGCTCGCCGATCGCGCCTCGCGTCTCTATGCGCCGGTGGTGCATGCCACCGCGTTCCTCACCGTCCTCGGCTGGGTGCTCGCCGGCGCGGGCTGGCACGATGCCATCGTCACCGGCGTCGCCGTGCTGATCATCACCTGTCCCTGCGCGCTCGGACTTGCGATCCCGACGGTGCAGACGGTGGCCTCGGGCGCGATGTTCAAATCCGGCGTGCTGCTGAATGCCGGCGATGCGATCGAGCGGTTGGCGGAAGCCGATCACATCATCTTCGACAAGACCGGCACGTTGACGCTGCCTGATCTCGATGTAGTCAACGCGGCAGCGATCCCTGCCGAAATCCTGGGGCTCGCCGGGCAGCTCGCACTGTCGAGCCATCATCCCGTGGCGGCCGCGGTGGCGCAGGCCGCCCGCGCCAAGTCGCCGATCGTTGGCGCGGTCGAGGAGGCCGGGCAGGGCGTGCGCGCGTGCGTCGACGGCGTCGAGATCCGTCTCGGCCGTCCGTCCTTCTGCGGCGCCGAGGAGCTCGTGCGGGGCGGCGCCGATCTCGACCCGGAAGCCTCCGTCGTGGCCTTCAGCAGGGGAGCCGAAAAAATCGTCTTCACGGTGCGGCAGGCCCTCCGTCCGGATGCGGTGACGGTGATCGCGGCGCTGAAGCCGCGCAATGTCGGCCTCGAGATCCTCTCAGGCGACCGCGAGCCGGCGGTCAAGGCGGCGGCCAATGCGCTCGGGATTCCCGAGTGGCGCGCCGGCGTCACGCCGGCCGACAAGATCGCACGGATCGAGGAGCTGAAACGGCGCGGCACGCGCGTGCTGATGGTCGGCGACGGCATGAACGATGCGCCCTCGCTTGCGGCCGCCCACGTCTCGATGTCGCCGATCTCGGCCGCGCATCTCAGCCAGGCGACCGCGGACCTCGTCTTCCTCGGCAAGCCGCTGGCGCCGGTCGTGACCGCCGTCGACTACGCGCGCAAGGCGCTGCACCTGATGCGGCAGAATCTCTGGCTCGCGATCGGCTACAACATCCTGGCGGTGCCGATCGCCATCAGCGGCATCGTGACGCCGTTGATCGCGGCCGCCGCGATGAGCGGATCGTCGATCCTGGTCATGCTGAACGCGCTGCGCGCGCGCAGCACCTCGCGGGGGATCACATCATGGAAGTCCTGATCATCCTCGTTCCTCTGGCGCTGGGGCTTGGACTTGCCGGCCTCGTCGCCTTCCTCTGGTCACTCAAAAGCGGCCAGTATGACGATCTCGACGGTGCGGCCTGGCGCGCGATCGCCGATGACGATCCGCCGCAGGAGACGCAGTCTGACCTGGCGCAGGTGAAGCGCTAGGGCATGATCCGGAAAAAGTGTGGAGCGGTTTTCCGAAAAGATCATGCTCAAAACAAAAACCTAAAGCGCGATGACGATTCATCCTGATTTCATCGCGCTTTAGGCATCGCTTCTGAACGCAAGCGTCAGGAGTGCGGCAACTGCCAGCGCTGCTCCGACGCCGATGACGCAGGCCGTCCACCCCTGGGTATCGAACAGACGGCCAAGCACCGCCGTGCCGACGAGGCCGCCGCTGAAATAGCAGGCCAGATATGTCCCGCTGGCGACACCGCGGTTCTCTGTTGCCGCCCGTCCAACGAAGCCGGTCGCGGCCGCCTGGGCGAAGAAGGTGCCAACGCCAACAAGAACCATGCCGGCCAATACGCTGGCCAGCTGCGCAGCCAGCATCAAGGGCAGGCCGAGCGCGGCAACGCCGAGCGCCGCCCAGATCGTCGGCCGCGTTCCGACGCGCGCCACGGCCCGGCCGGCGAACAGGGTGGTGACGACCGACGGCAGGAAGACCAGGTAGACGAAGCCGAGGTCCATCATGCCCAGCGACAGCGGTGGCCGCACCAGCACGAAGTTGACGAAAGTGAACGTGCCGATGAAGGCGAACAGGATGCAGAAGCCGATTCCATAGGCCGCGCGCAGCCGCGGATTGCGCCAATGCGAGATCATGGCCGCAAGCGGAGAGTCTGTCAGCGTCATGGCTGGCATCGGCGGGACGTGCTGGATGGTGAAATAGACCAGCGCCGCGCCCGTGAGGTTCAGCGCTGCGAAGAAATAAAAATTCCAGGCAAGGCCAAAGCCGTCGGCGACCGCCGCAGAAAGCAGCCGGCCAATCAGGTTGCTTGCGACATTACCGGTAATGTAGGCGGCGAACGCACCACCAGCGTCCATTGCGCTGCACTGCTCGCCGAGATAGGCGAGCGTCAGCGCGAAAGCCGAGGCCATGCAGAGGCCTTGGATAATGCGCAGGCCGGTGAAGACCGCAAGGTTGGGCGCCCACGCGAGCAGACTGGTGGGGACGGCGAGCAGGGTCAGGCTCAATAGGATGCCAAGCCGACGATCGATGCGCGGGCTGAAGAAGCCGACGATGAGGCTCGCGATTGCCATGCCGAAAGTGCTGGCATTCACAGCAAAGCCCATCGCCGCTGGCGTCACGCCGTAGTGCCGTGTCAGCGAGGGGAGGATCGCTTGTGTGGCGAACAGATCGACCACGGTGAGGAACGCAGTCAGGCCGATGGTGATGGAGCGCAGCACTGCGCCGCGCGAATGCTGGCTCATCTCCATTGCAGCCGGCTTCATGCGTGCAGACAGATCGGTCATGACACGATGTCTCCTGAACTGGGTCCGGTCGTCATTCCGGGTTCGGCGCTTCGGGCCGCCCCGGAATGACTGGGCGCTCGTTACATGTTGTGGTCCTTCGGGTCCCTGCGGACGTCGCCGACATAGAGGATGACGGTCTCCTTGCCGAGGTTCTTCCACCAGTGCGAGGTCCCGTAGACTTCAGGACGGAGATCGCCCGCCTTGTGCACGATCGGGTCAATGCAATTGGAGGCGTATTCGACGATCTCACCCTGCTGCACGAAGATCAGGGCAGGGCGGTCGTCATGGCTGTGCCAGGGCACGATGCCGCCGGGCTCAATGGTCAGCTTGCGGAAACGCAGCTCGCGGCCTTCGATATGGGCGGGCTGCTTTTCGAGATCGATCGATCCGAGCGTGACGTCAGTGACGCCGACCGGCTTGTAGTCGACCATCTGGCGTGCATTCGGCTTGATCTTGTCGGCCGGGCATTCGCCGGCGAACACCGGCTGGGCCGAGACCGCGAGTGCGCCGGCAAGCGCAAGGCCCGCCCAGACTGCGCGCGACGAGGTGAGATGCGTGAACATGGAAAGTCTCCTCTGTTGACCAGGGCCTGGTTGATGGCCGGCTATGGCATCACCTTCCTCGAAGCCACATGTTTGATGAAATGCCGTCTCGCTCTGGACGCGATAGCCCCGCGCTATCGATAGGCGGCGGCTATCGAAGCGATTGGGGATCGGCATTTCCGCTTCGGTGCGGTTCGGCGTTCGATGTCAGCCGGTCCAGCGCTCCCCTTGCAGGTGGCCCCGCGACGAACCTAATATTCGATTTCAAACGCCGGAGCGGAACATGACGTCCCTCTCACCAGCCGATGCCGAGCGGCTCAGGCTCGCCTTCCAGCGCTGCCGCGACATGGAGGGCACGCTGAACGAGCAGCTCAGGGCCTATGCAGATGCCGGCCGCGAGATCTTTCCGGCCTATGGTGCGGCGGTCGATCGTTTGGTCGTGCGGCTTTCCGAAAACGGCGGCGGCGAAAACGCGCCGCGCCCGGGTGAGGCGATGCCGCCGTTCATGCTGCCCGACGAGAATGGCAAGCTGATCGCGCTGCCTTCGTTACTGGAACGCGGTCCGACGGCCGTGATGTTTTTCCGCGGCCATTGGTGTCCATACTGCCGGCTGAATGTGCGTGCGGTGACCGAGGCGCATGACCGCATCACGGCGATGGGCGCCCAGATCGTCGCGATCATGCCGGAGACGCAGGAATATTCGGAGAAGTTCAAGGCCGAGTCCGGTGCGCCGTTCCCGGTGCTCACCGATCTCGACAATGGCTACGCGCTCTCGCTCAATCTGGTGATCTGGCTCGGTACCGAGATCCAGCAGCTGCTGTCCTATCAGGACATGGCCAAGTTCCACGGCAACGATGGCTGGGTGCTGCCGATTCCAGCGGTCTTCGTGGTCGGCCGCGACAGCATGGTCAAGGCGCGCTTCGTCGATCCCGACTTCCGCAGGCGTATGGAGATCGACGATTTGCTCGCGGCGCTCGAAGGCGCGAGCTGGGAGCGCTGAACTTCACCTCGCCCCGCTTGCGGGGAGAGGTCGGATTGCATCGAAGGTGCAATCCGGGTGAGGGGGACTTTCCGCGAGTCCAACTGTTACCTCCCCGTGGAGACTCCCCCTCACCCCAACCCTCTCCCCGCAAGCGGGGCGAGGGAGCGCAGACACCTCCTTTGCGTCCGTAGAGCTACCCCGCAATGTCCCGCCAGTCGGCGCCGCGCAGCATGCGCATCACGGCGGAGGCGACTGCCGTGCGCTGGCGGCCGGCCACGCCGTAGAGGTTGACGGTGCGGCGGGCATCGAGCCCGGCCACGGACGTCCGCTTCAGGCTGTCAGGCACCGGCGAGGTGTGCGGCACCATGGCGACGCCGATATCGGCCTCGACCAGCTCGATCAGGTCGCGCTCGCTCGAAATCTCGTGGCTGTGGTCGACATCGACGCCATGCTCGCGCAGGTTTGCCGAGATGCGCGTTGCGTGCTCGCAATAGCTCCGGCTGAGCAGCTGCTCGGAGCGTAGATCGTCGAATTCGATCGTGCTGCGCTCGGCGAGCGGGTGGCCCTTGCCGATCACGAGCTCGAAATTCTCGGTGAACAGCGGCCAGACGTCGAGCCGCTCCCAGGCTTCGTCGATCTCGGCGGCGATGCCGAGCTCGGCCTCTCCTTTCTTGAGGAATTCGCCGACCTCACGGCTCGAGCCCCGCAGGAAGCGGAATTCGAGCCGGTTGAACTGCCGCTTGATCTGGTTGAGATGCGGGATGAGCAGCGCCAGATCGATCGAATGCGCCAGCGCGACGCGCAACGCGCCGATCTCGCCGCTCTTGAAGGAGGAGGCGAGCGAGCGTGCGCCGGCCGCGGCCTCGTAGCACTGCTTCAATAGCGGATGCATGCGCTGGCCGAGTTCGGTCAGTTGTGCCGCCGGCCGTTCGCGCCGGAACAGATCGCCGCCGAGCTCGGCTTCGAGCTGCTTGATGGCGCGGGTCAGCGAAGGCTGCGTCACGTTGCACTCGTCGGCCGCGCGCGTGAAGTTCAACGTTTGCGCCACCGCGAGGAAATAGCGGACCTGGTGCATCTCCATGGATCGGCTCCCCGGCAAGATCGGTTTGAAATCTATCCTATCGGCGTGGGGAATGACATCTCGCCCGCGATAGCGCGCGGGTATGGTTTCGGAAGCCAACCGGCATTTCCGTTCTTGCCGGCCCTCCCTCAAAACGGCAGGGCGTAACAACGCGGTACGCCTGACGAATATTCGTACGGGGCAAGCTCGACAGGAGACGGCACATGCAGAGGATCACGCAGTGCACCGGGTCAAAAGGCCTGCCGGGTCAGGTCGTGCTGGTGCTCCAGGGCGGCGGAGCGCTCGGCTCCTATCAGGCCGGCGTCTACCAGGCGCTGCACGAGGCCGGGATCGAGCCGGACTGGATCATCGGCACATCGATCGGCGCAATCAACGCCAGCCTGATCGCCGGCAATGCGCCGCAGGACCGGTTGCCGCGGCTGAAGGAATTCTGGAAGCGGATGGAGCAGAATCCGGTCTGGAACCTGCGCAACGCCTTTCCCGGCTTCAACGAGAAGCTCGCCTATTGGTCGACGGTCACCAACGGCATACCCGGTTTCTTCCGGCCCAATCCGCTGGCGCATGCCGGCGATTCCTTCCCGCTCGGTGCGGATCACGCCGGCTTCTACTCGACCGCGCCGCTGGAGAAGACGCTCACCGAGCTCGTCGATTTCAAGCTCGTCAACCGCTGCACGCCGCGCCTCACGGTCGGAGCCGCGCATGTTCGCACCAGCCAGATGCGCTATTTCGACAGCCGCGACGGCGAGCTGACGGTGAAGCACGTCATGGCGTCGGGCGCGCTGCCTCCGGCCTTTCCGGCCGTGCGCATCGACGGCGAGCTCTATTGGGACGGCGGCATCCTCTCGAACACGCCGACCGAAGCCGTGTTCGACGACAATCCGCGCAAGAATTCGCTGATCTTCGCAGTGCACCTATGGAATCCGGTCGGCGCGGAGCCGACCACGATGGCGGAGGTGCTGAACCGCCACAAGGACGTGCAATATTCCAGCCGGATCGCAAGCCAGATCGCGCGGCAGCAGCAGGCGCACCGCCTGCGCCACGTCATCAACCAGCTCGCCGCGCGGATGCCCGAAAGCGAGCGCAACGATCCTGCGGTGCGAGAGCTCACGAGCTATGGTTGTCCGACGCGGATGCACGTGGTGCGGCTGCTTGCGCCGCAGCTCGACCGCGAGACCCACACCAAGGACATCGATTTCAGCCCATCCGGCATTATGCGGCGCTGGGACGCAGGCTATCTCCATACGCGATCGGTGCTGGCACGCGCGCCGTGGATCGGCGAGTTCGACCCGCTCTCGGGCGTGGTGTTGCACGAGCACATGGAGGAGATGCCGATGGCGGCGGAGTAACCCGTCATTGCAGCCGACGCACCTCGCGTGACGACTTCGCGGTACCGCAGGGTTGGTCTATCTTGCGGTAGCCGTGCTGTCGAAAGGTTTGCAATTGGTCTCCGCGAAAGATCTGGAAACGACACTTGAGCTCGTCAGGGCCCAAGCCGATGGACGGGTCGAAGGCATATTCGGTCCGGAGTCTCTGACCTGGAAAATCGATCGGGAGGCCATCGTCTTTCTGGGCGCTGGCCGTGCGCTGCTGCTCCAGCTCGCCCACCCCTGGGTCGCCGCCGCCATCGCCGAGCATTCCCGGACCTTTGCCGATCCGATCGGTCGATTCCATCGCACCTTCGACATCGTGTTTGCCATGGTGTTCGGCTCGCTCGACCGGGCGCTGGCTTCGGCCCGACAGCTCCACCGGCGTCACACGATGATTGTGGGCCGCATGCCCGAACCTGCCGGTCCCTTCGCGGCGGGCTCGCCCTATTGCGCCAACGACATTGCGGCGCTGCGCTGGGTCCACGCAACGCTGGTCGATACCGCTCTCATCGTTCACGATCTGATTCTGCCGCCATTCTCGGTCGAAGAACGCGAGCAGTACTGGGCTGAGAGCCGGCTCTTTGGCGCCTTGTTCGGGTTGACGCCGTCCGACCTTCCGGCGGACTGGGCCGCCTTTGCGGCCTACACCGAGGCGATGGTTCAGTCGGACACGCTCTCGGTCAGTGCGGCGGCGCGCGACGTCGCCACCCAGATCCTGAGCGGGGGACGTCCGTGGTTGCGGCCGCCGCGATGGTATCGGGCGCTGACGGCGAGGATGTTGCCGGAGCGATTGCGCATAGGCTTTGGTCTCGCTCTCGACGAACGGGACCAAAGGGCCGCGGATAACGCGCTGAGGTGGATACGGCGCGTCTATCCCCGCTTGCCCGATCGCCTGCGCTATGTCGGTCCATATCAGGAAGCCCAGGCGCGATTGCGCGGCGAGCCGCAACCCGACTGGATGACGCGCTGTCTCAACCGGGCCTGGATCGGCCGGCCGCAAATGGATGAGCGTGGCAGGGGTTGAAGTTCTCTGCCGGTGCCACAAACACCGTCATTGCGAGCGCAGCGAAGCAATCCAGACTGTCGCCGCGGAAAGATTCTGGATTGCTTCGCTGCGCTCGCAATGACGAAATATGCGGAGGCCGTGCCACCTCCTTACGCCGACGCGATCTTCCGATAGAGCGCGCTGTAGCAGGCGGCGGAAATGTTCCAGCTGAAAGACCGTGACATCGCAGTGCGGCGCATGGAGTCGAGACGCTCCTGGGCCATGAACGTCGTGAAGGCCCGGCGAACCCCGCCGAGGAAGGATTCGTAGGACGGCTGCGTGAACAGGAAGCCGGTCTCGCCATCGGTGATGGTTTCGGCAAGCCCGCCGGTCTGGTGGCCGATCGGCAGCGAGCCGAAGCGCTGGGCGTACATCTGGCTGAGCCCGCAGGGCTCGAAGCGCGAGGGCATCAGGGTGAAATCGCTGCCGGCAAAGATGCGCCGCGCCTGCGCGTCGTTGAAGCCGATGGCGACGCCGATCGCATCGGGCCGCCTGCGATGGGCGTCGATCAGCGCCTGCTCGAGCGCCGGCTCGCCGGAGCCGGTGACGACGATCTGTCCGCCGGCCTCGATGATCTCGTCGGCCGCCGACAGCACGAGGTCGATGCCCTTTTGATGCACCAGCCGCGCGACGATGCCGAACATCGGCCCGCGCGACACCGCGAGTCCGAACTGCTTGCGCACGTAGTCTGCATTGGCCTTCTTGCCGACCCAATCGCCGGCGCCGAATTGCTGCGCGAGCTGCGCGCAATAGCGGGGGTCCCAGCTCTCATCGATTCCGTTCAGGATGCCGGTGAGCTCGGCCGCGTCGGAGCGGGCGCGCAAGAGGCCCTCCAGGCCGCAGCCGAATTCCGACGTGGTGATCTCCCGCGCATAGGTCGCGCTCACGGTGGTCAGATGCGAGGCGTAGACGAGGCCGGCCTTCAGGAAGGACAGCTTGTTGTAGAACTCGACGCCGTCGATGTGGAAGGAGCTCTCGGGTGCGCCGATCCGCCGCAGCGCGTCTTTCGGGAAGAGGCCCTGATAGGCGAGATTGTGGATGGTCAGGATCGACGGCAGCTTCGAGCCGCGCCAGGCGAGGTAGGCCGGCACGAGCGAAGCCTGCCAGTCATTGGCATGGATCAGGTCTGCTGCCCAATTCTTGTCCAAATTGCCCGTCGCGAGCTCAGCGGCTGCCGAGGCGAAGCGCGCAAAGCGAATGTCGTTGTCCGGCCAGTCGTGCCCGCTTTCGTCGCCATAGGGATTGCCGGGGCGGTCGTAGAGCTGCGAGCAGAGCAGCACATAGACTGGCAGGCCGTCGCGCGTCGCGGCCCGGCCAAGCGTGCAGGCCGGCATCTCCGCGAACGCCGGACAGCGGCCAACGATCTGAATATGCGTGAGTTGTTCGATGATGTCGCGATAGCCGGGCAGCATGATCCGGATATCGGCGAAGGGGCGGAGCGCTCTCGGCAGGGCAGCAGAAACGGCGCCAAGTCCGCCGACGCGGACAAAATCGTCCATCTCTGTCGTGACGAATAAGACCCTCAAGAACAGCCGCCCTCTGCCGAGCCCGTTTGCTGCTATGCAAGATCGGGTCCAGTTGCCCTCGGAATTCCAAGCCCGCCCCGGGAAGCTGCTGTTCGGGTAAAGACTTTCCTACCAGGCTGCCGCCATCTAGGGTCGGCGCAACAACAAGCAAGAACGCGCGTGGTTCCGGGGAAGGGCAAGGACAAGGTTCAGGGATGCAGCTAGCAGATCAGCATGAGGGGACGACGACAAAGGCCTTCGCCGGCCTGCGTGTGCTGGATTTTTCGACCACCATCGCCGGTCCCCATTGCGCGCGGATGCTTGCCGACATGGGCGCCGAGGTCATCAAGATCGAGACCGACGGCGGCGAGACGATGCGGACGCGCCCGCCGGTGCGCAACGGCTGCAGCACCGTGTTCGGCCAGCTCAATGTCGGCAAGAAGAGCATGGTGCTCGACCTGAAGTCGGAGGACGGCAAAGAGGCGGTGCGACGCCTCGTCGCCACCGCCGACGTCCTGGTCGAGAATTTCCGTCCCGGCGTGATGCGCCGCCTGCGGCTCGATTACGACACGCTACGCCCGTTCAATCCGAGGCTGATCTATTGCTCCATCTCGGGCTACGGGCAGACCGGCCCGTCGGCGGAGTTGCCGGCCTATGCGCCGGTGATCCATGCCGCCTCCGGCTACGACATGGCGCATCTTGCCTATCAGCCCGGTCGCAACCGCCCCGATTATTGCGGCATCTATCATGCCGACGTCGTCACCGGGACCTACGGCTTTGGCGCGATTGCGTCGGCGCTTTACCAGCGCACTGTCACGGGCCTTGGCCAGCACATCGACGTCTCCATGCTGGAGTCGATGCTCACGCTCACGGTGATCGAGCTGCAGAGCTCGCAATTCGAGGTGAAGCCGCCGCCGCGTCCGATGTTCGGTCCGACCGAGACGGCCGACGGCTACGTCATGATCACCGTCGCGAGCGAGAAGACCTTCCAGGGCCTGATGAAGGTGATCGGCCGCCCGGACTGGGTTTCGGATGCGCGCTTCGCAGCCTATGGCGTGCGGCGCGACAACTGGGCCGACTTGATGGACGGTGTCGAAGCCTGGTCGCGGCAGATCACGACCGAGCAATGTCTCGCCGCGCTCGGCGCCGAGGGCGTGCCGGCCTCGGCCTATCGCACCGTCGCCGAAGCATTGCGCGATCCGCAGCTTGCCCATCGTCAGGCGCTGTCGGACGTGGAGGACGAGGGCGGCTCGTTCCAGGTGCTTAATCTGCCGTTCCGGATGTCGGGTGCGGACACGACGCCCGGCAAGCACATCGCAGCGCTCGGCGAGCATACGCGTGAGCTGCTCGAGTAGACAGGTCTTTCGAATGCAGTGGCTCGCGAAAGCCGAGCCAGCGCCGTTTGTCTACTGCGGCCGGCCATGGCATGGTGACGGCCATAACAAGAAGTTTGCGGGAGAGACGCCATGAAGAGCTTCAAGGTCGCCGATTTCAAAGCGCCGCTGAAGGAATTCGACGAGCCGACGCCGCAGCCCTCGGGCACGCAGGTGCTGATCAAGGTGAAGGCGGCCGGCGTCTGTCACAGCGACCTGCACATCTGGGAAGGCGGCTATGATCTCGGCCATGGCCGCAAGCCGCTCTCGCTCAAGGACCGTGGCATCGCGCTGCCTCTGACGATGGGCCATGAGACGGTCGGTGAGGTCCTGGCCTTTGGTCCCGATGTGAAACCGTCCGATCAGGGTGACCTGAACAAGGGCGATGTTGGTCTGGTCTATCCCTGGATCGGTTGTGGCAAGTGCGCGACGTGTCTGTCCGGTGACGAGAACATGTGCCTGACGCCGCGCTCGCTCGGCGTCTATTGCGATGGCGGCTATTCCGATCACATGCTGGTGCCGCATCCGCGCTATTTGCTCAATCTCAGGGGACTCGATCCTGCCACCTCGGCGCCCTATGCCTGCTCCGGCGTGACCACCTACAGCGCGCTGAAAAAGGTCGAGCAGCATTTCGACACGCCGATCGTGATGTTCGGCGCCGGCGGCCTCGGCCTGATGGCGCTGTCGCTGCTCAAGGCGATGGGCGGCAAGGGCGCGATCATGGTCGATATCGATGCGAAGAAGCGCGAGGCGGCCGAGAAGGCCGGCGCGCTCGCCACCGTCGATCCCATGGCGCCGGATGCGCTGGAGCAGCTCGCCAGGAAGGCAGGCGGCCCGCTCCGCGCGGTGATCGATCTCGTCGGCAACGCCGCGACCACCCAGCTCGGCTTTGACTGCCTGACCAAGGGCGGCAAGCTCGTGATCGTCGGCCTGTTCGGTGGCGGCGCCACCTGGGCACTGCCGCTGATCCCGATTAAGGCGGTGACGATCCAGGGCAGCTATGTCGGCAATCTGCGCGAGACGCAGGAATTGCTCGACCTCGTTCGTGCCAAGAAAGTGCCACCGATCCCGGTGACGCCATTACCGCTCAGCAAGGCCAACGACGCTCTCGTACAATTGCAGCAGGGCGCGGTGGTCGGACGCACGGTGCTGACGCCGTAGCTTTATCCGCCGTCATTGCGAGCCAACGGGTCCGCGCGGTGCGCGGCTCGATGACAGGATCCGCGAAGCAATCCAGGCTGGTTCCGCGGTTGCATTTCTGGATTGCTTCGCTTCGCTCGCAATGACAGTGTGGCCTCGTTCTTCGCTCAGGAATCCCCATGTCCGCAAATAACGCTTTCCACATTGCCGTGCTCGCCGGCGACGGCATCGGTCCCGAAGTCATGACGCCGGCGCTGGAGGTTTTGGGCAAGGTCGGCGAGAAGTCCGGGCTGAGCTTCCGTTTCACCGAGGCGCCGGCTGGCGCCGACAATTATCTCGCCACCGGCAAGTCGATGCCGGAGTCGACGGTTCGGTTGTGCGAGGAGGCCGATGCAATCCTGCTCGGGGCCTGCGGCCTGCCGTCGGTGCGCTACCCCGACAACACCGAGATCGCGCCGCAGATCGAGCTGCGCTTCATCTTCGATCTCTATGCCGGCGTGCGCCCGGCGCGCCTCATTCCGGGCGTGCCGAGCCCGATCGTCGGCGCCGACAAGCGCGGCATCGATCTCGTCGTGATCCGCGAATCCACCGAGGGCCTGTTCGCCTCGATGGGCAAAGGCGTCGTTACCCACGAGGATGCGCGCGAGACGATGGTGATCACGCGCAAGACGTCCGAGCGCCTGTTCGAGTTCTCGTTCCGTCTTGCCGAGCGGCGCAAGGCGCGGGGCAAGCCGGGTGCGCTGACCTGCGTCGACAAGGCGAACGTGTTCAAGGCCTTTGCGTTCTTCCGCGGGATTTTTGATGAAGCCGCCAAACGGCATCCGGACGTGGAGGCCGATCGCCTCTATGTCGACGCCTGCTCGGCGATGCTGGTGAAGCGGCCCTGGGATTTCGACGTGATGGTGATGGAGAACATGTTCGGCGACATCGTCTCCGACATCACCGCGAGCCTGATCGGCGGCCTCGGCATGGCGCCGTCGGCCGACATCGGCGACAAGTACGCCGTGTTCCAGCCCTGCCACGGCACTGCGCCCGACATCATGGGGCAGGGCAAGGCCAATCCGACCGGCATGATCCTGTCGGCGGCAATGATGCTCGACTGGCTCGCCGAGAAGCACGGTGTGGAAGGCGCCGCCGAAGCCGGCGAGCAGATCGAGCGCGCGGTCGATCAGGTCTATGCCGGCGGCATCAAGCCGATGGAGTTTGGCGGCAACAACGGCACCGCCGACATCGCCAACGCGGTACTTGCGGTGCTGTAGATCTGGAGCATGATCCGGAAAGTATGAAGTGGCTTTCCCTCGCGACAAACGCGGAACGCGCTTGCGCGGAGATCATGCTCGAACAACAACCTAAAGCGCGATGACGGTTCATCCCGATCCCATCGCGCGTTAGCATGCTGCAAGTGGCTCCTAACTTGGCAACAGTGCAACACGCTAAAGCATGATCCGGAAAAGTGTGAAGCGGTTTTCCGGAAAGATCATGCGCAAACAACAACCTGAAGCGCGATGACGATTCATCCTAATCTCATCGCGCTTTAGGCGGTTGGTTTGGCATCTCCAGATTTAAAGAGATCTTTGGCATCCTTCACGCTGCCGACAACGTCCTTCACGTTGGCGAGACGTTCCTTCCATTGCGGGTCTATGATTGGAAGCGCGCACGCAAAAAGCCACAATAGTGAGAAACCCGTAGCATAGCTTCCCACGGGCTCACCTAGTGGCGCCACCAATCGCTGATAGCCATATGTCAATGCTATTGGCGCCACCGCGAGCAAACACGAACGGCCAGCGGTTACGATGCGCTTTGCCGTCGATGCGTTGCGCAACGTCGTCGTCTCGAATTTTTCGTTCTCGATGAGAGCGTACCACCTGCCCGAAGCGAAGTTGATTAGGAACGCTTGCAATCGGACGACCATGTCTTGCCGAGTGCTGTCTCGAGGAGTTGTTATCCATTGAACCTTGCTGCGAATACCGTTGGCGATCTGATGCCATTGGTCCTTCACCACATCCGATGAGTCCGATGCCAAGCTTGCCAGTTGTTTTGCCAGATTGTTCTCAATTATGTTGGCGGCCCGATCCAATTGGCCGATGATGCCGGCTCTGAAATTCAGATTATTCCAATCTCTTTCACCTTTATTACAATCCGCTGCAATATTCATTATGGCGAGAAATGTAGCTGCATCAGGGTAGGCGCGCGCCAAATATCTTTCCTTGAACACGCGGGCAAGTCGACCAATTGCAGCTAGTGCTGTCATGTAGGAAGCGAAGTACAAGAGGTACAGAACACCACCTATCGCGACCAGATTTGCAAATTTTGCGATTCCCATACTTGGATCGTATTCGACAGAAATCCCGAGCACCACAAATGCAATAAAGCCAAGAGCGCAGAATATCATGGCTTTGCGCTCTTCTCCTCGAGAGGAAAAGATCGAGGTAAGCGCAACTAGGAAGGCAAGCGTAAACATCGAGGTGCCACTTGCCTTGGAAATCGGGTATTCGTTGGGATTTACCAGTGCTTGAACCAAAGGCAGGAGATGCGACGGAAGAACAAACACAAATAAGGGAACAACAATAATCAGCCCTCCAAACAACGTTACGGCGACGAGCCAAGCTTCGGTTGTGCCAATGCTGTTGAAGTATTGAACGGCCTTTCTGGCGACCTCTAAGGGTGGTTTCTCTCCATTGGCGAATGCGGCTCGATAGATGTCCTTATACCGACGTCGTTGACCCGCGGAGTAGACCTTATAGAAGCGAGGAAGAAACGGCTCGCAAAGTTTCCTTAGCGTGCGCACGTAGCTGACTAACAGGGTGAAGGGTAGCCACAATCCAGTCTGCAGCGCCCCTGTCAGTGAGAATGACACGGGCGTTCGACGAGCCGCCGGTGGCGCCGTGTGCTTTTTCTCCTCACTGAATAGAGCCATCACACACCAGACCGGATATTTCTCCGATCGCCTCTCTAACCGACATTTCCAGACGGCCTCGATTAGCCCTGCTAAGCCTGCTCCTCCACCGAGTTTTTGATCAGTTGGAACCGCAGCGGTGGATAGCGTGTCTGTCGTTGCATGAGCGTTAGTCGCGCTACGCAAACTGCTTGACTGCTGAGTTCCGCCCGCAAGCCGCTCAGGTGGCTGTTTGCTGGCGTTTCGAGCCGGTAAAGCCAGGAGACTTCGCATTATCAATGGGCGTCGGGTATCGAACTTCGAAGCCGCGGACCCTTACTGGCAACGACCTAACATGATTAAGCGGGTCAGGTTTGTGACGCAGCTCACAAGCAAGACCAAAGTTCGCTGGACGGCGCCCCTGGTCGCGATGGAACTGAAGGACCGGCCCCCCTCGAGAATCCGGTTAGCAGTTTTGTTCGAGGGATTCCTTCCTCTCGCAAGCAGAAGCGTTTCGAGCCAATCTTTTCCCGAAACCCAGAATACCTTCGACTCAACGACAATAATCAGGTCAATGCCGGCGGCATCAAGCCGAATGGAGTTTGGCGGCAACAACGGCACCGCCGACATCGCCAACGCGGTACTTGCCGCGCTCTAAGCCGTGTACCGATAGACCCGTGCCGAAGTCGGAGCGCGGCACGCGGTCAGAAACCGAACACGCGGAGCCGTTGCCTGCTGAGCGGGTCGCCCGGGTCGATCGATTGCGCGTTGCGGAAATCGGCGATCGCATCAGTGCGACGGCCCAGCTCTTCGTATACGAGGCCGCGGTTGTCGTAGGCCTCGACATAGGACGGATCGAGCTGGGTGGCTTGCGTGAAATCCGCAATCGCCTGGTTGCGGTCACCCTTTGCGAAGTAGGCTTTGCCGCGGGAGTTGAAGGCGTTGAAGTCCTTGGGGTTGATCGCGATCGCCTGGTCATAGTCGCGGATCGCCTCATCGTATTTGCGCTGCGACCTGCGGGCATTGCCGCGATTCCAATACGCCACGCCGTTCCTTGGATTGATGCTGATCGACTGATCATAGTCGGCGATCGCGCGGCCAAATTCCATCAGGCCTTCGTAGGCGACGCCGCGGCAATTGTAGCCGCCGGCATTGTTGGGCTCACGCTTGATGACCTCGCTGCAATCGGGAACGGCGAGCTCGTATTTGCGATTGTTGCTGTAGGCAACGCCGCGCGAGCTGTACAGCCATAGCAGGTTTGGATCGAGCTTGATGGCCTCGCTGTAGTCCGCGATCGCGGGCTCCCATCCGCCTTTCTTCGTGATCAACCTCTTCTTGAAGAGCGCCTGACCCCTTTGGCCGAAACCAAAGGCGTATTTCGGATCGATCTTGACTGCCTCGGTGAGATCGGCGATCGCCTGGTCGAACTCCCCCTTTTCCGTCCGCGCCATGCCGCGGCGGGCATAGGCCCACGTGTCCCCCGGATCGATCCTGATCGCCTCGGCGTGGTCGGCCAGCGCTGCGTCGTAGTCATGCAGGCCGTAGTAGGCGATGCCGCGGTTGTTGTAGGCCCAGGCATATTTCGGATCGATCTTGATCGCCGCGCTGCAATCCGCAATCGCCGCGTTGTGGTCCTCCTTGCTCTCGTAGGCCTCACATCGATGCGCAAAGGCCCAGGCGTCCGTCGGGCTGAGCTTGATGGCCTCGCTGTAGTCGGCAATCGCGCGATCGTAATCCTTCCTGTTGAAGGAGCCGCGGCCACGGTTCTTGAACGCCTGGATGCGTTCTGCCACCTGCTCGCTTGCATCGCCGATGATGCGGCTGCAGGCCGTGCTTGCAGCTTCGGGCCTGTCGGCGCTGGCGCCGCACTCGTCCCGGTCGGCCGGCGCCGCGGCCAGCGCCGGCATCGCAAGCAGGAGACCCACGCAAAGCAGCAGTCCACCCAATCCGCGCGCTGCCATGCTGTCTCCCCTCCGCCCGACGCGACGCGTACAGGCGTGACGACTTTAGCATCAACGGCAGACATTCTGTATCTCAACCCGGGTCAAGAAAAAGGGGCCCATCGGGCCCCTTCGTCGATCACCAGCGGCGCCAGTGGCGGTGGCCCCAGCCCCACCCGGGGCCATGAAACCGCCGAGGACCATAATAGCCGTAGGCGCCGTAGTAGTTCGGTCACCACCAGCAGCGGCCCCAGGCGTTACACACCATGCGGACCTGATCGACATTCGCAGCCGGGCCACTGGCGATCCGGTCGGCCTGCGGAATGCCATTCGGCATCGCCGCCAGAGCTTGCCCTGACGCGAGCGCAACGCCGCCGATGGCTGCGAGGCCAAGCACAGCAAATCTGAGTTTCATCGTCATCTCCCTCGTTGTTGCCGAGAGAACCGTCGCGAGATCAGATGGTTGCAATATGCGAAGGCGGCCGCGAGGAATTTAATCTTCCTGAATATCGGTTCACGTCATCTGGTGTGAGCGGTTCCAAATCGACGCGTGATTCGATCTCTCCACATCGTCATTGCGAGCCACCGGGTCCGCGCGAAGCGCGGCCCGATGACAGGCTCCGCGAAGCAATCCAGAATCTTTCCGCGGAGACTTCTGGATTGGTTTCGTCGTTCCGCTCCTCGCAATGACGGAGGTTGAGGAGCGCGCGCGAACCAACTCACCCCGGGTCTCGCGTCGTCACCGCCCCCGGAACTGCGGCTTGCGCTTTTCCATGAAGGCCTGCCGGCCCTCGCGAAAATCTTCGCTGTCCATGCAGGCGGTGCCGATCGCCTTGATAGCCTCCATGTCGCGCTGGCTTTCGTCCTTCAGCACCTCCGCGATGGTGATTTTCGCAGCCTTGATTGCGAGCGGTGCGTTCTGCGAGATCGTTTCGGCGATCAACATCGTCTCGCCCCAGAGCTGATCGTCCGGGGTCACGCGCTCCACGAGTCCGATCCGCAGCGCCTCCGCCGCATCGATCCGCATGCCCGTGTACATCAGCAGTCGCGCCCAGGACGGTCCGACCAGCGACACCAGGTGACGCAAGCCGTCATAGCCGTAGGCGATGCCGAGTTTCGCAGCGGGAATGCCGAACTGGCTGCTCGCGGCGGCGATGCGAATATCGGCAAGCATTGCGACCTGCATGCCGCCGCCGAGGCAGAAGCCCTGGATGCAGGCGATGGTCGGCTTGGGATAGTACGCAAGCAGCGCCCGCTGCGCGGCGCTGCGCTTCGCGTAGTCCTCGGAGGCTGCCGCGTTGTGGCGCTGCGTCTCGAACTGGCTGATATCGGCACCGGCGACGAACGCCTTGCCGCCGGCGCCGCGCAGGATCACCACGCGCACGGCGTCGTCGTCGCGCAAGCTCGTCAGCGCCTGGCCAAATCCTTCCCACATCTCCAGCGACATCGCATTGCGCTTGTCGGGATTGTTGAAAATGATCACGCCGACGCCGTCGGTGATCGTCTTGAGGATTTTGCCGTCGGCGAATGAAGTGTCCGGCTGGAAGATGTCTGGCATCGCGCACCCGCTCGTGTTGGCGGATGGCAATGTGCGGCAGGCCGTGCTGCGAGGTCAACCGGGGTAGGGGCTACTGCGCCATGTGCGCCGTCAGCGGATGGTTGGCCGCGTTGCTGAAGAACGCGGCTTCTTCGGCGGTCGCCTCCAGCAATTGTTCGTCCTGGTTATAGACGTCGTTGCGGAACTGGATTGTCTGGTCCTTGGTCATCCACGCCGTGAGATAGATCCAGGCCACCGGTACCTTCTTGGCCATGGCGACTTCGAGATGCTGTCCGGTGGCAATTTCGGCGTCGATCGCGGCGCGGTTCCACTTCGGCTGGTCCTTGAGCAGCCAGGCCGCGAGATCGCGGACGTTGTCGACGCGCGAGCAGCCGTGGGAATCGAAGCGGTAGTCGTCGCTGAACAGATTGCGCTGGTTGGTGTCGTGCATGTAGACCGAGTAAGAATTCGGCATGTCGATCTTGACCGCGCCGAGCGCGTTGAATGTGCCGTTCTGCTGGCGCACGGTGAAGTTCGGCGTGTGCGTGCCCGACCAGTCGACCGAATGCGGATCGATCGGATTGTCGTGGCCGTCGAGCACCTCCATGTGCATGCGCGACAGATAGGTCGGATCCTTGCGCATATGCGCGGAGATTTCGGTCTTGGCGATCGAGGAGGGCACGGTCCAGGTCGGATTGAGGACGACGCCGGTGATCTCGGCCGTCAAGGTCGGCGAGGGCTTTTCGGTCTTGCCGACGATGACGCGATAGCGCCGCACCACCACGTCGTTCTCGACCGCTTCGGCAAAAGTCGCGGGGATGTTGACCACGACATAGCGTTGCCCGAAGCCGAAGTTGGTGTTCTGGAGCCGCTCCAGCGACGCCTCGAGCTGCCGGATGCGCTTCTGCACGGAGACGTTCATCGCCGCGATCGTGCGCGGCGTCATCGTGCCGGTTGGAGCGAGGCCATGGCGCGCCTGGAAGCGCTTCACTGCATCGGCCAGATCCTGGTCGAAGGCGCCGCCTGCCTTGTCGGAGGCGAGGTCGCCGGAGACGATCAGGCGCTTGCGCAGCAACTCGTCATTGGGCCCCTGCGTGCCGAGCGCGAATTTCGCGTCCGCAGGAAGCGTCGGCCAGCCGCCGCGCACGGCGAGGTCGGAGTAGCTCAGCGCGGCGTCCTTGATCCGCTGGGCCGAGCCTTCGTCGAAGGTCGGCTCATGCGACAGCGCAAGTGCGGCGGCTGAGCGCGACTCCGGGGTCGAGGCAGGCGTTGCAGCGGCCTTCGGCGCCGCCGTGTGGGCCGGATTGGCCGTCGCGGGCGTCGTGCCGGCCGGCGCTGCGGCCGCGGGCTTGGCGGGGCCGGCCTGGCCGGTGGTTTCGGTTTGCGCAAGGGCCGAGGCGCTCGCGAGCAGGCCAATCGCAACGATGATGGCTTGGCGCTTCAACATGTGTCTGATCTTCCCCTTGGAAAGACGAGGCCCGGACGGGCGCTCGCATGACGTTTTACTTGCAGCGATGCCGCGGGCGCGGCTTTCGGCGATTCGCGGAGGCGGCGGCAGGCTAGGGCCTGGGGGTTGCGGTCCGATTAAACGCAGGCGTCCCGGCCCATCCGCCCTCGATTTGGTCGTTCGACGGCTCGGATCGGTTCGCAAAAAACGCGCTGGAGAGGGGCGAAAAGCAGCTAGAGCATGATCCGGAAAAGTGTGAAGCGGTTTTCCCTCGCGGCAAAAGCGGAACGCGTTTGCGCGGAGATCATGCTCAAACAATAACCTAAAGCGCGATGAAGATGCATCCCAATCCCATCGCGCTTTGAGGCCCCTTCGGAAGGAGGCCCAAATAAATAAAAGCCGCGCGTCGGTCGCGCGGCGAAGTCCTGTCCAATCCAGCCGCGCCCCCGCGACGCGGCGGATTGAACATCAGGTACGATGGACGGCCGACTGCCCAGCCGTCGATCGCTTAGCTTTCGTTCGCTGCGATCGATTCCATCAGCGACACGAGCTGACGCTGCACGGTCTGGTCCTTGATCTTGCTATAGGCGCGCAGCAGCCGGAGGCTGAAGGCACTGTCGAGGAACAAAAGGCTCTCGACTTCGCGCGCCTTGTTGTCGCCGTCGTAGAAGAAAGTAACGGGCACATCGAGCGCCGAAGCGATCTGCTGCAGACGGGCTGCGCCGACGCGATTGACGCCCTTTTCGTACTTCTGGACCTGCTGGAAGCTGACGCCCAGCTTCTCGCCAAGCTCAGCCTGCGAGATTTTCATCTCGACGCGCCGCAACCTGATCCGTTTGCCAAGCTCAATGTCCGGCTTGCCGGCACTGCGCTGCTTCATTCTCTTCGCCGCTGTTTTCATACTTTTTTTCACCGTTCCTCGGTTGAAAATCCCCCGAAGAGTTGGGTCAGGGGTTCGCCCATGTACACTTCCTTGAATTCGCGCGGATGCACGAATTCATCCTTGAACCACGGGAAGCGCGCCGGATTGAAGGCTTCTAAGAGCCAGTCAATCATGTGCCGCACCCGTGGAATCCGGCCGCTACCAGGATGGTAGGACAACCAGATATCCAGCGGGCGGTTCAGCGCGACCTCCAGTGGTATCAACTTCCCGCCAAGCGCGATGGCATAGCTCGGAAATACGCCGATTCCGGCGCCGTTCGCGACAGCCCAGTAGTTGGCGCTTGAGACGTTGGTCTTCATGACCAGAAGGTCACGCTCCGCAACGCCCGGGAAGAAGCTCTCGAATGTTTCCTTGGCGGCGAGCTGGTCGGCGAATTGCAGCACCAGGCGGTGCTTGATCAATTCGGCGGCGTTGCGCGGCGCGCCGTGTTTCTCGATGTATCTTTCGGCCGCCCAGAACATCAGGTGCATGCGGCCGAGCCGCACCAGCTTGATGTCGAGCGCTGAGGGGCGCGACAGATGGATGGCGACGTCGGCCTCGTGCCGGGAGACATCGGCCGAGCGCATCGCGCAGTGCAGGTCGACGAGGATGTTCGGATAGCTCTGCTGGAATTCGACCAGCCGCGGCGCCAGCCAGAAGGTGCCTAGCCCCTCGGTGACGGCGACCCGCACCTCGCCGGACGTGCCGGCGAGCGTATCGCTGGCGCGCATCACGTCGAAGGTCGCGGCCTCCATGCGCTCCACGGCCGAGACCACCATCGCGCCTTCATCGGTGAGATGGGTGCCGTGGACGTCGCGGGTGAACAGGGTGGAGCCGATCTGGCGCTCGAAATCGTCGATTCGTCGCCGGACGGCATTAATGGAGAGCGAAAGGCGCTCGGCCGCCGAACGGAAGCTGCCGCAACGCACGACCTCAAGGAAAATCCTCGCCGCGTCCCAATCCGAGAGGCCGCCGAGGAGTGCTTTTTGGCGTTCTTCCAGAGGAACGCCCCTTTCCGCCAAGAGGTGCATACAAGTCCTTTCGGCTAGCTAAACTGGCAGAATCTTCGGCAAACCACAACCACGGCGGGTTGCGGGGTGGCGAGTTTTTAACGCCATCCTTACCTAGGGTTTTGTGGTATCGCAGTGTGCCAAAGGGCTGGGAATCGGACAGACGGATTGTCCGGAAGAGGGGTATCGCGTGCGTTTCGTTGCGAGCCTTGAGAGGACTGGGTGGATATCGGGTTCTCCGAAGCCGGAGAGTATCGACCGCAAGTCGAGGCGCGTGGCAAGGCGTGGCGCTGCCGCCCGTTCCTCGCTCAGACGACGTCATGTTTCCAATGGAACCCTGATTTTCACGCCGGGACGCGCCGAAATCGTATTCGAAGCCCCGGATTCATCATGCTATCCTCGTCGGCAACCATGGGCCGCGGGGACCGTTGCCTTTCATTCTTACAGGTTGAACTAACGGAAAGAACGTCGGTGCCGCATTCAGACGAACAATTACAGTCGGTGCTCGAAACGCTCGAGGAGTGCCGTCGGGTTCTCGGTGAGAACCATGTCCGCGAGACGGTGGAATTGCTGTCGATCGCCATCCTCGATTTGCGGATGAAGGTCAAAGGTGTCGACAATGCCGAATTGCGGGCATTGTGCGACGAAATGCTGCGGGGCGCTGCCAGCGAATCCGCCTCCCGTTCCAAGCAGACGCAGGACCAGCCCCGGCGTCCGCTGCTCCGCGTGGTGAAATAGCCGCGCCGCCATCTCTCGCATCCGCGAGACTTGTGCGTGTCCCGATGCCGTACCTGTGATCACAGGCGGCATCGGGAGGAGCCTTGGTTTCCCGCGCCTCTGTTGCGCATTGCCCTGCATCGGTTACACCAAGGGCCGTTCGGCCCAAGTTCCGGCGCGCTCCCCCTGCGCGCGGTGCGGGCCTCGAGATGGCCCCGACTGCATCATGCAAAATGTTTCGATTACGGCGGCGTTGCTTGCCGGCCTCGTCAGCTTCCTCTCTCCTTGCGTCCTGCCCCTGGTTCCGCCCTATCTGATCTATCTGACCGGCGCCACGATCGAGCACGTCGAGAGCGACGAGCAGCCGTCCGCCTCCAGGCGCGCGGTGATGATGTCGGCGCTGCTGTTCGTGCTCGGCTTCTCGACCATCTTCATTGCGCTCGGCGCCAGCGCCTCCCTGATCGGCAGCGTGATCCGGGCCTGGTCGGCCGAGCTCTCGATCCTCGCCGGCGTCGTCATCATCGTGATGGGCCTGCACTTCCTTGGGCTGACACGCATCAGCCTGTTGATGCGGGAAGGGCGGCTGCCGATCCCCAAGCCGGTCGGTCTGTGGGGCGCCTATATCATGGGGCTCGCCTTCGCTTTCGGCTGGACGCCGTGCATCGGGCCGATCCTCGCGGCGATCCTGTCGATTGCCGCTGCGGAAGCGACGGTGACCAAGGGCGCCGGCCTGCTCGCGGTCTATTCCGCGGGGCTCGGCATTCCCTTCCTGATCGCAGCGCTCCTGATCGAGCAGTTCTCGGCGCTGTTCGCGCGCATGAAGGGCCATCTCGTCAATGTCGAGCGCGCCATGGGCGTGCTGATGGTGATCACCGGCATCTTCTTTCTCACCGGTGCGATCAGCAACATGAGCATCTGGCTGCTCGAGACCTTTCCGGTGCTCCAGAGCATCGGCTAGCTCCGGCTACTGCGAACTGCGCATCTGTTGAAGAATACCGAGAGCTTCAATGGCCCTGTGATCGGGCACGAAGAGGTGATCGTGGTAGTAGGCCGAAACCGCATTCGCGCTGATGCCGGCTTCGGCGAGACGAGTCGTGATTGCGGCGAGAAATCCCACCGCCTCGAGCGAGGAATGAACCGTGAGGGTGATCAAACGCGACGGGAATTGGTAGCGCAGCCCTGCCTTTTCGGCCTCCTCACGCCGTATTACGAGTGTCGTTCCTTCATGCTCGCGGAATGTCAGCAGCGGATTGATTGCAGCTGCGAGCTCGATGTCTGCCGTAACCGTGCAGAACACGAATACACCTTCTCGCAACTCGGGCCGCATATCTCCCAATAGCGCCTCAAGGTTGGTTTCGCCTGCCACGACCATGCGCCTTTCAATTGCGCCCGAGCGCTTCACGTCACTGGACCGCGAACCGGTCAGCCCCGGCGGCATGCGGCATGAGTGGAGGTCGGCGCGGCTCGCGCCGGCGCTCAGGCTTCCATTCACGGCCTCGAACACATGATGCGGGCTGCCTCGCGTTGGACCCCGATGCGTCAGCTCCATCTCGGCGGAAGATGGGGACGTCCAAGCCTCGCGATCATGGCACTATACCCCTGATTTGCCCGACGCGTCAAGAAATTTCGTAAAATACGAAGTTCCGTGCCAGCCCTCGCTGGCTCCTTTGCATGGGGTTGTTTCCGATATTTTTGTCTAGCGCGGCTCGTCCAGCGCGCAGCTGATCGTGTAGACGACGCCGCGCGGCAGAAAGTCCACCGTCGCTTCGCCTCCGAGCTGGTCGCGCGCGCTGCGCTCGATCAGGCGGGAGCCGAAGCCGCGTTGCACGGGAGCCGTCACCGGCGGGCCCCCGCGCTCGGCCCAGATCAGCCGCAGCCGCGGCTTGGGCGTATCCGCCGTCACCTCCCAGTCCAGCGTTACCGTCCCGGTCTCGTTCGACAGCGCGCCGTATTTGGCGGCGTTGGTCGCGATCTCGTGTACGATCATCGACAGCACGACGGCAAGGCGCGGCGACAACGGCACCGCCGGTCCGTTCATCCGGATGCGGTCCGGATTGTTCAGCAGGAACGGGTCCAGTGCACGGGCAATGACATCCTTCAGATCGGAGCCCTGCCACTTCTCCTGGCTGAGGAGATTGTGCGCTTCCGCGAGTGCGCCGAGGCGTCCCTCGAACTTGACGCGCTCGTCGCGGCTCGCGCTGCGGAACGACTGCACCGCGATCGCCTGCATCAGGGCGAGAGTGTTCTTGACGCGGTGGTTGAGCTCTTCGACCAAGAGATTGTGCAGCATCTCGCCGCGCGCGATAGTGGCGGCCATTCGCAAGGCGAAGGCAAGCCCGGTCAGCAGCAGCACGCCGCCGATCAGGCTCGTGATCGCGATGTTGCGCCAGAGCGGCGCGACCAGCGAGCTCTCGGCGACGCCGGCTGCAACCGTCCAGCCGGTCAGCCGCGAGCGGGTATAGGCGGCGCTGAGCGGAACGTTGTCGAGCGAGACCGCCGACAAGGACGCCTCGCCCTTGCGGAACATCTCGTCATAGAGCGAGGGCGTGGCGCGCTTGCCGAAGGTGTCGCCGGGGTTGGGCGCGCGTGCGAACACGATTCCCTTGCTGTCCAGCAGCGACACCGTCCAATGCTCGTCGGGCCGTTGCTTCTCGACCAGCGTCTGGAAGATGTCGAGCGGCGGGCTGAAGGCGAGATCGTAGACCACCTCGCCCTCGCGCATCACGGGCACTTCCACGGTGACGACCTGGCGCTGCTTGATGGCGCCGAGGAACAGGTCGGAATATTGCGGCAATTTGCTTGCGAAGACCTTTTCCACGATCTCGGTGTTGTTGCGCGGCGGCAGGCTCGCCGGGTCATCCGTCACCGACGAGAACAGCAGCCGTCCCTGGCGGTCCGAGACCAGCACAACGCCGTCCTTGCCGTACTGGTCGAGAAAGCCCGTGACGATGCGACGAAAGCTTTGGAAGTCGCCGCTTCGCAGCGCATTGGTCAGCGCGAGCACCTGCAGGCCCCCGGTCATCCGCTGCACCTCGGAATCGAGCACCAGGCGGATGCTGCGCACCGTTTCGAGCACGCGACGGTTCGCGTCGTTGCGGTCCTGCGTGTAATTATAAAAGACGATGCCGACGGCGAAGACGATCAAGGGCAGCATCGTCCCCATGACGAGGAGCGCGAGTCGTACGGGCAGTGTGAACTTTGACAACGCGGGCGCCCTGGTTCCGGCGCGACGGCGCCGGATGACGAAAGAGCATACGAGCAGCCTCTCGCTTGCGCCACGGGTTTCGAATTGATGGCAGATGACGGCGCGTCGGATTTTGCACTGCGTTCCTGGTCACTCGCGTGACACTGCGCCACTGTTCAGCTTGCCAAGAGCGTACTAGCCTACAGCCGCGCCGATCTCGGCCAGCGCATCTAGCGCGGCCAACGAGCCCTGTCTGGGTTTGGGGGTGATCGCCGATGAAGCATTGGATCCGCTGGTTGCCGGGGCTCGATACTCTCCGTCGATATGAGGCAGCGTGGCTTGCGCACGATATCTTCGCCGGGATCGTCCTGGCGACAATGCTGGTCCCGGTCGGAATTGCCTACGCCGCAGCATCGGGCTTGCCTGGCATCTATGGTTTGTACGCAACGATCGTGCCGCTACTGGTCTATGCGTTGTTCGGCCCAAGCCGTATCCTCGTCCTCGGCCCCGACTCTGCTCTGGCAGGGGTCATCCTCGGCGTAGTCGCTCCGTTGTCCGGTGGTGATCCCCTGCGGGCTGCGACGCTCGCCGCCATGATGGCGATCGTTTCGGGGATGGTCTGCATTCTGGCAGGTATCGCGCGCCTGGGCTTTGTGACCGAGCTTCTCTCCAAGCCGATACGCTACGGTTACATGAACGGAATCGCGTTGACCGTATTGATCAGCCAGCTGCCGAAGCTTATGGGCTTCTCGATTGAGAGCGAAGGACCCCTTCGAAGCTTGTTGGTGATCGGCGGCGCAATCTATGAAGGGCGGACGAACTGGGTTGCGTTTGGGATCGGGCTCGGCACGTTGGTCGTGATACTGCTTCTCAGGAACAGCAAGCGGCTCCCGGGCATTCTGATAGCGGTACTTGGCGCGACGGTCGTCGTCGGCGCGCTGGGTCTCGCAGCGCCTTATGACGTGAAGGTTCTGGGTCCCCTTCCTCAGGGCCTGCCGGGTTTCGTCGTTCCCTCGATCAGCTATGGCGACATGGTCCCTGTGCTGGTCGGCGGTTTTGCAATAGCGCTGATATCATTTGCCGATACCAGCGTGCTTTCGCGGGCCTATGCCGCACGATTGGGGACTCGGGTCGACCCCAACCAGGAGTTGGTGGGCCTCGGCGTCTCCAATCTGGCGACCGGCTTTTTTCAGGGGTTCTCGATCAGCAGCAGCAGTTCGCGTACACCCGTTGCGGAAGCCGCCGGCGCGCGCACCCAGCTCACCAGCGTCGTTGGCGCGCTGGCCATCGTTGCGCTCTTGCTGGCGGCGCCAAACCTCCTTCAGCATTTGCCGAGCGCAGCATTGGCCGCTGTGGTGATCACCTCGGCGATCGGCTTGATCGAGGTCACCGACCTGAAACGAATCTATCGCATTCAGCGGTGGGAGTTTTGGTTGGCGATCGTCTGCTTTGTCGGTGTCGCAGTGCTCGGAGTGATTCCAGGAATAGGTCTGGCAATCGTAATTGCCATCGCCGAGTTCCTCTGGGACGGTTGGCGCCCGCATTCCGCCGTATTGGGTCGCGCCCATGGCGTCAAAGGTTATCACGACATCACAAGATATCCGGATGCACATCGAATCCCCGGGCTGGTCCTGTTTCGGTGGGATGCGCCTCTGTTCTTTGCCAACGCCGAATTCTTCAGGGAACGCATCCTTGATGCCATGGCGACGTCGCCGACGCCCGTACGCTGGCTGGTCGTTGCAGCAGAGCCGGTTACGAGCGTAGACGTCACAGCCTGCGACGTGGTCGCCGAACTCGATGAAGCGCTGCACGCGCAGGGGATTGAGCTGTGCTTTGCCGAACTCAAGGACCCCGTAAAGGACAAGTTGAAGAGATTTGGCTTGTTCGCGCAGCTTGGCGAGAATTACTTCTTCCCGACCATCGGCGTGGCCGTCTCGCGTTATCTCGAAACCCATCATGTGGAATGGGAGGACTGGGAGGACGAAATCGAACGCTAGCGCGAACGGGCCTCGCCGGTCGAGATCAGCGCGACAGCTGCGAAAAGCAGCAACAGCTTCTTCATGATGTCCTCCTCGTTGAAACGAGCGCGGCAACAACCGTGCGAGGCTCACCGCGTTCCTAACGACGAGGAACAACCTGCCGCTTCTTCCCGTTGTCGAATTGCCGAAGCAACGACTTCGGCGATTGGAGGAGAGGAAGCATGAAACTAAGAACTACTACCGCGGCGCTGATGATCGCTGCCTTCGTCGTCCCAGCCTTTGCCGCCGACGAATTTTACGTCGTCCAGGACGTCAAGACGAAGAAATGCACCGTCGTCGACAAGAAGCCGACGGAATCGTCGATGACCGTCGTGGGTCCGGCTGGCGCCGTCTATAAATCGCGTACCGAAGCCGAGACTGGCATGAAGACCGTCAAGGTCTGCACATCCAACTGACGGAGGTGATGATGCCAATCATTTCGGTCTTCATTCTGTGGGCCGTGCCGACGATTCTGGTCATCGGCGGCGGCATCTATCTGATTGGTCATATGCACTGAGCGCGATACAGCTGGGCCGCGGCGAAGAATCGCCGGGGCCCGTGCCGTGAGGCTGCAAAATCCTAGAGATTACTCTCGGTGATCGCGGCGTAGACCATACTGCGCAGCTCGCGCCGGATCGGGTAGGCGCTCGACGGCAGCACCTGCGTCATGAAGATCGTGATCAGCTCTTCGGCCGGGTCGATCCAGAACGAGGTCGTTGCGGCGCCGCCCCAACTGTACTCGCCGGCGCTGCCCGCAATCAGCGTCTCCGCCGGGCGCATGGTGACGGCGAAGCCGAGGCCGAAGCCGATCCCGTTATAGGTCGCTTCGGAGAACAGCGAGCGCGAGACCTCGGGCAAGAAGCGGCCGCCCGGGATGTGGTTGGTCGCCATCAGGGCCAGCGTCTTCGGCCCGATCAGGCGGACGCCGCCGAGCTCACCGCCACCCAGCAGCGCGCGGCAGAAGGTGAGATAGTCGGCCGCCGTCGTGCACAGGCCGCCGCCGCCGGAGATGAAGGAAGGCGGGGCGAGGAACGAGCTCGTCGCGGGGTCGTCCTGGAGCGTCAGGCCCTGACGACGCTGGCCGGCGTGGAAGGTCATGCCGCCTTGCGGGTCGGCGGAATAGCAGGCGGCGAAGCGGTGCACCTTGGAGGCCGGCACGTGGAAATCGGTGTCGGTCATGCCGAGCGTATCGAGGATGCGCTGCTTCAGAAACTGCTCGAAGGGAATGCCTGAGATCTTGCCGATGAGATAGCCGATCACGTCGGTGGAAACCGAGTAATTCCAGGCATCTCCCGGCGAGAATTCCAGCGGGATCTTGGCCAGGCCTTCAATCATCGTCTCAAGCGTGCCGGCCTTCTCGACCTCGCCGATCTTCTGCTCGCGATAGGCGGCATCGACGTTGGAACGCTGCTGGAAGGCGTAGGTCAGCCCTGAGGTGTGGCGCAGGAGATCGACGATCAGCATCGGCCGTGACGGCGGCCTGGTGAGGAAAGTCGGGTGCGTGCCGGCGACGAAGACGCCAAGGTCCTTCCACTCCGGAATGTATTTGGCGACGGGCTCGTCGATCGCGACGAGGCCTTCCTCGACCAGCATCATGAAGGCGACGCTGGTGAGGGGCTTGGTCATGGAATAGATGCGGTAGATGGTGTCGTCCTTGACCGGCACCTCGCGCTCGACATCCGCAAGGCCAAGCAGCGAGCGATGGGCGATCTTGCCGCGGCGATAGACCAGGAGCTGCGTTCCCGGAAAGCGCCCGGCATCGACATACCGGTTCTTCAGATGCGCATCGACGCGGTCGAGCGCGGCTTTGGACATGCCGACGGATTCGGGCGAGGCGGGGGTGGGGGCGAGCATCAGTTCCTCCGGACGGTTTTATGGACAGGTGATAGCCGAAATGAGGACCCCATTCCAAGCCGGTCGCGCTTAACGCTGCCCACCCGACTGGTGTAGGCTTCGCAGCGGAACGCCGTCAGGCCAAACAACGAGAAAATCGGACAGCGGGAAAGAGAAATGACCCAGTTCAGCGAAACCGAGCTCACGGAAGCCGTCGTCAAAAGCTTCGACAACACGCCAAACCCGCGCGCGAAATTCCTGCTCCAGGAATTGGTGAAGTCGTTGCACGATTACGTGAGCAAGACCGGTCTCACCTTCGAGGAATGGGACTATGCGATCGATTTCCTGACCCGCACCGGACAGAAGTGCACCGATACCCGCCAGGAGTTCATCCTGCTCTCCGACGTGCTCGGCGTCTCCATGCTGGTCGACGCGGTGAACCACCGCGACCGCGACGGCGCCACCGAGACCACGGTGCTCGGTCCCTTCTATGTCGGCGAGCACAAGGTGACCGCACATGGCACCGATATCTCGCCGCACAATCTGACCGGCGAGAAGATGTTCGTGCAGAGCCGCGTCACGGATCTCGGCGGCAAGCCGCTTGCGAACGTTCCCGTCGACGTCTGGCACGCCGACGACGACGGCTTCTACGATTCCCAGAAGCCGAGCTACGACGAGATCGGCGCCTCGGCGCGGGCGCGCTTCATCACCGATTCCGACGGCCGCTTCTTCTTCCGCACCATCCTGCCGTGCAGCTATCCGATTCCGACCGACGGTCCGGTCGGCGAGATGATCGTGCAGACCAACCGCCACCCGATGCGTCCTGCGCACGTGCACTTCCTGGTCAATGCCAAGGGCTATGAGCCGCTGATCACCCACGTCTTCCTCGACGGCGACAAATATCTCGAATCCGACGTGGTGTTCGGGGTCAAGGACGAGCTGATCGCCAAGGTTGAGAAACGTACCGATCCGGCGATGCCCGACGGCGGCAAGGCGGCCGCGCCCTGGCACCTGATGACCTATGAATTCCACCTCAAGCCGGGCGGCGGATTGGCGCCAAAACCGCTCGGGGTGAAGGTCGCGGAGCAGGCCTGAGAGCGGCCTTCCGAGCGCCTGCCTAGTTTGTGTGCGGCGCACAAGAACTGGGCAGAGCGCAAGTTCCGCGCGCGGAGAAGCGGCCTGCGACAATCTGTTCAAATGCCTTAATGCATTGATTTATAAACAATATTCGTCTCGTTCCGCTTGGCACAAAGCTTGAATAGTTTGTGCCGACGCCATTGACGCCGTCCCGCGAGACTTCTTATCCGAATTTGCCGACGCCACCAGACGGGGGTCTCTCCCGTCATGCGTTCGCATGCGCCAACGGCGGCGTCACCGGACGGACGGGCTCGTGTGCACTGACGCACCATTTCTGCAACGACGCAAAGGACGACACGACCTATGACCAAGCGCATTCGCCGCCCCTCCGAGAGCGGCCTCAGCCGCCGTCAATTGTTGAAGGCGACCGGCAGCACCGCCGCACTGCTCGCCGCCGCCAAGCTGAATTTTCCCGCCGGTGCGTTCGCCCAGGATGCAGGCCCCGAGGTCAAGGGCGCCAAGCTCGGCTTCATCGCGCTCAGTGACGCCGGCCCGCTCTTCGTCGCCAAGGACAAGGGCCTGTTCGCCAAGTACGGCATGCCCGACGTCGACGTGCAGAAGCAGGCGTCCTGGGGCACCACGCGCGACAACCTCGTGCTCGGCTCCGAAGGTAACGGCATCGATGGCGCGCATATCCTCACGCCGATGCCGTATTTGATCTCGGCGGGCAAGGTGACGCAGAACAATCAGCCGACGCCGATGTACATCCTGGCGCGGCTCAACCTCGACAGCCAGTGCATCTCGGTTGCGAACGAATATGCGGACCTCAAGCTCGGCGTCGATGCCGCCCCCTTCAAGGCGGCGCTGGAGAAGAAGAAGGCCTCCGGCAAGGCGGTGAAGGCCGCGATGACCTTCCCCGGCGGCACCCATGATCTCTGGATCCGCTACTGGCTCGCTGCCGGCGGCATCGATCCTGACAAGGACATCGAGACCATCGTGGTGCCGCCGCCGCAGATGGTGGCCAACATGAAGGTCGGCACCATGGATTGCTTCTGTGTCGGCGAGCCCTGGAACCTGCAATTGATCCATCAGGGCATCGGCTACACCGCCGTCAATACCGGCGAGCTCTGGAATAAGCATCCGGAAAAATCCTTCGGCATGCGCGCCGCCTTCGTCGACAAATATCCGAAGGCCGCGAAGGCTCTGCTGATGGCGGTGATGGAAGCCCAGCAATGGGCCGACAAGGCCGAGAACAAGGCCGAGCTCGCCGCCATCATGGGCAAGCGTCAGTGGATGAACTGCCCGGTCGAGGACGTGCTGGATCGCACCTCGGGCAAGTTCGACTATGGCATCCCCGGCAAGGTGGTCGAGAACTCGCCGCACATCATGAAGTATTGGCGCGACTTCGCTTCCTATCCGTTCCAGAGCCACGATCTCTGGTTCCTCACGGAGGACATCCGCTGGGGCAAGTACGAGCCTGGCTTCGACACCAAGGCGCTGATCGCCAAGGTCAACCGCGAGGACCTCTGGAAGGACGCGGCCAAGACGCTCGGCGTCGCGTCCGCCGAGATCCCGACGTCTACCTCGCGCGGCAAGGAGACCTTCTTCGACGGCAAGGTGTTCGATCCCGAAAATCCGGCCGCCTATCTGAAGTCGCTCGCGATCAAGCGCGTCGAAGTCTGATAGGTCCCGCGGCCGCCCATGGGCGGCCGCATCACCATTGCAGCCGGAGAACAGATTCGATGAACATGTCCGTGAAGAAGATCGACGCTGAAGGTGTTGCGCCTTCCGCCGGCGCCGCCGCGGCGGTCGTCGCGATGACACCGAAGCGCCCGCCGCGCAGCGAGACCTATGCCCGGATGGCGAAGGAGGCTGCTGTCCGCGTCATCCCGCCGCTCGTCGTGCTCGCGCTGCTGACGCTGGTCTGGGAGCTCATCTGCCGCCGTGCCGGCTCGACGCTGCCGCCGCCGTCAAGAGTGTTCAAGGACACGAAGGAGCTGATCCTCGATCCCTTCTTCGATCATGGCGGCATCGACAAGGGCCTGTTCTGGCATCTCTCGGCCAGCCTCCAGCGCGTCGCCTATGGCTATTCGATCGCGGCCATCGTCGGCATCGCGCTCGGCACGCTGGTCGGGCAATCGGTCTGGGCGATGCGCGGGCTCGATCCGCTGTTCCAGGTTCTTCGCACCATCCCGCCGCTTGCCTGGCTGCCGCTCTCGCTCGCCGCCTTCCGCGACGGCCAGCCCTCGGCGATCTTCGTCATCTTCATCACCTCGGTGTGGCCGATCATTATCAACACCGCTGTCGGCATCCGCAACATCCCGCAGGACTACCGCAACGTCGCGGCCGTCGTGCAGCTCAATCCGCTCGAGTTCTTCGGCAAGATCATGATCCCGGCGGCCGCGCCCTATATCTTCACCGGCCTGCGCATCGGCATCGGCCTCTCCTGGCTCGCGATCGTCGCGGCCGAGATGCTGATCGGCGGCGTCGGCATCGGCTTCTTCATCTGGGACGCCTGGAACTCCTCGCATATCAGCGAGATCATCCTGGCGCTGTTCTATGTCGGCATCATCGGCTTCGTGCTCGACCGCCTGATCGCGGGCCTCGGCAAGTTCGTCACTCACGGCACCGCGCAGAGCTAAGGGGAGCGCAGCACATGACCGCCTATCTGAAGCTCGATCACATCGACAAGATCTTTACCCGCGGCGCCGCCACGACCGAGGTGCTGAAAGACATCAATCTCACCATCGAGAAGGGCGAGTACGTCTCGATCATCGGCCACTCCGGCTGCGGCAAGTCGACCTTGCTCAACATCATCGCAGGCCTGACCGTCGCCTCGACCGGCGGCGTGCTACTGGAGAACCGCGAGGTCAACTCGCCCGGACCCGATCGCGCCGTGGTGTTCCAGAACCACAGCCTGCTGCCTTGGCTGACCGTGTTCGAGAACGTCAAGCTTGGCGTCGACAAGGTATTTGCCAGAACCAAGACGCGGGCCGAGCGCGAGGCCTGGGTGATGCACAATCTCAACCTCGTGCAGATGGCTCATGCCAAGGACAAGCGTCCGTCGGAAATCTCCGGCGGCATGAAGCAGCGCGTCGGCATTGCGCGCGCGCTCGCGATGGAGCCGAAGGTGCTCCTGCTCGACGAGCCCTTCGGCGCGCTCGACGCGCTGACCCGCGCGCATCTGCAGGACTCGGTGATGGCGCTGCATCAGAAGCTCGGTAACACCATTCTGATGATCACCCACGACGTCGACGAGGCCGTGCTCCTATCCGACCGCATCGTGATGATGACCAACGGTCCGAGCGCGCGCATCGGCGAGGTGCTGGACGTGCCGCTCGCGCGTCCCCGCAAACGGCTCGAGCTCGCGTCGAATGCCACCTACTTGAAGTGCCGCCAGCGCGTGCTCGAATTCCTCTACGAGCGTCATCGCTTCGTCGAAGCCGCGTAAACGAGTGGTTAACGCGCGGAAGTGTCCGCGCCTAAATAATCGACACCTCGCTCAATTCTTGTGCGCCGCACAAGGATTGAGCGAATCGCAAAATTTGCGTGCGAAAAAGTCCTGCAAGAATTTCGGGCCACGCGAATAACTCGCTGAAATCCCTGCATTTCCAGAATGTGCGCACTTGGCATGGAATTTGAAATGTCATTTTGCGACGCCAACGACGACGTCCCTCAACATCATCAATCAGCATCGTGAACTCGCCACCGGGGAGAAGCCTCGGAGCGTGCCTCCATGCCTGGAGGCTGAGCCTGCAACGACGCAGCGGTGAGCCTAGAAGGGATTATCAATGACGAAGAATCCGACCTGGATTTCAGACTGGCGCCCCGAAGACGAGGCGTTCTGGAATGCGACTGGCAAGACTATCGCGCGACGCAACCTGATCTGGTCGATCGTGGCCGAACATATCGGCTTCTCGGTCTGGCTGATCTGGAGCATCGTCACCACCAAGCTGCCGCAGGCAGGCTTTCACTACACGACCGACCAGCTCTTCCAGCTCGTCGCCGTGCCGGGCCTGATCGGCGCCTTGATGCGTTTCCCCTACACCTTCGCGGTCACGACCTTTGGCGGCCGCAACTGGACCATCTTCAGCGCGGCGATCCTGTTCATCCCGACGTTGTCGCTTGCTTATTTCGTCAGCCAGCCCGACACCCCGTTCTGGCTGATGCTGCTCGTTGCGTCGACCGCAGGCCTCGGCGGCGGCAATTTCGCCTCCAGCATGACCAACATCTCCTTCTTCTTCCCTGACCGGATGAAGGGATCGGCGCTGGGTCTCAACGCTGCCGGCGGCAATATCGGCGTCTCCAGCGTGCAGCTCCTCACCCCCATCCTGATGACGCTCGGCGTCATCAACCTGTTCCAGGCGACCCCGGTCGACGGCATCTTCCTGCAGAACGCCGGGTTGATGTGGGTGCTGCCGATCGCGATCGCCGTGTTCGGCGCCGTGTTCTTCATGAACAACCTGACCTCGGCCAAGTCGTCGGTGAAGAACCAGCTCGCGATCGTCAAGCGCAAGCACACCTGGATCATGGCCTATCTCTATATCGGAACCTTCGGCTCATTCATCGGCTACTCGGCCGCGTTTCCGCTGCTGATCAAGACCCAGTTCCCGGCGATGACGATCTCGATCGCCTTCCTGGGTCCGCTGGTCGGCTCGCTGTCGCGGCCGTTCGGCGGCTGGCTGGCCGATAAGGTCGGCGGCTCCATCATCACGTTCTGGAATTTCATCGCGATGGCGGCGGCGACGATCGGCGTGCTCTATTTCGTCGGGCAGAAGGACTTCATCGGCTTCCTGTCGATGTTCCTGATCCTGTTCGTCACGACGGGCGTCGGCAACGGTTCGACCTACCGGATGATCCCCTCGATCTTCCGTGAGGAGAACCTGTTCAAGGTGCGCGGCAAGGGCGATGCGGCGCGCGCGCTTGCGCTGAAGACGGCGAGCATCGAGAGCGGTGCGGCGGTCGGCTTCATCGGCGCGGTCGGCGCCGTCGGCGGCTATCTGATCCCGAGCGGCTTCGGCAAGTCGATCGCCATGACCGGCGGACCGCAGCTCGCGCTCGCGATCTATCTCGCTTTCTACGCCTCCTGCCTCGGGATTACCTGGTGGTTCTACCTGCGTCGCGGCCCGCAGGCCGAAGGCGCGCCGAGCCTCGCCGAAGCAAGAGTCTAGAGACTTGGTACGAATCTCGCTTCTCCCCGTACGCGGGGAGAAGTTTTGCCGGAGAGTTTGACCCATGAACCTTATCCGCAACGGCGCGGACAAAGGCAGACTTCAAACCAGCAAGGAGACCAATATGACGCCCGAACAGATCAACCTCGTCCAGCAGAGCTTCGCCAAGGTCGCGCCGATTTCGGAAGCCGCCGCGGTGCTGTTCTACGACCGCCTGTTCGAGGTCGCGCCATCGGTGAAGGCGATGTTTCCTGCTGACATGACCGAGCAGCGCAAGAAGCTGATGGCGACGCTCACCGTCGTCGTGAACGGTCTGACCAATCTTGACTCGATCCTGCCGGCGGCGTCTGCGCTCGCGCAGCGTCACGTTGCCTACGGCGCCAAGCCCGAGCACTATCCCGTCGTCGGCTCGACGTTGTTGTGGACGCTGGAGAAGGGCCTGGGCGAGGCCTGGACGCCCGACGTCGCGGCGGCGTGGACCGCGGCTTACGGCCTGCTGTCGAACTTCATGATTTCCGAGGCCTATGGCCAGCGGCCGCAGGCTGCAGAATAGGGGACCAAAGTGAGTGAACCGCTCGTCATCGTCGGTAACGGTATGGCGGCCGCCCGTCTGGTCGATGAACTCGCCAAGACCTCGCTCGGCCGCTACGCAGTGGCTGTGATCGGTGAAGAACCGCGGCTCGCCTACAACCGCGTGCTGCTCTCGTCCGTGCTCGCGGGCGAGACCGGCTCGCACGAGATCGAACTCAGGCCCGCCGACTGGTGGCGCCAGCGCGGCGTCACCGTGCGCTACGGCTATCGCGTTACCGAGATCGATGTCGGCCGTCGCGAGCTGAAGATCGTGGGCGAGGAGAGCATGGAATATTCCAAGCTCGTCCTCGCCACCGGCTCGACGCCGCTGCGGCTGAACGTGCCGGGCGCGGATCTTGCGGGCGTCCACACCTTTCGCGACAGCCGCGACGTCGACCTGCTCCTGACGCTCGCAGCAGCGAGGAAGCGCGTCGTCGTGGTGGGCGGCGGCCTCTTGGGCCTCGAAGCGGCCTATGGTCTTGCGAAAGCCGGCGCACCGGTGACGCTGCTGCATCTCATGGACCGCCTGATGGAGCGCCAGCTCGATCTGCCGGCGGCCGAGCTGCTCAAGACGCTGGTCGAGCGCAAGGGTATCCACGTCCTCCTGAACGCGAGCACCAAGTGCATTCACGGCGACGGCCACGTCGAGGCCGTCGAGCTTGCCGACGGCAGCCGCATCGAGGCCGATGCCGTGATCTTTGCGGCCGGCATCCGGCCGAACGTCGCGATCGCGAAGGAGGCGGGGCTTGCCGTCAACCGCGGCATCGTCGTGAACGATTGCCTCCAGACCAGCGAGTCCGACATCTTCGCGCTCGGCGAGTGCGCCGAGCATCGCGGCACCTGCTACGGACTGGTCGAGCCGGCCTATGAGCAGGCGCGCGTGCTGGCGCGGCACCTTGCCGGGAAGAGCGCGGCCTATCAGGGCAGCGTGGTCTCGACCAATTTGAAGGTGTCCGGCGTCAGCGTGTTCTCGGCGGGCGATTTCGTCGGCGGCGCGGGCAGCGAGAGCCTCGTGCTCTCCGATCGCAGGCGCGGCACCTACAAGAAGCTGGTCATCGCCGACGGCAGGCTCACCGGCGCCGTGCTGATCGGCGATACCGTGGACGCGCTCTGGTATCTCGAGCTGATCCGCAATCGCGAAGCGGTCGCAGCGATCCGCACCGACATGATGTTCGGCCGCGCGCTCGCGCTCCCGCCCAAAGCCGCTTGATGGATGCCGCCTGAATGACAGCGATCGACCCGACGCTCCGCACTACCAGAACGACCTGCCCCTATTGCGGCGTCGGCTGCGGCGTGCTGGCTACGCCCGACGGCAGTGGCGGCGCTGCGATCGCCGGCGACCCCGAGCATCCCGCCAATTTCGGCCGACTCTGCTCCAAGGGCTCGGCGCTCGGCGAGACCGTCGGACTCGAGGGCCGTCTGCTCTATCCGATGATCCGCTGCAAAGGTGTCCTGGAACGTGTCGCCTGGAGCGACGCGCTCGACCATGTCGCCCATCGCATGCAGCATATCGTGGCCCGCGACGGCGCGGATGCGGTCGCCTTCTATCTCTCCGGCCAGTTGTTGACGGAGGACTATTACGTCGCCAACAAGCTGATGAAGGGTTTTGTCGGCACGGCGAATGTCGATACCAATTCGCGACTCTGCATGTCGTCATCGGTCGCCGGCCATCGCCGCGCTTTCGGTGCCGACACCGTGCCCGGCTGCTACGAGGATCTCGACAAGGCCGATTTGCTCGTGCTGGTCGGCTCCAATGCGGCCTGGTGTCATCCGATCCTGTTCCAGCGCATGCGCAGGAACAAGGAGGAGCGCGGCGCGCGCATCATCGTGATCGATCCGCGCCGCACCGACACCGCGAGCGATATCGATCTGTTCCTGGGCGTCAAGCCCGGCACCGACACGGCGCTGTTCGCGGGCCTGTTCGTTCATCTCGCCGACAACGGCGCCCTCGACAAGGACTACATCGCGAACAACACGTCGGGCTTCGACGATGCGCTGGCGCGCGCGCGCAGCATCGCCGGCAGCGTCACGGCTACGGCGCTCGCGACCGGCCTGTCCGAGCAGGACGTCGCTGCGTTCTTTGCGATGTTCCGCGAGACGGAGCGCGTCGTCACGCTGTACTCGCAGGGTGTCAACCAGTCGGCGCAGGGCACCGACAAGGTCAACGCCATCCTCAACTGCCATCTCGCCACGGGTCGCATCGGCAAGCCAGGGGCCTCGCCGTTCTCGCTCACGGGACAGCCCAATGCGATGGGCGGGCGCGAGGTCGGCGGGCTTGCCAACCAGCTCGCCGCGCACATGATGTTCACGCCGCCGGAGATCGATCGCGTGCGGCGGTTCTGGAAGGCGCCGCGCATCGCCACCCATGAGGGACTGAAGGCGGTGCAGCTGTTCGAGGCGATCAACCGCGGCGAGGTCAAGGCGTTGTGGGTGATGGGCACCAATCCTGCGGTGTCGCTGCCGGATGCCGACATCGTCCGCGAGGCGATGAAGAAGCTCGAGCTGTTCGTGGTTTCGGAGAACGTGCTCTCCAACGACACGGTCGAGGCGGGGCCGCATGTTCTGCTGCCCGCGCTCGCATGGGGCGAGAAGTCGGGCACGGTGACCAATTCCGAGCGCCGCATTTCCCGCCAGCGTTCGTTCCTGCCGGCGCCGGGCGAGGCGCGGCCGGACTGGTGGATTCTGAGCGAGGTCGCAAAGCGCCTCGGTTTCCGCGAGGGCTTCAACTACAAATCCGCCGCCGAGATCTTCCGCGAGCACGCCGCGCTCTCGGCGTTCGAGAACGATGGCAGCCGTGACTTCGACATCGGCGCGCTGCAATCGGTGTCCGACGAGGCCTATGACGCGCTCGTTCCGTTGCAATGGCCTGCGCGCGAGGGCCAGAGCCCTGGCGAGCGTTTCTTCGCGAACGGCGGCTTCTTCACCAATGACGGCAAAGGTCGCTTCGTCGCGCCAGACGTGCCGGCGCTGCGCAGCGAGACCAATGCGGGGCGGCCGCTGCGCCTGAACACGGGACGCATCCGCGACCAGTGGCACACCATGACCCGCACCGGCCTCAGCCAGCGGCTGGGGGCGCATCTGCCCGAGCCTTTCGTCGAGATCCATCCGGATGATGCCAACAAATACGGTGTCGTCGACGACAGCTTCGCCCGCGTCACCACCGATTACGGCCAGAGCATCCTGAAAGTCGTCGTCAGCGAGCGCCAGCAGCGCGGCACGCTGTTCGTGCCGATCCACTGGAGCGCGATGAACACTTCGCACGGCCGCATCGGCGCGCTGGTGCAGTCGTTCAACGATCCGTTTTCGGGGCAGCCGGAAGCCAAGGCAACGCCGGCCGCGATCGCGCCGTATGAATACGTCTTCCGCGGCTTTGCGCTGTCGCGCAAGCAACTCGCGCTGCCGCCGCATTTGTGGTGGGCGCGCGCCGCGATCGGCGGCGGCTTCGGCTATCTCTTCGCCGACAACGCGGATCTGTCGCGCTGGCCGGCCTGGCTGCACGATATCGGGGGCGAGGATATCGCCGAATACCGCGATTTCGGCGGCGGCGTCTATCGCGCGGCGTCCTTCGTCGGCGACCGCATCGAGGCCTGCCTGTTCATCGGCCCAGCCCATGATGCCGGTGACTGGGAGGTGGTGAAGAGCCTGTTCGCGGCAGACAGCGTCAGCGACGAGCAGCGCCGCATGTTGCTCTCCGGCAAGTCGACCGAGGGTGTCGCCTCGACCGGTCCCGTGGTCTGCGCCTGCTTCGGCGTCGGCCGCGCCACCATCTGCGACACCATCGCCGCCGGCGCGCGCAGCGCAGCCGAGATCGGCGCAAAACTCAAGGCCGGCACCAATTGCGGCTCCTGCATTCCCGAGCTGAAGCGGCTGATTGCGGAGACGGGTGGGGCTGCGAAGGAAGCAAAGTTCGCGGGTGCTGCGAGCTAAGAGTCCTGGCTACGCAGCCGTCATTGCGAGCGCAGCGAAGCAATCCAGAATCCTTCCGCGGAGGGGTTCTGGATTGCTTCGTCGCAGGGGCTCCTCGCAATGACGAATCGGTGGAGGCAGCTTGCGCATTGCCTCCCATTCGTTGTCCTGGCGAAGGCCAAGACAACGGCGGAGCGTAGAGCGCCAGCTTGCGCGAATGCCGCCATGATATGAGCGCCAATCGACGGCTTCTCAATTGTCGCTTATGGTGTCGGCGCTTCTCGCGCAACGTCACATAAAAATTACAACAAGCATGATGTACCTGGAAACGCCGCCCCGCCTGACCCAGACAAGGCTGTTCTCCGCTATGCCCGAACATTTCCGCCGCAAGGGCGTGCGGACGGATTGGGCGGATGCCAACCGGCCGGGAGTTGCGACCGACTCCTTCATCGAAGGTCCCTCGTTCGATGCGGACGGCAATCTCTACATCGTCGACATTCCGTTCGGCCGCATTTTTCGCATCGCGCCCGATGGGGTGTGGTCGCTGGTCATCGATTACGAGGGTTGGCCGAACGGATTGAAGATCGCAGCCGACGGTCGCATCCTGGTTGCCGACTACATGCATGGCATCATGGAGCTGGATGCGATGGCGGGGCGCATCACCCCGGTGCTCACCGCGCGCAACTCGGAGTCGTTCCGCGGCTGCAACGACCTGCATCTCGCCTCCAACGGCGACATCTATTTTACCGACCAGGGGCAGACCGGCCTGCACGATCCGAGCGGCCGCGTCTATCGGCTCACCCCGGGCGGTCGACTTGATTGCCTGATCGATACCGGCATCAGTCCGAACGGGCTCGTGCTCGATCCAACCGAGACCGTGCTGTTCGTCGCCATGACGCGCGACAATGCGGTGTGGCGCCTGCCGTTCATGAAAGACGGTAGCGTCTCGAAGGTCGGCCGCTTCTGCTCGCTGTTCGGCACCTCCGGCCCCGACGGCATGACCATGGACCGCGCCGGCCGCCTGTTCGTCGGTCACGCCTCGCTCGGACACGTTTTCGTGTTCGCGCCGAACGGTGAGCTGATCGCGCGGATCAAGTCCTGCGCCGGGTCGAACTGCACCAACGTTGCAATCGGTGGCGCAAACAAGGATCGGCTCTATATTACGGAGTCGTCGACCGGTAGCGTGCTGGTCGCGGATATCAGTGAACTCTAATCCTCGATACTTGTTGTCTGACGAAATTCGCGCGCCACGTTCCATTCGCCTCCCCCGAAAGTGGGCAGAGGGAGCATTCCAATCTCGCCTGTGGAGAAGAACATGAACACGAAGCCCTTCGGCCGCACCGGCGCCAACGTTTCCGTCATCGGGCAGGGCACCTGGTATCTCGACCACGGCGACCGCAAGCGCGCGATTGTGGCGCTTCAGCGCGGGCTTGATCTCGGGATGACACATATCGACACCGCCGAGATGTATGGCGATGCGGAGCTCGTCATTGCGGATGCGATTGCCGGTCGCCGCGACGAGGTGTTCCTGGTCTCAAAAGTGCTGCCGAGCAATGCTTCGCGCCGCGGCACCATCACCGCCTGTGAGCGCTCGCTCAAGCGGCTGAAGACGGACCGGCTCGACTGCTATTTGCTGCACTGGCGCGGCTCCTATCCGCTGGAGGACACCGTTGCCGCGTTCGAGGAGCTGGTGAAGGTCGGCAAGATCAAATCCTGGGGCGTGTCCAACTTCGACGCCGACGATCTCGACGACATCCTTGACGTCGCGGGCGAAGGCAAGATCGCCTGCAATCAGGTGCTCTACCATCTGAAGGAGCGCGCGATCGAGCACGCGGTGATTCCGTGGTGCGAGCGGCAGGGTGTCGCGGTGGTGGCCTATTCGCCGTTCGGCCATGATGATTTTCCGGCAAGCGCGAGCAAGGGCGGCGCGGTGCTCGCGCGCATCGCAGAGGCGCATCGTGCGACGCCGCGTCAGGTCACGCTGAGCTTCCTCACCCGAGCAACTACGGTGTTCGCGATCCCGAAGGCGTCGTCCGCCGAGCATGCTGGCGAAAATGCGGCGAGTGGCGATCTCGTGTTGACCAGAGACGACATCGCCGCGCTGGATGCGGCGTTTCCGCGCGGAAGCAAGCCGCGCAGCCTGCCGATGCTGTAGTGCAAAAAAGGCGCTTTTATTAACGGAGTGTTCACACGCGCGCCCATCAGCGCATATCGGCTTCCTGTTTTCGGGCGTTGTGAACGCGGCGCAATTGGCGTTTTTATAGGCTGATAGATTCGCATTTTCCCGAGTTCCAGCCGTGACACCGCCGCCCGCCGCAGCCGCAAGGCTCGACAGTATTTCCGTGCCTATGCCAGAGAAGAAGCAGGCCGTGCGCCGCGCACCCGCGCGCGTCGACCATCCCTTCAAGGGCATTGCGCTGGTCCTGTTGTCGACGGTATTCCTCGGCTGCTCCGACGTCACCGCGAAATACCTTTCGACGAGCCTGCCGTCGATCGAGATCACCTGGATCCGTTTCCTGACCTTCGCACTGATGTTCACGCCGGTGATGCTGCCGGCCTCGCCGCTTTATGCGATGCGTACCGAGCGGCTCGGTCTTCAACTGATGCGTGGCGCTGCGCTGCTCGGCTCCTCGCTGTTCTTCATCACCGGCTTGCGCTTTCTCCCGATCGCGGAGGCCTCCGCCACGGGCTTCGTCTCGCCGCTGTTCGTCACGGCGCTGTCGATCATCTTCCTGAGCGAGAAGGTCGGCGTGCGTCGCTGGCTCGCAACCGCGCTGGGCCTCGTCGGCGTCATGATCATCCTGCGGCCGGGCTCGAACGCGTTTCACGTCGCCGCGTTCTTCCCGATCGTCTCGGCGTTCTGCTGGGCGGCCGCGCTGATCCTGACGCGGATGATCAGCGGACGTGAAGCCGTCGTCACCACAATGGCCTATTCGGCGCTGACTGGCCTTGCCATCCTCACCGCGATGGTGCCGTTCGTCTGGGTCGCGCCGAGCTGGACTGCCATCGGGCTCGGTATCTTCATCGGGATCGCCTCTACGGTGGGCCAGTGGATCATCGTGCTCGCCTATCGCTATGGCGATGCTTCGGTGCTGGCGCCGTTCTCCTACACGCAATTGCTGTGGGTCAGCATTTTGGGCTTCTTCATCTTCGGCGAGCTGCCGGACGCCTGGACCATCACGGGCGCCGCGTTCATCGTCGCGAGCGGCCTCTATATCGCCCATCGCGAGCGCGTCCGCCGCGCGCAGCTTTTGGTGCTCGAAGAGCGTTCGCCGAACGCCTGACGCAATATCTCTGGGCTGGCTCGTGCTATCAATGGCTCCAACAAGAATGGGAGGAGCCGGATGCGGGCCGCTATTTTCAGAAACGGCGAGATTGTCGTCGACAGGATGCAGGAGCCGAAGCCGGGCCCCGGCCAGGTGCTGGTCAAGACGCTCGACTGCGGCATCTGCGGTTCCGACCTGCACGCGCGCCAGCACGCCCATCGCATGGCGGAGATGGCGAAGAAGGCTGGGCGCACCCCGATGGACCTGTCGCGCGACGTCGTTTTCGGCCACGAGTTCTGCTGCGAGATCGTCGATCATGGTCCGGGTACCGAACGCAAGTTGAAGCCTGGTACGCGCGTCTGCTCGCTGCCGGCGCTGCTGACGCCGGCGGGTATCCAGGGCATCGGCTATTCCAACGACAACATCGGCGGCTATGCCGAGGCGATGCTGCTCAGCGAACCGCTGCTGCTCGAAGTGCCCAACGGCCTCGCCGCGGAGCACGCTGCGCTCACCGAGCCGCTCGCGGTCGGCGTCCATGCCGTTGCCAAGGCAAACGTGCGCGGCGGCGAGGTGCCGCTCGTCATCGGTTGCGGCCCTGTGGGATTAGCGGTCATAGCGGCGCTCAGGATCAAGGGCCTGCATCCGATCGTGGCCGCGGACTATTCGCCGGCGCGGCGCGCGCTTGCGGCAAAGCTCGGCGCCGACATTGTCGTCGATCCCCGGGTATCGCAGCCCTACGCGGCCTGGGCCGAGCACGCGCAGATGTCGGAGCAGGAAAAAGCCGCGCGGCCGCCGCTCCAGGCGATGCTGCCGGCGCTGAAGCCCGCGCTGATCTTCGAATGCGTCGGCGTGCCCGGCCTGCTCCAGCAAGTGTTCGAAGGCGCCCCGCGCGATGCGCGCATCGTCGTGGTCGGCGTCTGCATGGAGAGCGACAGGAGCGAGCCGATGCTCGGCATCATGAAGGAGCTGAACGTCCAATATGTGCTCGGCTACACGCCGGAGGAATTTTCCTACTCGCTGCGCCTGATCGCGGAAGGCGAGGTCGATGCGGCCGCGATGGTGACGGCGACAGTCGGGATCGACGGCGTGGCGAGGGCCTTCGCCGACCTCGCCAACCCCGAGGCGCATACCAAGATCATCGTGGAGCCGTGGAGATAGCGGCGAGCTGACGGGCGGGAGCATCGGGCTGGGTCGGCACGGCGGCGCTCTCGTCGGGCTCGGCTGTCTTGCCGATCGCAGCGCGGCGATCGACGATCGCCTGATGGAATTGCGCCAGCACCAGGCCAAAGGCGGCGAGGTCGCCATCCTCGATCGCGCCGTCCTCGTGACAGACCAGCGTCTCGCGCAGGATGTCGTCGGCTGCGCGCTGCATCGCCGCCAGTTCATCGACGGAGGCCGCCTCGCGCACGCTCACGATCGCGCCGAGCAGGCGGTCGCGGTGCAGCGTGTTCAGCTTGCGCTCATTGCGTCTGAGGTAATGGCGAAGCCATGCAGCCACCGAGCCAAGGCCGGAGAGGATCAGCACCACGCCCCAGATGTAGTCGCTGTACTTGTCCATGAAGCTGCGTTCATTGCTGTCGATGTAGGCGGCCGCACCGGGATGTGCCGGCAGCGCGGCGTCCTTGTCGGTGTCGGGCTTCTGGATGTGGCTGACAGCCGGGAGCTCCTTCGCGAGCTGTGGCCGGATCGTGAACAGCTCCCGCGTGAAGGCGGCGACCGTGTCCTCCGACAGCGAGGCCGGCGCCACGATCAGATGGTTGACGGCGATGGTGTCGATCTTGTCGTCGGGTCGCTGCGGCGAGGAAGCAAACGCGCCGGCCGGGATCTCCTCGGATTCGTAGAGCGGATGGCGCTCGGCGATGGCATCCGAGACGTCGACGCCGAGGAATTTGGGCTCACCGCGCAGGCGTGCGGTCGCCGCGATCGTGTCAGAGATGACCTTGGCGTCGAGCCCCCCGACCATCATGAAGGCGTCGAGCGTTGTGTCCTGCGTCATCTCGGAGATGTGGTCGGTGCCGAACTGCACCACCGCGACCTTCTGCGGATTGACACCGGACTCAGCCAGGATCACGCGCAGCAGGATGACGTTGGCGTCGCCGAGGCCTACCACGCCGACGCGGCGACCGCTGAGGCCTGCGATCTCCGTCACCTTCGATTTTGCGGCGCCCTTGCGGCCCGTGGGCGCCCATAGCACCACAAAATTGCGGCGCAGGATCGCCACCGAATTCGCTTCCGCGGGCATCTCGATGTCGCCACGCGCCACCGCAAGATCAGTCTTGCCGCTGCCGAGCAGGTTGAGGCTTTGCAGCGTGCCGTCGGTCTCGATCGGCGTGAGTCGCACCGGCCCGCCCTTCGCATCGAAGGCCCTGGCGAGGGCCTGCACCACGGTCAGGTCGTCGCTGCCGGGCGGGCCGACGGCGATGCGCAAGCTCGCCGGCTGCCACGCCCAATAGGCGATCGCGAGCGCCACCGTCACCGCGGAAAGCGCACTCGCAAGCAGGAGCCACGGGCCGGAGCGATTGCGGCGGCGAGGCAGGGTCTCGCTGTTCACGCTCAAATCGCTCGGCACGGGCATCTTGCCTTCCTTATCCGGAAGCCCGCCCGCTGGCGGGCGGTGTCAATACCTCGCGGGCACGTACATCTCCTGCGGAATGGGTCCGCGGTGATAATCGGGGTTACGGACGCGCGGCGGCAGCACCACCTGCACGCGCGCAACGTCCTGGTAGGGGATCTGGCCGAGGAGATGCGCAATGCAGTTGAGCCGAGCGCGCTTCTTGTCCACGGCATCGACGATCCACCACGGCGAGTCCGGCAGATGCGTGTGCTCAAGCATCGTCTCCTTGGCCTTGGTGTACTGCTCCCAGCGGCTGCGCGCCTCGACATCCATCGGGCTCAGCTTCCACTGCTTCAGCGGGTCCTGGATGCGCATGGTGAAGCGGAACTGCTGTTCGTCGTCCGTGATGGAGAACCAGTATTTGACCAGAATGATGCCGGAACGGATCAGCATCCGCTCGAATTCCGGCACCGACTGGAAGAACTCCCGGTACTGCTCCTCGGTGCAGAAGCCCATCACGCGCTCGACCCCGGCGCGGTTGTACCAGCTCCGGTCAAACAGCACGATCTCGCCGCCGGCGGGCAAGTGCGCCACGTAGCGCTGGAAGTACCACTGCGTGCGCTCGCGCTCGCTCGGCGCCGGAAGGGCTGCGACGCGGCAGATGCGCGGGTTGAGGCGCTGGGTGATGCGTTTGATGACGCCGCCCTTGCCGGCGGAATCGCGGCCCTCGAACAGCACGACGACCTTCTTCTTCTCATGCTGCACCCAGTCCTGGAGCCTGACGAGCTCGCCCTGGAGCCGCAGCAGTTCCTTGAAGTAGAGCCTGCGGTCCAGCGTTGGGTGGAGCGTATTGGTCTCGTCCAGGAGGTCGTCGAGCCGGCTGTCGTCGAGTTCCAGCTCCAGCTCCTCGTCGAGATTGTCGGCCATCTCCTGGATGATGCGCTCGCGCTTGGCGGCTTCGGCGGTATGGTCGGCTGCGGTCATGGGTCCTTCTCTCGGCTAAGGTGCCTGTGGCCACGACCATCGGCGGCCTTTATTGCGCCCATGTGACACCGGCGGCCGGGCAGGGGGGTGGCCGTAGTGCAAATCCGGTCAGGCAACGAACCTGTACGACTGTAGCTGCGACCAATGGCTCGGAGTGGAGCAAGAATGCCGGCTGCTGAAGTGTCGAGGGGCGCGCTGATCGCCAGCATTGCGCTTGGCGTTGTCACCGGCCTGCTTTGGCTCCTTTTACTGGATGGGGCCGTGGACCCCGGGCACAGCGATCCGGCGGGCGACGCCCTCGGCCGGGCCTACGCCGCCATCATGGTCAACGTGCTCTGGTCGTTGCTGACGATCATGACCGCGATTGCGAGCCTGAAAGGCAGCGCTCCGCGCCTGGCGAAGGCGTCAGTGCTCGTCATCGTTCCCATCTCCGGCTGGGTCGCCCTGACCGCCATGGCTCTGTTGGCGCAGTCCGATCTGCCGCCGTTTCGCTGGCCGATCGTCATTCTCGCCGCTGTGCCGCCCTTGGCCGTGGGGTGGTGTTTTCTGGTTCTGCTGGGGCGGGGCCGGATGTCGCGCATCGCCAGCGGCGCGCTTCCCGTCGCGATCCTGGCGGTGTGCCTGCTGATTGAGCCGTTGTCGCGGATGCGCAACGCGACGGAAGATGCGGAGGACGCGCGGCGTGCCAAATACGATGAGGACATCGCGCGGGTGCCGGCCGATGCCGCGATGTGGGACTGGACGCCATTTCTCGATACGCAAAACAACGACAGGCGGGTGAAGGTGATCGATAGCATCCGACGCCTCGATCAGCGGCAGACGCAAGCGGAAACCATGCTCGACCGTGGTGACTTCCCGCTCGGCAATCTCGGATATTTCGATCTCGATCCGACGCCAGCGCTTTGCGAGAAGGCGCGCCGCCTGCTGCGCAAGCGCGTCGAGCCTCTGATGCTCAAGACGCCCAATAGCAGGCCGTATTCGGATATCGCGTTACAGGTATCGGATGCTGTTGCAGCGATGAGCTGGCTGGTCGGCTATGACTGCTCGTGCGATGTTGAGGCGATGGCCTGGGAAGCCATGGCGAAGGACTATGTCCGCCCCAACTACACGATCCACGAGCTGGCCGAGCTGCGTGACCCCGGGCGATTAGGCCGGACATTGCGCGAGCGGCCCGAGCGTTTTTCGATGCTGGGTCCAAAATCGCATCTCAAGGCATGGCTGAAGTTTACCGACGACAAGAGCCTGCGGGACCAGGCGCTTGCGGGTGCGCGCAAGCTCGATCGTCGGATGGACGAGGCCGTTGAAATCCTGAGCGAGCATGATCCAGGCATGCGATATACGCTACTCCAGTATCTCGGCGAGCTTGATCTCGAGGCAACTGTGCCACTATGCACGAATGCGTTGAGCGAGTTGCACCACGAGATTGCGGAGGTGTACCGGCCTGGCCCGAACGACGAGCCGCCACCTTACTCTGAATTGCTCGAGCGGCTCGGACGCACGGAGCCATTGCGTGCCCTGATTTGGCTCGCCCGGAACGGCTGTGCCGCGGACGCTGAACTGAAGGGGGCGACCGCATTGGTCAACGCCTATCGGGAGTCCCCCGGCCGGGCAGAGATGCTCGCGACGCTGACGCAGTTGCAGCGCTGAGCGGCAGGCAGCTTCGCTACACCGGCAGCGCGATCGAATATTTCACCTGGCTTAGCGCAAAGCTCGACTCGATCGAGGCGATGCCATCGAGGCGCGTCAGCTTGTTCTTCAGGAACGCCTCGTAAGACGAGAGGTCCGCGGCGACGACGCGCAAGAGATAGTCGCGATTGCCGGTCATCAGATAGCACTCCAAGACCTCGTCCCATTTCGAGATCGCCCGCGCAAAGCGGTTGAGGTCCTCCTCCTTCTGCCGTGCCAGCTTGATCGAGATGAAGACGCTGACATGCAGGCCCAGCGCCTTCTGGTCGACGGTCGCGATGTAGCGTGTGATCACGCCGCGCTCCTCCAGAAGCTTGACCCGGCGGTGGCAGGGCGAGACCGACAGCCCGACCTTGTCTGCGAGCTCCTGCATGGTCAGCCTGCTGTCGGTCTGGAGCAGGGCGAGGATCTTTCGGTCGATGGCGTCGAGCTCTGGCATTGGGATGAAACCTGTGTGGAGCGGCGATGAATTGGTAAAATATCCCAATATTGGCGGGTATGGCGCGAAAAATTGAGAATTTTGCCGGCTCCCGCAGGCGTATCATGGGCCATCATTTTCCGGAGCATTGCCATGCCCGTTGATTCCGCCCGTCTCGACACATTGACCGCGCTCGCCCGCAAGGTGCTGTGGCTGTCGTCCTGGACCATCCATCACGCCAACCACATCCGCTCGAATGCGGATGGCTTGAAGGTCGGTGGCCATCAGGCCTCGTCCGCCTCGCTCGCGACCATCATGTCGGCGCTGTATTTCCACGTGCTGAAACCTGAGGATCGCGTCGCGGTGAAGCCGCATGCGAGCCCGGTGTTCCACGCCATCCAGTATTTGTTCGGTCGGCAGACGCGCGAGAAGCTGGAGAATTTCCGCGGCTTCAAGGGCGCGCAGTCCTATCCCTCGCGCACCAAGGATATCGACGACGTCGATTTCTCGACCGGCTCGGTCGGCCTCGGCGTCGCGCAGACGCTGTTCTCGTCGCTGGTGCAGGACTACGTCAAGTCGCATGGCTGGATGAAGGATCGTCGCGAGGGGCGGATGATCGCGCTCGTCGGCGATGCCGAGATGGACGAAGGCAACATCTTTGAGGCGCTCGCGGAGGGCTGGAAGCACGGCCTGCGCAACACCTGGTGGGTGGTCGATTACAACAGGCAGTCGCTCGACGCCGTCGTGCGCGAGGGGCTCTGGGAAAAGTTCGAGACCATGTTCCGCAATTTCGGCTGGGACGTGGTCATCGTGAAATACGGCCGGCTGATGCGCGAGGCTTTTGCCGAGCCCGGTGGCGAAGCGCTGAAGCGGTGGATCGACAACTGCCCGAACGCGCTCTATGCGGCGCTGTGCTTCCAGGGCGGCGCGGCCTTCCGCAAGCATTTGCATGACGAGATCGGCGATCAGGGGCCGATCACGAAACTGATCGACCGGCGCAGCGATGACGAATTGCTGGCGCTGATGTCGAATCTCGGTGGCCACGACATGGCGAGCATGCTGGAGGCGTTCGAAAACATCGATCACGATCGGCCCGTCTGCTTCATCGCCTACACCATCAAGGGCGTCGGCCTGCCGTTCCAGGGTCACAAGGACAACCATGCCGGCCTGATGACGGTCGCGCAGATGGAGAAGTTTCGCAGCACCCAGAACATCCGCCCCGGACATGAGTGGGAGAAGTTCGAAGGCATGGCGCAGGATGCCGCCGGGCTCGAAGCCTTCCTCGCGCGCGTGCCCTTCAACCAGGACGGCCGCAGGCTGACTGCGCCCGTTGTCGAGGTGCCCTCGCAGCTCACCTTCAAGCCGTCGGCGCAGATGTCGACCCAGCAGGGTTTTGGGCTGGTGCTGAACGAGATCGCGCGCAGCGACAGCGAGCTTGCAAGGCGCATTGTCACGACGTCGCCCGACGTCACCGTCTCGACCAATCTGGGTCCCTGGGTCAATCGCCGCGGCCTGTTCGCGCGCGCCGAGAAGGCGGATTTATTCCGCAGCGAGAAAATTCCATCGACCTTCAACTGGGATGCCTCGCCCAAGGGGCAGCATCTCGAGCTCGGCATTGCCGAGATGAACCTGTTCATCATGATGTCGGCCCTGGGGCTCTCGCACCAGATCAATGGCGAGCGGCTGCTGCCGGTCGGCACGCTCTACGATCCCTTCATCGAGCGCGGCCTCGATGCGCTGAACTACGCCTGCTATCAGGATGCTCGCTTCATGGTGGCTGCGACGCCGTCGGGCATCACGCTCGCACCCGAAGGCGGCGCGCATCAGTCGATCGCAACGCCGCTGATCGGCATGGCGCAGGACGGGCTCTCGTCCTTCGAACCGGCCTTCGTCGACGAACTCGCCGTGATCATGGGCTGGGGCTTTGACCACATGCAGCGCGAAGCGGGCGAGGGTGGCTCGGTCTACCTGCGTCTGTCGACGCGCACGATCGAGCAGGCGCAGCGGATCATGACTCCCGAGCTCGCGCAGGGCATCACCGACGGCGCTTACTGGCTGCGCAAGCCTGGCCCCAATGCCGAGGTCGTGATCGTCTATACCGGCGCGGTGGCGCCGGAGGCGATCGAGGCGACCGGCTTCATCGGCGAGAGCCGCCGCGACGTCGGCCTGCTTGCGATCACCTCGGCCGACCGCCTTCACGCAGGCTGGACCGCCGCGCGGAAATTGCGGCGCGACCGCCGTGGCGTGCAGCATTTGAGCCATATCGAAAAACTGCTGGCACCGCTGCCGCGTGATTGCGGTCTCGTGACCGTGATCGATGGCCACCCGGCCGCGCTCGGCTGGCTTGGCAGCGTCCGCGGCCATCGCGTCGAGGCGCTCGGCGTCGAGCAGTTCGGCCAGACCGGCACCATCGCCGACCTCTATCGCCACCATGGTCTGGACGCGAACGCCATCATCGATGCGGCCGAAAGCCTCACCACCGGCGCGCCGGTGCTGCATCGGAAGATGGCGGTGTAAAATCCCCGTCGCCCCGGCGAAGGCCGGAGCCCATACTCCGCGGCGGATGTTGTCGGCCGCGGCTGGTAGACGCCTGAGCAAGCCAACTCCGCCCTGTGGTTATGGGTCCGGCCTTTCGCGGGGACGACATCGTGAGTGTGGCGAGACCTTGCCACGTTCCCACCATCGGCTCATATACTCCCCGTCCGCCGCAACGCTGGCCCCGCATATGGCGGGTTCAATTGCCGGCGCTTTCGTGCAAGGATGCCTGCCGAAACGCCCCCACCATGCCCCCAAGAAGAGGTTAACGATGGTCAATCGCATGCAATTCTACATCGACGGCGCCTGGGTCGATCCCGCCGTCAAGAAGTCCACGCCGGTCGTCAATCCGGCGACGGAAGAGGCGATGTATGAGGTTGCGCTCGGCTCCAAGGCTGACGTGGACAAGGCCGTCGCTGCCGCCAAGCGCGCCTTTGCCACCTATTCCCAGACCAGCCGCGAGGAGCGCGTCGCGCTGCTCTCCAAGGTCATCGAGATCTACAAGGGCCGTCTCAAGGAGATTGGCGCGGCCGTGTCCGACGAGATGGGCGCGCCGCTGCCGATGGCGGAGAAGCTCCAGGCCGGCGCCGGCCTCGGCCACCTCATGACCACGCTCGACGTGCTCAAGAACTATCATTTCGAGGAACCGGTCGGCACCGCCATGGTGCTGCGCGAGCCGGTCGGCGTGGTCGGCATGATCACACCTTGGAACTGGCCGCTCAACCAGATCGCCTGCAAGGTGGCGCCCGCGCTCGCCGCCGGCTGCACCATGATCCTGAAGCCGTCGGAGTTCACGCCGACCTCGGCGCTGATCTTCGCGGAAATCCTCCATGAAGCTGGCGTGCCGAAGGGCGTGTTCAACCTCGTCAACGGTCTCGGCCCCGAGGTCGGTGCCGCCATGAGCGAGCATCCCGATATCGACATGATCTCGTTCACCGGCTCGACCCGCGCCGGCATCGATGTGGCCAAGCGCGCAGCTCCCACCGTGAAGCGCGTCAGCCAGGAGCTCGGCGGCAAGTCGCCGAACGTCATCCTCGAAGGCGCCGATCTCGCGAGGGCGGTGACGGGCGGCGTGATGCACATGTTCAACAACTCCGGCCAGTCCTGCAACGCGCCCTCGCGCATGATCGTGCCGCTGTCCAAGATGAAGGAAGTGGCTGCGATCGCGAAGGCGGTCGCCGACAAGACCAAGGCGGGCGATCCGCGCGGCGAAGGCACCACCATCGGTCCGGTCGTCAACCGCGGCCAGTGGGACAAGATCCAGGCGCTGATCAAGAAGGGCATCGACGAAGGCGCAACGCTCGTCGCCGGCGGCCCGGGCCTGCCCGAGGGCGTCAACAAGGGCTTCTACGTTCGCCCGACCATCTTCGCCGACGTCACCCCTGAGATGACGATTGCGAAGGAGGAGATCTTCGGACCGGTGCTGACCATCCTCGGCGCCAAGGACGAAGCCGACGCCGTGCAGATCGCCAACGACACGCCCTATGGCCTCGCTGGCTATGTCTCCGGCGCTTCGGTCGAGGACGCCAAGCGCGTCGGTCGCCAGATCCGCGCCGGCAACGTCAACCTCCAGGGCGTGCCCAATGATCGCAGCGCGCCGTTCGGCGGCTACAAGCAGTCCGGCAACGGCCGCGAGTGGGGCAAGTACGGTCTGGAGGATTTCCTCGAGGTGAAGGCGGTCGCCGGCTTCAACGCGGCGTAAGCGTCAGCGCTCGAACAAACCAAGCGCCGGAGCGGGCAACCGCTCCGGCGTTTTTTTGTTGCGTCATTGCAAGGAACAAACCTCGTAGCAACCATAAGAACGTGTGATCGCCCGTACTGGTCTAGCGTGACACCGTGCTCGCGGCCGTCAAGGACGGCCTGGCAGCTGCGGAGGACGGG